>CAWALG010000041.1:0-297422 GCA_963782815.1 uncultured Acidobacteriota bacterium | reverse complement strand
CAGCCTTGTTCCAGTGCTCCTCGTACCACTCCTGGAGGACAGTGACCGGCCCGCCGGTGACCTGGACGTTCAATTCGATGTTTTCGATCAGGCCGGGGGAGGTGAAGTTCGAGGACCCGACAAGGCCGGAAGAGCCGACGACTTCCAGGCGCGAGTGAGTGATGTACGCTTTGGCGTGGAATTTCTCTTTGCTGTACACGCGGCACTCGATCTTTCCGGAGCGGATGCCTTCGACGATGACGGGCACCCCTGAGGAAATGGTTCCCCTCGCTCTCCTCCAGGCTTTTGTCGAGGTCTGACGTCAAGCCGGCTAGGGTCTCCTGGCTCTCCGTCCGTGGGGAGACTTCGTCTCCATGAGGATGCGGACCGATCGACCTTCTGCCATTCGTCTCCGAGCGACGAGCCACCGATTTCAAAATATCCGGTGGCTACATCGAAGGCTTTGGAGATCTGACACCACTCGTGGAGATACTTCTGCCTTCCACTCCTCCTCGCTGTTATCGACGATGAAGAGTTCGCTACCCGTCGCGCTCGTCTTGGTCGGCATACCTGTCCCTACCCCGAACGGGGCGCCTGAAGGCGCTGCAGGAAGGCGACAGGATCTCCCGGATCTCCCGAGAGACCTCCGCCTCGGTTCCAAGCCACCTGCTGTGCCTCGCTTTCAATACGCCGCCCGATCCCCCTAGCCTTCCTGGCACGCGACCTACCAAAGGGCGAGAGGGGGGCAGGCAAGACCGCCCGTCTCGAGGGTTCAGGCCAAGCCACCCTCAAACCCCTGTCCGAGTCTTTGTCCGAATTCTGTCCGAGAGTCTACGTTAAACGACGTCGATAGATTCAAGCGAGGTCACCTGAAAACGGCCTCTAAGTTCTTGAAGAAGAAGGGGCCGCTTTTCGCGGCCCCTCTGGTGGGTTTGCCTGAATTGAGCGGGGGGAAACGGGGTCGACCCGTGGGTGCCACCGACGACGTCCCGGAGCGGATCGGAGCGGTTCAAAACCAACCTCTCGGACCTCGTGGGGCGCCTCGCCGTCTCGCGAGGGTCGCGATGAGCCTGGACAGCATGAGGTCGGGTGCCGCGAGCCTCCGCACCTATCGGACACGTTTTCGGACACGTGCTGGATTTCCTAGGAATCTGGGCTTTCCGGGGGGTTCGAATCCCGGCGTCCCGACCAACCATACCCCTCCACAAAGACTTGTCGAAAGCCCGATACGCCCGCCAAGTTCTCCGAGAACTGACTCAGACGCCTCCTTTGGTGCATGTTGGGGCCGATTGGTGTAGAAGCTGCCCTGGCTGCGCAGTAGACGGCTGTTCCGCAAAGCGTCAGTCTCCCGACTGGGTCGCAAGGCGTGTCCAGGCTCTCGCGAAGCGTCAGCGTACGAGCGCCAACCGGGTGATCGTGGACCTCATCGAGACTGGCCTCGAGGCAAGAGAGCGGAAAAGAAGGAGTGTTTCGACCTCGCCGCGGCTGATTCTTCGTCCGAACCCTGGAGCCGGATGGGATCAGGGAAGAACTCGCCCGTGACCTTCGGGGAGTAGTGCCGAAGATCCAGTGGTCGGGCCTTCCTGAGGCCCTCCGCGACCACCTTTTGATCGACTTAAGGATCGGCAGGTCACCGTGCAGGATCTCTATCCTGAAGTGTGGAGTGAGTCGGAACCGGACGCGCCCGACGGCCTCTGGTACAAGGACTTCGGCTCCTTCAAGATCTGTGGCCAGGGCAAGCTTCCGAAGACCTTCCTCCTCCGCGGTCAGGCCGCGAAAGGAACGAGGTTGTAGCCCCATCTGGCGAAACCAAGAAAGTAGCCTCCAGCGGCTCCGTGATGCCAACCTATCGGACACATTCTCGGACACGTGCCTTGATTTTTTAGGGAAAATTCGGGTTTCCGGAGGGCGATCCCGGCGTCCCGACCAGCACAACCCTCGCGAAATCCAATCCAGGGCTCATTTTGTGGCGGTTGTTCAGGTATCCTGTCAGACGCTCTAGAATTAGCCGATGAGATTGACCCGAGTTCTCCGTTGTGCGGCCATCCTCGCCGACGGGGATTTCCGCTGCTGCGGTACGGGCCGTGGATCCCGTCTAGTTCACCGTCACGATGCTGCCGCTTCCCGGCGCGAGCCCCGCCGGAATCAGCATGGACTACCTCGGCTATGACCCCGTCACCAATGCCGTGTGGGTGCCGGCGGGCAATACGGGTTCGGTGGATTCGTCGACGCCGCGACGAAGAAGGTCACGCAGGTTTCCGAGTTTCCCGCCGGAGAGATGGGCTCCGGGAACCGCAAACGGCTCGTCGGCCCGACTCGGTGACGTTCGGCAAAGGCACCGCTTACATCGGCGACCGGTTCGATTCCAGCGTCACCGCATTGGATACCCGAACGCACCAGCGCGGCGCGTCCGTGAAGCTCGACGCGATGCCGGACGGGCTCGCCTATGTCGCGTCGACCAACGAGGTCTGGGTGACGACCCCGCGCGACAAGACGATCCGGATCCTCGACGCCGCCACGCTCGCGCAGAAGGAGAAGCTGACCTTCGACGGCAATCCGGAGGGCTTCGCCGTCGACCTGACCCGCGGGCGCTTCTACACGAACATGGAGGACAAGGACCTCACGCTCGCCATCGACCTCAAATCGCACAAGACCATTGCCACCTGGAAGCCGGCGTGCGGCGAGGACGGGCCGAACGGACTCAAGCTCGAGGAGAAGGACGGATACCTCCTCGTCGCCTGCAGCACCAAGACGGAGGTGCTCGACGCCGGCCATTCTGGCGCCGTGCTCTCCGCCATCGATGCCGGGGACGGCGTTGACGACCTCGATTACGCGCCTCGACGCGCCTGGTCTATGTCGGGGCCGCGAAAGCCGGGGAACTGACGGCCGCCCGCCTCGACGCCACGGCAAGCTCTCTCTCGTCGCGAAGGTCCCGACCCGCGTGGGCGCGCGCAACGGCGTCGTCGCGAGGGACGGCACCGTCTTCCTCGGCCACTCCGGTCTCGCCAAGCTTTCCGACCTCGTCTCGTCACGCCGAATAAATAGCGAACGCGATTCTCACGTGCCCACCGGTCCGACCCGCGGATTCGGAGAATCCAGAACCGTCTGACCTGCCTCGGCCCGCGGAAGGCGTAGACTTCCGCGATTCGTTTTCAAATGCTCTGCCACAACGCGTCGTCTTGATGTAAGGACCGTCTTGAATCCCGAGGTTGCCGGAGCCATCGGTGTTCTGACGGAGAAGGGGATCCTCTCCCCGGATCAGTCGGCGACGCTGCTGCGCGTGGCGCGGCGGGATCTCGTGTCCATCCGGGTCGAGCTGCGGGCGCTGCTCTACGCGGGCGTGCTGCTCGTGGTTTCCGGCGTCGGGCTTTTTCTGAAGGAGAACCAGGAACGGATCGGGCCGGTGGCGATCGCGTCGCTGCTGGGGGCCGCGGCGATCGCGTGTTTCCTCTTCGTGTTTCGCCGGTCGCCGCGATTCTCGTGGGATGCCTCTCGGAGAATCGCACGTCGCGGCGGACTATCTCCTGCTGCTCGGCGTGCTGCTCGTCGGGTCCGACCTCGCTTACGTTGAGAGTCGCTTCCGTTTCCTTGGACCGAACTGGGCGTACCACCTGCTCGTCCTGTCGGCCATCGCGCTTGCCGCCGCCTACCGATTCGATTCCCGCGTCGTGCTCTCGCTGGGGCTCTCCTCGTTCGCGGCCTGGCGCGGCCTCTCGACTCGGCTTCCGCTGGAATCGCATCTGGCGGACATGCCGGGAGGTCCGCGCTAACGCCCTGGGCTGCGCCGTCCTCTTCCTGGCCGCCGCGTTCGTCTCGGTCCGGGCGAACAGGAAGGCCCACTTCGAAGCGGTGTTCGCGGCGTTTGGCTGGCTGCTGCTCTTCGGCGGATTGCTCTCGGGTGTGTTTCAGGACGGGCCGGGCTGGCCTCCGTGGGAAATCGCCACCTGCGTCGCCGCGGCGGCCGTCATCGCCTTTGCCTACAGGTTCCGGCGGCTGTTCGACTTCACCGTCGGCGTCATCGCCGGCTACGTGGCGCTGCTGCGCCTCTGGAAGGCGGTCGACGCCACCGGCGAGGTGTTCTTCCTCGGCATCGCCGTGTCGAGCCTCGCGGTGGTCGTGCTGCTCGCCGCGACGTACCGGACGATGCGGAGGCAGGCGTGAGAGCCGCGTGGGTGAGGGCCGAGCGGGACGGCGAGGTCCGGCAGGCCGCCCGCTCCTGGCGCGAGGCAAACGCCATCGACGAGGGCGCCCTCTCGGCCATCGAGGCGCTCTATCCGGCAGTCTGGCCCAACGCCGCGCTGCTGTGGGGTGTTCTCCTCTTCTTCTTCGTCACGCTTTTCGTCGTCGGCCTTCTGGTTTCGCTCGGGTCGGCGCACCAGTCGGAGGTGACCGCGTTCGTGCTCGCCGGCGGCCTGGCGTTCGCGGCGGATCGTCTCCGGCCGTCGCCCTCGACGGTCAAGGCCGCGGCGGGCGGCGCCGCCGCGTTCTGGTCGGTCGTCTGCCTGCTGATCGGAACCGGGGAGGCGATGAGATCGGGTCAGCGCACCTGGACGGTGGTGCTCCTCGTCGGCGCCGCGGCGCTGGGCGGCCGCCGCGTGGCGTTGGGGCTATCCGGCTTTCGCGTGCTTCGCCGCGGTGTTCTTCTTCCTTCTGGTGGCCCGCTTCCCGCCCGGCCGCGCGCTCTGGCTCATCCTTGGAGCCGCGCTGGCGGCCGCGTGCGCCCCGTTGCTCGATCGGCCCGCGCTGGCTCCGTCCCATCGCCGCGGCGCCGCCGCCGTCCTGGTCGTGTCGCTCGCCGCGATTTACGCGGCGGTCAACCTGTACGCGCTCGACCACCGGGTCGTCGAGAGCGTGTCTTCCACCAGATGGAGCGCGCCGCACTCCCCTGCCGCCGCCGTCCGGGTGCTGGCGGCGATTGCGACGGCCGTGTTTCCGCTCCTCGTCCTTGGTTGGGCGATCCGCGCGCGAAGGACCCTGCTGCTCGACGTCGGAATCGTCAGTGCGGCTCTCTCTCTTGCGACGCTGCGCTTCTACATCCACATCGCGCCTTTGTGGGCGATTCTCTCCGTCGCGGGCTGCGGCCTCATCCTGCTCGCCCTCGGCGCTCACCGCTGGCTCGCCCGGTCGTCCGGCCGGGAGCGCGGCGGCTTCACCGCCGAGCCTCTGTTCGAGGACAAGGAGAGACAGCAAACACTCGGCGCTCTCGGGGCCCTCTCTCTGTCGCCGCAAACGCGCAGCGAGTCGCCGGAACAGGGAAAGTTCACGGGGGGCGGCGGGAGTTTCGGCGGCGGCAGGGATCGAGCGGCACGTTTTGAGGCGGAATAACCGATAGGGTCACCTCTCGAAATACAATCCTCCCGGCTTGTCACTGTCACAAGGCACCCGGCTCGGCCCCTACGAGATCGTCTCCGCGCTCGGCGCGGGCGGGATGGGAGAGGTGTATCGCGCGCGGGACACGCGGCTCGGCCGCGAGGTGGCGATCAAGGTCCTGCCCCAGAAGCTCTCCGCCGACGCCGATGCGCTCGCGCGCTTCGAAAGGGAGGCGCGCGCGGTTGCCGCCCTCTCGCACCCCAACATCCTCGCGCTCCACGACTTCGGCCGCGAGGAGGCCGTGGTGTACGCGGTGGCCGAGCTGCTCGACGGCGAGACGCTGCGAGAGCGGCTGTCCGGCGGGCGCATTGCCGGCCGCGGAAGGCGATCGAGTACGCGGTCCAGATCGCGCAAGGCCTCGCGGCCGCCCACGAGAAGGGGATCGTGCACCGGGACCTGAAACCCGAGAACGTCTTCGTGACCCACGACGGGCGCGTCAAGATCCTCGACTTCGGCCTGGCCAAGGTCGGGATCTCCGGCGGCGAGCTGACGAAGTCGCCGAGCGTGGCGGCTACCGAGCCGGGAACCGTCGCTGGGGACCGTGGGCTACATGTCGCCCGAGCAGGTGCGGGGACAGCCCGCCGACCATCGGTCCGACATCTTCTCCTTCGGCGCGATCCTCTACGAGATGCTGGCGGGGCAGCGCGCTTTCCGGGCGGACTCGGCGGCGGAGACCATGGCGGCGATCGCGCAGAAAGACCCGCCCGAGCTGTCGGGTGTGGATACCGGCCTGGCTCCGTCGCTCGACCGGATCGTGCGCCACTGCCTCGAGAAGAGCCCGGGCGAGCGGTTCCAATCCGCGCGCGACCTCGCGTTCGACCTCGACTCCGTCGCCGGCAGATCGATTCCGCCGTCCGTCACTACCGCCGCCAGTCCGAAGCGCGCTCGCCGGCTCCCGCTCGGGCTCGTGGCGATCGCGGTCACCGGAGTCGCCTTCGCCCTGGGTCTCCTGCTCGGTCGGGAAACCGGCCGCCAGACGTTCCCCCACTTCTCTCCGCTGACGTTTCGCCGCGGCACGATTCGCTCCGCCCGGTTCGCCTCCGACGGCTCGACGATCGTCTACGGCGCCGCCTGGCAGGGGGCGCCGATCCGCCTCTTCACCGCGCGGCGGGACAGTCCGGAAGCGGGACGCATCGATCTTCCCGAGGCGGACATCTTCGGAGTCAACCAGAACGGCGAGATGGCGATCTCCCTGGGCCGGCGCTTCCTGACGACGCATCACTCGATTGGAACGCTCGCCATCGCGCCGCTCTCCGGCGGAGCCCCGCGGGAGATCCTCGAGAGCGTCGAAGACGCCGACTGGTCTCCCGACGGCAAGGATCTCGCCGTCGTTCACGAGGCGGAGGGGCGCTACCGGCTGGAATTCCCCATCGGAAAGGTGCTCTACGAATCCGTCGGCTGGATCACGCATCCCCGGGTCTCTCGGGACGCCTCGCTCGTCGCGTTCTTCGACCATCCGAGCCGTTTCGACAACCGGGGAACGCTCGCGGTCGTGGACCGGGCCGGGAAAATGAAGAGGTTGACGGCGGAGGAGAACGCCGAGTCGGGGCTCGCCTGGTCGCCCGACGGAAAAGAGCTCTGGTACTCCGCCGGGTACGGCCTCTCGGGGGACAACATCTTCGCGGTGGACCTTCGGGGCCGCCGGCGGGTCCTCTATCGGGCAACCGGCGACGCGACCCTTCTCGATGTCTCCCGGGACGGGCGGATCATTCTGGCTCGCCAGAGCAACCAGCGCGAGATGCGGTCTTTTCGCCAGGGCGACACGGGGGAACGCGATCTCTCATGGCTCGACTGGACGTACCCGAGAGACATCTCGTCGGACGGGAGCACGGTCCTCTTCGACGAGTCCGGGTTCGGGGGCGGGCAGAACTATTCCGTCTTCGTGAGGAAGACGGATGGCTCGCCCGCCGTGCGGCTCGGAGAAGGGAACGGGCAAGCGGTGTCGCCCGACGGCAAGCTGGCGATCTCCGTTCCCGTCACGCAGCCTTATCGGATGATTCTGCTGCCAACCGGGCCGGGGCAGCCGCGGCGGCTCGAGGGGAACATCGAAGTTCACCTCGCGCGCTGGCTTCCCGACGGGAAACGGGTTCTTTTCGAAGGCCATGAGGCGGGACGAGGCTCTCGGCTCTTCCTGCAGGATGTCTCCCAGGGAGGGCCCAGGGCGGTGACTCCCGAAGGCGTGCGTCTCTTCGAAGGCCGGGAGATCTCAAGCGACGGGCGCTTCGTCGTCGCGCTCGGACCCGACCAGAAAGCGTACGTCTATCCCCTGGACGGAGGCGAGCCGCGGCCGATACCCGACTGGACCAACACGGACAAGATGTCCGGCTGGACCGAGGACGGCAAGGGCGTCTTCGTTTACCCGCAGGGCCAGCCTCCGGTGAGGGTCTTTCGCCTCGACCTCGCCACGGGAAAGCGCGTGCCGTGGAAAGAAATCCTGCCGATGGACCCGGCCGGAGTCGTCACGATCGTGCCCCTTCTCTTCACGCCGGACGGGCGCTCCTACGTTTACAGCTACCCTCGGATTCTCTCGCAGCTCTACGTCAGCGAGGGATTGAAATGATTTGTTCGAGGGCAAGATCCGGGCTCCGTGTCATTCGCGGTACACTGCCGCGCGCCTATGAACGAAGCCGACCTGGCTCTGTTTCTCGAAAGTTTCGAGAGCTGCATCAAGAAGGACCGCTTCCTTCGGGTCTTCTACGACAACTTTCTGAGTTCGTCCGCGGAGATCCGAGCCATGTTCGAGAAGACCGATTTCTCGTTGCAACGCCGAGCGCTGAGGGCCTCCCTGTATGTCATGGTCTCCGCCTCCGCTCGACACAAGGCCGATCTCTCGACCCTCTCCGAACTTGCGGAACGCCACCGTGCGCTCCGGATCAAACCCCATCATTACGAGCTCTGGATGCAGAGCCTCCTTTCCGCCGTGGAGCAATGCTCCGAGCACTTTGACGCCGAAACTGCCCGGGTGTGGCGTGATGCCTTCCGTTCAGGGATCAACTACATGAAGGCCGGCGCATAGCTCGGGGCCGGGACGCCTCGGTTTCCACGGCCTGACGAACCCGATCGGCGAGCGGCATGACCGGGATCATAGGGGCGGAGGTCCCGGCGTGCGATTGTCCGCCGAGGAAAGGGGATTCCGCATGACAACCAGCCTCACGACCGAAGAACCGCTCGACCTGCGCTCGATCCTCGCCGGCGAGCGCCCGGCGACTGTCCTGGCCGCGTTCGACAGGCTCGCGCCCGGCGACACCCTCGTGATCACGGTTGGCGACGCCGGCGACAACCTGCTGCGCCACTTGCAGGCGCAGCGCCGGGGGCTCTTCGAGTGGTCTCATCTGCGCCCGGGCCCCCCTTCGTGGACGATCGCGATCGCGCGTCGCGCGGCTTCGCCGGGAGCGGCCCGCGGAATCAACGAGGCGCTCTCCTGGGATCACGACCGGCTCGACGCGCTCGAAGCGGCCGCCTTTCAAAAGAGGGCCGAAGGCGATCTCCAGTCGGCCCGCGACAACTACGCCGCGTTCGCCGCGGGCCTGCGCCGGCACATCGCCTTCGAAGAGCAGGTCCTGTTCCCCGCCTTCGAAGAAGCAACCGGCATGCCGCCGGCGGCGGGCCCCACGGCGGTCATGCGCGAGGAGCACCGCGAGATCGAGGCCCTGATCGGCCGGATCGAAGCAGGGATTGCGGACAGCGCCGCCCCGGTCGAAGAGTTGCGCCGCAGCCTTCACGATGTCCTCGGAGAGCACAACCTCAAGGAGGAGCAAGTCCTCTACCCCACGACCGACCAGCTTCTCGGCACCGACAAGGCGGACCGGCTGGTCGAGCGGATTCAGCGCTTCTAGTGTCCTAGATCAGGCCGCGCCGCCGACTGCCGGGCTGGCGGCACGATCCCGGCGGCGCCCAGGAAATAGAATCGCCCCGTCGTGCCGCTGTCCGCAGGCTCCCGGCTTGGCCAGTACGAGATCCTCGCCCCGCTCGGCGCTGGAGGGATGGGCGAGGTGTACCGCGCCAGAGATTCGCGACTCAGGCGAGAGGTCGCGATCAAGGTCCTGTCGGACGCGCTCGCGGGCGATCCGGAGCACCTGGCGCGGTTCCAGCGGGAGGCGCGGCTGCTCGCGGCTCTCAGTCATCCGTCGATCGCCGTGATCCATGACATGGAGGAGGCCGGGACGACGCGCTTCCTGGTCCTGGAGCTCGTGCCCGGCGAGACGCTGGCGGAGAAAGTGGCCGGCGGGCCGCTCCCCGTCAACGAAGCGCTCGAGATCTGCCGGCAGATCGCCGACGCGCTGGAGGCCGCTCACGGGAAGGGAATCGTCCACCGGGACCTGAAGCCCGGCAACGTCAAAGTCACCCCCGAAGGGCGTGTCAAGGTCCTCGACTTCGGCCTGGCAAAGAGTCTCGCCGCCGCGACCTCTCCGGAGGAGTCGAGATCGCCAGACCGCGATTGCGCCTCAGACCCGGGCGGGCACGATCCTCGGGACATCCTCCTACATGAGCCCGGAGCAGGCGCGAGGAAGACCGGTGGACAAGCGTGCCGACATCTGGGCGTTTGGATGCGTGCTCTACGAGACATTGACGGGCAAGCGCGCCTTCGAAGGAGAGACGTTCCTGGATACGCTGGCGGCGATCCTCAACCACGAGCCGGACTGGAGCAGCCTGCCCCGCGGGACCCCGCCGGAAGTCCGCAAACTCCTCGAGCGCTGCCTGGAAAAGGACCCGTCGCAGCGCCTGCGCGACGCCGGCGACGCCGGCCTCGAGATCCAGGCGGCGCTCTCCGCCAGAAAGGAAAAGGCCCCTCCGTCCCGGCGTGTCGGCCCGAGCGCCCCGGCGGGAATGCCGCGATGGACCGAGCTTGCGCGCTCGATCACGTCCTTGCTCTCGACGAATCGCGCAAAGCCCGAGTCGCCGGCCCCGTTCTCGCCTCCGCGGCTCTCCCAGGTTACCTTCGCCGAGGCGATCGAGGAATTCCCGGCCTGGTCGCCGGATGGGAAGCGTCTCGCCTTCTGCCGGGAGGCCGGGGCGATCCGGAAGGTCTTCTCCAAGGACCTGCGACGGGCCAGGAGTCGGCCCTGACTCGTGGAGAGTCCGACGACATCCTGCCGACTGGTCCGCCGACGGCCGCTCCCTGCTCTTCATGCGATCCCGGCAGCCGGGCCGCAAGCTCGAGCCGATGGACGTCTTCGGGCCGTACGAGGGTGCGGATATCTGGAGCCTGGACGTCTCGACCGGGAAGGAAACCCCGCTGATCGAGAACGCCGCCAACCCTTCCCATTCTCCCGACGGAAAGCGCATCGCCTTCGACGCTTCCTGGGCCGGCCCGCGGCGGATCTGGATCGCGGACGAGCGGGGCCACAACCCGCAGCAAGCCACCTCCGACGCGTCCGAGGCCCTCGCGCACACGCGGCCGCGCTGGTCCCCCGACGGGTCCCGGATCATCTTCCAGAACATCGAGCGGACGAAGTTCGACTTGCGGGTAGTGGACCTGGCTTCGAAGGCCCTGTCCTGGGTCACGAACGACTACGTGCAGGACATCTGCCCGGTCTGGTCCCCGTCGGGATTCGTCTACTTCACCTCCTATCGCAGCGGCGGGATGAACATCTGGCGCGTCGCCGTGACGGCTCGAGGCGAGCCCGTCGGGCCGCTCCAGCAGTTGACGACCGGGGCCGGCCAGGACGTCGGCGTGGCGATTTCGCGCGACGGCCGGAAACTCGCCTTTTCCATTCTGCGGCAGAACGCGGACATCTGGAGGCTGCCTGTCTCGCCGGCGACGGGGCGCCCGGCGGGCTCCCCCGAGAAAGTGATCGCGACGACGCGCGAAGACAGCCGCGGAGCCTGGTCGCGGGACGGCAAGGAGATCGTCTTCAACTCGGACAGGTCGGGAGAGATGAACGTGTGGCTCCTGTCGCTCGCCGATGGGTCCGTCCGCCAGGTGACCAGCGGGCCCGGCGGCGATTTCCAGCCGTGTCTCTCGGCCGACGGGAGGCAGGATCGTCTTCTTCTCTTCGCGCTCGGGGAGCGTGGACATCTGGCTGGCCGAATCGGCCGGAGGCAAGCCGAGACGGCTCACTCAAGGCCCCTCGATCAGCGTCAATCCGGCCTTCTCGCCGGACGGCCGCTCCATCGCCTACATGTCGGATGAGGGAGGACGGCTCGAGGTCTGGCTGATGAACGCCGACGGCAGCAAGCCGCGGCCTCTGACGCAGGTCGGAGTCATGGGTCACTTTCTCCAGTGGACAGCGGACGGCGAGTGGATCGTCTTCCGATGCCCGTCGGGAAAGCCGCGCACGATGAGAGTCCGCGCGTCCGGAGGAGAGCCGGAAGACATGCCGGAGGTCGTCGGAGGCGCGCACATGTCCTTCTCGCCCGACGAGACGAGAATCATGGACGTGCTCGGGCACAAGACGCTCTGGGTGTCGCCGCTGACCGGCGGCGCTCCCGAGAAGGTCTTCGAGTTCGACGACCCCGACTCGCGCATCGACTATCCCCGCTGGTCATCCGGACGGCCGCTTCGTCCTCTTCGACCGTTTTCGCCCGCGCGGAGGAGACGTCTGGATGATGGAGAATTTCGAGTGAGCTCCAAATGATTGACAACAATAGGGTTGCTCTTTAATTCGTGGGCCAACGGATCATTCCCGCACGCTCGGGACACATCGGCGCCCGTTTGATGTTGCTTGAGTAGCCCTTTGGCCGGGTCAAGGCGATTAGCTGGGTAGGAAGACCAGAATGAACTGGCTCCGGATCCGAGAATCCCGTGACTCGAAGACTCGAGTCCGCAAGCGAGTATCAAGGATAGGGCTCTTGTTGACCGGCGCGGCGTATCATCTGTGCCGGTTCGCACCTCGGAGGCCAGATAGCCGAGAATAGACAAACCGATCTGCTTGCGGACGAGATCGAACATCAGAAATGCGCAAAAGAAAACCAGGAGGACGAAGAGTAACGCCCGAACTACGCTAGACGCCGAGGAGAAAGCAAATGGCGAAAACGACAAAGCCACCAGCCCATCACACGCCTCCGGAACGCCGGATAGCCCGCTACGGGTGGACACCCGACCTGCCAGACGCAAGAGACTTTCTCTACGCTGCGCCTCAGCCGGTCCTCCAGACACTCCCCACCAGCGCCGATCTTCGAGCCGGCTGCCCGCCGGTCTACGACCAGGGCCAGGTCGGGAGCTGCACCGCGAACGCGATTGCCGCGGCAATCGAGTTCGATCGGAAAAAGCAATCCCTCTCGCGCTTCATGCCCTCGCGCTTCTTCATCTACTACAACGAGCGCAAGATCGAGGGGAGCGTGAACCAGGACGCCGGCGCGCAGATCCGCGACGGCATTCGAGTCGTCGCAGACCAGGCGTTTGCGATGAGAAGACCTGGCCTTACGACCCGAGTCCATATCCGCCGAATCCTCTGCTCGCCAAGAAGCCCTCTGCCGCCGCTTATGCCGCGGCCAAGAAGCATCAGGCGGTGCAGTACCAGCGGGTAGCGCGCGACTCGACGCAGATGCGCGGGTGCCTGGCCTCAGGCTATCCATTCGTCTTCGGGTTTACCGTGTACTCCGGCTTCGAGAGCGCAGAGGTCGCCAGGACGGGAATAGTCCCCCTGCCGCCGCGGGGAGATCAGATCCTCGGTGGACATGCGGTCCTCGCCGTCGGTTACGCCGACGACACGCACGACTTCCTCGTTCGTAACTCCTGGGGCACAGGTTGGGGAATTCAGGGCTACTTCAAGATGCCCTATTCTTATCTGCTGGATCCGAATCTCTCCGACGACTTCTGGACAATCAGGCTCGTCGAATAGGAGTGGTGCGCCGACAAGCCTATTCCGCAACGCGGACTTGAATCGAAAAAACCCGCTTCGCGGCGGCCGGTTCCCACGCGCGGCCATAATTCCAGACCAGTCGCTCGACACCGGGCCGGGCCGCGGTGAACTCCCAGATGTGCTGGTTGGGCGCCCCGACTCCGGCGCCGGGGACGGTCCTTTCTTCGGCGAGAGTTGTCGCTGATCCGCCCGACTCACCGAGAACCCATCGAAAGCCTCCCATTGCCTGTTCGCGCAAATCGACCGAGAAGCTCTCGCCGACGCGGAGGCGGAGCTCGCGACCCTGCTCGTCCTCGGTCAGCACCTGAACGGCACTCCTCCTGTCAAAGCGAGGTTGGACTCGAATCCTGGAGATTCTAACGCCGCCTCGCGAGACGTAGAATCGTCGGAACCAAGACGGGAACTGAAAGAAGCGAGGGCCTCGACGGATGGACTTGCGTGGCGATGACTCGGTGAAGCCGGGGAGCGCCGGCGAGAGGGGCAGCGGGAGCTCCGAGCTGTCCCGGGAGCTCACGGTCGCCACGCCGCTGCCGGGGTCCGGCCCGCGCGGGCCGGCCGCGCCGTCGGTCGGGTTCGGGACGACGCTCGATCACTTCGAGATCCAGGAGCTCCTCGGCGCGGGAGGATTCGGCGAGGTCTACCGGGCGCGGGACGCGCGGCTGGAGCGGATGGTGGCGGTCAAGCTGCTGCCCGAGGATTTCGCGCAGGACGTGGACCGGCGGGAGAGGTTCCGCCGCGAGGCGATGGCCGCGTCCGCGCTGAACCACCCCAACATCTGCACGGTCCACGACCTCGTGGAGGCCGGCGGGCGGCACCTGATCGTGATGGAGCTCGTCGAGGGCCGCACCCTTCACGAAGTGGTCTCGGGCGGTCCGCTGCCGCCGGCGCAAGTCGTGGCGCTGGCGCGGCAGATCTCCGCCGCGCTGGCGGAGGCGCACCGCGCGGGAATCCTCCATCGGGACATCAAGAGCGGCAACATCGTTCTGACGCCGCAGGGCCAGGTGAAGGTCCTCGACTTCGGTCTCGCCAAGCGGCTGGCGCCGGGACCGGGAACCGGCGGCGCGGCGCCGGAGCTGACGCGCGAAGGAATGGCGGTCGGAACCCTGACGTCCATGTCGCCCGAGCAGCTGCTCGGCAAGCCTCTCGACGCGCGCAGCGACCTCTTCTCGCTCGGCGTCGTGATGTACGAAATGCTCACGGGCCGCCTGCCGTTCGGCGGCGGCACCGCCGTGGCAATCGCGGACGCCATCCTGCACGCTCCGCCGAGGCCGCTGCGAGACGTCGCGGCGCCGGACACGGTTGAAGGCCGCGATCCTCCGGCTCCTGGAGAAGGACCCCGCCCGGCGGTTCGCGAGCGCCGAGGAGTTGAAGGCCGAGCTCGCGGAGATCGAGGCCTCCCTCGCGCCTGCCCGCAAGGGACGTCTCTCGATGATGGCGGTGGCCGCCCTGACGGTCGCGGGCCTCGGCGTCGTGGCGCTCGGCGGCTGGTTCTGGCACCGCGCGGCCCGCGCGCGATGGGCCCGCGAGACCGCCGCGCCCGAGATCGCGCGGCTGGTGGCCGCGGAGGACTTCGCCAAAGCCGCCGCGCTCGCCCGGCAGGCGCGGCTCGTCCTTCCGCAGGACCCGGCGCTCGCGAAGCTGTGGACGGAGGCGACGATGGAGGTCTCCGTCGAGACGGTCCCGACCGGAGCCGAAGCGTTCTACCGGCCGTACCAGAATCCGGGAGTCTGGGAGCGCCTCGGGATGACGCCGCTCCAGAAGATCCGCGTGCCCAAGGGGTTCTACTACTGGCGAATCGTCGAAGCCGGGCTACGAGACCGCCTACCGGATCGCGCCGACCTGGTCCTACGGTTTCGGAAGGGACATCACGTGCCGGCTCGATCCCGCGGGGAGCGCGCCGGCGGGAATGGTGCGCGTCGCCGGCGGAAAGGTCGGCCTCGCGATCCCCGGGCTCGATCACCTTCCCGAGGTGCCGCTCGAGGACTACTGGATCGACCAGCACGAAGTGACCAACGAGGAGTACAAGAAGTTCGTCGATGCCGGCGGCTACCAGAAGCCCGACTTCTGGAAGCAGTCCTTCGTCGCGAACGGGCAACCGGTCGCGTGGGCGGAAGCGATGGCACGTCTGCGCGACGCCACGGGGCGTTCCGGCCCGGCGACCTGGGAGCTCGGCAATTACCCGAAGGGACAGGAGAAGCACCCCGTCGCGGGCGTGAGCTGGTACGAGGCCGCGGCGTACGCGGAATTCGCGGGCAAGAGCCTTCCGACGATCTACCACTGGAACGAGGCCGCGCAGACGCGCGCCAGCATGCTCATCGTGCCCGGGAGCAACTTTCGCGGCACGGGGACGGTCGCGGTGGGAGGCGACGGCGCCTGGAGCGGCTTCGGCACGACCGACATGGCCGGCAACGTCAAGGAGTGGTGCTGGAACGAGAGCTCGGGCGGCAGGCGGTACATCCTGGGAGGCGGTTTCGGGGAGCCGACGTACATGTTCATAGACCAGGACGCGCAGCCGGCCTGGGATCGCCGGGCGAACTACGGATTCCGCTGCGTCAAGCTCTCCTCGCCGCCCCCGGCGGCCTCGGCCGCCACGGTCGAGCCCCCGTTCCGCGATTTCTTCAAGGAGAAGCCGGTCTCCGACGAGGTCTTCGCCGCCTACAAGGGGCTCTACGCGTACGACAGGGGCGACCTCGCCGCGAAGGTCGAGTCGACGGAAACGACCGAGGATTGGACGCAGGAGAAAGTCAGCTTCAACGCGGCGTACGGGGGCGAGCGCGTCGTCGCGTACCTGTTTCTGCCGAAGAACGCGTCCCCTCCCTACCAGACGATCGTCTACTTCCCGGGCTCGAGCGCCATCCACACGGACAAGTTCAGTCTCTCCGTCTACGCCGATTTCATTCCGCAGAGCGGGCGGGCCCTGATCTGCCCCGATCTACAAGAGCACCTTCGAGAGGCGGGACGATCTGAAGTCGGACTATCCGGAGCCCACGGCGTTCTGGCGCGACCACGTCATCGCGTGGTCGAAGGACGTCGGCCGCTCGATCGACTATCTCGAGACGCGGAAGGACATCGAGCGGGGAAGCCTCGCCTACGTCGGCCTGAGCTGGGGTGGCGCCGTCGCGCCGGTGGTCCTCGCGGTGGAGAACCGCTTCAAGACGGCGGTCCTGGAGTCGGGGGGGCTCGTGTTCCAGCAGGCGCTGCCCGAGGCCGACCCGATCAACTTCGTCACGCGCGTCAAGATGCCGGTGCTCATGTTGAACGGCCGGTACGACCACTTCTTCCCGGTCGAGTCCTCACAGATCCCGCTCTACCGCTTCTCGGAACGCCCGAGAAGGACAAGCGGCATGTCATCTACGAGACCGGCCACGCCGTTCCGCGCAAGGAGTTCATTCGCGAGAGCCTCGACTGGCTGGACAAGTACCTCGGACCGGTAAAGAAGTAGACGCCGCGACAGGCGCGAGCGGCCTGTCGTGGTAAATTCTCCACCGAATTTCTCGCGCCACCTGGAAGTCAGGGAACTGTTTCGGAGCTCGCAGGGACGGTGGGGGCATTCGATCGCGATCGCGCCGCGCGGAGGAGAATCGAATGGACGAGATCCTTCGGACGAACTGCTGCCGGGAGCTGGACTGGCAGGTTTCCTTTGCCCGGATCGCGATGAGGGACTTGCGCGCGGCCCTGACCGAGATGGACCAGGCCGCGCGCGACTTCCGGTCCCAGCGCGAATGGTTCGATGTCGGGTCCTGGACGACGCTGCACGGAGAATTCGACCGCCGGCGGACCGCCGCCACGCGGCGATTCTGGTACTCGGCGCAGGGCTTCCTCCTGGCGGTGGCGAAGATCTCCAGGACGCTCTGGCCGGCCGAGCGCGATCACAGAGCGGGGAGGAGCTCTCCGTCGTCCAGGGGAATCGAGCTGCGAAAGCACCTTGGCCTGCCCGCCCGGTCGCCGCTCACGGATCGGGCCGTCCGGAATCAGTTCGAGCACTTCGATGAGAGGCTCGATCTGTGGGCCGAGCGCGAGAGAGGATTCTCGCCGACGGGGACGTGGGACCGACGACACAGGTCGCGGACTTGAAGAACAGGCTCCGGGACTACGATCCGGCCAGCGACACTCTTTCCTTTCAGGGCCAGCGGATTTCCCTGCGGGAGTTGAGCGACGCGCTGGACGACCTCGCCAGGAAGCTCGAAGCGGCGCAGAAGCGGGCCGCGGCCCCCGACCCGCAGCCTGTTCTCGGTCTGCCCGGCAACGCCAGGCTAGCGCGAATCTGAACCCCGGCGGCTCCCGCTCTTCGCGGCCTGAACAATCGGGCTAGTACGCCGCGAGGACTTCGGCGACCGCGGCCGACTGGTCCGCCTTGAGCGCGACGCACTGATCGATCACCTCGAGCGCCTCGGCGAGCGGCCTCTGCGCGCCCACGAGCTTGTCCACTCTCCCGCGGAAGAAAGCCTCGACCTCGGCGCGGTGCGAGGCATCGCAGAAGAAACCCCCCGTCCACGGCAGCCACGCCCCCATCTCCCGGGGGATCTTCGCCACGAGAGCATCGAAATTGGCCTTGAAGAACTGCCACGCGACCTCGCGCGTGGCGCGATCGTCCAGAGCTCGCCCAGAGGATTCCGATGGACTCGCGGATGTCGAACTCGTCGCCCAGGAGAATTGCGAGCGCCTCCTTCTCCAGGGCGGGGTCGCGGAACCTCCCGAGGGCGTCGAGAAGCCGCGTGCGGTCCCGGTGGTCCGTCACGCTCCTGGCGCTGGCGCGGAACCGCTCGAAGAGATCGCGGTCTCCTTCCTCGGCCGCGATCCCGAGCACCGCCTCGAGCGTGTCGGTGCCGGTCGCCTTCGGGTCCTCCAGCCAGGCGCGCGCGAGCCTCTTCGCCTCGCCGCGCAGCTCGGAGTCCCTGCCGACCCGGGCGACGAACCCGAGCAGACGGGGGCGCAGGAGCTGCGTCTCCTCGTCCTCCCCCGGCTTCGGGTTCCATCCGAGCCGCCGCGCCCCCGCTCCGAAGAGCTTCACGACGAAGCGCTCGTAATTGGCGCGCCGATCGTCGGCGACCAGGTTTCGCTCCACGCCGGAGGCGATGCGCACGGCCGCGGAGACGACGAGTGGGTCGCGCGTTGCTCCGCGAACTCCGGCACGATCTTGAGCGCGCTCGCCCAGGAGACCTGCCCCGCGTCCGCGAGGACGGCCACGTCCCGGAGGATGCCGACGCGCTCGGGCGGGGCGAGCGCCGGCGCTCCTCCCGCGAGCAATCGGGTAAGCAGCGCCTCTTCGTAGACGACCGCGTAGTAGCCCCGCTCGCCGGCATTGCCGAGGACCCACGCCGGGCACGCGCGCGCGTCGGAGAGCGCGACACGGGCCGTTCTGCGTCCGCGACGAGCTCGCAGGTCTTCCCCGACCATCCCTCCGCCCCGTATCGAACGCAGACCGGGATCGACCAGACCTGCGAAGCGGCGGGGGGAGAGCCTCGGGCCACCAGGCGCCGCTGCGAGAGCGAGAGCGACGGCGGCTCTCCGCGCCGCACGTCAGCGAGAGCGCCACGACCGGCACGCCGACCTGGTCGAGGAAGGTCGAGAACGCCTTCGCGAGGCCGGCGCCCCCCTCCGCCTCGAGCGCGGCCAGGAAGTCCCCGGCCGTCGCGTTGCCCCAGGCGTGCGCGGTCAGGTAGCGGCGCACTCCCTTCTGGAACTTCTCGGGCGTCGCCCAGGCCTCGAACATCGAGAGGACCGCGGAGCCCTTGCCGTAGCTGATGTCGTCGAAGGCGCTGTCGATGTCCCCCTTCGACTCGATCGGCTGGCGGATCATCCGCGCCGACACGAGCGAGTCCCGCTGCATCGTCTGGCTCCGGTCGATCGCGCGCCGCACCGGGATGTTCCAGTCCGGCTTCCACTTCTCCAGGACCTTCTCCGCCATCCAGGTCGCGAACGACTCGTTCAACCAGGTGTCGTTCCACCAGGCGAGCGTGACGAGGTCTCCGAACCACTGGTGGGCCGTCTCGTGCGCGCAGATGCTCGCCCAGTCGCGCTGGAACTCGGGAGTCTGGTGATCCGGCGTCGCGAGGAGGATCGTCTCGTTGTACGTGACCAGCCCCGCGTTCTCCATCGCGCCGAAACGGACCGTGTGCGGGATGACGAGATTGTCGAGCTTCTCGTAGGGATAGGGGATTCCGAAGTAGTCCTCGAGCACCTCGAGCAGCGGCCCCGTCGTCTCGCGCGGCGTACCGCGCTTCCGCGCCTCGCCCTCGCGGGCACGATCATCCGGATCGGGGTGCGGTTCTTGCCGGCCCGCCCCGCGTCCACGACGTCGAACGGGCCGACCCCGAAGGCGACCAGGTAGCTCGGCAGCGGCTTGCTCTCGGCGAAGGCGACGGCCTTCAGCCCTCCTTCGATCGGCTTCTCGGAGAGGACGGGAGTGTTGGAGACCGCGATGTCCTCCCGGGGCACGCGCAGCGTGAGCCGCCAGGGGACCTTGTACGACGGCTCATCGAAGCAGGGAAACGCCCGCCGCGCGTCGATCGCCTCGAACATGGAGAAGAGGTACCAGTCCTCCCCCGCTTTCTGGTGAAAGATCCCGGTCGTGCTGTTGCCGGAGACCTTGCCGGTGAAGGCGACGGCAGCCGCGCGCGGCCGGGGCCGGCGGGACGCGGCAACGAGAAGCCCACGAAATCCTCTCCGCCGGGGACGACCCGCGCGGGGAGCGTGCGGCTCCCGACGGCCAGAGACGCCCGGGAGATCGAGAGGTCGGTCGCGTTCAGCCAGAGCAGGCTCGCCGCCTCCGACAGCTCCAGCTCGATCTCGGCCGTCCCCGAGAACGTCTCCCGCGACGGGATGAGGGTCAGGTCGATCGCGTATCGGATCGGCCGCGCCGTCTTCGGAAGCTGCAGCTTCGGCGGGGTCGCCGCCGCGGCATCCCCCTTGCGCGGCATCGCCGCGATCGCCGGCAGCGGGACGAGAAGCGCGAGGAGAATCAGGACTCTTTTCATCGGCGCGGGGTCAGGTCTGTCTCAGGACTGCCGGGCCCGTCTCTTCGCCGGAAACGGCTACCGCGTCTTTCCGCGGTCCAGGAGCTTGACGATCTCCTTGAGCTCCCGGACGACCTTCTTGCGCTCCGGAAAACCGGAAGAAGAAGGGCGCGCGCGCGGAGGCGGGCTCGGCGGAGAGGAACGCCGGCTCGGCAAGCTCGGGCTGCGGCCGGGCGGCGGGCGGACGGGGCGGCGCGAGAGTCTTCGGCGGCTGCTTCTGCTCGGCGGGAGGCGGCGCCGGTTTCAGGCCGTCTTCGAATCGGCCCTTCGGCGATCTCGGCCTCGAGGCGCTTCTTGGCGCCGGCGACGGTGAAGCCCTCGTCGTAGAGGAGCTCCCGGATCCGCGCGATGATCTTGACGTCGCGGGAGGAGTAGAGCTTGGCGGCGCCCTTCTCCTTCCCTTCGGCCAGGGCGGGAAACTCGGTCTCCCAGTAGCGCAGGACGTAGGGCGCGACCTCGGCGATCCGGCATGCCTCGGCCGGCTTGTAGAACTCCTGCTCGGTTTTCGCCACGGAAATACTCTACTCCGGTCTCTGGAATCCGCGCGCTCTCCACTTTTGACTCCTCGACGTCTGGACCCCGGACTTCTTCCCTCGGCGCTTCCCGGACGTCCTCCTTCGCCGTTCCACCGGGGTCTGCGCCCGGCCGCGGATGGAGATCCGGATCGGGCTGCCCTCGAAGTCCGCCGCCTCTCGGACGATGTTCTCGATGCGGCGGGTCTCGGAGAAATGGAGGGCCTCGGCGCGGTTGGCCACGAGGGTGAAGGTCGGCGGCGCGGCGCCCGTTTGCGCGACGTAGAAGACCTTGAGTCTCTTGCCCGAGGCGGTCCGCGGCGGCTTGTCGCGCAGCGGCCGGCCGAGCACGCGGTTCAACTCCCCCGTCGTGATCCGGCGGCGGCGGTTCTCGGCCACCCTGGCGGCGATGTCGAGGATGCGGGAGATCCCGCGCCCGGTCGTCGCCGAGACGAGGAGCAGAGGCGCGTGCTTCGCGAAGGGGAGACGCTCCTCGACGGTCGCGGCGAACTCCTTCGCGGTCTCCTCGCCGGGCCGGCCCGCGAGGTCCCACTTGTTGCCGATGAGCACGAGCCCCTTGCCCGTTTCGTAGGCCGCGGAGGCCACCGCCGAGTCCTGCGCCGCCACGCCCTCGTTGGCGTCGAGGACGAGGAGGACGACGTCGGACTCCTCGATCCGCTTCCGGGCGGAGACGACCGAAAGGACCTCCGGACCGCGCTCCGTGCGCGACTTGCGGCGGATGCCCGGCGGTATCCACGAGCCGGAAGCGCCGGCCGGCGTGGACGAGGACCGCGTCCACGGAGTCGCGCGTCGTTCCCGGTATCTCCGAAACGATCGCCTGTTCCCGTCCGAGGAGGGCGTTGACGAGAGAGGATTTCCCCACGTTGGGGCGACCGACGACGGCCAGCGCGATCTCCGCGGAACCGTCCGCCGACCGGTCCTCCGTCCTTTCCGTTGAAATCCCTTCCGAAGAGGACGCCGACATCCTCGCCGCGATCGCCGCCTGGATGTCGTCCACGCCGATGGCATGCTCGGCGGAGACGCCGTAGACCTCCGGGAACCCGAGCTCCCAGGCCTCGACCTCTCCCTCGCTCCCCTCCTTGCGATCGATCTTGTTCGCCGCGACGATCGTGTCGGCCCCCGCCTCGCGCGCCGCCCGCGCCGCGGCCCGGTCGCCCGGCAGGACTCCGGCCGAAGCGTCCATGACGAGCACGACCAGGTCGGCGCCGCGGATCGCCTCGAGCGCCTTCTGCCGCACCGCCTTCGGAATGGACTCCTTCCCCTCGGGGTCGAAGCCGCCCGTGTCCACGAGGCGGTAGATCCGGTCGTCGGGGAGCCTCGCCTCGGCCTCCAGGACGTCGCGGGTCATCCCCGGAAGATCGTGCACGAGCGAGCGGCGCCGCCCGAGCAGCCGATTGAAGAGCGCGGACTTCCCGACGTTCGGGCGCCCCGCGACGACGACCGTGAACCTCCCTCTCCCCCCGGGAGAGGGCCGGGGTGAGGGCGCCGTTCACCACGTCAGCTCTTGCGTCGCGCCCTTGACGCCTCCGGCGAGCCGCAGAGAGAAGCGGGGATGCTGGAAGGGATGGACGTCCGGAAAATTCGTGAAGATCCATCCGCTGAAGATCTCGTTTCCCTTCTCGACGACCGTGATGCGCGCCGCCGGATTGGTCGCCTCGACGCCGTTCGAGGTGATCTCGTCGGCCGCCATCGTGAACGCCGGCAGGAAGACGTCGCACGGACCTCCATCTCCGAATCCGGGACGCGCGCCGAGCCGCCGAGCGGCACGTCCACGGCGCCTTCCTTGCCGCTGCCGGAGTCCTTCCAGGCCAGTCGGATCGCGGCATACGTCTTCGCGACCTCCGGCGGCACGACCAGGCGCGTGGGGATCTTCGGCGCTGCCGCGGTCGCCGTCCCCGGTCCCGCCTTCCGTTGCCGTGCTCGTCTCCTGCGTCTCCCGCTCGTGGGACACGGCCATCATGACCCCCGGCTCCGGCCGCCCCTTCTCCTGGCAGGCGGCGCACACGAGAGCCGCCACGAAACAAGGCCAGATTGCAGTCCTGCCCGACCATCATCGCTTCCTCTGTCGCTGTCATCCTGAGCGGAGCGAAGGATCTGCTCTGTCGCCGGAGCAGATCTCGGGCCTCCGGCCTCAGAATGACAGACGGACTCGCTCACCGGGAGACCTTCCGCGGCCGCCGGCGAGGGCGCGGGAGCCGGCGCGGCCGTCCCGGGAAGGCGGAAGTCGAGGCGGCGGCGCGCTTCATCGATCGCGGAGAGCTTGACGCGCACGCTGTCCCCCAGCCGGTAGGACTTCCCGCTCGAGCGGCCCCGCAGGCGGTGCTGCTTCTCCTCGTACACGAAGAAGTCCTCGCCGAGCGCGGACACGGGAACGAGCCCCTCGACGAAGAAGTCTTTGAGCATCACGAAGAGGCCGAATGATGTCACACCGGTCACGAACGCGTCGAATTCGCGCCCGACCTTGTCCTTCATGAAAACGATCTTCTTCCAGAGGAGGCTCTCCCGCTCCGCCTGTTCGGCGCGCCGCTCGCGTTCGGAGGAGAGCTTCGCCATCGCCGGCCAGGCTCTCGTTCACCGATTCGAAGTCTTCGGCCGGCACGGGCCTTCCCTCCTCGAAGAGCCTCGTCAACTGGCGGTGGACGATCAGGTCCGGATACCGGCGGATGGGCGAGGTGAAGTGGCAATAGTACGGAGCGGCCAGGGCGTAATGGCCGCGGCACTCCGGGCTGTAGAGCGCCTTGCGCTGCGCCCGCAGGAGCAGGTCCGAGAGGAGCCGCTCCTCGGGCTTGCCCTCGATCTGTTCCAGGATCCGCTGGAACGCGGAGGGCGGGACCTCCTCCAGGTCGCCCTTCAGCTCGTACCCGAAGCTCTCGAGCACCTCGCGCAGGTCCACGAGCCGGTCCGGATCCGGCCTGTCGTGCACGCGGTAGATCGCGGGCTGCTTGGAGAAGAGGAGCTTCTTCGCGACCGCCTCGTTGGCCGCGAGCATGAACTCCTCGATCAGGCGGTGCGCGACGTTGCGCGACTCCGGCACGATCCCCACGACGAGCCCCTCGTCGTCCAGGACCACGTCGGCGTCCGGCAGATCGAAGTCGATCGAGCCGCGGGCGAAGCGCCGCTCCCGCAGCAGGGCGGCGAGCTCGCCCATCGCCCGGAAATCGTCGAGAAGCCGGCCGTAGCGGCTCTCGTCCGCGGAGCTCGGTCTGCGTCTCCAGCAGGCGCGCGACCTCGGTGTACGTCATGCGGTGCGCGCTCCGGATCACCCCCTTGACGAACTCGGACCGGGTCACGCGCCCCTTCCGGTCGGTCTCGAGGATCGCGGAGAGAACGAGCCGGTCCACGCGCGGATTCAGCGAGCAGAGGCCGTTGGAGAGGCGCTCCGGCAGCATCGGCAGCACGCGCCCCGGGAAATAGACCGACGTCCCGCGCGAGAGCGCCTCGCTCGTCCAGGGCGGTCCCCGGCGCGACGTAGTGCGAGACGTCCGCGATGTGCACGCCCAGGCGGAAGCCGTGGGCCGTCCGCTCCACTTCGACCGCGTCGTCGAAGTCCTTGGCGGTCTCGCCGTCGATCGTGACGATGCGGTGATCGCGGAAGTCCCGGCGCCCGAGCAGATCGTCCTCTCCGACCTCCTCGGGAAAGGTCTCCGACTCTTCGACGACCTGCTGGGGGAACCGCGGCGGCAGGCCGTGGGACCGCAGCACGATCTCGATGTCCACGCCCGGCTCCCCCAGGAACCCGATCCGCTCCTCGACGACGCCGTGAGCGATCCGGCGCGCGTCGGGGAACGACGTCAGCCGCGCCTCGACGATCTCGCCGTTGCGGGCGCCGTGCGCCTTCCCCTCCGCGATGCGGACGACCGCGTCGATCTTCGGGTCGTACGGGAGCACGACCTTGTGCCCCTCTTCCGTCTCGAACCTCCCGACGACCCGCTCCGCGCGCGCGGGCGAGGACCTTGACGACGCTCCCGGAGATCCTCTCTGGATCGCGCCGCCGCCCCGCGGCGCGCGTGCGCTCCTCGCGCGCCAGCACGGTGTCGCCGTCCATCGCTCCGTGCATGCCGTTGCGCGGCACGAAGAGGTCGGGCCCCCCTTCCACGAGGACGAACCCGTACCCTTCGGGCCGGACGCTCAGGCGTCCCGCCGTCAGGTTCGAAAACTCGATGGCCGAGTACTTTTCGCCGCGGACGCGGGCGATCCGCCCCGTCCTCTCGAGCTCATCGAGCCGCTCGCGGAGGGCTCTCCTCCTCGTCGTCGCCGACCCGAAAAGAGCGGACGAGGTCCTTGAAGGAAGCGGTCCTCGAGCCCTTCTGCCGGAGACGCTCCAGGATTTCCGAATCGCGCGGCAACACGCGGCGAAGTCTACATTGGCGGCGCCCCGGGTCCCGGCGCTCCTCGAGCTCGGGTCGAACCCTCCGCTGCGGAGGACTAGACTCTCACGGTGGGCAGAATTGATCCGGCGCAGCCGGAGCGCGGCGTCGGCGCGCGAGCGAAGGTCCTTCTCGGGATCGCGGCGGCGCTCGCCATCGCGATCGGCGCGCTACGAGCTCGGCAGGAGGGAATCCGCGCCTCCCCCACCCCCCGCGGCTTCCCGCGTCACGGCCGCGCCCGCGGCAAGGGCCGCGCCGCCGCAGGAGGCCGTGAGGGCGAGCCCCGTCGCGAAGTCGACCGACGAGCTGCTCGCGGAGTTCGACCGCGCGCATCCGACCCCGGTGCAGGAGCGAGCCGACGTCCCGGTGACGGCGGCGCGCCCGGAGCCCGCCGCCCCGGCCGCGGCACCGTCCCCCCTCCCCGAAGTCACCGACCTCCCCGAAACGCCGCGCAACAAGATGGCTCGCTGTCTGACGTTCCGGGTCGAGAACGACGAGGTCCACTATGGAGGCTATTCGCCTCTCGTCGTGCCGGTGAAAGTGACTGCATCGAACGCGTGCGCCTTCTCCTTCGAGGGTCCGGACGTCTCCATCGAGGTTCGGGCCATGCCCCTGCATGGCGAGGGGACGATCGCGCAAGCCATCGCCCAATTCCAGGACCCGATCCCCTCCCGGGGCACGTCCGAGACCCAGGTTGTTCTCGCCTGCCCGCGATGCGACGAGGTCACCCACCGCTTCGACGCCCGCCTTCGTCCGCTGCCCTAGCAGGGCCGCTCCGAGAGGTCCGCGTCATATATGTTTCCGGCGAAAGAGGGGGAGTTGAAGTGCGGATCCGGCTTCTGATCACGGGGGGGACGTTCGACAAGGAGTACGACGAGCTGTCCGGCGCCCTCTACTTCAAGGACACGCACGTTCGGGAGATGCTCCGGCTCGGCCGCTGCCGGCTCGATGTCGCCGTGCGAACCGTCATGATGGTGGAC
Organism: uncultured Acidobacteriota bacterium; assembly: GCA_963782815.1. GTDB lineage: Bacteria > Acidobacteriota > Thermoanaerobaculia > UBA5066 > Gp7-AA6 > JAWOLE01. Next base: position 271,372 of record CAWALG010000041.1, on the reverse strand, counting down.
AGCCTCGAGATGACGGACGCGGACCGCGAGACGATCCTGGCCAACTGCCGCCAGGCGCGCGAAAGGCGGATCGTCATCACGCACGGCACGGACACGATGGTCGAGACGGCCCGCGTCCTGGCCGAAGGCGCCGGCGACAAGACGATCGTCCTGACCGGCGCGATGGTCCCCTACGCCTTCGGCAGCTCCGACGGCCTCTTCAACCTCGGCAGCGCCCTCTCCTTCGTCCAGGTCCTCCCGCCCGGCGTCTCCATCGCCATGAACGGCCGCTGCTTCCGCTGGGACCGGGTCCGGAAAAACACCGTCCCTCGGCGTCTTCGAGGAGATCCCGGAGTGACGGGATGCAACCGGCTCTTTCGGATGTCCTCCGGGGCCTTGATAGGATTCTCTCCATGCCCGCCCTGCTGGACGAAGAGGTTCAAACCTACGAAAACCGAAAGCCCGAGCTCCTCGGCACTTCCGAGGGGAAATTCGTGCTCATCAAGGGCGGCGAGGTTGCGGGCATCTACGAGTCGGAGACCGACGCGATTACCGACGGGTACAACCGCTTCGGCAACGTCCCGTTCCTGGTCAGGCAGGTCCTCCGCGTCGAGCCGACTCAGAACTTCATCACGAACAATCTGGCGCTCTGAGTGCCGTCGTTCACGACGCAGCACCCGAACCTGCAGGTAACCGGCCCGCTCACCCCGGTAAAGCTCGCGCTGTCTCACCCTGCCGAGCAGGCGATCCGCAGGACCGGCGGAGCCGTCCCCGCGCCAATCGATGCGCTCGCGATGATCGACACCGGCGCGTCGGCGTCCGTGATTCAGGAGGGACTCGCCGACCGGCTCGGCATCGTCGCCCGTTGGGGTCGCCCAGATCCGAACCGCGGGGCACATCGTGCAGTGCTACGAATACCTCGTGACCATCGCCTTCCAGAACAACGTCACGGTGCAGAACGTGAAGGTGATCCAGGCTCCGATGCAGGGCCAGCAGATCGGATGCCTGATCGGACGCGACGTTCTCCGATACGGCGTCCTGATCTATACCGGCTACATCAATCAGTTCACGCTGAGCTTCTGACCTCGAGGCGCGGACATACCGCATTTCCCGGCATGCTCCTGCATCGAGGAGCCGAGGATTGGTGCGAAAGGAGGGACTCGAACCCTCACGGTGTTACCCACAGGTTCCTGAAACCTGCGCGTCTACCAGTTCCGCCACTTTCGCAGGGCTGTTGATGCTAGCCGTCGAGTTCGTCGGCGTCAAGGGAACCTGTGGGCCACAGGTTCCGGCTGAAGTGTTCGGGGGAGACCCCCGTGCCCCCCGCTGCGCGTCTACCAGTTCCGCCACTTTCGCAGGGGTGTCGATGCTAGCGGTCGGGTGTCGTCCCGTCAAGGGAACCTGTGGGCACAGGTTCGGCTGGTGTCGGGGGACACCCCCGTGCCCCGGCTGCGCGTCTACCAGTTCCGCCACTTTCGCAGGGGTCGGAGAAGAACGAGCGCGCGCCAAGAAGGCTTGGGCTGTAGCTCCGGTAGCTAGAATCTCTCAGCGCCGGTCGCGAAGCGACCGCCCGCGCTGAAAGCCACCCCCGCGCCCCCGCTGCGCGTCTACCAGTTCCGCCACTTTCGCAGGCGCGAGCACCTGGTCGGTGGTTCAACCGGCGCCCTCACCCCGACCCTCTCCCGGGGGGAGAGGGGGAGGCTCCGGTCGCGCCGGCGGTATGACGGCTAAGCAGCCGATTTCTTCTGCGTGGTCGGGGGCTGCTTTGCCTTGGCGACGCAGGCGGCGCAGATCGGGCGATGGGTCGCGAAGGCTTCGGCGAGGTCTTCCACGGTCAGATCGCGCCACCTCCGGATCTTCCCGTCGGGCCCGGCGAGGCCCGGGCTCCGATGGAACCGGCGGATCGCGCCGATCTCGTTTCCGCAGAGCGCGCACTTGGAACCGGCGTACCACTGGGCCACGCGGTCTTTCACGAGGCATCCGTCCGGCGATCCCTCGATCTGGGTCAGGCACCGCTGCCCGCACTTGCCGCGCTCCGGCCAGCGGGAGCAGGACGTCAGACGCAGATGCAGATCCTCGCGCGCCGCGCCCCAGGCGGCTCGAATTGCGCCGACCTCAACCTCCTCGGGCGTGATCGTCTCGGGGCACAAGACGACCCGGGGCCCGCGGTAACGCCTGTAGTTGCGAACGAGCACGTAAAGAAGCGGAACACACGACAGAACCAGGACGGCAGCGAAGACCAGCAAGAGAGTCATGGATTACCTCCACGCCTTGCCCAAGTGTGTCCCCTCGCGGCCGCGCCCCGCATGATCCAAATGAATCAGAGGCCCGGGGCGCCGGCCGGGCCATCGGCCCTATGCCGGCGGGGTCTTCCGACCCTCGATGTTCAGCGCCATGGTGCAGTTGAACCAGATGGTGTCCACTCAGGCCTTGCCGAGGCGCAGCTTGATGTACTCGCCCACCAGGATCGAGGCGGGGTAGAGGAATTCCTCCTCCGTCTGGGCGTGGCGGATCAGCTTCTGCGCCAGCCGCGCGTGGACCGCGTGATGCTCGGCCATGGCCGACTGCTGCAGTTTCCGCAGCGCCCGGACGATGATCTTGTGCTGGGCGAGCATGTGGGGAAGCTCCGCCTTGAGCCTCTCCGTTCTCCTCAGGACCTGCCTGACGTCGGCATCGACCTTGCCGCGCGCCAGGGCGGGCAGGAGCTTCAGGGAGGGGATCGCCAGCTCCTCCTCGAGAAGCATGTGAGGGAAGAGAACTCTCATGACCTCCGTCGCGGCCTCGGCCGTTTCGCCTCCGGCGTTCGCCGCGGTCGTCAGCTCTTTGTGCAGCTCCTGGTGCTCGAGGCTCATGGCATCCGGTTTTTCCGGCGTCTTCATCCTCGTTCCTTTCCGGCCGGCTTCGATCGCCGGTTGTGCGAGGCCTTTCGGCTGCTAGTAGACGGCTGGCTCTTCGTAGGTGGCGAAGACTTCGCGCATGACGTCGGAGATCTCACCGACCGTGGCATAGGTCTTGACGGCGTCGATCAAGGGGGGCATCACGTTCCTGCCGTCGGCGCAGGCCTGGCGCAGGGCGTGAAGCGCCGAAGACACGGCCTTGCCGTCGCGCGTCCGCCGCAGTTCCCGGACCGAGTTCTTCTGCAGATCCTCCACGGACTCGTCGATGTAGAGGATCTCGAGCGGCGCCTCCTCCGCGTCGGTGAAGTCGTTGACGCCGACGACGATCTTCTCCTTCGCGTCCACCGCGCGCTGGTATGCGTACGCCGCGTCCATGATCTCGCGCTGCGGGAAGCCCGCCTCGATCGCCTCGACCATCCCGCCCAGGGCGTCGATGCGCCGGAAGTAGTCGAAGCAGCCGCGCTCCATCTTCGTCGTCGCTTCCTCGACGAAGTAGGAGCCGCCGAGGGGGTCGATGGTGTTGGCGACGCCCGACTCGTAGGCGATCACCTGCTGCGTGCGCAGCGCGAGCTTGACGGCGAAGTCCGTGGGGAGCGCGAGCGTCTCGTCGAGCGAATTGGTGTGGAGGGAGTTGGTCCCGCCGAGGACGCCGGCCAGCGCCTGGATGGCCGTGCGCACGACGTTGTTGTAGGGCTGCTGCGCGGTCAGCGAGCATCCCGCCGTCTGGGTGTGGAAGCGGCACATCCAGGAGCGCGGATCCTTCGCGCCGAAGCGCTCCCGCATCGTCCTGGACCAGACGCGGCGCGCCGCCCGGAACTTGGCGATCTCCTCGAAGAAGTCGTTGTGCGAGTTGAAGAAGAAGGAGAGACGCGGCGCGAACTCGTCCACCGCCAGGCCCGCTTCGATCCCGTACTCCACGTACTCGACGCCGTCGCGCAGCGTGAACGCCAGCTCCTGCAGGGCGGTCGAGCCCGCCTCGCGGATGTGGTAGCCGGAGATCGAGATCGTGTTCCACTTCGGCACGTGCTTCATGCAGAAGGCGAACTGGTCCGTGATCAGGCGCATCGAGGGGCGCGGCGGAAAGATGTACTCCTTCTGCGCGATGTACTCCTTCAGGATGTCGTTCTGGAGCGTCCCCCCGACTCTCTCCCACGGCGTGCCGTGCTTCTCCGCGACCGCGAGGTACATGGCGAGCGCGATCGGCGCCGTCGAGTTGATCGTCATGGAGGTCGTGACGCGGCCGAGGTCGATCCCGTCGAAGAGGACCTCCATGTCGGCGAGCGAGTCGATGGCGACGCCGCACTTGCCGACCTCGCCCGCGGGCCATCTCGTGGTCGGAGTCGTAGCCGTAGAGGGTGGGGAGATGGAACGCCGTCGAGAGGCCCGTCTGGCCGCGATCGAGGAGGTAGTGGAAGCGCTCGTTGGTCTGCTTCGCCGTGCCGTAGCCGGCGAACTGGCGCATCGTCCAGAGCTTGCCGCGGTACATCGTGGGCTGGACGCCGCGCGTGAAGGGGTACTCCCCCGGCCATCCGAGGTCGCGCTCCGGGTCGAACCCGGCGACCGTGTCGGCGGCGGCCATGGGATTGACTTTCGCACCGGACACGGTCGTGAAGTCGGATTTCCGGGCCGGCTTCTTCTGAAAGCTCTCGGCGGCGGCCTTCTCCCACCGCTCGCGCCCCTTGCGAGTCTCCTCGGAAACCGTCGGATCGTCTGCGCCGTGTTCGGCCATCCCGCGCCTCCGCCGGAAAGAATAGCCGGTGCCGGTCCGATCGCCAAGCGGCCCGCCTTCCGGAGGCATGAAAAATGAGGCCCTCAGCAGGGGACTGTTCGCGCCGTCGGCTGACACAGCGGCGGCACGAATGCTGCAACTGAAGAAGACCAGGTCACGAGGCGTGCCGCCGCCAGCGGTCCTGGCGCGCCGGAGACCGGAATAGGAGGTTTCATGCGGAGACAAGGGAGACTCGCATTCGCGGTCCTGGGCGGTCTCGCGCTGGCGCTGTTCACGGTTGCCTGCGCCGGAGTCGGACCTGGGGATCACGACGAAGGTCAAGTCGAGATTGGAGACGGACAGGAACATCAATGCCGCGCAGATTCAGGTCGCGACGCAGAACAAGGTCGTCACGCTCTCCGGCGCCGTCGACAGCCCGGCGACGAAGGAAAGGGCCGTAACGGTGGCGCGGGGCGTCGAGGGCGTCGTCGACGTCGTGGACAACCTCTCGGTTTCCACCGCCGTCGCCGCGATGCCGGCGCCCGGGTCGGAAGCGAGCGCCGGAGCCCCGGACACCCCCGGCGGCGCTCCCAATGACACGGCGATCACTCAGGCCGTCAAGGAGAAGCTCCTCAAGCAGCCCGAGACGTCCGCGGAGAAGATCGACGTGGACACTCATCAGGGCGTCGTGACCCTCTCCGGGAAAGTAAAGACGCCGGAGGAAAAGGATCAGGTCATCCAGATCGCCCGCAGCACCGAAGGCGTCCAGAGGGTGGAAGACCGCCTGACGGTCAGCACCTCGTAACGACGGGAGTAGTCTAAGGATCTGAGGTCTAAGAGTCTAGTCCTCGGGCCCGCAGGAGAGCAGATCCTTCGCTTCGCTCAGGATCGACTTAGACGCTCCGTGCAGCAACGCGCTCCTCGCCAGGTGCGCTGCCCCCTTCACCGAGAACGGCAGTGACGACGTCATGAAGCAGGAGTGCGTGCACCAGCATTCGCGGTTCGCGATCCTCCGGCGCATGGCGCGCGCCTTCTCCGAGAACCAGGCCTTCGCGAAGGAATATCCGTAGTCGCGGATGTTGCCGATCTCCCACTGCACTTCGCAGAGAGACACGGTCCCTTCCGGGTTGAGCACGCCGGAGATCGTCCCCGCGTAGCACGGGAAGACCATCCGCTCCTCTTCGAGCGTCGTCAGCTCCGCTTCGCGCGCCGCGACCTTCAGGTTGCGCAGGATCGGGCGGTAGCGGTCGAAGCGCGCCCAGTAGGGGCGGAGGAACTTCAGCGCCGCGGCGTATTCCCGGGGAGTCAGCGGTGAATCGTAGGGTCGGGGAACGGGGGGCGCAGCAGCTCGAAGGAATGGAAATCGATCCCGGGAAAATTGAGCGCGACCCAATCGGTGATCTCGGGCAGGTCGTCGCGGTTGAAGGAGGCGAGCACCGTCTGCACGTTCAGGGTCAGTCCGCGCACGCGTCCCTTCATCGCCACGAGCCGCCTGTAGACCTCCGTGAGCCTCGAGAAATTGCCGGGCGCCCCGCGGATCGCGTCGTGCCGCTCCCCCAGGTGATCCATCGAGAGGCCGACGGTGAACGTCTGCCGCTCGTCCTTGCGCGACTCGAGCACGCGCGCCACGATCGCCTCGACCTGATCGGGAATCAGCGCGTTGGTCGGCATCGTGACGTTCGTGGCGTCGTGCCGCCGGTAGAGGAGACGGGTGATCTCCGGCAGCTCGCGATTCAAGGTCGGCTCTCCGCCCGTCAGGACGACGGAGTAGAGCGAAGGCAGGTCCGCGAGGGCGCGGTCGTACTCCTCGAGCCTCATCTCCAGGTGCCGGTTGACGTTCAAGTGATCCCAGTAGAAGCACGTCACGCAGCGGGAGTTGCAGAGGTTGGTCATCCCGAGGATGAGATACCGCGGAAGCGTCTCCGCCCGCGCACCCAGTGAGCGGCGAGATCGAGCGTCCTCACGGGCCGCCCCGCGTCTGCTGCCGCCCGGGGCCGCGGGGCCCGGAGGAGAGACACCGCGCCGCGCGCCATCCCGACGAGCAGGCCCGAGAAGTACGTCGCGTGATGCAGGGCGAAGGCGAACGGGACGGCGGGAAAGAGAAGCGGGTCGCGCCGCCAGATCGAAGAAGAGAGAGCCCATGTCGCCGCGGCGTAGAGAAGGAGCGCGGGCGCGGCGAAGGCCGGCCCGAAGAGCGCGGCGCCGGCGGTCAGGAGGAACCCGCCTCCGAGAAAGACGGCGACGCGCCCGCGCGCGTGGACGCCGGGCCTCTCCAGGAGCATCCGTCCCGTCTTGACCCTGTAACGCCAGCGCTGCGCGAGATACTCGCCGGGGAACCGCCGGCGGCGGTGACGCACGCGGACGGAAGGATCGAGCTCCACGACCATTCCCGATTCGAGCGCGCGGCGCACGAAGTCGGTGTCTTCGGAGATGTAGCCGAGCGCCTCGTCGAAGCCGCCGAGCGCTTCGAACGCCTCGCGCCGCGCGAAAAGGTTGCAGAGCGCCACGTCGTGCGCCGACCGGACGGGCCCGCCGCGAGGGGTGCGCTCGTGCGCGGGAATGCCGCTGCCGATCCAGGGGGTCGCGAGGAGGAGATCCGAGAGCCGCTCGGCGTAGGAAGCGCCGGGCGTCAGGAGATCCGGCCCGCCGGCGATCGAGCACCGCTCCAGGGCGCGGGCGCCGGCCGCGAGCCAGTCCGGCTCCGCCCGCGCGTCGTCGTCGAGGAAGGCGAGAAGGGCGCCCCGGGCCTGGCGGGCGGCGCGGTTTCGCCGCAGGGCCGGGTTTCTGTCCTCGACCGCCACCCAGGCGAACGGATACGGCCGGCCGATCGGGCGCCGCCGGCTCGATCGCGGAGGCCACGAGGACTTCGAAGTCCGGTGGGTTCTCCTGCTCCGCGAGCGACCGAAGACAGTCGGCCAGAGACCCCCGGACCCGGTCCGACGCGATCACCACCGAAACGCGCGGCCCTTGCACAATCACGATTGTAGCCCGCACCCGGCACACCCACACCGCACACCGCTCACGGCAGCCCCATATAATCGCGCGCGGACGAGCGATGCCCGACCTCACGCGCGAACAGAAGATCGAGATCTACCGGTTCATGCGGTTGAACCGGGGCGCGGAGGACCGGCTCGTCAACCTCTACCGCCAGGGCAAGGTCGTCGGCGGCCTCTACCGCTCGCTCGGCCAGGAGGCGACCTCGGTCGGGAGCGCCTACGCGCTGGAGAAGGGGGACGTCGTCGGACCCCTGATCCGCAATCTCGGCTCCGTCTTCGTGATGGGGTACTCCCCGCGCGACGTCTTCACGCAGGCCATGGGGCGCGCGACGTCCCCCTCCGGCGGCCGGGACTCGAACCTCCACTTCGGAACGCCCGAGCGCGGCCTCGTCTCCCCCATCTCCATGCTGGGCGCCCTCGTCGCCGTCATGGCGGGAATCGCGCTCGGCGCCCGGCTCCAGAAGAAGAAACTCGTCGCCCTGACGTACATCGGCGACGGCGGCATGTCCACCGGCGCGTTCCACGAGGGCTTCAACTTCGCCGCCGTGCAGAAGCTGCCGCTGATCCTCATCGCGGAGAACAACGGCTGGGCCTATTCGACGCCGATGCGAAAGCAGACCCTGGCGCGGTCGCTCGCCGACAAGGCGCAGGGGTACGGCGTGCCGGGCGTCAGCGTGGACGGCAACGACGCCCTCGCCGTCTACGAGGCCACGCGGCGCGCCGCCGACAGGGCGCGGGAGGGAGAGGGGTCCACGCTCATCGAGTCGGTCACCTACCGGATGAAGGGGCACGCGGAGCACGATTCGCAGTCGTATGTCCCGAAGGAGGAGCTCGAGGACTGGAAGCGCCGCGATCCGATCGAGCGCTACACGCGAACGCTCGTGGAGTCGGGGACCGCGACCGCGGAGGAGCTGGCCGCCGTGGACCGCTCGGTCGCCGAAGAGCTCGACCGCGACCTCGAGTTCGCGGAGGAGAGTCCCGTTCCCCTCCCCCGACCGCCTGACCGAGAACGTCTACGCCGGCGGGCCGGGGGAAACCGCGATCCCGATCCTGCGGAGCCTCCGCTGAGCGAATCCGACATCGGCATCGCCGCCGCGGCGCAGGCCGCGTCGAAGCCGCTGACGACCTACGTCGAGGCGATCCGCGAAGGTCTCCTCGAGGAGATGGAGCGCGACGGCCGCGTCTTCCTCCTCGGCGAAGACATCGGCGTCTACGGCGGCGCCTTCAAGGTGACCGACGGCCTGCTCGCCCGGTTCGGCGAGGAGCGCGTCATCGACGCGCCGATCTCCGAGACCGCGATCGTCGGAGCGGCCGTGGGAGCGGCGATGATGGGCCTGCGCCCCGTCGCGGAGATGCAGTTCGCCGACTTCATCTCCTGCGCGTTCGACATGATCACCAACTTCGCCGCGAAGTCCCGCTACCGCACCGGCGTCGGCGTTCCCCTCGTCGTGCGCGGCCCCGCCGGAGGCGGCGTCCACGGCGGCCCCTTCCATTCGCAGAACCCCGAGGCCTACTTCGCCCACACGCCGGGATTGAAGATCGTGCAGCCCGCCACCGCCTACGACGCGAAGGGGTTGATCAAGGCCGCCATCCGCGACGACGATCCCGTCCTCTACTTCGAGCACAAGTACCTCTATCGCCGGATCAAGGAGGAGCTGCCGCGCGAGGACTATGTCGTCCCGATCGGCAAGGCCGCCGTTCGCCGGGAAGGGCGCGACCTCACGATCCTGACCTACGGCGCGATGCTCTGGACCGCGCTCGACGCCGCGGCGATCCTGGAGAGAGAAGGCCTCGACACCGAGGTCGTGGACCTGCGCACGCTCTTCCCTCTCGACGAGGAGACGATCGTCAACTCCGTCTCGAAGACGAACCGGGCGATCATCCTCCACGAGGCGACCCGGACCGGCGGCATCGGCGCCGAGATCGCGGCCGTCCTCTCCGAGCGCTGTTTCGAATACCTCGACGCCCCGCTCGTCCGAGTCACCGCCCCCGACACTCCGGTCCCCTACTCCCCCCCGCTCGAGGAAGCCTTCCTCCCCAACGCCGAAAAGGTCTGCCGCGCCGCCCGAGCCCTCGCAGGTTACTAGGCTTCAGCGTCCGTCGGACGAGGCGGCGGAACGAGTCTCCCGGAACGGCCAGCGGAAATTCGCGCCGGCCGCGCCGCTCGGCTGGGCCATGTAGATCCCTCCCGTGACGGCTTCCGGAGGACCGTCGTGCGTCAGGATCGCGGAGCCGAACACGGCGGGCAGGCCCGGACGGTACGGCCAGCTGGACCGCGCCGCCGGGCAGGAGACTGAATAGCAGCGTCGTTAATGGGACGCCCGAGGAATCCAGCAGCAGGACTTTCCCGCTGACGGGACAGCCGGTCGTGTTCTGCAGGCTGATCAGCGCGGTGTAGCCGTTGACCGACCAGCGCGGGCAGAACATCGTCGTCTCGGTCAGGCGGACCCGGATCGGGTAGCCGCCCGCGCTCGCGTCGGAGACGGAGAACTGGAGCGGCCCGCCCGACACGTCGTCCGCCGTGGGCGTGAAGCTCAGGCGCGCCGCCGCCGCGGGCTCGCAGCTCGTTGTCGCGGAGGCGACGACGGCCGTCACTCCGTCCGAGCGAGTCACCGCCAGCGCCGGCAGAGGTCCGCCGTTCCCGCAGAGTCCCCAGGCCATCGAAGGGCGTCTCGACCTCGATGCAGTAAGAACGCCCGGCCACGACCACGCCGCGGTAGAGGCTGCCTGCCGGAACGAGAGCGTTCCTGACCGCCCTTCCGTCCGGAATCAGGTTCCTGCTCCCGCACTCCGCCGGCAGGGCGATCGTCACGGACGTTGATCCTGACGCGCCGCAGCCATTGACGTCCGTGACCGTCACGTCAAGCTCCACCAGACCGCTCCCCCCCGCCGTGAACGTGATGGCGCCGGTCCCGGCGCCCGAAGTGATCGTGCCGTTGGTGATGGACCAGCCATAGGTCGCCCCCGCTCCCGCCGGCGGCACCGAAGCGCTGCCGGAGGAGCCCGGACAGATCGACGCGGGAGCCGATATGGCAGCCGAAGGCAACGGCCGGACGACCGCGCTCGTCGTCGCCGGGACCGAAGCACATCCGCCCACTGTGATCGTCACGGAATACAGGCCGGAAGCCGAGGGCGCGGCCGAAGGGATCTGGGGATTCTGCTCCGCGGACGTGAAGCCGCCGGGCCCGGTCCAGCTGTATGTCGCTCCGGCGACGTCGGAGGCGGTCAGCTGCAGCGTCTGTCCCTCGCAGATCGGGCCGTTGTTCCCTGCCAGCGGCGGCAGACAGGCGCCGGACAGCCGGAAGATCACGCCGCCGCGCCCGGAGCCGCCGCCAATGGTCGATCCATAGAAATTGCCGTCCAGGGCCTTCAGGAGTCCCGCGAATGGACCGTCGCCGTCCACGGTCGCGAAGCTGTGAAGAGTCGTCACCGAGCCGGAAGGCGTCATCCGGAAGACCGTGCCGTCATCGTTCTCGCCGCCGGTTTCCGTCGTCCCGTAGAAGTTGCCGTCGGCGGACTGGATGAGCTCGGCGAGGGCACTGGAGCCGTCGGCGCCCGTGAAGCTGTGGAGAGTCGTCAGCGTGCCGGACGGCGTGATCCGGAAGACGGTGCCGAAGCCGCCCGCGCCGCCCCCCGCCGTCGTCCCGTAGAAATTCCCGTCGGCGGCCTGGATGAGGGAGGCGTAGGGATTGCCCCCATCGGCGCCCAGATCGAAACTGAAGAGAGTCGATCAGCGTGCCCGAGGAGGTGATCCTGAAAACCGTTCCCTGGCCCCCCGCCCCTCCGGAGAGCGTCGTCCCGTAGAAGTTGCCATCGGTCGCCTGGATGAGGCCCGCCTGGGGAAAAGCGCCGTCGGTGTCGTAGGCAAAGTCGTGGAGTGTCGTGACCGTGCCGGCGGGAGTCATCTGGAAAACGGTTCCATATCCATGCCCACCGCCATCACTCGTCGTCCCGTAGAAGTTGCCGTCATCGGCCTGAATGACGCCTGCGTGAGGAGAGACGCCGTCGGAGTCCGCGAAACTGTGCAACGTCGAGAATCCGCCGGCGGACGTGACCCGGAAGACCGTGCCCTTGTCATCGTCGCCGCCGTTCTGGGTCGTCCCGTAGAAATTTCCGTCGGTACCCTCGATGACGCCGCCGACAGGATGAGAACCCTCGGCGCCCAGGAAGGTGTGAAGAGGGGTCAGCGCGCCGGTGAGATCGGTCCGGAAGACCGAGCCCCACCCCGGGTTTCCATATGCCGTTCCATAGAAGTTGCCGTCCGTGGCCTGGATGAGACGGGCGATCGGTTCGTTGCCGTCGGTGTTCAGGAATGTCTGGAGGTTCGTCAGCGAGCCGGCGACTGTCAGGCGGAAGACAGTGCCGTTGCCGCCGGGACCGTCGAACAAGGTCGTCCCGTAGAGATCTCCGTCTGCGGCCTTGATGACCGCGGTCGGGAGCCGGCCGTCGGTTCCGGCGAACGTATAGACGGTCGTCAAGGAGTCCGGAAGTGTGATTCGGAAAACCGTGCCGTCCCCCTCCGACCCGCCGGCCGATGTCGTTCCGTAGAACTCGCTGCCGGCCGTCTGAATCAGGCTTACCGGAGAGGAGCCATCGCTCCCCGAGAAGCTGTACACAGTCGTCAGCGCTCCCAGGGTGGTGAGCTGGAAGACCGTGCCATTGTCGCTGCCGCCCCCGGCGGAGGTGGTTCCATAGAAGTTGCCGTCCGTGGCCTGGATCAGACTCATCGGAGAGGCGCCGTCGCTCCCGGAGAAGCCGTAGAGGATCGTCAGCGTGCCCGAAGGTGTCATCTGAAAAACCATGCCCTTGTCGCCCGGCCCTGCAAAAGCCGTCGTGCCGTAGAAGTTGCCGTTGGAAGCCTGGATGAGTTCCCCCGGGAAGGTCCCCTCGCTGGCGTCGAAGGCATGCAACGTCGTCAGCGCGCCCGCCGGGGTGATCTTGAAGACCGTGCCATGGCCGCCCGCGCCTCCTTCTTGAGTCATGCCGTAGAAGTTACCGTCGTTGCCCGGGACGAGGGCAACAGGATGAAAGCCCTCGGTGGTGACGAACGTATGGAGAGTCGTCAGCGTGCCTCCCGGAGTTATCTTGAAGACCGTGCCAACGAAACTCGCGCCGCCCCCGTGGGTCACGCCGTAGAAGTCGCCGTCCTGCCCTTGGACGAGACCCCTCGACAGGAACTCGCCGTCGGAACCTTGGAAACTGTGGAGAGTGGTAAACGTGAACCCGCCTCCGGAAGGAGTGAGAACAAACACAGAGCCGAACCCGGCGAAGCCTCCCGTCGAGGACGTTCCGTAGAGTTTGCCGTCTGCCGTTTGAAGAAGCTTGCCGCTCGGGTTGCCGGCCTCCGAGCTGAATTCGTGCAGGACCTCGTAACCGCCGGCGGCCGCGGCCGACGCACGGCGAGGCGCGCCGGAATACGGACCCGCGGACTTTCCCGATGCGCGCCGCGGCCACCCGGCGCGGCTCCCGAAGAAGTCGCCTGATCCGGCCGCGGCGAGAATCCCGTGGCCGTCCAGAATCGCCCCGGATTCGTTCGAGCACGGGTGGCCGAAGCCAGGAGCGAACACGAACCGCGATTGCCGTGGGGAAGAAAGACGAGCCGTCCGGCTCGACGAGCCACTGACGTGCCGGCGCAAAAGGGCGGCCAGCTTGCGAATCGTCTCCATCGCGCCGGGCCCGTCATGTCAGATTGTTCGTTCGAGGCGGTGATTTTTACCGCCTGGAGCGGCGAGGCCTGTCGTCCGCGGGCTGACCCCGAATGGATAAGCGGCCTGGCGTCCCGCCGTTTCAGGGCGGAATCAGGGGTCATGCCTTTGTTCGGGTCTCTCACCGTCCGTCGGACGAGGCGCCGGAAATTCCTGGACGGCCACGAAATTCGCGCCGGTCGTGCCGCCCGTTTGGGCCATGTAGATCCCGCCCGTGATGGCTCCCGGAGGACCGTTGTGCGTCAGGATCGCCGGAGCCGAAGATGGCGGGCAGGCCGGTTGGAATGGCCATCTGGACCGCTCCGCCGGGGAAGAGACCGAAGGATAACGTCGTCAGCGTCACGCCCGAAGAATCCAGCAGCAGGACTTTCGCGCTGACGGGACAGTCGGTCGTGTCCTGCAGGCTGATCAGCGCGGTGTAGCCGTTGGCCGACCAGCGCGGGCAGAACATCGTCGTTTCGCCAGGCGGACCCGGATCGGGTAGCCGCCCGCGCTCGCATCGGCGACGGTGAACTGGAGCGGCCCGCCCGACACATCGTCTGCCGAAGGCGTGAAGCTCAGGCGCGCGGCCGCCGCCGGCTCACAGCTCGCGGTCGCGGAAGCGCCGATCGCCGTTACCCCGTCCGAGCGAGCCACCGCCAGCGCCGGCAACAGTCCGCCGCTTCCCAGAGTCCCCGCGCCATCGAAGGCGCTTCGACCTCGAGACAGTAGGAACGGCCGGCCACGACCTGGCCGCGATACAGGCTCCCTCCCACAACGAGTGTGGCCCTCACCGCGCGCCCGTCCGGAATCAGATTTCCACCGCAGGCCTCCCGCCGAACCGATCGTCACCGACTTTGCACCCTCCGCGGTGCACGCCATTGACGTCCGTGACCGTCACGTCGAGCTGCACCAGACCGCTCCCCCGACGTGAACGTGATGGCCCTCGTCCCCGCGCCCGAAGTGATCGTGCCGTTGGTGATCGACCAGTCATAGGTTGCGCTTGCCCCCGCCGAAGGCACCGACGCCGCCTGCCCGGGAGTTCGGGCAGACGAGAGCCGGGCCGAGATCGCCGTCGAGGCGCGCCCGGATCACCACGCTCGTCGTGCCTGCGCGAGGCGCATCCGTTGACCGTCGCCGTCACTCTGTACACGCCGCCGCTGAAGCGGAGCCCAGACAATCTGCGGTTCTGCTCGCTGGACGTAAACCCGCTCGCCCGTCCACGCTATGTCGCCCCAGGGACCGCGGAGCCCTCAGCTGCAGCGTCTCGCCCGCGCATATCGGACCGTTGTTCGACGCCACCAGCGCCACACCAGCCAGGGGCTTGCGATAGACGAGGAGGCGCGCCGCGGTTCGCGTCGCCCACGTACAGGTTGTCGTTGGCGTCGAACGTGATGGCGTTCGGCCACGACCCGAAGTCATTCAGGTACATGTCGGGATCCGTGGAGGGCCCGGCCGGGTCGTTGTAGACCCCGACGAAGTTCCCGCCGAGATAGGAGTTGTATCCGACGACCATTCGGTTGGCGGAGTCGAAGGCCGGCTCGAACGTGATCCCGGGCTGTCCGCCCTTGTACGGGAAGATCTTCGTCGCGGGAACGGCATAGATCGGTGTCGTCCTGTTCGTGGGGAAGAGGGTGCCGGCGAACCTCAGGAGACGCCAGTTGCCTTCCACCTCGGGGCTGTGATCGGAGAGGAACAGGTTCCCCTGCCTGTCGAAGGAGAGGGCTCCGGGGCGGCAGAGCATCGTGGCATCCGCGACGAGGGTCGTGCCCGTGTTCGGCGCCGGAACGATGTCGCGATTGCAGAGAACTCCGGAGGAGCTGACCTGGCCGAGCACGACGTCCACGACCGGGTTGGTGAGCGGATTGCGGATCCGCAGTACGCGATTGTTGTAGGTGTCGGAGACCCAGAGGGATTGTCCCATCCGGTGACGGCACGCAGGCCGCCGATGTAGAACTCGTTCAGCGTCAGCGATCCGCCTCCCAGCACCGGAACCGTGGAGGCGGGTGTCAGGATCGTCGCGATCTCCGCCGCCTGGTGCGTCAGCGGAAGCTGATAGACATGGATTCCTTCCGTGTATCCCTGGACCCACAGCCTGTTGCTGGAATCTTTCTTGAGGTACCCGCAGCAGCTGAACTGAAAATTGAAGACAGTGCTGCCAACATAACCATCGAACTCCTTGCCGTTTGTCAGGGTATCGAGGCCGTTCCAGAACACGACCCGTCCGGCGTCCGCGACGATCAGTTGATCTCCGATAGGTGACGACGCCCCGCTCCGGAGCGAAGTCCCTTGTTGCCGCGGAAGTTGTAGCCTTCCGGCGGATAGAAGAGCCGCTTGTCGAACTGGTACACCGTGCCGGGCTACGGGTCCGGGATCGGGGCGCTGTAACGGAAGACGTCCTGGCCGTAGACGAGCATCGGCACGAGCACGCTGCCCGCCGTATCGACGCCGATTCCGCCTCCCGAATAGCAGAATCCGCAGTCGCCGCCGGGCCGGTATACGTCTTTCCCCAGGACCTTCTGAACCGTGGTCCCGTTCCAGTCCCAGAGCTCGGCCATGTTGTTGCTGGTGTCGTTGATCCAGAGGCCGGCGGAGTCCGTCTCCATGCCGTAGGGGGCCGCGAACTGAGACCCGAAGAGCGTGGCCGCCATGCCGTTTACGAATGGTCGGCGTGAATACCAGTATCCGGTTGTTGTTGGTGTCGGCCACGTAGAGCCGGCCATCCGGTCCGAATCGCAGAGCGGAGGGACCCCACATGCCCTCCAGGCCGGTCGTGCCGAGCCAGCTGACGAAGTCCGGCTGGCCCAGAACCGTGTCCGCCGTCTTCGCGATGACACCGGTGACGAGGTTCTTCGGAAACCGCAGGACCCGGCTGTTCCCGTTGTCCGCGACCCAGAGATTGCCGGCGGCATCCAACGTGACGCCGCCCGCGCTGAAGGTGCCGACCGTGAAGCACAGGGTGGAAGCGGTCGGAGCGCCGGCTCCCTGGTTGCAGAGATTGCCGGCGAAATCCGACTGCCCCCAAACCTCATCGGCCACCGTGTCGTGCGTGAAGGGATTCGCGTACTTGAGGACGCGGTTGTTGAAGGCGTCCGGGACGTACAGGTTGCCCTCGGCGTCCCCTGCCATCGTCACGAAGGATTTCCACTCCAGGGGACTCAACGTGATCTCTGGCATGCCGCAGAGGCTGCTGGCGCTTGCCGGCGCGCGGACGGGGTAGTGCTGGAAACCGCTGTCGCCGTTGCAGGCGGAGTGATCGCTTCCGGAGGGCTGGCCTAGCACGACGGTGGCGGTGCAGGGGCTCGCCCCGCGTAGCAGGTCGCCAGATCGATCCCCAGGATGCGGCTGTTGCTCGAATCCCAGACATAGGCCCTGCCCGGGCTGACGGAGCGATCCACGAAGACGCCTCCCGGGTTGTTGACCTTGAACGGGACGACTTCGTTGGGCGTGATCTCCGAGTAGTCTGGCTTGCCCAGGATGACGTCGGCCCAGAGATCGCCTTCGACACCGCGGACCGGCTCTCGAGGTGTCACGCTCAAGGTGGCCGTCCTGGTCACGCCCCCGTAGCTCGCGTCGACCGTGACGGAGCTGGCAGAGGAGACCGCGCCGGTCTTGACCTGGAAGAAGGCCGAGGTCTTTCCCTGGGGAACCGTGACGGAGCCGTCCACCGTTGCCACGTCCGGGTTCTCATTGATCAGAGCCACGTTCGCTCCCCCCGTCGGGCGGCCGCGTTGAGCGTCACGGTGCCGACCGAGGAGGCGCCGCTCACGCAGGTGGACGGTTTCAAGCTCAAGGCGTTGAGAGCGGCGGCGGCGACCGCCGCCGGCGAGAGCAGCAAGAGAGGCGCGGCCAGGATGCAGGCATTCCAGAACCGGAGGGCGTTTCCGCTCCAATCAAACCTATCTCCAGAGAACAACTCATCTTCAGAGAGAAAGCGGAGAGTTATCTTGAATCGTTATGAACCATATCACTCGAATACCAAGCGCGAAAGCCCTGCGCCTCGAGACGTCCGCGTTGACGCCCGGAGTCACCATCAGTTGGAGCGGCGCAGGTCCAGTTTGACGTCGGTGACTTCCTCGCCGGCGCCGGGGCGGACGACGATCTTGACCCACTCGGAGCGGTAGCCGCGAAGGGAGAGCTTCGCGTAGTGCGTCCCTGCGTTGGAGAAGTACCAGATCTTGCCGCCGCCGCGGTCGTCCCAGTCGTCGGAGATCCCGATCGAGCGGCCGTCGATCGTCACCATCGCCTTGTCGGGGTCGATCCGGAATTTAGCCCCGCGGCGGCATTCGTACGTGGCGGAGACTCGCGGCGGTTGTTTCGCGGATTTCGCATCGGACGCGGCGGCCGCCGGAGCAGCGGCGGCGGCGTCGGGAGACTCGGCGACCGGTTGGTTCGGCGGCGCCTTGCTCACGGCGGTGGTCGGGGCCGGCGCGGGGGCGCGCGCGGAAACGCGTTTGCCGCCCGCGGACCCGCCGTTCAAGAGGAGGACGTAGAGCGCGATCGCGAGCAGGGCTCCGAAGGCGATGATCAGGGCGACTGGAACGGGCGCGGGCGGGGGTTGCGGCGGACGCGCGCCTGGCCTTCGGCGGATGCCGGGCGCGGCCGCCAGTCCGGCCACCGGTCCCGGCGAGACGACGCGCGGCGGCTTGCCGAGCACCGTGTCCACGACCTTCCGGACGCGCCCGCGAGCCGCAGACGGCGGCGCGGTCTGCGTCGCCGTCCCGTTGAGCCGCGACAGCAGCGTCGTCACGGCGTCGGCCAGGCGCTGGATGTGCGCTTCGACGGGAGGCGTCAGCGCGTCCAGCCAGTGCGGCGAGGAGAGGAAATACTCGAGCGAGCGCGAGGGGAGGATGTCCTCGATGCGGAATGGGATGATCGGGAGGCCCTTGTTGACGGCCCGCTCGACTTCGCGGCGGATCTGAGGTGATGCATTCGCGTTCGCGGAGAAGACGAGCACCATGACGCGGGAGCGGTTGATCCCGTCGATGATTCCCTCGCCCCATTCCATGCCGGGCAGGATGTCGCGCGGGGCGATCCAGCAGCGCAGCCGGGCCGCCTCGAGCTTCGCCACGACGGCGTCCGCCGTGAGCTTGTCGCGGGACGAGTAGCTGACGAAAACGTCGTGCGCCATGTCGGCGAAAAAAAGTATAGTGTCAGCGTCTCCGACGCGCATGGTTCAAACGTCTCTCGCCGGCAGGCTTCGCGAGCCGGGACCCAAGCGCCTCCTCGCGCTCGACGGCGGCGGCATTCGCGGCCTCATCACCCTCGGCTACCTCGCGCGGATCGAGGAGATCCTGCGGCGGCGCTACGGGAAGAGCGACCTCGTCCTGGCGGACTACTTCGACCTGATCGGCGGCACCTCCACGGGCGCGATCATCGCGACGCTCCTCGCGTTGGGCTTCCCCGTCGGCGAGATCCTGGAGCTCTACCGTTCCGTCGGGCGCGACGCCTTCCAGCCGCGGAAATCCTGGCTGGGCGCGATCGGCCGGCTGCTCAAGGCGCGGTTCCAGGAAGCGCCGCTCGAGGACCTCCTGAAGAAATTCCTGGGCGACAGGACGCTGTCGAGCCCCGACCTGCGCTCCGGCTTGATGATCGTCGCCAAACGGGCCGACACCGGCTCGGTCTGGAGCCTCGTCAACCTGCCCGACCAGAAGTTCTACGAGATGAACAGGAACCTGCTCCTCTGGGAAGTCGTCCGCTCTTCCACCGCCGCGCCGACGTACTTCAACCCGCGGCAGATCGCCGACGTCGGCCTGGGGGAAAAGGCGGTGTTCGTGGACGGCGGCGTGAGCATGCACAACAACCCCGCGCTGCAGCTCCTTCTGGTCGCGACGCTCGATGGGTGGGGCCTTCGCTGGCCGCTCGGAGCGGAAAACCTGCTCCTCTGCTCGGTCGGAACGGGATCGTTCTTCAAGCTTCCGAAGCGCGAGGAGCTCGCCGGCTATAACAACCTCCGGTGGGCGGGACTCCTGATCTCGCAGCTCATGCACGACGCGTCGGAGCTGAACCAGACGATCCTGCAGTGGCTCTCGACCTCCCCCAACGCCCGCCCGCTCGATCTGCAGATCGGGAGCCTGTCCGCCGACAGGCCCGGGGCCGCGACGCTTCTCCATTACCTGCGCTACGACATCCCGCTCCTGAAGCAGTCGCTGGCCGAGGTGGGCCTCGACTACGGCGAGACCCGCGTGCGCGAGCTCTGGGAGATGAGCGACGTGCGAAACCAGGCCGACCTGGAGAAGGTCGGGACCTCCGCCGCCGCGGCCGCCGTCTCCGAGGACCACTTCCCCGCCGTTTTCGACCGCCGTCCCGTTTCGTTGTCATCCTGAGGAGCGCAGCGACGAAGGATCTGCTCCTCTCGACCAGAGAGACCGGAGCAGATCCTTCGCGCTCACGATGACAGGAGCGCCCTACTGCACGGTCGCGCGGAAGTTGTCCGCCGTGTGCACGGGCGTCGCTCCCCCGCCCGAATGAATCACGATGCCGACGGCTCCCGGCCCGTATGTCCCGTCGGTGATGGAGCCCTTGTCCACGCCGTCGAGCGCCACGGTCAACGTCGTGCCGCTGACCCTCCCCTCCAGGTGAAAGAAGACGTTCGCGGCTGGATTGGGGACTCCGACGGACTTCAGGATCGTCTCAACGCCGTTGACGACTCTCGAAATACGCAGCACGCTCGAGCCCCCGGTGTTGCGGTAGATCCGGTAATACCTGCCGGGCCCCTGGTACCTCAAGACGAGCCCGAAGCTCGGCGCGGAGTTGTTGCCCGCCGAGGCGAAATCCGCCGAGACCGTCTGCGCCGAGCCCGTGACGCCGGCCTGGACCGCCAGGTGATCCATCGCGGACGCCGCATTGTGAAGCCGCATGCTCGCGATGTTCAGGTCCCCCGCCACCTCCGTCCACCCGTTCCCGAGGACCGTCGATCCGCCCGGTCGAACGAGTCTGTGAACACGCGCGGGCCGGAAGCCGTCGGCGTGCTCGTCGGCGTGTTGGTCGCGGGCACAGGCGTGGCCGTCCGCGTCGGCGTGATTGACGGCGTCGGCGTCCTAGTGGGCGTCTGTGTCGGGTTGGGGGGTGACGTCGGAGTGTTGCTGGGCGTCGAAGTCGGATTGGCGGGCGGCGTCGGTGTCCTGGTCGGTGTCGATGTTCGATTCGGCGGTGATGTCGGTGTCGCGCTGGGCGTCGCAGTTGAATTCGGAGGCGACGTTGGCGTCTGAGTCGGCGTGCGCGTGGCCGTCTGCTCCGTCGGAGTTCCGGTAGCCGTCCCCGACGGTGTGCGGGTCGCCGTGCTCGAGGACGGTGGTGTCGGCGTATTGGTGCTCGTGGGCGTGAGCGTCGCCGTCGGCCCGGCCGGCGTCGCCGTGGGCGTGTTCGTCCGGGTGGCCGTCGGCGTAGCGGTGAAGGTCGGCGTCGAGGTCGGTGTCCTCCGAGCGTGACCGTCACCATCGCAGACGCCCGGTTGTTTCCCATGAACGGGTCGGCGTCGCTGCCGATGACGCCGACGACCGCCGTCAGCGTCCCCTGCGACAGCGGAACCACCCGGATCACAAGACTGCTCAGCCCAGCCGCCGAGCACGTCACCGTCGTAGACAACTCCGCCGACGCCGTGTTGGACACGCAGATCCCGCCGGCACTGCCGAGTCGAGCGTGACCCTTGGAAGAAACACAGCCGTCACCGTGACGCTCGCCGCCCCACTCCCCCCCAATCCCAACGGTGAACGCGGCCGCCGCCCCTACCGTAGCTCACCCCGGCGCCGACACGCTCACCGAAAGGTCCCGCGCCACCTGCCCAACAGCCAGCAACGCCCCCATCCCGAAAATGCCCGCCAGCTGTCACCCTTCTTGACCGATCCCACAGCTCTTCATCGGTCCTCCCCTTCATCCATCATTCCGCGGCCACACACGCACGCGCACACAAAGACACACGAGACTCTGAAACGGAACGAACTCCTATGAGGACCCGCCCGAGCTTCTAAATGAAGTCGTGCTCTACTCATCCCGGTCATGCGAGGCCTTAAAGCTCTCTAGCCGCCTCAGTAGCTCGGTCTCAGCATTTCCGCGATCACGTCGACCTCAAGTTCTGAGTCAGACTTCGAGCTGCTGATTGGCCTCGACCTCGTTATCTACGACGTGTCCATTCACTTCTGAGATGGATATATCTGTCAGGCTTCCCATTCCGCCAAACAGCTGGCGTATGGCCCTAAGTGCATCTCGCCGGAGACGGCCGAACCCTTGCCGACTTCAACGCTGCTCGCCTTATGTCGTTGCACGAACATCCGCATAACCGACCTCATGCCTTCGCAGAAGCTGCTCGAACGTTTAACGTGATTGAATCGCACTATGTTCATAAGTCAGGTCGAAGGCCCCATCCTGAATCCAGCTTCAGTTGCCCAGCCCGCCCCGCCTCGCGACCAAAATCTCAGTACGCTTGCAATTATAGCGCGGGTCAGCACTTCGGCCGTCGCGCTCGTCCGGCGGGACTTCAGCGCGTATTTGAGCTGTCGGAGTTCCTGTTCCGGAAACGGTTCGAGCCGTCTTAACCGATGACCTCAAGCGTTTCGCGACGCCCACCTGCGAATATCGGTAAGCCAATGACCTACCTTGTCGCTCATCGACGATAACGATCAGGATACTCTTCCGCTAAATTGGGCCGTGAACTTGCGGTCTAGAAGGCGACCGAGACGCTGCGCCGGCACCTTCTACTCCCAAACCTTTCGAGTGGCATGGAGTTGAGAGCGATGCTAGCGAGGTCCTTGGCCAGTTGGGCAGGCATCGCCATTTAGACCCTGTGACCAATGCCCATGATTAGGCGACGGACGAGCCCAGCTCTCGACCAGTCCAGGGTCGGAGGGCGGCGGAGTTACGATTACGTCTTCGTGGTGCGCGCCGCAGGCGTCCGCGAGCTGGCACGAAGGATCCTCGGGATCCCCGGTTTCCTCTTCGGGCGATAGCCAAGCGGCGCTGCGTAGAGTCCAATCGGATCAATACCCAGGGATTGCCGCGACGTCTGTAGCGATTCCAGCCCTGCGGTTGTTCTGGCGCTTGCCTCTGCCCGGTCCGGTGAGAGGAAGCGGCCCAGATTGAAGTCGTGGTTGCGGGCGTGGTCGTAGTAGCGGGAGGCTTCGGTGTCGCGTTCCATGGAGGCGAAGCGGATTCGCTGGAAGAGGCCGGTGGGGGTGGCGGTTTCGCCGTAGGGCCAGTTTCGGGGGGTCTCGAGGGTCGAGGCGGAGATGTCGGTCACGAGTCGGGGGGTGGCCAGGTGGTCGGAGGAGTAGAAGGTCCAGACCCTGTCGTTTCCCGCGATGGCGCCGTTGGCGTAGGAGGCGACGAGGAGGTTGCCGAGGAAGACGTTGTCGCGGGACTGGGTGGCGCCGGCGAACTCCGAGACGATGCGCTTGGATTCGTCGCGCAGGGTGTAGGTCCAGGCTGCCTTGAGAGGGAGGGGTCTTGACGAGGCGCTCGTCGGCGCCGTCGAAGGCGTAGTTCCAGACATTGGAGCCGGCGGAGTGGCGGATCTGGCGGTTCAAGCCGTCGTAGTCGTAGCTCTCGCCGGCGTTGGCGGTCAGGTTCCCGCGAGCGTCGTAGCTGGCCGTGGTGATGTGGTTTGTCAGGCCGAGACCGAGAAAGTCTCAGCCTCCCTTGGAAAGAAGGTTGCCGTAGCGGTCGTAGCTGAATCCCTGGTTTCCGAGGCCGGAGAGCGTCGCGGAGATCAGCCGGCTGCGGGCGTCGTAAGCGAAGCTGTCGGGTCCCATCGCGACGATGTTGCCGGCGCCGTCGTAGGTGTAGCCCTGCGTGTCGAAGGCGGGCGAGGGCGCGCCTTCGGCTGTGGCAGAGATGCGGGTAGGCCGGGGGAGCAGCGACGCATCCTGAGAGATCGTCGTCGTCACGTTATGCCCGACTCCGAGACCGGTGCTGTAGGAGGCCAGGGCGCCGGAGACCTGGTGAGTGATGCCGGTGACGACCGGCAGGCCGTTCAAGTACTGGGTTCTGGGCAGGCCGGCGTCATAGTCGGTCGAGACGACGAATGGCGTCGCGCCGTCGGGGCGCGGATGGGAGTGATGCGCCACAAGACCCAGCGCGTTGAATTGCCACTGCTGGGTAGTCGCGAGATTGCTTCCGCCCGTTATCGTCGTCGCCTGGCTGGAGAGTCTGCCGGCGGGGTCCGAGTAGGAGAAATCCTCCGTCACGGTCGGGGCCGAAGGCGACAGAGGGTTGAAGGCAATGCGCCGGGTCAGCTTGCCGGCCGGATGGAGGCCGCCGGGGTAGCCGGGGCTTCCATCCACGCATCCCTGGCCGTCGTAGCAGTTGGTCAGGTATCGCTGGCCGCCGGAGACGACTCCCGTCAGCCGGCCGGCGAAGTCGTAGGTCCGGGTCGAGACGAGACCGCCGGGCTCGGTCTGCGAGAGCAGGTTGCCCAGGCTGCCGTAGGCGTCGTAAGTGACGGCGCCCTTCTCCGGCGTCGTCTCGGAGCGAAGGAAGCCCGCCGCGTCATAGTCGAAGGTTCGCGTCTGAACCCCCTGCGATACTCCGGTGAGCTTACCATTGGCGTCGTAGGCGTAGCTCGTCACGTCCGCGCCTCCGGGCTCCGTGACGGAGGTCAGCCGGCCGAAGGCGTCGTAACGGTAGGCCGTCGTCGCGGAGCTGCCGCCCGAGCAGCACCGCCGGCGCAGGCGCCGTTGATGTTGGCGACTGTGACGGCCTTCTGCGTGTCGGAGAAGAGCGAAGCGCCGTCGGCGTAGGAGATCGAGGTCGTGGTCGCCCGTCGGCGCCTGCGGGTGGTCTGGGGCCGGCCCAGAGGATCGAAGTTGGAGGATCTCGTCCCTGCCGAGGGCGTCGAGACGGCGCAGGCGGCCAGGCTCGGAGCAGCCCGCCCATTCGGAGACGAAAGAGGTGTGCGCGGCGGCGTCGTACTGAGTCAGGCGCACGGCATAAGGGGAGGGGGAGTCGGACGGCATCAGGCGGATCTCGCGGCTGGCGCGTCCCAGTCCGTCGTAGATGTAACGCTCGAGCGTGAAGAGGCCGGCGCCGCCATCCCGGGTCGCCGTCGTCTGCGTCGTCGAGTCGTAGCTGACTGTGGTCGGCGCGTCGGCGGGCGGGAAGATGCTCGTCACCCGCCCCAGGCTGTCATAGGAGTAGCTCGTCCAGAGCCCCGCCGGGTCGGCGGAGAAGGTGATCCAGCCGGTCGCCGGGTCGCGGACGAGGTTCTTGACGAACCAGCCGGCCGGCGTCGTCGGATTGGCCATCCAACGCGCCGACAGAAGCTGGCCGTTCCGGTGCGTGGAGATCTTCCCGAACGCGTCGCCGTTGACTCCGACGCCCGTCGGTCGGGTAAGTCGGATAGAACCGAGAGCAGGCAGTCGGAAGGAGGTGGGCTGGGCCAGCCCGGATAAGTCGCCGAGAAGTCCTGCCCGACGTTGCCCGAACCGTCGTCGTAGCGGCAGGTCAGGAAGACGATCTGCCGGCTCGCGTCGTGGAGGAAGTCGCCGCGGAAGAACCCGTTGGACGGCGTGAATTCGAAATAGTGGTCCACCGTGCTCGAGCCCTGAGTCTCGGTGCGGCGGTTGAAGAGGTTGGGCAGCCAGGGCGAGACCGAAGGAGTCCACGTCGTCGTCACCGTGCGCGCGTCGTTGCCCAGCGTCCCGGAGTGTTGCTCGATGTTGTAGTGGCGGCCATTGGCGTCCCAGTCCACGCCCGCCGGGTTGGAAAAAGCCACGGTATGGGAGAGGCCCGTCTAACAGCTCCCGTCGGAAGAGGCCGGGCCATAACAGACAGTCTCGACCTTCAGCCGCCGGTTGCCGATCTCGTGACCCGCGTCGTCGTACTCGTAGACGCGCTGCGTCACGCGCACGGCCCTGGAGGCGCAGAACGGCTGATCGCCCGCCGGCGCCGCATGCAGGCGGAGCGCTCGTGGGGATTGCGGCGCCGGAGTGTTGGGATCGCCGTCGAAGACCCGCTCCTCCAGGTCCGCCCCAACCCGATCTCCCGGCTCGTTGAAGAGCGTTCCCGCCGGCCCGATGGACACCGGAGAGCTGCGGAAGAGCACCGCCTTGGCCCGGCGCCGGTTGTCCGCGTCGGAGGGCAAGAGCACGACGGTCAGAGTCTCCGCGTCCTGTTTGGCGCTGATCGAACCCTCGCTCGCCGTACGGGAAAGCTGTACTGGGTATAGTCGGTCGTCGCCGTCCCCACCGCGGGCATCGTCTCGGTCGCGGCGAAGCACCCCGCTGACCGTATCCACCCAGCGCGCTTCATTGTCCGGCGAGCAGGTCGCGGCCGGCCGCGGACCCGGCGGCGCGGAGGATCCGGGCTCGCGAGGGGGAGCACGACTTCCGGAAACGAAGTCTCGACGTACTGGACGTTCTGGGGAGTCATCCCCTGGCAATTGGGCACCACCGCGCCGGCGCGGCCGTGGAAAAAGGTGTACAGCCCGAACGTGTAGGCGATGCTCCCGCCCGTCGGCAGCGTCATCGTGAACGGACAGGAGTTCGAGAACGTGTAGGACGGGGAGCCTGCCAGATCCGTGGGGAGCGCGGATCTCGGTGATCCGCTGCACCAGCACCGGCATGTAGGTCGCGAACGACGAGCAGTAATGAAAGTTGTCCCAGACCTGCTCGTAAGAGAGCGACCAGACCGCCGACGCTCCCCCCGGCACCGGAAAGACGAAGTCGCTGATCATGTTGGACGTCGGGCCCTGCGGCGCGCAGCAGGATCTGCATCGTCCCAGTCGGAAGAGCCACGACCCGCGGGATCCATGTCGCAACCGCGCTCGTCGGGACAGTTCATCACCGGCGTCAGCGAGCAGGCCCCCGTCGGGCTCCCGTAACTCCAGCAGGGCGGGATCGACCGTGTAATAGCCGACGGAATAGGAGTTTCCGAACGGGTCCGTCACCGAGGTCAGGTACCATCCGTCGCGGCCCATGCCGAAGTCGTGGATGTAACCCGGGCTGACCGGCGGGCTGTCGTCCAGGCCCGAGACCTGCCAGCCAAAGACGTAATGGTTCCCGTCTCCATCCCACATCTCGAAGGGCCCGGATCCCGGTCAGGTAGAGCTGCGACCCGTCTCCCGGTCTTTGACCCCTGATTGAACATGTGCTGGCTTCCGTCCGGCCCGAAGTAGCAGTACGCCGCCGGTGTTGCCCTGCTTGCAGAGCTTGATCGCTCCCAGCGTGAACTCCCAGCCATGCCCCAGCGCCGGATTGCCCGACGAAAGGGTAATAGACGTAATCGGGCGGCTGGATCGTCGGATGGCCGTAGTCGTTCTTGCGCGAGCTGTACGTCAAGACCGCCTGGAACTTCAGCTTCGGCCCGACCGGATAGGTCGGCCCAAGAGAGATCGGGATCGTCAGCTGACCGTTGTACAGGTTGATCGAGTCCACCTGCCCGTGATGGAAGACGCTGTTGACGTAGCCCGGCGCCGCGTCCGGATCGTTGTCCGGGCCGCTCTGCGCGCGGCCGGCGATCGCGCAGAATGTCCAGATTATGGAAGCGAACAGGATCCTGTGTCTCATCGCACTTCACTCACGACGTCGCTCGAGGCGACAAACAGTTGAGGACCAACCGTTTTCCTTTCCTTGGCGCCCGTGTCGAGGAACGACCTGCGCCGGATCGATTCGGCGGCCTTTCGGGCCGTCTAACTCTCTATTGTCGCGAGCCCACTTCTCCCCTTGTCATCCCGAGGAGCCAGGCGACGAGCGGAATCGGAGACCGAAGCCACCGGAGCAGATCCTTCGCTGCGCTCAGGATGACAGGAGAGAGCGAAGGGCTGAGGATCAGGGAAAACGTCTGCCTGCGAATCAGCGGGAGCCGAGCTCGAGGATCGCCGCGCGCAGACGCGCGTGCCGCCGCAGGAGTCGCAGGTAGCTCGACTCGACCGGGCCGGATTTCGCTTCGAGGATCTCCGCGGCGGCGCGGCGGTCCGCCTTCGGCCAGCGCGGAAAATCCGCGATCGAGTCGAGGACGAGAGCCCAGTTGGCGAACGCGCGCCGCTCGGGTTCCGTCATGCGCCGCGGGTCCATCCCGAGAAGTCTCGCGACGCGAGTCTCCGAGGCCGACCGGATTCTCAGCCCCGTCTCCTCCGAATTCCCGCGCCATCCGGGCGACAACGCCGAGGGCGATGTTGCGGACGTGGAACTGGTCCCAGGGCGATTTTGGATTTTGGATTTTGGATCTTCGGATTGCCGGAGCCCGGGACGTCGTAGAGGAGGTTGTGAACGGCCAGCCGGCGCAGAATCGAGGGGGGCGTCCGGTAGGCCGGGTCGGCGGCGAGCCTGGTCTCCTCGCGGGCGGTCAGGGCGCGCAGGTTCGGGTCGGTCGAGCGGAATCCGAGCTTTCGATAAAACCAGAAGGCTCCGGAGGCGATCGCCTCTTCGTTCTCGTAGCCGATCTGGTAGGGATCGAGGGAGAACGAGGTCACGCCGAGCGCCTGCCTCAGGAACTTCAGGGAGCGGGCGAAGATCCACGCGGACTCTCCGTCGCGAAACGCGTAGTAGAGATTGAAGCCGACCTCCATCCGCTCGAAGAACGCCAGGGCCTCGAAGTACCCGATCGGAACGCCGTTCTTGACGAGGAAGCCCCCGTAGCTCGCGCGCAGGGGAAGCCGCCGGTCCGCCTCGGCGCCGATGAGAGTGATCTCGAGGCCCCGCCCCGCCGCGGCCTGGAGGATCGAGGCCGGATCGCCGTAAGTGAAGGCGTAGTACTCGCGATACCGCAACGCCGTCGCCTCGCGGGCGATCTCCAGCATCGCGCGCCCCTCGCGCCGGGAGAGCCTCCGGATCGGAAGAGGCGGCGAGGCGAACTCCTGCGGCGAGCGAAACGTCGCGGCGGGAGATCAGCGGCTCGTCGTGGAAGACGATGCTTCGCGCCGGGCGCCGCATCCGGGTCCGGGTCGCGCGGCCGTCGCCGACACTCCAGGAGACGGAGAGGCCGAGCGCGTCGTAGCGCTCCGCCTCCTCCCCGGCCGGCAGGGCCAGCGATTCGATCCGGGCCAGAAGCCAGGAGAGATCGTCCTGACGAAGGCGGGCTGTCTCCAGGTAGTCCCGGTACGGGACGTTCGCGTCCTCGAGCGCCTCCTCCTCGAGGAGCGGGAGAAAGGCCGGCAGGGCGGCGCGCAGGCGGTCGTCCCCCTCGTACCCCTCCCAGTCGATCGTGACGCTCTTCCCGAAGCGCCTCTTCAGCCACCGCACGACGTCGTAGGAGTAGTCCGTCGTGATGGACGTGCCGACGATGCCCGAGACCTCCGGGTGATCGAAGGCGGAAAGGTCCGCGCCGGACGCCTTGAGCCTCTCGACGCGCGGGCCAAACGTCGAGAGGATGGACTCGCAGAGGCGCAGGACTGTCCGACGAGTGCGGGTAGGCGCGCAGGAAGAGGACGGCGTCGTGGAAGCGGATGAGGCTCGGAGCGTCCGGGAAGTCGCGCGTTCGCAGCAATCGCAGCACCCGCGCCGCTTCGCCCGCCCCGGGCCGGCGCTTCTTCGCGCGGTCCAGCCTCGCCAGCAGACGCTCGAGCGAACCCGTCATTGCGGCTCGCGGCCGAGGACCTCTTCGACGGCCGAGAGGGTCGCCTCGATCTCGATCGGCCGGTTGGCGCGGGGCGGGGGCGGGTCGGCCTCCTGGTGGTAGCGGAGGAGCAACCCCGGGTCCTTCAGGATGTGCCCGGTCAGGACCGCGACGACCCGGTCGCCCGGGCGGATCACTCCCTCCGCCGCGAGCTTGCGCACGCCGGCCACGCTCGCCGCGCTCGCGGGCTCGCAGCCGACGCCCGAGGCGTCCACGACGGCCTTCGCCTCCAGGATCTCGCCGTCGGTCACGTCGGTGACGACGCCGTTGGTCAGGCGGACGGCCGCGGTGGCTCGATCCAGCGACGCCGGGATCGCCGATCTTGATCGCGGTCGCGATCGTGTCCGCCTTCACGCGGTGCGGCCGCGCGAAGCCCTCGCGGAAGCCGCGCGCGAAAGGATTGGCGCCGGCGGCCTGGATGCACGCGAGGCGCGGCATCCGCGCGATCAGGCCGAGCTCGCTCGCCTCCCTGAGCGCCTTGCCGAAGGCGGACGTGTTGCCGAGGTTCCCCGCGGGCAGCGCGATCCAGTCGGGAGGCTCGAACGAGAGCTGCTCCAGCATCTCGAGCACGATCGTCTTCTGCCCCTCGATGCGAAACGGATTGACGGAGTTCAAGAGATAGACGTTCAGCTTCTCGGCCGCCTCGCGGACGAGCGCGAAACAGGCGTCGAAGTCGCCGCGCACGAGGAGGGTCCTCGCGCCGTAGGCGAGGGTCTGCGCGAGCTTGCCGAGCGCGACCTGGCCCGCCGGGACGAAGACGAGCGCGGGAAGCCCGGCGCTCGAGGCGTAGGCCGCGAGCGACGCCGATGTGTTTCCCGTCGAGGCGCACGCGACCGCGCGGGCCCTGATCCGCCGCGCCTGCGTCATTCCGACGGTCATGCCGCGGTCTTTGAAGGAGCCGGTCGGGTTCATCCCCTCGTGCTTCAGGAGAAGACCCTCGACTCCCGCGAATCGCGACACCGCCTCGCGGGAGAGAAGCGGCGTGTTCCCTTCCGGATACGTCACGACCTCGTCGTGCCGCGCCTCCGGGAGCACCAGCTCGCGGTATCTCCAGACTCCGGAGGCGTCGAGCGGATCGGGACCGCGGCGGCCCGCGAAGAGGGCGCGCAGCGCCTTTCCCCGCTCGTGGGGGAGCGGCGGCCGATGCCGGACCTCGAGCAACCCTCCGCAGTCGGGGCACTGGCTCGCCGGCGAAAAGGCCGACAGCTCCCGCTCGCACCCGGCGCAGAGCTGCCACGTGAGCGGCCTCTCGGGCAGCGCCCCTCCGCTCACGGCATTCTGCTCCAGCACGCGGGCGCCGCGCGCGTCGATCCGGCAGGCGCGCGCCCGGGCCGCCACGCCGCGGCTCTCGTAGGCGGCGATCATCGCCCCTGCGATGCAGCTGGCGCTCTCCCTGTCCTTCGCGAACGCGAAGGCGGCCGGGCCCGCCCCCGAGATCGAGCAGCCGAGCGCGCCGGCTTCGAGCGCCGCCGCCTTCGCCTCGGTAGAAGCCCGGCAGAAGCGGCGCGCGCGCCGGCTCCGCGATCCGGTCCACGACCGAGCGCGACAGCAGGCTGTAGTTCCGCGAGGCGAGCGCGGCGACGATCGCGCCGACCTGCGCCGCCTGCGCGAGCGCGAGGCCGCGCTCCACCGTCGCCGGAAGGGCGGCGCGCGCCTCCTCCGTGCGCAGGCGCTGCTCGGGGGCGACGAGCACGACCAGGAGATCGTCGGGATATGGGAGCGCGACGACGTCCAGCGGGTCGAGCGAGCGCACCAGGATCACGCCCCCGAAGAGCGCCGCCGCCACGTTGTCGGCGTGGCGTCCGGCCACGGCCTCCTCCGCCGCCAGGCACGCGCCGAGGAGGTCCGCCTTCGGGAGCGGCGAGCCCAGGAGCGCGTTGACCGCCACGGCCGCCGCGGCGGCGGAAGCGGCGCTGCCCCCCTGCCCTCCCGAGAGGGGCAGCCCCTTGACCACGTCGATTACGAGCCCCATCGCCGTCTCGCCCGCCTGCTCGAGCACTCTCGCGGCGGCGATTCCGGCCGTGTTCTTCGCCGCGTCGCGCGGAATGTCCGGGATGGCCGGAGTCGCGGATGACGATGCCGGGTCCCGCCGCGCGCTCGACCCGGACGGTATCGCCGGCGCCCTCGACGGCCAGTCCCAGTATGTCAAGACCCGGCCCCAGGTTGGCGACGGTGCCCGGGGCGAACGCGCGTACGACGGCTCACTGCGCCGGCCAGCTCCGCGACGTCGTTGAAGATCCCGCCCGCCGTCACCGCGAGCCCGGCGCCGGGGCCCTGGATCACGAGCGGGTTCGTTCGATAGCGCACGGTCGTGAACGCCACCTGGTTGTCCGTGCCCTTCAAGCCCATAGAAGGGAGAGCCGGGCGCCACCTCGGCCAGGCCGACGCGGATCTTCCGCCGCGTGACGGACGCCACGTAGCGCAGCGTCTTCCCCCGGGCGCGCGCGCGGTCGGCGCGCTCCCGCCACTCCGCGATCGAATTCCGAGAGGCTCTCGAGAAACCGCCGCAGGGCGAGGGCGCCGGCCCGGTTGGGCACGAGGGACTCGACCTCCACGTCCTCCGGCTCCCCCGCGAAACCGAGCAGTCGGCCGAGGATCAGGGCCTTCCTTCCCACGTCGGCGCCCGAGAGGTCGTCGCGCGGATCCGGCTCCGTGTAGCCGCTCGCGATCGCGCGCTGGAGGCTCGCGGAGAAGCTCGCCCCGCGCTCGATCTCGGAGAGGAGGAACCCCAGCGTTCCCGAGAGACACCCCTCGATCTTCAAGACCCGGTCCCCCGATTCGACGAGCTTCCGGTGCGTGTCCAGGATCGGCAGGCCCGCCCCGACCGTCGCCTCGAAGCGCAGCCGCCGCCCGTTCTCGCCGACCGTTCTCTGCAGGCTCCGCGCCTCCTCTCGCGGCCCCGACAGCGGGCGCTTGTTGGCGAGCACGAGGTCGAAGCCCGACGCGGCGGCCTTCTCCAGGAGCGGGGCGGTGGCCTCGGCCGTCACGTCCACCAGGATCGGACGGGAGAGCGCGTGCTCGGCGAAAAACGCGATCGCGTCGGAGGCGCCGGCCTTCCGCCCGCGCCGCGTCTTCGCCACCGAGCGCCCCCGCTTCTTCGCCGCGGCAAGCTCCGCGACGTCCGCCGCGGAGAAGCCGCCGGGACGGAACGACGAAGCCGCTCCGGTCGATGACGGCGCAGAGGCGGAGCTTGCCGCGCGACGCCCGCAGGAGGCCCGCGAGCGTGCGGCCCACCTGCCCGAACCCGAGCAGGACGACGTCGGCCGGCTGCTTCACCGCCGCCGCTCCGCCGCCGATCTTCGAGAGCTGGAAGGCCGTCGTGGATGCGCCGCTGCGCCTCGGGCGCCTGCGCGTCGGAGACGACGAAGGAGATGTTCAGCTCCGAGGAGCCCTGGGCGATCGCGACGACGTTGATCCCTCCCGCCGCGAGCGCCGAGAAGACGCGCGCCGCGATGCCGGGCGTCCCCGCCATTCCGAGGCCCACGACGGAAATCGTCGAGAGCCCGGAGAGCATCTCGACGCCGTCGATCTCGCGGCGCGCGATCTCCTCCGCGAAGGCCTCGAGGAGGCTCCGCCGCGCTTCCTTCGCGCTCGCCTGCGGGACGGAGAGGCAGATCGAGTGCTCGGAGGAGGCCTGGGAGATGAGCGACACCGAGATCCCGTCGCGGTGGAGCGCGGCGAAGGTGCGCGCGGCGATGCCCGGAACGCCGAGCATGCCGTTGCCGGTGACCGTCAGGAGCGCCTGGCCGGAAATCGCCGACAGCGCCTTGACCGGATAGCGCTTCAGCGTGCTTCGCCGCGAGACCTCCGTGCCCGGCCGCTCCGGCTCCTCGAAGGGCCTCACGAAGACCGGGATGGCGCGCCGGCCGACCGGAATCAGCGCGCGCGGCTGGAGGACCTTGGCTCCGTAGTAGGCCAGCTCCGCCGCCTCGCGGATGTTCAGTTGCGGGATGACGCGCGCGTCGGGAACGACGCGAGGATCGGCCGTGAGGATTCCCGGCACGTCCTTCCAGAGGAACACCGCCCGCGCCGAGAGCGCCGCGCGCAAGGAGCGTCGCCGTCAGGTCCGAGCCTCCGCGCCCGAGTGTGACGACCCGCCCGTCCGGCGCCGCGCCGTAGAAGCCCGCCACGACCGGAACGACGCCTCTTCTTCAGGATCGGCGCCAGGATCCGCCGGACGTTGCGGTCCGTCTCGGCCAGCCGCGGCGATGCCCCTCCGAAGCGTCCGTCCGTCGCGATCAGCCCGAGCGGATCCACGAACACGGCGCGGCCGTCCCGCCGCCGCGAGACCCGCCGCGAAGATCCGCGCCGACATTTCCTCGCCGCGGGAGAGCAGCGCGTCCAGCGCGCCGGCCGAGAGGTCCCGGACGAAGACCGGCGCCCGCGAGAGGAGCGCCAGCTCGTCGAACGCGCGACCGGCCGTCGCGAGCAGCTCCTGCCGGACCGGACCCGGCCGGGACGACCGCCAGGATCGCCGCGCGGTGCCTCCGCGCCAGCTCCGCCGCGATCTCCTCGATCCGCCCCGCGTCCTTCCCGACCGCCGCGGCGGCCTCGAGCAGCGCATCGGTCACGCCCGCCAGCGCCGAAACGACCACAGCCACGGGCCCTCCCTGCTTGCCGCCAGCGCGACGGCATTCCGCATCGCCCGCGCATCCGCGAGCGAAGCCCCTCCAAACTTGTGGACCGTCAGCTCCCGCGTCATTCCCCGAAGATTACCCCCTCTCCCACTTTCAAGCCGCGGCGCGCAGCGCCGCCTCAAGAACTCCCTCTCCCCCGCGGAGGACGAGCGCGCCGCGGGCGGGGTGAGGCGCGCTGTTGCGCCACGGTGCCATCTGGCACTACAATAACTGCCATCTTTGAGGAGGCTCCCAGACCGGCCATGATGACAGCCCGGCGCATCGTCCAAACCCTCGGCGGCCCCAGGGTCGTCAAGGCGGCGACGCTCGAAGACCTGCAGGCCCGCCGCAAGTCCGGCCTCCCCTACGCGTCCCTCGACGCGGTCTCCGCCGCCTACGGGATCAGCGCGAAAGACCTCGGCAAGATCCTCGACCTCCCTCCCCGCACCCTCGCCCGCCGCAAGAAGGAGCGCCGCCTCCACGCCGACGAATCCGACCGCCTCTTGCGCCTCGGCCGGGTGGCCGCCCTGGCCGAAGAGACCCTCGGGACCCGCGAAAAAGCCACCCGCTGGCTCCACGAACCCAACACCGCCCTCGGAAACGAGCCCCCGCTCCGCCACCTCGACAGCGACCTCGGAGCCCGCCAGGTCGAGGACGTCCTGGTCCGGATCGCCCACGGCGTCTACAGCTAGCGAGAAGGTGGTAGGTGGAAGGTGGTAGGTGATAGGGACGGAGGAATCCCTTCTGGCCCCTACCACCTACGACCTACCACCTACCACCTCGTGAAACTCTGGCGTCTCTGCCGAAAAAAGCACACCGCCTTCGACGGCGAAGGCTCCCGACTCGCCGGCGGCCGATGGAACCGCCGCGGAACCGCCGTCGTCTACACCTCCGCCACCCTGTCGCTCGCCCTCCTCGAGTACTTCGTCAACCTCCCCAGGGCCGCCGCACCGCCGGATCTCGTCGCGATCCCCGCCGAAGTCCCGAAGGACCTCCCGATGACATCCGTCGAGGAGAGCGCGCTGCCCCGCAACTGGAGAAAGTACCCCGCCCCCGACGCGCTCGCCGAGATCGGGACTCGCTGGGCCGAAGAGCGAAAGACCCCGATCCTGGCCGTCCCGTCCGCCGTCATCCCGCAGGAGAAGAACTACCTCTTGAACCCCGCCCACCCCCTCTTCGCCGAAATCCGTATCGGCAAACCCGAGCCCCTCTCCCTCGACCCCCGCATGTGGAAGGCGATGAGCCGAGAGCGATAGTTGAAGTCAGGCGGGAGCGTTTGGACTATTGACCATCGACGAGGAGGCACGCCCTTCTAAGAGTTGGATCAGGCGGGCGTGGCCTTCGCGGCTTATGGGGATTCGGGAGCCGTCGGCGAGGATCGCGATGTGGCTGTTCTTGGCGTAGAGCTCGACTCGCTGGAGGCGGTCGAGGTTGATCACGTAGGAGCGGTGGACGCGCGGGAAGCGCGCGGGATCGAGCGATTCGGCCAGGCTCGCGAGGGTCTGGGGCTTGCGGTACTTCTTTCCTTCTGTCTTGAAGAGGACGTCGTCGTCCTGTGCTTCGGCGAAGTCGAGTTTCTCGACGGGGATGACTCGGATGTTCGGGCCGTCGCGCACGACGATGCGGGAGAGAAACTGGCCGGGCGGACGGGACGCTGCCGCCAGCGCGCCCGCGTCCGGCCTCCCCTTCTCTCGCACGCGCTCCCGCGCCCGCCCGAGAGCCTCGGCGAGCCTCGCCTCGCTGAAGGGCTTCAGGACGTAGTCCACAGCGCGGACTTCGAACGCCTTGACGGCGTAGTTGTCGTAGGCGGTGACGAAGACGACGGCGATCGCCGGATCGAGGAGCTCCATGGCCTCGAAGCCGTCGAGTCTCGGCATCTGGATGTCGAGAAAGACCGCGTCCGGCTTGAGCTGCCCGGCGGCCTTGACCGCCTCCATCCCGTCGCCGCACTCTCCCACGATGGAGACGCCCGGGATGCGGCCGAGCATCTCGCGGAGGATCGCCCGCGCCGGAGGCTCGTCGTCCACGATCAGGACGCGGATGGAGTCGACCATGTGGGGATGGTAATGAGGCTTAGGTGTCAGGGAACAGGTGTCAGGTGAAATGCAGGTATCAGGTGCCAGGGACGCGAAGTCCGGTGCCCGACCTGACACCTGGCAACTGATACCAGATACCGTCGGCCGCTTGAGATGATCCGCTTGACCTTTGAAATCAACCATCCTGGGCTCGCAGCCCTGACGGCCGTGAGCATCACACTTGATCGGCCATACGCGCCCGCTGCATCAGGGCGACGCTGGAAGGCAAGGCATCCTCGCCGCGCTGCTCGACGACCCGATTGAACACTTCGTAGAGGCTGAGCGTAGGCCCCAGGGATCGGCATTGACGGATCGACGGCCGCGAAGAATTTAGCGTTCGGTCCGTCGGCGAAATACTCCAGCCAGCCGGGGAGATCGACGACGTTCAAGGTCTCGATCCCGTTCGCGCGGCACGGGTTTCAATCCCCTTGAGAAAGCCGCGATCCGCTTGGCGCTGGAATGCACGGGAACCATTCGAAACGCGGCCCCCGTAAGCGATGACCTGGACCTTCTGGCCCGGCGCGATCTTCACGTGGGCTGTCCGGATCTCCTTCGGAGATAAAACCTGCGCAACGAAATCTGGAAGCAGGAGAGGCTCTCGGAATAGCAGGTGTCAGGTGTCGGTTGCACCAGGCTCGTCGACACCTGTTGGCACCTGGCACCGCATTTCCCCTGACACCTTGAAACCTGACACCTGTCTCTCACACTTAGACCCTCGCGGGAATCGAGATCACTGCCAAATGACGCCCCTCGAGCCTCCTGGCCGCGAACATCGCGTCCGGACCGTACAGGGCGGCGAGCCGGTCTCGCACCATCTTCAGGCCAAGGCCGCTGCTGCCGCGAGACGGCGCGTCGGGATCGAACGGGTTTTCGATGACGATCCGGAGGTGGTTGCCCGTGCGGCTGGCTTCCAGGCGGATGGCGCCTCCTTCGGCGAGCGTCGCGATCCCGTGCACGACCGCGTTCTCGACGAGCGGCTGCAGGAGGAGCGGCGGCACCATGCACTCCTCTCCCGAGGGCTCGATGGACTCCTCCACGGCGAGCCTTTTCCCGAAGCGGATCCGCTCGACGTCCAGGTAGCTTCTGGCGAGCGACAGCTCCTCCCCGACGGGGATGCTCGCCCTTTCGCCGACCGCGAGGCTCTGCCGGAGGAAGCTCGCGAGACCCAGGCACATCTCTCTCGCGCGCGCCGGGTCGCTTCCGGCGAGCGCGCTGATCGAGTTCAGGCAGTTGAAGAGGAAGTGCGGCTGCACCTGCGATTTCAGGGCCTTCAGCTCCGCCTCCCGCGCGAGCAGCCGCAGCTGCGCCTCCCGCCGCTCCGCCTCCCTCGCCGCCTCGAAGGCGAGGAGCACGTAGTGCAGGGCGACCGACAGGAGGTAGAGGAGAACGCCGACCGCGAAAAGCGGCGGGACCTGAGCGGCGTAGCCATCGCTCATGCCGGCGAGGGACGGGACCTGCTCGAGGAGACGTCCGATCCCGGCTCCGAGCAGGACCCACGCGGCGCTCGTGACGAGGGCGGCGCCGCCGTGCGACGCGAGCAGGACCGGCGCCTTCGCGCGCGTCAAGGGAAGACTGCGGCACGGATACCAGGCCGAGAGACCCAGGAACGCGTATACGACCGCGAGCGGAAACGCGACAGCGGCCGCCTGCGCGAGCGAGTACGCGCCCGGGCGGGCGAGCAGCACGGTCAGGAGCGCGCCGAGCGGCAGCGACGCCGCCAGGTACGGTAACAACCTCCCTTTGCGCGCGAGAATCGGATGCATGAGAGTAGTTGTTAGTTATCAGTTGTCAGTTATCAGTTCCGTTCAGTTCCACTCCCAGAAACTGAAGACTGACAACTGACAACTGAAATCTCGTCCTCAGTTCTTCACCTCGACACCGCCCATGATCGCGACCCCCTTGACGACGAGCGTCTTCGCCGCCGGGTCCCCCTGCCGCAACGCGTGCGAGGAGTTGGTGAAGACGCCCAGGAGCGGCACGCCGGCCACCGCGACGTTCCAGTCCTCGGGGACCTTCAGGTCCACCCCTCCCCAGAGCGTGAAGATGTTTATCGTCGCGGAGTTTCCGGCGATCGCCGCGCCGCGCAGGTCGATGCCGAAGCCTCCCATGATGGCGGTCACGTCTCCCCCCCGGAAGTCCTGGGCCCGCACGACGCGGTCTCCGCCCCCCATGAAGGCGAACTCGTTCAGGACCGAGCCCAGTTCCATCCGTCCATCCCGCCCCTCCCGCGAGGCCGCGAGTCCCTCTCGGGCGTTCTCCAGGACGCCCTCGCCCGGGCCCTTCTCGCCATCCCCGCCGGCCGGCGCCTGGCGGCGTGTCAACGCCTGCCAGACGAGGAATCCTCCGACCAGGAGAAAAACGGCCGGCCACACGTCCCGCGAGTGGAACCAGACGAGGTGGAGAGACCGGAGCAGGAAGACACTGCCGATCGCGACCAGGATGAACCCCCCGTTCCGCTGCGACGAGAAACGAGCCTGCGAGATCTTCGTGGCGCCGACCCCGATGAGGATCAGCGGCCAGTACCGGAGGATGTCGCCCGCGGAGAGGACGCCGAACGCGTCGAGCGCGTAGATGAGGCCGAGCAGGATCAGGATCCCACCCCAGACGATCCGGCCGTCGCCGTGATAGCCCGCGCCGCCCGTTCACGCTCCACCTCCGGGGCCGGCCTGTGACGAGGGCGCGATCCCGGTCTCTCCGCGCCTGCGGCCGATCAACGAGTCGGCGATCAACCCGAAGCCGACCGCGATCAGGAGAAGAGGCCAGAACCGGTGCATCGGAACCCAGATCACGTCCAGCCGGTCGAGCTGGAAGAAGACGCCGAGAGCGAAGATGACGAGCCCCGACGCGAAGTGGCGCGCCCGCGCGGGCCCGAGCATCCGGGAGAGGCCGATCCAGACGAGAAACAGCGGCCAGTAATCTCCGAACTGTCCCGCCCGCACGTAACCGAGATTCTGCAGGACGAACAGGGCGCCGACGAGCAGCAGCAATGCCCCGGCGATCAGCCTCGAGATCCGCCGCCCTTCACTGACGTAACTCATGTTGGCTCCACCTCCTCGCCATGAAGTTACGCGCGCCGCGGCGGCATGTCCCGCCTTCTTCGGCCAACGGTGGCGCCGCGCCGGTGAACGGTGGAGAACGCGCGGCGGCCGCCCGGCCGGATTTGCCGTTCGCGATTGCGTCGGATGCTATTCTGTTGATGTCGAGGCTGTTTTCGTCGAGAGGAGGCGTATGGCAACCGACGTCATCATGCCGCAGATGGGCGAATCCATCGCGGAGGGGACGATCACGAAGTGGCTCAAGAAGGTCGGCGAGACCGTCAAGAGGGACGAGCCGATCTTCGAGATCTCCACCGACAAGGTGGACGCCGAGATCCCGTCCCCCGTCGCCGGCACGCTCCTGGAGATCAAGGTGGCCGAGGGGCAGACGGTGGCAATCAATACCGTCGTGGCCTCGATCGGCGAGACCGGCGAACAGGCCGCGCCCTCCGCCACGGCCAGGGCCGCGGACGCTCCGGCCGTTGCGGCCCCGGCGGCTCCCCAGCCGGCGGAAGCGAAACCGGCGCCTCCGGCACCGCCGTCTCCGGCGGCAACAGCTCCGGAAAAGGCGGCCGAAAAGCCGATGGAGAAACCCGCGCCCGAACCCGCCGCTCCCGCGCCGCCTCCGCCTCCCGCTGCCGCGCCGGAAGGGGGACGCGTCGAGTCGATCGAGGAGCGGATCCGCCGGCGCTCCTCCCCGCTCGTGCGCAAGATCGCGTCCGAGCACGCGGTGGACATCACGCAGCTCGAGGGAACGGGGATCCACAGCCGCGTGACGAAGAACGACATCCTCTCCTACATCGAGAACCGCAAGGTGGCGGCCGCGCCCGCCCCCGCCAGGTCCGCGGCCGGCGCGCAGGCGCAAGCCGTCGAAGTCGGCAGGGCGGAGCCGCAGGCGGCGCCGCCGCCGGCTCCGCGTCCGGCGATGGCGGTCACGGACCGCGACGAAGTCGTGGCGATGTCGAGGATCCGCCGAATCACGGCCGAGAACATGACGCTCTCCAAGCGCACGTCGGCGCACGTCGCGACGGTCTTCCAGGTGGACTACTCGGCGCTCACGCGGCTGCGC
The DNA here is from genome assembly GCA_963782815.1 of uncultured Acidobacteriota bacterium. Classification (GTDB taxonomy): domain Bacteria; phylum Acidobacteriota; class Thermoanaerobaculia; order UBA5066; family Gp7-AA6; genus JAWOLE01. The sequence goes on along the minus strand of CAWALG010000041.1, from coordinate 231,767 downwards.
GCCGAGCACAAGGACGCGTTCCTCCAGAAGAACGGCGTCAAGCTGACGTATCTGCCGTTCATCTTCCGCGCCTGCGTCCAGGCCCTGAAGGAGTTCCCGCAGGTCAACGCCTCGATCGACGGCGAGAACATCGTCTACCACAAGGACGTCCACCTCGGCATGGCCGTGGCGCTCGACTGGGGACTGATCGTGCCGGTCATCAAGAACGCCGACGAGAAGTCGATCCTCGGCCTCGCGCGGGCGGCGCAGGACCTCGCGGAGCGCGCGCGCGGCAAGAAGCTGAAGCCGGAGGAGATCCACGGCGGGACCTTCACGATCACGAACCCGGGCGTCTTCGGCTCCCTCTTCGGCACGCCGATCATCCCGCAGCCGCAGGTCGCGATCCTGGGCGTCGGCACGATCGAGAAGCGCCCGGTCGTCGTGACCGACGAGAAGGGCAACGACGCGCTGGGCATCCGCACCGTCGGCTACCTCGCGCTCTCCTTCGACCACCGCCTGATCGACGGCGCCGACGCGGACAAGTTCATGGCCTCGGTGAAGAAGACTCTGGAGAAGGGTGAATTCGATTTGGGGTAGCTGTCAGCGAACAGGTGTCAGGGGACTGCGGTTCAGGTCTCCGGCGCCAGGTGTCAGCCTGAGCCCCTCGCTCCGCCCTGTCATCCTGAGCGCAGCGAAGGACCTGCTCCTGGATTTGCCTGGCAGCTAGATTCTTCGGCGCTCTGCGCCTCAGAATGACACCTGCGCCGACTCCTCGGCTCGGCCGACGCGCCGGACTCTCCTCGTATTCTTGCTCGCCCTCGCCGTGCGCCTGGCGGCGATCGCCGTCGTGGGCTTTCAGACGCTTCGCTTCGGGGACGCGCGGGCCTACCTCTTCGCGGCGCAGGAGCTGGTCCGGACGGGGCACTACCCGCTGGCGACGGAGCCGTTCTACTTCCGGGCGCCGGGGTATCCCGTTTTCCTGATCGCGGCGACGCTCGGGCATCCCGACCGGATCGCGCTCGCCAAGATCGCCAACGCCGCGCTCGGCGCGCTCGCGGCGGTCGTGCTCGCCTCTCTCTCGGCGCGGATCTTCCGCCGCCGGGGCGTCGCGCTGGCGACCGGAGCCGCCGCCGCGGTCCATCCCGGCTTCGTCTTTCTCTCGACCGACATCCAGAGCGAGCCTTTGTTCCTCGTCCTGCTTCTCGCAGCGGGCTGGCTGCTGCTCGTTTCGACCGATCGCCCCTCCTCGAACCTCGCGCTCCTCGCCGGCGCGGCCCTCGCCCTCGCTGCGCTGACTCGGCCCTCCGCGCTCTTCCTCGCGCCGCTGCTGGCCGCCCCGCTCCTCGACCGCCGCTATCCGGTTCGGGTCCGGTCGCACCTCGCGGCCTCCGCGCTCCTCGGGTTTCTTCTCACGCTCGCGCCCTGGACGCTGCGCAACGCCGTCGTCTATCGCGAGCTCGTCCCGGTCAACGACGCCGGCGGCAGCGCGTTCTACCAGGGCAACTCCGACTGGATGGTCCGCTTCTACGAGTTGAAGAGCGCCGGGGAATACCGGGACTGGAGCGCCGCGATGTTCGCGGACCTGGAGCGCCAGACCCGGGCCATCGAAGCTGCCGCGCCGCGCTCCCCTTCGGCAAAATCGCGCGACTTCCTTCGCAGGACTCTCGAGCAACGCCGCGGCGACCCGGCCGGATGGGCGAAACTCCTGTTGCACAAGACCTGGGACTGGCTGCGCCCGTACCCGAACCCGCTCTTCTGGCCGGGCTGGATCGTCTGGACGGTCGGGCTCTTCTACACCGGCCTGACTCTTCTCGCCGTGGCCGGCCTCGCGGCTCCTTCCCGCTCCGGCGTCCGCGCCTTCTCGCTCGCGTTTCTCCTTCTCACGATGGCCGCGCACGTCGCGATCCTCGTCGTCTGGCGATACAGAGTCCCGTACTGGGACCCCGTGCTCCTCCTCTACGGCGTTTCCGGAGCGCTCTCCTGGCAGGGCTCCCGGGCTCTGGTCCGCGGGTAGACTGTCGTGATGGAAGCGATTGCGGAGCGGCGGACCGTCAGGGCGGAATGGCTCGGCCGGATCGGATATGACGAGGCGCTGGCGCTTCAGGAAGGCGCGGCGCGGCGCGTCGCCGCCGGCGGCGAGGAAACGCTCTTCCTGCTCGAGCACGAGCCGGTGTTTACGCTTGGCCGCAACGCGTCCGCTTCCGACATCCTCTTCACTCCCGAGCGATGCCGGGAGCTCGGCATTCAGATCCGCGAGACCGACCGCGGAGGCAAGGTGACCTACCACGGCCCGGGGCAGCTCGTCGGCTATCCGATCGTCGACCTTTCGCCGGATCGCCGGGACGTCAAGCGCTACGTCACGGACCTCGAGGAGGTCCTGATCCGCACGCTCGCGGACTTCGGGGTCGCCGCCGGCCGCTCCGCCCTCCCCGAGCGGGTCACGTCGGTCTGGGTCGGCAACGACAAGATCGCCGCGATCGGAGTGCACCTCTCCCGGTGGATCGCGACGCACGGTTTCGCCCTGAACGTGACGGACGAGCCGCTCGAGAATTTCCGCGGCATCGTTCCCTGCGGGATCGCCGACGGCGGAGTCACCTCGATGGAGCGCGCCCTCGGCAAAGCGTCTTGCGCTCACCGATGTCGCGGAAGGGGTTCGAGCGCGGTTCGGCGAGGTCTTCCGACGGGAGATAATCGGGTGATGGGAGTCTCGCGAGTCGAAGGCCCTCACCCCTACCCTCTCCCGGGGGGAGAGGGAGCGAGCCTGCCCGTCCTGGAGCGCCGGCCTTCGCGCCTGGAGCGGCCGCCGTGGCTGAAGGTGCGGCTCTCGACGACCGGGGAGTACGAAGAGGTCCGCGACATGATGCGGCGGCTGTCGCTCGTGACCGTCTGCGAGGAGGCGCGCTGCCCCAACATCCACGAGTGCTGGGCGCGGGAGCGGACGGCGACGTTCATGCTGATGGGGGACATCTGCACGCGCACCTGCGGGTTCTGCGCGGTCGGCAAGGGGCGCCCCGGCTCGCTCGACCCGGAGGAGCCGGAGCGCGTCGCGCAGGCCGCGGCGGAGTTGTCGCTCTCCCACGCGGTCGTGACCTCCGTCAACCGCGACGACCTCGCGGACGGAGGCGCCGCGCATTTCGTCTCGACGATCCGCGCGATCCGGCGCCGCCTTCCCGGCTGCACGGTCGAGGTCCTGATCCCGGATTTCTGCGGGAACCGGGACGCGCTCGATCTCGTGCTCGACGCGCGCCCGGAGATCCTGAACCACAATACCGAGACGGTCCCGCGCCTCTACCACCGCGTCCGACCGCAGGCGCGCTACGAGCGGTCGCTCGAGCTGCTCGCGCGCGCCGACGCCTTCCGGCGCGAGACCGGCGCGCCGATGAAGACCAAGTCCGGCGTGATGGCGGGCCTCGGCGAGACGACGGAGGAGCTCCTCGCGACGCTCGCCGACTTGCGCGGCGCCGGATGCGACATCGCCACCGTCGGCCAGTACCTCCAGCCCCACGAGCGCCGGCTTCCGGTCGAGAAGTACTACACGCCGGAGGAGTTCGACCTCCTCCGGAGAGAGGGTGAGGCCATGGGTTTCCAGCTCGTCGAATCGGGGCCGCTCGTCCGCTCCTCCTACCACGCCCGGAGGGCGCTCCAATGAGCCGAAACGGGAACGGAGACGGGACGCGTGCTCGTCGTCTGCCGATTCCGTCTCTGCTTCCGGCCCTGGTCCTCGTCTGCGCTCGGCGCGCTCAGACGACGGGCGCGCAGCTCCTGAAGCAGCCCAAGCCCGTTTATCCGGAGAACCTGAACAAGGGATTGCGGCAGGGCAACGTCAACCTGATCGGCCGGATCGACCCGAAGGGGAAGGTGCAGGACCTGCGCTTCGTGGGCGCGACGCTCGACGGGTTCGTCGAGCCGGCCGTGGCCGCGGTCAATGCCTGGGAGTTGCGACCGGCCCGTCGCGACGGCAAGCCGGTCGAGATCGCGGCCAACATCGCCGTGCGCTTCCGGCTCGAAGGAAAGAACCACGGCGAGATCTCGAGCCCGATCCTCGGAGACCTCGCGGTCTTCCCCGCCGACGCGTCGGGCAAGGCGAAGGCGCCGGACGGATTCCCGATCCGGCGTGGAGCGGATCAACGCGTGAGAGTGGAGGCCGTTCTCGACGTTTCTCCCGATCCGAAGCCCCGAAAGGTCAACGTCACCGTCGAGGCGGTCTCGCCAAAGGGGAGGCGGCTCCTGTTCCACGAAGAGCTGGTGTCCGTCAACCCGAAGGCCGCGGAGGTCAAGATCACGTTCACGCCGGCGGTCGGCGCCGACTGGGAAGACGGGGTCTGGCTGATGCGATTCCAGGCAGACGCGAAGGACGCCGGAGGCGGGCAGTTCTGGCTGGCGGGAGACCCGGAGCACTACCAGTTCGTCCTGCCGGGCAAGGGACCGCCTCCCCCGACGAGCGAGGCGGCGGCGCCCCCGAGCTTGAGGCCCAAGGCGCCGCCACGCACCGCGACGCCGGCGGCCAAGCCCAAGAAATAGCGGGCGAGAGATGCCTCCCGCGGTCCCGATTCGGGTGGGCACGGCGGGTTGGTCCTACGAGGACTGGAACTCCATCGTCTATCCGGCGCGGCCGCGCGCGCGGCTTCGACCGGCTCGGCCTGATGGCTTCTCTCTTCGACACCAACGAGATCAACTCGAGCTTCTACCGCATCCCGACGCCGCGCATGACGGCCGACTGGGCGCGTCGCGTCGCGCACAATCGCCGGTTCGCCTTCACCGCCAAGCTCTTCCGCGGCTTCACGCACGAGCGCAAGTCCGGCGCGGAGGACCGAGAAGGCCTTCGCGCAGGCGGCGCGAGCCGCTCGCGCAGGCGGGCCGCCTGGGCTCCCTCCTCGCCCAGTTCCCGTTCTCCTTCCACAACTCCGGCGAGAACCGCGCGCTGGCTGGAGGACCTCCTCGAGAAGTTCTCGGACTTTCCGCTCGCCGTCGAGTTCCGGCACGCGTCCTGGGACACGGAGGAGACTCTCGACCTGCTCGCCCGCCGTCGCGCGGCCTTCGTCAACATCGACCAGCCGCGGCTCGACGGCAACCTCCCGCCGACGAGCCACGTCACCGCGCCGCTCGCCTACTACCGCTTCCACGGGCGCAACGCCGCGCAAATGGTTCGGCCCCGACACGTCCAACGAGCAGCGCTACAACTACCTCTACTCCGAGAAAGAGCTGACCCCGTGGGCCGGCCGGATCCGGCAGGCGGCCGAGAACATGGCCTCAGCAGGCAAGGACGACGCCGCGGCGCGCGGCGTGTACGTCATCCTGAACAACCACTTCCGCGGCCAGGCCGTCGCCAACGCGATCCAGCTCCAGATGGCCCTGACCGGCGAGACCCGCGACGTGCCCGAGACGCTGCGCGAGACCTACCCGGCGCTGGTCCCCGTCACGACCGCCGCGGCGACCGAGCCGCAGAGAAGACTCTTCTAATGGGCTGCGCTGGAAATCTGCCGAACGAGCCACCGGTCTCAACGCCCTGCCCTGTCATCCCGAGGAGCGAAGCGACGAGGGATCTGCTCCCGAAGTGTTGGAAACGCGAGAGCAGATCCTTCGCTTCGCTCAGGATGACAGGGAGAGCGCGAAGGGATGACGGAATGGACTCAGGAAACTAGCCGCTGGATTCCCTCGATTCCCGGAAATCGCGGATGTCGCGGAACGGAGTCTCCCGGTCGCGGAAGTCGGGGCGGTAGTACTTGTTGGCGGTTTCGAATTCCTGGTGGTAGCCGTTCTCCATTCCATTGGCTTCGAGCGCGGCGAGCGCCTCCTCCCACTCCGCCGCCGTGATCGAGCGCGAGAGGGCCGAGTACTTCTCGTTGGAGGCCGCGCGGTGGATCGGGTAGTACTGGGACATCAGGGAGATCGCGACCCGGGGTGACAGAGTCTCCGCGATCCAGGCCAGGGACTCGGCGATGCCGGCCGCGTTTTCGGGGAGGACGAGCATGCGGACGAGCAGGCCGCTCGCGAGCAGTCCTTCCTCGTTGAAGAGGAGAGCCGGAGCCCTTCTGCCGGTACATCTCGATGAGCGCCGCGCGGGAGCGCTCGGCATAGTCCGGCACCTTCGAGTAGAGCCAGCCCGAGGCGGAGTCGGCGTACTTGAAGTCCGGCAGATAGACGTCCACGATGCCGTCGAGGAGCCTCAGGACCTCGACGGAATCGTAGGCGTTGGTGTTGTACACGATCGGGAGGCGCAGCCCCTCGCGCGCCGCGAGCAGGATCGCCTTCGCCGCCTGCGGGGCGTAGTGCGTCGGCGAGACGAGGCCGATGTTGTGGCAGCCGCGCTCCTGGAGCTCCAGCATCATCTCCGCCAGCCGCTCGACCGTGACCTCGTTCTTCCGCTGCGCGGCGAAATCCTGGCTGATCTGGTAGTTCTGGCAGTAGACGCACCGCAGGTTGCAGTTTCCGAAGAAGATGTTCCCGGCTCCCCTCGTTCCCGAGAGCGCCGGCTCCTCCCCGAAATGCGCCGTGTACGAGGACACGACCGGATGGAGTCCCGAGGCGCAGGAGGCGAGCACGTTCTCCAGCCGGTTGTTGCCGCAGTCGCGCGGGCAGACGGTGCAGGAAGCGAGCAGGCCGTAGAGCCGCTCCACGCGCCGCTCGAGCTCGCCCGACGCGAGCAACTCCAGATATCCGGGGCCGGAACTCATGCCGGAAGGATAACCCGGGCGCGCCTGCGTGGCATATCTTGACCGACCAGATGGCCGAATCCGGCGTGACCGCGACCGCGCCCGCGACTCGGGGCCGGTGGCCCGTGCGGGCCGCGGGGCTCGCCGCCGTCCTGCTGTTTCTCTGGCTCGTCGCGCGGTTCTGGCATCCGGTTTACGGGTTCACCAGGTTCCTCCAGCTCGACTCCTCCAACGACAACATCAAGATCGAGGCGTTCCGCGCGATGCCGGTCTTCGTCGATCGCGAGAGCGGCGGCTACGACGGCCTCTTCTACGCGCAGATCGCCTACCACCCCTCGCTGACCGCCGCGGAGCTCGCGCGGGCGGTGGACAGCATCCCCTACCGCGCGCGCCGGATCCTCGCGCCGCTCCTGGCGTGGGGGATCGCCCTGGGAAACCCGGCATGGATCGTCCACGTCTACTCGCTCTTGAACGTCGCCGCGTGGCTCCTGCTCGGCGCGTGGCTCTGGAGCCTCCTCCGGGTCGAGCGACGCGCGCGGATGGATCGCGTGGGCCGGCCTGCTCTTCTCCGCGGGCGCGCTCTACAGCGTGCGCCTGGCGCTTCCCGATCTCGTCGCGCTGGCGGTCCTGGCCGGCGCGATGCTCGCGCTGGAACGCGGCCGCCGCGGCGCGGCGCTCGGCGCGCTGGCAGCCGCCGGCCTGGCGCGGGAGACGTCGCTCCTGGCGCTCCCCGGGTTCTGGGAGCGCCCCTGGCTCTCGAAGCGAAACGCCGCCGGCGGCCGTGATCGCCGCGGCGCCGCTCGCGGCCTGGATCGCCTACATCCGCTGGCGCATCGGCCCCGGTGGAGCCGGAACGCGCAACTTCGCCTGGCCCCTGCAGGCCTGGATCGGAAAATGGACCGAGACGTTCGCGGCGCTCTCGACCGGGGGCGATCTCCTCGTCTGGGCGACGCTGCTCGCGACGGTCGGGCTGACGGTCCAGGCGGCGTTCTTCCTGGCGCGCCCACGCTGGCAGGAACGGTGGTGGCGCGTCGGGGCCGGCTTCGCCGCGCTCTTCCTCTTCCTCGGCCCCGCCGTCTGGGAAGGGCTCCCCGGCGCCGCGACGCGCGTGCTCCTGCCGCTGAACCTCGCGTTCAACGTCTTAGTCCTCCGCGCGCGCGCTCCGCTCTGGTGGCTGCTCGCCGGCAACCTCACCGTTGTGGCGGGATTCTGCGCTCTGGAGGACGTCCCCCGCGATCCCACCGAGATCGCGGCCGCGCGCGCCGGCGGCATCGCGTGCGTGGCTCGACTGGGAGACGGCTGGTACGGCATGGAGCGGGGCTCCGGCACGACGTGGGCGTGGAGCCGCGGCCGCTCCTCGGTCACGCTCGAGGCCTGGCCCGCGCGCGCGGCGGCGGCTCGCCTGGAGTTCCGCGTTCGCAGTCTCGCGCCGCGCGTCCTGATCGCCCGTCAGGACGGCCGCGAGATCTGGCGAGCGAGCGTCGGCGCGGACTTCACGCCGCGGCAGTCGGTGCCCCTGCGGCTTCCGGGCGGACGCGGGAAGATCGAGTTCGAGACCGATTCGCCGGGCGTTCCCGAAGGGCCGGGCGCCGGCGGCCGCCTGCTGGCGTTCGCGCTCTACGACCCGAGCCTGGCCGTCGAACCGCCGTAGGATTTTCGCCGGATGACCGAGTCGTTTGCGAGCCGGAAGCTGCGATGGGGCTTCAATCTCTTCCCGGCCTTTCGGGGGACCGGCGCCCGCATCACCTACATCTCGTCGGATTTCCGGGAAGCGCGTGTCCGGCTCCCTCTGAACTGGCGCACGCGCAACTACGTCGGCACGATCTTCGGCGGCAGCCTCTACGGCGCGGTGGACCCCATGTACATGATCCTGCTGATCAAGATCCTCGGCCCGGACTACGTCGTCTGGGACAAGGCGGCGACGATCCGGTTCCGGAAACCGGGGCGGGGAACCCTCTACGCGCGGTTCCTGATCGAAGAGGAGGAGATCCGGACGATCCGCAGCCTCCTCGGGACCGCCTCGTCCATTGACCGCATCTACAGGGTCGATCTGGCCGACGCCGCGGGAATCGTCCACGCCGAAGTCGAAAAGACGATTTACATCAGAAAGAGAATCGGTGATTTGTGATCAGGGTTTCCCATCGACCGGGTGCGAGTAGGTGTCGGGATCGGCAGGATCGTAGGCGAGGGACTTCAGCATTACGAACTCGCTCCCCTCGGTGAATCGCACGGCGTGGGACTCGTTCACCTCGAAGAAGCAGCCCTGGTTCGCTTTCAGGCTGAAGGAATCTCTCTCCCCCGTCCCGACGTCCACCGTCGCGACCCGCGCCGCGCCGCGAGTCAGGTAGAAGAAGACGCGCGTCCGTTTGTGGAAATGATTGCCGAGGACGGCGCCTTCCTTCATCTCTCCGCAGACAAAGGTCCGCGCCTCGAAGCCGTTCAGGACCTCGCGAAACACGCCCCGCTCGTCCTTCCTCTCGAAACCGGCGGTGACAATCGCGTGCGCCAGGACTCACTCCTCGTGCCGCAGGCGCGCGACGAAGATGCGGTTCACGTACTGGAGGCCGGTCCGGAAGAACCGGAGGAGGCTCGGCGCGGACTTGGAGATCCCCTTCTGCCGGTCGCGGAACGTATAGGGAACTTCGTGGACGGTCAGCCCCTTGCGCCGGCAGTTGTAGAGAAACTCCATGAAGTAGGCGCCGTAGCCGGTCGGGATGAGAGACACCTTGTCGAAGACGCCGCGCCGCAGCACGACGAACCCGCTGTCGTAGTCGCGGATGCCGTAGCCCAGGACGAGGGTGGCGAGCCCGTTGATGGCGCGGCTGGCGAGGACGCGCAGCCACACGCGGTCGTCCCTGCCGCCGGGGGCGTAACGGGATCCGACGACGACGTCGTATCGGTCCAGGAGCCCGATCATGCCGGGCAGCATCGCCGGCGGCATGCACATGTCGGCGTCCATCCATCCGACGACCGCGCCGCGGCTCTCGAGAATCCCCCGATTGAACGCGGAGGCGAGGCCGCGCGTCCCGACGCGGCGGATGAGCTTGACGCGGGGGTGACGCAGGTTCTCCACGAGGTGCCAGGTCTGGTCGGGTGAATCGTCGTCCACGACGATGATCTCGACGGAGTCGCCGACGTGCTCGAAGATGCTCCGGATCGTGTCCACGATGTTGTCGCGCTCGTTGAAGGTGGCGAGCACGATCGAGACGCGCGGGTCGGGGAGGGTCTCGGGCGCGGGGTTCTCGGTGGCGTTATTCATCATCCTGGGCGGAGACTGGCGCCCTCACCCCTTCCCTCTCCCGGGGGGAGAGGGTGAAGGACGGCGGCACTCCAGGAGCCTGTCCACGATCTCATGGACCTGCGAGCTGGTCAGGCCGAGGCCGGAGGGCAGGTACAGGCCGCGGTTCCAGAGGTCTTCGGAGACGGGATAGTCGCCGCGGACGTCGGGATACCGCGGATCGCTTCCCTGGAACACGGGCTGTTGATGCATCGGGCAGAAGAAGGCGCGCGTCTCGATCCCCTTTGCCTTGAGCTCGTCCATCACGGCGTCCCGCCCCTGCGGAAAGCGCGGACCGAGCTTGACGCCGAGCATCCAGTAGACGTTCTTCGCGCCGGGAGCCTCCGTCGGGACTTCGACGTCCTCGCAGGGGCCGAGCCGCGCGAGGTACCAGCTGGCGATCTCGCGCTTCAAGCGCACCTTCTCGTCCGCCTTTTCCGTCTGCGCGAGCCCGATCGCGGCCTGCACGTTGGTGAGCCGGTAGTTGAAGCCCACGACCCGGTGGACGAAGCGCGGAGGCTCGAAACCCTGGTCGCGCAGCAGGCGGAGCCTGGCGGCGAGCTCCCCGTCGCGAGTCAGGACCATTCCGCCTTCGCCGGTCGTCAGGATCTTGTTGCCGTAGAAGCTGAAGCACCCGGCGTCGCCGAAGGTGCCGACCTTCCGCCCCGCGATCTCCGCGCCGTGCGCTTCGGCGCAGTCCTCGATGACGGCGAGGTTGTGGCGGCGCGCGATCTCGCCGATGGCCGGCATGTCGCAGGGGTGGCCGTACATGTGCACGGCCATGATCGCCCGCGTGCGGGGCGTGATCTTCGCCTCGATCTTCCCGGGGTCCAGGCACCAGGTCTTCGGCTCCACGTCCACCAGCACCGGCCGAGCGCCCGCGAGGATCACGGTATTGGCGGAGACGATGAGCGTGAAGTCGGGGATGAGAACCTCGTCTCCCGGGCCGATCCCGAGCGCGACGAGCGAGAGGTGAAGGGCCGCCGTCCCGCTCGAGCACGCCACCGCGTGAGGCATTCCGCACCAGCGCGCGAAGGCCTCCTCGAAGCGGGTGATGTACTGGCCGAGCGAGGAGATCCAGTTCGTCTCCAGGCAGTCGCGCACATACCGCTCTTCGTTGCCGTCCAGGACCGGCTCCCACACCGGAATCAATTTCAGAACCTCCCGTTACCGCTTGCGAAAAATCTTATCGTGGAACGGGAGCCTCCATCTTCTCCGCCACGCAGAACACCGAAAGGCCGAACGGAAAGGAGAAGCCGATCCGCCTCAGGCTCCGCTCGAGCCCGAGCATCGCGGAGAAGAGCAGGCCGAGCGCCCTCGGCGCCGGCGCGACGTCGGAGCGCGCGTCCCGGCCGGCCGGCGGGCGGCGACGCCGCAACCGCCGGAGCGCCGCCGCCGGAAACAGGATCGAGTTGCGGTAGAAGCTGCGGCGCAGCCGAAAGCCCGCGGCCGAAAGGAGGCTCTCGACCTCCGTCTTCCGATACCGCCGGTTGGTCCAGACGGCCTCGTCGTGTTCCCCCCGAAGAAAATCGAACGCGGGCACCTGGAGAAGCAGGAGTCCCCCCAGCCGCAGACAGCGGTGCGCCTCGGCCAGGGCCCGCGGCACGTCGACGCCGCGGTGGCAGAGGACATCGATCGACGTGACGAGATCGAATGTCCCGCTCGGAAACGGCAGCTCATCGGCGGATGCCCGCGCCAGCCGCCGCAGGCCGCGGGAACGGGACAGGACGAGGCCGTCGAAGGAGACCTCGACGCCGTATGCCGTTGGCGATTCCGGCAGTTGAAGGTTCGCCAGCGAACCGCCGGTGCCGCTGCCCGCGTCGAGCCACCGTGAGAACCCCGTTCGCGTCCGCGCGAGCTCCGTCGAGATGTCGCGCCTTAATCCGTCAAACCACCAGTGCCGGTCCTCGACCTCGCGAAGCGCCTCGTATTCGCGAGGGTTCATAGGAGGGTGTTAGGTGGTAGGTGGAAGGTGATAGGGACCGGGGTCATTCGTGCCCCCCTACCACCTACGACCTTACCACCTACCACCTCTCACGCCACCCACTGCCAGTTGACGAATCGGGCGGCGCACGCGAGCAGGAGGAGGCCGGAGGCGGTCCAGAGGAGGGCGCGGGCGCGGGGGGAGTTTCGCGTCGCCTCCGCGAGCGCGAAGGAGGCGGGATACACGACGGCGAAGAAGCGCGGGATGCCGCCGGGGAGCCCGGTCGTGATCGGGAGGCCGACCGCGCAGGCGGTCCACGCGGCGTCGGACCAGCGGCGGCGGACGAGCTGGTACACGCCGATCATCGCGAAGACGAGGATCATGAAGTAGTCGAGCGCGAGGGAGAACTCCTGCTTCAGATGCCCCAGCCGGAGGTGGTCGTAGAAGTCCCGAAAGAAGCCCTGGACGCCGGCGAGCGTGCTCGAGCCGCGATGCCACCCCTCCATCGACCGGAAGAAGAGGCCGGGCTCGCCCCTGGCCCATCCCATCCCGTAGATCCAGAGGAAGACGACCGCCACCGGGACCGCCCCCAGGAAGACCGCGCGCAGGAGTCGCCGCGCCCCTGGCGGTCTCGGAGCCTCGAGGGCCGCGAGGAAGAGCGCCGGGCCGGCCGCGAGAGCGAAGGCGCGGGTCAGGCCCAGGAGCGCGCCCCAGAGCGCCGCGCGCAGGGTCTCGCCCCGGCGAGCGTCGCGGAAGGCGAGGAGCGCGAAGAGAAGCTCCATCGACTCCGCATAGACGGCCGCGAAGTAGAACGCGGTCGGGAAGAGGAGCAGGAAGAAGACCGAGCGCCAACCGGTCTCCTCCCCCAGCCGAGCGATCCCCTCGCGCAGGAAGAGGGACGCGGCGAGGAAGAGGCAGAGGTAGGAGACCAGGAGCCCGGCGTGAAACCCGTCCATCGCGAACGTGTCGCGGAAGACCTTCGCCGTGAACGGGTAGAGCGGAAAGAACGCGTGGCTCGAAGGCTTCCCGACCGGCGGGGGCGGGCCGTATCCCCAGTCCATGATCGAGAGGTACCAGCCGGAGTCGAACTTCGCGTAGAGCGGCGCGCGCAGCTCCAGCGGGATTTCCCAGGTGATCTTGTGTTCCATCGGGAGCCAGTTGCGCGCGACCATCCCCCAGACCCCGAGCGCCAGGACCCACCCCGCGACAAGGAGAAAGAGGCGCGGCGGACCGAAGTGCCGTCCGAGAAAGCCGATCAGTTTTTGAAGGGAGTCCACGCTGCTAAGTCTAAGGTCTAATGTCCAAGGTCTAAGGTCTCAAGGTCCCGGGGCCGCGGACATCAGCTCCGGGACTTTAGACCTTAGACCTTCGACCTTAGACCGTCGTTCTTCCTTCAGAGGCTCTTCAACGCTTTGATCGCCGGCTTCAGGTCCTGCCGGCTCTCGAAGAAATCCGCCCAGGGGTCGGGCTTCTCCAGGCGCGCGGCGAAGTTGCCGAGATTGAAGTCGGCGGGTTTGAGCGTCGGGCGAACTTCCTTCCAGTCGAGGGGCGTCGAGACGGGGGCGTGCGGGGCGTGGCGCACGCAGAAGGGAGACACGACGGTCTGGGCGAAGCCGTTGCGGAAGGGATCGAGATAGACGCGCCCCTTGCGCGCCGCGATGCGCCCCTCGACGGTCAGCTCTTTCGGGAACGCCGCCGCCAGGCGCGCGCCGAGACCCTGCGCGAAGCCGAGGACCTCGTCGGTGTCCGGCCCGACGCGGATCGGGACGAAGACGTGCATCCCCTTCTTGCCCGAGGTCTTCGCGAAGGAGACGAGGCCGAGCGCGTCGAGCGCCTCCTTCACCTTCAAGCCGGCGTCTGGCCGCGTCGGCGAAGGCGCCCGAGTCCGGATCGAGGTCGAAACAGACCCAGTCGGGCTTGCGCGGGTCGGCCGCCCGGGATCCCCAGACGTGCACCGCGATGCAGCCGAGGTTGACGAGGGCGAGCTGCGTCTCGAGCTTCCCTCCGACGACGTAGTTCGTCGTCCCCTTCTCGTGCTTGACCGCCTTCGTCGGCGTGTCTTCCGGCATGCCCGGCGGCTTCTCCTTCTGAACGAAACACTGCCCCTGGATTCCGTCCGGGCAGCGTTCGAGCGACAGCAGCCGGTCTTTCACGTGCGGTTTCAGCCTCGGAAAGACCATGTCGTAGAAGCGCGCCAGGTCGAATTTCGTGTACCCCTCCTCGGGCCAGAAGACCTTGGAAGGATTGGAGAGACGGAGGGGGATTTGTGATTTGTGATTTGTGATTTGTGATTTCGCCTTGGACTTGGGACTCATCATCTTGCCTCCAGGGAGGAAGACTTCGGCGGTGTTCTTGTCGTCGCGCAGGCCCAGGTACACGGGCTGGCGCAGGCGCAGGTCCGCCGTCAGCTCGTGGTAGGAGATCTGCGCGACGAGCTTCGGCGTCGATCCAGACCGCCCCTTTCTCGCGCGGCGGGTTGACGACGGGCGGCGTCTTGACGGCGAGGGGCCTCAGCTTCGCGTGGAGGTCGTTCAGCGTCCGGTTGGTGAACCCGGTGCCGACCTTGCCGACGTAGAGCAGCTCCTTCCCTCGATGGGCCCCGAGCAGCAGCGCGCCGAAGTGCGTGCGCGAGCCGGCCGGCGGCGTGAAGCCGACGATGATGAATTCTTCCTCCTCGTGGACCTTGACCTTCAACCACTTCGTCGAGCGCCCCTCGATGTAGGGAGCGGAGGCGTCCTTGGCGATGACGCCCTCGTATCCCTTCTTCTTCGCCATCTTGAACGCCTCGAGCCCGTTGTCCGCGAGCCGGCGCGAAGGGAAGAGCCTCTCGGTGTCGCCGATCGCCTCCTCGAGCGCCGCGCGCCGGACGGGCAACGGAGTCGCCGCGCAGGTCCTTCCCGTTGCGATAGAGACAGTCGAACACCATGTAGACGTACGGGACCTCGCCCTGCTGAAGGAGCTGGAAGCGGGAGACCAGTTTCTTGTCGAACGCGACGACTTCGCCGTCCAGGAGCAGCGTCCTGTCGCGCAGCGTCTTGATCGCGGCAGCAACATCCGAGAACGACACCGTGCGGTCCTTCGCATTGCGCGAGAGCAGGGTGACGGTCTTCCCCTCCTTGTACGCCAGGATCCGGTATCCGTCGTACTTTTCCTCGTACACCCAGCCCGGTTTGTGGAACGGGTCGTCCACGAGAGTCGCCAGCATCGGCTTCACGCGGAAAGGGAATCCGATCGCTCATGTCAGAAGGTGGCAGGTCGTAGGTGGTAGGTGGTAGGGCTCAAGCCAGGGGCCCCGGTCCCTATCACCTACCACCTATCACCTAACGCCTCCGAGTGCCAGACGGCTTTCTTCTTCGACTTCTTCGGAGGGGTGACGAGCTTCGGGTTCTTCAGCATCTTCTGGAGGAGGGCCGGCGGATCGCCGGTCGCGGCTTTCTCCATGTTGCCCCCCTCGTCCCGCGCGATCTCGATCAGGAGACGATTCGACACGACCGAACGCGGCTGCGTCTCCGCGATGTCCTCCGTGGACGCGAACTCGTCGCGGTGCTTGATCAGGAGCCACGCCGGCTTCCCCTCTGATAACGGCCGCGGGTGCGGACGAGGACCCACGAGCCGCGCAGCTTCTCTCCGGCAAGAAGGAACTTCAGGTCCCCCTTCTTCAACGCCGCGTCCACGTCGGGGGATTCGGGGGCCCACGCGCCGTTGTCCCAGACCATGACGGTGCCGCCTCCGTACTCTCCCTCCGGGATGATCCCCTCGAACTTCGCGTACTCGATCGGATGGTCCTCGACCTGCATCGCCAGGCGCTTGACGGAAGGGTCGAGCGAGGGCCCCTTCGGCACGGCCCACGAGAGGAGCACGCCGTTCCACTCCAGGCGGAAGTCGTAGTGGAGCGCGGTGGCGCGATGCTTCTGGATGACGTAGCCGAGCTTCCGGCGGGACTTCGGGCGCGCCTTCTCCTCTCCGGGCGGCTCGGACGTCACGTCGAAGCGGCGCTTCTTCTGGTATTCCTTCAGTCCCATGACGGTCCCCTCTTCGTGCAAGCATGGTGCCCCGGCCGCGGCGCCCCTCGCGCCCGGGCCGGCCCGCGGGTAGACTGTAAACTCATTCCGTGCGCGACATCTTGATTTGGGTCCTCACCGTCGAGGTGCTGGGCCTCGCGTGCCTCCCGCTGCTCCGGGCCTTCTTCGAGGACCGGCGCGACGCGGCCCTCCTCTCCCGCCCGGTGGGGCTGGCGCTGGTGGCCTACCTGGGATGGGTCCTGTCTCTTTCGAAGAGCATCGGGTTCGAGCGGGGAACCCTGCTCCTCGCCCTCGTCCTCGTCGGGACGGCTTCCTTCCTCGTCAGTCGCGCGGCGCGGCGCGCGGGAGGACCCGCCGAGCGGTTCTTTGGGACCCGAGGAGAAACGCGCGGCGCTCTACTTCTGGATTCCGGCGGCCGTCTTCATTCTCATCCGGGCGGCCCAGCCCGAGGTCCTCGGGGCGGAGAAGTTCATGGACCTCGCGTTCTTGAACTCGCTGACCCGGTTCGGCGCCATGCCTCCCGCCGATCCCTGGATGTCGGGCGCCACGATCAACTACTACTACTGGGGATATCTGCTCGCGGCCGCGCTCGCGAAGCTCTCGGAGGTCCGGACGTTCGTGGCCTACAACCTCGCGATCGCGACCTTCGCCGGCTACTCCTTCACGGCGGCGGCCTGCCTGGCGCTGCGCCTCTCCGGCGGCCGGAGGGCCGCGGGAGTCTGGGCCGGGATCGGCGCGGTCTTCGCCGGGAACCTGATCGGCGCCCTGGACGCCTGGCACGCCCCCTTCGCGAAGGAGTTCGACTACTGGCACGCCTCCCGCGTCATCGCCTCGGGAAACACGATCAACGAGTTCCCGTTCTTCACGTTCTTTCACGCGGACCTGCATCCGCACCTGGCCGCCTTTCCCTTCTACATCGCCGCGTTCGTGGCGGCGCACCGCTATCTGCAGATCCCCCCGGAGCCGCTCCCCTCCCCCTGGAAGGTGTCCGACCTGCTCCGCAAGGCCTGGCCCCTCTTCCTCCTGACGCTCCTCGCGGGCACCGCCCGCGCGGCCAACAACTGGAACCTGCCGGCGATGGGTCTCCTCCTCGTCTGCACCTGCCTGTTCCGGACCACGGGAGGCCGGCGCCTCCCTTCGCCGGCGGACGCGCTGACGGGAGCAATCACGGGGGTCGGACTCCTGATCGTCTCGCTCCTTCTCTTCTACCCCTATTCGCGCTCCTACGCGCTCCAGACGCAGGGGCTGGGCAGGACCACGCTGACGTCGGACCTGACGGAGTTCCTGGGGGTCTGGGCCATCCTCCTCGCGGCGGGTTACGCCGGGTTTCTCGCGCCGCCCGGTCCGGAGAGAGACGAGGAATCGCGCCGCCGGAGGGACCTCGTCGTCGCGATTTCCGCGGGCGCGTGCCTTCTCGCCGCCTTCTTCGCGAAGGCGCCCGCGCTCGTCGCGATCCTGCCCCTCGGGTTCCTCGGCGTGCGCCTCGCGCTGAGGGCGGTCAGGTCCCCGGAGGGGAATCCGGACGACCTCTTCACGGCCTTCCTGATCGTCCTGGCCGTCGGCATGATCGCCGGGTGCGAGTTCATCTACTTCAAGGACTCGTACGGACAGGCCCTTCAGCGCATGAACACGATCTTCAAGTTCTACCATCAGGCATGGCCGCTCCTCGCCGTCGGCGGCGCGGTGCTGGCCGAGCGCGCGTGGCGCGAGGCCGGACACCGGTCCCTCGCGGTTCGATTCACGCTGACGGCGGCGATGCTGCTTTCCCTCCTCTATCCCGCGAGGCCGCGGTCTCCCGGTTCCGGCAGCGCGAAGGCGCCTTCTCGCTCGACCTGCGCGGGGCGCTCGCCCGGCGCAACTCCGGGGACGCGGCGGCGATCGAGTGGCTCGTCGGCCGCGCGCCGGGCAAGTCGGTCCTCCTCGAGGCGACCGGGGATCCCTATTCGGAGTTCGCGCGGATCTCCTCGCACACGGGAATCCCGACGGTGCTCGGCTGGGCAAACCACGAGGGGCTCTGGCGGTCCAACGACCCGGAGGTCGCGCAACGATCCGCCGCCGTCAAGGCGTTCTACACCGCGAGCGATCCGCGGACCGCCGCCCTGGTGGTTCAGAAGTACAAGGTCACCCACGTCATCGTCGGCGACATGGAACGCCGCACCTATCCCGCCGCCGACAACGTCGCCTCGCTCCCGTTCCTCATTCCCGCCTTCTCGGGCGGCACCACGATCTACCGGGTCGTCGGCAGCCCATGAGCCTCAATCCGACGCCTCGCGGCAGATAGAAGCCCGAAGACCATGGAGCCGTCGGCGGTTCGCCCGCTTTCCGGTTGGGGCCGATTCCCGGTGGAGACCTGCCGGGTCTTTCGTCCCGAGAAGCGCGCGAGTCTCGCGGCGATCCTGGATTCCGGCGGGGAGGCGACGTACATCGCCCGGGGCGTGGGGCGAAGCTACGGGGACGCCGCCGTGAACGGAGGCGGCGGCGTCATCGTCTTCGAGCGCCTGAACCGCCTGATCGCGTTCGACCCCGAAACAGCCGTCCTGGAGTGCGAAGCCGGCGTCACGCTCGCGGAGATCCTCGATTGCTTCCTCCCCCGCGGTTTCTTCCTGCCGGTGACGCCCGGGACGAAGTTCGTGACCCTCGGGGGAGCGATCGCCCACGACGTCCACGGCAAGAACCACCACAAGGTCGGATCGATCTCCAACTTCGTGCTCGACTTCCGGCTGGCGACGTCGCAGGGAGAGGTCCTCACCTGCTCCCCCCGGGAGAACTCCGAGGCGTTCCGGGCGACCGTCGGCGGCGCGGGGCTGACCGGCCTGATCCTCTCCGCCCGCCTGCGCCTTCAACGCGTCGAGACGGCGCACGTCCTGGTGGACTACCGGAAGGTCCCGCACTTCGAGGCGGCGATCGACGCGATGGAGGAGTCGGATCACCTCTACGAGTTCTCGGTGGCGTGGATCGACTGCCTGGCGAGGGGGAAGGCGCTCGGCCGGTCGGTCCTGATGCGCGCCAACCCCGCGATGCGGAGCGACCTGCCGAAGAATTCCGGGGATCCGCTGTCGCCCCGGCGCCGCGCCGAGCGAGCCGTTCCGGTGGATTTCCCCTCCGGGCTCCTGAATCCGCTCACGGTCGGCGCCTTCAACGCCCTCTTCTACCGGCTGCACCGGACGGTTTCGGGGCGTCTCGCCGACATCGACAGCTTCTTCTATCCCCTCGATTCGATCCGCGGCTGGAACCGGATGTACGGACGGCGCGGCTTCGTCCAGTACCAGCTCGCGTTCCCCCCGGAGACGAGCCGGGCGGGCCTGACGCAGGTGCTCGAGCGGGTCAGCGCCTCGGGCCGCGGTTCCTTTCTCGGAGTGCTCAAACGCTTCGGCGGCGCCACCGCCGGGCTTCTCTCCTTCCCGTTCCCCGGTTACACGCTCGCCCTCGACCTCCCGGTCACGAAAGACCTGGCCCCGTTCCTGGCGAACCTCGACGCGCTCGTCCTCCGCCACGGCGGCCGCCTCTACCTCGCCAAGGACGCCCTCATGGCCCGCGACACCTTCGCCGCGATGTATCCCGGGCTCGACGAGTTCCGCCGGATCCGGGCGGGGCTCGACCCGGGGAACAGGTTTTCCTCTTCTCAGGCGCGCCGCGTGGGGATCCTCCCGTGATGACCGCCGGGACCGCCGCCCCGAGAGTCCCCGTTCCGCCCGGCCGGACGGTCTTGATTCTCGGAGCCGCCTCGGCGATCGCGAGGGCCATCGCGGACGAGCTCGCGCGCCGGGGCTTCGACCTGCAGCTCGCCGGGCGCGATCCGGAAGAGCTCGACGCCCTCGCCACCGATCTCCGGCTGCGCCACGGCGTCCGGGCGGAGGCCCGGCCGTTCGACGCGACGGCCCTCGACACGCACGGCGCATTCCTTGCGGCCTGCCGCGAGGGGTCGGAAGACTCGCTGGCCGGCGCCGTTCTCTGCTTCGGCTACCTCGGCGACCAGTCCGTCGCGCAGAAGGATCCGGCGGAGGCGAAGCGGATTTTCGACACGAACCTGCTCGGCGCCGTCTCGATCCTGAGCCTCCTGGCAAACCACCTCGAAGAGAAAGGCGGCGGCTTCCTCTGCGCGCTCTCCTCGGTCGCCGGCGACCGCGGGCGGCAGAGCAACTACATGTACGGGGCCGCGAAGGCGGGGCTCACCGTCTTCCTCCAGGGGCTTCGCAACCGGCTCTCCCGCTCCGGCGTCCGGGTCATCACGATCAAGCCGGGATTCGTGGACACCCAGATGACGTATGGCCGGTCCGGCCTCTTCCTGGTCGCCTCGCCGCAGGCCGCGGCAAGGGAAATCGTCCAGGCCATCCTCAAGGAGAAGGACCAGGCATACGTGCCCCGGTTCTGGCGGCTCGTGATGCTCCTGATCCGCCTCATTCCGGAGAAGATCTTCAAGCGTCTGAAGCTCTGACCGATTCTGACGGGCCCGCCGCGACCACCGGGGTCAGGACTTGCAAGCGCCGGAGGCTGATCGGCCGTCGCGAGAGCCGTGCCCCGCGGGCCGGAATAAGCGCACCAGGCGGCTACTTGAGGCTCAGATTGACCCAGTCCGCGTGGTCCGAATCGATGTCGTCCCCACCGTTCTCGACGATCAGGACCAGGCCGGTCAGCGCGTTCACAGGGACGCTGAAGTCCGCCGCTTTCATTTTCCCCTTCATCACCGGGCTCTCGAAGAGAACCTTCTGGCCGTCCAGGATCTTGCACACGATCGAGCCGCGGTTCTCCACAGCGTCGTCCACGCCGCACGACCCGGTGAACGTCTTGTAGTTGGCGGGGAAGGAGATCTCGATCCGCGAGATCGCATGGGTCCCGAGGCCCGTCTTGTACCCCTTTCCGCCAATCGAGAGGGGCGTGCCGGTCACGTTGAGGTCGAAGTGGAGCGTCCCCCACCCTTGCGAGACGCCCTTGACCGACATGTCGCCGAGATTGGTCGGGGTTTGAACAGGCATGGCTTCGGATGATTCGGAGGAAGGCTTTTCAGACTTGCACCCTTCCAAGAGCCCGAAGGCCGCCAGGAGGACGGCTCCCACCAGGACGCCAAGGAAGTCTCGACGGGTCCGCCAGAGCCCAGGAACGGTCTTTCCTGGCATGCGAACGACCGTGTCCTGGAGAATCCTTGCCCATCCGGTCAAATAGAGCCTCAATACTCACCTCCGCAGCGGCAGTCGTACCGGGGTCTTCGGCGAACGTAGCACGATCCGCCCATTTGGCACAAGATCCCGTATCGCTGGTCGGAGCTTGCCGCGGGGGACCTTCACGGTCCCTCAGCGATCCTCGAACGCGAATCCCTTCGCGAGGGCCTCCGTGTAAAGGCGACGGATGTTCGACTTGAGGTCGCTTGGATGCCAATCCATTGGGAAGACGTCCGCGCTGAACGTGATGTCTTCACTATTCGGGGCCTGGAGGGAATAGCCCAGATAGATCTTGTGCCGCAGAGTGTTCTCGACGATCCTCTGGATCTCGAAAATCGAGAAAGGTTTGATCGAGCCCAGCACGGAGATCGAATCGGGTTCTATTCCGGCATCGGATCGGAGCTTCCGAGTCAGATACACGGCAATGTCTTCCACCCAGACGAAGTCGCGCAGCGTGCGCATGAAGCCGACAATTTGCGAGACTCGCTGCCGAAGGCCATTGACAACGAGTGTGCCAATGAGGCCGCGCCGCTGTCCCGGCCGCAGAGGGCCGTAGACTGAAGTGAGCCGATAGATCGCCTTGCGGAGCGGAGCCGCGCTATTGAGTAAGAGACGCTCCTGCTCCAGCTTCAGGCGACCATACGGGTGCGCCGGTGTGGGCAGCGAGTCCCTCGTGACCTGACGCTGCCCCTCGAACAGGCCGCCGGCGGAGCTCATCAGGCAGAACGTCGCGGGAACGCCGGGAAAGCGCAGGGCGGTCCTTTCCGCCAGGGCGAGGACATTGCGAAAGCTCCGGAGCTCCGGGTCCACTTCCTCGCCCGAGGAGAGGAACCCCGCGCGTCCCGCGCTCCAGAGGAAGTGAATGCGGGCAGGAGCCGTCGCGGAAGTGATCGTGGCTTCGAGACGGCGCTCCAGATGGCCGGCCTGGGTCGCCTGCATCTCGGGCCTCGTCCAGTCGAAATCGAGCCGCTCTTCCCTGGCCGGGGCGACGGACTTCAGTGCGGAGACCAGAGCCGACCCGATCAGGCCGATTCCGAAAACCGCGAAGGCGTCCCGGCGGGGGCGAGAGGCGTGGTCCGTGAGCAGGATCATCTGCTGCCGAGGGTTTGCGCCCAGGCACGAAGACAGTCGTCCTTGTTGCGGTCGATCACGAAGAACGCCGGCTTGCCCTTGGCCTGGACCACGAGCGCCGTGATCAGCTCGAGACCGATGCCGGCGAGGAAGGAGATCAACCCTCCGAAGAAGAGGGTCACCAGGAGCAGCGATGTCCAGCCCGGAACCGGGATCGTCTGGGGAAAGAGGATCTTTACCGCGATCGTGGCGACCGCCAGCGCGACGCTGCCGACAAGGGAGAGAACTCCCACGGTGGCCCCGATCCGGAGGATTCTCAGCTCTGAAGATGCCATCATCTTCCAGGCATGCCGCAGCAGATCCGGGATTCCATACCCGCTCTTCTGCTGTTCGATGTACCGCCGGTCCTTCAGCGGAAGGGTGAGAGCGCCAATCCGGTTTGTAAACCAGCTGAGCGAAATGTCGAAGTAGGTGTCGTGGGCCGAGACGGCCGCAGCGGCCCGCCCGATGCTGCCGCGCATCACTCGAAAGCTATTGAACTTCCGGATGTGTGGATTGCCCGTGAGCCTGCTGACGAGGGTCTTGAAGAGCCGCGAAGAAACGTCGCGAAATCCGGACTGGTGAACCGGGCTTTCGGCCCTCGCATAGACGACATCGAGGTCTTGCGTCACGCAGTGAAGAAGGAGCGGAAGGAGCAATCGCGGGTGATGTTGAAGGTCCTCGTCGAGAGTGGCGACCCAATCGCCCGAAGAGTGGAGAATACCGGCCACGGTCGCCGGGTGCTGTCCAAAGTTTCGGGAAAGCTGGACGGTCTTGACCCAGGGGTATGTGGCCCGGAGGCCCTCCAGCAGGCGGGCGGAGCCGTCGATCGGTTCGTCGTTGACGAAGATCGCCTCGGTCATTACGATCGGAAAGTCTTTGGATTCGAACTCGTCGCGCACGGCCGCCAGGGCTTCGACGAGCTCCGCCAGATAGTCGGCACCCTGAAAGACGGGTGTCACCGTGGAGAGGTAGACCTTTTCCAATTTCGTTTGCTCGCGTTTTCGCCCCGGGACTCCACGAGGATCGCGTTCCGAAAGATGCTAACACGGAAGCGTTGGTAGGACCGCTCCGGCTTGTGCAGTACGATGAGCGCATGCGTCGTCGCTCCCCGGAAGGCCGCTCAATTTGACGGAAGGCGAAGGCAGCCCGGCGGGCGAGCGGCCCGTTCAACGCGAGGAGCGTTGTTTCCGCGCCCCCCGCTTTCGACAGGTACGCGGAGGATTACAACGAGATTCTCGAGAAGACGCTCGCTGTCTCCGGAGAGGGGAAGGAATACTACGCGCGCGGGAGGATCGCCTGGCTCGCGCGACAACTGGACGAGTTGGGCCTGCGTCCTCGCTCGGTGATGGATTTCGGCTGCGGGACGGGATCGACCACTCCATGGATCCACCAGTTGCTGAACGCCGAAAGTGTGCTCGGAGTCGAAGACTCGCCGAAGCTCATCGAGGTGGCCCGCCGCGGCTTCGGCGGCGCGCGCACGTCCTTCCTGTCCCGAAAGGAGCTCGAGCCGGATGAAAGCGTGGACCTCGTGTTCTCGAGCTGCGTCTTCCATCACATTCCCGTCTCCGAACGGGCGTCGGCCATTCAGACTCTTTTCCGGTCTCTCAAGCCTGGCGGGCTCTTTTCCCTGTGGGAGCAAAACCCGTGGAACCCGGCCACGAAGTTCCTGATGAGCCGATGCGAATTCGACAAGGATGCCGTCACACTCACTCCGCCGGAGGCCCGCGGACTTCTTCGCGCGGGCGGGTTCGAGATTGTGCGGACGGATTTTCTCTTCCTGTTCCCGAAAGCCCTCGCGTGGCTCCGCTGGCTCGAACCGATCGTCTCGAGGATGCCTCTGGGAGCTCAGTATGAGGTCCTCGGAAGAAAACCCGCGGAGTCCGGGCCCGGGCGGGCCTTCGACTCGTGAGCCGGCTTCCCAGGACCGCGCTCGCCTTTCTCATTGCCGCGCTCGTCTCCGCGCTCGTCGGCCACGCCATCCTGACCCATCGTCTCCGGCTCGCGGGCATCGGATCTGAATCCAGCTTTCGCCTGGGGGTCCTCTGCCTCGGCGCGGCCATTCTCCTGGCCATGTTCGCGGCTGCCCGGCCCGGTGTGTCGGCCGCAGCCGGCGCGTCGCGTCTCCGGCCGGTCCGGCGCGCCATCTCGGCGGCCGGCGTCGCGTGTGGCGTGCTGGCGGCCGTGCTCTACGCCGTTTCCGGCGAGAGCCTCGCAGTTGAGATCCTCTGGGCGGCGGGGACTCTGCTCTTTCTCTTCTCTTTTTCGCGCAGTCGCGGAACGATCGAAGCGTCGGCGGAAGGCGGCGCGCGGTGGTGGGAGGTCGCGCTCCTCTTCGCGCTCGCGGCCCTCGGCTTCGCCCTCCGGTACGTGCGGCTGACCGACTGGCCGGCGGAGCTGGACGCCGATTTCGGCTCGGTGGGCCTCCAGGTCGTCGCGCTCATCAATAGTCCGCACTGGATCGGCGTCGGCGACGGTAATCATCCCCTGGTCTCATACAACCTCATCCGGATCTCTACGTCGGTGTTCGGCCTGAACCTCCACGGATTGATGATCCAGTCGGTCCTGTTTGGCACGCTTCAGATCGGGGCGGTCTACTTCCTGGGCCGCGAGGTCGGCGGCCGGGGCGTCGGATTGTTTGCCGCCGCCCTCCTGGCCACGAGCTACACGGCGATCCACTTTTCGCGCGTCATCTACACGCCGGCGGCGGTGCTCGCCGTGACTCTCATGGTTGCCCTGCTCCTGCGAGGGCTCCGCACGGGCGGCCGTTGGTGGTTCGCGCTGGCGGGCTTCACCGGCGGCGCGGCCTGCCTGCTCTACTTATCGGGGCGGGTAGCCCCGGTTCTCGCGGCCGTGATCCTGATCGGGGACCTCGCAAAGCGCAGAGGGGACGTTCGGCGGCGCCTGATGGACTGGACCGTGATGGCCGCGGCGGCGCTCCTGACCATCGGGCCGATGCTCGTCTTCTATGCGCGGACGCCCCGGGCAATGGTCGCGCGCACGGCGGAGACAATGGTCTTCACGCCGCCCAACCGCATCCATTCCATGACGAAGTACGGCGTCCACACGATCCCGGCGATGCTCCTGGAGCAGACGCGCCGGACCTTTCTGACCTTCCACGTGTTCGGCGACTCGAGCTCCGAGTTCGGCTACCAGGGCCCTCTCGTCGATGGCCCGACCGCGGCGTTTCTCCTGCTCGGCCTCGGGCTCATGCTCCGCCACCCCACGAGCCCCGGAGCGCTTGCGCTCCTGTCGTGGCTGCTGATTGTGCTGATCGTTGGCGGGGTCCTGACCCTCGACCCTCCGGACTGGGTGCACCTCGTGGCGGCCCTGCCCGCCGTTGCCGTGCTCTCGGCGCTGGGAATGCAGCGGCTCCTCGCGCTCTTCGGCGAATCGTTCGGGCGGCCGGCGAAGCTTGTTACCGCGGGGGTCCTTATTACTGTGCTCGCGGGCACCGCCATCGAGAATTGGCGTGGCTACCGGCGCGCGATCGAGGACAATGCCGGCCCTTACTGTGCCGTGGCGCGCTTCATTGACGGGCTGCCGGCCGGCACGCGCATCCTCCTCGTTCGCGATCCCCTTTCTTTCCTGGACCGGACGCTCCGGTTCTTCTGCAGGGGCGCGGACGGGACGGACGTGACGGAGGAGGACATCCGTCTTCTGACGGCGGTGGAAAAGCCGACCGTGGTGATCCTGACGCCCAATCACTCGCAGAGCCTGTTGCCTCTCCTGCAACAGAGGTTCCCTTCGGCGCAAGCGCTGGGGCACGTCAGCCACGGCTGGCTGCATTTTCGATCCGTGCAGATCGCGCCGGCCGGAACACCGCCGGCGCCTCCTTACAACACGTTCGGAAAGACGTCGGCCGCCGGCTGGGCCACCGGTCTCCTTCTCGCGGCGGCTCTGGCCTTGCTGGCGCTCCCGCCGAAGGCGCCGGCGGGGCGCCCGGCAGAGCCCCGCTCTCTCTCCGCACAGACCGGCTCTTGATTTCGCCATCCCGTCGCCGTCGGAAAGACTCCAGGACCGGGACCGCGGCAAAAACCTGTTAAGATCCGCCGAGAACGAAAAACAGACGGGCGAATCGAATGAAGACCATCATGACCGCGCTGGCTCTTTCCCTCGCTCTCCTGTGCGGCGCGTGTGGAGGCAAGGGCTCCGGCTCGTCCGCGTCGGGCGACGCGAGCTCTCAACCCCGCTCGAACAACCCGGACACGTACGAAGACAAGTTCCAGATCGGCAGGACCGCCGCGGCGGACGGCAAGGTCACGGCTGAGACGGACAAGTTCACCGCAGGCGACCCGATCCACATCGCGTTCGTGGTTCGAAACGCGCCTTCCGGAGCGTCCGCCAGGGTGATCTGGAAGCGCATCGACGGCGACGTGCGGATGGGCGAAGAGCAGAAGCCTCTGTCGTCGGGCGGCTTCGTCTGGTTCGCCGTGAAAGACACGTCGTCCTGGCCTCCGGGTGCATATCGCGTGGAGAAGATGTTCGGCCGCGAAGCCTCGAGCACCACTCCGACTTCATGGAAAGGGTTGGGGACGAAGGATCTGACGATCTCGCCACGTTAGGCTCCCATCGAATGACCGCGTGTCTCCCATAACTCCCGTGACGGATTCGCGCCCTTCGCTTCTTCGGGTCGCCGGGATGCTCGCGGCCATTCCCATCGCGATCGCCGGTGCCCGCCTGGTTCAACACACCTCCAGGCTCGGTCAGGCGCGCTGGCACCTCTCCGGCGGATTGACGCTCCTGGCCGCGGCTCTCCTCTTTGGCGCGCTCGCCCGCCAGCCGGCGTCTCCGGAAGCGGCCCTCGATATCCCGGCGAGGCCGCCCCGATCGCGCACACGGCTCGACATATGGACGTCCTCCTGGACGCTCCTGAGCCTGCTCTCGGCCGCTTACGCGATGCTTCGCTTCGTAAAGACGCAAGAGGACCGCGTTGTCGATGCCGCCTGGCTCGTGAGCGTTCTCGCGCTCTTCGTCGGCCAGTGGCGCTCACGAGGTCAGCACGAGCGGGTCACCGGCGGGAGGGTCCAGGCCGCGGTTCTCGTCCTGCTCTTCGCCGTGGCGCTCGCCAGCCGTATGTATCACCTCGGCACTTTGCCTTACAACCTCGACGGGGACTACGCCGACTTCGGCTTGCAGGCGCGCGCGATCGCTCTCGGCGAGGAGAAACACCTGTTTGCGTACGGCTGGGCGGTCATTCCGTTGATGGGATTCATGCCCGCGGCCCTGACTATGAAGATCGCGGGAACGGGTCTCACCGGCCTCTACCTGGCGGGGGTGATCGAGGGCCTGCTGGTGATCGTCGCCGTCTACCTCCTGGGCCGCGACCTCTTCGGTCCTCGAGCAGGTGTTCTGGCGGCGGCCCTGATGACGATTTCGTACACGCACCTCCATTTCAGCCGGACTTGCGCATACATCGATCCGGTCTTCTTCACGGTCTGGGCGTTGTATCTGCTCGTGCGCGCCTTGAGGTCCGGCAGCGGCCTGGCGGCGGTGGCGAGCGGCGCGCTCATCGCGTTCGACCTGGAGATGTATTACTCGGGTCGCGCCGTCGTATTCCTCGCCGCGATGGCCGTCCTGCTCATCGTATGCAGGAGCCGCGAGTGGCTCCTTTCCCGATGGCGCGAACTCGTTCTGCTGGCTCTCGCGATCGTCATCGTGCTGGGGCCGATGCTCTTCCTCTTCGTACGCGACCGCGAAGCCTTCGTCAGCCGCAGTCGAGAGGTGCTCGTGTTCACCCCGGACCCCCTTCATCACATGGAGTCCGGTTACAAGGTGACGTCGCTCGCCGGCGTGCTCGCCCAGCAGGCCCGGCGAAGCGCCCTCCTGTTCTGGACCTATACGGACGCCAGCACTCAGTTTGGAGCCCGGCGGGCGTTCCTGGACGACTTCAGCGCCATGGCACTGGCTCTCGGGATCGGCTATGCCCTTTTCACCTTGCGCCGGCTCGGCAGCGCGCTCTCCCTGGGCTGGCTCCTGATGATCCTCTTCCTCGGCTGCTTTCTGACGATCAATGCTCCGTTCTTTCCACGCCTGGTGATTCTCGTCGTCCCCGCGGCGCTTCTGGGCGGCGTGGCTCTCGAGCGCCTCTCTGCCTCGGTCGAGGCGCTCTTTTCAGACAAAAGACCGGCTGGGCCGGCTCGTGCCGGGCGTTGCCCTGGGGATCGCGTTCACGCTGACCGGCCTTGCGAACTGGACCTGGTACGAGAAGAGTTTCAGGAGCTGGGCCACGAGCGCCGGACACCTGGCGCGGTACCTCGCGGCGCGGCCCGAGTTTCATGCGTATTCCGTCGGGGTGCCGTACTGGTGGGCGCTCAACCGTGAGTTCCGCTTCCTCGCGCCGGGACAGCTCGTCGGAGATCTGGACCCCGCGCAGGTCGAGCAGGGCCATTTCGATCCCTCCAGGACGCTCGTTCTCTCTCCGGACAAGGACTCGATCGTGGCGGCCCTCCGGTCGCGGTTCCCCGATGCCGTCATCGAGTCCCATCCGGCAAACGCCCCGGGAGAGATCGCGTTCTACATTTTCCGGCGGCCCTGAAGACGGAGACTCGCGGGCGGGAGACGTCTCCTCGGAACGGGGTGTGCTAACTTGACCGCGCCGTGACGTCCTCGACTGCGGCGCGCCGCTTCCGGCCTCTGGCCGCGTGTATTTTCGCGCTGCTCCTGGCCGGCGCGGCGGAAGCGGTGATCCGCACCGGCCACTCCTTCTGGACGAGCCTGGCGCTCTACATCGCCGCCGCGGTGGTGTTCGCGCCGGAGGCGTTCCCGTTGCCCGGCTTCGCCGGCGAGTCGGCGGCGCGCGGCTCCTGGCGACTCGTCGCGTTGGCCGGAGGTCTTGTTGCCTCGCTGATCGCCTGCGTCGTCGGCCTGCGCGCCCTCTGGAGCGACAGGCAGGGCGCGGCGGGGGGCTGGTGGATCGTGAGCCTGGTCCTCGTCCTCCTCGGCGGGCTCTTCGCCGGCGGGCGCCTGGACATCCCCGCGCGGTGGGGCCGGGCGCGTTTCCCGACGACGCGGGCCGGCCGCACCGCCTTGATCGCGGCGATCGCGGTCATCATCGGGGTCGCCGCGGTCACGCGGCTGGTGGGCCTGGCGCGCGTGCCGTACGGCATCAACCCGGACGAGGGCGACCGCGCCGCGCCCGCGATGCAGATCGTCCGCGGCCTCAACCATACCGGGCTCTTCGGCTTCGGCTGGTACCACATCAGCATGGTGTACTTCCGACTGCTCGCCGCCGTGATGTCCGTCTCGGGCCTCGACGTCGGCGGCGCGAGGGTCTTCGGCGCGCTGTGCGGCGTCGTGACGGTCGCGATCGTGATCGCTCTCGGGGCGCGGCACTTCGGCTGGCGCGCCGGCCTGCTGTCGGGCGGGCTGCTGGCCTCGATGGGCGCCGCAATTCAGTTCTCGAGAATAACGACCGAAGCGCAACCCACGCAGACGCTCTGGGCGATCAGCGCGGCGGCCTTCCTCGAGGCCGCGCGCCGCGGCCGCGCGTGGGCCTGGATCGTGGCGGGCCTGGCCGGGGGGCTTTCGATCTACTTCTACCCGACGGGCCGTCTCTGGTGCTTGATCGCGATCCCGTTCGGCCTGTCGCTGCTGCTGCGCGGGCCGAAAGGCACTCGCGCGCGCACGGCCGGCGGCCTCGCGATCGCCGCGTTCGCGTCCTTGCTTGCCGTCGCGCCGTTTCTCCTCGTTTTCGTGCGCCTTCCGCAGGAGCTGACCCTGCGCGCGAGGGAGACGACCGTGTTCATCCGGGAAAACGCACGCCGGCTCCCCTACTTCCATCCGGAATGGAGCACCCCGCGACTCCTCGCCGCCCAGGTCGAGCACTCTCTCGGCTTCTTCAACCGCTACCTCGACCAGAACCTGACCTGGCCGACGGAACGGCCGCTGTTCCCGCCGGTCCTCGCGGCGCTCACGCTCCTGGGACTCTTCGCCGCGATGGCGAAGGCGGGGGACGCCCGTCTCTTCCTCCTCGCGCTCTGGTTCTGGCTCGGGTTCGTCGGCATGATCGTAACGGTCGAAACGCCGAACATGCACCGCATGGCCACGGCGATCCCGGTCCTCGGTCTCCTCGCGGGACTCGTGCTCGACGAGACGGCGCGGCGGATCGGCCTCGTCTCCGCCGCGGAAGGGTCCGGGAAGCCGGCTCGTCTCTTCGGCACGGTGCTCGCGGGCGGCGCCGCGGTCGCCATCGCGGCCGGCCAGCTCGGTTTCTACTTCGGTTCCTACGCCGCGACCGATCGCTGGCCGTGGAACCGAATCGAGGGCGAGACGGTCGCGGCCGAGGGAAAGAACGGCTGGGCGATCACGCTCGGCGCTTCCGCGCACATGGTGAACTCCGGATGGGTGAGACTGCTGGCGCCGCGAGCCAACCGCATCAGCCTGCCGGCGCCGGGTCTCGATCTGCCGCTCCCGATCCCGGCCGACCGGGATCTTTCCTTCCTTCTCTACAGCGGTCAGCCTTACTACCTTCCCTATCTCGAGCAGGTCTATCCGGGCGGCACCCGCTTCGACGCCCGCATCCCGGGAGATGGGGAGGTCGTGACGGTGTACCGCGTGCCGCTCGCCCGGTGGGAGACGTTTCGCGGCGCCCTCGTCTCGGCCGCCGGGAAGGGCGCCGTCCGCGTGGCGGCTCTCGGCGACGCGCCGGAGGGCTGGACGCGCTTCCCGGCGCCGATGCGCTGGAGCGCCGCGCTCCGCGTGCGCAGCTACGGAAACGCCTCGTTCCGCGCCGCCGGGCGCGTGAGCGTGGACGGGCGCGAGATCCTGCGCGCGGCGCCGGGAGACCCCTTCGCCGAGACGACCGTCAGTCTGCCTGGAGGCGACCATCGAATCGTCTTCGAGGCGGCGGTGGATGCGCCCGGACGCCCCGCCCTCTTCGAGTGGAAAGGAGACGCGCCCGGAGAGGCGTGGCGGCGGACGAGCGCCTCGGAGCTGTGGGCCGTGGACGGCCCCCCCCAGGGGCTCCTCGGTATCTACTCCGGTTCAAGCGGCCCCGACCGCAGGCAGCTCGACTCGACCATCGCGTCGATGTCGCTCGGCTCGGAGGTCGGCCTCGACGGCGAGTTGACGGCCTCCTGGCGTGGAACGCTGCTCGCCCCGGCGGACGGGAGCTACTCCTTCGGGTTTCGCACGCACGGCGGCACGGTGGCGATGACGCTCGACGGCCAGCCGCTCTGGACGACCCGGGGCGACGAGGAGAAGACCGAGCGCGGCCCCGCCGTGCTGCTTCCGAAGGGCCCGCACGAGGTCGCGCTCAAGTACCGCGTCGTGCACAGTCCGGGGGGCATCGACTGGATGTGGACGCCGCCGGGCCAGCGGGAATCGATCGTGCCCCCGGCCGCGCTGCGCCCCCCGCCGGACGCGGTCCCCGGCCCGCCTCTGCCCGAGGGCACTGTCGACGCGTTGCGCTGGTACCGCCACTCGTTCGACTGGATGCTGATCCCGTGAGGCCCGCATCGCGGGCAACTCCGAGTCGAAGGCGCGTCAGCGCGCGGGCAAGCGGTAGAGTCCGCCCTCCAGGTCGGAGATGAACACGGCGTCGCCGGCGGGAGCGACGGCGATCCCCATGGGCCGCTCGAATTTCGCGTGATCGGCGTCCTGGCTCCGGATCGTCTTCAGGAGCGTTCCATCCGGGGAGTAGTGGCGCACTTCCTTCTCGAGCGGCACCGTGACCCACGGCGTTCCCCCCTTGTCCAGGGCGACCTGCGGTTCCGAGAACACCTCCCGCCTCCAGCCGGGCACCTTGAAGGCCGAGAGCGGCCGGCCGTCCTGGTCGAAGATCTGCAGGCGCCCGTTGCCGTTGTCGCAGACGAACACCTTCCCGTCGCCCGCCACGGCGAGGCCCATCGGATCGAAGAACTGGCCGGGCTCGGAGCCGCGGCCTCCCCACTCCTTCTCCTTCGCGCCCTCCCCCGAAAAGCGGACGATCCGGTGGTTCCCCGTGTCGGACACGAAGACCCGCCCGGCCGGTCCGACGGCGATGCCGCGCGGAGCGAAGAACTCGCTCTTCCACTCGCGCAGGAACTTGCCCGCTGCGTCGAATTCCTGGACCCGGCTGTTCCAGGTGTCGGCCACGTAGATCGTTCCCTCCGGCGCGACGGCGACCGCGCCCAACTCCTTGAACTCGCCCGGTCCCGTTCCGGGCCGGCCCCATGCCGACACGGGCTTCAGAGCCTGGTCGAACTCCTGGATCCGCGCCTGGCCGAAATCGCAAACCAGCAGATGGCCCGCCCGGTTGAAGGCGATCCCGCGCGGCTGGTCGAGCTTCCCGAGAGGCCTCGCCTCGGCAGGGGCGGCGGGAGCGGGAACGGGAGTCTCCGACCGCCGCTGCTGTGGGAGCCGGCTCCTCGCCCGGATTCCCGCCGGCCGGCTCTATCGCCTGCCCCCGTGAAGGCTTCGCCAGCAGGATGTCGCGCCGGGTCATGCGGCGAGACGGCTCGCCGGTGAGCACTCGCTGCTGGATGACGCCGGACGGCAGGTGCGCCGTGTTGCGGAACACGATGACCTTCGGATGGTCGTAGACCGTGAAGGACTCGTCCGCGAGCTCGTCGGGCGCCTCGATTCCGAAGAGCCCGGGGCGGGATGCAAACTCGTTCGTCAACGTGAACCCGAGATCGCCGGCGAAGAGCCGGGAGAAGTATCGCGTCGTCAGGGGAAACTTCTCCGGCGCCCTGGTGACGGCGCCATAGATCCGCTTGGTCTGGAAGACGGCGTAGTCCGCGGCGGCCAGTTCCCTGCAGATCTGCATCATCTTCTCCGGCGTGTCCGGCTCGTAGTAGCCCAGGTTCTCGATGTGGTACCGATCCGGATTCCTGTCTCCCGGAAGAGGGAAGGGGAATCCTTCATCCCAGTGCTGGCTGGCGACCTTCGCCCCCCTCGGGACGTTCCGATAGAACCACTCCGACGCCGTGACGACCGTGTGGGGCCGCGTGTAGATCCGCAGGAAGGCCGCCAGCCACGCCAGGGTCGCCACGAGGACGGCGGCGGCCGCCAGTTTCCCGATCCGGCTCCGGCCTGCCCAGGCCGCCAGCCCGGCGGCGGCCCAGAGAATCAGCATCGGGTAGATCGGAAGGAGGTATCGGGGGAATTTCACGTCGAAGGAACCGGTGATCGCGAAGAACGGCAGGACCCAGGCGAGGAGGAGGACCTCGGCGATCCGGCGCTTCCGGATTGTGTCCACGCAGCACCGGATGGTCCCCGCCACGGCCGCCAGGCCGAGCAGCGGTCCCATCCCCCAGAGGACCATCTGGCCGAGGTCGTAGAGATATTTCGGAACGCCGATGTACTGGTTCGTGTACGGAAAGATCCCCGCGTGGCGCACCATCCGGCTCTGCTCGAGGATGTCGTTGCGGAACGCGGGAAAGTCGAGGATCGCGTACGGCTGGCCGGCGGCAAATCCCACGGCGACGAAGAGGAGGAGCGCGGCCTCCGTTCAAGACGGTCCGGAACCTGCGTCCCTCGACGACCCACCGGTAGAGAATTGCGATCCCGATCGCGAGGAAGATCGGGAGGGCGCTGAACTTCGTCGCGATCGCGAGGCCCGCCGCGATCCCGGCGGCGAGATAGTGCCGCAGCCTCCCCGTTTCCGCGACGCGAATCAGGAAGAAGAGCGCGAGCAGAATCAGGAAGGTCAGCGGAACGTCGCTCGTCGCGAAGTGCGAGTTCTGCACGTGAAGCACCGCGGCGGCCATCAGGACGCCGGCCAGCAAGCCGACCCGCCGTCCGTACAGGCGCGCGCCGAGCATCGCGAGGAGAAGAGCGGTCAACGCCCCGAGGACCGCCGAGATTTCCCGTCCGACGAAGATGCTGGAGTCGTAGCCGCGAAGCGCCTGTCGGAAGTTCCCCGCGATCGCCGTGACGACCTTGATCAGGTACAGGGGGAGGGAGCCGTAGGCGAAGAAATGCGGATTCAGCTGCAGGGGAGAAAAGGAGAGGCGGTCGACGGCAAATCCGATGGCCCGCTCGTCCGGATGAAAGAAGTGGGTCTGGTCCCAGTTCACGCGGAACAGCCGGACGGAGACGGCGAACAGGAACAGAATTCCCCACCACCAGCGGGTTCGGCTCGCTTCCGGCTGCATCGCTGTTCTCCTTCGGAGGGTACCAGAAATGTGATTGCGTTTCGGCAGGCGAAGAACCGGCTCGCGCGACGCCGGGAGAGGACTTCCCCGCTGAGACGTCCTCCCGTATACTCAGGAGGTGCCTCGGTGACCGCTTGCGCGCCTTGCTCGAGTCATCTCCGCTCCTGTTTCGCCTGTCGCCGGGGCAGAACCAGTTGGAACCCACCGAGAATTCGTTGAGGACCCTGCGGGACGCATGCGCCTGACCCTGACAGGCGCGCTCCTCCTTCTCCTTCTCCTCGGCTCTGTCGGCGCGGCGCCGGCGGCGGACGGCGGCGGAGCCGTTTCGCCGGCCGCCAGCGTCACTCGCCCGGCCGCCCCGGCGCCGCAGCACACGGGAACCACGCCCGAGCCGGCTCCCGCGCCGCGCCCCCTCCGCGAGCTGCCGGTGAATTCTTTCGCGGCCGCCGTGATCTGGCTCTTCGCGATCGTCGTCATCGGAATCGCCACGCTCCCGCTCGCCTACGCGCTCTTCCCTTACCTGGACGACCGCGGCGCGGGGTTCGCGAAAGTGCTCGGTCTCGCGCTCTCCACGTTCCTGGCGACACTTCTCGTCCGGTACCGCGTGTTCTCGCAGGGCAGCCTGGTGTGCTGGGCGAGTCTCTCGCTCGTGGCGATCGCGAGCGCCCTCTGCCTTCTCCTGCGCGGCGGGAGGATGGCGGAGTTCTGGCGGCGGCGCCGGCGTGCGATCCTGGCCGGGGAGATCGTCTTCGGCCTCGGGTTCGTTCTGTTCCTCGGCCTGCGCTCCTTCAACCCGGAGATCTACTGGGGCGAGAAGCCGATGGATTTTTCGATCCTGAACATCCTGGTGCGCAGCCGCACCCTTCCGTCTTCCGATCCCTGGTTTTCGGGTGCGCCTCTGGGCTACTACGTCTTCGGGCAGGAGATGGTGGCCTTCCTGACGCTCCTGACCACGCTGTCCACCCGCTTCACGTTCAACCTGGCGTTCGGACTCCTCGGGGGAACGATCGCCCAGGGCGCGTTCTGCCTCGCGCGCGACTGGGGAGGGAGGCTGCGCGCCGGCCTGGCGGGACTCGGGTTCACGCTGATGCTCGGCAACCTCTCGGGGCTGCGCGAGTGGCTGATCAACCAGCGCCTGAAGGGGGGCCCGAGACACCTCGACTGGCACTACTTCTGGGCCACCTCGAGGGTCGTGCCCGACACGATCAACGAGTACCCGCTCTGGAGCCTCCTCTTCGCCGATCTCCACGCGCATCTGCTGGCTCTCCCCCTGTTTCTCCTCGTCGCGGCGTGCGCGTTACAACTCGTCCGGGCGCACGCGGACCCGGCCTCCCGCGCGCCGCGGAGGATCCTCTGCGCGCTCGTGCTGGGTTTCGCCGCGGCGGCCCAGGTCCTGACCAACGCGTGGGACGTTCCCCTGCTGGCCGGCCTCTTCGTCCTCCTCTTCCTGTTGACGGCCCTCTCGGATCCCCGGCCCCGCATCCTCGCCTTCGTGAGCTCCGGAATTTCCTTCCTGGCGGCCGCCGCGGCGGCCCTGGCGGCCGTCCGCCCGCTCTGGGTCCGGGGGGGAGGCACCCCCGGTTTCGGCTGGAACGCGGAGCGGGGCGCGCGAGGCGTGGATGTCCTGACACACTTCGGTCTCTTCTTCTTTCTCTGCCTTGCCTGGTGGGCCGTTTCCGCGTCGGCGCGCCTGGCCCGGGGGACCTCGAACGAAGCGCCGCGTCGGCTCGCCTTCCTGGTCGCGCCGCTCGCGCTCGCGGCCGGGGCCTTCTCCGCGGAAGCCCTCTGCGTCGCCGGCATCCTCCTCTTTCTCCTCGCGGTCCCCTGGCTCGCGGAGCGGCCGGAGGATCGACTGGCACTCGGCTTTCTCGCGACCGCATTCTTCCTCGTGCTCTTCACGCAGCGGATGTTCATCTACGACCGGATGAACACGTTCTTCAAGCTGTACGCCGAGGCCTGGCCTCTCCTCGCGATCTCCACGGCCGTCCTGGTCTTCGGCTCGTCCCACCGCGCGGGGTCCTTCGAGAACTGGCCCGGGGTCTTTCGGGGCGTGTTCGTTCTTCTGCTGGCGTGCTGCCTCTTCACGTCGGTCACGGCAGCCCGGGGAGGCATCTTCGCCGAAGGCAATCCCTCGCGCCCGGAGGGGGGCCCCGGCGCGCCCTCCCTGGACGGGCTTGCCTATCTCGAGAAACTGCGCCCGGGCGAATACCACGCCGTTGCCTGGCTGCGGCGAACGCTCCCGGGGACCCCCGTCGTCCTGGAGGCCCAGGGGGGCTCCTACCAGGAGTTCTCGCGGATCTCGATGCTGACCGGGTTCCCGACGGTCCTCGGCTGGGAACATCACGTCAAGCAGCGCGGAAATCCCGAGACGGAGGTCGCCGCGCGACGCCAGGCCGTGCAGGACATCTACTCGTCGGCCGATCGCGCGAGCGTCGAACGCCTGCTGCGCCGCTACCACGTCGGCTACGTCTACGTCGGATGGCTCGAGCGGCAGACCTACCCGAGAGCGGGCCTGCGCAAGTTCGAGAACACTTCCAGCCTCTTCCGACCCGCCTACGCCAACCAGGAGGCCCAGGTTTACCGCGTCGTCGGCGGAGACTCCCAGGACGTCATCACCGCACCGGTCCACGAAACGGTCGCGGCTCCTCAGGCGCCCGCGCATACGGGGGATGAGCCGGAGGAGCAGCCGGTCATCCGGGACAAGGCCGAGGCGGGGGGGACTCCTTTTTCGGGGATGAAGGAGCCTCGGGGAGCCGCCGTGGACGGCCGCGGCCGGATCTGGGTGGCCGATTTCGGCAACTCGCGGCTGAGAATCTTCGACGCCGTCGGCGGATCTCTGGGCGGATGGGGCGGCAGGGGCAGCGGCACATTCGGTCTTCGGGAGCCGTGCGCTGTGGCGATCCGGGACGACGCGGTCTACGTGGCGGACACGTGGAACGGGCGCGTCCAGGCCTTCACCCTCGACGGCAAGTGGAAGGCGACCGCGCGAGACCTCTTCGGCCCTCGCGGCATCACCGTGGCCCCCGGCGGGACGGTCTGGGTCACCGACACCGGCAACAAGCGCCTCGTGGCTTTCGACGGGGAGCTCAAGCAGCTGCGCACCCTGGGCCGCTTCGGATCGGGACCGGAGGAGTTCTCCGACCCCGTGGGAATCGCGGCCGGCCGGGACGGCTCCCTCTTCATCGCCGACGCGGGAAACCACCGGATTCAGGTCCTGGACCCGGCCGGGCACTTCGTCCGGGAGATCCCGATCTCCGACTGGAAAATGGGAGTCGAGCCGCAGCTCGACGTCGACGACGACGGAACCCTCTACGTGTCCAATCCGCCCCGGAATGTCCTCCTCCAGATGGAGCCCTCGGGCGCGCTGAAGAAGACCTATGACCGCGACGACGGGGGCCAGGAGCTCTCCCGGCCCTCGGGCGTCGCGATCGACCGAAAGAACCGTTTGCTATACGTGATCAACTCCGGAAACAATAGGGTCTCGAAAATCGAACTCCCAGGAGGAAGACGTCCGTGACCAACTCGGAGACACAGGGCGGCGCCGTGCCGCAACCGGCGGGGGCGCGGGCACCCGGCCGTCTTCCTCTGATTCTGACGGTGCTCGTCCTCGCCCTCTTCACCCGGTTCTACCGGCTGGGGGACCGGCCGCTCCACCACGACGAGTCCATTCACGCCTTCCAGTCCCACACGCTGGCCAAGGACGGCACCTGGCGGTACGACCCCGCCTACCACGGCCCCTTCCTCTACTACGCCAACGCGCTCGTCTACAAGATC
The DNA here is from genome assembly GCA_963782815.1 of uncultured Acidobacteriota bacterium. Lineage (GTDB taxonomy): Bacteria > Acidobacteriota > Thermoanaerobaculia > UBA5066 > Gp7-AA6 > JAWOLE01. The sequence continues at coordinate 193,792 of CAWALG010000041.1, read as the reverse complement.
GTGGGCCTCCCCAACGTGACCAACGCGACGGCGCGCTTCCTGCCCGCGGTGTTCGGGCTCATCCTCATCGGCTTCGCCTGGCCCCTGCGCGGTGGATCGGCAAGCCGGCCGCGGCCGTCTTCGCGGGGCTCATCCTGATCTCACCGCACATGGCGTACTTCTCCCGGTTCATCCGGGAAGACCTCTATTCGCTCGTCTTCACGCTCGGGACGATCCTCGCGTTCCGGTACTTCCTGGAGACCGAACAGGCGCGCTGGCTGACGACCGCGGCGGTCCTCTTCGCGCTCGCGGGGGTGACCAAGGAAAACGCCTACATGACGGGCGTTCTCTTCGTGCTCTTCGGCGTCTGGGTCTTTCTCGAGCGCTCTCTGGGCGGCAAGGTCGGCGCCGCGGCGAGCTCGACCGTCGCGTGGGTCCGCCGGCACTTCGTTCCCCTCGTCACGGCGGGCGTCGTCTTCCTCTTCATCTGGGCGCTGATGTACTCGGCCTTCGGCAAGTATCCCGGCGACTGGCTGGCGATCCCGAAAGCGGTCAAGTACTGGATGGGCCAGCACGCGATCGCCCGCATTCCCGGCCCCTGGTACTACTATTTCCCGCAGCTCTTCTATTACGAGACCGGCATCTTCTTCGCCGCGTTCTTCGCGTTCCGGGTCCGCAGGCGCGATCCGTTCTTCGGTTTCCTCGTGTTCTGGACGATCGGGTCGCTGGCGATCTACGGCTGGGCCCGCGAGAAGGTCCCCTGGCTGACCGTTCACCCTCTCCTTCCCTTGACGATCCTGGCCGCGATCGGCCTGGCCGACCTGTGGCAGGACCGCGGCAACCGGCGCTCGCGCCTCGCGCTCGCGATCGCCGCGGTGCTCCTGGCCCTCAACACGGGAGGAATGCTGCTCGCGTGTTTCCGCTACGGCGCCTACGACCTCGAGAAGGAGCCCCGCCACGCCGAGATGCTCGCCTACGTCCAGACGACCTGGGACTTGACGCGCGCGCTCGAATCCGTGGAGAAGGCGAAGCTGCGCACCCCGCCGGGACAGCAGGTGATCACGGTCGCGGGCGAGGCGACCTGGCCGCTGACCTGGTACCTGCGCAACGTCACGACGCGCTGGGTCGGCCGCGTCGAAGACGCTTCGACGCCGATCATCGTGGCCGACTGGGATCCCCAGGGCGCCCTCCAGAAGCAGCTCGCGGACCGGTACAACGCCAAGCGCGTGCCGATCCGCGCCTGGTGGTTCCCCGAGAAGACCCAGCCCCCCGAGCCCGGCGCCGTCGCCCGGCCCACGCTTTCGGATTTCCTGCAGTGGTGGATCTTCCACGAGATCTGGAGCCCGATCGGGTCGCAGGACGCCATGTTCTACGTCCGCAAGGACCTGGACGAGGGAACCGGACTGCTCGCGCCGATCACTGTCAAGGTGGAGGACACGACGGCGCGCGACTATCCCTCCGAGGCCGCGGTCATCCCGGCCGCCAAGGAGTCGGGGGGACAGGGCTCGGGGCCGGGCCAGTTCGCGGAGCCGCGGGGCCTCGCGGCCGACTCGCGCGGAAACCTGTACGTCGCGGACACCAAGAACTCCCGCATCCAGGTCTTCGACGGCAACGGCCAGTTCGTGCGGCAGTTCGGCACCAAGGGGCAGGAGAACGGGCAGTTGAACGACCCCTGCGGCTTGAACGTGGACTCCAGGGGCGAGATCTGGGTCGCCGACACCTGGAACCATCGCATCGTGCACTTCAACCCCGAGGGGAAGTTCGTCGCCTCCTTCATCGACACGGAGAGGGGCTTCTTCGGACCCCGCGCCATCCTCGCCTCCAAGGACATCCTCTACGTGGCCGACACCGGCAACAAGCGGATCGTGCGGTTCGACCGGGAGGGCAACAAGCTCTCCGAGTGGGGCGGCAACGGCCTCGGCCCCGGCCAGTTCGTCGAGCCCGTCGGCCTCGCCGCGGATCCGTCCGGGAACATCTAGGTCTGCGACACCGGCAATCACCGCCTGCAGGTCTTCGACGGAGAAGGCAAGTTCCTCCGGCAGTTCCCGGTCTCGGGCTGGAAGGACTTCTATACCGAGCCCTACATCGCGATCGACCCGGCCGGCAACGTCTTCGTGACCGACTCCGTGGCGGGCCGGATCGCGCAGTACGACTCCTCCGGGGTCTTGAAGCACTCCTGGAAACCCGACAAGGACACCAAGGCGCCGACCGGCATCGTGCTCGACGTCTTCGGCCGCGTCACCGTCTCGGACCGCGGCACGAACCATCTCTTCACCTGGGACCGCTCCGCCGTCGCAAAGTAACATTGCTCCGAACCCTGTCATCCTGAGCGAAGCGAAGGATCTGCTCCGGGCTTCCGGATTTCCCGGAGCAGATCCCTCGTCGCTTTGCTCCTCGGGATGACAGGTCCGAGAATGGGAAGCCGGCGCCCGAACTAGGAGCGGAAGACTTTTTCTTCGGTGCCGTCGAGCCAGCGGTCCACCAGCTCGACGCCCTGCATCAGCGAGTGGTCCTGGTTGCCGATCTCGTACTTCCAGGCGCCGAAACGGCCGCGCGAGAAGATCTGCCGCGGCTCGAGGTACGCGTGGATCACGGCGAGCGCCTCGTCCCGGTCCACGCTGGGGATCGGGTAGGCGTGCCCGGCGTGGATCAGATAGGTGGACTCGACGAGCGGCAGGTCCGAGGGCTCCAGGATCCCTTCGGCTACGAGGCCGTCGAGGACCGCCTTCACGAAGTCTCCCTTCGGGAAGCGGTCGGAAACCCGAGTACGTCGTCTCCGTCAGGATCGAGCAGTACCGGGAGGTGTCTCCGCCCGGCACGACGTCGGGCGAGTAGTTGGAGAGATAGGTCATCCGGTAGAACGGGGTCTTCGGATTGGGGAAGTAGATCCAGTTCTTCGTCGAAGGCGAGGGGCGTTTCAGGCCGACGCCGACGGAGAAGAGCCGGTTGAAGAGGAGCGTCTTCGCGCGCCTGCCGCACGTGCTCCGGCGCGTGCTTCAGGCGCGGGACGAACGCGTCGAGCGGCAGCGTCGTCAGGAGCCGCTCGTAGCGCGCCTTCGATCCGTCCGCGAACTCGATCTCGCGCTTCTCCTCGTCCACGCAGACCGCGCGCTTGCGGTAATGGACCTTCTCTTCCCCGATGAAGGGGAGCGGCGCGAGCCACAGCCCCAGGGTGCCCTGCGTGGCCGGGTATCCGAACGTCGCGTTGGGACCCCAGTCGGTCACCTTCGGGCGCAGCGTCGAGTCCAGCGCCTTCTTCCAGTCCACGACGCTGACCCGCTCGGCGATCCAGTAGAAGCCCATGCGGTTCAAGGGCGTGGACCAGACCTTCAGGTTGTAGGGGACCATGAAGTGCTTGGAGACGCCCGCGCCGAACTTCGCCAGCACCCATTCCTCGAAGTTGCGGAAGGCGCGGTCCCTGTCGATCGTCTGGGATTCGATCAGGCCGACGAGGCACTCGAGCATCGCCTCCTCCGGCAGGGAGGAGAGGTGATTCTGGAAGGGGTAGCGCACGTAGCGGTCCTCGAACTTGATCCAGCTCTCCCGGTCGATGCGGCGCATCCCGTCCTTGCCGAGGACCTTTTCGAGGAATGCGTTGAAGTAGGGGTAGCCCGAGAAGATGATGTGGCCCGAGACGTCCCACGTGTACCCCTTCGGGTCGCGGAAGCTCGTGGCGAGTCCGCCGACCCGGTCGGATCGCTCGAAGATCTCGAAATCCTCCTCGCCGCGCTCGCGGAGGCGGTATGCGGCGCCGAGGCCCGTCGGCCCCGCGCCGAGGATGACGGTTCCTTTCATCGCGCGGCCACGACCCGCTTCAACGCGTCCGCGCGGCGGATCTCCTCGCGCAGCTCGAAGAGATACCGCAGGACGCGGCTGATCGTGCCGAGCATCTTCCAGGGACGGTGGATGCTCTGCCCCGCCTCGCGCGGGAAGTGGCGCACGACGACCTCCGAGACCTTCCACCCCGCGATCCGGCAGCGCGCGAAGATCTCGTCCCCCACGAAATTGATCCGGTGGCGGATCTCGAGCTTGCGCGCGACCTCCCGGCGGAAGGCGCGGCAGCCGCCGTTGATGTCGTGGAGGGGGGAGCCCAGGATCCAGCGCGAAAGGGTGTTCAGGCCCTTGGAGAGGACCAGGCGCGGCAGAGGATCGTGGCGCTCCTTCTTCCAGCCGAAGACCACGTCGGCGCCCTCGTCGATCGCCGCGAGGAAGCGCGGAGCGTCGGCCATCGTGTGCTGCCCGTCGCCGTCCACGACCATGACGACCTCTCCCGGCGTGTTCCGCAGGGCCGTCTCCGTCGCCACGGCGTAACCCTTGTTTCCCTGGTGGTGCACGACGGAGACCCGCGGGTCCTTCTTCGCCAGCCCTTCGGCGATCTCCCCCGTCCTGTCGCGGCTGCCGTCGTTCACGACCAGGACGCGCCAGTCGAGCCCCGGGACGGCCGACAGCGCCGTGACGGCCTCCTCGACCGTCTTCGCGATCAGCTCCTCCTCGTTGTAGGCGAGGAATGCCACGCCGAAGCGGGGAGCCTTCTCATCGGCCATAAATGATTCCTCCCGCCGTGAGAACCCATCCCACGACGATCAAGAGCAGCCACGGGTCGTCGATCAGGAGCGCCCGGGTGGGATTTCCCCCTCCCCCGCGCCGGTAAACCAGTCGGATATAGCGCGCCACGCCCAGGATCACGAACGGGATCGTCGGCGCGAAGGAGCGGCCGCCATGCCGCTGGAGTGTCGAGGGGATGACGCTGTACGCGGCGTAGCCCGCCACGACCGTGAGGGCGGACGTCACGAACAGGAAGTCGAGCCCCTCGCCCCGTAGGTGGCGAGCACCGCGCGGTGCTCGGCCGATGAGATGTTGCCCGCGTTCTGAAGCTCCCACTGCCGCTTGCCGACGACGAGGAAGAGCGCCAGCAGGTACGCGCATCCCATGAGGAACAGAGATGCCGGCACCTGCGCGAGCGCCGCCCCCGCGAGCGCCCGCAGGGGAAGCCCCGCCGCCACGATCAGGGCCTCCAGGAACGGAACGTGCTTCAGCCACAGGGAGTAGGCGACCATGAGCGCCGCGTAGAAGAGGCACCACTGCCCGAACCCGGGGCTCAGGAGAAAGGCGGCGGGAAGGCCGGCCGCCAGGAGCACGGCGGCCGCCGTCAGGGCCGTCCCGACCTTGAGCTCTCCGGTCGCGAGCGGCCGCCGCCGTTTCACCGGGTGCGCCCGGTCGCGCTCGCGGTCCTTGACGTCGTTGACGAGGTAGATCGCGCTCGAAATGACGCAGAAAACGGCGAAGCCGGAGGCGGCGAGAACCCATCCCCGGACCTCCCCCAGGCCCCGCCCGAACAGGAAGGGCAGCGGCAGCACCAGGTTCTTGACCCACTGCGCGGGGCGAACGACACAAAAAGCGCGGAGAGCGTGCGCAGAGCGGAGTCCGCGGCGGCCGGCGCCGTCTCTCTCGACGATGTCGCGTCCATTTCGGACATTGTAACCGCCCCGCACGACAACCTCGAATCGAGGGTGGCGAGCTTTCCTTCACATCCCCACAACGGCACATCCAATAGATCACCGACCTACTGCCAACGTTCGCGGCGGGAGGAGTCTCCCGAGCGAACGCGAGGGAGGAGCCTCCCGCCGCGGGAGCGGAGCGCTTGCGCGGGGTCAGGCGAACGGTCGAGGCCGCATCCGGCCGAGCCGCTCGCCGGTGCGCCCAACGGGCGAAGACCCCGCGCAAGCGCGCAGCGACGGTACAATCCCCGCGGAGGCCTTCGTCCGATCTTGCAGCTGCCCGGAACATTGATCGAGGGGAAGTACGAGATCCTCGGCAAGCTCCGCGAGGGCGGCATGGGGACCATCTACCGGGTCCGCCACCGGCTCCTGGACGAGATCCGCGTCGTCAAGGTCTTGAAGCCCCAGGCGCTGTCCAGCGAGGAGATGAAGAGGCGCTTCGTCGAAGAGGCGCGGACGGCCACGAGGCTGAAACACCCCAACATCGGCACGATCCATGACTTCGCGCTGGACGAGGAGGGGAAGGCCTACCTCGTCATGGAATACATCGACGGCGTCAACCTGGCCGACCTCCTGAAACGCCAGGGTCCGCCCGGGATCGCGCTCTCGCTCGAGGTCGCTCACCAGACCCTCCTCGCCCTGGGCTACCTGCACCGCAAGAACGTCGTGCACCGGGACATCGCTCCCGACAACCTGATGCTCACCCACGACGAAGACAGGAAGCCGCTCGTCAAGCTGATCGACCTCGGCATCGCCAAGACTCTCGACCGCCCGGGCGAGATGACGACCACGGGCGTCTTCCTCGGGAAGCTCAAGTACGCCTCCCCGGAGCAGTTCGGCTCGCTCCCCGCCGGAGAGAAACTGGACGGGCGATGCGACCTCTACGCGCTCGGGCGTCGTCCTCTACGAGCTTCTGACCGGCGTCCACCCCTTCGTGGGCGAGAGCCCGAGCGAGCTGCTGCGGGCGCATCTCTTCGATTCGCCGCTCCCCTTCTCCCGGACCGACCCGGACTCGAAGGTCCCGCCCGAGGTGCGGGAAGCCCTCCTGAAGGCGCTCCAGAAGAGGAGGGAAGACCGCTTCGCATCCGCCGAAGAATTCGACCGCGAGGTCGTTCTCCTCCAGCAGCGCTTCGCCGTTTCCGAAGACCTGGACGACACGGACCAGATCATCTCGAAGCTCCGCGTGCTTCCTTCGCCCGCGTCGGAGCCGACCGTGACGCCGAGCGTCCAGGACCGGCTGGACCGGCAGTTCGTCGCGGCATCCACGCCTCACCCCTCGCGCGACACGCTCTTTCCCTCCGCCGGCGGCGAGGTCGCCCGGCTCCGCCGGCCGAGGGCGCGCTCCCTCCGCCGGGCACGACCCAGATCGACACGCAGCCCCTGAAGAGGCCGCCGAAAGGGAGCCGGCTCCTCGCCGGAGCCGCCGTCGCGGCCTCCCTCCTGGCGGCAGCGGCCTTCGCTGTATTTCGTCGCCCTTCCGCGCCCGGCGCCGAAGGCGCCCGTTCCCGCTCCCGCGCCGGCACGGACGCCGGGCAAAGACACCGCGGTGGCGGCTCCGCCTCCCGCCACTCCCGAATCGCAACCAACCGCGGCCGCGGAATCGCCGGCCGTTCTTCCCCAACCCGCGGCCCCTGCGGTTGAGACACCCGCTCCCGCCGCCCCGAGGAGCCAACGCGCCGGCAACGCAGGGACGCGGAACAGGCCCGCTCGCAGGCCGCGGCCGCCCGCCGGCTTGCCGAACGGGCGAAGGCGCCCGAACGGGTCGCCGCGTTGTATGACTTCGGCGCGAGCAAGGAGAAGGAGGGGCGCGACCTGTTCTCGCGGGGCGAGTTCGCCGCCGCCGCCGCGGCTTTCGACGCCGGCCGCGATTCGTTCGCCAGGGCGGAGGAGTGGACGCGCGCGCATCCGGTCGAGAAGCCGACCGTTGCGGAAAGAACCGCCGCGCTCCCCGCTCCGACCATTCACGCCCAACCTCCGGCCGCGGCGGCTCTCCCGCCGACGGCGTCCCCGGCGCCGCTCCGGACGGCGACAGCGGCGCCGGTCCCGGCAGCGGTTCCGCACGGCGAGCGGGCCACCGACGAAGACAGGATTCGCGAGGCCCTCGGACTGTACGAGAAGGCGCAATCGACTCTCGACGCCGATCTCTATTCGCGCGTCTATCCCGCCGTCGACAAGGCCCGGGTGCGCGCGGCGTTCGAGCAGCTTCGCTCCCAGACGCTCGAGCTCGAGATCCAGAAGATCGAGCTGTCGCCGGGCGGAAAGACGGCCGTCGTACGCGCCCTGGAAAAGCGCGCCGCTCTCCCCCAGATCGGGACCGAGCAGCACGCCGTCAACAACCGCGTGATCACGCTGGAAAAGCGCGGCGACGCCTGGGTCATCACCAGGAGACTGGGAGGATAGGTTCCGGAGAGGCCTAGAAGCTGTAGTCCAGCCCCATCGAGCGGCGAGAACCGGGCCTGGAGACCGCGGTTGTTCAGGTTGAAGAGACCGTTGACCGTGATCAGGAGGTTCCCCACCGGGTTGATCTTGAAGCCCACGGAGCCGAGGAAGCTGGTCGAGTCCTGTTCCGTCGCGACGAGCTGCTTCAACGTCGCGGTATGCAGGTCCACCGGGTCCGTGGCCGGGTTCGTGTTGTACTCGAAGGTCGTGTCGAGCTCCCGCAGCACCTGGCTGTTGCGCAGTGTCCGGCCCAGCGCGTCCACGATGAAGGTCACTCGCGGGTTCAGCGCCCAGTCGAACCCGGCCGCGTAATCGATCTGGTCGGGAATCGTCTCCGTTCCGGCTCGACCACGAGTAGCCGGCGTTGACGTGGGGGGAGAACGTCCCGAAGTGCGCGGACCCGATCAGGAAGCCCTTGATCTGGGTGACTCCCGTGCCGAGCAGATCGAGCTCCTGCGCCGGTCGGCAGCCTCGCGTCCAGCCCGAACGCCATTCGCCGCGGTGTCGCCCGAAATCGCGCGGTACTTGGCGCGCAGGACCACGTCGCCCAGCCCCGAGGCGCTCCCGGACTCCTGGAACGTCTCGCTGTCCTCGCCGTTGGGGAACTTGTGGATCCCGACGGTCGCGGATTGCCGCCGGTCGCGAGCTTGTTGATCGTCGCCTCCGTCTGCGCCTCGATCTTCACGCTTGACGACGGGAATCGCCGCTCCAACGTCGAGGCGGTCCGTCACGCCGTAGCTCAGCGTGAAGGCCGTGATGTCGGTCTGGATCTTGAGAAACGTCTTCGTCGTCGATGACGTCCCCCTCGAAGAAGGGACGCAGGCAGCAGCCCGCGGGGGCAGATCCTGGTGAGTCAAGACGATCTGCACGCCGGAGGTGCGCAGGCTGATGTCGTCGATCCGGTTGAAGGAGAAATAGCTGAAGTTCAGGCCCATCGCGAACTTCCCCTTCCCGTTTGTGTCGGCGCGCTCCGTGTAGATCGGTCCGAAGCTGTCGGTGACGCGCGTGAAGACGCCGAGCGCCGGGTCGAGACGGTAGGCGAACCCTCCGGCCGAAGAAGCGAGCGGGAACGTCGAGAGCTGGGTCGCCAGCTCCTTGTTCAACTGCTCGAGAGGAACGAGCGACGCGTCTCCGACGAAGTGGTGCGCATGGCTGGGAAAGGGAGAGCCCGCCGGAGGCTCGGCGAGGGTAATGCCCTGCCGGAAGAAGTTCGTCAGGAGGTCTCTCAGGTTGAAGCTCTGCGCCGCGAGCGGCTGGCCGAAGAGGACAACGACTGTCAGGATCAGGACAAAGCGGCGGAACGCCATGCGCGACCTCCCCTCGTCCAATTGTCAAACCCTACCACCTACCACCTACCACCTACCACCTGCCACCTCATCGCGGCCGCCCGAGTGTCAGGGCGCGGTACTCCTTCAAGTGGCGCAACGCGTCCGCGGGCCGGCCGAGCCTCTCGCAGAGGTTGGCCGCGTTGTAATGCGCGTCGGCGTTCTGCGGATCGAGCGCGACCGCGTTCTCGTAGGCCGCGAGAGCGTCCCCCTCGCGGCCGAGGTCCTCGAGCGCCACTCCCAGGTTGAACGCGGCCGTCGCGTCCTCCGGCCGCGTCGCGAGCGCCGAGCCGGTAATGCTCCAGCGCGCCGGGCGGGTCTCCCCCCTCGTGCAGCAGCCGGCCCGAGGTTGACGTGGGCGTCGGGATGCGACGGATCGAGCGAGAGGGCGCGCCGGTAGGCCTCCCGGGCCTCCTGCGGCGCCGCCGCCTCGAGATCGCACCCCCACTCGTACCACTCCTGCGCCGTGAGCGGCGCGGCAGGCTCCCGCGTGGCGCCTGCGAAACGCCTTCCGCGCGAGAGGCGCGACCCGGCGCGCGAGATCGGCGAACCCGAAGTCGAGGAGGATCTGCCCCGACTCCGGCTGCCAGCGCTCCGTCGCCGTTGGTCGCGACGATCCTCTTCCCGTCCACCGTGATCTGAAACCCCGACATCCGGCGCCCCGCCGGCAGCTGGTCTCGCAGTTTCTCGAGCGCCTTGCGCACGCGGCGAGCGGGGAGGCGCGCGGCGAAGAGGCCCCGGGCCGCCTTCAGGAACACCACGTCCTGAAAGGAGAAGCGCAACGCGCCTCCCGGCCGCCGCTCCGGCTCGATCAGGCCGGACCTGCGGACCGGCGCACCTGCCCCGCCGACAAGCCCAGGATCTGCGCGACCTCCGCGGTCGTGTACCCCTTCACCGAAACAGTTTAAGCGCCTTCGCAAGGAAGGTCCGAATCGAGGATCAGGATCGCGATCGCGGGAGCCGGGGATCGGAATCGGAGGCTATCTCCGCGCCGCCTTCCTCTCGCTCTTCTCGTTCGATGCGCGCGCGGCGCGCCTGGCCGGCTTGCCGCTCGGAGGGCGCCGGCGCGCCCGCGGCCTTGCGCGAGGCGGGAGCCTGCTTGCCGAGGCTCCGGCGCAGGGCCTCCATGAGGTCGATGACCTCGCCCTTCTCCGGGGCCGGCGCGTTCGAGATCTCCTCGCCCGTCTCGATCTTGCGCTTCAACTGCTCCTGGATCCGCTTCTTGACCTCGTCCTCGTACGCCTCGGGGCGGAAGTGGTCGGCCGCCCGCTGCTCGATGAGCATCGTCGCGAGCTTCAGCTCCGCATCCGGGACCTTCTCCCGGTCCAGTCCGATCTCGGAGATGGGCCGCACCTCGTCGGCGTAGAGGAGCTGCTGCATGACGAGCCCCTCCTCCATCGGGCGCAACATCACGAGGTACTGCTTGCCGCGCGCGGCGTACTTGGCGAGCGCGACGCGTCCCGTCGTCTTCAGGGCTTCGTTCAAGAGCCAGTAGGCCTTGGCGCCCCCCTTGTCGGGCCCGAGGTAGTAAGGCTTGTCGTAATAGACCGGCTCGACCTCGGAGACGGGCACGAACTCGGTCACCTCGACCGTCTGCGTGGATTCCTCCTCCAGGGCCTTCAGCTCCTCGGTGGAGAAGAGGACGTACTGGTCCTTGGCGAACTCGTAGCCCTTGCTGATCTCCTCGCGCGGCACGACGACGTTTTCCTCCTTGGGGCAGATGTACTGCTGCTTGACCCGGGAGCCGCACTTGGCGTGCAGCATGTTGAAGGAGATCCCCGAAGAGCTGTTGGCGGCCGAGAAGAGCTTGACCGGGATGGAGACGAGCCCGAACGAGATGGTGGCGGTACCGATTGCGCGTGCGCTCATAATGTCAAAGTCTAGCAGGCAAGAGGGTTAAGGTGCTGCCAACTATCTTCGTCGAGCCTCTCCGCCAGCTTCGGACCCGTTCCTCCTTCCTCGTGCTTGAAGAATACGTACGCCTCGCTCCACGGTTGCGCGAGGAGCTTGCCGGCGCGGTCGCGCAGGTCCTCCTCGCCGTAGTCCTGGCGGCGCAGGCGCAGATACCCCCACCCGGCCGTCGCCACCCACGGCGTCGCCAGCTCCTCGTCCTCGGCCATGCAGAGCGCGCAGCCGCGGCCCCGGAGCGCCTCGTAGACGTCGTCTTCGAACCACGACTCGTGCCGGAACTCGAAGGCGCAGCGGGAGGCCGGCGGCAGGACCGCCAGAAAGTCCGCAGCCGCGGGCAGGTCCTTCTTCAGGTTGGGAGGGAGCTGGAAGAGGACCGGCCCCATCCGGTCCCCCAGCGTGACGGCGACCTTGAAGAAATACGCCACGGGATCCGCCGCGTCCTTGAGTCTCTTGCGGTGCGTGATCTGCTGCGAGGCCTTCAACGCGAACCGGAATCCGTCCGGAACCTGCTCGGCCCACCGCGCGAGCACGTCGGACCTCGGCATCCGGTAGAACGTGTTGTTGATCTCGACGGCGGAGAGCCTCGACGCGTAATACGCCAGCATCTCCGTCCGCCGGCAGCTCCTCCGGGATAGAAGCTCCCCTTCCACTCCTTGTAGCTGTACCCGCTCGTCCCCGTGAGCACCCGCATCGCGCCGCAAACTCTAACAAACAGGCTCACCCCCTCTCCCTCCGGGAGAGGGACGGGGTGAGGGCGCCGCCGACGCCGAGCCTCTCCCGTTTCCGTCGCGCCGCAATCAGGACGACCGAGCAGCGAACTCGTCGCATCTCGCTCATCCACCGCCGCTTCTCCTCCGGCAGGAGGAAGCTCGCCTCGAAGAGTTCTTCGCGAGCCGGACGATCTGCTCGCGAGACAGGTCCAACGCCTCGCGCGCGGCGCGGTAGTTCTCGGCCACGTAGCCGCCGAAATACGCCGGATCGTCGGAATTGATCGTGACGCAGAGCCCGCGATCGAGAAGATCCTTCACGTTATGCCGGGCGAGCGACGGGAAGACCCCGAGCCGGACGTTGGAGAGCGGGCACACCGTCAGGGGGACGCGCCGCGCGGCGAGCTCCTCGACGAGCGCGGGATCCTCGGCGCACCGCACGCCGTGGTCGATGCGCAGGACCCCGAGCTTCTCGAGGGCTTCCCGGATGTACTCCGGCGGCCCCTCCTCGCCGGCATGGGCGACCGGCAGGAACCCGAGGGCGCGCGCCCGCGCGAAGACCGCTTCGAACTTCGACGGAGGATTGCCCGCCTCGGAAGAGTCGAGGCCCACGCCGCGAATCCAGTCCTGGAACGGGAGCGCTTCGTCGAGCGTCGCCTGGGCGTCGGATTCGGGCAGGTGCCGGAGGAAGCAGAGGATCAGCTCCGAGGAGACGCCGAGTCTCCTCTCCCCCTCGGCGAGCGCGCCGCGGATGCCACGGACGACGGTCTCGAACGGGACCCCCCGCGCGGTGTGTGTCTGCGGATCGAAAAACACCTCGGCGTGGCGCACGCCGTCGGCGGCGGCGCGGTCGAGATAGGCCGCCGTCAGCTCGAAGAAATCCCTCTCCTCGCGAAGGACGCGCGCCCCCTCGTAGTAGATGTCGAGGAAGGACTGGAGATCGCGGAACCGGTAGGCCCGCCGGACCTCCTCGACCGAGGCGAATCGCAGCGGCACGCCGTTCTCCGCGCCAGGGCGAACATCATCTCCGGCTCGAGCGTCCCCTCGAGGTGGAGATGCAGCTCGGCCTTCGGAATGCCCCGCAGGAAGGAATCGCTTCCTGGTTCCATCCGTCACTCGCGTTACCGGCTCCGGTCGCGGCGCGAGGAGTCTCCCGAGCGAACGCGAGGGAGGAGCCTCCGCGCCGCGGGAGCGGAGCGGCTTGCACGGGATCAGGCGAGCGATCGAGGCCGCATCCGCCCGAGTCGCTCGCCGGTGCGCCGAAGGCGCAGATCCCGCGCAGGCGCGGAGCGACGTTTAGCCTTTCGGCCCCCGGTACTTCCAGCCGCCCGCCTTCTTCATCGCGTCCATCCCTTCCTGGTTCGTCACGAGCGGCGTCGTCTTGAACGACCGGAGATGGCCGACCGAGCCGACGGCGAGCGCCAGCGCGGCCGCGGTCGTCATGTCCGGCGCCTCGTAGATCGCGACGACGTCGTCTTCTCCGAACGCGAAGTAGAAGGCCTTGAGCTTGCCGCCGGCCTTCTCGATCAGCCCGCTGTAGAGCTTCTCGCGGTCCTCCGGCGTGTGGCACATCTTCGCCCAGGCTTCGGCGGTGTAGGAGCCCTGAACCAGAAAGTGCGGCATATCTCTCTCCTCTCCCGGCGAACTCTAGCAGGATCCGCCGGCGATAAAGACAGGCTCCGGGGCTCCGGTTAAACTGCCCGCTCCTCATGAACGACTCGGCGCGAAGGCGGACGGGAATGATCGACATGGAGAGCAACACCACGCTCGTGCAGTGCTATCCGGCGCACGAGGCGGTGCCCGCCGGCCAGGGTCCCTTCCCGCCGGTGATCGTCGTGCACGACCGGTTCGGCCTGAATCCCCATGTCAAGGGGGTCGCCAACCGGCTCGCCAGCGCCGGCTTCTACGCCCTCGCGCCCGCCTTCTACGCGATGCCGACGAGCGTCGCGGACGTCGCGCCCGGAGTTCATGCGCCCGACCGGCCCGGTCCACTTCGACTACGGGGACGAGACGAGCGCCGACGAGCACGCCGGGCTCCTGTCCGACGAGCGCGCCGAGACCATCCTCCGGCAGGCGATCGACTACCTCGCGCTCCGCTCGGCGTCCCGCGACGGCCCCGTGCGGCGTGATCGGTTTCTCGATGGGGGCGCGCCTGGCGTTCCTGGCGGCCTGCCGGAACCCGGCCGATGTCCGCGCCTGCGTCGGCGTTCTACGGGAAAGGGATCGCGAGCCCGACGGCTTCTCAGCGCGGGCGGCCGACGCCGATCGACCTGGCCGGCGACATCTCGGCCTCGCTCCTCCTCTTCTACGGCCAGCTCGACACGACGATCTCGCGCCGGGAGCGGGCGCTCGTGCGGCAGAGGCTCGCGGCGCTCGGGAAGGACTTCCGGATGGAGGTCTTCCGCGACGCCGGCGAGGACTTCTTCTGCGCGGAGCGCGACACCCACCGCATCCACGCCTCGAAGGTGGCCTGGGACGAGACCCTCGCTCTCTTCTCCCGATGCCTCTGAGCGCGGCTCTCGACGGCGCGCGGGCACTGCCGCGCTCCGAAGGTGACGATTCCGGATCAGGCGCCCGGGGTGAGCAGCCGCCTGCGGGACCGCGCGAGGGCGGAGCGGACGCGGCGGGGGGCCGTGCCGCCGGGCAGGTCGCGGCGGGCGACGGAAGTCTCGAAGGTCAGGCGCTTGAGGAAAGGGCGCAGCTCGGGAGCCTCGCGGGCGGCGGCCGCGCGCAGGTCCGTCGAGGATTCCGCGGCCCCGCGGACCCAGCGCGCCACGCGCTCGTGCGCGGTGCGGAAGGGGACTCCGCGGCGAACGAGCTCCTCCGCGATGTCGGTCGCGAGGATCGAGGCCTCCAGAGGCGGGCGCTCGGCGGCGGGCCGGAGCGTCGAGCCCGGCGACGGTCTCGGCCATCGCCGCGAGGGAGGTCTCCAGCGCCCCGGCCGAATCGAAGAGGGCCTCCTGCGTCTCCTGGAGGTCGCGGTTGTAGGAGAGGGGAAGGCCCTTGACGACGAGAAGCGTGCCGACCAGGTGTCCCACGACGCGGCCCGTCTTTCCGCGCGCGAGCTCCAGCCCGTCCGGGTTCTTCTTCTGCGGCATCATCGAGGAGCCGGTCGTCGCCGCTTCCGAGAGAGCCAGGAGGCGGTACTCGTCGCCGGTCCAGAGGATCAGGTCCTCCGCCAGGCGCGAGAGGTGCGTCATCGCGAGCGCGGCGGCGGCCTCGAACTCGACGACGAAATCGCGGTCGGAGACGGCGTCGAGGCTGTTGGCGGTGATCTCCGGCAATCCGAGGTCGCGCGCGACGCGCGACCCGGTCGAGGGGCAGCGTCGTCCCGGCGCAGGCCCCGGAGCCGAGCGGCGAGACCGCCGCTCGGCGGCGGCAGTCGTCCAGGCGGTCGAGGTCGCGGGCACAGCATCTCGACGTACGCGTGGAAGGCATGCGCGAGGAGGACGGGCTGCGCGGGGCGCGTATGCGTCCGGGCCGCCACGACGACGCGCTCCCGCAGGAACGTCTCCGCGCGGTCGAGGAGCGCGAGCCCGAGGCGCCGCAGCCCCGCCCCGGCGCGCGCGATCGCCGCGAGCGTCCAGAGGCGCAGATCGAGCGCGACCTGGTCGTTGCGGGAGCGGCCCGCGTGGACGCGCCGGCCCGCCTCGCCGGCCAGCTCGATCAGCCGCCGCTCGATGTTCAGGTGGATGTCCTCGTCCGCGTCCTCGAAGCGGAACCGCCCCTCCGCGATCTCCTTCTCGATCGTCTTCAGCCCCTTCTGGATCCGCGCGAGAGCGCCTGCCGTGAGGAGCCCGGCGCGCCGGAGGCCGCGGGCATGCGCGCGCGTGCCGGCGATGTCCTCCGCCGCGAGGCGCCGGTCGAAGGGGTGCGAGACGGAGAGCTTCGACAGCGCCTCGCCGGTCGCGCCGGCGTAGCCCGCGCCCCAGAGGGCCCGCGCGCGTTTCCTCCGTTTCACGAGAAGTAGTTCGCGATCGTCCGCGCGTAGATGCCCGGCGCCGCGAGCAGCGACTCGATCGCGATCGACTCGTCGGCGCGGTGCGACTCTCCCGGGCTGCCGGGACCGAAGACGATCGCCGGCTTCCCGCCGACGTGGGCGAGGTCGCTCACGCTCGCGAAACCCGTGACCCCGGCGGCTCCCGTCGCCGCGAGCGCGGCGCGCGCGATCCGGGACGCCGGGTCGCCGGAGACGGGCTTCAGGCGCGCCGAGAGGACCTCGACCTGCGAGGAGACGGCCTCGCGCACGGCCGCGATCATCGCGTCGTTGTCGAAGCCGCCGATCGTCCTCGCGTCCACCGTCAGCTCGCAGCGGTCCGGCACGACGTTCGACTTGATTCCCCCCGCGATCATCGTGACCGCCGCCGTCGGCTTCCCGAGCCACGGGTCCTCGACGGGGAACTCCAGCCCTTCGATCGCGAGAGCGTCCCGTGAGGCGCGGAGGATCGCGTTGTCCGCGAGATGAGGCCGCGCGGCGTGTCCGGCGCGGCCGCGCGCCGTCAGCTTCAGCTTCACGAGCCCCTTCTGGGACACCGCGACGGCGAACCCGTTGGGCTCGCCGATGATCGCGGCATCGAACGCCAGGTCGGCGACGAGCTTCTCCAGCCCCTCGCCCCCGGTCTCCTCGTCGCACGTCGCGGCGAAGAGGAGCCGTCCCCGGCCCGGAAGCGGCGCGGCGAGAAAGGCCTCGAGCATCGCGGCCACCGACGCCTTGGCGTCGTTCGAACCGAGGCCGACGAGGCGCTCCCCCTCCACGCGCGGCGTCCACGGGTCCGCGGACCACCCCTCGACGGGCGGCACCGTATCGAGATGGGAATTGAGAAGCAGGCAGGGCGATCCCTCTCCCCTCGCGGCCAGGACGTTGCGGCCGCGCCGCGTGGCCGGGACGCCGGCTTCCTCGCAGATCTCGGCGATGCGGTCGGCGAGCCGGCCTTCCTGCCCGGAGACGCTCGGGATGGCGACGAACTCCGCCAGGCGCTGGACGATTCCCGCCGCGAGGAGCGTTGCGCCCTCGCGTCACGCGCCGACCACCATCGTGCCGCTGCCGCGGTCCCCGAAGATTTCCGACAGCAGGGCGTTCCTCTGGTTGCCGTTGACGATGTGGACCGCGCGCACGCCCGCCTCCGCGACGCGGGAGATCTCCTCGAGCTTGGCGACCATGCCTCCCGTGACGGCGGCGCTCCGGGCGAGCTTGCGGGCCTCCGCCGCCGTCAGTCGCGAGAGCCAGGCTCCCCGGATCGCCCGCTTTCAGGAGCACGCCCGGCACGTCGGAGAGGAGAATCAGTTTCTCCGCCGCGAGCTCGATGGCGAGCGCCGAGGCGATCGCGTCCGCGTTGACGTTGAAGACCCGCCCCTCCTCGTCCGCGGCCAGCGGCGAGACGACCGGCAGGTATCCGGCGTCGAGCAGCGTGGTCAGGAGGCGCGGGTCCACGTCCACGACGTCCCCGACGTTGCCGAAGTCCACGGTCTCGCGCTTTCCCGTCTCGCGGTTGATCACTCTCTTCTTCGAGCGCCGGCGGGCGAGCACGACGTTGCCGTCGATGCCGGAGACGCCGACGGCGTGCACCCCGTGCGCGCGCAGCGCCGAGAGGATCTCGACGGAGATCTTGCCGGCGAAGACCATCTTGACGACCTCGAGGGTGTCGTCGTCGGTGACGCGACGGCCGTTGACGAGCCGCGTCTCCAGCCCCAGCCGCTCGGCGAGCTGCGTCGCCTGCGCGCCGCCTCCGTGGACCGCGGTGACGCGGATCCCGACCTGGTGGAGCAGCGCGATCTCCTCCGCCAGCGAGTTCAGGTTCCCCGGATCCTCCGTCACCTTCCCCGACACCTTCACGACGAACGTCTTCCCCTTGAACCGCCGGATGTAGGGGAGCGCCTCGCGGAGGATCTCCGCGTCGATGGAAGGCCGCGGCGTCCTCTCCCTCTCCCTCCGGGAGAGGGTCGGGGTGAGGGCACCGATTCAGCCACTACAACTCCTCACCGCCCAATCCCCCATCACAAATTCTCCTTCGCCAGCCACTCCAGGATCGCCTGCTGCGCGTAGAGGCGGTTCTCCGCCTCGTCCAGCACGGCGGAGCGCGGGCCGTCCAGGATCTCGTCGTCCACGACGACGTTGCGGCGGACCGGCAGGCAGTGCATGAAGAAGGCGTTCCTGCCCCGCGCCATCCGCGCCTCGGTCACGCGCCAGTCCTTCAATTTCGCGCGGCGGGCCGCCTCCGCTTCCGGCTGCCCGTAGTCCGCGGACGATCCCCACGACTTGGCGTACACCGCCTCCACGCCGTCGTAGGCTCCTTCCAGATCGTCCGTCACGCGCAGCGAGCCGCCGGCTCTGCCGCGCGTTCTCCTCGGCCTCGCGGACGATCTCGGCGTCGAGGTCGTACCCCTCCGGACGCGCCAGGACGAGATCCACGCCGAGCCGCGTCGCCGCGAGCAGGAAGGAGTTCGGCACGGCCATGGGCAGGGCCTTCGGATGATAGGCCCAGGTCAGGAGCACGCGCCGCGCCCCGGGTGCGCGGGAGGCGCTGCGAGAGCGTCATCGCGTCGGCCATCGCCTGGCAGGGATGGGAGAGAGTCGATTCGAGGTTGATGATCGGCACCCCCGAGTGCTGCACGAACGCGACGAGCACCGGCTCGGCCCGGTCCTTCGCGTAGTCCTTCCCCGCCGGGAAGGAGCGCACGCCCAGCATGTCGCAGTAGCGCCCCAGGACGCCGGCGCCCTCGCGGACGTGCTCGGCCGCGGCGCCGTCCATGACGGTCCCGTCCTCGTACTCCATCGCCCAGGCTTCGCCGCCGACGGAGAGCGTGACCGGCGTGCCGCCGAGCTTCGAGACCGCCACCTCCATCGAGACCCGCGTCCGCAGCGAGGGATTGAAGAAGACCAGGCCGACGTGCTGTCCCGCGAGCGCCGCGCTCGAGGCGCCCTGGCGGAATTCCTCGCCCCGCGACGAGCAGCGTCTCGAACCGCTCCTGCGTGAGCCCCTGCGTCGTCAGAAAGTGCCTCACAGGATCTCCCTGCGCCGCTTCGAGGAAGCGGTCGATCTCCTCCGCGGTCAGGACGAGCGGCGGAAGAAGCCGAAGCACGTCGGGCAGATCGCTTCCCCCGACGAGGAAGCCGCGCTCGAGAAGCGCCGCGCGCACGGGCCTGGCCGGCTTGTCGAGCGCGACGCCCAGGAGGAATCCCTCGCCCCGCACCTCGCGGACCCCGGGCAAGCCCGGCGAGCCCCTGCCTCAACCGCTGCGAACCCGCGCCGGACGTTCCCGAGGAGCCCTTCCTCCAGGATGACCCGCGCGGTCGCCTCGGCCGCGGCGCAGGCCAGAGGGCCGCCGCCGAACGTCGTGCCGTAATCCTCGGGCTTGACGGTGCGCCGCGATCTCCTCGGAGACGAGGACCGCTCCCATCGGGAATCCGCTCCCGATCCCCTTGGCGAGCGTGACGAGGTCGGGCACGACCCCGTGGCGCCCGGCGAAGAAGAACGTGCCCGTCCGCCCGAAGCCGGTCTGCACCTCGTCGTAGATGAGCTTGGCTCCGCGCTCGTCGCAGAGCGTGCGCAGTCCCTGGAAGTAGGACGCCGGCGCCGTGATGACTCCCGCCATGCTCTGGATCGGCTCGAGCAGGACCGCCGCGACGTTCTCGTCCAGGGCCGCCTCGGCCGCGGCGAGGTCGCCGAAGGGAACGAGGCGATGGCCGGGCACGTTGGGCTTCCCCAGCTCCCGGTACTTCGCGAGCCCCGCCGCCGAGATCGCGTCCGCCGTGCGGCCGTGGAAGCCGCCGTCGAAGGAGAGGACGTCGGTCCGCCGCGTGAACCGGCGCGCCAGGCGCATCGCGTTCTCGTTGGCCTCGGTGCCCGAATTGACGAAGAAGACCTTCGACAGCGGCGCCGGCGCCTGCGCCGCGATCGCCTCCGCCGCGCGCGCGCGCACCGGAAGCGCCACGACGTTCGAGTAGAAGAGGAGCTCTCCCGCCTGCTCCCGGATCGCGCGGACGACCTCCGGATGGCAGTGCCCGGTCGCGGCGACCGCGTGCCCGCCGTAGAGATCGAGGTAGCTCTTTCCGGAGTCGTCCCAGACCGTCGAGCCCTCGCCCTTGACGATGGTCACCGGCCAGCGCGTGTAGGTCGGAAGCTCCGCCGTCGAGAGGGAGAGCGTGCTCATGGGAAGACCCCGGTCATCTTCAGTCCCGTGGGCTCGGGCAGGCCGAACAGGATGTTCATCGCCTGGATCGCCTGGCCGGCCGCGCCCTTCACGAGGTTGTCGATCGCGATGAAGACGAGCGCGGTCGATCCGCGGGACGCGACGCCCGATGTCGGCGAAGTTCGTCCCCTTGACGGCGGCGACGTCGGGAGAGCCCTCGACCAGGCGGATGAAGAACTCCGAGCCGTAGGCCTCCTGGAAGAGCTCCTGGAGCGCCGCCCGATCCATCGGGCGCGCGAGCGGCACCGCCGCCGTCGCGAAGATCCCGCGCACGAGAGGCGCCGAATGCGTCTGGAAGACGATCCGCCCGGCGGCGGGCGACCCGACGGCCGAGAGCGATTCCTCGATCTCCGGCAGGTGCCGGTGCCCCTCGATGCCGTACGCGAAGAACGCGGCGGCCCGCCGCGGATGGTGGGTCGTCGGGGAGGGCGTCACGCCGGCGCCCGAGGAGCCGGTGATGGCGAAGACCGAGACCGGCGCCGTTTCCGCGACGAGCCCCTTCTTCCAGAGGGGCGCGAGGGCGAGGATCGCGGCCGTCGCGAAACAGCCGGGCGAGGCCACCGCGCGCGACGCCGCGATCTGCTCGCGGAAGAGCTCCGGCAGCCCGTAGACGAACTCGCCGCGCCGCGCGAATGCGGGAGGAGGAGGCCCGTAGAACCTCTCGAAGGAAGCGGGGTCCTTCAGCCGAAAGTCCGCCGAGAGGTCCACGACGGGGATCCCCGTGTCGAGGAGCGCCGGCGCGATCTCCGACGCGTAGCCGCTGGCGCCCGCGAGGAAGACCACCTCCGGCTCGCCGGCGCCGCGGGGCAGCTCCGAGACGAAGGCGAGGTCGGTCAGGCGCGAGAGGTGCGCGTGGACGCTCGCGACCGGCTGCCCCGCCTGCGAGCGGGAGATGACGGCCACGGGCTCCGCCTTCGGGTGGTCGAGCAGGAGGCGCAGCAGCTCGCCCCCGGCGTAGCCGCTCGCGCCGAAGATCGCCGCCTTGATGCTCACGCCTTGCGGATCTCCTCGTAGACGATGCCGAAGAGGGCGCGTCCGTCGGTCATCGCGTTGGCGGCCGGCAGCTTCATCTCCTGGCTGATGTACTCCGTGCCGGTCTGGTTGTCGGTCACCGGCCCCGACATGACGGTGATCGGGATGTGCCACTGCTCCATCAGCTTCTGCGCGCCCCAGGCGGCCACGAGGTCGTTGGCGCACATGACGACGGCCCGGGTCGCGCGCACGAGATCGGGGTGGGAGAAGAACGTCCCGACGCGGTAGTCGCCGAGGATCCCGTCCCCCAGCTCGACGACGATGACGTCCGGATTCTTCGCGCCGAGGTCCGCCAGGATCGCCCGCGCGTACGGGGCCAGGTCCTTCACGTGCGCGGTCGAAGGAAGCCCGCAGTCCAGGAACGACAGCGTGGCGAAGGCGCCGTGGTCCTCCATGTCGAGCGTGTCCTTGAGGCACGCGACGCCGGAGAGCTTCGCGGCGGCGACCTTCAGCCCCGCGTTGGCGAAGCGCTTGACGATCTCGGAGGCGGCGGCCGTCTTCCCCGCGCTCATGCAGGTGCCGGCCACGACGACGAGGGGCGGGCCGTCCGGGAGCTCGTCCCGCGGGGGCAGCGCGTTCTGCGCGATGTTGGCCGGCTTGCCGTCGATGAGGACGGCGCCCAGGACCTCGGCCTCCAGCGGCGACCCGACGTCGGGGTTCCGGCCGACGCAGAGGCCGAGCACCCCGCCCAGATTCAGGACGTGGATCGTGTCGCCCACGTGAAGGGACTCCGGCACGACGCCGACGAAGCCCTTGAGCGCGCGGCGGAAGCCGAGCGTGCCCGCGATGACGTCGCCCCGGTTGATCTTGGCCATGCGCCCGCTCGTCAGCTCCAGCCGGTCGTAGACGCTCTTCTCCATGAGCGCCCGGACGGCGATGACGTTGCCCTCCTTCGCCTCGATGTGCGGGGAGAGCTCGACCTCCCGCGGAAGCTCCAGCCGGGCGGTCGAAGAGGCGATCTTGTCGAGCGTGATCGTCATCGGGACTCCTCCTTGCCCGCGCGCCGGCCAGCCTCCAGAGCCGGCCCGGCAGCGCGAGGGTCTTGCCGACTCCCTTCGCCTCCGGCGGCGAGAGGTATGCGTTGGATTCCCCGTAGCGCACGAGGGAAGCGCGAAGGAGAGAGTGCGGGCTGCGCACGCCGGCGACCTCGAACCGGCCCGGCGAGAAGCGGAGCTTCGCCTCCCCCGTCACGCGCGCCTGCGTGGCGCGCAGGTAGGCGTCGGCGTCGGAGAGCGGCGGGCTCGAAGGCGAGCCCCTCGTGGAGCAGCCGCCCGTACGTCTCGGCGACGAGCGCCTTCAGCTGCCGCTGCTCCTTCGTCATCACGAGCTTCTCCAGCTCCGCGTGGGCCGCGATCAGGGCGAGCGCCGCCGGCGCCTCGAAGACGATGCGCCCCTTGGCCCCCAGGATCGTATCGCCCAGGTGGACCGCGCGCCCCGCCGCGTAGCGCCGCCCCAGGGCATTCAACCTCTCGACGAGCTCGATCCCGTCGAGCCTCCGGCCGTCGAGAGAGACCGGGCGGCCCTTCCGGAATCCGACGACCGCCAGACGCGGCTTCCTCGGCGCCTTCGCCAGGGTGTTGCCGGGATAGAGCGTCTCCGGAGGAAGCTCCCACGGGTCGTGCGTCTCGCCGCCGCCGATGGTCGTGCCCCAGAGCCCCTCGTTGATCGAGTAGCGCGTCGTCTTCGCCGGGATCCGCACGCCGCGGGCGTCGCAGTAGGCGGTCTCTTCCTCGCGCGAGATTCCCGAATCGCGCACGGGCGCCCGCACCTCGATCCCGGGCGCGAGGACGCGAAGGCCGGCGTCGAAACGGAACTGGTCGTTGCCGGCGGCCGTCGAGCCGTGGGCGATGGCGCGGGCCCCGATCCGCCGGGCGTGGCGCGCCGCCGCGGCGACCTGCACGGCCCTCTCGGCCGCCACGGAGAGGGGATAGACGCCGCCGCGCAGCACGTTTCCGAAGATGAGCGGAAGCGCGTAACGCTCGAAGACTTCCGCGCGGCCGTCGACGAAGACGTGCCGCTCGACCCCCGCGGCCTTCGCGCGCGCGGCGATCGTCCGCTTCTCCCGCGGCGAGAAGCCTCCCGTGTCCACGGTGACGGCGTGGACGCGGTACCCCTCCTCGCGCAGGAGGAGCGCGCAGTAGGTGGTGTCGAGACCACCGGAAAAAGCGAGGCACACGGCCGGCATGCGGCGTTTCATGAAGCGGCGGGTTGTCGGAGTCTTTACGGGATCAACGCGCCGCCGCCATGGAGGTCCTCCTCCTGGCGGAAGAAGCGCGTCGCGCGATCCTCGCGTGCGAGGCGTTGCAGTCGAGAGTCGCGGCCATCATGGAGCCAATAACTTGGGGCAACCCGCCCCCCATGTCAAGCCCTTTTTCGGGACTCGGGACTCGGAACTCGGAACTGCGACGAGGAACGGGAGCCGGGGGGCTCTACGTTCGTCCCGTCAGCTCGGCGAGGCGGCGCAGGCGCGCGGCGCGCTCGGCGGTGAAGTCGGCGGAGCCGGCTCGCCAGGCCCAGTTGCCTTGCGCGACGGCGGGCGTGTTCATGCGGGCCTCGCTCCCGAGGCCGAAAACGTCCTGGAGCGGGACGATCGCCCGTTCGCGACCGACTCGTACGCGGCGCGGATCATGTCCCGCTCGATGGCGCTCCCGTCGCCTCCCAGGTAGTCGAGCGCCCGGCCGCGCTCCTCCTGCGAGAGCGCCGCGAACCAGCCGCGCGCCGTGTCGTTGTCGTGGGTCCCCGTGTAGACGACGCTGTTGGGGACGTGCCGGTGCGGGAGGTGCTCGCTGTCGTCCTCGGAGAAGCCGAACTGGAGGACCTTCATCCCGGGAATGCCGAGATCCGACAGGAGCCGGCGCACGTCGTCGGTGATCACCCCGAGGTCCTCGGCGACGAGCGGGAATGTCGCCGAGGGCCCGGCGCGCGGCCTCGAAGAGCTCTCAACCCCGGAGCCGGGATCCATCGGCCGTCGATCGCGGAGACGGCCTCGGCCGGAACGCTCCAGCCGGCGGCAAACCCGCGGAAGTGGTCGATGCGCACGGCGTCGGCCAGGAGGAGCGCCTGGCGCAGGCGCGCGATCCACCAGGAGAATCCGTCCCGCTCCATCGCGTCCCAGCGGTAGAGCGGGTAGCCCCAGAGCTGGCCCGTTTCGGAAAACGCGTCCGGCGGCACGCCGGCGACGAACTCCGGACTGCCGCGAAGCGTCCAGGAGGAACAGGTCCTGCCGGACCCAGACGTCCGCGCTGTCGTGGCCGACGTAGATGGGCAAGTCCCCGAGGATCGCGATGCCCCGGCGATTCGCCTCCGCCTTGACCCGCGCCCACTGGCGGAAGAAGAGCCACTGCGCGTATTCCTGGTAGGCGATCTCCGCGTCGAGCTCCCGCCGCGCCGCTTCGAGCGCCTCCGGGCGGCGGCGGCGAATCTCCTCCGGCCACGAGGTCCAGCCTTCGGGTCGCTCCTCCTTCAACGCGGCGAAGAGGGCCCAGTCCGCCAGCCACGCGGCCTGCTCGGGCGCGTCGCGGAACGACTCGAGCTCTTCGAGCAGGCGGGGATTCCCGCGAGACTCCTCCCACGAAGCGCGCAGGAGTCTCTCCTTCCATCGCCGGGCCTTCGCGAAGTCCACGCGCTCGGGCGAGAACGTCGCGGACCGCCTGCGCCGCCGGCAGGGAGAGCAACCCTTCTTCGCGGAGCCGCTCCGGCGAGATCAGGAGCGTGTTCCCCGCGAACGCCGAGGACGCGCTGTAGGGAGACTCGTGCGGGGCGGGATGGAGCGGGAGAACCTGCCAGAGACCCAGTCCCGCCGAGCGCGCCCATTCCAGGAACCGGTCCGCCTCCGGCCCGAAGTCCCCGATCCCGTACCGGCCGGGAAGCGAAGTCGGATGGAGCAGGATCCCCGCCCTGCGCCTTCGCTTCATGAGGACTCCTTCCCGTTCCATGGTCTCGATTCTGACGCCGTAGTCCCCTGTCTGTCATCCTGAGCGAAGCGAAGGATCTGCTCTCGTCTCCTGGAGGGCAGATCCTTCGTCGCTTCGCTCCTCAGGATGACAAGCAAGGAGTCTCAGGATGACAGGCAGAGGTAGTCCTCAGGATGACAGAGCAGAGGAATCCCTCGGGAGGACGGCGCAGGGAGGGATTACGGGAGATAGTCTCCGGCGCGCAGGCGCTCGCCCCCCTGGCCGAGCAGCGAGAAGCGCCACTCGGCGCCCGGCAGGTAGCAGCTCTCCAGGTAGTCGATCATCATCCGATCGGCGGA
The DNA here is from genome assembly GCA_963782815.1 of uncultured Acidobacteriota bacterium. Classification (GTDB taxonomy): domain Bacteria; phylum Acidobacteriota; class Thermoanaerobaculia; order UBA5066; family Gp7-AA6; genus JAWOLE01. Next base: position 168,459 of record CAWALG010000041.1, on the reverse strand, counting down.
GAAGAGCCGCGAGATGCGCGACACGCTCTGGATCATCTTCTCGATCCAGCCGAGCGGAAGCCCCTGCTCGTTCCTCTCGAAGAAGAGGGGAAGCACCTGCTTCTCGAGAACCTCGTAGAGCGACGCGGCGGTCTGGTCGTCCGGCAGGTCCTCCGTGGCCGGGCCGATCGTGAATCCCGTCTCCTCGTAGGGAGCCTCGTCCCACCAGCCGTCGAGGACCGAGAGGTTCAGCACGCCGTTCATCGCGGCCTTCATCCCCGAGGTCCCGCACGCCTCGCGCGGCCGGATCGGGTTGTTCAGCCAGACGTCGCACCCGGCCACCAGGGCCCGCGCGAGCCCCATGTCGTAATCGGAGAGGAGCACGACGCGGCCGCGAAACTCCGGCCGCTGGGAGAACCGCGCGACTTCGCGAAGGGCCTGCTTGCCGGGGTCATCGTGCGGATGGGCCTTTCCGGAGAAGAGGATCTGGACGGGCCGGCTCTCGACGATGCGCAGGAGCCGTTCCGGGTCGCGGAAGATCAGGCCCGGCCGCTTGTAGGTCGTGAACCGCTTCGCGAACCCGATCGTCAGCGCCGCGGGGTCGAGCACGCGGGAGGCCTCCTCGATCTCCTCGGGGGAGGCGCCCTGCTCCTTTCGCAGGTTCGCGAGATTCCGGCGCGCGATCTCCACGAGCCGCGACCGGAGCCTCTCGTGCACGCCCCAGAAGGCGGCGCGGTCCGCGGCGTCGGGCTCATCCACGAGCGGCAGCTTCGCCACCTCGGGATCCGTCCAGGTCATCCGGTGCACGCCGTTGGTGATCGCGCGAATGCGGATGTCCTCGTCGGCCAGCTCCGGCAGGAGCCCGAGCCACAGCCGCCGCGAAACCCTCGCGTGGAGCTGCGAGACCGCGTTGACGTGGCCGCAGAGACGCAGCGCCAGGACGGCCATCGAAAAAGGCTGGGAGGGATTCGGGGGGCCGTCCTGCCCGAGCTTCAGGAACTCGTTCCACGAGAGGCCGGCGCCCGCCACGTAGGATGACAGGTACTTCTCGACCAGCTCGGGCGGGAAATGATCGATTCCCGCGGGCACCGGCGTGTGGGTCGTGAAGACGTTGGTCGCGGCGGCCCTCTCCCGGGCCTCGGGAAACGTCAGGCCGCCGAGCGACACGAGCAGGCGGATCTTCTCCAGGCCGGCGAAGGCCGCGTGCCCCTCGTTGATGTGGCGGATCGTCGGGCGCAAGCCGAGCAGCTCCAGCGCGCGGAGCCCTCCGATCCCGAGCACCATCTCCTGGCGGATGCGGGTCTCCTGGTCTCCGCCGTAGAGCCGCGCCGTGATGTCCCGGTCCTCGGGAGCGTTCTCCGGCACGTTGGTGTCGAGCAGCAGCAGCGGCACCCGTCCCACCCGCACGAAGCGGACGAGGACGGACACCTCCCGCTCTCCGATCGTCAACTGCACGAGGGGCGGACCTCCACCCGGCACGAGCGGCAGAGAGACCGGCAGCCGCTCGAGGTCGAGGGGCGGATTGGCTTCGTGCTGCCACCCGTCCTTGTCGAGGACCTGCCGGAAGTAGTCTTCCCGGTAGAAGAGACCCACCCCGACGACCGGCAGTCCCCGGTCGCTCGAGGACTTCAGGACGTCGCCCGGCCAGGATGCCGAGGCCCCCCGCGTAGATCGGGAGGTGCTCCGTCAGCCCGAACTCCGCGGAGAAGTAGGCGATGCGGTACCCGCGCTCCCGGAACATCCGGACGGCCGGGTGCCAGGACGGGGACGCGTCTTCCATCGCCGTCTCCGCCTGGACCGCGGACATCTGCGCGAGGAAGGCCGGATCGCCGGCCGCCGCTTCGAGCCGCTCGGGCGGGACCGAGAGAAGGAGCGCCACGGGATTTCCGCCGCTCTCCTCCCAGGCCGCCCGGTCGAGCGAGGCGAAGAGAGCGCGCATCGTCGGCCGCCAGGTCCAGCGCAGGTCCCGCGCGAGGCTCCACAGCGGGTGAAGCGCGGCAGGGATGCGAGGATGCGGAGAGTCGGCTGATTGGATCAACTGTTTCCGGATGATAACCGAAGAAATCCCAATTCCACTGTCATCCTGAGGAGCGAAGCGACGAAGGATCCGCCATCGTCAGCGGAGCAGATCCTTCGCTTCGCTCAGGATGACAAGGGCGCGGAAGCTCGGATCTCCTCGTAGAGGCGCCGGGCGCTGCCGACGGCGGGATCGTTGCTCACGACGCCTTCGAGCTTCTGCAGGAAGTCTTCCTCCAGGCGCTCGCCCGAGAGGTCTTCCGCGAGCTCCACCGCCCGCGCCGCGTAGCGGAGGACCTGGCGCGTCTCCAGCCCCGACGGGTCCTCGAAGAACCAGCCGCAGCTGGTGAACATGCTCATCGCGCACCGCTCCATCTCGAGGAGATCGAGCGCCCGCGAAGTCTCTTCCGGGTCGAGACGCCGGCCCGCGTGGCGCGCGAGAAAGGCCTCCGCGCCGGCGCCGCCGGACGAGAACGAGCTCGATCGAATCGTCGCGCGCCGACCAGGGGTCGCGGAAGAGCTTTCCGCCACTCTCCTCGAAGAGCGCGTCGAGCGCGTCGCGAAGAGAGTCGAGCGCCTGCCGCAGCGGCGCCCGCCACGCCTGGCTCCAGCCGGGATGCTCCCCCGTGGTGCAGCCGCAGTTCTCCTTCCAGCGGCCGACCCCGTGCATGCAGCTCCAGGAGCTCGTTTCGCGGATCCGGACCTCGTGGCGGGGAGGGTGTTGCGCGAGGTATTCGCGCGTAGTTGGTCAGCCGGACGCCGCCCTCCGCTTCGATGCGGTCGAGAAGGCCGGAGAGGACCCTGTCGCCGCCGCGAAAGTGGTGCCCGTACGTCTCGCCGTCGGTCGCGACGGAAACGATCTGCGGATCGCCGCCGCCCGTGAAGCGGTCCAGCAGAATCCGGGCGAGATTCTCTGCGCCCCCGGCCATCCCGCCGAACGCGATCGCGGGGGACGCGGAGCCGTCGTAGAAGAAGAGGGCGATGCGGGCGCCGGAGGGAAGCCGCGCCTCATAGGGGCGCCTCGTGTCGAACCCGTCCACCGCAACCTGCCAGCCTTCGTGTCCGCTCTCGCGCCACTGGAGGAGCTGGTGAGGCGCGAGGATCGTGAACCGGATGCCGAGCTCCGCCAGGACCTCCAGGGTCTCCGTGTCCACGGCCGTCTCCGGCAGCCACATCCCCTCGGGCGACCGGCCGAACCGGTGCTCGAAGTCCCGGATTCCCCAGTAGACCTGCGTGCGCTTGTCGCGCGGGCGGGCGAGCGGCAGGATCATGTGCCCGTACGCCTGCGCGAGCGCCGAGCCGTGCCCGGAGAAGCGCTCGCGGCTCTCCCGGTCCGCGGCGAGGATCGCCTCGAGGACGGGGCGCGCCTCCCTGTCGAGCCAGGACAGAAGCGTCGGGCCGAAGTTGAAGGACATCCGCGAGTAGTTGTCGGCATTGGGTCCGTAGCATTCCGCCGTGATCCTCTCGTTCCAGTCGTGGAACGGAGCGGCCGAGGCCTCCCGCTCGACCCTTCCCGTCCACGGGTCCTCCCGCGGCGGCTGATAGAAGTGGCCGTGCACGCAGACGAAGCGGGTCATGACGAGATTTGTGATTTGTGATTTGTGATTTGTGATTCGGGCTCGGGGGGAGGGGTGGCCTTGAGGAACACCGCCGCGAGAGGCGGCAGCGTCAGCGAGAGGCTCCAGGGCCTCCCGTGCGTCGCAGTCTCCTCGGCGTGAACGCCGCCCAGGTTCCCCAGTCCGCTGCCGCCGTACTCCTTCGCGTCGGTGTTGGCGATCTCGCGCCAGAAGCCGGGGACAGGGGCGCCGACGCGGTAGCCGTGGCGCGGAACCGGAGTGAAGTTCAGCGCGACGAGGACGATCTCCTCCGGCGTCGCTCCCCGGCGCGCGAGCGTCAGGGTCGAGTCTTCCCAGTCGTTGCAATCGATCCACTCGAATCCGGACGGATCGAAGTCGCGCGCGTGGAGCGCGGACTCCGCCGCGTAGAGCCGGTTCAGGTCGGCCGCCAGGCGCTTCACGCCGGCGTGCGCGGGGTAATCGAGCAGCGGCCACTCGAGCGCCGCGTCGTGGTTCCACTCGGCCCACTGGCCGAACTCTCCCCCCATGAAGAGGAGCTTCTTGCCCGGAACCGCGCACTGGTAGGCGAGGAGCAGGCGCAGGTTGGCGAACTTCCTCCAGTCGTCTCCCGGCATCCGGGAGAGGAGCGAGCCCTTCATGTGCACGACCTCGTCGTGCGAGAGCGGAAGGAGGAAGTTCTCGGAGTACGAGTACATCGGCCGGAAGGTCAGCTCCGTGTGGTGGTACTTGCGGTGGATCGAGTCGCGCTGGAAGTACTTCAACGTGTCGTTCATCCAACCCATGTCCCACTTCATGTCGAAGCCGAGGCCGCCGATGCGCGTCGGCCGCGAGACCATCGGCCAGGCCGTGGACTCCTCGGCGACCGTGAGGACGCCGGGATGGGTCTCGTGGATGTAGTCGTTCATTTGCCGCAGGAGCGAGATCGCCTCGAGGTTTTCCGGGCCCCCGTAGATGTTGGCGACCCACTCCCCTTCCTTGCGCGAGTAATTCCAGTGGAGCATCGAGGCGACCGCGTCCACGCGCAGGCCGTCGGCGTGGTACTTCTCGATCCAGAACTCGGCGCTCGAAAGGAGAAAGCTCCGGACCTCGGCGCGTCCGTAGTTGAAGATCGCGCTCTTCCAGTCCGGGTGAAACCCCTGGCGCGGGTCCGCGTGCTCGTAGAGGTGCGTCCCGTCGAAGAAGCCGAGCCCGTGCTCGTCGGAGGGGAAATGGGACGGCACCCAGTCGAGCAGGACGCCGATCCCCTCGCGGTGGAGGTGGTCCACGAGGTACTGAAAGTCCGCCGGGGCTCCGTAGCGCGCGGTGGGAGCGAAATAGCCCGTCACCTGGTATCCCCACGAGGCGTAGAAGGGATGTTCCATGACCGGCAGGAGCTCGACGTGCGTGTACCCCATTTCGCGGGCATAGGCGGCCAGCTGTGGCGCGATCTCGCGGTAGCTCAGGAAACGGTCGCCGTCCCAGGGCCGTCTCCAGGACCCCAGGTGGACCTCGTAGACCGAGATGGGAGCGGAGGGGCGTTGGCGCTCCCGGCGCCCCTCCATCCACTCCGCGTCCCCCCACTCGAAGTCGAGCTCGGCGACGACCGACCCGGTTCGGGGCGGCATCTCGGACGCGAAGGCGTACGGGTCAGCCTTGTCCGCGCGGTAGCCGCGATAGCGCGAGACGACGTGGTACTTGTAGATCGCTCCGGCCCCGACTCCGGCGACGAAGCCCTCCCAGATCCCGGATCGCGCGCGCGGCCGGAGCGGATGGCTCTCCTTGTCCCAGCCGTTCCACTCCCCCATCACGGCGACCGACCGGGCATTCGGCGCGAAGACCGCGAAATAGCAGCCGGCGACGCCCGCCGCGGCGGCCGGATGGGCGCCGAGCTTCTCGTAGGCGCGGAAGTGGGTTCCCTCGTTGTAGAGGTGCAGATCGTCGTCGCCCAGGAGCGTGAACGACGCGGCCGAGGATTCTGCCGCCTTCCTGGACACGCGTGGAGTCCTGGGGGATCTCTTCTCCGTGATGGTCGCACCTCCAGGTCCCAAGAGTATCCGTCCGCCGTCCGCGCGGCAACGCCGGGAGCGTGGCTGCCTGGTCGTCGTGCCAGCCCTGGTCGCGGCGCGAGGAGTCTCCGCGCTCCCGTTTGGACTCTCTCGGCGCCGGTCGCGAAGCGACCGCCTGCGCCGACAGTCGAGCCTCGCGCCGCGGGAGCGGAGCGCTTGCGCGGGAAAAGGCGAGCGGTCGAGGCCGCATCCGGCCGAGCCGCTCGCCGGTGCGCCCAACGGGCGCATTTCCCGCGCAAGCGCGGAGCGACGGTTAAAGGAGGGGCGGTCGCAGCAACCGCCCCTCGAACGACCCGCCCGGAGGAGGAACAGGGTCAGGGATTGACCTGGATGGTTCCGGTCATCATGTAGCCATGCACCTGGCAGTAGTAACGGTACGAGCCGGCCGCCGTGAAGAGTTGCGAGAAGTGATCCGGGGCAACCCTCTGTCCCGAGTCCCAGTTCAAGCCGGACGGCAACGGCTCGCAGTTGCTCCCCCCGTAGTAGGGGTCGGGAGTGCACGTTCCGGATGTCGTCGAATGGTAGGCGGTGCCGTCCAGGAAATTCCACTGAACCGTGTCGCCGACATGGATGACCGCCGCGCCCGGCGAGAAGCTCATCGCGCCGCTCGGGGCGACGTTGACGATAACGGTGCTCCCCGAAGGAGTGGGCGTCGGGGTGGGCGTCGGAGTCGGCGTCGGAGTCGCCGTCTCGCCCGGGACCACCGGAGTCGCCGTGAACTCGAATCCGGCCGTGTCGAACTTTCCGCACACGGTCGTGCCGACCCTGGCGTCGTTGTAGCTCTTGGTCCTCCCCGTCGCCGATTCCTTGACGGCGAGGGTGTAGTTCAAGTCGGTCAGGGCCGCGTAGAAGACCCAGTAGTTCTGGCCGATCCCGGAGGCGTCCACCATCTTGACGATCACCTCGGGATTGGCCGCGTTGCCCGTGATCGTGGGGATGCTGAAGATGCCGTAGATGTCGTTGTGCGCGATGACCTGCCCCTCCCCCTCGGTCCCCGTCCTCGGGTCGTGCGCCGTCAGGTTGACGTTGAAGGGGTGGGCGGAGATCAAATTCAAGGTGTCCTCGACGGTTCCCAGGGTCCGGCTGGCGGTCGGGACCGTGGACCAGTCGGCGGGCTCGACCGCGCGCAAGGAGCCGAAGCCCGAGGTGTCGAACTTCCCGCAAACCGTCGTCCCGACCCTGGCATCGTTGTACACCTTGGTCGTCCCCGTCCCGACCTCTTTCACGGAAAGCGTGTAGTTCAGGTCCGTCAGCGCCCCGTAGAAGACCCAGTAGCTCTGGCCGATGCCGGTCGCGTCCACCATCTTGACGATGACCTCGGGGTTCCCGGCGTTGCCCGTGATCGCGGGGATGCTGAAGATCCCGTAGATGTCGTTCTGCGCGACGACCTGTCCCTGCCCCGCGGTCCCCGTCCTGGGATCCGTCGCCGACAGCGTGATGTCGAACGGGTGCGTGGACATGAGCCGCAGCGTATTGGCGTCGGTGACCGTGACCAGGCGGCTGGCCGACGCGGATCCCGATCCCGTCGTGACCGTCAGCGTCACGGGGTAGTAGCCGGGGCTCGCGTAGGCGTGAACGGGGTTGCGGGAGGCCGAGGTCGTCCCGTCTCCGAAGTCCCAGTGCCAGGACGCCGCTCCCGCCGGATTCGCGTCCGCAAACCGGACCGCGGAGTTGGCGGCGGGAGTGGCCGGCTCGATCGAGAACGCCGCCGTCGGCTGCGAGGCGGGATCGCTCATCGCCGCGATCAGCGAGAGCGCGACGACGGCCAGACTCTTGAAGATGGTGCTTATGGAAGTGATCATGGGCGGCAGGCTAGTTTCGGCTGCGCGCTGTCGGACCGGTTTTATGAATCTCTTAACGCTCCAGGGTTTACTAGAATGGCTCGCATGAAGTCGATGAGCCGTTTAGCCTCCTCCCTTTCGCTGACACTCTGCATCTCTGCCTGCGCCTCTTCCGCTCCGCCGGCCCGGCCGGCGGCCGCGCCCTCGACGGCGAGTTACCACCTTCTCCGCAAGCTGCCCGTCGGCGGCGAGGGCGGCTGGGACTACCTGACGGTCGACGCCGCGGCTCGCCGTCTCTACGTCTCGCGGGGAACGCGGGTCGTGGTCCTCGACGTGGACTCGGGAGCGGCGGTCGGCGAGATCCCGGGCACGCAGGGCGTTCACGGGATCGCGCTCGCGCCGGAAGCGCACCGCGGCTTCACGAGCAACGGGCGCTCGTCCACCGTGACGATCTTCGACCCGGGCACGCTCGCCGTGCTCGCGGAAGTCAAGACGACCGGCGAGAACCCCGACGCCATCCTCTACGACCCGGCCTCGCGGCGCGTCTTCACGTTCAACGGCCGGGGGAAGAACGCCACGGCGATCGACGCGGCGGCGGGGACCGTCGCCGGCACGGTCGCGCTGGACGGCAAGCCCGAGTTCGCCGCGGCCGACGGCAAGGGGCGCGTCTTCGTGAACATCGAAGACAAGAACCAGGTCACGGTGATCGATTCGCGCGCCCTCCGCGTCGAGACGAGCTGGCCGCTCGTCTCCTGCGAAGAGCCGACCGGTCTGGCGTTGGACAGGGAGCACCGCCGCCTCTTCGCCGTCTGTCACAACCGCACGATGGCGGTCCTCGACGCCGACAGCGGCCGAGCGGTCGCGTCGCTTCCGATCGGAGAAGGCGTCGACGCGGCCGCGTTCGATCCCTCGACGGCGCTCGCCTTCGCTTCGAATGGAGACGGCACGCTCACCGTCGTCAAGGAGGACGGCCCCGACTCCTACCGGGTCGTGCAGACCGCCGCGACCCAGCGGAGCGCGCGGACCATGGCTCTCGACGAAAAGACGCATCAGGTCTTTCTGGCGGCGGCCGAGTTCGGAACCGCGCCGCCCGCAACGGCCGAACAACCCCGCCCCCGAGCGCCGATGGTGCCGGGCTCGTTCACGATCCTGGTACTCGGCCCCCAGTAGGTTTCCGGTTTCAGGTTTCAGGGTATCGCGCCAGACCACTGGAACCTGGAATCCGGAATCGAGTCCCCCGAAGTGCGTGCTAGATTCCGCGCGTTCGCATGAGTGTGACGGTGGCTCTCCTGCTCGGAGTGATCCAGGGGCTGACCGAGTTCGTGCCGGTCTCCTCCACCGCCCACCTCTACATCGCGCAGGCGCTCCTCGGGATTGAAAACGACGCGGTCGCCCTCTCCTTCGACGTCGTCCTCCACCTGGGGACGGCGGCCGCCCTGATCCTCGCGCTCGGCGGGGAGATCCGGGAGATCGTGGAAGAGCTCTTCCTCCTGCTGTCCCGGCGGCCCGCCCGGAACCCGGCCGCACGCGCCCTGATCCTCCCGCTCGCCGCCGGCACCGTCCCCGGCGTGCTCGCGGGTCTCTTCCTCCTGAAGAAATTCGAAAGCCTGCGAACGCTCGGCCTGATCGGATCCTCCATGCTCGTCGCCTGCGCCTATTTCCTGTTGGCCGAACGGCTGGGGGCGCGCGCGATCCGCGGACGGAGCCTCTCGACGCTGACAATCGGCGACGCTCTCTGGATCGGCGTCGCCCAGGCCGCGGCGGGACTCCTGGCCGGATTCTCGCGCTCCGGCTTCACCATCAGCACGGGACGGGTGCGCGGCCTCGACCGGGGCGACGCGGCCCGCTTCTCCTTCCTGCTCGCCCTGCCGATCATCCTCGGCGCGGGTGGAAAGGCCCTACTCGACCTTCGCAAGACGCCGCAGCCCGCCGTCTCCGCCGCCGCGCTTGCCGCGGGTTTCTTCGCCTCCGCGGCCGTCGGCTTCCTCGCGGTCCGCTTCCTCCTGCGATTCCTGAAGACGCACACCCTTCGCCCCTTCGCCGCCTATCTCGGCGCGCTGGGCCTGATTCTCCTGGCCGTCACCTACGCCCGGCACCTTCCCTTCCTCGGCGCCGCCCCCTGATCCCGGCTGTGCGTCGGGACGCGCGCAGGTGTCAGGTCTTGTAGCACCGCGACGAGAGCAGATCCTTCGCTTCGCTCAGGATGACAAAAGGGGAATGTTTCCCGCGATATCGCGACAGTGGTGTTACCGGCGCCCTCACCCTGACCCTCTCCCGGAGGGAGAGGGGAGAGCCCCGGTCGCGGCGCGAGGAGTCTCCGAGCGAAGGCGAGGAGGAGCCTCGCGCCGCGGGAGCGGAGCGCTTGCGCGGGAAAGGCGAGCGGTCGAGGCGCATCCGCCGAGCCGCTCGCCGGTGCGCCCGCGGGCGCATTTCCCGCGCAAGCGCGGAGCGACGGCTACGCGTCCGCGTCGCGGGAGATCTTGTGGTGCTCGATCTTCTTGTAGAGGTTGGAGCGGGGGGTGGCGATGACTTCGGCCGTGCGGCTGATGTTCCACCCGTTCTCGCGGAGCTTGGCGACGAGGAACTCGCGTTCCGCGTACTCCTTGAAGGCGGAGAGCGTCCCGAGCTCGAGACCCCGCTCCGAGATCTCGGTCGGAGACACGCGCGCCTCCGCCGGCAGGTCCTTCGCCTCGATCGGGTCGCTGTCGGCCATGATCAGGACCCGCTCGACCAGGTTCTTCAGCTCCCGCACGTTGCCCGCCCAGGAGCGAGCCTTGAGCACGCCGAGCGCGCCCGGCGCGAAGCGCCGCGGCTTGCGGTTGTCGCGCTGCGAGAAGAGGCGCGTGAAATGCTCGACGAGCTCCGGGATGTCCTCCGCCCGCTCCCGCAGCGGCGGGGTCCGCACGGGGAGGACGTTCAAGCGGAAGTAGAGGTCCTCGCGGAAGCGCCCCTCCCGGATCGATTCGGCGAGATCCCGGTTGGTGGCGGCGAGGACCCGCACGTTGACCCGCCGCACCCGCGCCGCTCCGACCGGCTCCACTTCGCCCGCCTCGAGGACGCGCAGCACCTTCGCCTGCGCCCGCGCCGACATGTCGCCGACCTCGTCCAGGAAGATCGTGCCGCCGTCGGCCTCGACGAACTTCCCGGTCTGCCGGCGGACGGCGCCCGTGAAGGAGCCCTTCTCGTGTCCGAAGAGCTCCGATTCGATCAGCTCCTCGGGGATCGCGGCGCAGTTGACCTGGATGAAGGGCCCTCCGGCGACCTTCGAGCCCTTGTGGATCTCCCGCGCCACGAGCTCCTTGCCCGTTCCGCTCTCTCCCGAGATCAGGACCGTGGCGGTCGTCGGCGACGCGCGCGCGACCTCCGCGCGGAGGCGCTGCATCGGGGCGCTCTTGCCGACGAGGATGGACTCCTCTTCGAGCTTGCGGCGGAGACGCTCGTTCTCGGCGGCGAGCGAATTGCGGGAGAGGGCGTTCTGGAGCGAGATCAGGATCCGCTCGCGCTCCGGCGGCTTCTCGAGAAAGTCCACGGCCCCGCGGCGCGTCGCTTCGACCGCCGTCGCGATGTCCCCGTGCCCCGAGATCATGAGCACCGGCGGCGCTCCTTCCCGTTCGACGATGCGGTCGAGGATCTCGAGCCCGTCCATCCCGGGCATCTTGATGTCGAGAAGCACGGCGTCCGTGCGGTCGGCGTCGAGGGCCGCCAGGGCGGTCTTCCCCTCCGAGGCGGTCGCCACCTGGTACCCCTCGTATTCCAGGATCATCCGGAGAGCGTCCCGGATGCCCGGGTCGTCGTCCACCACCAGGACGCGTCTGGCCATCTCCCGAGTCTCTAGCAAACGCCGAGCCCTCTCAAGAGGCGACCGGGACGCCGGGCCGCCTCCGGGGAGTACGCCGCCGGCCCCGGGGTCGCCGTCGGAGCGAGAGAGTCATCCACCCTGCGACCAGGACCTAATCTTCGATCTTGATCAAGGCGAAGAGGGAGACCTTGGCCTGCGGCCGGTAGTAGTAGACCCGCAGGTATTCCCCCTTGGACGTGCCCTTGACGATGTTCGCGAACTCCTCCGTCGAGGTGACTGCGCGCCCGTTGACCTGAGTGATGATGTCTCCGTCTCTCAGGTTCGCGTCGGCCGCGGGCGAGACCTCCCGGACGTGCTCCACGTAGATCCCCTCGATCTTGGCGTCCAGCCCCAGCATCTGCCGCAGCTGCGGCGTGATCGGCCGCACCGACACGCCGAGCTTCCCGTGGGAGTCCTCGGAGCCCTTGGATCCCTTCTCGTTCTCGGCGGTGGCCTCGGCGCCGCGCTCGGCCAGCGTCACGGTGAAGCCCATCTCCTTGCCGTCGCGCATGACGCTCAAGTGGACCTTGCTTCCGGGCGCCTTGCTCGAGACGTAGCCGATCAGGTCGCGCGTCGTCTTGACCGGCACGGTGTCCACGCGGACGACCGTGTCGCCCGGCTTCACGCCCGCCTTGTCCGCGGGATCTCCCGGAACGACGGATTCGACGAACGCCCCGTCGGTGGACTTCAGCTTGAAGGCGCCCATCACGTCCTGGTCCACCGGGTTGATGTTGATCCCGAGGTATCCGCGGACGACCTTCCCCTTTTCGCGCAGCTGCGGAAGGATCGTCTTCAGGACGTTGACCGGCACGGCGAAGCCGATGTTCTGCGCCGGCCGGTACATCGCGGTGTTGATGCCGACGACCTCGCCGTTGACGTTGATGAGCGGCCCTCCGGAGTTGCCGAAATTGATGGCCGCGTCGGTCTGGATGAAGCTCTCGAAGGAGCGCGTGGAGAGATCGGCCGTGAGACCCGACCGGTCCTTGGCCGAGACGACGCCGACCGTGACCGTCTTGTCGAAGTTCAGCGGATCCCCGACGGCCATCACCCACTCCCCGACGCGGAGCCTGTCGGAATCGCCGAGCGGGAGCTTCGTCAGCGCGCGCTTGGCGTCGATCTTGAGCAGTGCCAGGTCTGTCGCGGGGTCCTTGCCGATGACCTTGGCCGTGAAGCGCTCCTTGTTGATTCGCACCTCCACCCGGTCGGCGCCCTCGACGACGTGGTAGTTCGTCACGATCTCGCCGCTCTCGGAGACGACGAAGCCCGTGCCCCCCTGGACGTCCTTGTGCTCCTCCTGGTCGTCGCGCGGCTGATTCCGGCGCGGGCCGAAGAAGAACTCGAAGGGATCCTGGCCGTCTCCGCCCCCTCCGAAGGGGGAGAGCTGGCGGTTGCGGGCGCCCTTGACGATGTTGGTGGATGTGATGGACACCACGGCGGGCATGGCCTCGTCGGCGATGTCGGCAAAGGAAGGGAGGACGACGGAAGTCGACCGCGGCCTCGCCTGAGTTTCCTTCTGAGCCTCCGTTCGCGGCGTCACGTTCACGGAGCCGGCCACGATCATCCCGAAGATGACCGCGGCTCCGATCAGCGCCGAGAAGGAGATTGCTCGCTTTGTAGACTTGTGCATAACCGTCTTTTTCTCCTCAGCGCCGGCAATTCAGCGCCGGCGTCACAAAACTAACAGCCTCCGCGGGTTTCTCATTCCTGCTGCGGCGGGAGCGCCAGTCGTTCCCTCTCGACGAGGATGCACCGGTCCATGGCCACCGGGATCCCGGCCTCTTCCAGGCGGCGGGCGGCGTCCTCGTCCACGACCCCCTGCTGCATGAAGAAGAAGCCCGCCCCGCGGGCAATCGTTTCGTCTGCCAACCGGGCGACCTCGCTCGACCGCCGGAAGACGTCCACGATGTCGAGGTTCACGTCCCCGGGGATTTCCAGGAGCGCGCCGTAGCACGGCTCTCCCAGGATCTCGCGGTGTCCCGGATTGACCGGAATCACCCGATAGCCGCAATTCTTCAAGTAGCGCGCGATGACGTTGGACGGCCGAGCCGGATTCGGAGAGCAGCCCACGACGGCCACCGTCCGCGCGCTCTCCAGCGCGCGCCGGATCTGCCCGGCGTCGTTCAACGGCTCCCCCCATGCCCATCCTTGCCCGCACCCTCTCTCTCGGGACGTATATTGTAGAAAAAGGTTACGGTCACTCCCTCCCGGTCGGACCCGAGGTCTTTCGGCAGCGGACGGAACGGCGAAGACGTCAGGATCGCCTGGAGCGCCGCGTTGTCGAAGGGGGGGGTGCCGGAAAAACTGATGATCTTCGCGCCTTCGACGCGGCCGTCCCCCCGGATGTAGAACCGGACCGACAGGCGGCCCTTCCATCCCAGCCGCGCCAGCTCCGGGATATCCCAGTGCAGCTTGATGCGGCGGACCATCTCTTCGGCGTAGGCTCCCCAGTCGTACCAGGTCGTATCGAAGGAGATCGGGCCGGAGTCGACGAAGCCCCCGTCCGGATTGGGAAAGCCCGCGCCCGACTGTCCCGGCGCTCCGACGACTCCCCGGGCCGCTTCCTCCATCTTGCTCTGGAGGTCCTCGAGCTTCGGGCCCTCTCTTCCCGCCGAGAGCTTTCCCGGCGCCGGCACCTGGAATGCCTCCGGATTGGCGGCCATCTTCTCGCTCGGCGCCGCGGGAGAGGAGGATTCGGCCCCCGTCCCCGTGGCCCTGGGAGCTCGCGGCGCGGGTGCCGCGGCGACCGCTCCGGGCGCGAGCCCCTCCTTGCCCGGAAGCGGGGGGACAAAGGGGGTCTGCGAGCGGCCGCGGGAGGGGTCGCCGCCGCCGGCCTTCCGGGTCGCGTCGGACAATTCGGACCTGCGGGGGTTGTCTCTTGCCGGCCCCGGCGCCGACCGGAAGACGATGGGGATCTTCTTGTCCAGCTCCCTCTGCCTCTCGGATTCGACGAGCTCCCCGAGAATGCCCTGATGCGATCGGGTCGAGGAAAGACCGGGAGAATTCAGGACGAGGACGAGGATCAGGATGTGCGCCGCGATCGAGAAGAGAATCGCCCTTTCGATGGGGAAGGCGCGGTCGGGCTTCCTCTCCAGATCGAAGAGGTCTCTTTCGGGGACGTCAGGCGGGGCTGGCGCGTTCTCGTCCAGATCGAGCAGCGACCATCCGGTCTGCCGAGCCGGACGCTCCTCCTGCTCCGCCCTCGGACTGAGATCAAGCACGCAGTTTTTGGCCCAAAGGGATACCCCGTTCCATTAAACGCTCAAAGGCGGCCGGCGATTTCGAAATGCACCAATTATTTGCTGCGTGGCCGTTTGCGGGCCCCGTCCCTCGACTTTCCCCGCCCGTTCTGATAAAAAACACCCGGCGATCTGTGGATCCGGACGAGCGGGCCGCGGCCCGCTTTTTTATTCGGCGGAACAGGAGATGAAGCTGAGCGACGAGACCACCGGGGAAATCCGGGCCATCGCGGCTGAAAAGGGGTGCCGCCTGCTCGCGGTCGAGAGCGCCGGAGCCGGGCGTTTCTCCGTCCTGAGGCTCGTTCTCGAGCGCTCGACCGGCGACCCGGTGACGATCGAGGACTGCGAGACGGTCTCCCGGGAGGTCTCGACGCTGCTGGACTCGACGGCCGAAGCCGCGCACCGCTACACCCTGGAAGTGTCGTCGGCGGGGCTCGAACGGCGGCTCTACTCCGTCGAGGACGCGGAGCGCTTCGCGGGAAGGCGCGTCAGGGTCAAGACCGACACGCCCGTGCTTCCCGAGCCGATCGGCGAGCCGGGCCGCGCTCCGCTGACGGCGGCCCGCAGCTTCGGAGGGATCCTCGAGGGCGTCGAGGGGGACTCCCTCCGGGTCGTTGATGAGGAAAACCGCAGAATCTATAATGTCCGTTTCGCCAATATCCGGGTGGCGAGGCTCGAGTTTCAGTGGCCGGACAGGGGCAAGGGGAATTGAGGAGAGGCGCTTTCCGATGATCATCGATCCGTCGGTCATCCGACAGGTGTCGCGAGAGAAGGACATCGATCCGGAGAAGATGTTCGCCGCGCTGGAAGAGGCGATGTCCTCGGCCGCGCGCAAGTTCTATCACGACAAGGCCGTCGTGACGGCCATCGACCGCAAGACGGGCGAGATGTCGGTCACCTCCCGCCGCACGGTCGTCGAGGAGCTCGACACCGAGTCGGAAGAGCCTCCGCCGCAGATCCTGCTGTCGGAGGCGCAGGAGCTCCTCGCCAAGAAGGGCGCCAGGGGGAACGTGCGCGTCCTGCGCCCCGCCGGCGAGGGAGAGCCGCCCGCGGAAGTCTCGGACGTCGCCCTGGGCGACGAGATCGTGCAGGACCGGGAGCCGATCGGCCTGGGCCGGATCGCCGCGCAGACCGCCAAGCAGGTGCTCTACCAGAAGGTGCGCGAGGCCGAGCGCGACAACATCTACAACGAGTTCCAGCCGAAGATCGGGGAGCTCATGAGCGGGACCGTCAAGCGCTTCGAGCGCGGCGACATGATCGTGGACCTCGGCAAGACCGAGGCGATCATCCCGCGGGACCAGCAGTCGCGCGCCGAGCGCTATGGCCAGGGAGAGCGCATCCGGTCCATCCTCTACGACGTCCACAGGAACCCGAAGGGTCCGCAGCTGGTGCTCTCGCGGACCGACCCGCGGCTGCTCATCCGGCTCTTCGAGATGGAGGTGCCGGAGATCTACGACGGGACGGTCGTCATCAAGGGGGCCGTCCGCCAGCCGGGCGAGCGCGCCAAGGTGGCGGTGCGCTCGCGCGAGCGCGACGTGGACCCGGTGGGAGCCTGCGTGGGAATGCGGGGAAGCCGCGTTCAGTCCATCATGCGCGAGCTGCACGGCGAGAAGATCGACGTCATCCTCTACTCGGAGGACCTGATCACGTTCGCGCAGAACGCGCTCGCCCCGGCCAAGATCACTCGCGTCTCGCCGATTCACCGCGAGGACGGAACGATGAGCCTGGACTGCGTCGTCGAGGATGACCAGCTCTCGCTCGCGATCGGCAAGAAGGGGCAGAACGTGCGCCTCGCGTCGGCGCTGATCGGGCTGAAGATCGAGATCAAGGGAGAGACCGAGGTCAAGGGCGAGGTCGCGCAGGCCCTGACCCGGATGCTCGAGGCGTCCCGCCAGAGACAGGTCTCCGTCGCCGAGGTGCCGGGCATCGGCGAGAAGACCGCCGAGCGGCTCGTCGAGGCGGGGATCGCGACGCTCGCCGACCTGCTCGAGAAGACCGCGCCGGAGCTTGCGGAGATCCCGGGCATCGGCGAGAAGTCGGCGGAGAAGATCCTTGCCGCGGCCGCCGAGTTCGAGCAGGCGCGCACGGCGGCCGCGCAGGCCGAGGAATCCGCCGCGGAAGAACCCGCCGAGCCCGCGGCCGAAGGAGCGCAGGAGACAACGGAAGCAGAGACGGAGCAGGAAACGACCGTCAGGGAGTAGCGAAGAACCTTCATGGGAAAGATCCGAGTCGAAGAACTGGCAGCCCAGATGGGCATCGGCAGCAAGGAAGTCCTCTTCCTCCTGCAATCCATCGGCGTGGACGTGAAGTCGCCCCAGGCCGCGCTGGACGAGACCACCGTCCTCGCGATTCTCCAGGGGAAGACGCACGCGCCCAAGCAGCTCATCGTCCGCGATACCGAGGCCAGGGCGTTCCGTCCCCAGAAGAGCGCGTTGTCGCGGATCAAGATCGTGGAGAAGCCGATCGCTCCCGCCAAGGCTCCGGCCGAGGAAGAGCCGGAGAGCGCGCGTCCGGCGGCGGAACGCGCCGCGCCGGAGACGAAGGTCGCGGCGGACTCCAGGAGCAAGACGGCCGAGCCGGCGCGCACGGCCGTGGTGCCGTCCGAGCCGGAGCCGGAAGCCCCGAAACCTCTTCCCCGCAAGATCATTCTGCCGCCGCGGCCGGTTCCTCCACAGCGTCCCTCGGCGGGCGCGCCGGCCGGGCACGCGCCGGCACGGCCGTCGACTCCTCCACCGCCCCCGCCCCGCACGGGCGCGGCGGCCCGCGCGACGGGATTCCATCGCCCGACCGCGCCCGCCCCGTCCGTTTATCATCCGGCGCCCGGCGGCCCGGGAGCTCGTCCCGTGGGGGGCGGACCGCCGCGGCCCGGTCAGCCGGGCCGCCCCGGGAGCGGTCCCCCGCTCGGCCGGCCCGGCGGCCCTCCCGGCGCCCGCGCCGTCGCGCCTGCCGCCGCGCCGGAGCGCGGCGGTCCGACCAAGCGCAAGAAGGAGGAGAAGGAGGAGGCCAAGAAGCCCGCCAAGAAGGGGGGAGCAAAGCCGAAGATCACGGTCGCCGACGAGGTCGATCTGCGGGAGTTCGTGGGCGCATACGAGGAAGACACCTATTCCGACATCACGCTGCCGTTGATCGAGAAGAGCGCGGAGACCGAGGAGGCCCCCGCCCCGAAGCCGGTCTCCAAGTCCGCCCTGCGGCGGGCGGCCAAGGAGACTCGCGCGCACGATTCCGGCAAGCTCCTGGAATTCAAGAAGCCGCTGCCGACCGGGCCGGTCTTCCTCTCGGAGGGGGTGACGGTCAAGGAGCTCTCCGAGAAGCTCGGAGTTCTCGCCAAGGACATCGTCCGCCTTCTCATGGGGCGCGGCGTCTTCGCCACGGTCAACCAGGCCCTGGACGCCGAGACCGCGATCCAGCTCGCCAAGGAGGTCGGGGTCGAGGCCGCCGTCGTCTCCTTCGAGGAGGAGCTGGAGCTCTCCCGCGCCGCGGCGGACGCGAAGGAGGGGCACGCGCCCTCCGCTCCGCGCGTCCCGCGGGCGCCGGTCGTGACGGTCATGGGCCACGTCGACCACGGGAAGACCTCTCTGCTCGACGCGATCCGCCAGACGAAGGTGGCGGAGGGAGAGGCGGGGGGCATCACGCAGCACATCGGCGCCTACCGCGTCGAGGTCAACGGCAAGCCGATCGTCTTCCTCGACACGCCGGGCCACGAGGCCTTCACCTCGATGCGCGCGCGCGGCGCCAAGGCGACCGACATCGTCGTCCTGGTCGTGGCGGCGGACGACGGCGTGATGCCGCAGACGATCGAGGCGATCGATCACGCCCGCGCGGCGAAGGTCCCGATCGTCGTCGCGATCAACAAGATCGACAAATCCAACGCCAACCCGGACCGGGTCAAGAAGGAGCTCGCCGACCGCGGCGTGCTGCTCGAATCCTGGGGAGGCGACGTTCCGTCGGCCGAGATCTCGGCGCTGAAGAAGCACGGGGATCGAGCATCTGCTCGAGCTCCTCCTGATCGTCGCGGACATGCAGGAGCTGACCGCTCCGCTCGCGGAAGAGGCGCGCGGCGTCGTTCTCGAGGCGCGGCGCGACGCCGGGCGCGGCAACGTCGTGACGGTGCTCGTCCAGTCCGGGACCCTCTCGGTGGGGGACGTCTTCTTCGCGGGATCGGTCTTCGGCCGCGTCCGCTCGATGCACGACGACCGGGGCGCGAAGGTCCTGGTGGCCGGGCCGGCGACGCCGGTCGAGGTCACGGGCTTCGAAGACCTGCCGCTCGCGGGCGACACCTTCCAGGTCGTCGAGGACGAGACGAAGGCCCGCTCGATCGTCTCCTTCCGCCAGCAGAAGGACCGCGACAAGGTCATGGCCGCGTCCTCCAAGATCTCCCTCGATCAGCTCTTCAGCAAGATCCAGGAAGGGAGGATCAAGGAGCTGCCGCTGATCGTGAAGGCCGACGTCGCGGGCTCGGTCGAGGTCCTGTCGCAGGCGATCCAGGGCCTCTCCAACGAGAAGGTGAAGATCTCGCTGCTCCACGCGGGCGTGGGCGCGATCAACACCAACGACGTGCTGCTCGCCTCCGCGTCCGGCGCGATCATCATCGGCTTCAACGTGCGGCCGGAGAAGAAGGCGGAGATCGAGGCGGACAAGAACGGCGTCGAGATGCGCCTCCACACGATCATCTACAACGTCACCGACGAGATCAAGGCCGCCATGGAGGGCCTGCTCGAGCCGACGCTGAAGGAGATCCCCCGCGGCCGGGCCGAGGTCCGCAACACGTTCAAGGTTCCGAAATTCGGCGTCGTGGCCGGCTGCCTCGTCACGGAGGGATCGATCACGCGTAACTCGCAGCTGCGCCTCCTGCGCGACAACCGGGTCATCTACGAGGGGAAGGTGGGGTCGCTGCGCCGCTTCAAGGACGACGTCTCCGAGGTCAAGCAGGGGTTCGAGTGCGGCATCGGCCTCGACCGCTACCAGGACGTCAAGGTCGGCGACGTCCTCGAGGCCTACCAGGTCGAGAAGGTCGCCGGCGTGATGAACGCCTGAAGCCGTGAGGCGTCAGGCGTCAGGCGTCAGGCGAAGCCCGACCGCGCCTTACGCCTCACGCCTTACGCCTTACGAACATGGTGATTGCGTACGCGGTCTTCGACCTGCACTTGCCGGGCTGCCGCGGCCTGAAAGAAAAGCGGATGATCGTGAAGAGCCTGAAGAGCAGGATTCGCAATGAGTTCGAAGTGTCCGCGGCCGAGGTGGGCGATCACGACGTCCTTCAGAGGTCCCAGATCGGCGTCGCCGCCGTCGGACCCGGACCAGCCGCCACTCGACGCGTTGCTCCAGGAGTCCTGCGATTCGTCGAGAGCAACCTCGACGGCAGACCTGCTCGATTACCGCAACGAGTTCATTCATGTCTGACGGGGCGCCCGCGGGCTTCGCCTCACGCCTGACGCCTCACGCCTCACGATCCTCATGAAGAAAGAATCCCGCCGCAGCCAGCGCGTGGCGGACCTCGTCCGGGCGGAGTTGTCGAGCCTCCTCCTCGATCGAAGCCCACGACCCGGCCGTCAAGGGGGTGACGATCACGGGCGTCGAGATGTCGCCCGATCTCCAGTCCGCGCGCGTCTACTTCTCCGTGCTCGGCGGGGACGCGGAACGGGAAAGCGCGGCCGAGGGCCTCGCGCGGGCGTCCGGGTTCCTGCGCGGCGAGGTGGGCCGGCGCTGCCGCCTGCGCTACGCTCCCGAGCTGCACTTCGCCGCCGACCTCTCGCTCGAGCGGGGGGCGCGCGTGGAGGAGCTGCTGGCCCAGGTCCTGCCCCCCCGGAAAGACGAGCCTTGACCGAGTCGCTCAAGCGCGGATACCTCTTTCTCATCGACAAGCCGGCGGGATTCACCTCCCACGACGTCGTCGAGCGCGTGCGCAAGGCGACCTCGTTCGCCCGGATCGGCCACAGCGGAACGCTCGATCCGATGGCGACGGGCCTCCTGCTCCTTTGCGCCGGCGGCGCGGCCCGCCTCCAGAGCTTCTTCACCCGGATGGACAAGTCCTACGAGGGCGTGATCCGCCTGGGCCGCTCGACGACGACGTACGACCGCGAAGGGGAGACGGTCGGGCCCGAGCGCGACGCCAGCCGGATCGGCCCGGAGGAGATCGAGAGCGCGGCGGCCGCCTTCCGGGGAGAATTCCTCCAGTCGCCTCCCGCCTACTCGGCCAAGAAAGTGAAGGGGCAGAAGTTCTACGAGATGGCGCGGCGCGGAGAGGCGGTCCCCGTCCTGCCCAAGAAGGTCCGCGTCTCGCAGCTGACGTTCGGGCGCCTGGACGGAGCGGGACGCCTCCCCGTGTCGATCTCCTGTTCCTCGGGAACGTACGTGCGCGCGATCGCGAGCGAGCTCGGCGACAGCCTCGGGTGCGGCGCGCACCTGGAGACGCTCCGGCGCACCCGCATCGGAGAGTTCGACGTCGCCGACGCCGTGCCGCTCGAGGCCTTCGAGCGGATGCCCCCGGAGGAGCGCCTCCAGCCTCCCCACGCGGTCCCGCTCTCGCGCATCGCGTTCCCCTTCGAGCGCCTCCGGCTCGCCTCGCTCGAAGCCTGGAAGGTCCGCAAGGGACAGCCGATCCCGTTTCGCGGCCTCTCCGCGAAGGAGGGGGACTGGGTCACGCTCCTCGGGCCCTCCGAGGAGGTCGTCGCCCTGGGCCAGGTCACGCCGATGGGGACCGGCAAAGTCAGCCTGATCCGCCCCAAGATCGTCTTGATGGACTAGCCCGGCCTGGAACCGACGGCGCGAGTCATGGTAGGCTAGTCGTTTATAGAAAAAGAGTGAGTAGAGACAAGAGTTTGGAGGAGAGAGACAAGTGAGCGTGACCGAGTATCAGACCGAGAAGCCCAACGTCATCGGGCAATATCGGGTCCACGAAACCGACACGGGGTCTCCGGAGGTCCAGGTCGCCCTGCTGACCAACCGGATCACCTACCTGACCGACCACTTCAAGACCAACGCCAAGGACCACCATTCGCGGCGCGGCCTCTTGAAGCTCGTTTCCCGGCGGCGGAGGCTGCTCGACTACCTGAAGGACGAGAGCCCCGAACGCTATGCCCGGTTGATCGAGCGGCTCGGTCTGCGCAAGTAAACCCGCGGCAAGCCAGAGGGGCGGACCGGCGGCCACGCGGCCGCGGGTCGCGCCTCGCCTGCCTGCCGCTCCGACGACAAGGAAACCGACAATGACCGAACACCAGACATCCCTTCCGCTGGGAGCCCTCCCTCTTCAGATCTCGATCGGCAAGCTCGCCAAGCAGGCCGACGGCGCCGCCGTCGTCCGCTACGGCGACACCGTCGTCCTGGCCACGGCCGTCTTCGCCAAGGAGCCGAAGGAGAACGCCGATTTCTTCCCCCTCACCGTGGATTACCGCGAGGCCACCTACGCCGCGGGACGCATCCCCGGCGGCTGGTTCAAGCGCGGAGGGCCGGCCGACGGAGAAGGAGATCCTGACCTCCCGGCTGATCGACCGCCCCTTCCGCCCCCTCTTCCCCAAGGGGTTCAACCACGAGACGCAGATCATCGCCTTCGTCCTCTCCGCCGACGGGCAGAACGATCCCGACGTCCTCGCGATGAACGCCGCCTCCGTGGCGCTGACCTGCTCGCTCGTTCCCTTCTATTCGCCCGTGGGCGCCGTTCGCGTCGGGCGGCTGGACGGACAGCTCGTCCTGAACCCCACCAACGCCCAGCGCGAGAAGTCCGAGATCGACCTGATCGTGGCCGGAACCGAGGACGCGGTCGTCATGGTCGAGGGGCTCGCCCGGGAGGTCTCCGAAGCGGTCCTGATCGACGCCATCTTCTTCGGGCACGAGGCGGTCCGCCGGATCGTCGCCGTCCAGAAGGAGCTGCAGCGGGAGGCGGGCTTCGCCGAGAAACCGGAATGGAAATCGCCCGAGGCCTACCCGGCCGAGGTCTTCTCGCAGGTCCGCTCGCAGTGGGAGACGGTGATGCTGGCCGCGATGAGCCTGCCCAACAAGATCCTCTCCTACGCGGAGATCAAGGCCGTCAAGAAGGCCGCGGCGTCCGTCGTCCCGGAAGACCAGGCCGAAAGGAAGGCCCAGGTCGCCCGGGCCGCCGACGACCTCGTGAAGGTCCTGACCCGCGAGACGATCCTGAACCACGGCAAGCGCCTGGACGGCCGCCGCTTCGACGAGATCCGGCCCATCACCTGCGAGGTCGGGCTCCTCCCGCGCACGCACGGTTCGGCGCTCTTCACGCGCGGGGAGACGCAGGCCCTCGTCACCGCCACGCTCGGCACCTCCGACGACGCCCAGATCATCGAGGAGTACGAGGGGGAGAGCGAGCACACGTTCCTCCTCCACTACAACTTCCCGCCCTTCTCCGTCGGGGAGGCGAAGTTCATGCGCGGGCCGTCGCGGCGCGACATCGGGCACGGCAATCTCGCCCGCCGCTCGCTCTCGCCGGTGCTCCCCAACGAGGAGGCCTTCCCCTACACCGTCCGGGTCGTCTCCGACATCCTGGAATCCAACGGCTCCTCCTCGATGGCCACCGTCTGCGGCGGCACGCTCGCGCTCATGGACGCCGGGGTCCCGATCAAGGCGCCGATCGCCGGAGTCGCGATGGGCCTCGTGTCCGACGGAGAACGGTTCGCGATC
The DNA here is from genome assembly GCA_963782815.1 of uncultured Acidobacteriota bacterium. Taxonomy (GTDB): domain Bacteria; phylum Acidobacteriota; class Thermoanaerobaculia; order UBA5066; family Gp7-AA6; genus JAWOLE01. Next base: position 145,353 of record CAWALG010000041.1, on the reverse strand, counting down.
CTCTCCGACATCGCCGGGCAGGAGGACCACTACGGCGACATGGACTTCAAGGTGGCGGGCTCGCGCGAGGGGATCACGGGCCTCCAGATGGACATCAAGATCAAGGGGCTCCGGCGGGAGATCGTGGAGCAGGCGCTCGCGCAGGCGCGCGCCGGACGCCTCCACATCCTGGAGAGCGATGTCCGCCGCGCATCGACCGGCCGCGCGCCAACATCTCCCCCTACGCGCCGCGCATCTTCACGATGCAGATCCCGCGCGACCGCATCCGCGACGTGATCGGCTCGGGCGGCAAGACGATCCGCTCCATCATCGAGTCCACCGGCTGCAAGATCGACGTCGAGGATTCCGGCAAGGTCTCGATCGCCTCCTCCGACGAGGCGGCGGCGCTGCGCGCGATCGAGATCATCGAGGGCCTGACCCAGGAGCCGGAGATCGGGAAGGTCTACACGGGCAAGGTCCGCCGGGTCGAGCCGTACGGGGCCTTCGTCGAGATCATGCCCGGGCAGGACGGCCTCGTGCACATCTCCGAGCTCGCTCCCTACCGCGTCCGCCAGACGACCGACGTCGTGAAGGAAGGCGACGAGGTGACGGTCAAGATCATCGCCGTGGATCCCATGGGGAAGATCAAGCTCTCCCGCAAGCAGGCGCTCACCAAGGAGCAGCTCGAGGCCGAGATGGCCATGGCGCCGGTCGCCGTCGGCGAAGACGAGGGCCGCGACGAGTTCCCGCGCGGCACGCGCGGCCCGGGCGAGCACCACGCCCACCCCAACCGCGACCGCGGCCCGCGGGGCCCCAGAGCTGAGCAGAGAGGTCTAAGGTCTAAAGTCTCAAGGTCTAAGGTCCCGGAGAAGCGCGGCGGTCGCCGCGCCTTTCGTTCTTCGCTTCACGCCTTACGCCTTACGCCTCACGGTTAATACGGCATTTCGTCGTCGCCGAGGCCGATCATGTGGCCGATCTCGTGGACGACGGTGTCGCGGATCTCGCGGATGGCTTCGCCGCGCGTCGCGCAGCAGCGCAGGATCGGCCCGCGGAAGATCGCGATCTGCGCCGGCAGGTGAGAAATCGCCGTCTCCCGATCGAAGTACGGAACGCCGCGGAAGATCCCGAAGAGCTCGTCCTCGTCGGGAGTGTCCGTCTCGTCGTAGTCTTCGTCGAGCGGCTCCTCCTCGACGACGATCACGATGTTCTCGAGATACTTGCGGAACTCCGCCGGGCAGCCCGGGCGACCGCCTCGTCGACGTACTCCTCGAATTGCCGGCGGCGAGACGCGGCGAGAGCTCATCGTTCCGGCGCCGCGCGGTGGTCGAAAAAGGGCCGTCGAAATTCGCGGTCGTCGCGGCGGCGACGGTCTCGAGGTCGGTCCTCTTCACCTCGGCGAGCCTCCGCGCGGTCTCGACGACGTAGGCCGGCTCGCAGGGCTTGCCCCGATGAGGAACGGGGGCGAGAAAGGGCGAGTCGGTCTCGACGAGCATCGCGTCGAGCGGCAGTCCCGCCGCGGCTTCCCGGATGTTGTCGGCGGCGCGGAACGTGATCATCCCGGAAAAGGAGACGAGGTACCCCAGGTCGAGCGCGCTCTTCCCGTATGCGGCGTTCTCGGTGAACGAGTGGAAGACGCCCGGCCGCTCCCGCGGCGGCCAGCCGCCGCAGCATCGCGAGCATCTCCGCGCCGCTCTCCCGGTTGTGGAGGATCGCCGGCAAGCCGAGCCTCGCCGCGAGGTCGAGCATCCACTCCAGCACCTCGACCTGTTTGCCGCGCGGAGACAGGTCGTAGTGGAAGTCGAGGCCGATCTCGCCGATCGCGGCGACCCCGTCCCGCCGGGCCAGCGCCTCGAGCGCCGCGCCGTCGCGGGCCGGATCGAAGTCCTTCGCCTCGTGCGGATGAACGCCGACGGCGGCGAGGACGCCCTCCTGTCGCTGCGCCAGCTCGACCGCCGCGGCGGAGTCTTCCAGCGTCGTGCCCGGGCACGAGAAACCGCGTGACGCCGGCCGCGCGCGCGCGCTCCAGCATCGCCTCGACGCCGGTCGTCGCCATCTGGAGATGGCAGTGGCTATCCGAGAGGATTGTGGATTTGTGATTTGTGATTTGTGATTGACCGGAGCCCGATCGTTCGCCTTCACAATCACCAATCACAATCCAATCACCCGAAATTCACTTGACTTTGCTGCCCGGCGGAACGTCGGAGGCGACTTCGAGGAGGGACGGCTCTCCGGCTTCGCCGACCGTGGCGGCGAGGACCATCCCGTTGGACTCGACGCCCATGAGGGTCGCGGGCTTCAGGTTCGCGACGATGACGACGTTCCTGCCGACGAGGGACTTCGGGCGTGTACTGTCTTCCCGATCCCGGCGACGACCTGCCTCTTCTCCGTCCCCAGGTCCACCTGCAGCCTCACGAGCTTGTTGGACTTGGGCACTCGCTCCGCTTCGAGGACGCGTCCCGTCACGAGCCGGACCTTCTGGAACTCGTCCAGGCCGATGCGGTTGTCGGAGGGGGAGACGGCCTGCGTGGTTTCCGACGGCGGCGAGGCGGAGCGCCGGCCGGCGCGCCCGGACTTTCCTGCGACATGGTTTTCTCCTTTGCGCTGAAATAAGCGCCGGCGTCGGCGCGGGGAAAGAGCGGGCCGCTGTCAGGGATCGGCGCGCCCGGTCGGGAGGCGGCCCCAGTCGAGGTCCTCCGAGCTCGGATCGGCCGCGGGGAGACCGAGCGTCCCGAAGATCTTCCGGGACGTCCCCGGCATGAAGGGGAAGAGCATCACGGCGCAGAGGCGCACGCCCTCCGCGGCGGCGTAGAGGATTCTCGACAGGCGCTGCCGATTTCCCCTCCTCCTTGCGCACCTTCCATGGCTCCTGCACGACGACGTACCCGTTGATCTGCGTCAGGAAGCGCCAGACCGCCTCGAGCGCGCGGTTGAAGGCGAAGTCCTCCATGGCGGCGCGCCACTCCGACTGCGCGGCGGAGAGCGCGGACAGGATCTCGTTGGAGTCGCACGCCTCGCGGAGGCGTCCCGCCGAAGGACTGGCGCAGGAGCGCGGCGACCCGCGAGACCGTGTTGCCGAGATCGTTGGCGAGGTCGGCGTTGAACCGGGAGAGAAACGCCTCGTCGGAGAAGTGCGCGTCCTGGCCGAAGGTCATCTCCCGCAGCAGGAAGTAGCGCAGCGCGTCGGGACCGAACTCCGCGACGAGGGCGTCCGGCCGCACGACGTTCCCGACGGACTTGGACATCTTCTTCTCGTCGCGCAGCCACCAGCCGTGCGCCCAGACCGTCGTCGGGAGCGGAAGCCCCGCCGAGAGGAGGAAGGCCGGCCAGTAGACCGCGTGGAAGCGGAGGATGTCCTTGCCGATCAGGTGCACGCGGCGCCCTCGCGGGTCCTCCCAGAACTCCCGGTAGAGCCGGTCGTCCCCGGAGCCGAAGCCGAGCGCGGTGACGTAGTTGGAGAGCGCGTCGAGCCAGACGTAGACGACCTGCCCGGGCCGCCCCGGAAACGGGATCCCCCACTTGACCTTCGACCGCGAGACGGAGAGGTCCGTCAGCCCCCCGCGCACGAAGGACAGCACCTCGGAGCGGCGCGTCTCCGGGCCGGATGAACTCCGGATGCTTCTCGTAGTGCTCGAGCAGCGGCGCCGCGTACTTCGAGAGACGGAAGAAGACGTTCTCCTCCGACTCCCAGACGCAGGGCGTGCCGTGGACGGGACACCGCTTCTCGTCGTCGAGCTCCTTCTCCGTGTAGAAGGCCTCGCAGCTGGCGCAGTACCACCCCTCGTGCTTCGCGGTGTAGAGGTCGCCGGCCTTCTCGATGCGGGCGATGAGCGCCTCCACGCCCGTTCGGTGCCGGTTCTCGGTCGTGCGGATGAAGTCGTCGTTGGAGATCTCGAACTTCTTCCAGAGGTCGTGGTAGCGCGCGACGACCCTGTCGGCGAGCGCGATCGGCGTCATCCCCTGCGCCGCCGCGGCCTTCTCGATGTTCTGGCCGTGCTCGTCGGTCCCCGTCAGGAACCGCGTCTTCTCGCCGATCAGCCGGTGGTACCGCGTCGCCGTGTCCGCGACGACCGTCGAGTAGATGTGCCCGATGTGGGGCAGGTCGTTGACGTAGTAGATCGGCGTCGTCGCGTAGAAGGTCCTCATGCGCAGTCGAGAGTCAAACCCAAAGATATCCTGTCCGGTGAGACTCGCCGGAATTTGCCTCCTCATGGAACCGGGACACCGATGAGCGCGAAGGACTCCCTTCTCGACGTCATCGAGAACGCGCCGCCGCCAGCGGGCCCCCGAGCGCGGACGGTCGACACCAGATGCTTGGGAAGAGTCGTGATCTGCTCGCATTTGAGCACGGATTCCTGCGGAAGACCCCCTGCTCCTCTGCGGCAGACGCACGTGCGTCGGCGCCGGACGCAACGTCGTGCTCGCCGGAATCACGAGAACGTCGTCGGCCGGACGATTCCGCGCATTCACCGAAACGACCAGAGCCGGGCGCTGTTTCGCTTCCGGCTCGCCGGGAATCGCCACCCAATAGAGACATCCCCGCTGCGGGAACGGGTTCATTTCCAGGCGTCGCGGAGGGCACGGCCGGCCAGATCGGCCCAGCGCGCGTCTTCCTTTCGCGCTCCCGACGCCGACAGCGAGGCGTAGTACTTTTCGATCTCCTCCTCCAGGCTCCGGCGGCGCCGTTCCCGCAGCCAGGCCGCCAAGGCGCTCTCGACGACTTCGCTGCGGCTGCCTCCGCGCGATCGCCGGTCGCATTCGCGAACCAGCGAGCTCTCCACGGTCACGGAGATCTTGGTCTTGGGCATATCCTACCTTTCGTCGGATATTTTATCTTACCAGCAGACCTCCGGCTCCGGCTTCGCCCGTTCACATCAGGCCCGCCTCCCGGAACGAGACGCACCCCTCCCTTCCGACGACGACGTGGTCGAGGAGGCGCAGCCCGACGGATTCCGCCGCCGCGGCGAGGCGGCGCGTGAACTCGCGGTCCTCCCGCGAGGGGGACGGATCGCCCGAGGGGTGGTTGTGGTACAGGATCACTGCGGCCGCGTTGGCGAGGAGCGCGCGCTTCAGGATCTCCCGCGGCTCGACCACCGCGCGGTCGAGCGTGCCGCGATAGATCTCCGGGTCGTCCCGCAGGAGGCGGTTGCGGGCGTTCAGAGTACAGGGCGCCGGTCCGCTCCTGCGTGCCGTCGCCGCGCGCCCGCCGCAGGTAATCCTTCACGAGCGAGGGCTCATTCAACAGGTCGCGCCCCGAGAGCGACTCCGCGGCCAGCCTCCGGCCGATCTCGAGCGCCGCCTCGATGACCGATCCCCGCGCCTTCTTGATGCCGCGCTCCCGCCGCAGCTCGGCTCCCGAGAGCGCGGCCAGGCCCGCCAGCCCTCCGTGCGCCGCCAGGATCCGCCGCGCCGAATCGAGCGCGCTCTCTCCCCGGATCCCCGACCCCAGGAGCAGCGCCAGCAGTTCCTCTCCCGACAACGCCGCCGCCCCCAGTCGCGCGAGCCTCTCCCTCGGCCGCTCGTCCGCAGGGCAGATCCGATATCCGAAACATGACCCGGCTCGATTGTTCCGTCATGAAGTTGGCCGGGAGACGGCCGGTCGCGGGACCGCGAGGACGCGGTCATAATCTCACAGAATGGGCGCCTCACCGAGTCCGCCTTGCGGACACTGCTCGTGGCGGTCGGGTTGCTGTTCCTGGCAGCGGGCCTGTTCTGGCCCTTCCTGTCGCGCTACCTGGGGAGGCTGCCCGGGAGACATCGTGGTCCGGAAGCCGGGGTTACGTTTGCCTTTCCGATCGTGACTTGTCTGGTGATCTCGCTCGCTCCTGACGCTGTTGCTCTGGATTTTTCGGAGATGAGGCGGGCGTAGAGGGCCTCGATCCGGTCGAGGCGGACCTCGGAGGAGAAGCCGGTCTCGACGCGCTCGCGGCCCGCGCGGGCGAGCCGCGCCGCGAGCGCAGTGTCCGTCAGGAGGCGGCGCATGGCTGCCGCCAGGGCGGCGGGATCGCGCGGCGGGACGAGAAGGCCCGACTCTCCGTCCACGACGAGCTCGGGGTTGCCGCCGGCGGCGCTGGCGATGACGGGGACGCCCAGGGCCATGGCTTCCCGCAGCGTGCCCGTGATGCCGAGGCCCTCGTAGGAGAGGTCCGCGACGATCTCGGCGGCGGCGAGGACATCCGGCATGTCGGCGCGGAACCCGATCGGGAGAACCCGGCCTTCGATGCCCTTCTCGCGAGCGAAGGCGGAGACCTCGGCTTTCTTCGCGTCGTCCTCGCAGGCGACGATCGCGGTCTTGAGCTTCGGGAATTCGGCGGCCAGCAGAGCGCCCGCGGCGATCAGGTCCTTCCATCCCTTCCATTCGCGAGCGCCCACCTGCAGGAGGAGCCTCTCGTCGGAGGCGACGCCCCATTCGCGGCGGATCCGATCGCGGTCGGCCTTCGCCGGATCGAAGCGGGCGAGGTCCACGCCGGCGTAGATCACGTTGACCTTCTCCGGCGGAATCCTCCCCGAGGCGACGATCACCTTCTTGATGTCCTCGCAGACCGTGACGACGGCGTCCATCCGCACGTGGAACTTGATGCGATTGAACGCGTCGAGCGGGAAGGAGACGCCGCGGTTGACGACGAGGACCGGACGCCGGCGCGAGAAGGCCGTCGCGAACAGCGCGACGGAGTGCGCGATCCCCTTGTGGACGTGGACGACGTCCACCGCGCGCTCGTCGAAGACCTTCGCGAGACGGCGCGCGCTGCCGAGGTCGAACTCGTGCTTCAAGGGCAGACGCGATGAAGTCGAGGCCCTCCTCCCGCGCCGCGCGGGCACGTCCCCTGCCGGCCGCGAGACGATCGCCACCCGGTGCCCCCGCCCCGCCAGCCCCCGCGCGAGCTGGAACATCTGCACGACGCTCCCCGTCGAGAAGAGCCCCTTCTCCAGGATCTGGAGGATGGACAGGGACTGGCGGGGCGAGGTGGTAGGTGGTAGGTCGTAGGTGGTAGGAGCGCGCTTGCGCAGGTGCCCTCCCTACCACCTACCACCTATCACCTATCCACCTTCCCTCAGTCGCCGTCCGGCCAGTCGCGCGTCGCGGCGTCGGGGACGAGGACGATCTTCGCCGTGGTGGTCTCCTCTCTCGAGGCGCTCGTAGGCCTTCGACGGCGCGGGAGAACGCGAAGGTGCTGTCGATGCGCGGGGTGAGCTTGCCCGCGGCAACCGCCGAGAGCATCGCGCGGAACTCGCGGTCGTTGGCCATCGTGGTGCCCAGGATCGAGAGATGGTTCCAGAAGACGAGACGCAGCTCTTCCTTCGGGTTCGGCCCGGTCGTGGCGCCGCAGGTGACGATGCGGCCCCCCTTCGCGGCGGATTTCAACGACGTCATCCAGGTCTTGTCGCCGACGGAATCGATCACGACGTCCACGCCGCGCTTGCCGGTCAGGGCGCGGATTTCCTTCGCGACGTCCTGCTTCGTGTAGTCGATCACGACCTCGGCGCCGGCCTCGGCCAGGCGCTTCGCCTTTTCCTCACCCGAGGTCGTGGCGAAGACGCGCGCCCCGACGAGCCTCGCGATCTCGAGCGCCGCGCCGCCGGCTCCGCCTCCGGCCCCGTGGATCAGGACCGTCTGCCCCGGCCGGACGTCGCCCCGCGTGACGACCATCCGCCAGGCGGTCTGGTACACGAGCGGGAAGGCGGCCGCCTGCTCGAAGGAGAGCCGCTCCGGCATCGGAAAGACGTTCCTCGCGGGGACGACGACCGCCTCGGCGAACGTGCCCGGCAACGTGCTCCCCCACGATCTGGAACCGGACGCAGAGGCTCTGTTCCCCGGCGCGGCAGAACTCGCACGCGTTGCAGTAGAGGCCCGGCTGGAGGAGCACCCGGTCGCCCGGGCGCAAGGCCTTCGACCCCCGCCCCGACGGCGTCCACGACTCCCGCGCCGTCGGCTCCCGGGATCTGCGGCAACGGGACGCCGGGAATCCCGTCGCGGACGAAGACGTCCAGGTGGTTCATCGCGGCCGCGCGGATCGCGACGCGGACCTCCCCGGCGCCCGGCTCCGGCGTCGGGCCGCTCGCCGTACTCGAGGACGTCGTTGCCGCCGTGCTTCTGGAAGAAAACAGCTTTCATAGCGACGTAAGGCGTAAGGCGTAAGGCGTCAGGCGAGGCCCCGACGTCTTTGCGTTCTTCATTGGGCTCTTCAATATCACGAGCTTCGCCTCACGCCTCACGCCTGACGCCTCACGGCCCCTGGTCTAATTGAGGTAGCCCAGCGACTTGAGCTTCTGCAGGTACTCGCGATCGGTCGCGGCGGAGCGCGCGCCTTCCGGCGCCGAGCGCGGGCCGTAGGTCGAAACGGTCGTCGTCTCGAGCGTGCCCGGAGGGAAGAGCGCCGCGACGGGACGGCCGGGAAGGTCCGCCGCCGCCGGCACTCCCGCCCGCGCGAGGATCGAGGGCGCGACATCCTCCCGGCGGATTCGCAGAGTCTTGACCGGCAGGCGTCCGTCGAAAACGACCATCCGACCCAGCGCGGACGCCGCGGGGTGACTGTCGACGGCGAGGATCACGCAGCGCCTGCTGCCCGGCGACGGCGCGCGAGACCTCCTCCTCGAGAAACAGGTGCAGCTGATCCGCCGCCCGCAGGCGCGCTTGCGTCCCGACCTGGTCCCGCAGGATGTCCAGGCCCGGCAGGTAGACCGCCGCGACCTGCTGCCCGCCGCGCCGGCGCAGCCGGAACGCGTCGATCGCCAGGCGGTCGGCGGAGATCCCGTCCGCGGCGCCCGCCAGGATCTCCTCGTTTCCGACGACATCGGCTCCCGGCCAGGGACCCGAAGCCCACCATCCCACCGCGGCGGCGGGCAGGCCGGCGGAAGCGGCAACCTCCCAGAAGGCGAGGCGGCGCCGATCCGCGGCCGAGACGGGCGAGTTGACGACGAGCCGCAACTGCGGACCGAGATGCCGCAGATACCACGCCGTCCCGAGCGGCGGGCGCACCCCCGCGGGCGAACCTCGCGGCCGGACCCGCGCCAGGGCGCGCACGCCATGGCGCGCCGGCGGCTCTCCCGTCGCCAGATCGCTCCAGATCTCCGGGGGTGCCGCCGCCCTGGCGGGCCACCAGCCGGTCACGCCGGTCGCGAGCAGCTCCCGAAGACCGGAGAGCCCGTCCGAGCCGGGAGCGTCCAGCGCGAGGCCGTCCACGGCGATGACGGCGATCCCCCCGCCGCGGGGCGAGGGGAGCACGGGAGGCGCGGCCGGGCGGTTGCGCCACGAAGAGGAAGAGAAGATCGCCAGCGCGACCAGGACTCCCGCGACGGCCGCCGCGAAAAACACCCGGCGGCGCGGCCGGCCCGGCAGGACCTTCGAATGCGCGTAGGCGCGGGCGAGGAAACCGGAACGGACGCCCCGGGCGAGGATCAATGCCGCGAGCGCGACCGGAGCTCCCCAGACGAGCGCCCGCGCCGGGAGATCGCGCGAGAGACTGTAGGCGCCCGCGATCCAGAGAAAGAAGACCGCCGCCGCCGCGGCGAGACCCGACGCGGTCGCCGTTCCCGCCGGGGCGCGGGAGCGGTCGGCGATCACCGCGAGGAGAACCGCCAGGATCCCGGCGATCGCGAGATCGGCGAAGAAGAGGTGAACCAGCAGCGCCGCAACCGCGGTCAGGGAGTCTCCGAAGCCCGCCTCGGCCGTTTCGACGGCCCCCAGGGAGGCGACGGCGGCCGCGAACGCGCCGAAGACGATCGCCGGGAGGAAGAGCCCGCCGCGGCCGGCGAAGGCTCGGCGAAAGACGTAGCGTTCGACGCTTCCGTTCAAATACCCGAGGTCACGGAGGCGCCGGCGGGCCTCGTCGAGGGAGAGGGAGGTTTCACTCAAGGTCGCGCGCCAACGTCGGAGAGCAAAGGGTGACAGGCGTTCGGCGATCGTCGCGCCCTCACCCCTGGCCCTCTCCCGGGGGGAGAGGGAGTACTTGAGGCGACGCTGCGCGTCGCGACGGTTCATTTCTGGCGGTCCCGGACGACCCGGGCGAGGTCGGCGAGGACCGCGCCCTTCCTGCCGAGAGGCGAAAGCGCGGAGACGGCAGAATCCAGGAGCTCTTCGACGAGCTTGCGGGAAGACGTCAGTCCGAAGAGCGTCGCGAAATTCGCGCGGTGCGCGTCGCGCCGGGTGTCCTTGCCCATCCGCTCCGGGTCTCCGGAAACGTCGAGCATGTCGTCGGTGATCTGAAAAGCCAGGCCGAGGTTGCGCGCGAAGAGCGTCAGCGCCTCGAGAATCTCCTCCCCCGCGCCACCCGAGAGCGCCCCGCCCCGGACCGCCGCCACGAAGAGCGCGCCGGTCTTGCGCGAGTGAATTGCCTCGAGGTCCTCGAGGGCCAGGCTCCCCGGATCGGCCGCCAGGTCCGCGGCCTGCCCGGCGCAGCACCCTTGCGCGCCGATCGCCCGGGCCAGTTCCTCGAGGATTCGTCCTCGAGCCCGCGCCGGCGTCTCCGGCGCATCGGCGACGACCTCGAAGGCCCGCGCGACGAGCGCCACGGCCGCGAGCTCCGCCGTCGCCACGCCATACACCAGATGCAGCGCCGGCCTGCCGCGCCGCCGCCGGGCGTTGTCCATGGAGGGCAGGTCGTCCAGAACGAGCGAAGCGGCGTGCAGGAACTCGACCGCCACCGCGACCGCCATCGGCGCGGCCGCCGGAGCGCGGACGATCTCCCCGGCCGCGAGCGCGACGAGCGGGCGCAATCGCTTGCCCGGCGAGAGTACGGCGCCTTCGATCGCGCTCGAGAGCGCGGGCGCGCGGCTGGCGGCCGGGGGCAGCGCGCGGGAAAGCTCCCGCTCCAGGCGAGGCAGCGCGCGCGCGGCGAAGCCGTCGAAAGCCGGCGTTGGAGCCGCCGCGGGATCCGGGCGCGGTGGCTTAGGCGAAGCTCGCCACCGCCTCCGGCTCCGACTCGTAGACGTCGAACACCGTGATCAGCTGCGTGACCGTGAGCACGTCGTTGATCTTCGGGGGGAGATGGAGGAGCTTCAGTTTCCCCCCCTTGTTCGTGACCGACGTGTAGCACCCGACCAGCTCGCCGATCCCGGACGAGTCGATGGTCGTCACATCGTGCATGTTGATCAGGATGTTCTTCTTTCCCGCTTCCACGAGATGGTTGATCGTTTCCCGCAACTGCACGTCTCCCGCCCCGATCGTGATCTTCCCCTTCAGATCCACGATCTGAACGCCGCCGGCAGCCTCGCGCACGGTCGTCTTCATCGTCAGTTCCCCTCCTCCTTCTGCCTGCCCTGAGCCAAGTCTTTTGTCAGGACGATTTCCATACCGCCCCCGTCCACTTGACGGAAACGGACCTCATCCATGAACGTCTTCATGTAGAAGATACCGCGTCCCGAGGTTTTCAACCGATTTTCCGGGGCGAGCGGGTCCACGACGTTGCCGGGATCGAACCCGCGTCCCTCGTCCTGGATGCGGATCCGAAGAGTCGAGTCCGCGACTTCCATCTCGAGGTGGACGCGCTTGTCCGAGTCCTGCGCGTTGCCGTGCTTGATCGCGTTGGCCAGGGCCTCGCGCAGCGCCATCAGGATCCAGTGGGTTGTCTCCTCGCTCAAGTCCCACCCCTCCAGCAGTTTGCCGCAAAGGTGCTGTGCCATCTCGATGTTCTCGAAACGGCTGGAGAGGGACATCCGGATGGGTCCGGTCTCGCTGGGCGAGGGTGGCGAGCTCATTCACGTTCGAAATTCCGCGGCATCTTAGCGAAAGCCCGCCATGAAAGATAGCGGGTGTTTCCGCATGCTACCCTGCCGGCCGTGAAGATCCTGCGCCGCCTGGCCGTGCTGCTCGTCCTCGCCACCCTGGGCGCCACGGCCCTGCTTCCCGCCCGGGTCGCGCAGGTGGCCCGCGAGGTCGAGAAGGTCCGGGGGCGGCGCTTCGAGAGAGCCGTCCCCGCGAGCGAGATCGACGCGGCGGAGTTGAAGAAGGTCCTGCGCTCGAAGGTCGCCGAGTCTTTCCCGGCTCCCCCCGACGACACGCTGAGGACTCTCGTCGCGCTCGGCCTCATCGAGGAGACGCCCAACCTGCTCGACCGGCTCGTGGACTTCTACGCCTCCCAGGTCATCGCGTTCTACGACCCGGAGCCCCGGCGGTTCTTCGTCGTCCGCGGGGCGGAGAAGGCCTTGAAGGAGAGCGGCAAGGACGGCGCCGGGGACGAGGAAGACATCGAGGGGATCGCCGGTATGGCCGACATGGCCGGCATGTCCGAGAAGCTGATCTTCGCCCACGAGCTGACGCATGCCCTCCAGGACGAGACCCTGAGGCTCGACCGCCGGATGAAGGACCTGAAGGAAAACGGGGACAAGGCGCTCGCGCTCGAGAGCCTGCTCGAAGGGGAAGCGACGCTCGTCATGGTCCGGGTCGTCCTGGCGGGGGTCCCGGGCGCCGACGAGAGCGCGGAAGAGATGCTCGGGCCTCTCCTCTCCGCCGGGGCCCTCGAGCGGTCCGGCGTCCCCAAGGACATCCCCGACTACTTCGTCGACCAGCTCTTCTTCCCCTACACGGAGGGGACGGCCTTCGTGCGGCGCGTCGTCAAGAAGAGCGGATGGTCGGGAGTGGACCGGCTCTGGAAGAACCCGCCGCTGTCGAGCTCCGAGATCCTCCACGAGGCAACGAGCTTCGTCCCGGCCGAGAACCTCCTGCCGGGCAACTCGGAACGGCTCTCCCCGTCCGGTTTCCACTTTCTCTATGCGGACACGCTCGGGGAATGGACGCTGCGCTTCCTCCTGCGCCGCTCGCTCGACGCGAACGAAGCGGACGCGGCGGCGGCGGGATGGCGTGGAGACCGGATCGTCTTCTTCGCCTCCGGCCGGACGATCGCCTACCTGTGGCGCGCGCGATTCGACTCGGCGGCCTCCTCCGAGCGGTTCGAGACCGCCTGGACGAAGGCGCGCTCGAAGAGCCCGAAGAAGGAGATCGTCGTCCGCCAGGGTCGCGATGTCGTCGTGGCCGCCGGGTTCCAGAAGCTCCCCGACCTGCCCGGCTTCAAGACCGAAGATCGGGCGGCGTCGGCTCGCGTCAGGCCCTTCGCGCCGTAGGGGCGGCCCTTGCGGCCGCCCGCCTCTGCTGGATGCGCCGCGTCGTCGAGACCGGCATTGTCCCGATGTCGACACCATCCGGGCGACCGTGTCCCGATGCCCCGAATGTGCGTTGACGATTCTGCCCGCAGGGCCTGTTCGCCGGGGGCGGGCGGGCGCAAGGCCCGCCCCTACGGCACCGGGAGCACGAGGCCGCGTTAACCCATCGGTCTCAAGGCGAGCGGGATCAGGACGAACATCTGGATCGAGTCGAAGACGCCGTGGGCGATGATGCAGGGAAGGGCGTTGCCGTAGAGCGCGAACGTCGCCGAGAGGACCGCCGAGATGACGAGGATCCCGACGAGCACCAGCGGCTGTCCATAGGCCCCGTGAGCCGCGGTGAACATCAGCGTCGCGGCGAGGGCGCCCACGCGCGGCTGGAGAAAGGAGCGGAAGAAGAGCTCCTCGACGACCATCGCGGACAGCACGATCAGGATCCGGACGGCGAGCGGCTGGGCGACCAGCCAGACGATCGTCGGCGAGACCTCGCGCACCGGCGCGGGGTTCCCGTGCCGCCGCAGCACGTACCAGAGCCCGATCACGATCAGGAGGGCGACGATCGTCAGGAGCCATCCGGCGAAACCGATGAGGAAGCCGGCGCCCAGGTCCGCGGCCGGCCGGGCGCTCGTCAGCTTCAGGAACTCGGGAAGGGAGCGCCGGCCCGACAGCACGAAATAGACGGCCAGGAAGACGATCAGCATCAGATGCACCGCGAAGACAGAAACGAGCGTGAAGTCCTTCGTGTCCGGCTGTCCGCCCGCCAGCCCGCCCGCGAAGGGAATCGCGACCGTCAGGAGCAGCACAGTCGCCAGCAGCGCGACGGCCACGTTGCGCCGTCCGGGCTGAACGAAGCCGTCCTGCGCGAAGACCGCCCGCGATCGGGCCCTCACGAAACTGATCAGAATCCCGGCGCACCCGGCGCCGAGGAGCAGGGCAAAGACTGTGCCGTTCATGTCCTTCGCGGGTCCCCCAGAGCCCCAGAAACGTTCGAGCGGAGAGGGGCGCAGGATACAACATCTTCTTCGACGGCGGACCGCGGCCGGAGCGCGGGTTAAACTCGCGCGCGAGGAGAGCCCCAGGCCCACCATGCCGGAACCACTCCCCCTCGAGGTCCGCGAGGTCTCCAAGACGTTCGCGGGCCGCAAGGCGCTCGACGGCGTGACGTTCGAGATCTCTCCCGGGGAAATCCTGGGACTGCTCGGCCCCAACGGGGCGGGCAAGACCACGCTCGTGCGCGGCGTCGCGGGGCGCGTGGCGCAGGACTCCGGGAGCCTGCGTCTCTTCGGACTCTCCCCCGCCGACTCCGGCGCGCGGGCGCTGCGCGGATGGGTACCGCAGGAGATCGCGCTCTACCCGCTCCTCTCGCCTCGGGAAAACCTCTGGACCTTCGGGCGGTATCAGGGACTCGAGGGAAAGCCGCTCGAAGCCGCCATCGCCGCCAACCTCGATTGGATCGGCCTCTCCGACCGGGCCGACGAGCGCACGGACCGGCTCTCCGGCGGCATGAAGAGGCGCTTGAACATCGCGGCGGGAACGATCCACGGCCCGAGGCTGCTTCTCCTGGACGAGCCGACCGTCGGCGTGGACCCGCAGTCCCGCGAGCGCATCTACGGCATGATCGGCGAGCTCAAGTCGCGGGGCGTCTCGCTCCTCTACACCACCCACTACATGGAGGAGGCGGAACGCCTCTGCGATCGGATCGCGATCATCGATCACGGAAAGATCATCGCGTCGGGAACCAGTGACGCGCTCGTGCGTCAGACGCTCGGGGCCGCCCAGACCGTCTCGATCGAGACGCAGGTCGCCATCCCGGCGGACGTCCGCGAGGCCCTCACGAAGTTCGGAGCCACCGTGGACGGGACGAAGGTCCAGGCCTCGGTGGAGGACCCGGCCGTGCAGATCCGGGAGTTCCTGGAGATCTTCCACGCGAAGGGGATCGGCATCCGCGACCTGGTCTTGAAGAGCGCCACGCTCGAACAGGTGTTCCTGCAACTGACCGGAAGGGAGCTGCGCGAATGATCTTCGCCGTCGTTCGCACGCACCTGGCAAAACTGCGGCGCGACCGCGCCGCCTTCGTCCTGGCGTTCGTCGTGCCGATCGTCTTCTTCTCCATCTTCGCCGGCATCTTCGGAAGCTCGCGCGGCGGCGGCACCCGGCGGATCTCCGTCGCGATCGTGGACGAGGACGGAAGCGAGAACTCCCGCCGCCTGGCCGCCGCCCTGAAGGCCGAGAAGGGCGTCAGCGTCGTGGCAGGGAGGATCCCGTCCGCGGGCGGCCCGGAAGCGACGTTTGACCGCGCCTCCGCCGAGGCGGCCGTGCGGGCGGGAAGCGTTCCCCTCGCGCTGATCATCCCGAAGGGGTTCGGTCAGGCGCCCATCCAGTTCGGCCCTTCGGCGGGCCGCCCGAAGCTCGAGCTCCTGGCCGACAGCTCGGATCCCGTTGCGCCGCAAGTCGTTTCGGGCCTCCTCCAGGGAATCGCGGCGACCGCGATGCCCGAGGCGATGGCGCGGACGGGCATGGAGGAGATCGACCGGTGGGGAGGAGGTCTCACGGCCGAGCAGCGCGCGAAGATGGAGGAAAACCTCCAGGCTTCTGCGCGATCGAACGGCCTCCGGCGCAGCGTCGGGCGGTGCGGCCGCCGGGCTCGTGGACGTTGAGGTCCGAGACATCCTCGGGGAGACCAAGAAGAGTCCGACGTCGGCTCTGCTGGCCGCGGGCCTGGGGGTGATGTTCCTCCTCTTCTCGGCGGCGGGAGCCGGCGGCGCGCTCATCGAGGAGGCCGAGAGCGGAACCCTCGACAGGATCCTCTCGACGCGCGTCTCGATGGGCAGGCTGCTCCTCGGGAAAGTCGCGTACCTCTCGGCCGTGGCCGTGACGCAGCTCGTCGTGATGTTCGTCTGGGGGGAGATCTTCTTCGGCCTCGAGCTGCACCGCCACGTCCCCGGCTTCCTCATCATGACGGTCGCGACCGCCGTCGCCTGCTCCTGCTTCGGCCTCGTGCTCGCCGCGCTCTCCCGGTCGCGCATGCAGCTGGTCGCCCTGTCGAACCTGCTCATCCTGGCGATGTCGGCGCTCGGCGGGAGCATGGTCCCCCGCTACCTGCTCTCGGAGACGATCCAGAAGTTCGGGCTCGTGACGTTGAACGCCTGGGCCATCGACGGCTTCATGAAAGTCTTCTGGCGCGACGAACCGATCGTGAACCTCTGGCCCCAGGTCGCGGCCCTGCTGGCGGGCTCGGTCGTCCTCTTCGCCGCGGCGCGCCGCCTCGCCCGCCGCTGGGACGTGGCGTAGGAACGGCGATCGCCGTGCCGCCCGACAAGGAAGTCCCTTGCGGCCTCGGCGCTCCTCCTCGCCTCGTCCCTCTTCGCGCGCCCCGTTCCCCGACCTCGCCTCCGGCGACTTCACGATCCGGGACTTCCGCTTCGCGAGCGGCGAGACGCTGCCGGAGCTGAAGATCCACTACCGCACGATCGGGACGCCGCGGCGCGACGCGAAGGCCGCCGTTCGCAACGCCGTCCTCGTGCTGCACGGCACGACCGGCTCGGGTAGGGCCTTTCTCTCCGACAACTTCGCCGGCGTGCTCTTCGGGCCCGGGCAGCTCCTCGACGCCGCGCGCTACTACCTCGTCCTGCCCGACGGGATCGGCCACGGGGAGTCGTCCTGATCCCACGGGGCTCGAGACCCGCGGCCACGGAACACATTCCTGGCCCGCGGTCTGGCAGGACACCTGAAGAAACTCCTCGCGGAATTGCCTCCCGCGCTGTAGGGGAGGGGCTTGCCCCTCCCGCCTCCTCAGATTTCGCCATCTCGTCGAGACAGCCTTGCCGCCCGACACGATGGATCTCCGGCGATCGACCGCACGATCCCCCGCCGCGAACCATCGCCGTCTCGACGCGTCGTCACAACCGGCAGGGGCGGGCGGGCGCAAGCCCCGCCCCTACGGCACGGAGGCGCCGCCAGGTGCTCTTCGTTGACGCGTCGCTCCGTCCGAAATACGCTCTCGCTTCGCCGAAACAAAATCTCCGGGAGGTCACCGTGCGCTGTTCTCCGAATTGCCACACTTCTCGCTTCTCTGCGCGCTCGCCGTAACCGCGCCGCTCGCGGCGGACGAGAAGCCTCCGCTCACCAAGGAGCAGGAGCGGCTGAAGTTCCACCCGCGGCGCGCTCGGCATGGAGGCGGCGGCGCGGCAGGCCGGCTACCAGAAGCGGCTCGAGATGGAGAAGGCTTCGCTCCTCTCGCAGATCCGCTTCCGCAACGTCGGGCCCGAGGTGCAGGGGGGCCGCGTCGTGGAGATCGCCGCGCCGGCCAACCATCCCGACTCGCTCATCGTCGCCTTCGCCTCCGGCGGCCTCTGGCGCACGGACGACCGCGGCGGCGCCTGGTCTCCCCTGTTCGACGACGAGCCCACGCTCACGATCGGGTCCTTCGCGCTCGGGGACCCGGACGGCAAGAAGATCTACGTCGGAACGGGCGAGTCCAACTCCAGCCGGACCTCCTACGCCGGCGCCGGCATGTACAAGACGGACGACGGCGGAAAGACCTGGCGCGCGATCGGCCTCTCCGACACGCACCACATCGGCAAGGTGGTCGTGGACCCGCGCGACTCGGAGACCGTCTACGTCGCGGCGGTCGGGCATCTCTACACGGAGAATCCGGAGCGCGGCGTCTTCGTGACGCGCGACGGCGGGAAGAGCTGGGCGAAGACGCTGTACGTGGACGAGCGCACGGGCGCCATCGACCTGGTCCAGGACCCGAAGAATCCCGACGTCCTCTACGCCGCGACCTGGGAACGGGCGCGCAGCGCGGCCAACTTCCTGGAGAGCGGGCCCGGAAGCGGCGTCTGGAAATCGGTCGGACGCCGGGAAGAACTGGAAGCGCCT
This sequence comes from uncultured Acidobacteriota bacterium, assembly GCA_963782815.1. Classification (GTDB taxonomy): domain Bacteria; phylum Acidobacteriota; class Thermoanaerobaculia; order UBA5066; family Gp7-AA6; genus JAWOLE01. Next base: position 127,401 of record CAWALG010000041.1, on the reverse strand, counting down.
GTCGGCGGGCCTTCCGGCCGGAGCCACGGTCGGGCGGATCGGCCTCGCGATCGCCGCTTCGCGCCCTCAGACCGTCTATGCCGTCCTGGACAACCAGGCGCGCCGGCCCGAGTCGGAGACCTTCGACGAGGAGGCGCCGCCGGGAGAGCTGACGCCGCGGCGGCTGAAGAAGATGACCGCGGAGGGATTCGCCAAGCTCGACGACGCGGTCGTCGCGCGCTTCCTGCGCCGCTACGACTTCCCGAAGTCGCTCAAGGCGGCGAGGCTCAAGAAAGACGTCAAGGCCGGCCGGATCACGATCGCCGACCTCGTGGCTTACATGCAGGACGCCAACCGCGAGATCTTCGAGAACCAGGTCGTCGCGACGGAGGTCTACCGCTCCGACGACGGCGGCGCGGCCTGGAAGCGGACGCACGAGGGGCGCATCGACAAGGTGTTCCACAGCTACGGCTACTACTTCGGCCGCATCGCCGTGGACCCGGCCGACCCGGAGCGCGTCTACATCCAGGGGGTCCCGATGCTCACCTCCACGGACGGCGGGAAGACCTGGAAGGGGATCGGCGGCCGCGGCGTCCACGGCGACTACCACGCGATCTTCATCGACCCGAAGGCGCCCGCAGCGCCTCGCGATCGGCAACGACGGCGGCATCAACGTGTCGTACGACTACGGCGAGACCTGGACCAGGCTGAACAACCTGCCGGTCGGCCAGTTCACCATCCTCGCCGTGGACAGCGCCGACCCCTACAACATCGTGGGCGGACTCCAGGACAACGGCGTGATGCGCGGCCCCTCGACCTACCGCTACGGGAAGACCGACCCGCAGGCCTGGAAGTCGATCTACGGCGGCGACGGGAGCTGCGTCGTCATCGACCCGAAGGACCCGAACGTCGTCTACGCGGCGCTGCAGTTCGGCATCGCGGCGCGGCTGAACGTCAAGACCGGGGAGCGCGCGAGCATCCGCCCCCGGCCGGAGCTGTCCGCGAAGAAGAAGGAGAAGCCGCTGCGCTACAACTGGATCACGCCGTTCCTCCTCTCGCCGCACTCGCGCGACATCCTCTACTTCGGCACCAACCGGCTCTACCGCTCCTTCGACCGGGGCGACACCTGGACCGCCATCTCGGAGGACCTGACGTCCAACCCCGAGCAGGGGGACGTCCCGTTCGGAACCATCACCTCCATCTCCGAGTCGCCGAAGAAGTTCGGCGTGATCTACGCCGGCACGGACGAAGGCAAGGTCTGGGGCACGCGCGACGGCGGCGCGACCTGGACCGACCTCTCGAAGGGCCTCGCCCGGGACCGCTGGGTCACGCGCGTCCTCGCCTCGAGCTTCGACGAGGGGACGGTCTACGCCACGCAGAGCGGATACCGCAACGACGAGTTCGCCCCGTACGTCTTCCGCTCGACCGACTACGGCAAGACGTGGCAGTCCCTCGCCGCGGGGCTCCCGGCCGAGCCGGTCAACGTCATCCGCGAGGACCCGAAGGCCAAGCACCTCCTCTATCTCGGCACCGACTCCGGCGTCTTCGTCTCGCTCGACCGGGGCGACGACCTGGACGGCGATGACCGGAGGCCTCCCGCGCGTGGCCGTCCAGGACCTCGTCGTCGAGCCGCGCTCGGGCGACCTCGTCGTCGGAACGCACGGCCGGAGCGTCTTCATCGCGGAGGCGGCGCCCCTGCGCAAGCTGAAGGAGGGCGTCGCCTCGGGCGGCCTCCACGCCTTCCCCGTCAAGCCGATCAAGGAGAGTCGCCGCCGCGGATACGGCGAAGACCCGTGGACCCCCTTCTTCCGCATCGAACCGTCCGTCCGGATCGCCTACTGGGCCGGGGGAGACGCGCCGGTCAAGCTCGCCGTGAAGGACGAGAACGGCATGCTCTGGAAGGAGCTGGACGGGACCTCGCAGTCGAGGGATGAACGCCGTCGAATACGACCTCTCCGCCGACCCGAAGCTCGCCGACGCCGCCGAGGCGAAGGCGCGCGAGAAGGCGCTCGCGAAAGAGAAGGAGAAGGAGAAGGAGAAGGACAAGGACGCCGAGGCTGGCAAGGAGTCGCGGGAAGACGTCCGCGCAAGACCGCGGCCGCCGCGGCGAAACCCGCCTCCGACGAGGATGAAGACGAGGACGACGACGCCGGCAAGACGGACGACGAGCGCCCCGCCGCCGGACCTCCCAGGCCGCTCGACCCGGAGCTCTACGACCTGCTCGCCGATCCGCTGCGCGCGACGCGCAAGCGATACCTTCCACCCGGCAAGTACACCGTCGAGATCCGGTCGGGAGACTCCGTCGAGAAGACGACCCTGAAGGTGGAGGCCGAAAAGGAGACTTCTTTCGGGGAGGATTAGGGAGGGAACCGGAAATCGAAGGTCCGTCCGGGGTCAGGATGCCCGAGCGCCCGGCGGCATGAAACCTGCTCTTTCCCGCGCGCGAGAACTCCTGCCCGGGGTGGAAGAAGGGGGCCTGATGGGCTGGTTCGGATCCAGGAAGCCGGTGGAAGAGGTCGGGCGCCGCGAGCCGCAGCCGCCGAAGAAGCGCGCCGGAAGATCGGCAAGTACGAGATCCTGGAGAAGATCGCGACCGGAGGCTTTGGAACGGTCTACAAGGCCTGGGACCCGATGATCCGGCGGGCCGTTGCCCTGAAGACCTGCGAGTTCCCGGACGCCAACATGCGCGCGCGCGCCTTCCGGGAGGCGCAGCTCGCGGGCAACCTCCATCATCCCAACATCACGACCATCTACGAATTCGGCGTCGAGGGAATCGTTCCGTTCATCGTGCAGGAGCTGCTCTCCGGCGAAGACCTCGACCGGGTCATCGGGCGCCGGGACCCGCTCCCCCTCCCGGAGAAGGTCCGCATCCTGATCGCGGTCGCGTCGGCTCTCGAATTCGCCCACGGCACGGGGAATCGTCCACCGGGACATCAAGCCCGCGAACATCCGGATCCTGGACGACGGGGTCGTGAAGATCATGGACTTCGGAATCGCGAAGTCCCTCGACTCGACGACGAACATCACGAAAGACGGCACCGCCGTGGGCTCCACCGCTTACATGTCGCCCGAGCAGATCGTGGGCGAGAGCATGGACGCCCGCACCGACATCTTCTCGCTCGGCGTCGTCGCCTACGAGCTCCTGAGCTGCCGCAAGCCCTTCGAGCACGAAAAGCTCTTCCTCCTGCTCGAGCAGATCGTCAAGTCGGAGGAGACGCCCCTCCGGGAGGTCGCGCCCGAGGTTCCCGAGCCGCTCGCCGCCGTCGTCCGGCGCGCGATGAAGAAGACACCGGCGGATCGCTTCGCGTCCGCGGGAGACATGAGGTCTGCGCTCGAGTCGGCGCTGGAATCGCTTTCCGACGCCTCCGGCCCGGCCGGCGCGGCGCCCGAGGCCCGGGAGGCCGCGAGGCTCCTGGCGCTGGCCCGTTACGCGATCCTGGACACGGCGCCCGAGGCGGAATTCGACGACCTGACGCGGCTCGCCTCGGTCCTCTGCGGGACGCCGTTCGCGTCGCTGTCGTTCGCGGACGCGAACCGCATCTGGTTCAAGTCGAGGCTCGGCTTCGAGGAATCGGCCCTGCCGCTCGAGGCTTCCCTCGGAGCGCGGGCGATCCGCAACCCGGACGTCTTCGTGGTGCGCGATGCCATGGAGGATCCGCGCTTCGTTTCGGAGGCCTCCGGCCCGGGCTCTCCCGCGTTGCGATTCTACGCGGGCGCTCCGCTTCGGACTCGCGACGGTCACGCGGTGGGCGCGCTCGCCGTGATGGACCGGCAGCCGAGAGGACCTGTCGGGCGAGCAGATCGAATCGCTTCGCGCCCTGTCGAGGCAGGCCGTGGCCCAGCTCGAGTTGAGGCGCATGAAGCGCGAGCGCGCCGACCGCCAGACGGGGCCGGGCGCGGCGGAGGCGTGCGCCCCGCCGCCCGCCGGAGGGGAAGCCGTGAGCCGCGAACCCGGCGCGATCCTCGTGGTGGACGACGACCCGGGCGTCCGCGAGGGGGTCCGCTCACTGCTCGAGGGGGAGGGCTACGCCGTGGCGACGGCGGCCGACGGCGCCGAGGCGATCGAGAAGCTGCGCGCGGGCCGCGTGCGCCTCGTCCTCCTCGACCTCGCCATGCCGGGCGTGGACGGCTGGCAGTTCCTCGCCCGGCGCGAATCGGAGGCCGGCTTTCCCCCGGCGCCCGTCGTGCTCCTCTCGGGGATGCAATTCATCCGCGATGCGCCCGGGGTCGCGGACTTCATCCGGAAACCGATCGATTCCGGCAGGCTCCTCGACTGCGTTCACCGGCTCTGCGGCGAGCCGGCCTGATCCTCCCGTGGAGGCAATGAGGGTCCTCGTCTTCAACGCCGGCAGCTCTTCCCTGAAGTATCGCCTCGTCGAGGAGTCTCCAGGAGACATCGCCCCCTCGCGGGCGCTGCTCTCGGGGAGCGTCGAGCGGATCGGCGAAGACAAGGCCCCGCCGGACCACGCGGGCGCGGCCCGCGGGATCCTCCTCGGGGACGCGGCCGCGGCGAGTTACGAGGCCATGGCGCACCGCGTGGTCCACGGAGGCGAGCGCTTCTCGGCGCCCGTGGCGCTCGACGGCGAGGCGATCGCCGCTCTGGAAGGCCTGGGCGATATCGCGCCGCTCCACAACGCGCGCGCCCTCGCGGTCATCAAGGCCTGCCGGGATGCGCGGCCGGACCTGCCGCAGGTCGCCGTCTTCGACACCGCCTTCCACCGCGGGATGCCCGAGCGCGCCTCCTCCTACGCGATCCCCGGCGACCTCGCCACGCGGCACGGTGTGCGGCGATTCGGCTTCCACGGCACAGCCTTTCGATCGCTGATGGAAAAGTACGCCCGCCGCCGGGGCCGCCGGGCGGAGGACTTGAGGCTGATCGCGTTCCAGCTGGGCAACGGCGCCTCGGCCTGCGCCATCGACCGGGGCCGATCCGTGGACACCTCGATGGGCTTCACGCCGCTCGAAGGGCTCGTGATGGGCACGCGCTCCGGCGACCTCGATCCCGCGCTCGTCGCCTATCTCGCCCGGCGCGAGGGCGTCGCGGCCGGCGAGATCGTCTCCTGGCTGAACGAGCGGAGCGGCCTCGCGGGAGTCTCGGGGGTTTCCCGCGACGCGCGCGAGATCGAACGCGCGGCCAACGCGGGCGACGCCAGGGCCCGGCTCGCGCTCGATCTCTTCGCCTACCGGGCGCGCAAGTACCTGGGCGCCTACCTGGCGGCGCTGGGCCGCGCCGACGCGGTCCTCCTCGGCGGCGGCATCGGAGAGCACATGCCGGCGATCCGCGCGGCGATCCTGGACGGCCTCGAAGCACTGGGCCTTCGGCTCGATCCCTCCCGCAACGAGAAGCAGCTCGAGGGAGACGGGCTGATCTCGGCCGGCGACTCCAGGATTGAAGCCTGGGCCCTGGCCACCGACGAGGAATCCGTCATCGCCCGCGACGCGATCGCGCTTCTGCGCAAGAAACCTGAAACAGAAGGATCCCAGCGTCCTCCCGTGCTGTAGGGGCGGCGCTTGCGCCGCCCGCCGCTTTCGGTTGCGCCGAAGCGTCGAGACGGTGATCCTGCGTTCCGCGGAATCGTGCGGTCGATCGTCGGAAGGCCATCGTTTCGGGCTCCGCCGTGGTCCCGACGACGCGGCGAATCACGCGGAGGCGGGAGGGGCAAGCCCCTCCCCTACTACGCACGCGGCGCACGGTCGGGGGGAGTCGTGTCGTGACGATGCGGTGGCGGTCGATCCAGTAGCCCCAGGGGATCGTGAGCCACATCGCGATTCCCGAGACGGCGACGGGGACCTGGCCCGGCGGGGGCGGCGCGAAGAACGTCGAGATCCACAGCGCGAACAGGAGGAGGACGAGCGACCAGAGCGCCCACACTCCCGTTCGATCCTTCGCCCGTGTCGCCGTGGCGTAGAGCGCCACCCCTCCGCCGTAGAACCCCGCCTCGAGCACTACTGTCGCCGCAAGCGAGTTCCAGAGTCCCAGGCCCAGGTACGGCCCCCGCGGGAAGACCGGCATGTCGGGCCGGTGGACCAGGAAGTCGAGAATCCAGTGGCTCACGACTCCTGCCGCGACGACGGCCGCCGCGCGGAAACTCCGGCGAAGAGCGAAATACGCGCCGCCGAAGAGGGCGCTCCAGGCCGCGAGCGCCACGAGGCTGTGGCTCCACGGATAGTCGTAGAAGTCAAAGGGCGAGAGCTTCATCGTCCCGGGCGCGATCCGCACGTGCTCGACCCCGAGAAGGAGCAGGAGGGGCCACAGCCCGTCGGCGAATTGCACGGCGAGAAACAGGGTGCCGAGCGAAACCGCGGGCACGGCCCGCTTCGCCTGCGAATCCGAGGCCGAAGTGTCCGATGAACATAGCCCGCTCCGCCGGTTCCGGCCGAGGATCCTAACAGCGCCTCAGGCCTCCTCCCCCGTCAGGGCCCGAAGCTGCTCGCGGTAGCCGCGGCTCCAGGTCAGGCGCGTTCCGTCATGCAGGAGGACCGAATGGGTTCCGTTGAAGAGCGGCTGGATCTCGCGGATCCGGTCGGTGTTGACGATCGTCGACTTGTGGATCCGCACGAAGCGAGCGGGATCGAGGCGCGTCTCGATCTCCGTCATCGTCTCCCGGACGAGAGGAGACTCTCTGCCCGCGTGGATCCGGACGTAGTTGCCTTCCGCCCCGATCCAATCGATGGCCTCGGCCTTCAGGAACGAGAGCTTCCCTCCCGTCTTGATGACGAGGCGGTCGAAGGAGCGCGCGCGGTGCCTCAGCTCCTCGAGCAGCGACAGGAGGCGCCGCTGGAAGGTCCCGGGCAACCCGGAGGAGGGCCGCTCCCGGGCGCTTCGGAGCGCGTCCCGCAATTGCCCGGCGTCGATCGGCTTCACGACGTAATCGAAGGAATGATTCTCGAAAGCCCTGAGCGCGCGTTCATCGGGAACGACGACGAACACCACCGCCGGCATCCGCTCCGCGCCCATTTCACGGAGTGCCGACAAGCCGTGTGCTGCCGGTGCCCGGACGCCGAAGAACATCAGGTCCGGCTCGAAAGCCCGGATCGCCCGGGCGGCATCCTCCGCGCAGGCGCACGCCCCGACGATCTCGATGCCCGGCTCCTTCTCGAGAAGCTCGCGCGCGCGTTCCCTCGCGGGACGCTCGTCGTCCACGATGAGGACCCGGATCGTCAACCCGTCGGCGACCTCGATGGCCGTGGAGCTCCTTCCCCCGCAAAGTACGCGACGAGTCGAAGAAGGTTACGGCGCGCGTCCCGCGCCAAAACGACTTCGGCCCGCGAACCGGCGCGTTGATCCGCGCTAGCGCGGAGGCGATCGAGATCGCGATCGAAGTTCACCCGCGCGCGAGAGGGCGAAGGGAGCGCGCTCGACCGGCGCGGACACCACCGAACAACGCTCCGTCCCGGCGCGCGAGTCTTCCGTCACGCTCCGGCGAGGACTCGTCACGCGGAGCGGAGTTCTGCGCGCCGGTTCGAGGCTCCCGGAGCAATGTGACGAAGCGAAAGCACTGCGTGATGACCGGACGATCGGTCGTGAAACGCGGCCGTACCCGCGTTCATGCGGGCACGACCGAGCAACTTCGCTTCTCTCTTCGCGCCGTCCGCTCGCCGCGCGTTCCTCGCTCTCGCGCTTCTCCACTCGGCCGCCGGATCCGCGGTGTCGCCGCCGGACGCGAACGACTGGTTCGTGACTCCCGTCGACTCCTTCCTCGCCGCGGCGACGGCCAACGCGATCGCCGCGGCCGAGCGTCTCCTGGAGGACCCGCGCTGCGAGCAGATCTTCTCCGACTTCCGCGCCGCCTCGGGATCTCCGCTGCAGGCCGCCCTGGACGCCCTCGGAGTCACGGGCGGGGCCTACCTGCGCCGCCTCCGTTTCGTCAACGGAGAGCACCTGCCCTTCTGCTCCACCGGGACTCTCGCGGCGACGAGACCGGGAAGCCGCGTCATCTACCTGTGCGGCTCGCGCTTCGCCGTCACGGAGCGAAACAACCCCCGGCTCGGCGCGTCGCTCCTCCTCCACGAGGAGCTCCACTCGCTCGGCCTCTCGGAGAATCCTCCGACGAGCCAGGAAATCACGGCGCGCGTCCTCGCCCGCTGCGCCGGTTCACGGCGGGGGATCAGTCCCCGGACTCCGGCGGATTCCGCGGCGGAGAGCGGCGGCGGCGCAACACCCGTCCCGTGAGGCTTCCGTCGCGGATCCGGAGACCGGAACGCGTGAGCTCGCCGATCGGCATGTCGAGCTGCACGTCCAGCCCCGCGGACTTCGACAGCCCGATCTTCTGGCTGGCGTAGACGCTCCTGTGGCCGACGATCAGGAAGGCCGTCCCTGCCGCGAGCGCGGCGTACACCCCGATGTCGGCCGGCAGCAGCTCGATCCCCATGACGGCCGCCGCGATTGGAGTGTTGGCGGCGGCAGCCACGACGCTGACCAATCCGAAGGCGGCGAAGGCCCCGGGCGGCAGATGGAACAGGCGGGCCAGGGAGGCGCCGCATGTCGCGCCGATGAAGAAGAGGGGTGTCACGATGCCTCCGCTCCCTCCCGTCTCGAGGGTCACGGCCGTCGCGACGATCTTCCACAGGAACGCTGCGAGGGCGATTTGCGTTGCGCCGGAGAGTGCCGCCTCGATCGTCGTCACTCCGAGGCCGGCGAACTGTGAGCCGGCGAGCCAATAGAAGACGGCGAGGAAGACGCCGCCCGCCGCGGCGATCCAGTACGGATGGCGCTGGAACGGCCGAAGCCCTTTCTCCAGGCCGCGCATGGTTTCGATCAGGATCAACGCCGCTATGCCGAAGATCGCGCCGAAGACGATCGACAGAGCGACGATCTCGGTGCGGCCCAAGGACGCCAGCGAGTCGGCGAGCGCCGGGACCGGGGCGCGGACCCCGCAGACCAGATGAGCGACGATCCCGGAAACCAGACACGGAAAGAGGACCGGGTATTCGATTCGTCCCAGATAGAGGACCTCGATCCCGAAAAGGGCGCCGGAGATCGGCGTGCCGAAGACCGCCGCGAAACCTCCGCCGATCCCGCAGATGACCAGTCGCCGCCGGTCCTCGTCGTTCAAGCGGAGGAGGTCCGCGAACGCGCTCGCAATCGACCCGCCGATCTGCGCGCACGGTCCCTCCTTGCCGACGGAGCCGCCGAAGGCCAGGGTCAGCACTGTCGCGAAGAGCTTGACCGGGGCCACCCGCCAGTCGATCCTCCCCGAGCTCTTGTGGACCGCGGCGATGACGGCCTCCGTGCCATGTCCCCTGGCCGTCGGCGCGAACGTGCGGATGAGCCACACGCAGAGGGGCAGCGCGAGCGGAAGCAGGAAGTAGTAGGGCAGCGGCCCCAACTCGATCCGGCGGACGAGGGCGCCGGACTTCGCCAGCGTCCAGAGGAACGCCCGCGTCCCCGCTCCCACGCAGACACCGGCAACGGCGCCGAGCAGCGCCCACTTCAGCGTGCTGATGAGGAGCGCGGTGTGCTCGGTGTACCAGCGGCTCTCGTCGGCGAGCTCGAGCGGCTTCGGATCCGTCACGGCGACCGGTGTTCGGTCCTCACCGGCATGCCGAACACCGGGCGCCGCACCCGCGCGTCACTTGGCGGTGATCAGCATGTGTCCCCGCCGGTTCTCCTGCCAGCAGCTCTCCGTCTCCTGCGCGCAGAAGGGGCGCTCCTTTCCGTAGGAGACGGACGCGATGCGGGTGGCGGGGACGCCGAGCGAAGCCAGGTACTCCCGCGCGGCGTTGGCGCGGCGGTCGCCGAGCGCGAGGTTGTATTCCTCCGTCCCGCGCTCGTCGCAGTGCCCTTCGATCATGATCTTCGCGGACGGATACTTCTTGAGCCACTGCGCGTCGGCCAGGAGGGCGGCGCGCGCGTCTTCCCGCAGTTCCGCCTTGTCGTAGTCGAAGAAGGCGTCCTTCAGGTACCCCTTGCGGTTCAGCGTCGCGAGGTCGGCCGAGAGGATGTCCGCGCTCGACGGAGGGCGGCTGCGCCGTCGCCGGGGGAGCGACGGCCGTCGCGGGGGGAGCGGGGGCGTTTTCGCGCGGCGCGGCCGCCGTCTTCGGGCGGTTTCGCGCTGCAGGACGAGAGCACCAGGAGGGCGGCGGCGACCAGGGACAGGAACGGGGCGGCGCGATTCTTCAACATGGCTTCCAATCTCCTTCGGGAACGCATCGTACAACGATATGTCACATATCGTGCTACGATATTTTGATGCCGCGCCTGAAGGATCGGAACTACCGCGCCCTCGCCGACTGGCGCCACGCGCTCCGGAAATTCCTCGCGGCCTCGGAGGCGATCACCCGGGCGCACGGGGTCTCCCCGACGCAGTACCAGCTCCTCCTCTTCGTCCGGGGCTCCGCCGGCGGCGCGCCGGCCATCGAAGACCTCGCCCAGCGGCTCCAGATCCGCCACCAGAGCGCCGTCGGCCTCGTGGACCGCTGCGCGCAGGCCGGGCTCGTCCGGCGCCGGCGCGACCCGAACAACGGCCGGCGCGTCCTCGTCGAGGCGACCCGCCGGGGCGCGGCCCTGCTCCATCGCCTCGCGGCCAGGCACTTCGCCACGATCGAGAAGCTGGGGAGCGCGTTCGTTCCCCCGTCCCTGGGAGGACGCCGGCGTGGATGACTACCGGGCCTTGCGGAGGATCTCCTCGAGGCCCGCGGTGTCGCCGCGGCGGTCCGCCGTCTCCCCGGACCGGTTGTAGACGGCCTTCCCGGAGGCATCGAGGATGGCGAGCGTCGGGATGTAGCCGCGGTAGAAGCGCGAGACGAGGGGCTTCTGCTCGCGGGTCGGATGGTCGAGGTCCACGACGAGGAACCGGACGGCCTCCCCCTCCTTCGCGGCGACGGCGACGAAGCGTTCCGCCTCGCGGTTCGTGTTCCAGCAATGCGAGGTCCCGAAGAAGATCGCGGTCGGACGGTCGGAGGCGATCTTCCCGTCGCCCAGGTTCTCCCCCCGGATCGGGAAGTTGCTCGAGGAGTCGTCGGTGAAGGAGAGATCCGGAGCCAGGGAGAGCCTTGTCGCTCCGCCGGGGCCCGGCCCTGCCGTCGCGAGGGGCGCCGCGTCCCTGTCGGCCGCGAGGAGCAGGACCACGCTCAGGAGGAGTCCGGCGGCGGCGGTCGTCAGCAGAGGCAGCCGCATCACAACCCGTCGTACTTCGAGTAGCCCCGATCGTTCCAGTAGTCGGCGGGCTCCTCGGCGGAGTAGGCGATGGACGTGATCGCCTTGATGTTCTTCAAGCCCAGCTTCATCGGCGCGAGCAGGCGCAGGGGCGCCCCGTGCGCGAGCGGAAGGGGGCGTCCCGAGAGGTGCGTGGCGAGGAGCGTCTGCGGATGGCGCGCGGTCGGCAGGTCGATCGAGACGTAGTACGGGTCCGGATTCCCGTCCCCATCGAGGCTGACGGCGGAATCGAGGCGGGCCCAGCGCGCGCCCGGAGCCGGCGGATAGGCCCGAAGGAGATCAGCGAAGCGCAGCCCTCCCCACCAGGCGATGATGCTCCAGCCTTCCACGCAGAGGAGCCGCGTGACCTGGTCGCGATGCGCAAATCGCGCGAGGAGGTCGGAGATCGTCAGCCGCTCGACCTGTCCCGACGCGAGCCCGGAAACCGTGAGCGTCCAGCCCGGGAGGTAATCGGGGCCGGGCATCATCCCCGCGTAGTTGATCCGCAGCGGCGTGACCTGCGATTTCGAATAGGTCCGGACGGAGCGGTCCTCGGAGTAGAGCGCCTCGGCCACGTCGTCGTCGAAGGTCAGCACGCGGTTCAGGAATCGCTCGCGGCGCTTCGGGTCGGCTCCCAACCGGGCATCCAGGGAATCGATCCAGTCCCGCATTTTGGGCGTCAGGTGCAACTGCTTCGTCCCGTCGGGCAGGAGCCACCAGAACCCGGCCGCCGCGGCGAGAGCCCCGGCGCCGAACATCAGGAAATCCCGCCGCGAGCGCGCCCGGAGCTTCGAGGCGGGCAGCTCGACGGGGACCTCCTCGGGCTCGCGGAGCCGCTCGGCAAGCGAGAGACGCCGCTTGGCCGGCGCTGAGGTTCTCGGCGCGGGGCTCTCCCCCTCCCCGTGGGAGAGGGTGCGGGGTCAGGGGGTCGGGTATCTCCACGGGCGCGGCTTCCTCGGCTCCGGACTCTGCTCTGAAGGCGCTGCCTCGGCGCTGGCGGCGCCCTCACCCCTTCCCTCTCCCGGGGGGCGAGAGGGAGGGGCCTCCGTTTCGGGCTCCGCGGCGTCTTTCGGGCGCTCAGTCTCGTCCATGGCCGCCTCCGAGGCGATCCGACCACCCGACGATCATGGACCGGAACGTGTCCCATCCATCGGCGATGACGAGGACGACGTGCGGAATGACGAACGACGCAAGAACGACCATGACCCAGAAGTGGACGACGCGCGCGCCGTTGTAGTTGACGAACAGCCGCTCGAGCCAGGGCAGCTGCACCGGCTTGTGAATCGCCCAGCCGCTCGCGACGGCGAGGATCCCCAGGAGCGGCATCGAGAAGTACGCGCCGCGTTGCAGGGCGTTGTACTTGGAACGGACGGGCGGATGGGGCCAGGGGCGGCGCAGGAGTTTCGCCGGAACGACGCCGACGTAGTACCGCATCATTTGCAGGGCCTCCGGGACGTCGGAGAACCGCGGCAGGAGCGCCTTGTATCCGTCGCCCAGGGCGAGCCCGAGCACGTACAGGAGCCCGTTCGCCATGAAGAGATAGGCGAAGAACCAGTGGAGTCGCAGCGCATGGGCGAGTTGAAACGTGCCGATGCCGAGGTGGTTGTAGATCCATCCGCCGGGGTCTTTCGCCGGGCCGGCCCCGGGCACGTGCCGGACTATCCAGATTCCGATGTCCGCGACATAGTCGGTCGACCGCGTCACGCGATCCGGCGGATGCTCATGGACGGGCGCGGCCCAGTAGATCGAAAGCCCGGTCGCGATGAGGCCGAAGAGGATCGGGACGTTGGCCCAGTGCGACAGCCGCACGAGGGCATGGTGCTTGGGCACGACCCGGCGCGAGGCGGGGGCGCGGGTGACGGCCTCGGCGGTCGTAGCGCTCATGCTCTGTATTCCTGGAAGAGGACCAGGTCACGCCAGGCGGGGTCTTTCGCGTAGCGCTCGTCCTCCCCGTGGCAGGGGCGCCGACCCCGGGCGTCCGGAAGGAAGAGCGAGGCGAGCCGCCGCGCGAGCCTCCGCGAGACCTGGCCGAGGTTCATGAAGGCTCCCGATCCCGTCGGGCACTCGACTCTGAGCCCGTCGCCATGGAAATGATGGTATCGCTGGAGCGCCTCGACGAGGAGATCGTTGACCGGGAACCATGGCCCCCAGCCGCTTCCAGTTGCGCCGCCGCACGGCGTCCTCCTCGAGGCGTAGCTCCTCCGCCATTCTGCTCCCTCTCCCCCGCGGGGGGGGCCGGGGGGTCTCCCCCCGCTGACTTCAGCGCCGGCCGCGACCGAAGGTCGCGTCTCGCGGAGCGAGCGGCCGGCAGGTCGGGGTGAGGGCGCCCGTCTACGCGACGACATGCTTGCGCGCCGCGAGAGCGGTGCATCGGCGACGACGGATCTGCTCGGCCATGCTCTTCACTTCTCGATGATCGTTGGATGCCGCAACGCGGCCGAGGTTTCAGGGCCGCCGCGCCCCGGCGGAAACGGCCGTCACGACCGCGTCGTGGATCGGCGTCGGGACGCCGCAGGAGCGCCCGTAGCGGGACACGGCGCCGGAGAGGATGTCGAGCTCGTTGCGCCCTCCGCGCTCCAGGTCGAGCAGGAAGCTCGGCTTCGTCCCGGCCGGAAGCGCCGCCATCGTCTGGAGGACCTTGTCTTCCTCTCCGGCCGGAAGCGCGATTCCGCGCGCCCTGGCGACGGCTGCGATCTCCCTCCCCGCGCGCTCGAGAAGCTCCGGCCCCAGGGGAGCGTCCCGGACCGCCCCGACGGGAGCCCGCGCGAGGCCGCAGGCCGCGGCCAGGGTGGTCAGGAAGAGGAACTTGCGCCAGAGGTCCACCGTGATGTCCGCCGAGACCCGGGTCTCCGCGCCGGCCTCGCGGAAAACCGCCGCGACGCGTTCGGCCCGCTCCGAGGCTCCTCCGCCGCGCTCGCCGACCACGACGCGCCGGAAGTCGCTCTTCCTGGTGATGACGCCGGGCGCCGTCTTCTCGGAGCTGATCACCGTCAGCCCGCCCAGCATCCTGTCGGCGGGAACGCCCATCTCCACGAGCGACTCGAATGCCTCGACGCCGTTCAACAGCGGAACCGCGACGGCCCCCGCCTCCGTGAGCCGCGCAACCACGGGGCCGACTTCGACGAGCGAGTAGCTCTTGACCGCGACGATCGCGAAGTCCGCCGGCAGGAGCTCCTCGGGCTCGTCCGTCGCCTGGACCTTCACCGTCCAGGTGCCCTCCGGCTCCCTGACCTCCAGGCCGCGAGCGCGGATCGCGTCCCGGTGCTCTCCCCGCGCGAAGAGGCGCACCTCGTGTCCGGCGCGGGCGATCGCCCCTGCGAAGTAGCCCCCGACCCCGCCGGCCCCCACAACGGCGACTCTCATGCGCGGATCGTCACTCCGCCAGAACGACGCGGTCCAGGCGCAGCGCCTCGGCCACGGACCAGGCCTGGAAGGGGCAGCCTCGCGGCGTGTGGGGGGAATCGCCGTCGGCGATCTCGCCGATGTGGCCGAGGCCCGCCTCGTCCATGCGGGCGAGGAGCGGCGCGAGAAACCTCTCCCGCGCCTCCCTCCGCGCCTCCGCCGCGCCGTCTCGCGCGCGGACCCAGGCCTCCACGAAGGGACCGGCCAGCCACGGCCACACCGTCCCCTGGTGATAGGCGCGGTCGCGCTCTGCCGCTCCGCCCGAGTAATGGCCTTTGTAGGCCGGGTCGTCCGGGGCGAGCGACCGGAGGCCCATCGGCGTCCAGAGGCGCTTCTCCACCGCGTCCACGACGCGACGGGCACGATCCCCTTCGAGAAGCGTAAACGGAAGTCCGCCGACGGCGAAGATCTGGTTCGGCCGCAAGCGGGCGTCGAAGGTCCCTTTGATGTGGTCCCGGTCCACGACGTCGTGGAGGAAGCCTCCCCTCTCGTTCCAGAACCTCGCCGCGAAGGAATGCGTGGCTTGCTCCGCCATCTGGCCCCACCGCGTCGAGAAAGGAGCCCCGATGCGAAGGGCGTTGATCCAGAGCGCCTGGACCTCCACGGGCTTGCCGATGCGCGGGGTGACGGCCAGGCCGCCGACCTTCGCGTCCATCCACGTCAACGCGGCGCCGGGAGCGCCGGCGGCGAGAAGGCCGTCGGGGCCGGCGCGGATCCCGTGGCGCGTTCCTCGCGAATATCCTTCGAGGATCGCCTCGATCGCGCGCAGGAAGGCATAACGGTCCGCGCTCCACACGCGCCGCCGGGCGTGCTCGCACGCGGCGAGGTAATCGTGGACGGCGACGATGTACCAGAGAGACGCGTCCACCGAGTCGTATTCGGGCTCGCCCCCCTTGTCGGGGAAACGGTTCGGCAACATTCCCTCGGAAACGAAGCCGGCCCACTCGATCAGGATCCGGCGCGCGTCTTCCAGGCGTCCTGTCGCCAGGCACAACCCCCGCAGCGCGATGAACGTGTCCCGCCCCCAGTCGGTGAACCAGGGATAGCCGGCCACGACCGTCTTCCCCTCGCCGCGCCGGACGACGTAGTCGTCGGCCGCGCGATCGAGCCGCGAGGAGAAGCCGGACCGGCGGCGCTTCTCTTCGGCTCGAAATCGCCGCGAGAGGAGGACGGCGTCGTTCTCGCCGGCGGGCGGCTCGGTCGAAAGGAGAATCACCGCCTCGCTCTTGGAGAAGTCGAAGCGAAAGACGCCGGGGGAAGCGAGGTCCTCGGTGAAGTCCATCCCGCGGGCCCGATCCTGCGAGTACAGGAAGCTCCGGTACCAGTCCGGTTCGTGGGAGTACGACCCGTTGGTCACCACATTGACCGCGGGCACGCCCTCGTACGGCACCCACATCCAGCCGTAGCCCCGCCGCTGGGGCTCGAACCGGAAGTGCGGATTCTCGTGATGGAGGGAGTGGTAGTCGCGCCCGGAGAAGAGGAGCCGCACCGAGAGAGTCACGTCGGCGTTTCTCCGCGCCAGGCGCCACACGAGCGCCGTCGTGCCGGTCCGGCGCGACACGAAGACCTCCTGCGTCAGTCGCACCCCGTCCTCAACGCGGAACATCCAGGTGGGCCACGGGTCGGCATGGAACGCCGCGATCCGCGAAGCGCCGTCCGGGGCGACGACGCCCGGCGCGTACTCCTGCGAGGAGATCGGGAAGCGCCCGTTCGGCGTCTCCACCCAGGCCTCGAAGCCGTTGACCAGGACGAAGCGCCCGGCCGGGGGCGTGGTCGCCGCGAGCAGCAGCGCCTGATACCGGCGCGTCCTGACCAGGTCCGCCGTACCGGAGGCAAAGCCGCCGCTCCCATCGGCCTCGAGCCACTCCGATCCCGCTCGCGTCACTGCTTCACTGTATGACGAACACCGAGGATTCGATGCCCTCCCCCTCTCCCCCCGGGAGAGGGTCGGGGGGAGGCACTGTCGCGCCTCCAAAGGAGGCCCCAAGAACTCCCTCTCCCTCCGGGAGAGGGGCGGGGTGAGGCACTGTCAGTCGCGCCTCCAAAGGAGGCGCCTCAAGAACTCCCTCTCCCTCCGGGAGAGGGGCGGGGTGAGGGATCGGTTTCGCCGGGGACTCAGTTACGAAGCGAATCAGCGGAGGTAAAAAGCAATGAGGGGCGCGGCCGCGACCCCCGAAAGGAGGTGAACAAGGTGACAGGCCCGCGAGGAAAGCGGCCGCGCGGCGGCCAGAATGGCGTCAACGAGACCCTCCGGCACCTCTTGCGGGCGGACAACGCGATACGCCTCGCGCTCCAACGCCACCGTCGTCCGATAGCTCTTCCAGTATCCGGCACAGGACGCGCAGCGCGCCAGGTGCCGCTTGCTCTGCCTCGCCTCTCCGGCCGGGAGCTCGCCGCCGGAGAGATCCGCCAGGCCGCCGATCACTTCGCGGCAGGTCAAGACAGGACCCCCCTGCGGAAATGCGGCTCGAGCAGCGCGCGCAGCGCCTGGCGCGCGCGGTGGAGGCGGATCTTGACGGCGTTCGCGCTTATGTCGAGCAACCGCGCGGCTTCCTCCGTCGAAAGCTCCTCGATGTCACGCAGCAGGAGGACCGAGCGATAGCTGCCGGGAAGGCGATCGATCGCTTCCCGGACGATCGCCCGCGTTTCGCCGCGAGCGAGCAGCGTCTCCGCCGACCCTTCCCAGTCCGGCGTCGGATGGTTGACCTGGTGGCCATCCTCCTGGAACTGCGGGAGGAGCCCTTCAATCGGCTCCTCGGGCTTTCGCCGGCGGCTGCGCAGCCGCATGAGGCAGGCATTGATGGCGATCCGATGGAGCCACGTGGAGAGGCGCGAGCCCTGGTCGAAGCGGTCGATCGACCGGAAGGCCGACAGGAACGACTCCTGCACGGCGTCGCGGGCCTCCTCCTCGTCGCGCAGGAACCGGCGCGCGACGGCGAGCAGCCGCCCGCCCTGCTCGCGAACCAGCCGCTCGAAGGCCTCCTCGTCCCCGTTGCGGAGCCTCGAAACGAGATCGTGCTCCGAGACCTGCTCGCGGCGCTCCCCGACCGGCATCCTGGCTTCCGGCATGCGTCAGCTCTTCCGGCGGCTTGCCGCGAGGACGGCCGCGACGAGCTCCTCGGGGACCTCATCCTGCGCCGGGGCATCCCAATCCCGGCAGGCCGCCTTGCCGAGCGCGATCGTCTCCCGGTACGTCTTGATGTAGTTCACGCAGGACTCGCAAACCGACAGGTGCCTTTCGAACTCCGCCACCCGCTCCGTCGGGAGCTCCCCATCCAGATAGTGATGGAGAAACTCGATCAGCTCCCGGCAGGTGATGTAAGGCCGCTCATCCATCCGTCGGCTTCCGCTCCGGAGCAAAGACTAAGCCCATGCACACCTTCGATGCCGGCGGCGTGTGGCGGTTTCGTATCTCCGCGGGCAGGCGCAACCGGCGCCCTCACCCCAACCCTCTCCCGGAGGGAGAGGGAGAGGCCCCGGTTCGCGACGACCAGGCAGGGACCCTCATTGCCCGCGGGCTGTTGGCCTCTGTCACGCTATCCGAGGAGTCCCTTCATCGTAGCCCTTCCGCCATCTCCAGGTTGGTGAGGATGCGCTGGTAAGAGTACGCGTAAGAGCGCGCATCGGGAGTCATGACGATGTTGGGGATCCCGACGAGCCCCGAGCGGTCGGCCGGCGCAATCGTCTTCCACAGCTCCCGCCGGCCGGTCGAGATTTCGATCTTGAAGACCTGGGCCGGCGTCTCGTTTCGCTTGTAGGCGAAGAGCGATCGGTCGTCGGAGCTCCAGACGATGGGACTCTCGCCGGTCTCCACACCGGCGAGCGGGTGCGGGTCGCCCCGATCAACGGGATAGATGGCGATCTTCGAGTCAGGCCCATTCGCGGCGATCAGACGCCCGTCAGGCGAAATCGCCGGGAACTCGGTCGAAATCCCTTCGGGAGAGACAGCGCGCGGATCGCCGCCGTCGAGATTCTGGACGTAGAGCCGCCAGCTGCCGGACCCGGTTCTCCCGAGGAAGAGAACGCGTTTTCCGTCGGGGAAATACTGCCCGAAGTGCGCCGCCTTGATCCCCGTGTGTTTGAGCGGCCTCGGTTGACCGGTTCCCGTCGGGAGCAACACGAAGGTCTCCGACGTCATCGAAGGCCAGGAGAGGACCCAGCGGCCATCGGGAGAAAACGCCAACCCATGGCCTTCACCCAGGCGAACCGCCGGCGACCCGTCGATCGCGCGCAGATAGATCAAAGAGCCGCTATCGCCTCCGCCCTCCCCCGGCTCGTCGAAGACCACCTTCTTGCCGTCGTTGGAAATGGCGTTGATGTAAGGCTGGTCCATCCAGGAGAGCTCGCGCTCGGTGGTCTCGCCGGCGGACAGCCCGACGAGGCTGTCATGCCAGAAGTATTCGTTGAGCAGCACGCGGCCCTGTCTCGAGATGTCGTGGATGTAGAGACCGCCGGCCTCCCGGCGCACGAGCCGCACACGCCCCGAAAGTGTGACGGCGTAGATCGCAAACTTCTCGCCGGGCCTGTCGCCTCCGAACCAGATCTCTTTCCCGTCGGGCCGCCAGGCCACGTTCCCGGTGCCGCTCCAACCCTTCGAAAGGGTCGTGGCCTTGCCGGACAGATCGACGGCGACGAGGTCTCCCGGTTCGTGGCTGACGGCAATCCGGTCGCCACGGGGGGAAAAGCGCACCGACGCGACCAACTCCGCGGTTTCGTACAGGACTTTTCCAATGGGGAATTCAAGGCGGTTCTTTCCGCCGACCTTGTGCACGACCGCGAGCTCCCGCCCGTCCGGAGACCAGTCCGCGAGCATGACGTCCTCGAGCAGCTCTCGCGGCGCTCCACCCTCGAGCGGCACGCGGGCGAGCGTTCCCGTCGCATCCCAGGTCATCTCGCGCGATATGGAGATCGCCAGCTCGCCGGTCGGGGAAACGGCCAGCACCCTAGCGTCCGGCAGCTGAAGGCTGCGCGACTCCATGCTGCCGGCGCGCGTCGCGAAGATCCGGAACGGCTGCCCGTCCCACGAGGCGGTGTAAACGACGGTCTGGCCGTCCGGAGCGAACCTCGCCGCGGCCACGCTGCCGCGCCGGAAGGTGAGCCGCTTGTAAGAAGGCGGGGCGGGCTCCTGTCGAATCCCGTGAAGGGCCCACCCCCCGAGAATTCCAAGGCCGAGCACCGCAGCCGGGACGAGCAGCTTGCGCCAGATCCGTGAAGGAGCAACGCGAACGCCCGGCGTCGGAGCGCCGCCGGAGGCCGCGTCCAGCGTCTCCAGGGCGTAAGCGAGGTCGCTCGCCGACTGGAACCGCCTTTCACGATTCTTCTCGAGACAGTGACGCACGAGCCGCTCGAGGCCCGGACTGACGTTCTGATTTGTGACCGAGAGATCGGGAGGATCCTCCTTCAGGATCGCCGCCATGGTCTCTCCGTGCGATTCGCCCCGGAACGGGCGCTGGCCCGAGAGCATCTCGTACAGGATCACGCCCAGAGCGAAGATGTCGCTTCGCGCGTCAACCGGCTCGGTCTTGATCTGCTCGGGCGACATGTAGCCGACGGTTCCCATGACAACGCCCGGCTCGGTCGCCGTGGGCAGCTTCGATGCGCTCCCGGAGCCCTCGACCTGGGTCAGCTTGGCCAGGCCGAAGTCGAGGATCTTGACGCGGCCCTCCCGGGTCACGAAGAGGTTCTCGGGCTTCAGGTCCCGGTGGACGATCCCTTTCTCGTGCGCGGCCGCCAGGCCCCGGGCGATCTGGGTGGCGTAATCGATCGCCTTGCGCGCGGAGAAGCGGCCCCCGGCCAGCTCGGCGCGGAGCGTCTGTCCTTCCAGCAGCTCCTGGACGACATAGGGAGCGCCCTCGTGCTGGCCGATGTCGTAGACGATCGTGACGTTGGGGTGGTTCAGAACTCCGGCCGAGCGCGCTTCCTGCTCGAACCGTTTCAGCCGGTCCGTGTCTTTCGAGAATGAGGCCGGAAGGACCTTGATCGCGACGTCACGGCCGAGCCGCGGGTCCGTGGCCCGGTACACCTCGCCCATCCCGCCAGCGCCCAGCGGCGACAGGATCTCGTAGGGACCGAGCCGAGAGCCGGCTTGCGGGGACACGTTGGCCGGAATTATAGGCGGCTAGCGACTCGACGGCGTTCCGCCGGGCTCGCTCCGGTCATCTAGGTGGCGAGAGTCGAGGGCGCCCGCCAGGCAGGCTTGAAGCTCTGCTGGGCCAACGAGGCCAGGCCGGCTGTCCGTGTCGCTGTCCGTGTTTTGGCCGTGAACCCACGTCCACGGACGTTCATCCATGGGAACCGGAGGGCGAGATCCCGAGATGGCGAAAAGCACGGCGGAGAAAGAGTCACAGCCCCTCCGGGAGGCTGCGAGGGTTGACGTGGGTTGGCGGGGCCGACGGGACTCGAACCCGCGACCTTCGGCGTGACAGGCCGACGTTCTAACCAACTGAACTACGACCCCGCAGGGACCGCGCATCATACGCGAGATGCCGCTCATGCGCCACCGGGCCGACGGGACTCGAACCCGCGACCTTCGGCGTAACAGGCCGACGTGGGCCCGGATCGCCTCCGGGCGGCCGAGCGGCCCGCGAGAGCCGCTCCGTCGCGTCGCGCGACGGCTTGATGAGAGCCCGGCCAGCCGAGGAAGCCCAGAGAAGGGATGACGAAGGATGGCCGGAAAAGATCCGCGGGACGTCCGGCCGTCCCGGGGGCGATGCGGGCCTGACCAACTGAACTACGACCCCGCGGAACGGCGCATCATACGCGAGATGACCCCGCCGCGCCACCGGGCCATAATGTGCGGAACGCAGCTCGTCGGACCGGGGAGGCGCAGGGAGGAACCATGCAGGCACTGATCGCACGGAATGTCAGGACCGTTCCCGGCAGCTTCTACGGGTCACCGAAGGAAGTCTGGGGCTTTCGGTCCGAACCGGGCCGCGGCCGGCCGGAACAGATCGCCGACGAGTTCCTCTCCGCGAACGCGCCGTTTCTCAAGCTCGAGAGCTTCCGGACCAGGTTGAAGTCGCCGCGCATCATCGAGAGCCTCGGCGCGTGGCACGTCATCCGGCAGCAGTACCACCGCGGGCTCAGAATTCACCGCGCCTACGTGACCGTTCACATCGGCCTGGACCGGCGGGTCTTCCTCGTGAAGAACCGGGCCGTGCCCGAGGAGCTCCTCGAGAAGGCCAGGGACTTCGAGCTCAGCCGGGAATCCGCCGAGAGGCATGCCTTGAGGACCTTGCGGAAGCCTCGGAACGGAGTCGTGGTCCTCGGCGTGGAACGGCTCTGGTTCCCGCAGAAGAAGACGATCCGCCCGGCCTTTCGTGTCCGGCTGCACCGGCAGTCTCCTCGCCGCGAGTGGATCATCCACGTCGATGCGAGAACGGGCGACATTTTGAGCAAGTACGACAACCTCGCTTTCTCCCCGGCCTTCGGCCGTGTCTTCGATCCCAACCCGGTCGTTGCTCTCGGAGACTGGCGTCCGCTCCTCAACAAGAAGAAGGCGGTGCAGCCGCCGGCCGCCGCCTACGCGACGGTCGCGCTCGCCGGCCTGGCGGCGGTCCGCCGTTTGAACGGCGTCCGGGTCACCACGGCCTCGACGCCGGGGCGCGTCAGTTCGACCACGCGCCGTTTCCTCTTCGCCGCTCACCAGCCGGGATTCGAAGAAGTCATGACGTACTTCCACATCGACCGGGCCATCCGTTATCTCGAGTCTCTCGGGTTCTCCGGCCGGCGGGCGCTCTTCCGCGCGCCGCTCAAGGTCAACGCGAGAGGCACGCGCGACGACAACTCGTGGTACAGCCCGGGCATGAAGAGCCTGACCTTCGGGACCGGCGGCGTTGACGACGCCGAGGATGCCGAGATCATCCTCCACGAATTCGGCCACGCGCTGCAGGACGCCATCTGCCCCGATTTCGGCCAGTCGGTCCAGGCGGCGGCGATGGGAGAGGGCTTCGGGGATTACTTCGCCGGAAGCTTTTTCGCGGCGAAAAAATCTCCGCGATACCGGCCGACCCTGATGACCTGGGACGCGATCGCGGAAGGAGACCCCGGCGACGATCCGCCATGCCTCCGGCGCCTCGACGAGCCCCTGACCTACGAGAGCTTCGACTTCTCCGACTCCGCCGACGAGCACGAGAACGGCAAGATCTGGTCCGCCACCCTGTGGGATATCTGGAACGCCCTGGGCCGCGACATCGCCGACCGGGTCGTCATCGAGAGCCACTTCCAGCTCGACGGCTTCACCACGTTCGCCCGGGGAGCCCGAGCCATCCTGGACGCCGACCGGAACCTGTTCGAAGGCCGCCACACCTCGAGACTCCGCCAGATCTTCGCATCCCGAGGAATCGGCCCCGTCCAGTAGCCGGCCCTGTTGTCGATGACGAAAGAGCCGAAGTAGAGCAGCCCGAGGCGGTCGGCACCCTCGTCGCGCGCGCGGCCCTCGGGACAAGCTGGACTTCGCCAGGCTGACAATCGGGCAGGATTCTTGCGGATACTCCGACAATGCTCGTCAAGCGATCTGTCCTGAAGCGCCGCTTGAGCGCCACGCTGCTGCTGGCGGCGGGGGCGGCGCTCCTCGCGTACGCGGTGTGGCCGTGGACGCCAATGGCCAGGGGGGCGCGGCCGCCGCGGACGATCGTGTTCTACGGGTTCAGCATTCTGGGGGACGTCGTCGACCATGGGGTGTTTCCGGCGTTCCAGAGACAGTGGCGGGAGCGGACAGGCGAGAGGGTGGAGCTCGTCAGCTCGTTTGCGGGGTCGGGGACGGTGACGAACCAGCTCATCCTCGGGGTGCCGGGGCATCTGGCCCTGCTGTCGCTCGAGCTCGACGCGTACAAATTGGCCGAGGCCGGCGTCATCGGGGAGGAGAGCTGGCGGCGGCTCCCATTCGGCGGCGTCGTCAACCGGACGCCGTTCATCATCCTGGTGCGGCCGGGAAATCCGAAGAGCATCCGGGACTTCGCGGATCTGGCGAAACCCGGCGTGCGGGTGGTGCATCCGGACCCGTTCACATCGGGAGGGGCCAACTGGGCGATCGTGGCGGAATACGGAGCGGGGGCGCGGAGCGGGGCGGCGGACCCGGCGCGGGCGGGGCACGATCTGCTCCTCGGCATCTGGAAGAACGTCGTCGCGCAGGCGGCTTCGGCGCGGGCGGCGCGGACGCAGTTCGAGAACGGGTTCGGGGACGCGCTCATCACGTATGAGCAGGAGGCGCTCGTGGATCGCGCCCGCGGAAAGCTCAAGGCGGACGTCGTCTATCCGCGCTCGACCGTGCTGTCCGAGCACACGCTCGTGCGCATCGACAGGAACATCCCGAGGCGCGAGAGGGACCTCGTGGACGCGTTCGCGGCGTTCCTGTGGAGCGAGGAGGCGCAGCGGATCTTCGTCAAGTATGGTTTCCGCAGCGTGAACGAGCCGTTGAACGAGGAGAACCCGGCCTTCGGCGCGATCACGGACCCCTTCCGGATCGCCGACCTGGGGGGATGGGGGCGCGCCAAGAAGGAGATCGTGGATTCCGTCTGGAAGGACCGGGTCCTGGCGGAGCTGAAGAAATGAAGGCCCTTCGCTCCGGCCGGGGATCGAGCCGCTTTCCGGTCAGCCTGCTCCTGCTCGTTCTTCTGCCCGCTTCTCCTCATGCCGCTCGCCGCGGTCTTCGTGTTCGCGCTGAAGGGGGGACCGCTCGCGTTCTGGGACGCGATCCGCGCTCCCGAGGCGCAGTTCGCGCTGCGGTTTTCCCTCCTGATCGCGTTCGCGACCACGGCAATCAACGCGGTGCTCGGAACGTTCACGGCTTACGTTCTCTCCAAGCACCGTTTCTGGGGGGACCGCACGCTCGGCGTCGTCGTAAACCTGCCGGTGGCGATCCCGACGGTGGTCGTGGGGACCTCGCTGCTTCTGCTCTGGGGACCCATCGGGCTGCTCGGAAAGCTGCTCGACCCGCTCGGGCTCCAGCCGATGTTCCGGCCGGCCGGGGTCCTGCTCGCGCACCTCTTCGTGACGTTCCCGTACATGCTCGGAGCGATCAAGCCGGTCCTGGACGAGCTCGAGACGACTTACGAGGAGGCCGCCTACACGATCGGGGCGACGCGCTGGACGACGTTCCGGCTCGTCCTGCTGCCGGCCCTGCGCGGAGGGCTCATCACGGGGGCGCTCCTCACCTTCGCGCATTCGCTCGGGGAGTTCGGAGCGACGGTGATGGTCTCCGGCAACCTGAGGCTCAAGACGCAGACCGCTCCTCTCTACATCTTCGCGCAGTTCGAGGCCGGCGACATCGCCCACGCCAACGCGATCGCGGCGGTGCTGGCGCTCCTCTCCTTTACGATCTTCTTCTTCCTCTTCCGCTACGCGTCTCGCACGAAAGCGCGGGCGGAGGAGTAGCCGTGTCCATCCTCCTGGAAGGTCTCACGAAGCGCTTCGCCGGCCGCGCCGTCGTCGAAGGCGTGAACCTCGAGATCGCCGACGGGGAGCTCTTCGTCCTCCTCGGCGCGAGCGGCAGCGGCAAGAGCACGATCCTGCGCATGATCGCCGGCCTGACCTCGTCGGATGGAGGCCGCATTCAACTGATGGGAACCGACGTGACGGATCTTCCGCCCCAGAAGCGCGGCGTCGGCTTCGTCTTCCAGAACTACTCGATCTTCCAGCACATGACGGCGGCGAAGAACATCGCGTTCGGCCTGAGGATCCGGCGCGTGCCGCGCGGGGAGCGGCGCAGGAAGAGCGAGGAGCTGCTCGACCTCGTCGGCCTCGGAGGACTCGGGGACCGCTACGCGCACGAGCTCTCCGGCGGCCAGCAGCAGCGCGTGGCGCTGGCGCGGGCGCTCGCCTACGAGCCCAAGGTGCTCCTGCTGGACGAGCCCTTCGGCGCGCTCGACGTCAAGATCCGGTCGCAGCTTCGCAGGAGCTTCCACGAGATCCAGCGGAGGTTGAAGGTCACGACCGTCCTCGTCACGCACGACCAGGAAGAGGCCTTCGAGATCGCCGATCGCATCGGCGTGGTGGAGCGGGGGCGCCTCGTCGAAGTCGGACGCGCGGAGGAGCTGTACTCGAAGCCCGGCTCGCTCTTCGCGGCGACCTTCGTCGGCGCGGGCACGGTCTTCGTCGGACGCTGCCGGGAGGGACGGGCGGAGTTCGGCTCGCTGACGCTGCCGCTGCCCGAGGACGAGCCGCACGCGGAGGGAGCGCCGGTGCGCGTCCTGATCCGGCCGGAACAGGTGACCCTTTCTCAGGAAGCGCCGGCCGGGCAGCCGGTGCTCGGGCGGGGACAAGTCGTCGAGTCCCGGTTCGCGGGCGCGCTGCGGCGCCTGCGCCTGCGGATCCCGCGTCTCCCCCGCACGCGGCAGATCGCGCCGCAGACGCCCTACGGCGAGGAGGGGCTGCTGGTGGAGGCCGTTCTCCCGGCGGAGTCTCCCGTTCCGGAGGAGTCGCTGGTCTCGCTTGAGCGGATGGCGAATCCTGGAGCAGCCGCTGCCGACGCTGCTCGTCGCCGATCCCTTGAACGGCGTCAATCCCCCCGTCGCCGAGGCCCGGCCCTTCGCAGCGGCACTGGGAGGGTCCCTCGTGGTCCTCGGAGTCGTCGAAGGCGCGCAGCAGCCCGACGCGCTGCGGGAGAAGCTCAAGGCGCAGTTCGAAGGCGAGGCCGCCGAGATCCGCGTCCGGGCGGGCCCGCCCGCCGAGCAGGTGCGCAACGAGCAGGCGGAGAATTACTACGACCTCATCGTGCTCGGCGCCGCCGGCCGGCAGGCGATCCGGAGCCCGTCGCTACGGCGCCTGCTGCGGGAGGCTTCGACGCCCCTCCTCTTCGGAGTCCCGCGCGGCTCGTTCGAGCGCGTGCTCATCTGCACCGCGGTCGGCGAGCCGGGGAAGAGCGACGTCCGGATCGGCGGCTGGATCGCCGGGCGGATGAACGCGCGCGTCACGCTGCTGCACGTCTCTCGCGACGCGGCGGAACCGCCCCCCTGGATCCGCGCTCACCTCGACCAGGGCGTCGCCACCCTCTCCGCGTTCGACGTGCCCGCCGCTCGGGCGCGCGTGCGGACGGCGCCGTCGCCGCTCGAGGGAATCCTTCTCGAGGCGCGCGAGGGGGACTACGACCTCGTCGTCATCGGCGGTCACGGGCCCCGCTCGCGCTCCGTCACCGCGCGCGACGACGTCACTCTCCAGATCCTGAACAGCGCCAGCCGGCCCGTCCTCGTCGTCCCCGAAGACAGCGGCTAGAGTCCCCGACCTGTCATCCCTTCGCTACCTTCCTGTCATCCTGAGCGCAGCGAAGGATCTGCTCTCGTCGCTTCGCCAGTCGCCTTCCTGCTCAGGGCAAGCTCTGGGCGAAGCGAAGGATCTGCTCATCCGACCGGAGCAGATCCTTCGTCGCTTCGCTCCTCAGAGCCTGTCCTGAGCGAAGCGAAGGAATGACATGTGGGCAGAACCGGCCGAACTGAGCGCGACTTCGTGGCGGCGGGGGGCAAGGTGATGAGTCTCGATCGCTTCGACCGGGCCTGATCTCAGCTGAAGGTCCTCGAAGAGACATCGAGGACCTTCTCCACGAGCGT
This sequence comes from uncultured Acidobacteriota bacterium, assembly GCA_963782815.1. GTDB lineage: Bacteria > Acidobacteriota > Thermoanaerobaculia > UBA5066 > Gp7-AA6 > JAWOLE01. The sequence continues at coordinate 100,341 of CAWALG010000041.1, read as the reverse complement.
GGATCAGTCTTACTGCATCTCCATCCGATCAAAGGCGAGTTCGAGCGTCTCGATAAGGACGCTGGTGTCAGTCGCGCGCAGCGACGAGTAGGCGAGCGCCACAGGGCGCACATTGGTGAAGCGCCACGACATGACCACGGTGCGCTGGTCATCGGCGAGAAGATGAACCTTCAGCATACGCCGCTTCGGCGCCTTGCCCAGGCGGGTCTTGTTCCACCAACCGTATAAATCAAGCGCTCCGAGCGCGCCGCGTTTCAAGATGAGATGCTGGCGCTGGCGTTCGACCATCGAATCGGCCGGCGGTTTCTGCGCGCGTGTGGCAGCCGCTCGCTTGCCGCTCGTGATCACAAACTCCGGAAAGATCACTTCGCTGAAGCCGCCGCTCGCGGTCCAGGCGTTGCCGTCGCCGAAGTCGACGAGAAAGTGTGAGTCGGCGTAGGGACGGTCACGTAATACGAGCCATCATGTCGCTCGAGTTGTGTGACCAATGGCGCGGGATGTGTGGTTACTCCATCTCCAGCCGCTCGTACGCCAGCACGATCTCTTCGATGGCGACGTCCGTCCCTTTCGCGTTGAAGGGACCGCTGGTGTGCTTGATGATCCGTGCGCGCAACAGCGTCCAGGTCTGGATGACTTGCGTGTGATCTTCGTTCTGCAGGTGAATCCTCACCGTGCGCAGCGCGTTCTGATCGCCATTGCGGATTTCATTGAGCCATTGGTAGAGATTCAGCGAACCGATAATGCCGCGCTTGAGCGTGACGTCGGTGGCTTTGTTCAGTCCGGTGATTTTCATCACCGAGTTTTCCTTCGAGTTGCCGGTGCGATACTCCGCCACGGTGACTTCTGTCCCGATGCCGCTGACCTCTGCAAAGCCGGCCTGCAGTCCATCGGTGTTGCCATCGCCCAGATCCACTAGAAAGTTAAAGTGGGTGTACGGTCGATCACGCACGATCGCCATGCGAGTCTCCTTGTTCGACTACACGCAGCCATCGGCGCCGCGTGAGTGGCAAAGTATAGTCGCATCTTGTGCGGCGCTGGACATCCGGCCTCTTCGCTGGTCTTCAGGTGGCCGAGCACGTGCCAGACGAGCTCGGCGTCCTGCTCGTGATAGGTGCCATCGAGAGCGACCAGGTGCGGGTGCGGGTTCAGGCGGAGATCGGGCGAAGTCCTCTGCACCACGGTGACGGAGCCGGTCTTCCAGCTCAGGGCAAGCTCTGAGCCCTCTGCCTCGCTCAGAACTGGCTCCGCGAAGGATCCGCTCATTCAACCGGGGCAGATCCCTCGTCGCTTCGCTCCTCGGGATGACAGGAAGGTGAGAATTACTTAGCTCGCTCGTGGTGGATGGTACGATCAACCCAATTCCATGATGCCTGCCGAGGCGGAGCGCGCTCTGAGGGAGGAGTCGGCGGCGTCGAGCGCCGACTCGCTCGAGCGGCGATTTTCGGAGTCGGTCGCGAAGCTCCAGGACAAGTACCGGGCGCTCGTTCAGTTCTACGGAACGGCGCAGGGTCCCCTGATCCCGCGGCCCCTCGTCGCGAAGCTGGCCGATCCCGCGCTCCAGAAGATCATCGACTGGGTGCTGGCCGACTTCCTGGGATGGTGCTGCTTCACGAGCTCCTGCGCCGCCTTCCGGGAGCGAGGCGACGTCAACGGCCGCTTCGTCCAGGCGCTCGCCGACACCGTCTGCTTCGGCCTCTCGGGACGAGAGCCCTCGATGCCGCGCGACGAGGACTTTCACAAGATGAACACGTGGCGGTTCGCCGGCTTCGGCAAATACACGCGGTTTCCGTATCTCTTCCCCGCGATGCAGAACTCGGCGGTCTGGCTCCTGGGCGAGGAGATCCTGTGGCTGCTCGAGGGGAGCGCCCCCGACCCGCTGGCCGTCCCATGGATGACGGCGCAGGTCTCGAAGCTGGGATTCGACGCCGACCAGGCCTTTCAGATCGCGATGCTGGCCCGGCCGCTCGACGCCGACGCCCGCAAGAAGTTCTTCGCCGAGGTGGACCGCTTCGCCGCCCTGATGCCCTCGGGCAAGTGACGTCCCGTTGAGGTTGACGGCCGGGTCGGGTCCCATCGCGATCGTCTTTCTCGCGGGCAGTGCCTTCGGCCTCCTCGCGCCGGAGCCGGGACCAACACCGAAGCCGAAGCCGCTTACCGAATCGGAACGGATCAGGGCGCTGCCCGAAGAAGACCGCCAATGGCTGACCGAGTTCGTCGCGCCGATCATCCAGGAGGAGGAGAAGAAGGCCTTCCTCGCGCTCGAGGCTTCCTACCAGCGCGAGGTCTTCAAGAAGGAGTTCTGGGAGCGCCGGGAACATCCGGGACTGGAATTTCCACTCGGGCCCGGCTACCGCGATCGCTACGAGAACCTCTGGCAGCTCGCCAACGAGAAGTACGACGGCTGGAGCCAGGACGCCGGGCGGATGGTCCTGCGGTGGGGCGAGCCCGCTTCGATTCTGAAACCGCGGTGCACGAGCGAGGATGTCTTCGACGTCGAAGTCTGGACATACGACAACCTCGGGCGCAGTGGGCGATCGGCCGGCCGCTACATTTTCTATCGCCGCTTCGGCGGAGGCCCGCGCCGGCTCTGGACCCTGAACGAGCGTCCATCGGACGTCTTTTATCCGAATTCGTGCCGCAGGAGTGTCGGCGACCTCATCGAGACTGCAGGCACGAAGCCCGCTGCCCTCCCGTGCGACGACCGGTGCGAGGTCTTCAAGGCCTTTCAGGAAATCATGGCGCGCGAGGGCAGCGGCGCCGGCGCCGCGATGGAGCAGGCGATGCTGTTCCAACCCCCGGTCGTCTCGACCGAAGGCCTCGACGGCCAGAAGAACCGCTGGGCCACGTCCTCGGATCCGGCCGCGAAGAAGATCCGCGTCGAGGGTCCATCCTCGGAGGACGGCGACGTCTCCGCCACCCCACTCCCTCCTCCCACCCCGACGCCCGAGCCGCGCCACAAGCTCTCCGCGGAGGAAATCCGCGAGCGCATTCTCCGCCTGGAGCCCGAGATACAAGGAGTGGCTGGATATCGCCGGGCCGCTCCTGACCGAGGAAGAGCTCTCCGGCTTCCTTCAGTCCACTGCGTCGGAGAAAGACCGATTCATCCGCGACTTCTGGAAGCACCACTCCTGAGCCACCGGCCATGCGACCGGGGCGGGAGGCGCAAGCGCTTCCCTACACAGCGACGAGATTCTTTCGCGAGACAAGACAGCGCCGGCGCGAAGCGCCGGCCGTCGCAGCGAACGGAGTTTCCCAGCGACGGCGAGAGGCGCCTCTCGCCGCGGGAGCGAAGCCCCGGAGCGGGATCGCGCCGTCAGGCGCAGATCCCAGCGGAGCGGGCGAAGCGACGGTATGGTGGGAGGTAGAGGGATCGAACCTCTGACATCCTGCGTGTAAAGCAGGCGCTCTACCGCTGAGCTAACCTCCCAGACGAGGAGGTCTAAAGTCTAATGTCTAAGGTCTAAGGTCCCCTAGGGCCCGACCTTAGACCTTAGACCTTGGACGTTAGACGCTCACGACTCGAGAGGCGGCACGTTCTCGATGTCGGCGATCGGCATGGGGCGTCCGAGGAGGTAGCCCTGGCCGTAGGGGACGCGCAGGGACCGCAGGGTCTTCAACTCCTCCTCGTTCTCGATCCCTTCCGCGATGACTCTCGTGTTCATCTTGAGGGCGAAGGAGAGGAGGGCCTCCAGGAGATCCTGTTTGGTCGGATGGCTGTCGATCCCCCGCACGAACACGGTGTCGAACTTCAGGTAGTCCGGCTCGATGTCGGCGAGCGAGGCCAGGCTGCTGTAGCCCGTGCCGACGTCGTCGACGGCGATGCGGAAATTCTGCTGGCGGAACCGGGCCAGGACCTCGCGGAAGAGCTCCTGGTAGACGACGTAGGTGCGCTCGGTGATCTCCAGCACGATGCGGTCGGGAGAGAGCCCCAGCCGGACGACCTGCTCGAGAAAGAGCGGTCCGAGGAAGTCGGGATCGGAGACGGCGGCGGGCGAGAGGTTCAGGAAGACCTTGCACTCCTTCCCGGCCGTCGCCGCGGCCTCGAGCGCCTGCGCGCGGCAGATGCGCTCGAGCGGGAGGAGCATCTCGGTCCGCTCGGCCAGGGAGAAGAGGATCTCGCCGCTCTCGATCTCGCTTCCGCGCGGGCCGCGCGACAGGGCCTCGATGCCGATCATCCTGCCGGACGCGAGGTCGAAGACCGGCTGGAAGAGCGAATAGAAATCGCGGCGGGTGATCGCGTCGTGGAGGAGCTCGCCCCCCTGGATCTCCGCCCTCACCGTCTTGCGCGTGATCTGGTCTCGCGCCTCCTGGAGGCCGCGGTAGATCAGGCGCTCGACGCGGTACTTCGAATCGAAGGGGATGCGCGCCGCGCCGACGAAGGAGCGGAATCGACCCTTCAGGTCCGCCTTCTCCGCGAGATACCCTCGGATCAGCTGGTCGAGATCGCCCGCCTTCTGCTCGAGGGCCCCGGGGTTTTCGACCAGCCCCACGCCGGGCTCGACGAAGAGGAGGATCTCGTCGGAGCGCACGTGCGGGACGCAGAACGTGCCCGGCGGAATGACCCCGTCGGCCTGGAACGCCTTCAACCGCCGCACGAAGTCGAGGAGCAGGTCGTCGTAGGCCTCCCATCCCCAGACCTGTTCGATGCGTCCGTCCGAGCCCGGGCGGAAGACGAGAACCGCGAGCGAGCCCAACGCCCGCAGCTCCCGGCCGACGTCCTCGGTCAGGGCGCCGACCGTCGGCAGGCCCGTATCCTGGTCGTAGAGGCGGGAGCGCTCCTTCTGCCAGCGGCCCCGGAGCGCATACAGCTCGTTGTCCTTCCGGGTTGCCATTACCGCGACCAGACTAGCACTTTGGAATGAAGGATTGTTCGATTGGCGAGTTGAGAGATCGAGCACGCCGGACGGCAACTCGCGGCTCTCGATCCTCGAGCTCTCGATCTCAATCGACGGAACCGCTAGGCCGCCTTGAGTCGCTGGATGGCTTCCTCGGTGCCGAGGACGATCAGGACGTCGCCGGACTCGAAGCGGTCGTCGGGCCCCGGCACGAAACGGCGTTCGAGCCCTTCGCGGCTGCGCCGCTTGACCGCCAGGACGGAGACGGCGAAGCGGGTCCGGATGCCCGACTCGGAGACGGTGCGCCCGGCCAGGCCCGCCGGCAGGTCGAGCTCGATCATGCGGTGCTTCTCGGGCAGCTCGAAGTAGTCCATCTCCCCTTCCCCCTCCTGCTCGGAGAAGGTGCGCACGCGGGCGACGAGGCGGCTCCTCTGGAGGACCTCCCGGTCGATGGCGCCGAGCAGGTCCCGGCGCGTGACGATCCCGAGGAACCGGTTCGTCTCCGGGGAGTCCACGACGGGCAGGTGCCCGAGGTCCCGGAACCAGAGCTTCTCGTTCACGCTCGACAGGGACTCCCCGGGCGTGACGAAGGGGATCTCGGTCACGAGGTCCTCGGCGATCACGATGCCGCCGAGCTCCCGCTCCGGGAACATGTCCTTGATGTCGTGCAGGTCCACGACTCCCAGGAGCCGCCCCTCCTCGTCTCCGACGTAGAGGTAGAGATTGCGCGTCGCCAGGAACGTCTTGATGATGTCGGAGAGGGGCGTCGAGCGCGCGATCAGCTTGACGTCGGTGCGCATGATGTCGGAGACCTTGAGGGTCGAGATGGTGGTCGCCTCCGGCGTCGACTCCCAGACGATGCCCGCCGAGCGAAGGCTGGAGATGTAGATCGAGTCCTTCTCGAAGATCCGCGCCGACAACGCCGCGATCACCGACACGACCATCATCGGCAGCAGGACCTCGGTGTTCTGCGTCAGCTCGAAGATCATCATGATCGCCAGAAGCGGCGCCCGCGTCAGCCCGGCCAGGAGCCCTCCCATGCCGAGCAGCGCGTAACCTCCGACGGGCGCGTCGAGGCCCGGAATCGCGAGATGGCAGACCTTGGCGACCACGCCTCCGAGGGCGGCGCCGACCAGGAGCGTCGGGGTGAAGACGCCGCCGACGCCGCCGGACCCGATCGTGGCGCACGTCGCGACGATCTTCCCCGCGAAGAGGAGCACGAGGAGGAGGAGCGTCGGGTTGCCGCGCAGGATCCGGTTGGTCGCCTCGAAGCCGTTGCCCCACACCTCCGGCAGGAAGATGCCGATGGCGCCGACGATCGCGCCGCCGAGCGCCATCGTGAGGGGCCGCGCCAGGTCGACGCGCTCGAAGAGCTTCTTCGCCTGACGCAGGGACCTCGCGAAGAGCGCGGAGGCGGGACCCGACAGCAGGCCGATCACGGCAAACGGCAGAAATTCGGCGATCGACTCGAGATGAAAGGGGGCGACGTGGTAGACGGGCTCGTCGCCCAGCAGAAGCCGCACGACGACCGTCGAGGTCACGGCCGAGACGACCGCCGGACCGAAGAGCCTCATCGCGAAGGAGCCCACGACCACCTCGAGCACGAAGAGCGTCGCGGCGATCGGCGTGTTGTAGGCGCCGGCCACGCCGGCCGCCATGCCGCAGGCGGTCAGGATGCGGACGCGCTCGGGCGAGACCTTGAGCCGCCGCGACAGCGAAGAGGCGAGCGCCGCGCCGATCTGGATGATGGGACCCTCGCGCCCCTCCGAGCCGCCCGTCGAGATGACCGCGATCGAGGAGACGACGCGTCCGACGGCCGGCCGCACGCGCACCGGCCGGCGCGCGAGCGACACGGCCTCGATCATCTGCGAGATGCCGTGCGTCCCCTTCTCCTTGACCAGCCAGACGAGCAGGAACCCGCCGACGAGCCCGCCGACGGCCGGCAGGAAGACCCGCAGCGCGGGCGGAAGCGACTCGGCGGCGCTGACGATGTCCGTCGCTTCCGTGAGCAGCTGCGTCAGCCGGACGGTCAGAAACCGGAAGGCGACCGCGCCGAGGGCTCCCAGCACGCCGGCCAGCGCGGCCAGAAGAAGGAACTGGGTGTTGGGGTCCCGCCAGAAGAAGCCCCCGAAACGCGACCGATGGTGGGGAGGGAGCGGCTCGACAGGCTCGACAGGCTCGACGATCTCGGCGGGCTCCGGGACGCTCATGCGCGGGCGCGCGAAACGGGCATGAAGGCAGTATAGCGAGGTGTGCGCAAAACGCCCGTCTCCGGCGTATCATTCACACCATTAGCAAGAGGACATCGTCATGAAACCTGGCCGGATCTCACGCCGGAAGTTGATCCTCGTATCGAGCGCCCTGGTCGCGCTCCTCCTCTCGGTCTCGCTCCGGGGCTCCGGGCAGACGGCGCCCGCGGCCGCTCCCGCCGCCTCCGGCCCGCACTTCCAGGGGCCTGCCATGGGCGTCGGCGGGACTCCCGCGGCGGTGTCCCCCTCCTCCGTCCCCCAGGCCGTCCGGGGAGCCTCCATCGGCGCCGCCGTGGAATCCTCCCGCGAGCACGAGATCCCGCGAGTCAAGAACCCGTCGAACCTGGCCGCCCCTCTCGCGCCCGCGGGATCCAACGAGGTCGAAGATGCCTCGCGGCCTCTTTCGAAGCTCGGGCCCCGCCCGCTCCAGGTCGCGGCGGCCGCGAGCCCGATCGTCTCGTTCCCCGGCCTGGACTACACGGCCAGGATACCGCCCGACCCGATCGTGGCGGTCGGACCCAACCACCTGGTCGCGGCGGTCAACTCCAAGTTCGGAATCTTCTCCAAGTCCGGGACTCTCCTCTCCCAGCACCAGGCGAACGACTGGTTCGTCCAACGTCCTTCCCAACATCGTCGCGATCGGCGGCGCCTTCGATCCCAAGGTGATCTACGACACGGCGGCGGGGCGCTGGATCCTCGTGTACCTCGCGACCGACGACAAGACGGAGTCGTGGGTTCTCATCTCCGTCTCCAGCGGCTCCGATCCCACGGGCGCCTGGTGCAACTACGCGCTCCACGGCGACCGAAACGGCAACACTCCCTCCGGCAACTGGTCCGACTACGAGGGCGTGGGGCGTGGACAACCAGGCCGTCTACATCACGACCAACCAGTTCCAGCTCACGCCCGCCGGCCGACGGGAGGTTCCAGTATTCGAGGCTTCGCATCATCCCCAAGTCGCAGCTCTACGCGTGCGGCTCCGTCACCTACTTCGACTTCTGGGACCTGACGGACCCGGTGAGCACGACCGAGCGGGCCTTCACTCTGAGGCCGGCCCTCACCTTCGGCACTCCGGGAGTCGAGTACCTCGTCAGCAACAGCCCCTTCGAAACGAGCACCTATTTCACGCTCTGGTCCCTCACCAACCCCTTGAGCGGGTCGCCGACGCTCACGGCCCAGAACGTTCCGGTCACCGCCTCGACGGCGCCGCCCAACGCGGATCAGCAGGACGGAACCGGCGCAGGCTCGGGATGCCCCGCGCCCTGCCTGATCGACACCGGCGACGGGAGGCTGCTCGACCTCGTGTACCGCAACGGGTCGCTCTGGACCTCGCACGCCGTCGCGGGCGGCACGGGCGACGCCTATTCGAGAGTTCGCTACGTCCGCCTCGGCGTCGGCGGCGGTCCGCCGACGGTCATGGAGGATGTCTCCTTCGGCGCCGACGGTTGCTGGTATTACTACCCGGCGGTCGCCACCGACCAGAACAGCAACCTCGGGATGGTCTTCACGAGGAGCTGCACGAACGAATACGCCGGCGTCCGCTACACCGGCCGCGCGACGACGGACACGACCCTGCAAGGGAGCACAGCTCTTGAAGAGCGGCGAGACGAACTACGTCAACCCGGCGTCGGGAAAGAACCGCTGGGGAGACTACAGCGGCGCGGTGGTGGACCCGGCCGATCCCTCGAAGCTCTGGCTCTTCGGGGAGTACGCCGCGAGCACCACCAATAACTGGGGGACATGGGCGGGACAGGTCGCCATCACGGGCGGCGGCACCGGGCCGTGCGTGGCGGGCGCGAACACGCTCTGCCTGAACAACTCGAGATTCCGCGTCACGGCCTCCTTCCAGTCGCCGGCGGGAAGCGGGACCGCCACGGCCGTGCCCCTGACCGGCGACACGGGCTACTTCTGGTTCTTCAGCGCGAACAACGTGGAGGTCGTGATCAAGGTCGTGGACGGGCGCGCCGTCAACAACCGGTTCTGGGTGTTCGCCGGAGGCCTGACCAACGTCAACGTCATCATCACCGTCACCGACACGCAGACGGGAGCGACACAGACCTACATCAATCCGCAGGGCATCGCGTTCCAGCCGATCCAGGACACCGGCGCCTTCGCCGGCTCCAGGGTCGCGGGAGGAGACGGGAGCGCCGGCGCCGCCTCGCGCTCCGTCGCCGCGTCGGCGGAGGCGATCTCCGCCGGCCTGACACGCCTGCTGGAGCGCGGACCGGCCGCTCCCGCCGCCAGCTTGCGTGGCCAACGCGACGACCCTCTGCTTGAACAACGGGCGCTTCAGCGTCCGCACGGTCTGGACCACCGGCAGCGGAACCGGCTCCGGCCAGGCGGTCGCTCTCACCGGGAGGCGACACCGGCTACTTCTGGTTCTTCACCCCGAACAACGTCGAGATGGTCACCAAGGTCGTGACCGGCTGCCCGGTCAACAACCGCTACTGGTTCTTCGGGGGAGGCCTGACCGACGTCAACGTCGTCACGACAGTCACCGACACGCAGACCGGGACGGTCAAGACCTACACCAACCCCCAGGGAATCCCGTTCCAACCGGTCCAGGACACCAACGCCTTCGCCTGCCCCTGACCGGTCGGGCCCCGCTGCCGATCACGGGCAGCGGCAAGGGACGGACGGCCGTTCGCCGCGCGAGCGGACCGCCCGTCCCTGCCGGGTGTTCCTACCGCCTGGTGGCGGTCAGTATCGTGAGCCCCCCGCCTTCGTTGCAGGGGTTTTCCGGGAACACCCCTCTCATGATGCTGTTGTCAGGGATGACAAACAAAGTGCCAGACGTCGAACAGGAGCCGGTCGGTGAGGACACTGATCGCCGTGACGCTGACGGACTGGCCTGCAACCGTGCCGGTGATCGCCCCTGTAACAGTTGGTTCGCCAGGGATGCTGAAGGTGCCCGAGACGCTCGTTCCTGTCTGGCTGAGGGTCAATACGAGGTCCCCGCTGGGATCGCCCCGGTTGTCGACAACGGCGTCCCAGATTCCCGAGACACTCGCATTCGGAGGCGGACCGGCGGATGCATTGAACGCGGCCGTATCCGACACGCTGCGCACCGTCCCCTGCTGACTGAAGTATGTCTTGACTCGTCCCGTGACCGTGTCGGTGACGGTGATGAGGTACTCGACGTTGGTGAGAGCGCCGAAGAAGACCCAAAAGAAATTGTTGAAGGCCCTTCCGTCGACGGCCTTGATGACCAGCTCGACGTTGTTCGCGGAATTGAACCAGAAGTAGCCGGTATCCGCCGTCAACGGGACGGCTGTCGCAAAGCCGCCGAGATCCTGCTCGTGCACCAGCCAGGCAAACGACACCCGAAAGCGGTTGTTCAGGCAGAGCGTCGTAGCCGTCGGAGTGCAGGCTTTCGGACCCTCGGTGTCCAGCTGCGCCGCCTGTCCGGACCCTCCGATGAAAAACAGCCCCAGAGCGAGAAACAGAAAGCTCCCCTTCGCAGCCATACAGGCCTCCTTTCCCGGGCTCTCAAGCCCCCCTGTCTCGACTGATCTCTGACCGCAGCAAATCTGCGGAGAATAAATCAAAAAAACATGACCCCGCGCAACCGCGTCCCGGCGCGGCGACGAGCGTCACCACAGCCTTTCAGACACGCCAGCGGCCAAGCTCGCGGCGGGAGGAGTCTCCCGAGCGAACGCGAGGGAGGAGCCTCCCGCCGCGGGAGGCGTAGCGAGAGGAGGGACCAGGCGAGCGGTCGAGGCCGCAACCGGCGCGAGCCGATCGCCGCAGGTCCCGAGCGAGCGAAGCCGACGGAAATGGTGGCGGTGCAGGGATTTGAACCCCGGACACAGCGGATATGAGCCGCTTGCTCTGACCAACTGAGCTACACCGCCGGCGCGGAACGCGTGATCTTAGGCGGGGTGGGAACGTCCGTCAAGGCGAGGACCGGAGCAGATCCTTCGCTTCGCTCAGGATGACACCGAGGAGAGGCGGGGGAACGTCGTGGCCGGAACGGCGTACCATTACGCATGGACGCGATTCTGGCCGCTCTGAAGGAGGCCGCCGAGAGCGGGTTGATGCCGCCGGGAGGCTCGCATCTGCTGGCTGTCTCGGGGGGCGCGGATTCCATGGCCCTCCTCCATGGAGCGGCGCGGACCGCTCCCGCCACCGACTGGAGACTCGCCGTGGGGCATGTCCACCATGGATGGCGCGGGCGCGAGGCGGACCGCGATCTCGCGTTCGTGCGCGAGCACGCGCGGCGGCTCGGGCTCCCCTTCTTCTTCCGGCGGCGGGACGCCCGGGAGGAGGCCAGGGCCCTCGGGCTCTCCCCCGAGGCGGGCGCGCGGCACGCGCGGTACGCGGCGCTCAAGGACATGGCCGTGGAGGCGGGGGCGGAACGGATCGTGACGGCACACCAGCGGGACGACCGGCTCGAGACTTACCTGCTCGCGCGGGAGAGGCGAGCTGGTCTTGCGGGCCTCGCGGGCGTCAAGCGCGAGCGGGACGACGGCGTCGTCCGGCCCATGCTGGAAGTTTCCCGCCGGCAGATCCTCGACTTCTTGAGAGCTTCGAGCGTCGGTCACCGGCGCGACGCCTCCAACGGAGACCTGCGTCTCTCTCGAAACCGTGTCCGGCGCGAGATCGCGCGGCTCCTCGCCGGGGGAGAACACGACTCGCTCGCCGAGATGACGCGGGAGGTCGAGCGGCTGTCGCGCGAACGGGAGGCGCTCGAGCGGCGCTTCGCGCGCGAGATCGAGCCCCGCATCTTCCGCGGGCCCGGCGCGGTCCTCGCCGACGCCTGCTCCCTGGAAGATTGCGAACTCCCCCTGCTGCGCCAGGCCATCGAGGAAGCCGCCCGCCCCTTCGCGCGCCCGGGCCGGCCGCCGCTGACCGGGCGCGAGCGCGAGCAGATCGTGGCCCGCCTCCGGGAGAAGTCGGATTTCCGGTTCGAGGCCGGCCGCCGGATCCGGTTCGAGCGGCGCGGGCCGATCCTGCGCATCCACGCCCTGCCTTCGGCGCGAGCCGGAGAGCCCTTTCCGGGCAATAATCCCGGCGAGAGGTCGGTTATGCTGGTGCCGGGATCCGGGGTCCCAAACCCGCTGTCCCCCAAGGAGTCAACCGGTTGAACGCCACGATCAAGAACCTTCTGCTCTGGATGGTCATCCTGGTCCTGATCATCCTCGCCTGGAACGTCTTCAAGACCGGCGCGACGGCGATCGAGGAGATCAGCTTCTCCCGCTTCCTGACCCAGGTCTCGCAGGGGCACATCCAGAAGGTCACGATCCGCGGGGAGGAGATCCGCGGAACGTATTCGCCCTCCTCGGGCAAGCGCGACGCGGCGTTCAAGACGTACGCGCCCGACTACCCCAAGCTCGTCGAGGACCTGCAGGCCAAGGGGGTCGAGATCGAGGCGACGCCGATCAAGGACTCCTCGCTCGTGTCGGCGCTCGTGATGTACGGGCCTCTCATCCTCCTCGTGGCGATCTGGTTCGTCATCATGCGGCAGATGCAGGCGGGCGGGAACAAGGCCCTCTCCTTCGGCAAGTCGCGGGCGAAGCTCCTGACGCCGACGCAGAAGAAGGTCACGTTCAAAGACGTCGCCGGGGTCGAAGAGGCGAAGGTCGAGCTGCAGGAGATCATCGAGTTCCTGAAGGACCCGCAGAAGTTCCAGAAGCTCGGCGGCAAGATCCCCAAGGGCGTCCTCCTGATGGGCCCCCCGGGCACGGGCAAGACGCTTCTCGCGCGCTCGGTCGCGGGCGAGGCCAACGTCCCCTTCTTCACGATCTCCGGCTCCGACTTCGTCGAGATGTTCGTCGGCGTCGGCGCCTCGCGCGTGCGCGACCTCTTCGAGCAGGGGAAGAAGAACGCCCCGTGCATCGTCTTCATCGATGAGATCGACGCCGTCGGGCGGCACCGCGGGGCGGGGCTGGGCGGCGGGCACGACGAGCGCGAGCAGACGTTGAACGCGCTGCTCGTCGAGATGGACGGGTTCGACACGAACGAGGGCGTCATCCTGGTCGCCGCGACGAACCGGCCGGACGTGCTCGATCCGGCGCTCCTGCGGCCCGGCCGCTTCGACCGGCGCGTCGTCGTGGACCGTCCCGACCTGCGGGGCCGCGAGCAGATCCTGAAGGTCCACACGCGGCAGACGCCGCTCACGGATAACGTGGACCTCTCGGTCATCGCGCGCGGCACGCCCGGCTTCTCGGGAGCCGACCTGGCCAACCTCGTCAACGAGGCGGCGTTGAACGCGGCGCGCTTCAACAAGAAGAAAGTCGAGATGATCGACTTCGAGTACGCCAAGGACAAGGTCATGATGGGGCCCGAGAGAAAGTCCATGATCATGACCGAGGAAGAGAAGAAGAACACGGCGTACCACGAGGGGGGACACGCGCTCGTGGCGGCGCTGCTGCCGGACGCCGACCCGCTCCACAAGGTCACGATCATCCCGCGCGGGCGGGCCCTGGGCGTCACGATGCAGCTTCCCACCGAGGACAAGTACTCGCACACGAAGGAGTACCTCGACGCGACGATCACCGTGATGATGGGGGGCCGCATCGCCGAGGAGAAGTTCCTCGGCCACATGACGACCGGCGCCGGCAACGACATCGAGAAGGCGACGGACCTCGCCCGCAAGATGGTCTGCGAGTGGGGCATGAGCGACATGGGCCCGCTGACCTTCGGCAAGGTGGACGGCGAGATCTTCCTCGGCCGCGACTTCGGCCGCACGCAGGACTACTCGGAGCAGACGGCGAACCAGATCGATTCCGAGGTCAAGAAGATCGTCACAGCCGCCTACGACCGGGCGATGAAGATCATCGAGTCCCACGAGAAGGTCGATGCACCGGCTCGCGCGAACGCTCCTGGAGAAGGAAGTCCTGGACGGCGAGGAAGTCCTCCAGATCATCGCCGAGGAGACCGGCACCGACATCTCCAAGCTCCGCAAGTCCGGTCCTCCCAAGCCCCCGATCCTGCCCGGCACCCCGGAAGTCTCGGGCGGCACGATCGGCCCGATGGTGCCGGAACCCGCTTGAAGGGGTCAGGTTTCAGGTTGAAGGGGTCAGGGAAAATGCAGGTGTCAGGTATCAGGTGCCAGGTGTCAGGGACCGGAGCCTGGCTCAACCTGACACCTGATACCTGGCACCTGACACCTGCCTTCACCTGACACCTTTCCCCTGGCACCTATGACCTTCACCGAATCGTTCCTCACGGAGTTCGACCCCGAGATGGCGGCGACTCGGAAGATGCTCGAGCGCCTGCCGGTTGCGAAGCTGGATTGGAAGCCTCACGCGAAATCGAAGAGCCTCGGAGAGCTCGCGACGCACGTCGCGGAGCTTCCCCGCTTCGGTTTGCGGATCAAGAGCGGCGAGTTCGCGGCCGGAAGCGAGAAGCCCCCGGCGTTGAAGAGCGCCGCGCGAGTTCCTCGCCCGGTTCGACGAGAACGTCCGGGAATCCCGCGCGGCGATCGCCGCCATGTCCGACGAAGACCTCTCGCGCGACTTCAACGTCGCGCGCGGAGGGCAGGTCTTCTTTTCTTGAAGAAGCGGGCCATACTGCGGCGCATCCTTCTGAGTCACTCGATCCACCACCGCGGCCAGCTCTCGGTGTACCTGCGCCTGAACGACGTCCCACTGCCGGCCATCTACGGCCCGACCGCGGACGAGGAGCTGTAAGTGCAGGTGTCAGGTTTCAGGTGTCGGGTTTCAGGGACCGGAGCTTGGCCCGCCCTGACACCTGCCACCTGACACCTGACACCGCCTTCACCTGACACCTCTCCCCTGGCACCTGCTCCCAACTTTCGGCGCGTTAAACTCGCGGCGTGAAGGTCTCGGCGGATCTCGTCCTATCGGCGGCCAGCGCGGCGGAGCTTCTCGAGATCGCGTCGTGGGACGGGTTCCGGCCGGCGACGTTCGCCGCCTCGGAGTTCCCGGTGGACGTCGTGAGGCTGGAAGGGTCCGTTTCGCCGCCGGTAGTCCTGTCCCGGGCGCGGCGCGCGGAGAGCCTGAAGGCGCTGCCGGCGACGCTGCGCAACCGCGCGCACGAAGCGTTCGAGCGGGCCGGACGGAAGGTCGCGAGCCTCGCGCTCGCCCACGGAGGCGTCCTCGACCTCTCGGAGCCTCCGGCCATCATGGGGATCCTCAACGTCACTCCCGATTCCTTCTCCGACGGCGGCGTCCATTTCGAGACCGGCCGCGCGGCCGCGCGCGCGCTCCAGATGTTCGAGGAAGGCGCCGCCATCGTGGACATCGGGGGCGAGTCCACGAGGCCGGCCAATTACGGCGAGGCCGCCGAGATACCGGCCGAGGAGGAGATGCGGCGCGTCGTGCCGGTCATCGAGGCCGTCCGCCGCGAGAGCGGCCTTCCTCTCTCGATCGACACGCGAAAGGCGGCCGTCGCGCGCGCGGCGATCGCCGCCGGCGCGAACCTCGTCAACGACGTCTCGGCCTTTCGCTACGATCCGGAGATGGCAGGCGCCGTCGCGGAAACACGGGCCGGCGCGATCCTCATGCACATGAAGGGGACCGACCCGCGCACGATGCAGCGCGAGGTCTCCTACGCGCACCCGCTGGCCGACATCGCCTCGGAGCTCGCGGCGGCGCTCTCCCGGGCGCTCGAGGCCGGCGTCGCTCCGGAGCGGCTCGCGATCGACCCGGGCTTCGGGTTCGGGAAGAGCCCGGAGGGCAACCTCATCCTCCTGCGTCATCTCGAGGCCTTTCGCTCGCTCGGGTTTCCGGTTGCGGCCGGCGCCTCGCGCAAGGGCTTCGTCCGGCGCTTCTCGGGCGTGGAGGACCGGGCCTCCAACCAGGAGCGCCTGCCGGGCTCCCTCGCCTGCCTTGCCGCGGCCGCGCGCGCGGGGGCCGCGCTCGCGCGCGTCCACGACGTCGCCGAGTCGGCGCGCTTCCTGCGGATGCGGCGGGCGATCGAGACGCCGGCGGCCGCGGCCGTACGACCGGCCGGAGCGGCGCGATGATCGAGAGCCTCGGCCGCCGGGTCGCCTCCCTCTCGCACCTCGCGGTGACCTGGCGCGACGGAGTGGACATCCTGGTCGTGGCGGTCCTCGTCTACAGCCTTCTGCGCCTGATCCGCGGAACCCGGGCCGTCCAGATGGTCTTCGGAATCGTCACCGCCTTCGCGATCTACGAGGTCGCGGTGTTCGCCCGGCTGACCGCGGTGCGCACCGTCCTCCAGGCGGTCATCTTCTACCTGCCGCTGGCGATCATCGTCCTCTTCGCGCAGGAGCTGCGCCGGGCGCTCGCGGCCTTCGGGCGCAACCCGCTCTTCGCGTGGTTCTCCGGCTATCACGCGGAGGAGACGATCTCCGACATCGTGCTGGCGGCGACGTCGCTCTCGGCCCGGCGCGTCGGGGCTCTCATCGTGTTCGAGCGCCGCGAGGGGTTGAAGAACTACATCGAGAACGGCGTGCCCGTGGATTCCGCGGTCTCCTACGACCTGCTCGTGACGATCTTCACCCCCGGCACCGCGCTCCACGACGGCGCCGTCATCATCGCCGGCGAGCGCGTGGCGGCCGCCGCCTGCCTCCTCCCCCTCTCGCTGCGGGAAGGGATCCGGCTCGGCACGCGCCACCGCGCGGCGATCGGCATTACCGAGGAGACCGACGCGCTGGCCGTCGTCGTGTCGGAAGAGCGTGGCGCGATCTCGGTGGCGCGCGACGGTGAGCTGATCGAGGACCTGGACGGCAAGGGCCTGCGCGATCTCCTCCTGCGCGAATTCTCGAGAGCCGCGTAGCATCCGATGGCGCGCCCGGCCCTTCTTCGCAACCTCGGGACGAAGATCCTCGCGCTGGCGATCGCGATCCTGGTGTGGTTCGTTTTCTCGGCGCAGCAGCGCGAGCGCATCTCGGAGCGCAGCTACCGCATCCCGCTGTCGGTGGCGAACGTGCCGGCGGGAACCCTGATCGCCTCGCCGCTCCCCGCGACCATCGAGGTCCGCCTGCGCGGGCCGTTCACGGCGCTCCGCCAGCTCGATCCCGGCAAGCTCGAAGCCGTGATCGACCTGACCGGCGCGGCTCGCGGCGAGAGGATCTACCGGCTGGATCCGGAAGACATCAACGTCCCGCAGCAGGTCGAGGTGATCGCGATCGCGCCCTCGGAGATCCGCGTCGCGCTCGACGCGACCGCCGAGAAGACTCTCCCCATCTCCGCGCGGCTGACCGGCGCTCCGGCGCCCGGGTACGAGGTCGGAGAGGTGGTGGTCGAACCGCCCGCGGCCCGGTTGCTCGGCCCGGACTCGGCGCTCTCGCGGATGACGTCCGTCCAGACGGATCCCGTCTCGATCGCGGACCGCGCCGCGGACTTCTCGGTTCCGGCGACGGTCGTCGCGGACGCTCCGGGAGTGCGCGTGCGCGAGGGCCAGGTCGTGACCGTCACCGTGCGGCTGCGCCCGGTTGCGCCGGCGCAAACCACTCCCGGTCCCGCGAGCAAGGGGCCCGCCCGGTGAAGCTCTTCGGGACCGACGGGCTGCGCGGAACGGCCGGAGAGTTCCCTCTCGACCCGGCGTCGGCGCGCCTGGTCGGGGAGGAGGTCGGCAGGCGCGCCGGCGCCGGCGGCACGGTCGTCCTCGGCGGGGACACGCGAGAATCGACGCCGGGTCTTCTCGCGCGGCTCGCCGCCGGGGTCTCTCTCGCCGGCTGCCGGGTCGCGCGCGGCGGAGTCCTCCCGACTCCCGCCGTCGCCGAGCTCGTCCTGGCTCTCTCCGCCGGAGCGGGCGTTTCGGTCTCGGCCTCGCACAACCCGTACGAGGACAACGGGATCAAGATCTTCGGCCCCGACGGGCGCAAGTGGCCCGACGAGGAGGAGGAGCGGCTGGAGAAGACGCTTCTCGCGTCGCGCGGGAAGCCGGGACAGGAAGACGGAGGCGACGACTTGCGCCCTCACCCCTTCCCTCTCCCGGAGGGAGAGGGGGAGGAAGGGCTTGCCGAGATCTACCTCGGGAGGCTGGCGGAGCACTTGCCGGTGCGCCTGAACGGGCTCGCCGTGGTGCTGGACGCGGGCAACGGGGCGGCCTTTCGAATCGGGCCGGAGGCGCTCACGCGCGCGGGAGCGCGGGTCACGGCGATCGCGGATCGCCCCGACGGCCGGAACATCAACGCGGCGTGCGGAGCGCTTCACCCCGAGGGGATGGCCGCGAAGACGCGCGAGAGCGGCGCCGTGATGGGAGTCGCTCTGGACGGGGACGCCGACCGCGCGATCTTCTCCGACGAGAACGGGCGGATCCTGGACGGGGACGACCTCCTCTGGATCGTCGCGCGCGACTGGAAGCGCAAGGGAATCCTGAAAACCGGGGGCGTCGTCGGGACCGTCATGTCGAACTACGGCCTCGAGTCCGGCCTCGCGCGGGAGGGGATCGCCTTCGCGCGCGCATCCGTCGGCGACCGCAACGTCGCCCGGCTCGTGGAGGAGAAGGGCGCCGGGATCGGAGGCGAGACTTCCGGACACGTCATCCTCCCCTTCTCGCCGGCCGGGGACGGCATCCAGACGGCGCTCCTTCTCGCGTCCATCGTCTCGGAGAGCGGGCAGCCCCTGTCGCGCCTGGCCTCGCTCGAGAAGACGCCGCAGGTCCTCCGCAACGTGCGGGTGGCGCGCCGGGTTGCCATCGACGGGAGCGCCGGCATCGCCCGGGCCGTCGCGCGAGCCGAGCAGGTCCTGGACCACCGCGGCCGGGTCTTCCTGCGCTACTCCGGCACCGAGCCGCTCCTGCGCATTCTCGTCGAAGGCTCGGAGCGGGAAGCCGTCGTCGCGATCGCCGACGATCTGGAGGCGGCGGTCCGCGCGGAGCTGACGTGAGCCGGCGTTCGGTGCGCGGCGCCCGCTCCCCCGGGAAGAGCCGGTGAAGATCGAAGCGATCCTCTTCGATGCGGGAGGCACGCTGATCC
Source organism: uncultured Acidobacteriota bacterium (assembly GCA_963782815.1). Classification (GTDB taxonomy): domain Bacteria; phylum Acidobacteriota; class Thermoanaerobaculia; order UBA5066; family Gp7-AA6; genus JAWOLE01. The sequence continues at coordinate 81,405 of CAWALG010000041.1, read as the reverse complement.
ACGTGGACGGCAGGCGTTTCTGCGGGGCCGCGGGGCTTGCCTACGATCCCGGAGCGTTCGCCGCGGCGGAGGCGGCCGCGACCGGCGCGGTTCGCTCCTGGATCCTCGAGCATCCCGGGTCCACCGATGCGGAGAGGATGCCCCTGTTCCTGGATCGTCTTCTGCTGGCGCTCGAGGTGGAAGAGCGGGAGGAGCGGGAGACCGCGGCCCGGCTCATCGCGCAGGAGCATTCCAGGTCGAACCTGTGGTCCGGCTCCGCGCCGCGGGCCCGGGAGACGCTCGCCGCCCTGCGCGAGCGGGGCTACCGGCTGGGCGTCGTCTCCAACGCCGACGGGCGGGTCCGGACGCTCCTGGAGGAAGCGGGGCTCGCGCCCTTCCTGGAGATCATCCTGGATTCGGCGCACGTGGGCGTCGAGAAGCCGGACCCGCGGATCTTCCTCGCCGCCGCCGGAGGAATGCGCCTGTCCCCCTCTTCGTGCGCCTACGTCGGCGACCTCTACGAGATCGACATCCTGGGGGCCCGCTCCGCCGGGCTCCGGGCGATTCTGATCGGCGGCTGCCCCGCTCCCGATTCCGTCGAGCGCGTCGGATCGCTCCCCGGCCTGCTGGACCTGTTTCCGGGAACCGGGTCCTGAACGTGGACGTCCGGTTCCTCTCCGCGACATCGCCCGGGGACATCGAGACCGCGCGGGCGCTCTTCCGCGAGTACGAGGCCTCGATCGGGGTCGATCTTTGTTTCCAGAACTTCGAGGCGGAGCTGGCGAACCTGCCCGGAGCGTATGCGCCGCCGGCGGGCGCGCTGCTGCTGGCGCGATGCGAGGGGAAGACCGCGGGTTGCGTCGCGCTGCGCAGGCTCGAGGAAGGCGTCTGCGAGATGAAGCGGCTTTACCTCCGCCCCGCGTTCCAGCGGCGCGGGATCGGCCGCGCGCTGGCCGAGGCCGTCATCGGCGAGGCGCGGCGCATCGGCTACGGACGGATGCGGCTCGACACGCTCCCGTCCATGACGAGCGCGATCCCGCTCTATCGGTCGCTCGGCTTCTACGACATCCCGCCCTACACCGTGAATCCGGTGAAGGGCGCGCTCTTCCTGGAGCTCGCGCTGGAGCCGGCTACCGCTCCAGATCCGGGATCGTTTCCGTCGTCGCGACGGGCTCGGTGAAGACGAGAGCGGTTCCGGTGATCGGAAGAAGGGCCGTGTGGGCTCGCTCGGAGAAATCGAGGAGCACCTCGTAGTAGCCGATCGGCAGCACGGCGATCAGGCGGCCGGGCTTGTTCTTCAACTCCAGGGTCGGGCAATAGATCACGACTCGCGCGGGCAGGTCCAAGGCGACCCTCCTCCCTCCGCCACGAAGCGGAGAGCAGATCCTTCGCTTCGCTCAGGATGGCGAAGCTCCCTCCATTATCTCCCGCATTTCTTCCCAGGTCACGACGCGCACGCCGAGCGTCCGCGCCTTCTCGAGCTTCGAGCCGGCCTCCTCCCCCGCGAGCAGAAAATCCGTCTTCTTCGAGACGGAGCTCGTCACCTTCGCGCCGGCGGCCGAGAGCTTTTCCGCCGCCTCCTCGCGCGTCACCCCGGGGAGGCTCCCGGTGATGACGACGGTCTTCCCCTCGAGCGGCCCGGCCCGCGGCCGCTCGGGAGCGCGCGACACGAAGTTCACGCCGTGCCGGCGCAGCTTCTCGACGAGCTCGCGGTGCCGCGGGTGGCGGAAATACGCCGCCACGGCGGCCGCCGTCGCCGGGCCGATCTCCTCGGCCGTCTGGAGTTCCTCCTCGCTCGCGGCGGCGAGCGCGTCGATGGTGCGGAAGTGCTGGGCGAGCGTCTTCGCCGCCTTGTCCCCGACATGCCGGAGCCCGAGCGCGAAGACGAGGCGCGAGAGGTCGTTCTCCTTGCTCTTTTCGATCTGCGCGAGCAGGTTCGAGGCCGACTTCTCTCCCCAGCGTTCGAGCCCGACGAGGGCCTCGACCGAGAGGTCGTAGATCGAAGCCACGTCGGTCAGGAGACCGGCGCCGACGAGCTGGTCCACGAGCTTGTCTCCGAGCCCTTCGATGTTCATGGCGTGCCGCGAGCAGAAGTGGCGCAGCGCCTCGGCCACGACGGCCGGGCAGGAGGGATTGACGCATCGCGTCGCGACCTCCCCGGGCTCGCGGACGACGGGGTCGCCGCAGACGGGGCAGGCGGCCGGCATGGCGAAGGGGCGGGAGCCTTCGGGACGCTTCTCCAGAAGGACCCGGACGACCTTCGGGATGACGTCGCCCCCCTTCTCGACGAGGACGGTGTCGCCGATCCGCACGTCCTTGCGCGACAGGTCCTCGTAGTTGTGGAGCGTCGCCCTCTTGACGGTCGTGCCGGCCAGCTGCACCGGCGCGAGATGCGCGACGGGAGTCAGCACCCCGGTGCGTCCGACCTGGACCGTGATGTCCTCGACGGTCGTCGTCTTCTCCTCCGGCGGATACTTGAAGGCGAGGGCCCAGCGGGGCGACTTGGCCGTCGCGCCAAGCCGCTCCTGCTCCCCCCGGTCGTCCACCTTGATGACCACGCCGTCGGTCTCGAACTCGAGCTCGCGCCGCTTCTCCCGCCACTCCTCGACGAACGCGCGCACCTCTTCGAAGTTCGCGCAGCGGCGGGAGTGGGGGTTGACGCGGAACCCGAGCCCGCGGAGCCTCGCGAGCGCCTCCGTCTGCGAGGCCGGGAACGGCGACGCCTCCACGATCGCGTAGAGCCAGGCCTCGAGGCCGCGGCGGGCGGTCACGCGCGAGTCGAGCAGCTTCATCGTCCCGGCGGCGGCGTTGCGCGGGTTGGCGAAGAGGGGCAGCCCTTCCTCCTCCCTGCCGGCGTTGACCTTCTCGAACGCCTTCTTCGGATAGAACACCTCGCCGCGCGCCTCGAAGGGCTCCGTCTCGCGAATCGACAGGGGGATCGACCGGATCGTGCGGACATTGCCGGTCACGTCGTCGCCGCGGAACCCGTCGCCGCGAGTCGCGCCGCGCGCGAGGATGCCCTTCTCGTACCGCAGGGAGATCGAGAGCCCGTCGATCTTCAGCTCCGCCACGTAGCCGGAGGGCTCGCCGCCGAGCACGCGCCGCGCGCGGACGAGCCAGGCCTCCGCCTCCTCCCACGAGTAGGCGTTCTCGAGCGAGAGCATCGGGCGCCGCGTGCGCGACGGCCGCGAAGCCTTCGGCGGGCGCCCCTCCGACGCGCCGCGCGGGAGAGTCGGCCGTGGCGAGCTCCGGGTACTCCTCCTCGATCGCGATGAGCTCCCGCAGGAGCGCGTCGAACTCGGAATCGGTGATCTCCGGGCGCGCTTCCCCGTAGTAGAGACGCTCGTGGCGCAGGATCTCCGCCGCGAGCTCCCGGGCGCGCCGCCTCGTCTCCTCGGGAGCCGCGCCGGAGCGTCCGGCGGCCGCTTCCGCGCGATCCTCGCCCGCGGTTTTCGCCATGCCCGCCATGCTACAGTGCCGCGAATGCTGCCGGCAAAGGCATCGTTTCGGCCGCAGGCTTTCGCCCGCGCGGCGGCGCGGTCTTTTCCGGGGTTCTCGGCTCTCCTCGGCCTGATTGCAGCCCTGGCGCTTCCGGCGCGGACGCTCGGGCAGTCCGCCGAGCTGACGCCTCCCATCGCCTCGTACGAGATCTCCTGCCGCCTCGACACGGGGAAGAAGACGATCGAGGGCACGGAGCTCCTGACCTGGACGAATCGGACCACGCGGCCCGCCGACGCGCTCCAGTTCCATCTCTATCTGAACGCCTTCCGGAACACGCGCTCGACCCTCTGGAAGGAGTCGCGCGGCGAGGGGCGCACCGGGAGCCGGATGCCCGAATCGTGGGGATCGGTCGAGTTGCTGCGGATGACGCTGCAGGACAACACCGATCTTCTTCCGCTGCTCTCCTACATCTCCCCCGACGACGGCAATCCGGATGACCGGACGGTCGCCGAGGTCCGCCTCCCCCGGCCCGTCGCCCCCGGCGAGACCATCAGCGTCGCGATCGACTTCCGGTCGAAGCTGCCGCGCGTCTCTCGCCGGACCGGCTACAAGGGGGACTTCTACCTCGTCGCGCAGTGGTTTCCCAAGGTCGGGGTCCTCCAGGAGTCCGGCTGGAACTGCCACCAGTTCCACGCCTGGAGCGAGTTCTTCTCCGACTTCGGGAACTACGACGTCTCGATCGACGTGCCGGCGCTCTACAAGGGGAAGGTGGGCGCCACGGGCCGGCAGGTCGAGGAACGCGCCTCGGGCGACCGGATCCTCTACCGGTTCCGCCAGGCGAGCGTGCACGACTTCGCCTGGACGGCGGACCCCGGGTACGTCGTCGTGCGGGACAAGTTCCACGAGGCGGGGCTCCACGACGTGGACCTGACCCTCCTTCTCCAGCCCGAGCACTCGGGCCAGGGGGAGCGCCACCTTCGCGCCGCGCGCGCCGGGATCTCCGGCTACGGGAGGGTCCTCGGAGCGTATCCGTACGACACGCTGACGATCGTGGATCCGCCGTGGGGCGCCCGCGCCGCGGGTGGCATGGAGTATCCGACGTTCATCACGGCGGGGACGTCGATCTCGCCGCCGGCCGCAGTGCACAGTCCGGAGGGGGTCACGATCCACGAGTTCGGCCACCAGTTCTTCTACGGCCTCCTCGCCTCCAACGAGTTCGAAGAGCCGTATCTGGACGAGGGGTTCAACACCTACATGACGGACCGCGTGCTGGCGGCGACCTACGGCCCGAACCACGAGTACCTCTCGATCTTCGGCCTCCGTTTCCCGCTCGGCATCGACGCCCACTATCCCGTGGACGCCAACCGGCGCTACTTCGCCGTGGCCACGCGCGATCTCCACGCCACGAAGAGCTGGAAGTTCCGCGACGGCCGCACCTACGCCGCCGCGAGTTACGCCCACACGGCCCTCGCGCTGGCCACGCTCGAGCGGCTCCTGACGACGAGCGTCATGGACCGCGCGCTGCGTCTCTACGCGGACCGGTGGCGCTTCCGCCATCCGACCATCCGGGACTTCATCGCCGCCGTCAACGACACGACGGGGCGCGACTGGACGTGGTATTTCGACCGGACGTTCTTCTCCTCCGACGACGTGGATTACGCCGTCGAGGAGGCGACGAGCACCCCCTCGAAGCCTCCGCGGGGCCTCTTCGAGAAAGAGGGAAAGCTCGTCGAGGGCCCGCCGCCGGAGCTGGCGAAGGCGCGCGGCTACGACAGCGTGGTGACCGTGACGCGGCGGGGCGGCGTCGCCCTCCCCGTCGAGATCCTCCTGCGCTTCGAGGGGGGAAAGACCCACCGGGCGCTCTGGGACGGGCAGGCCCGATGGACGCGGCTGACCGTCTCGCAGGGACCCAAGCTCCTCGAAGCGGTCGTGGACCCGGACGAAAAGATCCTGCTCGACTCCGACCGGTTCAACAACGGGCGCCGCGTCGAAGGCGACGCGCGCGCGGCGGCTCGCTGGACCTCCCGGGCGGTCTTCTGGGTGCAGAACCTCCTCGACTTCCTGACGGTGGCCTGGTGACCGAGCGCCACGCGCTCGCCTGTTTCCTGCGCGGACTGGCGCGCTCCGCTCTCCAAGCCGTACCTCGCCGCGTCGCTCTGGCTGATCCAGCTCATCCTGACCGCGGTCCTGATCCTGCCGATCTCCAACTTCCTCCACGACGCCCTGGACAACTCCGTCGCCGGCAGCCGCATGGTGGCCAATCCCGACTCCGGCTGGTGGGAGACGGTGCAGCGCGAGCACCCGGATCTCTTCGGCAACTTCGGCGCGCTGACGGCCGGCCTCTTGACGCCCGAGGGGGTGAAGTCCTCGCAACTGGCGGGACTGCAAGGCATCGGCGCCACGGCCGTCTCCCTCGGATTCCTCGCCGTCGTTCTTCACGCCTTCGCGCTGGGAGGAGTCTTCGGGACTCTCCGCGAGCCGAAGGCCTCGCTCATGACCTTCGGCCGCGAGGGGATGCGGCGCTTCCCCGCGTTCCTCGTCTTCACGCTGGCCACGCTGGCCGCGGCCGGAGCGGCCTACCGGTGGATCTACCTCGAGACGGGCGAAGCGCTGCGCGAGCGCGTGGCGAACCTCGACAGCGAAGGCAAGGCTCTCGCCGTCACGGCCCTTCGGGTCCTCGCGCTTCTCCTCGCGCTGGCGGCGATCAAGCTCGTCGCCGACTCGGTCCGCGCCGTCTGGGTCGCGCGGCCCGATCTGCCCCCGATCTCCCGTTTCTTCGCCGGCATCGCGAGCGCCCTCGGCCGTCCGGCGCGCCTGATGGGGGTGCTCCTGTCGTACGCGCTCGTGACCGCCCTCCTCTACTTCGTCTGGCTCTGGCTCGATCCGTCCGCCGGCGGAGAGGCCCGCTTCGCCCTCGTGCCGCTCATCCTGACGCAGCAGGTCTTCGTGTTCGTCCGCCTTCTCGTCAAGGTGGGCTACTACGCCGGGGTCTCCGAGGCCCTGACGCGCGCGCCGTCGCCGGAGTACTCCTACGCGGCCCCCGCCCCGCCGCCGCAGGACTCCATCGACGCGGTCCCTTCCGGTCCCACGATCCCTTAACGGGCCGCGCCTCGATCGGTGCTGATCCTGCCCGTCTCAGCGTGCTGTAGGGGAGGGGCTTGCCCCTCCCGCCCCTTCCGCATGAGTCTCATCGTCGAGACCGCCACAGACATGCCGAATTACCGTCGCGGCTAACTAGCAAACCCACTCCTACAAGACAGGGGCAACGCTCATTTGCGCGAGTAGCGTCACGAAGAGGCTGGCCCGTCTCGCACGCGGTGACGTTACGAGCAGAGGCGGGAGGCGCAAGCGCCTCCCCTACGGCGCGTGAGACGACGGAGTCAATCGGCCTGGTGGCCGAATCGGGAGGACGGGACAAAGGCGCGGTCGAGGACCCGGCCGGAGGCGTCCAGGCGCACGCGATAGAGGAACGGCTGCCTCCGAAGGCCGTTCTTGCCGTCCCTCTGCCAGGGTCCCGAGAACCAGGGGAGAAACCGGAGGTCCTCCCAGGTGATGGCGGCGGCGCCGTCGGGCTGCGAGTCCACCGTCGCCAGCGGGAAGCGCGCGAAGGCGAGGTAGGTCTGGACGTCCGGAAGCGCCCGCGCCGCGGCGAGGAGCCGGCTCTCCGCCGGCTTCACGAATCGGAGAACCACCGCCCGTTGCGGAGGAGGATAGAAGTCCGAGAGGCTCGAGAGAATCTCGGAGTAGCGCTCCGGCGGACGCGGATTCGGGACGCCGCGGGCGAAGGGGCCGATGTCGAAGAACGCCGCGCGCACCTCTCCGGCGTGATCACTCAGGCCGAGCCAGCGAAACGGAGAGAGAAACTGGGGAAGGACGGCGATGCGTTCGCCGGAGGTCGGACCGTCGATCCGACGCCAGACGGCCAGGGCCCTCCGATGCTGCACCGCGCAAAAGGCCAGGTAGGCGCAGAGCAGCAGGCTGCCCGCCGCCGCGATCTTCCGGCCTCCCCGCCGCCAGAAGATCGCGGCGCCGAGCGAGATCGCCGCGAGGCCGGTCAGGAACGGGTCCAGGATGAAGACCCAGTCGAGCGAGAAGCGCGCCCGCGAGATCGGGACGAAAAACATCGTGCCGAAGGACGTGATCCAGTCGAGCAGGATGTGGCTGGTGATCCCGACGGCGCAGAAGATCCAGAGCTCCGGCAGGCGCGCCCGCCGGAAGACGAGCCGGCCGATCAGAGCCAGAGCCAGGGCGAAGAGAGGCATCGCGACGAAGGAGTGCGTCCACCCCCGGTGGTTTCGCAGGTAGCTCAGGCGGTCCGGCAGTGAACAGGAAGTCGCAGTCCGGGAACATCCCCGCGACGACCCCCGCCAGCAGGGCCCGCCGGGCGGGACGCTCCGACAGCGTTCGCGTCAACACCGCTCCGGCGATGCCGTGCGTGATCGTGTCCATGCGAGGAGAAGTCTAAGGTCTAATGTCTAAGGTCTAAGGTCCGGATGAGGGCCCCGGGACCTTAGACTTTAGACCTTAGACCTTAGACTCTTACAACCATGCGAGAGCAATCACTCAAGGGAAAGGTGGCGCTGGTAACGGGCGCTTCCTCCGGCCAGGGGCGCGCCTTCTCGCTGGCGCTCGCGAAGGCGGGGGCGAGCGTCCTGCTCGTCGCGCGTCGGGAAGCGGAGCTGCACGAGGCGGTCCAGGAGATCGTGAAATCGGGCGGGGACGCCGCCTATCACGTGGCGGATGTGCGGGTCGTGCCGGCGCTCTACGATCTCGTGGACGTCGCGCTCGCGCGGTTCAAGAAGATCGACATCCTCATCAACAACGCGGGCCTCGGCTACAGGGCGCCGTTGGCGGACCTGAAACGGGGGGAGATCGCCGAGATGATCGAGACCGACCTCGCCGCCGCCATCTACCTGACCCAGGCGGCCCTGCCCGCGCTTCTGCGGAGCGCCCCCTCGGACATCGTGAACATCGCGTCGATCGCTGGGGTGGAGAGCTTCCCGGAGGGGACGGTCTATTGCGCCGCGAAGGCGGGCCTGGTGGCGTTCTCCAGGGCGCTCGCCCTGGAGGTCCAGCCCTCGGGGGTCCGCGTGACCACCCTCTGCTCCGGCTCCACCGACACGGCCTTTTTCGACCGGTTCCGGCCGACGCTCGAGCGGCCGCGCATGCTCCGGGTCGAGGACTCCACGCGCTCCCTGATGCATGTCCTGACGTCGCCTCCGAACGTGCTGCATGGCGAGGTCATCCTGCGACCCAGGAGGTAGGTCGCGCCGGCGGCGCCCTCACCCCGGCCCTCTCCCGGGGGGAGAGGGAGCAAAGGCCCGTATAATCCTTGTTCACCCGATGCCATCGATCCTCCTGGTTGACGATTCCGGACTGTTCCGGGGAATCGCCGAGAAAATCGAGCGACGCACCCACTGTCACCTCTTCTCGGCCGGCAGCGGCGGCGACGCGCTCGGAGCCGTCCGGCGGGAGCGGCCCGATCTGGTCTTCCTCGACGCGGAACTGAAGGGAATGACCGGGTTCGACATCTGTCGCGTGATCAAGGCGGACTCTCATTTCTCCCGCACGCCGGTCGTCATCCTCTCGGACAGTCCCGACGCGGCCGAGGATGCCCGGCGCGCGGGCGCGGACGAGTGTCTCGCGAAACCCTTCGACGAGGCGGCGATCTTCGACAGCATCCGCAGGCACCTGCGCCTCTTCCCGCGCGACGACGAGCGCGCGGCCGCCGGATGGCCCGTGACCTTCTGGCGCGACGGCGTGCAGCACGGCGGCACGCTCCGCGACCTGTCGCGTGGCGGGTTCTTCATCCTCACGGCGGTGCGCCAGCCGGTCGGAGCCCGGCTCGAAGTCTCCTTCGACGTCCCCGGAGAGGCGACCGGCCGCACCGTCGTGGCGGAAGCCCTCGTCGTCCGGATGGGAGCGGAGCCCGACCGCGGCCTCGGCTGCCGGTTCTTCCGCATAACGGCCGGCCCGCGCGCGCACCTGGAAGAGTGCCTGGAACTGCTCGAGCAGCAGAAGGCGTAGAGCGCGGAATCGCAAATCCCGCAGGCACGACATCCTGTCATCCTGAGCGACGTGCTCTCGCGCTTCCGAAGCGCCGTAGACTCGCGCTTCGCTCCGATGACGGGCGGGGGCCTCCCGGTCTCTGACTTTCCCAGGTCGATCAGCTCGATGCCGGCCTGGCGCGCCACGGCCAGGGATTTCTCGTCCCGGTAGAACTCGCCGTAGTAGACGCGGGAGATTCCCGCGTTGGCGATCAGCTTGAAACAGGGCCAGCAGGGGCTCGCCGTCGTGTAGAGCTCCGCCCCCGCGACGGAGACGCCGTTGCGCGCGGCCTGGATGATCGCGTTGGCCTCCGCGTGCACGGCCGAAACGCAGTGCCCGTCCTCGATGACGCACCCCACGTCCTCGCAGTGCGGGAGTCCCCGCGCGGATCCGTTGTAACCGGTCGAGAGGATCGTCCGGTCGCGGGCAATGACCGCGCCGACGTGCTTGCGCGGACACGTCGCTCGCGTCGCCACCTGCCGCGCGATGTTCATGAAGTACGTGTGCCAGTCCACCCTGTCGGGCATCGCCCGGATTATGCCCCAGAGCCGTGAGGCGTGAGGCGTGAGGCGTGAGACGAAGCTCCTTGTCGCGCTCCGCCTGACGCCTTACGCCTAACGCCTAACGATTCTCGTATGTCAGAATGTCGGCTTCATGAGCAAGGAGCGTCAGGTCGTGGTGACCGGCATCGGCGCCGTCACCTCCATCGGAGCGAGCGCCCCGGAGTTCTGGGAGAACCTGCTCGCCGGCACATGCGGCATCGGGCCGGTCTCGCTCTTCGACGCCTCGGCCTACCGGACGCAGACGGCGGCGGAGGTCCCGCGGATTCCCGACGCGTTCCTGACCGCGCGGGAGAAGCGGCGCCTTTCGCGCGCGGACCGGATGGGCCTGTGCGCCGCGTCGGAGGCCGTCGCCCAGTCGGGCCTCGACCTCGCCCGGGAGGACCCGACGCGCGTGGGGGTCATCCTCGGAGGCGGGACCTCGGGACTCCTCGACTCCGAGGACTTCTTCCGCCGCCACCTGCGCGGCGAGCCGGCGCGCCCCTCGCAGGTCTTGAACCACATGCCCGACGCGATCACGGACCGCGTGGCGCAGCATTTCGGGCTCCAGGGGATCAAGTCCACGATCACGACGGCCTGCTCCTCGTCGGCCAACGCCCTGGGATACGCGCACGACGTCATCGCGGCGGGGTGGGCGGACGTCGTCCTGACAGGGGGCTCCGACGTGCTCGCCAGGCTGACCTACGGGGGGTTCAATTCGCTCCGCTCGGTGGATCCCGGCCCGTGCCGCCCCTTCGACCGGGAGCGCAAGGGGCTCTCCATCGGAGAAGCGGCGGGTATCCTCGTCTTCGAGGAGGCCGGGCGGGCCCGCCGTCGGGGCGCGCCGATCCTCGCGGAGTTCCTGGGCTACGGGGTGACGTCCGACGCCTTCCACATGACCGCTCCCGATCCCTCCGGGACCGCCGGAGGCCGGACGATTCGCGCCGCGCTCGCGTCCGCCGGCGTCAACGCGGAGGACGTGGACTACGTCAACGCCCACGGAACGGCCACGCCTCAGAACGACTCGGCCGAGACCGCGGCGTTGAAGGCCGCCCTGGGAGAGCGCGCGCGGCAGATTCCCGTCTCCTCCATCAAGTCCATGATCGGACACTGCCTCTGCGCCTCCGGGGCGATCGAGGCGGTCGCGACGGTGCTGACGCTGCGCGACCAGCTCGTTCCGCCGACGATCCACTACGAGAACGCCGATCCGGCCTGCGACCTCGACTACGTTCCCAACGCCTCGCGGGAATCGCGCGTCGACGTCGCGATCTCCAACTCGTTCGCCTTCGGCGGAAACAGCTCGGTCGTCGTCTTTGGGCGGGTCGCGTGAACCGGCAGACGGTAGAAGGTAGACGGCAGACGATGACGCCGCAGACAGCGCCGCGGGCCTTTCCCCTCGTCTCTCGTCTCCCGCCTTCCGTCTCCCGGTCCTGACCTCAAGAATGGCCTTCCACGGCTTCGTCACCGGCACCGGGGCGGTGTGCCCACTGGGACGCACGGCGCCGGACTTCGCGCGGCGGCTGTTCGCGGGCGAGACCGCGATCCGCCCGATGACGCTCGACGAGCGCGACGGGCTCCAGGCGACCCACGTGGCCCGCTGCGACGGTTTCACGCCGCAGCCGGAGATCCCCGCGATGAAGGCCCGCCGGTTCGACCGCGGAAGCCAGTTCGCGATCATCGCCTGCGCGCAGGCGATCGCCGAGGCCGGCTACGACGTCGCGAGCGCGCCCGAGCAGGTCGGGATCGCGCTCGGCACCGGATCCGCGGGCGCCGGCGCGCTGACCGAGTTCCTGCGGGTGCTGCTGTCCGAGTCTCCGGAAGCCGCTCCTCCCTTTCATTTCCCCAACACCGTCGCCAACGCTCCGGCCTCGCAGGTCTCGATCGAGTTGAAACTGCTCGGGCCCAATGTCACCATCACGCAGAAGGACCCATCGGCATTGAACGCTCTTCTCTTCTCGTCTCTCGCCCTGCGCTCGGGCCGCGCGCGGGCGATGCTCGCCGGCGGCGTGGACGAGTGGAACGCCGTCTACGCGATGGGCTTCGACCGCGTGGGAGCGCTGCGCGGGGAGAAGAGGGCCTCCGGGATCGTGCAGGGAGAGGGCGGATTCGCGGTCCTGCTGGAGACGGAGGAGAACGTCCGGCAGCGCGGGGCGAGGCCGCTCGCCCGCGTGACCGGCCTCTCGATGGCGGGCGCCCCCACCGAGCCCTATCGCTTCAATCCGGACCGCGGCGCGATCGAACGGTGCGTTCGCGAGGCCCTGGACGACGCCGGCCTCGCTCCCGGGCAGATCGATCTCCTCCTCCCGTCGCGCAACGGCGTGACCGAGATGGACCGCGCGGAAGAGGAGGTCCTGCGCGCGGTGTTCGGCACCCCGCCGCGAGCCGTCTCCGTCAAGGACGCCATCGGCGAGATGGCCGCCGCCGGCGGCGGCCAGATCGTGGCGGCCTGCCGGGCCGTCGCCGATGCCGGCGGCTCGGAGCGCCGGCCGGCGCCGCGCCGCGCGCTCGTCGATTCCTTCGGAGCCGGCGGGAACTTCCTCGCGGCGGTCATCGAGCGGCGGGACCTGCGTCCCCCGCCCGGGAGGCGGCGGCGTGAGCGCCCGCCCGAAGCCGGAGCCGCTGCGCGGCTTCTCCGTCCAGATCCCCGTCCGCTTCGCCGAGTGCGACCCGTACGGCGTCGTCTGGCACGGCCACTACGCGCTCTATCTCGAGCAGGCGCGCGAGGCGCTGACCGCGCGGTTCGGATTCACGGCCACCCGGGCGCTCTCGATCGGCTACCGCGTGCCGGTGACGAGAATGGAGATCCGCTACCGGGCCCCCATCTTCGCCGACTCCCTCGTCCTCGTGACGGCGCGCCTGCGCCCTCCCGAGGCCGCCCGCTTCCTCCTCGACTACGAGATCCGCGGCGAGTCCGGGGCGCTGCTCGCCTCCGCCGAGACGGAGCAGGTCGTCGTCAGGGATTCCGGGGAGCTCCTCGTGACGCTCCCCGCCGGGTTGCGCAAGATGGCCCGGGAGATCGTGGAATTCCAGAAAGGCATGGATAAGACACCGTGAAACCCGGCGGCTCTCCGGAACGCCCGCGGCGCGGCGCCGCTCGCTCGGCTTCCTCGCGCGCTTCGTGGTCTTCCTCGTGGTCTTCTACCTGATCGTCGCGTCGCACCCGGTCAACGACGCCGTGATCGTCCCCTTCACGGCGTGGATCGCGCGCACCTCCGGGCTGGTCCTGAACGCGCTCGGGGAGAAGGTCACCGTGCACGGCACGGAGATCCAGGCGATCGGCTTCGGCGTGAACATCGAGAACGGATGCAACGGCGTCGAGACCGCGCTGCTCCTCGCGGCGGCGGTCCTCGCCTTCCCCGCGCGGTGGCGGCAGCGGCTGATCGGGTTCTTCTTCGGCTTCCTGGCGATCCAGGTCGTCAACATCGTCCGCGTCGTCTCGCTCGTGTGGATCGGCCGGCACCGGCCGGCTCTCTTCGATTCGTCGCACACCGTGATCTGGCAGTCGGTCGTCGTCCTCTTCGGCGTTCTGCTCTTCCTGCTCTGGGCGTCGCGCCAGACGCGCCGCGCGCCCGCGCCCCCGGAGGAGAGAGCCGGGCGCTGATGTTCAACCTCCGGGCGGCGATCCGGCTCCTGGTCGGGTTCCTGGTCGGACTCGCCGTCTGGTTTCTCTTCAGCGATGCCTACGAGCGGGCCGTGGCGCCCGCCGCGGAGTTCCTGATCCGCCTCGGAGAGCGGCCCCCGGTGACGCGGCTCGAGGCGCCCGGCCGGCGAGTTCCTGGTCAACCGGACGGATTTTCCTCCCGGCGCGCCGCATCCGGGCCTTCCCGCGCCCGACCTCCACTTCAACTTCGTCCTCCTCACCGCTTTCTTCGCGCTTACCCCGCGCCTCTGGAAGGGAGAGCGCCTCGCGCGGCTCCTGCTCGCGCTCCTCTGCCTCTATCTCGTCCACGTCGTCTTCCTCGTGTTCCAGGTGCAATCCGTCTACGCCACGAGCCTCGGAGCCTGGAGCGCCGCGCACTACGGCACCGTGGCGAGGAACTTCTGGGCGGCGGGATTCCACTTCTACCAGATCGCCGGACGCTTCGCCGCGCCCTTCGCCATCTGGTGGGTGTTTGGACGCGCCGAACCGCCGCCGAGAGACGGCCGCCGCGGCCCGCGCCGGAAAAAGAAGCGTACTGAAAGTCTAAGGTCTAATGTCTAAGGTCCCGGAGGCTGGGCCGCGACGTCTCAGACTCTTAGACCTTGGCCGCTGGCGAGACCGTTACGACCTTAGACCGCGCGAGTATCGCCGCGCGCGATCTGCGGCGCTAAGGGCGGCGGGAGCGCTCGCGGCGCAGATACCGGTAGTCGGGAACCTGGTATTCCTTCAGCTTCGCGATCAGGGAACCGCGCGAGATGTTGAGGACGGCGGCGGCGCGGCTCTGGTTCCCCTCGACGCGGCGCATCGCGCGATCGATGACTTCGCGCGTGATGGTGTCCATGATCTTCTTCAGGTCGTCGGTCTCCCGCAGCATCAGCTCGGCCGCGCTCAACGGGTCCGGCCGGGCCACGATCTCGACGGGCACGGGACGCCCTTCCCGTTCGCGCGGGACCTCGGGCCCCGCGGCGCCGGCCACCGCGATCCCGGCAACCTGCACGAGCTCTTCCAGGAGCAGGATCGCGCGCGCGGCGAGCCTCGGGGATTCGCGCACGAGGATGGCGAGCGAGCCGCGCCCCTCGCGGGGCTGCTCGACGATGAGCGTCAGGACGCCGGTGACCGTCTCGGCGCGCGCGACGCGCTCGCCCGCTTCCACGTCCTGGAGAACGCGCGGAGGCAGCGCCGGGCTCTGGAGAAACGTCGACGCGAGAGGCCGGAAGCCGGCGGCGCTCGTGAATTCACCGACCGCCCACTCGGAGGGCGCGAACTCGCGGTCGAGGAAGTCCACGAGGCTCGTGGCGAGCTGCTCGGCGCCGGTGCTTTCCCGGCAGATCCGGTAGACGGAGAGACGCAGGCCGCGGTATTCGACTTCGGTCGTCGGGAGGAGCCATCGCCGCCGGAGGCGTGGCCGTGTCGCCGACTCTCAGCTCTTCGATCGGCGTCTGCCGCATCGGCGAACGCGCGGCCGTGATCGTGAGGGTGGCCTCGCCGATCGTGATGCGGTCGCCCGGGGCGATCGGTCCGCCGGCGAAGACCTGTCCGTTGACCGAGACCGCGTCGACGCCTTTGAAGAGATCGAGGTAGTAGCCGCCGTCCTTCTCGAAGATACGAACGTGACGGCCTGCGACACCTCGGGCGCGAACGACAACTTCGTTGCCCGATGACGCACCGACGGTCACGGCTCCGCCGTTGACGCGATGCATTTCGGCCCCACCCGTTTTCTTACGGACTTCCAGATTCAACATAGTTGTCGCGGTTTTGTTGATGCAACAGCAAATCTATACGCTTTGTGCGAGAAAGAGCAAGATCCGTCTTCTCTATACGAATGAGGCGGGACTTTCGTCGCTGTCTCAGCTCGGCGCTGACACACCTGCCCGCCGGCCGGGAAGAGGGGGCCAGAGGCGATACCCCTTGGAGCCTCTGGAAGAACCAGATATAGGGCTCGACCGGGGCCGACCCCCAAGATTTTGTAGAACGCGGCGCTCCGATTTGCTAAATTGAACGACAGGGATGCTCAAGCTCAAACGGGTGGAGATTCTCGGGTTCAAGTCCTTCTACGAAAAGGTGGATCTGGCCTTCCCCGATGCCGTCACGGCGGTTGTCGGACCCAACGGCTGCGGCAAGTCGAACATCTGCGACGCGGTGGCGTGGGCCCTGGGCGAGCAGAGCGCCAAGATCCTGCGGGGCGAGCGGATGGACGACGTCATCTTCAACGGCTCGGCCCGGCGCCGCCCGCTCGGGATGGCCGAGGTCACGCTCACGCTCTCCTCCAGCGGCAACGGCCATGGAAACGGCAACGGGAACGGCGACGGCGACGGCGGCGAGAAGGATCCGAGCCGGAGCTGCTGCGCATCGGCCGCCGCGTCTACCGGGAGGGGCACGGCGAGTACTTCCTGAACGACAAGCAGGTCCGCCTGAAGGACATCCAGGACCAGCTTCTCGGCACCGGCCTCGGGGTGCGGGCCTATTCGGTCATCGAGCAGGGCCGCATCGACCAGGTCCTCTCGACCAAGCCCCAGGACCGGCGGCGCCTGATCGAGGAAGCCGCGGGAATCACGCGATACAAGCTGAAGAAGCGGCTGGCCGAGACGAAACTCGAGGAGACGAAGGGGAACCTGCTCCGCATCTCCGACATCATCTCGGAGATCGAGCGCAACTGCGCTTCTCTCAAGCGCCAGGCCTCGCGGGCGGCGCGCTACAAGGAGAAGTCGGCGGCTCTGCGCGGCAAGAAATCGGCCATCGCCCGGGCGCGCTACGACCGGCTGCTCGCCGCCGTCGCGCAGGCCGAGACGCTTCGCGACCAGAAACGCGACCGCGAGGCGCGAAGCCGCCGCGGCGCTGGCCCGGGCGGAGGCGGAGCTCGCGTCCTCGCGCCTGTCCGAAGGCGAAGCGGCGTCCGCGCGCGACGGCCTGCGGGAAACGGTCGCCGCGCTCGAGTCCGCGATCGAGCGCGACGACGCGCTGCTCGAGGCCAACCGCCGCTCCCTGGCGGAGCTCATCGCGCGCCTGGAAGCGCTCGAACGGGAAGGGCGCGAGTTCTCCGTGGAGAAGGCGACGGCGGCGAGGGAGCTCGACGGAGTTCGGCGAGCGGTTGGAGAGGGCGATCGTCGAAGCGCGGGCCCGGTCGCTCGCGCGCGAGGAGAGCGACCAGAGGGCCTCCGCCGCGGCGTCCGCGCTCGCGGAACTGGAGAGAAAACTCGAGGCCGCGCGGGAAGAGGCCCTCGCCGCCGCCGGAGACAGGGTCTCGGCGCGCAACGCCCGGCACGAGGTGGACGTGGAGGCCTCGCGCGTGGCGG
Organism: uncultured Acidobacteriota bacterium; assembly: GCA_963782815.1. Lineage (GTDB taxonomy): Bacteria > Acidobacteriota > Thermoanaerobaculia > UBA5066 > Gp7-AA6 > JAWOLE01. The sequence goes on along the minus strand of CAWALG010000041.1, from coordinate 64,465 downwards.
CGTCGCTGGCGCGCCTGGAAGAGTCCCGCGCCAGGATCGGCGGCGAGCTTGCCGGCCGCAACGAGGAAGTCGCCCGCGCGCGGGAGGAGGAGGAGAAGCTCGCCTTCGCGGTCCGATCCGCCGAGCTCGAGATCGAGTCGTGGGAGACGGAGCTCGCTCGTCTGTCCGCCTCGCACGTCGAGGCCGAAACCGAGAGAGACGCGGCCCGCGAGAGTCTCGGGGCCGTCGAGGCGCGTCTTGCCGCGCTCGGGGAGATCGTTCGCAGCCGGGAGGGGAACGCCGCGGCGGCGGGCGCCGCTCTTTCCGCGGCCGGAATAACGGAGCGCGGTCCGCTCTCGCGCCGGCTCCGTCCGGCCGAAGGATGGGAAGGCGCGGTGGACCTCCTGCTCGGCGACGACTCCGAGGCCTTGCTCGCGCCGGGGGACACCGCGCGGGCGATCGGGGCCGCCCGCCACCTCCCCGTGTCTCGCCTGGTCCGGGCGGACTGGACCGCCGAGACCTCCGCGACCGCGCCCGCGGGAGCGCTCGGAGGTTGGGAAATCGCCCTGAACAACTTCGCCGATCTCTCCGCGGCCGAGCGCGCGGCGCTTCCCGCCGCCGCGTTCGTCGAGACTCTCGCGGAGGCCCTGGCCCTCGCGGAGCGGCATCCGCGCTTCACCTTCGTGACTCGCGCGCGGGAGTTCGTGAGGGGCTCGCTCGTGCGCGCGGTGCACACTCCCCCCGAGGCCTCGGGTCCCTTCACGCTCGAGCGGGAGATCCGGGAGCTGGAGGCGGCGGCGGCCGCGGCGCGCGACCGGCTCGAAGCGTTCGAGCGGGCGCTCTCCGACGTCAAGCGCAGCCGCCTGGACCGCGAGTCGGAGATGCCGGCCCTGCGCGAGCGGCAGCGCCAGGCGAGCGCCCGGCTCTCGGGCTTCCTCGCCCGTTTCGAAGAGCGCGACGCCGAGCGGGTCCGGCTGTCCAAGGAGCACGAGACTCTCGAAGCCGAGGCGGCCGCTCTCGCGCAGGAGGGCGCCCGGCTCGAGAAACGCCGCCAGGCGCTCGAGGAGGAGGAACGGCGTCATGCCGGCCTGGAGGCGGTGATCCGCGAGCGCGCCGATGCCTTCGCGGCGGCGCTCCCCGAAGCGCGCGCCCTCGCGACGTCCGCCTCCGAGGAGCTGGCCCACCGCCGCACCGAGGCCGAGGTCGCCGCCGAGCGCCGCCGCTCGACCGAGGCCGCGCGCCAGAAGCTCCTCGAGTCCACGGGAGCGCTCGAGCGGCGGGCAACCGAGGCGCTCACGGAGGGACAGCGTCTCTCCGCGCGCCGCCAGGAGCTGTTGAAGGAAGAGACCGAGACCCGCGCCCGCCGGTCCGACAATCTGGCCGCGCGCGAGGGGAAGCGGGCCGAGCTGGAGACGGCGGCCGCCGCGGCGTCGGAGGCCTCGGCGCGGGTGCTCCTGGCGGAAGAAGCCACTCGTCTCTTCCGGACGGACCTGGACGCGGCCCGGGAAGGCCGTTTCGAGGCGGAGGTCGCGCAGACGCGCGTCGCCTCCGATCTCGAGCACCTGGAAACGCAGGCGAAGGAAGAGTTCGGAGTCGCCGCGGGAGAGCTCGAGCCGCCGGCCGACGCGTCGGAGGAAGGCCTGGCGAGCCTCGAAGCCGAGGCGGCGGAGATCTCGGCCTGGATCGAAAGGCTGGGCCCCGTCAACGTGCTCGCCCTGGACGAGTACAACGAGGAAGCGAAGCGCCTGGAGTTCCTGACGACGCAGCGCGACGACCTCACCCGGTCGATCCAGGACCTGCAGGACTCGATCCGCAAGATCAACGCGACCTCCTCGGCCCGTTTCCAGCAGGCGTTCACGGCGATCAACCAGAACTTCGGCGCGATGTTCACGCGTCTCTTCCAGGGGGGCGCGGCGCAGATGCGCCTCCTGGACGAAAACGACGTGCTCGAATCGGGAGTGGAAATCGTCGCGCAGCCGCCGGGAAAGAGGAACCAGTCGATCCTGCTCCTCTCCGGCGGGGAGAAGGCGCTGACGGCGATCGCGCTCCTGATGGCGATCTTCCGCTACAAGCCCTCCCCCTTCTGCATCCTCGACGAGGTGGACGCCCCGCTCGACGAGGCCAACATCGACCGGTTCACGCGCCTCCTGCGCGACATGACCGAGGACACGCAGTTCATCGCGATCACGCACAACAAGCGCACCATGGAAACCGCCGACGTCATGTACGGCGTGACCATGGAAGAGCCCGGCTGCTCGAAGATCGTCTCCGTCAAATTCGACTGATTCCTGCTCCCTCTCCCCCCGGGAGAGGGTAGGGGTGAGGGCGCTCGTACCGACGTTCTTCCCTTCCTCGTTTGACGGACCCCCTCGCTTTCCGTAAGATCGCCCGTCCCTCCTCGGCAGGGCCGACGTAGCTCAGTCGGTAGAGCAGCGGTTTCGTAAACCGCAGGTCACCGGTTCAAGTCCGGTCGTCGGCTCCACAGAATCAATCACTTAGCCAAGCGTCACGATTTGGAGCCTCTTCGGCCCGTGCACTCACGGTGCACTCCGCGGAGGATTCCGGGCTCGGGAGAGCCATCCGGGAGAGGGCCTCGCGGATGCGCTCGCGGGTCGCCTTCGAGTACCGCTCGACCAGTTCCAGGCTCGACCATCCCCCGAGTTCCTGGAGTTCCCGGAGGGTCGCCCCCGCCTCCAGGAACCGGCTCGCCGCCTCGTGGCGGAGGTCATGGACGCGGAGCCAGGGGAGTTTCGCTTCCTCCCTCGCCGCCCGCCAGCTCCGATCGAAGTTATGCCGGAGGTCGCCGCCGTCCGGCCCGCGAAAGACGAGATCCGAGTCCTCCGCGTCCGCCGGCTTCTCGGGCAGGAGCGCCGCCGCCTCAGCCGTCAGAGGAACCTCGCGAGGCTTCCCGCTCTTCGTCCGCGTCAGGTAGAGCGCCCTGCCGCGAACCTCTCCCCACGTCAGCCCGAGAGCCTCCCCCTTCCGCATCGCCGTCGCGAGGAGGAGCCGAGCGACCGGGCGGAGGTCAGCCGGCAGCGTTCTCGACAACGGCGGAGAATTGCTTGTCCGTCACCCTCCGAATTCCGGCCGTCCTTGGCTCCTCGGCGAACACCTTCCGCCGATCCGCCTTCCGCGAGGTCCGCGAAGTAGTGAGAGCCTTCGATCCTTCCCTCCCCGCGAGCGTGATTCAGAGCCGCTCTCAGGAAGGAGAGATCCCGGTTGATCGTGGCCGGGCTCGCCCCCTTCTTCGTGCGCTTCTTCTCTTTCGGCTCGCCCTCCGTTTGCTCCCCCGCTGCTTGCTTCTCCTCAACCGGCTTCTCCTCCGCCCGCTTCTTCCGAAAGCCAGCAACCGCAACCTGGGAGAGATCGCTCACCGGCAGATCCCCGAAATACCGCGTCAGCTCCTCCGCGTGGCCCGCGTACCGGCGACGGGAGCGGAGGTTCTCGCAAGCCTTGAGGTAGTCGGCCACGGCCGCCTTGACCGTGTAGGGCGGACCCTGGGGCTTCTCGTCCACCGGCAGGCCCGCCGCGAGCCTGCGCGATCGCCTTCTCCCGCTCCGCCACGGCTCCGCGGAGCGTGCTCCTCTTCGAGATCCGGCGATACGTTCGGCCGCCGTAAACCGCCGTCCAACCGAACCGCTCTCGGCCGTTCGGGTAGTGCCGCTTCCAGACTCCAGGAATCCCCGTCTCAGAGATCTTCACGTTTCGCCTCCCTCTTCTTCGGCGGCCGTCCGCCCTTCTTCCCGTTCTCCCTTGCGATCTCACGGAGCCGCTCGATCCCGAAGCGAGCGAGCCTCACGCGGTAACTCCGCTTCCCGAGCAGCCTTGCCGCTTCGCTTCTGACCGCTTTCGTTTCTCTCACTCTCGCGATTATCCTAAACGTTTCGGTTATTGTCAAGCCTTCACCGTTGAGATTGCTTGGCAATGACAGACGGGCGTCTTCCCCTTTTAGATAGCCGGTAACGTGGCCGCACCAGCATCGCGCTTCCGTTCCCTCCTGGCCACGCCGGCAGAGATCGCGCCGCAGGAGCGCCCCGGCCCTTCTGCCTCAACGGTTTCCGCGCAGCTCAGGCGCCGGCCCATTGAACAGCAGCTCGGCCCAGGCGTATCGTCCAGCCATGTTCCGTCTCATCAACCGGCTCTCGCCGAACCCACGGCTTCAGCGAATTCGCTCCGCTCCGCTGCGCCCGCCGCTGAGCCGCAAGATGTTTGACGCCTGCCGTGAATCACAGTGCCGATGAAGGGAGGTCCGAGCTTGACTACCGAGTCTCCTGCTCAACCGCCCGGAGTGATCCTGGACGAAATCCGGGAGAAGCTCTGGATCTGCACGGTTTCAGTCTTTCGGCTGGATCGAAATCCGCCTGCCCATTCGGGCACCGCAACCTGCGTCACTACCAAAGGCAAGTTCTACCTTCTTACCGCCGCCCACGTTTGGAAGGAGCTCCAGGGAGGCGAGTTCGCAGTCTCGTTGGAAGCCGAACGGTAATGCTTTCGATCAGTCGCGATTTCACCGAGCCGAAGATCATCGGTCCCGGTTCAGGTGACTGGGGACCCGATCTCGCCTTGATTCGCATTCCAAATCTGGTTGCCAGGGATATTCAGCAGTTGAAGGCCTTCTACGACCTCGACCGGCATCGCCCGGACCCCCCGTCCATTCCGGTGCTGAGCAAAGCACGCTGTGGACGGTCCTTGGGGCTCCCGCGGAACGATCGGTTTTAGGTCCTGACGATGCTGTGCTCAATCTCACTCTTTTTGACACGTGGGAGGTGAAGACAAATTACACGAATGGCTTTGACTACCATGACCTCAGATTAGACCGGCATAGGCGGCCTGCCTTGCCTCGTTCATATGGTGGAATCAGCGGCTCCGGCCTGTGGCGAATCCCGCTTTATGCTCAATCCAGGCGTGGCGAGATGGGCTGGAAAACCTCGGCATTTCGGCTCGCCGGCGTGGCGTTCCTCCAACTGGATCGATCGGACGATGAAAGCCTTATTCGTTGCCATGGCGAGAAGAGCCTTGAGTTCTTACTCGCTGAGAATGTCGTCTAACACGGCGCCTCAGCGAACTCAGCAGTTGACCTGCGCTCGCCGCTGAGCTTTAACATAGGCGCTCTTAGTAACGGTAAAGCATGATCCTCAGACACTACCTGGCAGCCGCTCTCTGGCTGCTTCTTGGAAGTCTCGCTCTCGCCGGGGAGCCGTATAACTACGCTGATCGATGGCGATCGTGGAGTCCAGTAGCGCGAGAAGCATACATAAGCGGTGCGGTTGACGGTATCGCTGAAGCCTACCTCTCAGCGGTCGGGGCATGGAGCCCCGGAAAGGGTTACTCTCGTCGCCCGACATGAAGAAGGTCTCCGACCATCTCTTCGTCAGGTATACACGGGACCAAATCCAGGAAGTGATCACAGATCTGTACAAAGACCCTGCGAACGCCTTCATCTGTACACTGGATATGTTCTTCCTCGCAAGGGACAAGATAGAGGGAAAGGACATCACTAAAGGGACCATGGAGGCAAGAAGGAAGGCCATCGAGACGCATGAGATGAAGCAGAAATCCGGAATCGCTGACATGCAATGGCGGGCAGTCTGGACCACGGCAGCGCCGAACACGGAATACGGAGAACCGGCGACTATCTCGCGGGGGTCGTGTTCTGCTTGAACGAAAGCCTCGATCGTCCGCGGCTGGAATTCGGACGCATCGGCCTAGCTTCATCCTTCGGGAGCCAGCCCTTCGAAAGCCAGAGGCGGACCGTTACCTGCTTAACGGCGAGAATCTCGGCAGTCTCCGGAATCGTGAGGAGACGCGAGGGGCCTGTCCTTCGGCCGGCGCAGGAGCCTTCCGATTCGCGCTCATCGGCTCTCCTCCACGGCCGCTGCCCGTCCGGCAAGTGGAAGCAGCTCCTCTGGATCGAGCATCAGGTTTCCGCCCCCGGCAATCTCAAGGCGACACCGGAGCCGGCCTGTGCGCGTGTCGTAAACGGCGGCCCGGAGAGTCCCGCTTCGCCCGTCGCGGAGCTTCACCGGCCGCCCGATCGCCCCGAGAACGCTTCAGGATCGCCCAGGACGCCCGATCTCCCGCGAGGCGGAGGCCAGGTCGGCGCGGTACGCGAACAGGGCCAGGTGGTTTGGCCCGTCGATGCCGAGCAGCTCCGGCACATCGGGCTTGAACCGCAGGAGGAGGGCGCGAAGCTCCGGCGTCAGCCGCTCGGCCGGAGCGACCAGCGAGCCCGTCTCCTCGACGTTCAGCGTCAGGCCGTCCGCCGCGTTCCAGGCCAGGCGGGCGGATAGCCGGTTCACATGATCACCTCCGAAACCTCGGCTATCTCGCGCTTCGTCGCTGGGGGGTCTCATGTGCTCACATCGTCACGAGCTCGTATGCATTGACGTTTTCATGTTCTTCATCCATCACAACATCTCTCGTGTTGACGTTCGAGAGGTCAGGGAGACCCACTCCGACATCGGCTTGTGACGCTATGCCGTCTTGAGAGCCGGAGCGAGGCGGTCGCAGCTCCAGGCGTCCTCGAAAGCGGTCCGGTCGTCGCCCTTAACCGTTTTGCCGTCCTCAAGCCGGATGGAGCCGGAACGACGCCGTCGGGGTTGAGTAGCACAGGCGAGCCTCCGAAACGTGAGCAGCCTACCCTTATAGAAGCTCGGCACAGGGGCTCTCGTCCATCTCCACGCGAGCCGCGCCCAGATCGGTGGACGCAAGTCTGTCATCGCCAAGAGCGTCGAACACGGAGCGGCAATCGCGTCGAGTCGAACACCGAGGGAGCCGTCCTCAGATTTGTCAGCCGTACACAGGTTGACGAGCGCGCGCGCGCCCTGTCGGGCCACTCGCCGCCGGCCATGTCGGCTATAGCGAGAAGAGGCTCACAACTGTCGGCCGTCCTATCTCCAAGTGGGTCGGCCGGAGTTGGCCGTGCCACTCGTAGCTAGCCGACGCTGGCCTCTGCCAGACGGAGAGTCCATCCCGTAAGCAGTGCCCTTCCGGTTCAACATCTCGGCGGCGGATAGCTCCACCTCTTTCAGTCGGTGCCCTTCGCTTGAGGGTGAGCGGAGTCGAGCGGCTAGCTATCATTTCCGGGAGCCTACCGATACCTGCGAGCACGCACGGACAGAAGACGTCAAACTCTTCCAGCCGTATCTTCGCCCTTCCCGGAGGCATCGAGGAACCTTCGTGCCTCTCCAGTTGCCCGCATTCAAGAGCGCACCGAGGTCTTCATGCTCGCCCGCCTTCGGCCCGAACACCGCATCAATCTCATCGAGAGGAGCGTCGGTTGCTCCGCCGACACCTTCCGGAAGAGGACGGCCTCAGAGGGAAGAACGACCTTCCAGGGGTGACGCACGAGTAGATCCAGCACTTCGAGCACGCGCGTCTTCCCGCTCTCCGGCTCGGCCGACGTGACCGCGAGGAACGGCGTGTCCTCGAACGCCTCGATTGCGTGTGTGTGCGCCGCCCAGAGCGCCAGTACGTCGGCCTCTGCCTGGGAGAGCACGACGAACCGCCGGCAGAAACGCGCCACATCTTCGAGCAGCGGCCCGAGCGGACCTTCCTCCGGCGGCTTCCCCTCCGGGACCTCTTTCTTCGGGCGCGCTCATCGCGCACTCCTCGCGGTCGGATCGGTGCTGTCTTTCTGCGGTGGTCCGGAGCGCGACTCGAAAGGGCCGATCGAATCAGCTCGCCGACGATCCGGTTAACACTCGCACGGCCTCCCTGCCGCTGCTCTTCCGCCAGATCCCGTAACCGCCGCCTCAGGTACCCTCATCAACCGACAACCGAAAGCCGCACCTCAGTCCTCCCTTCCGCGAGAAGAAAAAAGACCCAGAAATCGAAGGATGGAATCCCTCCCTTTCCTGGGCCTCTCGTCTCGCGTCCGGTCGCCCGTCCTACGGGTCGGTCAGGTTCGAGTGGGGTTGCCCGGCCCCCGATGCCTGTCTAAAGATCTCGCGACGCGTAATTGTTCTGCGCGCGCGTGTTCTCTGTCAATGGTATCTCTTTCCGGCGAATCACCTCTGCTCGGGTCCGTTAAACCCGAGACCTCTCACATCCCCACCTGTTCTCGAAAAACTCGACGATCTGATCCGCTGTGGCGCAGGTGATGGAAGATGATGCTTCTTCTACTTCACAGGTTAGGACCTGCCACATAAGCAGACATCCCATGCCCTGCCACGGGGCAGGGCATCACATGAGACGACGGATTCCTGAGGCGAACAGGTCTCTTCTTGAGGAGGTTAAATGTCTGGCGACGGAGAGAGGGATGCCCTGGGCGGGCTGCTGGAAGGGATGTGGTGTATAATCCTTGGGAAAGTCTTCCAACATCTTGAGACATCAGAGTCGGCTGTGCGCCTTCCTGGCGGCGGTGATCGCTTCGCTGGCCCTTGCTTGCGGCGGTGGAGGTTCACCCACCGGCCCATCAGGCCCATCACCACCCACGGCGCCGAGCCCAACAGCGACGCAACGTCCGCTCCCACCGTAACGAAGACTCCAACGCCAGTGCCGGTGGCCCTCGGTGGCACGATCAAGGAAGTCCTCCATGGCCCCCCTGATTATTCTACTGGCCCTGTTGACGGGGCGATCGTTTCGATTCAGGGCTTTTCCGTAACGAGCTCCTCAATCGGCTATCAATTTCCCGCAGCTCTGAAGACAGGCTTCGCGTCCATCACGGCATCGAAGACTGGTTACGCCCCTTACGCGGCAACGATTGAGTTGAAACCAGGGCTAAACACCTGGGACTTCTACATGAGCCGTGTTCCCTAATGACCTAACCGGGGGTTTGGGCGATTATGCCGCACTTGACACCAACCCCTGAAATGGTGTTTTCGACTAGCAGAGGGACGGGGTTCGGGCAGAAGGAGACCGGCTACGTGGGCACCGACCAACCCAAGGATGATGGGCGCAGCACAACGCCGGAAACTCAATCCGCGCTCGATCAGGCACCAAAAACCGTGGAGCGAACCGGCGGTGCTCCCCAACAGGAGCAGATAAAAGCAGACATCACGTTCAGAAATCTCTTCACCGTACTCATGGTTCATTGCGATTGCTGCGGTTGCTGGCTGCGTAATCACTTGCATCTACGCCCGCATCTCCTGGCACCAATGGAAGGCGATGGAGAAGGCTAATGCTAGGACAGACCGGATGATCGAGCAGAATGAGCGCTCGTGGCGGGATAGCCGCAGAGCATTCATTGAAATCGAAAAGCCCAAGTATGATGGCGCGTTCCGCATTCACGCCACCGGCGAATTTCAAGAGCCTTCCAGTTGGTACTTTTATATAAGGAACCGAGGCAAAATCGCGTCGCCGAACTATTATGTCGAGCAAGCATGCGTAGCGGTGCTTCCTAGCGAGCCGAAAAGCATTCCATGTGCCTATGTTCGTCACCTCAACAGGCCCCTGCCGCCAACCGAGCACGACGCGGACAAGGAGCGCGTTGATGTACCGTGGATCAACGGGGCCGGGCCAACTGGAAGCCGTCTGGGACGACGTGGCCTTGGGCAAAGACGACATCTATATCTTCGCGGTATTGGTCGACGGACTCGGAGGAATTTGGAGACGACAGGCTGCTGGATTTACACTAAAAGGGATGAGGACGGGACTGTAATGCCTGGCGGGAATCATCGCGGATTCCTTGCGTATCCCTGGACATCCCCGAGCAACACGCTCAACGAACAAAGCGCCAGAAGGAGCCATAGGCTGGCCCGTCGGCCTGTTGGTCGGGCAAGATCGAGGTACCCCCCGCTTGGTGTCAAGTTCGACGTATTCGCCGGGTTTGACTCCCTGACACGGCTCTGGGGAGCCCTCGGGGTGCGGACCCGAGGCGGGGGGCTCGGGGCCCGAGTAGCGCCAAAGGCTACGAATGCCGGCGGCGGGATCCTCAGGTTTGGGGAGAGGCGTGAACGGCGTCCAGAAGAGCACCCTTTGAATCACCAGCTCTCGACCTGCACCGAGGCCCACTACGGCCGAAAACGAGGTGTTGAATCTCTTCACCGTAGATATCCGCTCGAATATATGGGCGGAAAGGCGAGCCGTGGCGGGTCCGGACCACCCCGTCGAGGGAGCCATTGGGGAGCGGTCACTCTTCCCCGTGCACTCACCGTGCACTAAACGGGTATCACTCGGTAGAATTCAGAATCGCCCCGTAGAAGATCGAGAGGATCGGAATCGCCAATGCTGGAGCGGCTTTTCTAGCTCTCGGTATCAGTCCCGTATCACTCCATGACGAAACTGTAGAAAAGCCCCCTGGTTCGGTTTCGTAAACCGCAGGTCACCGGTTCAAGTCCGGTCGTCGGCTCCACACTTACCCGGCACGGCGGTTCTGCACGAAATTTGGCCACCTCGCTGATGCCTTTGCATCATTCCTTCCTGGCAAATCAAGCTCGCAAGCCGCGACGGCTCCGAGAGTTAGAACTCCAGAGCCGACCTCTTGACGATGGACAGAAACGGGTGACACTGGCTTCCACAGACGGCGAATAAGTGTCATTAGACCTTAGACTATGGACCCCCAGAAATGCCTTTTCCTGAAAATTAAAGGTAGTTAAAATCGTTGAATCTACAGAGGTTAGGGCCTCCTGGGGGGCCCCCCTTGCATTGCCTGTGGCACGCGGCATGCTTTGACCCTCAGCGACAGACTCAGCCAGCACACACGTCACGGCCTAATCCCGGTGGGTTCCAAGACAACGAACGCGACTCAACCTGTGACGGGAGAAGTTTGTCCCAGGAAAGCAAGGAGATGAACATGAAAAAAGCGATCCTCGGCACCCTCGCTCTGATCCTGGTGGCGGCGTCGCCCGCGATCGCCGGCACAGCCACGGCCAACGTCGGTATCTCGGCGAACATCGCGAACGTCTGCACCATCACGACGGGCGCGGTGGCGTTCGGCGCCTACGACCCGATCGTGACGAACGCCTCCTCGCCATTGAACGCCTCCGGCACCGTGGCGATCACCTGCACCAAGGGGGCCACGACGACGGTCAGCCTCGGCCTCGGCAACAACGCCGCCGGCGCCGTGCGCAAGATGAAGAACGCCGGCACCGACCTGCTGACGTACGAGCTCTACCAGCCGCCCAACACCACGCCCGGCTCCGCGTGCTCCTACGCGTCGCCGACGGTCTGGGGAACGGCCGGCGCCAACCTCTTCACTCCCGCGGCCGCGCCCGACAAGAACGCGCGCACCTACAACATCTGCGGACAGGTCGCCAGCGGTCAGGACCTCCCCTTCGGCAGCTACACCGACACCGTCGTCGCCACGGTCAACTTCTAGAGATCCGGCCCGATTCGCAAACGCGGAAAACTTCGACTCCGAAAAAAGAGGCAAGAAATGAAAAAGGCAACCCTCGCAACCCTGGCTCTCCTGGCCTTCGCGGCCTCGACGGCGCTCGCCGGCACGGCGACCAGCAACGTCGGCATCTCGTCGAACATCCCGAACGTCTGCACGATCTCCACGTCCGCGGTCGCCTTCGGCGCCTACGACCCGATCGTGACCAACGTCTCCTCTCCGCTCGACGCGTCCGGCGGCGTGACGATTACCTGCACCAAGGGAGCCGCGACGACGGTCGGGCTCGGCCTGGGATCCAACGCCTCCGGCTCGGTGCGCCGCATGAAGGACAGCGGGACCAACCTCATGACCTACGAGCTCTACCAGCCTCCGGACACGGTCCCGGACACGGCCTGCTCGTTCGGCTCGCCGACGATCTGGGGCAACAGCGGCGGGGGGCTCTTCACGCCGGCCGCGGCGCCCAACAAGAACGCCCGGACCTACAACATCTGCGGAGAGGTCGCCTCGGGACAGGACCTGCCGTTCGGCTCCTACACGGACACCGTCCTCGCGACCGTCAACTTCTGACGCCATGTTTACCAAACAGAGAGCCGGAAGCGTCGTCGCCGTCTTCGCCCTGGCCCTGCTTGGCGCGGGGACGGCCACGGCGGCGACCTTCCGCGTCTCTCCGGTGCAGCTCTCCCTGTCGGTTTCCGCCACGAGCGGTCTCCTGACGCTCTCCAACGAGAGCCAGGAGACCCTCCGGTTCCAGCTCACGGCGTTCCGCTGGGACGAGAGCGAGCAGGGCCAGATGGAGCTCCTCCCGACGGAGGACATCGCCGTTTTTCCGACGCTCCTCACGCTCGAGGCGGGCAAGGAGCGCAAGATCCGGATCGGCGCCGCGACGCCGCTCGCCCCGAGCGAGAAGACGTACCGCGTCTTCGTCGAGGAGCTTCCGCCGGTGGAGAGACCCGGCGAGGCTCCCGCGCCGAGCCAGATCCGTGTGCTGACGCGGATGGGGATCCCGATCTTCCTGCGCCCCTCCAGGACCGAGTCCGGCGGCGAGATCGCGGACGCCCGTCTCGAGAACGCGCGGTTGCGGTTCCTCGTGCACAACAGCGGGAACGTCCACTTCACCTTGCAGACCGTGCGGGTCCTGGCGACCGGGGCCGCCGGCGAGACCATTCTCGACAAAGAGGCCAACGGCTGGTACGTCCTGGCGGGAGGCGGCCGCCAGTACGACTGGCCGCTCTCGCAAGACGACTGCGCCCGGGTCAAGAGCGTCCGCATCGAGGCCCGCACAGACTCGGGAGTCTTCGAGACCCGCGTCAATGCGCCGCCGGGAGCCTGCCGAAACAGCGGTTAACCTCCGCGCACAAGCTGCGCGGCGAGGGGTGGGATACAAGCCGTGCTCCAACGAAAACGCGACCGAGGGCCGGCGCTCCGCGCGCTGGCGCTCGCGTTCGCCGCGGTCCTCTCTTGCGCCGCCGGCCTGCGGGGCAGCCAGAGGGAGCGCGTCCTTCTTCCGGTCTCCGTCAACGGCGTCGCGAAGGGGGACCTCCTCGCCTTCCTCGAGAACGGCGACGTTCTCCTGCGCGTCGCGGACCTGGAGGGCGTGGGAGTCCGCGGATTCTCGGGGCACCGGGTGCCCTCGCCGGAAGGCGAGCTCGTCACGCTCGGATCGCTCGCTCCCGAGATCGCCTTCTCGCTCGATTCGGAAACGGTGGCGCTGACCCTGACGACGCTCCCCCGCTACCTCGGGAACACGACGCATGATTTGAAGGTCTCCCGCCCCGACTCGATCGCCTACACGACCGACACGAGCGCGTTCCTGAACTACTCGGCCAACTGGCGCGACTTCAAGTCGTTCGACGCGTTTGCCGAGACAGGGATCAGCTTCCACGGCAATCTGCTCTACGCGAGCGGGTCGCGCGACGCGCAGGGCCGCTTCAACCGCGGGCTGACGAGCTATACGGTGGACGACCGCGAGCGGCTGGTGCGCTGGGTCGTCGGGGATGATTTCAGCTCCGCCGGAACGCTCGGTGGCGCGCTCCTCATGGGGGGAGTCAGCGTCTCGCGCAACTTCCAGCTCGATCCGTACTTCGTCCGCTATCCGACGTTCGGCCTTTCGGGCGCCGTCATGACGCCCTCGACGGCGGACGTCTACGTCAACGGCGCGATCGTGCGCCGGGAGGTGCTCCCTCCGGGACAGTTCGACCTGACCAACCTGCCCGTGCCGGCCGGCAGCGGCAACGCGACGGTCGTGATCCGGGACGCGTTCGGCGGGGAACGGACGCTCGCGAGCCCCTTCTACTCCTCGAGCGCGGTCCTCGCGCGGGGCCTGTCCGAATACACCTACAACATCGGCTTCGTCCGGCGCCCGCTCGGATCTCCCGGCGGCGACTACGAATCCGCGCCCGCTTTCCTCGGCCGGCACCGTTACGGCGTGACGGACTCCTTCACGCCCGAGATGCGCCTGGAGGCGCGCTCGGGCTTCTGGAGCGGCGGGCCGGGCGTCGCGCTGCGCCTCCCCTTCGGAGAGGTGGGCACGTCGTTCGCCTGGAGCCGCGACGGCAGGGAGAGCGGGACGGCCGGCTCCCTCGCGTACCAGTACCTCGGACAGCCCGTCAACTTCGGAGTCTTCGCCCGGGTCTTCTCGGCCCGTTACGCGAACCTGAGCCTCCGGGCCTCGGAGGACCGGCCGCTGACAAACGGCGGGGCCTTCGCCGGCATCCAGGCCGGCCGCGTCAGCCTGACCGCGCAATACGAGATCAACCGCATGCGCGACACGCCCTCGACCGAGCGCGTCTCCCTGTCGGCGAGCGCATCGATCTCCCGCGACTGGAACGTCTTCCTCTCCGGCGGACGTTCCCTGCGCGCGGGAGGCGCGGCTCTCGAGGCGTTCGCGGGTCTCTCCTACTCGCTCGGGGGCGGCGCGATCGCGAGCCTCACGCACGAGCGAACCGCGGACGGCGCCAGCGCGACCTCCGCCACCGTCCAGAAGTCGCTGCCGCTCGGCGCCGGCTACGGCTACCAGGTCACGGCGTCCGAGAGAACGGAGTCCGCCGCCGGCGGCGGCCGCGGGCTCTTCCAGTACCAGGGCCCCTACGGACGCTACGAGGCGTGGTACGAGCGCGTCAACGGACAGAATGTCGAGACTCTCTCGGTGTCCGGAGGGATCGTGGCGATCGGCGGCACGGTCGCGCCGTCGCGCGCCGTCGGCCAGAGCTTCGCTCTCCTGCGCGTGCCCGGCGTGCCGGGAGTCACGGGGTTCTCGAGCAACCAGCCGGTCGGCCAGACCAACAGCCGAGGCGATCTGCTCGTGCCCGAGATTCTCCCGTACTACGGAAACCGGGTGGGCATCAACGACACCGACGTCCCGCAGGACTATTCGATCGGCGAGACCGAGAAGACCGTCGCCCCTCCCTACCGCGGCGGAGCGCTCATCGTCTTCCCCGTGGCGCGCGCGCGCGCCGTCAAGGGCCTCGTCCGGGTCGAAGCCGAGGAGCGCGAGATCGTCCCGGCCTACGGAACCTTGACGCTCTCAGCCGGCGGGAAGCGGATCGAGTCGCCGATCGGGAGCCAGGGGGAGTTCTTCCTGGAGAACGTCCCCGCCGGACGCTACGACGCCCTCGTCGAGTCCGGTTCCGGCTCCTGCCGGATCGCGATCGAGGTCCCCGACACCCGGGAGCAGTTCTTCGACGCCGGCACTCTGCGCTGCCGAGTGGCCTCGCCATGAGAGGCAAACGCCTCGCGATGACGGTCGTCCTCGCGGTAGCGGGAACGTTCTGCGGAGCCAATGCCGCGCGGGGCGCACTCAACTGCTCGATCTCCGCGGTGGGCGTCAGCTTCGGGACGTACAACGTCTTCAGCGTCACGCCGCTCGACTCGACCGGCAGCGTGAGCTACAGCTGCACCGGCATCGTCGGCTCCAGCCGCATCAATATCACCCTCTCCAGGGGGGGCGCCGCGACGTTCAACCCGCGCCAGATGAAGAAGGTCGCGGAGACGCTCAACTACAACCTGTATCTCGATGCGGCGCATACGACGATCTGGGGCGACGCGAGCTCCGGCAACTCGCGATACGGCCCGATCAAGCCCCTCTCATCGGACACCATCACGATCTACGGGCGGATCCCGATCAGCCAGGACCACACCGCCGGCAGCTACACCGACACCGTAGTCGCCACGATCAACTTCTGAGTTCTTCTCCCTCTCCCCCCGGGAGAGGGAAGGGGTGAGGGCGCAGTCCACGCCGCCGTCTCTCTGTCCCACCCCCGCTCCCCTCTTGGCACGATTCTCGCCATACCCACATCCGGACGGGTCGCGTAGGAAGAAAGGAGAAAACCATGGGACTCATCCTGCTCATCGTTCTCATCGTGCTGCTGCTCGGGGCCGTCCCCGCCTGGCCGCACAGCCGGGGCTGGGGCTACTGGCCGAGCGGCACCCTGGGCCTCGTCGTGCTGATCCTCGTCATCCTCCTCGTCACCGGACGCCTCTAGCTTCCCCCTCTCCCCCGGGAGAGGGGCGGGGTGAGGGCGCTCACTGCGCGAATCTCTCGGCTCGATAGCCAGAACGGCGTTCAACTGTTTTCGTGCTCTCCGCCCAATCAATCAGCCGCATGGACCTCGCGAAGTCTTTTCGGCATAATCTCCCCGCTCCATGCAACTGACGACGAAGGACGACGGCCACGTCACCATCCTGACGGTCGATGGCGATCTCACCATCGGCGAGTCCGAGTCTCTCTTCAAGAGGACCGTCATCCGTCTCCTGGAGGAGGGGAAGGTCAACCTCCTCGTGGACCTGCGGCTTGTCAACTTCCTCGACAGCTCGGGCCTGGGCGCCCTCGTTCGGGCCATGACCAACGCGCAGAAGGAAGGCGGCCAGACCAAGCTCCTCGGCGCCGGCCCCCAGGTCAGGAAGCTCCTGGAGATGACCAGGCTCGACTCCGTGTTCGAGAACTTCACCGACATGGAGACCGCGGTCTCGAGCTTCTAACCCTCACACCGGACGAGAGATGGCCGACCAAGCGGAGGGCGCCTCAGACAGGACGGAGGCGGCGGCTCTCGCTGAGCTGGCGCGCTGCGAGAACCTGGCGCAGACGGCCACCTGGCTCGCCCGGTGGAGCGCCCGCCTGGCCGGGGCCGAGGGGGCGCTCATCTGGACTCCCGACGCCGCCATTCCGATCTTCGTCTGCGTCGGAACCGAAGGAGAAGGCACTCGGGTCTTTCTCCGGCGCTCCGTCCCGCGGGAATCGGGGACCGTTCATGCCCTGCTGCGCGACCGCCGCCCGACGGCGCTCGATCGGAAGGAGATCGCTTCCTCCCAGGATCCGTTGGTGAAGGGTCTTCCCGCCGCGACACAGACCTGCCTCACGATCCCGCTCGAGGCCGAGGGGCAGGTCGTGGGGCTGATGGCTCTCCTCTTCGACCAGCCGCAGAAGGCCGAGCCGAGGGCCGCGGTTCTCCAATCCTTCGTGCGGCACGCGGCCCCGGCGCTCGACCTCGCCCTGAAAGCCGAGAAGAAAACGGTCGGCATGCTCCAGGCCATCGAGCGCCTGACCAACCTCTACGACCTCTCCAAGGCCTTCGGCTCGACGATCGATCTGGAGGAGCTGAACGGCATCATCGTTCGCAAGGCCGTGGACTTCGGCGTCGCCGAGGTCGCCTCCTTCTGGCTGTTGCAGGGCGAGACGACCGATGTCGTGCTGGCGGGCACGGCCGTCAACGAGAACTACGATGTGAGTAACGCCCCCGATGCCGTGGGCGGGTCGATCGTCGGAGACCTGCTGGCCGAGCAGGAGATCGCCCGGCGAAACGCCATCCCCGCCGACGACCCGCTCGCAAGGGAGAACGAGGGTTACCCCGTCCGGTCGGTGCTGGCCCTTCCGCTGCTGGAAGAGGAGAAACCCGTCGGGGCGCTCGTGCTCGTCAACAAACGCGGCCGGCACCCGGAGTTCACTGCCGACGACGAGGAGCTGCTCCAGGATCTCGTTCGCCAGGCCGTCCGGGCGCTGCGCAACGCGCGGCAGTACGAGGCGGAAAAGAAGGTCGAGGAGCTCGACGCCCTGCTCGCCGTCAGCCGCGAGATCACCGCGACGCTCGACCTCGACCGGGTCATGCAGACGATCGTGAACGCCACCGCGGCCCTGATCCGATATGACCGTTGCGCGATCGCGATCCAGAGCCGCGGGAAGCTGCGTCTGGGAGCCGTCTCCGGGATGGCCGAGATCGACCGGAAGAGCCCGGACATCCAACGGACGGAAGACCTTCTCCAGTGGGTCTTCCTTTCCGGGTCGGACGTCAACGTCACCCAGCAGGAGGACGGCACGCTCCTCGCCGACCGGCCGGAAACCGAAGAGAAATTCCGCGCCCTGTTCTCGGAGACCGGACTCAGAGCTTTCTACGCGACGACCCTGAAGGACGAGGAAGGAAAGCTCGGCGTCCTCGCCTTCGAATGCCGCGAGCCGATCGTCTTCGACGAGGACACGCGCGACCTGCTTGCCATCCTCGTCAACCAGGCGACCGTCGCCGTCCGCAACGCCCAGCTCTACCAGCAGGTCCCGCTGGCCGGCTTCTGGAAGCCCCTCCTCGAGAAACGCCGCAAGGTCCTCGCGATCCCGAGGAGCCGGCGGCTGGGCTGGGGAATCGGGCTCGCCGCCCTGGCTGTCATCCTCTTCCTGGTCCCCTGGCGCCTGCGCATCGCCGGACCCGCGCGCATCCTCCCCGGCCGCCGCGCCATCGTGACCGCCGGCGTGGACGGCATCGTCGCATCCGTGAGGCATCGCGAAGGAGATGTCGTGCCGAAGGACGAAGTCATCGCGACGCTCGACGACGAGAGCTACCAGGCGGCTCTCGCAAACGCGCAGGCGGCGTATGCGATCGCCGTAAGCGACGTGGCGAAAAGTGGCGAGTCCGGCAACGCGCCTGCTCTTTTCGAAGCGAAGGCCCGCGTGCAGGAATTCCGAGCGCGACTGGCCATGGAACAGCAGCGGTTGGACTTTACGCGACTGCGCGCGCCCGCAGCCGGCATCATCGTGACGCCGAGGCTGGAGGAGCGAGTCGGCCAGAACCTCGTCCGGGGCGCGGAGTTCTGCGTCGTCGCGGACGTCGGCAAGGTGACCGTCGAGGCGGCCGTCCCCGAGGAGGATTCCTCCCTCGTCGAGGCTGGCCAGGAAGCGGACGTAAAGCTGAATCCGTATCCGACCCGCACGTTCCACGGTGCCGTCACACGCCTCGGCGCCCGCATTCGCGAGGAGGGGAAGGACCGCTTCGTCATCGCGGAGATCGGCGTCGATAATCCGGACGGAGCGCTCAAGACCGGCATGCTCGGCAAGGCCAAGATCCGCGCGGGGAATCGCAAGATCATCACCCTGATCCTGCGCAAGCCCGCCCGCTGGCTCTACGCCAAGCTCTGGCCGATTCTTCCGTGAGCACGCCCGGCCGCTCGACTCGCAGGACCGGTTTCGTCCCGCTCGTCGCCGCCTCGACGCCGGAGAAGGCCGCCGCCGCGCTCGCCGCCCGCCACGGCTCAGCGGAAGAGAGACCCAGTCTGCGTCCCGACGCGGTCGTGCGCCGACAGGTTCAGATGGGCGAGGTTCGCTGGTGGGTCAAGAACACCGAGACGCTGAAGCACTATCTCTTCTACGACCACGAATGGCGCCTGATCGAGTTGATGGACGGCTCTCGGACGCGCGACGAGATCGTCATCGACTACAACGAGCTTTATCCATTCGACCCCATCGACGTGGGTGTCGTCCTGAATTACGAAGAGATGCTCCGAAAGATCTTCCTTCTCGCACAGTCCTCAGCCGCGCGGAACCTCGAACTCCTCCAAAACATGAAGACCGCGCGCCAGCGCGCCGCGGAAGAGCGCGCGGAAGGGTTCAACCCCTTCTACATTCTCTTTCACGTGCTGGACCCGAATCGATTCCTGGACCGAACCGTCAAGTACGTGCGGTGGATATGGACTCCGCCCGTAGTGGCCGTCTGGTCGGTCGCCGTGGCCTGGACGGTGTGCGTTTTCGCCCTCCATCTTCAACAGCTCTGGGCCGGGACCTACGAGCTCTATGCGTTCCTGCATAAACCACTCATCGACGCGATTCAGTTCTTCTTCATCCTGTCCTTCCTCGGTTTCTTTCATGAGTTCGGCCACGCTTATGCCACCAAGATTTACGGAGGAGAGGTCCACGACATAGGCATAGCGCTCCTGTATTTCACGCCCGCCTTCTACTGCGACACCATCGATGCGCTCCTGTTCGAGAGCAAGTGGCACCGGCTCTGGGTGACAACCGCGGGGATTTTTGTCGAAGGGTTCGTGTGCTCGGGCGCAACGCTGCTATGGGTGCTTTCCTACCCGGATACCTTCATCAACGAGATCGCCTACAAGACGATGCTCTTCACCGGCATCTCGACGATCTTCTTCAACATCAATCCGCTCATCAAGATCGACGGCTACTACGCGTTGACGAGCTTCCTGGAGATGCCCGATCTCCGGGAAGACTCGTTCAAGTACATCGGAGCCGCGTTTCAGAGATACGTCTTGAGGCTGCCGGTCGAGGTCCCGCGGGTCTCTCGGCGCCGCCGGCACATCTTCCTGATCTACGGAACGCTCGCCCTCGCCTACACGGCGGTCATCATGCGGTTGATCGGCGGGATCTTCTTCAATCTCTACAACAAGCTCTTCCCCGATGTCGCGATCATTCTGCTGCTCCTGACCCTTTACCGCATCTTCCGGAAGCGTGTTCGTCTCGTGACGCGCACCGCTCGTCTCTTTTATCTGGACAAGAAGGAGCTTCTCATGTCTCGCCGAAGCTGGATCGCCCTTGCCGTGGCGGCCCTGGTGCTCTTGCTCCTGGTTCCCTGGACTCGACGGACGATCAGCAGCGAGAGCGTTCTTCGCCCCGGCGCCGTCGAGAATATTGAGGCCTCCGAAGACGGGATCGTGACCGGCGTCCTGGCCCGCGAGGGATCGGCGGTTCGAGCCGGCGAGCCTCTATTTCAGCTGTCGAACCTGCTCCCGGGGGCCAATGCAGGCACGGTTTGCGAGCGAACGAGGACGTCTGGCGGGCGCCGCTCGGGGAGCCAGAGAGAATGCCTCGGCGGGTGGCGTTCGCGAGAAAGAACTCCTCGAGTCTGCAGCGCTGACGGCCGTCCGGAACGAGCAGGCGAGAGAGCGCCGCCTGACGCTCCACAGCTCGATTTCCGGACGCATCCTCACGCACCGGCCTGAGGACCTCGCGGGACGCTTCGTGACGGCAGGAACACTTCTCGCCGAGGTGGGGAACTGCAACACCCTGATTGCCGAATTGCCTGTCTCCGAGCGCCGGCTCGACGAATTGAGCGTTGGGGCGCCCGTACGCGCTTTTCTGCCGCAGCGGCCCTTGCGCCCGGTCAGCGGAACGATCGTGAGGATCTCTTCGGCAACCCTGGGACAGCCCCGCAGCCTGACAGGGCAGGCTGAGCCCGAGGCCCCCGAGATCCGGCCGGACCGCTTCGCGGCGGTGGCGCGTTTCGAAAACCCCAACGACGAGCTCCGCCCAGGAGATCTCGTACGCGCAAAGATCTACTCCAAACGCTCGTCCTTCGCGGCCGGCGTCTGGAGGACGACTCGCCGCTGGCTTCAGACCATTCTCTGGTAAAACGAGAAGAGCGCCCGTCGGGGCGCTCTTCTCCGGGAAATGATGACTGTTGAGGGCTTAGACGTCGCCGCTCGTCCGCGCCGTGCGAGCCGTGTCCGCGCTCCGCGCCGTGCGAGCCGTGTCCGCGCTCCGCGCCGTGCGAGCCGTGTCCGCGCTCCGCGCCGTGCGAGCCGTGTCCGCGCTCCGCGCCGTGCGAGCCGTGTCCGCGCTCCTCGCCGTGCCGCGAGCCGTGTCCGCGCTCCTCGCCGTGCGAGCCGTGTCCGCGCTCCGCGCCGTGCGAGCCGTGTCCGCGCTCCGCGCCGTGCGAGCCGTGTCCGCGCTCCTCGCCGTGCGAGCCGTGTCCGCGCTCCTCGCCGTACGAGCCGTGTCCGCGCTCCTCGCCGTACGAGCCGTGTCCGCGCTCCTCGCCGTACGAGCCGTGTCCGCGCTCCTCGCCGTACGAGCCGTGTTGGCCGTTCGAGCTGAGGGCGCCGAAAGCGCTGGATTGCTGCCCACGCTGGAGACGCGAATCTCGGACATGTCCTTGCCCGTCGCCGCCTTGATCTTCGCCTTCTGAGTCGCCGTCAACTCGATCCGAACTTCCTTCGCCATTGTGTTTTCCCCCTTTCCTCACCCGCTCCTACCGCAAGAGTAGGGCCAAGCCGAATCGACCACGGCCAAGACCGTGATCTCCTTTAAGGAGAATGACTTGAGAACCAATATCCGCCCGTCATAGATCCCTGGACCTGATCAAAATCCACACCAATGGTTGAATTCTTACCCGGCCTTCGATCGAGTTTCGGCCTAGATTTCATATTTTCGACAGAGGTATTTTATTTGGTTGCTGTCGAGGCCCAGGCGGCGGGCGGCTTCGGCTTTGACGCCGCCGGACTCGGCTATGGCTTCGGTCAGGAGTTTGCGTTCGAAGTCTTCGACGGCCTTCGAGAAGGTAACAGGACCCTGGGACTTGGAGGCGGACGAGGGACTCTGGCGGAGGACTCGGGGGAGGTCTTCTTCGCCGATGGCGTCGGTGGTGGAGAAGAGGACGAGCATCTCGATGACGTGCTCCAGCTCGCGGACGTTGCCTTTCCAGGGGTGGGCGCGGAGGCGGTCGAGGACCCCGGCGGAGAGAGATCGCCGGGGCTTCTTGTGGCGGGCGGAGAACTTTTCCAGGAAGTGGTCGCAGAGGAGGGGGATGTCGTCGGCCCGCTCGCGCAGGGGCGGGATGCGGATGACGATGGTGTTGATGCGGTAGAAGAGGTCCTCGCGGAACGTGCCGGCGGCGACGCGGGACTCCAGGTCCTCGTTGGTGGCGGTGATCAGGCGGAAGTCCACCGGGGTGCTCCGACGGCCGCCGACGCGCTCCACCTCGTGGGTCTCGATCACGCGCAGGAGCTTGGACTGGATGGCCGGGGTGAGCGTCCCGATCTCGTCCAGGAACATCGTTCCCTTGTGGGCCAGCTCGAAGCGGCCGGGCCTGGACGCCACGGCGCCGGTGAAGGAGCCCTTCTCGTGGCCGAAGAGCTCCGACTCGGCGAGCGACTCGGGGAGGGCCGAGGCGTTGACCGCGACGAACAGATTATTGCGCCGGGGGCTCCTCTCGTGGATCGAGTGGGCCACGAGATCCTTGCCCGTCCCGCTCTCCCCCAGGAGCATCACCGTCGCGTCCGACGGGGCGATCTTCTCGATGTCGGAGAAGAGCCGCTTCATGCCGGCGGTCGCGCCGATCAGGCGGTCGAAGCGGACCGCCTCGCGGGCATGTTCCTTCAGGTCCCGGTTCTCGTCCAGGAGGCGGCGGCGCTCGAGCGCGCGGCGCAGGATGATCAGGAGCTCGGCGCCGTCCACGGGCTTTCGGAAGAAGTCGAACGCCCCGAGCTCGATCGAGCGCAGAGCGGCCTGGCGGTCCTGTTCGCCCGACATCATCACGACCGTCGCGTCGGGGTCGCGGCGGCGCGCTTCGGCCAGGAGGGAGAGGCCCTCCTCGATTTGCCCGGAAGGCGGCAACCGCAGGTCGAAGAGGCAGAGGTCCGGTTTGTCGTCCAATCGCGCCCGGCCGGTCGTCGCGTCGGCCGCATGGGTCAGCGCGAACTCTCCCTTGAGAACCCAGCGCAGCTGCTCCGCCAGCTCCCGGTCGTCCTCGACGAGGAGCAGGCGAGCGAGGGGCGCTCCAGGTCCCGTCACGACTCGACGACCGCGGCCGGAAAGGCCACGCGAATGACCGTCCCTTCGTCGGCGAGGCTTCGGACACGGATGTTGCCCCCGTGATGCCGGACGATCTGGCTGGCCGTGAAGAGTCCCAGCCCGACGCCGTCCGGCTTGGTGGTCTGAAAGGGGCGGAAGAGCCGCTCCCGGACGAAGTCCTCCGACATCCCTTCGCCGTTGTCGATGATCTCGACGACCACGCGCTCGCGCTTGCCCCGGGCCTCGCTGAAACTGCGGATGAGCACCCTTCCCGACGGCGCGGCCGCTTCGAGCGCGTTGTCGATCAGGGAGGAGAGCGCGTCGCGAAGAAAATACGGATCGCCCCAGATCGCCGGAACCGAGCCGAGCGCCAGCGAGAGCTCCGGCAGCTTCGCGGCCTGGGCGCGGTCGAGCCGGCCGCCGCGGCGCGTCGCTCCTCCCGCGATCTCCCGGAGGAGACCGTTGACGTCCAGCGCGACCTTGATGAGGACCTGCTGCTGCTCGGACGACCAGCGCCCGACGATGCCGTCCAGCCGATCGATGGTCGAGGCGAGAAGGTCCTGGACCGTCTGCTTGAACTCCGGATCCCCGTAGTGGGTGTCGAGGTTCTGCCGCAGCATCTGGAGCCGGAAGCCCATGTTCTTGATGTCGTGGATCAGCACCCGGTCGAGGGTCGACCGCAGACGCTTGCCTCCCCGCGGGGGGCGCGGATCGGTCACGGGCGGCCGGCGGCGGGCAGCCGGACCTGCACGGCGAGACCCGGCCGAAGAATCGACTGCGCCGGCTCCCGGCGGACCCGGATGATGACCTGGAAGGTCCCGCTGGCCGGATCCACCGTCGGGCTGATGAAATCGACCGTCCCTTTCGTGCGGGCCTGAGGGAAGGTGACCGGAACCACGTCCACGACCGCCCCTCGCCGAATCGTCAACAAGTCCTTCTCGGGGACATAGATGCGCGCGAGCAGAGGCTCGGAGGCCGTGATCTTGAAGAGCGGGATGTTCTGGACGTCAATCATCTTCTGGCCGACGCGAGCGTATTTCTCCGTGACAACTCCTGCGAAAGGCGCGCGGATGACGGCATACTCCCGGATCGCCTTCGCCTTTTCCCAGTTGGCCACCGCGACCGCGTACTGCGCGCGAGCCGTGTCCAGGTCCGCCTTGCTCATGACGCTGTCCGCCGACAGGGCCCTGGCGCGGTCGAGCTGCAGCTTGGCCAGCTCCATGTTCTCTTTCGTCAGGTTGACTTCGGCGTCGAACTCCCCCGTGTGCAGCGTCGCGAGCGGCTGGCCCTTGGCGACGACGCTGCCCCGGTCCACGTGGATCGTCTCGATGACTCCCATGATCTGGCAGGAGACCGTGACGTCCTGGTCCACCATCAGGTTGGAGGAATAGACGTCCCCTTCCGCCGGGGCGGCCGGCGTCGGCGGGCCGGCGAGGAGCAGCCGCAGCAGGAGGCCGGAAACGAAGAACGTTTTCATGTTGCCATTCGGTTTGGCCGGAATGGTATCGTAAAACAAACTTATGCCGATCCGACTCGCGACAGAAAAGCCCGAGGTGCAGCACAAGGGGTGGCGCGCGAACTTCCGCTGGTCGCTGGAACATCCGTGGGACGAGCGCCGCCTCGCGTCCTTCCTCATGGTCAAGCATCGCCGCAAGGACACGGACTGGACACGGCGCGGCTCCCCCTTCTACGCCTTCCTCGGTTCGACCAGCGTCGAGTGTTCGGTCCCCGTGACGAGCCCGGAATCCCTGCCGGAGCTCGAAGGCGTCCTGACGACGGAGCTGAAGGGGATCATCGCGGGGGCGAGCCGCCTCTACGACGAGATGGTCGGAGGCAAGGACTGGCGGACGGTGACACCCCCCTGAGGGACCGGGTGATCGGGTGATTCGGGTGATCTGCGATCGGGTGATCTGATTTGACCCCGGGGCCTATCTCGCTTCAATCACCCGATCGCACGATCACCCGATCACCCGATCCTCCAATAACTTAGGCCCTTTTTAGCTGTCTCGTATAATCCGCGCGACACATAAAGGAGGGGTACAGGATGCTGTCCGTTCCCTCGCTTCGGCTGAATCAGTTCGGAGTCAGCTTCTACGAGGCCCTGCTCTCGGGGGCGGACCTTCAGACGCTCGTCGGTTTCGAGGTCCTCTCCTTCGGGCCCGGCAGCCAGACCACGCGCGGCACAGAAGAAGAGGGTGTCCGGACGCGTCAACTGGGAGTTCCTGGAAAAGAAGATCGCCGCTTCGGAGCAGGCCTTCCAGCGTCCGATCATCCAGAAGAAGATCGAGGAGCTCGTCGCCTACTACCTCCAGTGCGCGGACTCCGGCACGTTGCCCGCGATCCCCGGCAGCGTGCTCCTGGTCTCCGACCGGCGGCTCGACTTCGCCGGGTCCTCGGGGCGCTCGGACTCGGGATCGTTGAAGCTCCCGGAAGAGTCGGGGATCCTCCGGGCCCTGGACGGGCAGCACCGGCTCCTGGCTCTCCACCAGCTCGCCGAGAAACACAACCTGAAGGACTTCCAGGTGCCGGCCGTCGTCTTCGACAACCTGACGGCCGACCAGGTCGTCGAGCTCTTCGTCACGATCAACAGCAAGCACACGAAGCTGAATCCCTCGCACCTGATCTCGCTCTCGGGCCGCCGCCTCTACCGGGACGAGAACCTCGCCGCCGCGCACGACGTGATCCGCGCGCTGAACGAGGACGAGCACTCGCCGCTGAAGGGGCAGATCAAGGTGCTGGGAATCGGCAGGGGCACCGTGACGCAGGCCTCCCTCGCCGACGAGCTGCGCGACGTGTTCGCGTCGATGGACGCGGCCGGCGGCAGGATGTCGAAGGAGTTCCGCGAGAACGCGCGGCGCTTCTTCCTGAACTACTTCAAGGCCGCGGCGCGCGCCTTCCCGGTGGCGTTCGCCGGCCGCAAGTACGCGATCCGCACCGCGACCTCGCTGCGCGCCTTCATCCGCATCGTGCCGTACGTCATCGCGATGATCCGGAGCCGCGGCGGCGACGTCTGGTCTGCCGGCGAGCTGGACGCGGCCCTGCGCCCGTGGGCGGAAGCCATCGGCGACCGGCGATTCGAGACCGAGGCGGCCTGGAAGGAGAAGTTGACCGGCGGCACGCGCTCCGCCGTCGAGATCCTCGCCCGCGAGCTGCGCCAGGGACTCAACGCCTGAGCCGTGAGGCGTCAGGCGGTAGGCGTAAGGCGAAGCACGTGAAGCGGAAACGGCACGCCTCACGCCTTACGCCTCACGCCTTTCGAAAGGCCGTCGACCGGAACTCTCGAACTTCCCGCCCGGCTTTTCGTAAATACAGGGAGAGGAGCTAAGACACATGGCTGCCATCGGAGGCTGTTTCTTCTTCCTGATCGTCATCGCCTTTCTGGCGGTTCTCTGGGCGATCTGGCGCTACAACAACCTGATCGCGCTGAAGAACCAGGTCATCAACGGCTGGAAGCAGATCGACGTCCAGTTGAAGCGCCGCCACGATCTGATCCCCAACCTCATCGCCTCGGTCAAGGGAGAGATGCAGTTCGAGCAGGACACGCTCGAGAAGGTGATCACCGCGCGCAACACCGCGGTCGCCGCCCGGGGCGTGGCCGACTCCGCGGAGAAGGAGAACGCGCTGACGCAGACTCTCTCCCGCCTCTTCGCCCTGGCGGAGAACTATCCGAACCTGAAGGCGAACGAGAACGTCAAGGCGCTCATGGAGGAGCTCTCCTCGACGGAAAACAAGATCGGGTTCGCGCGCCAGTTCTACAACGACATCGCGACGCGCTTCAACACCGCCCAGCAGGTCTTCCCCGACAGCTACATCGCGCAGACGTTCAAGTTCCAGCCGGTGGAGCTGTTCGAGATCAAGGACGCTGCGTGAGAGGGAAGCCCCCCAGGTCGATCTGAGTTTGAGACCGAAATAGGTTTCAGGTTTTGAGGTGTCAGGGGAAATGCAGGTATCAGGTGCCAGGTATCAGGGGTCAGGTGAAGAATCAGGCCCCCGTCCCTGACACCTGGCACCTGATACCTGACACCTGCGTTTCCCCTGAAACCTGTTCCCTGACACCTTGACTACTCCAATCAACCTCTACGACCAGCAGAAGCGAAACATCGCTCGAACGCGAGTGATCCTCGTCGGCTTCGTCCTCTTCCTCGCGTTCCTCGGCATGGGGGCGGACGCGTTCCTCTTCGGATCGGGAGTCGGGCCGGGGTTTCCGATCGCGACGCTGGGGGCCGTGTGCCTCGGGGGGTTCTCCGCGTGGTGGGCGCTCGCGGGAGGGGACAAGGCCGTCCTGGAGTCCACGCGCGCGGTCCCGGTCGACCTGAACGATCCGAAACAGAGGATGCTCGACAACGTCGTCGAGGAGATGGCGATCGCGGGCGGCGTGCCCAAGCCCGCCGTCTACATCATTCCGGATTCCGACCCCAACGCGTTCGCGACCGGTCCCGGGCCGCAGAAGTCCTCGATCGCCGTCACGGCGGGATTGCTCGACGCCTTGAACCGGGAGGAGCTCCAGGGCGTCGTCTCGCACGAGATGTCGCACGTCAAGAACTACGACATCCGCCTGATGACGGTCGTCGCGGCGCTCGTCGGCTCGGTGCTGCTCCTCTCCGACTGGGGACGGCGCGGCCTCTGGTGGGGCGGCGGGCGGCGCCGCTCGTCGAACAGCCAGGGTGAAGGAGGCGTCTTCGCGCTCGTCTTCTTTGTGGTCTGGATCGTGTCCCTGATCCTCGCGCCGCTCATCGCGCAGCTCGTCGCCCTCTCCGTCTCGAGGGAGCGCGAGTACCTGGCCGACGCGTCGGGAGCCGAGCTGACGCGAAACCCTCTCTCGCTCGCCTCCGCTCTCCAGAAGATCGAGGCGGCCGTCGCGCCGACCGAGTCCATCAAGCAGGGAGTCGCGCACCTCTGCATCGCCGACCCGCGCGGCCGCGCCTTGAACGACAAGGAAAGCGGATGGGCGAACCTCTTCTCGACGCACCCCCCCATCGCCAGGCGCATCGAGCTGTTGAGGCAGATGGGCTACCAGAAGGCTTGAAGGGCACGACCAGAGGCGGGAGGGGCGAGCCCCTCCCCTACAACACCACCGGAGTCTCTGTCGTGTCTTGTGGCTGTAGGGGCGGCCGTTTGCATCGGGATCAGGGACTGGTTGCCGCTCGCACCGCTTCGGCCGGCGACGCCGCGAATCGCACGGCAGCGCGCAACCTCGCCGCGCCTTCGGGATTCGACGCCTCCGCGAGGGCCGTCTCGACGGTCGGCCGCCAGAACTCTCCCAGCAGCACGAAGGGCCTCGCCGTGGCGTCCCCTTTCACCACCGACTCGGCGATCCAGACGATCTCCAGCATCGTGCCGAGCCCGCGCGGCAGGAAGATCCACCCGTCCGACTCGTCGCGCAGGCGCCTCAGACGCCCGGCAAGGTCCTTCTCCCGCGCGCGCTCCGTCAGCCAGCGGTTCCCGTCGCCGCGGCCTTCGAGCAGGACCCCGAGGCTCGCTCCGCCCTCCTGCGCCGCTCCCCGACAGGCCGCCTCCATGACACCGCCGTATCCGCCGCAGACGACCCGACCCCCGCGCCGGGCGATCTCCCGGCCGACCTCGCGCGCGTCCTCGTAAGCCGCGCTCCCCTCGCGCGGAAGACTCGAGCCGAAGACGCCGATGGAAAGCAGACAAGTTCTCAGTCTGTCAGTTCTGCAGTTCGCAGTCGAGGCACCGTGACCGACGCAGCTCCGACCGACTGACCTTACGCGCTTCGCCTAGGACTGACGGAGCTCAATCCAGGTCTATGTCGCGGATCGGCCGGGAGGTGTCGCCCTTCGTCTTCTCGAAGAGCTCGTTGAACTTCCGGTTCAGGACGTCCTTCTTGGATTTCTCCGCCTCGATGGAAGCCGCGAACTTCTTCTCCCGCTCGGCGTCATGGCTCTTCAGAGCTCCCACCGCCTCGTCCACCGTTCCGAACTTGCGGGCCACCTTCGGCGCCTCATGATCGATGATCGCCTTCAGCTCCGAATCGACCTTGAGCCGAGCATTGCAGCAGGGGCAGAGAACTTCGAAGTCCATCATCCCGATTGTACCGCCCCGCAGTCGAGGAGCGAGACTCTAAGGCCCCGGGACCTTAGACCTTAGACTCTTTCTTCCTAGCGCCCCTTCCCGCGAATTCGCTCTCGCCTCTCCCTCTTGTCCGGCCTGCCCGCGTCCTCCCTCGGAGCGAGCAGGCGGTCGAGTCTCCGCGCCTCGGCGATTTCGGGAGGCACCGGAGGCGTGACGTCCTCGTAGAGCTTGCGCGCCTCCGCTTTCGGGATGGAGCGCTCGGCGAGTCCCCGGACGATGATCTCGCGCGGGTCGCCCCGCCGTGTCGTGATCGTCAGGCGGTCCCCCGGCCGGATCTCCCGATGCGGCTTGGCGCGCGCCCCGTTCACCTCGACCTTGCCCCCCTCGCAGGCCGTCTTCGCCTGGGAGCGCGTGGGAACGAGACACGCCACATCCAACCAGACGTCGAGGCGGACCGACTCGAGGGCCGGACTGTCCCGGGGTTCGTCCTTCACAACGTTTCGGTGTCCGCCGGAGAGATCGCCTGCGGCTCCTCGGCCACCGCCTCGGCCTGGCCCGGCCCGGCCGCGTCGTCGCGGGCCTCGGGAGTCCCGGCCGATTCGGAGAGCGGCGGCTCGGCCCCCGCCGTTTCCTCTCCCGCCGGCGCCTCCTCGGGGGCCGGGCTTCGCGCGGAAAGCCAGCTCGAGAATTCGGGCGAGGCCGGGAGGGGCCGCTCGTCGGGCCGCGCGAGGAAGTGGCCCTGCGCGGCGAAGACCCGCTCCTGGAAGCAGACGCTCAGGTCCTCCGCCGACTCGACTCCCTCGGCGACCAGATCGACCGAGAAATCCCGCGCCACGCGCGCGAGCATCTTCAGGACCGCCCGGCGCCTCCTGTCGCGCCCGATTCCGCGGGTGATCGCGCTGTCCACCTTGATCCAGCGCGGCGCGAGCTCCAGGCAGCAGCGAAGCGTTCCGTAGCCGGACGTGATGTCGTCGAGCACGATGGCGACCCCGAGGTCGTGAGCCACCTCGAGCGCCGACCGGAGACTCTCGAGCGACTCGACCTTCTCGACCTCGATCAAGTCGAGGGCGAGCCGCGCGTAGGGGAACTGCACTCGCTCGGCCTCGGCCCCCAGGACGGAGAGCTGCCCCTCGGAGCTCAGCACGAGCTGAGGGTTGACGTTCAAGAAGAGCATCGTCTCGGCCGGCAGGCGCCCTGCCGCTTCCAGCGCTCGCACCCAGGAGAGCCGCTCGAACGCCTTCTCGATGCGAAGCGCCCGCGCCGCCGGGAAGATGTCGGCGGCGGGCCGGCAGGTCCCGTCCGGCAGGCGCGCGCGCAGGAGGGACTCGTATCCGATGACCGCGCCCGTTCGCAGATCGAAGATCGGCTGGAACTCGACGAAGAGGCCGTCGGACCGGAGCACGTCGAGGAGCCAGAGCGCGCGCACCTGGGAACCCGCGGCCGGAAGGGGGGTCAGGTTGCCGATCGCGTCCCATTTTGTCTGCGCCGGGTCCTCGGGCGCGACGCGGATCTTCTCGGCCAGGGAGCCCAGGCTCGTTTCGAGGTGCGAGAGGAGGATTTCGACGTTGCGGTCGATCAGGAGGCGCCGCGCGCGGCCGTACACCTGCGCGCGGGCCCAGGCCTTCCCGATCGCCTGCGAAATGGCGCGTTCCGCTTCCGGCCCGTCTGCCCGGAGAAAAAGCGCGCGCGCCTTCCGCCAGCGATCAAGTCGGCCGAGAGTCTGGCCGTCCAGAACGCTATCGGGGAGGAACAAGGTCCGTATTGTACGCCCTCACGACAGAATCCTGTACTTCGCCGCTTCAGCCCTCCCGGCCGGCGCGAGGCTAGAATCGCGGCCGGGAGGAAACATGGCAAACGAAGCGATTGACACGATGGCGGTCGTGGCCACCCTGAACCGGATCCTGGAGGCGGAGCTGGCCGGCGTCGTCCGGTACACCCATTACTCGTTGATGATCACCGGCTACAACCGCATCCCGATCGTCTCCTGGATGCGCGGGCAGGCCGCCGAGTCCCTGACGCACGCCCAGGAGGCCGGGGAGAAGATCACGCACCTGGGCGAGCATCCATCGCTTTCGATCGGGCACCTGCTCGAGACCCACCGGCACGACCTCGGAGACATCCTGCGCGAGTCCCTCGAGCACGAGAAGGCCGCGCTCGGCCATTACAAGGACCTCCTCGATCTCGTCGAGGGCCGGTCGATCTTCCTCGAGGAATACGCCCGCCAGATGATCTTCCAGGAGGAAGGCCACGTCGACGAAGTCGAGAAGATGCTGAGAAAACCCGCCTGACACGTCGGCGAGCCGACGCTCGGCTCCCGCGGCGCCAGGTTTCCGCTCGGTTACTTCGGGACACTCCTCAGGGAGGGTTCCCGAGGCTGGCCGAACCGGCGGCCGGCGTGTACTCCGGCCCGGACGGCGCCTCCGGCTTCGATGATGACCTTGAAGATGTCTGCGACCAGGCGATCCGGGTATCCGACGCCGAGCTTCCTGGTCATCCGTCCGTTGAGTCGAAGGGCATTCCGGATGACCTCTCGCTCACGTTTCGGATCCCTCCTCTGCGCTCCCCTGACCCGCGAGATCTCCGCGACGACGCTTGCGCGAAACGCGAGCAGTTCAACGACTGCTCGGTCGATCGCGTCGATTCGAAGACGGGCCTTCCGGATCCTTGCCGCCGCCTCCATCCTCTTCGGAGCTCGAGAGACCGTCTTTCCGCTCATGGCTTTGGCCCGATCAGTTTCCCCGTCGCCCGGTCGCGAGGATAGAGCAGGACGTGCCGTCCCTTCTGGATCTGGAAGATACCCACCTCGTAGTGCAGCGGGTCCCCGTGCGCGTCGAACCGGAGATGCTCGAGCGGAAGCTTCAAGTCGGTCTGGGAGAGCGCGGCGCGGACGGCGTCGGCGGCCTCGAGCGGGGCGGAAGGGCTGGACGCCTTCGCGAGCGCCGCAAGGACCGCCCGCGTCGCCGTGTAGCCGTACATGGAAAGCGGCGCGGGAGGGTGGCCGAACTGCCTGGCGAATCCCCTCTCGTAGGCGCGGCTTCCCTCCAGGTCTCCCGAGAGCGACATCCCGGGCTCCCAGACGATTGCTCCCAACGCCCCCTCCCCGAGCGGGCCGAGTTGCTCGATCAGGGCGGGAAACTCCATTCCGAAGGCGCCGACGACCGGCAGGGCCGGACCCTTCGGCCCCTGGATCTGCCGCAGCAGGACGAGATTGTCCCCGAAGAATCCATCCATGAGCAGCAGCTGCGCCCCGCTCGCCTTCACGCGGCCGACGAGAGGGATGAAATCCGGAGTCCCCGTCTGGAAGCTCTCGAAGGCGGAGACTTTCACTCCCCGTGCCTCGAGCCGTTCCTTCTGAAGCCGCGCGAGCTGCGTGGCCCCCGGCGTGCTCGAATAGAGAATCGCCACCTCCCTGGTGGGCAAAAGCTCCAGCGGGACGGCCGTCGTGGCGTCCACGAAGGGCTCAAGCCGGCTGATCCGGAAGAAGTACGAGTTGCCGCGCCGGGTCAGACGCTGGTCGAGCGAGGAGCTCGCGACGTAGGGAACGCGCTCCCGCTGCGCCACCTGCGCCACCGGGCCGACGATGCTGTCGACGTAGCCCCCCACCAGGGCGCTGACCCGTTGCCGGACGGCCAGATCCAGGCCGCGGTCGTCGCCTCGTCCGGCCGGCTCCCGTCGTCCCTCGTGACCAGCTTCACGGGGCGACCCTGGATCCCGCCCCGGCCGTTGACCTCCGAGACGGCGTAGACGACCCCTTCGTGCACCGCCGTTCCCTGCGCCGCCAGGACGCCGCTCAAGGAGTCGATCTCCCCGATTCGGATCTCGACCGCCCGCTTCGGCTTCGGGGAGCCTTGCGCCGCGAGGAGCCCCAACGCCAGCAGCGAGCCGAAAGACGGCGTGCCGCGGAATCTTCACCTCCAGCCGGCGCGAACGCGCCGGCTAGGCGCGGAAAGCGCCGACGGCAGGCCGCGCGAATCAGCCCCTCCAGACTTTCCCCCTCCACCAGCTCCATCGTGATGAAGGGAATCCCGTCGCACTTCTCGATGGAAAAAACGGTGATGATGTTGGGGTGGTTCAGCGCGGCGATCGCCTTGGCCTCGCGCTCAAAGCGGGAGATCCGGTCGGCTTCTGCGGCGACGGTTTCGGGCAGGACTTTGACCGCAACCTCGCGGTCGAGCGTGGTGTCAACGGCCTTCCAAACAACGCCCATCCCGCCCTCGCCGAGCTTTTCGACGAGACGGTAGTGCAGCAGCGTCTGCCCGGGGCCGAGCGGCACGGTTTCCCCCTGCCGAGCGGGGATTGTATGGCCCTGCGACACTCCTTTCCTGATCCAAACGGAGGATTCCGGCGCCACGAACGAACCGCCCGGGTGGCGCGGAGTCCGCGGCCGATTCTCGGGGCTGACGCGGCGCGTCCGGGCGACGAGCTAACTCAGGGGTTCGGGCGACCGCAAGATCCCCGCTAACTTGCTCGAGCCGGGACCGGCTGCCGCGCCTCGGCGAGCAGCATCCGGGTCCCGTCGGACCGGGCCGTGTCCCGCTCCGCCTGGATCGCGGCCAGGCGCGACTGCCAGGGCGAGAGGTTGAAGGCTCGCCCTTCGGGTGAGGCGAGAGTAGGCGTCGATCAGGTCCCGGTAGAACCGGACCATGCGCTCGACGAGGGGCACGGGATACTCGCGCCCCTGCACCTTCAGGCAGTGCACGCCGATATCGATCAGGCTGCGGGATGTCCTCCAGGAGGAAGAAGGCGTCGTTCTTCAAGGCCACGCTCTTCTCCCACATCCTGTCCCCGCTGTAGAGCTCCCACGACTCCATACAGACGCGGTAGTCGAGGCCGCCGCGGTTGGGGCTCCCCTTGAACAGGTCCTTACCGAAGGGGTCAGTGGTGCGCTCGAGCCGGTGATAGGGGGACATCCAGCACTTCCCGAGATAGGTGTAGCACTTGTTGGCGTGGATCAGGATCTCGATCCCGACATCGATCTGCTCGCTGCGGGAGGCCAGCTCTTTCAAGGTCAGCTTCGTGTCGGCCACGACCTGCGAGACGCCGATGGACCGGTAGAAGAGCACGTCCTCGTTGTTCAGGATGTTGGCCCCGATCGAGGCGTGGATGGTCAGATCCGGGAAGCGTCGGTGGACCTCCGCGATCGCGCCGACGTCGGTCATGATCGCCCCGTCCACTCCCCAGGACACGAAGCGCTCCATCTTCCGGAGCATGGGAGCGATCTCGTGCGACTGCATGTTGGTGTTGAAGGCCACCCGCAGCTTGGCGCCGCCCCCGTGGGCGATTCCAAGGGCGGCACGCACGTCGTCGTCGGACATCTCGTAGCTGGTCGCGCCGCCGACTCCAGCCGCGGGGCCCCACGTAGATGGCGTTCGCGCCGCCGACGACCGCAGCCTCGACCATCGGAAGATTGCCTGCCGGTGCCAGAAGTTCAACCATGAGCGCCTCTCTTTGAACTGAAGATCCGCGTCTACGACTCAGCGCGAGAAAACCCCAGGAAGGACCCGATCGCCTCCGGACGGATGCCCGCGTAGTCCATTCCGGACTTGCCGAAGTAGAACCCGTTGCACAGACCGATACGGGCATGACGCCGGATGGTCTCCCACCAGCTCTCGTCGACCCTGCCATCACCTGCTGCGGCCCGCTCCAGCGCCGCCCGATACACCGACGCCACCTCGCGCCGGTACTCGGGGCTCTCCGATACGGTCTCGATTCGAAAGTGCCGGTGGCCCTCGGAGAGGAGGCGCGGCAGGTGCTCCAGCATGCACACGTCCTTGCCGCTCATGATTCCCTTCCCCACCGACTTCATCGCCCAGTCCCCCTGTTTCAGGAACAGCTCCTTCTGGCAGAGGTCCGGACACTTGACGCCCCACTTCTCTTCATAGTCGAGCAGGAAGCAGTAGTCCGAGATCCCCAGGGGCATCTTGCCGTGAACGAGCAGCTCCATGGGCGCGCCGCAGGCGGCCGTGATCTCGTTGATCTCGTCCAGGCTCAGCTCGTAGTTGGGCGTGAACCGCACGGCCCCGAACCCGCGCAGGACCTCGACGCCTGCGGCCGTGTACACATTCGCAAAGCCTCCGATGTGCACCGGGACGTCCGGGAACTCGTCGTGGGCGATCTTCAAGATCCCGAGATTATGGACCTCGAGCGCGTCCGCGCCCGCCGCCGCCGAGGTTTCCAGCATCCTGCGCACCTTGGGAAGGAAGTCGTTGCGCGGCGCCGCATACGTCGTCACGTAGGCCCGCTTCCCCTGATCCTTGAGAATGTGGAGCCCTTCCGTCAGATCCTCGAGGTGCTCCAGGAAGTTCGCCTCGTAGATCCGGCAGTAGATGTCGCCCAGGTACACTCCGTCGTAGTCGCGCAGATCCGAGTCCCGAAGGTCCCTGAGGTTCGCGATCGTCGTGTTCAACTCGAACCGGCTCATAGCTCTCTCATCGCCCGACCACGGCCCATGCCGCCGGCAATGCGGCCGGCCGGGTCACATCCGCGGGCAAAGCCGTTCGAGCGTCGATCGCTCGGCGGTAGCGCTCGACGAGGGGCGCCAGAAGCTCCACAGGAAGGCTCCGACCCTGGAGCTTCAAGACGTCCACGCCCGCCTCGGCGTAGGCCCCGACCTCTGTAATGCGGCTGATCTGCCGGCTGGGAAAGAGGCGCGAGTCCACCCGCCGCCCGCCGGCGTAGAGCTCCCAGGGTTGCTGGCAGATCCTGAAGCAAGCTCCCACACCCCCCCGCTTCATGCTGCCCGTCTGCCGCAGTCCCGAGAACGCTCCCTCCGGCCTGTCGCCCGCGTCGGCCTCCGAGGTGAACAAGGCCGGAAGGGGCGACGGCTTCAGATGCACGTAGCTCGGCATCCAGCACTTCCCGAGCAGGACGAACTCCTCGACCATGTGGACCATGATCTCTACGGCGATTCCCCGGACGGTCCTGATCTGGCGCATCTCCGCGGGGCTCACCGTTCCCGGAAGAACGACGGCGTGAGCCCCCAGGTCCCGGAAGAAAGCGGCATCCGCGACCGTCTGGGCTCCGCAGCCGATGCCGGCCGTCAGCCGCAGGTCCGGAAACCCGCGTCGCAGGGCTTCCAGGATCCCGATGTCGTTGACGATGACCTCGTCAATCCCGAGGTCCAGGAGGGCGGGAATGCGCCCGAAGAGCTCGGCGCGCTCCTGCGGCTTCGGGATGGTATTGATCGCGACCTGCAGCCTCCGTCCGGCCGATCGAGCCTCTCGCTGCGCGGCGACGAGCTCGTCCCAGTCAAGCTCCCGGCGCGCCCCGCCCCGGCTCCAGCCCTTCAGGCCCACGTACACGGCGTCCGCCCCCGCGTCGAGCGCGGCCGCGACGGCCTCGCGGCTTCCGGCAGGCGCCAGGAGGACGGGCAAGGCCATCCCCTTCATGGTCGGAGCCGCGGGCCAAATACTACGTGTCGTCGACTATTCATCGTGTGGAGTGATTTTAGGCCCCGCCTCCGGCCCGGAGTCAAGCGGTTTCTGGGCCTTCCTATAATGTCGGGCGATGGTCACGCCTCAGAGTCTCTCGGAGTCCTACCGCACGATGGCCCATCTGCGGCGCTTCTTCGAGTCGGTCCGGAAGACCATCACGGCCGAGACGACGGAGGGCGGCCTGACGCCCGCGCAGCAGTTCGCCCTGTTGACGCTCGCGGGCAACCCCTTCGGCGAGCCCCTGACCATCGGCGATCTGGCGCGCCAGACATTCGCCACGATGAACACGACGTCCGCCCTCGTCCGGCGGATGGAGCGGGCGGGGCTCGTCCGCACCAGGCGCTCCTCGAAGGATCGCCGCCTCGTCTACGTGAAGCTGACCCCGCTCGGCGAACGCCGCCTTCGCCCCTCCACCGCGGCGGTCGTGGAGGCCCTGCGCAAGGCAGCCGACGAGCAGGGGCGGGCCCAGTTGCGCGCCGCCTTCGAGACGTGGTTCGACAACTGGGGCGCCGTCATCCAGGCGCTCTCCTCCGGCCGCGCGCAGGTAGCGGGGAAAGGTAGTCAGGGTGAAGGACAGGTGTCAGGGACAGTTCCCCTGGCACCTGTCCCCCTGACACCCGCTCCCGGCCTGGTCCCTACTTCTTCTTCGTCGCTGACCTGGACGAGCAAGGAGTCGGAGACGTGCGTGACCAGGCTGTGGAAGGTGTGCTTGGCCTTCCGGAAGCCCGGATCCGAGAGGATCTTCTCGAGCGCCCCGAGGCTCTCCAGGTCCACCTGGACCAGCCGCT
This sequence comes from uncultured Acidobacteriota bacterium, assembly GCA_963782815.1. Classification (GTDB taxonomy): domain Bacteria; phylum Acidobacteriota; class Thermoanaerobaculia; order UBA5066; family Gp7-AA6; genus JAWOLE01. The sequence goes on along the minus strand of CAWALG010000041.1, from coordinate 27,178 downwards.
GCGGGGACGACCCTCCCAGCATGCTCTTGTACACGCGGACAGCCTGGACGCCGGAGAACTTCAGCCAGATGTCCTTGCCGGCGCCCTGAGTGTATTTCTCGTATTCATCCAGCTTCCCGGGAAGGACGTCGAACCGGTACTCGAAGGTAACCATCTCATTGCCTCCTAATGCCCGCAGTGTTGCGGGTAGTACTCCTCGTCTCCGATCTGCCGGGGGAAGGCAGCGCGAAACTCGGACAGAGTGCGGAAGTCGGCATCGAACTCGAGGGCGACGACGCGCTGGTCCTGCCCGTCGTAGTAACGGAAGGCATAGCGCCCTTCCGCCAGCTCCAGACGCGTCGATGGCCCGGCTGTCGTCGAAGTTGAGCGCCATGCGGACCAACAGATCGGAAACCGAATAGACGACGCCCTTGATCGTCAGAGCTCTGCCCGCCGCTCCCGAGCGGGCCGTAGCGGCTCTCGATCAGCGCCGGGCCGCTCTCCCCCGCCATGGCTCGCTCACGCTTCCTGCGGAGCGAGCACCGGCCGCTTGAAGATCAGGTGGATGCCGATCGTCCCGTAGGCGACGCCGTCCTTGTTCGGAGCGATGAGGGGGATCGAGGACACGAGCTCCCACCCTTCGGCGCCGACGCCGTTGATCCAGGCGTCCAGCCCGCTCACCATTCCCTCTTCCCCGTCGTTGAAGACGACCATTCGATCGAAGTACTCCCACTGCATTTTTCGCTCCGTTTCTCAAAAAGCGTAGCACACCGTCGCTTCGCGCCTGTGATGGATCTGCGTCACCCGCGCACCGGCAAGCGGGTCGTTAAGACCTTGCCAGGTGATCGGCCAGCCACGTCGCCGCGGTCTCGCAGGCCGAGAGGTTGAAGCGCAGCTCGAGGTGGTTGAACCACCGCGGAAAATAGCGGATGAGGCCGCTCTCGTGTTGGATGTCGGGACGGATGCGCGCGGAGATGAGACGCTTTTCGGCGGAGGGAAGCTGGGCTTGCAGGCCGTCGGCGCCCTCGAGGAGCGCCAGGATGTCCCGCTCGGAGTAGATGAGGAGACACGGGCGGCCGTGCGGAGGCACGGGCCCCAGCTTCTCGAGCAGCTCGATGACGTATCCCTTGTAGGGTTCGCGCACACCCGGGCTCGGGAGGTTCTCGAACATCCATTTGCCCTGCGGGGACATCTGCATCATGACGGACGGCGCCATCGCCACCATGACGTCCGCCGACGACATGAGCGCCAGCCTTCCTCCCAGGCTGTGGCCGACGACGGCCGTCTTGCCGAACCGCCGGACGAAGGCGATCGCGGCTTCCAGCTCCTCGCGCATCGCCGGGGCCGATCGGCGCCACGTTCTCGCCGTGCCCGCAGAGGTCGATGACGAGGGCGGCCGTTCCCTTCTCGGCGACGGCGGCCGCCACCCCCAGCATCTCTTCCTTCGACGCGCCATACCCGTGGCACACGACCGCGCCGCCGCGAGGCGAGGCCGGCGAGAAGAGGAAGGCTGGAATCGCGTGGCCGTCCGGAGCGGTCAGGCCGCTGACCCGTTGAAACTCCATTTCGCTAGACGCCGCTGCGCGGCGCTTCCGCCGCCTTCGCCTCGAGGGCCGCGAGGCGCGCCCTCAACTCCTTCTGCTGCTGAAAGCGGGCGGTCACGTCCAGGATCATCGCGGCCGCCCCCGCGACCTCGCCGTTCGAGCCGCGGAGCAGGAGGATGTAGAACTCGATCGAGATCCGCGAGCCGTCCTTCTTCAGGGCCGGCACCGCCAGCGCGTCGCTGCCGTACTTGGTGACTCCCGTCGCCATGACCTTGTGCCAGCCTTCCCAGTGCCGGGGTCTCTGCTTCTCGGGAACGATGAGATCCAGCGACTGTCCGAGCGCCTCCTCCGGACGGTAGCCGAACATGGCCTCGGCTCCCTTGTTCCAGAAGCGGATCTTCCCTTCGCGATCCGCGTACAGCATCGCGATCGGGCTGTCCTCGACGATTCTCTGATACAGCCAGCCGTTGTCAGCAGTCTCGGTCATGGAACGCTCCCTCCGGAAGATCGTACTCTACCGCCCTCCGTCACGTCCGCGGGCGCCGCCGTCGTGTACCGCGCGGCCTGTCCCTTGCGGGGAAGCGCCACGCGGATGCGCGCGTCGGCGATGCGGCAGCCCTCGCCGGGAGGCCCCACGAAGATGGGGCTCGCCTCGAGCTCGGCGATCTCGGGGACCTCTTCGACCAGCCGGGAGACGCGCAGGAGGACGTCATGGATTGCCTCGAGGTCGGCGGGGAGATGCCCGCGATATCCCTCGAGCAGGGGAAAGCCACGGATCTCGCGCACCATGGCGGCGGCGGCGCGGTCGGTCAGGGGCGTCACGCGCACGCTCACGTCCGCGGCCACCTCCACGTGGATCCCGCCCAGCCCGAACGCGATGAGCGGTCCGAAGGAAGGGTCCTCGACCATGCTCACCCTGACCTCGGCGCCGCTTCCGACCATCGGAGCGACGAGCACGCCTTCCATCGTCTCGAGAACGCCGTCGGCTTCGAAGGAACGCGCAATCGCCTCGAAGGCGCCGCGGACCGCGGCCTCGTCCTCCAGGTTCAAGTGGACTCCTCCCTTCTCCGTCTTGTGGAGGATCCGCCGCGAGGCCAGCTTGACGGCCACGGGAAACCCGGCGTCCCGGGCGAGTTGCGCGGCCTCGTCGGCCGTTGCCGCGACTCCTCCCGGAGCGACGGGGAGTTTCATGGCGCCGAGGACCGCTCTGGCCTCCTGCGCCGTGAGCCATCCGGCTCCGCGCTCCTCGATCGCTTTCCGGCTGATCGCGCGGGCGGAGTCGGGGTCGATGTCGTCGAAGTCGGGAATGATCCCATGCGGTCCCGCGCGCCACTCCGCGTAGGCGGCCGTCTTCCCCAGCACCCGCGCGGCGGACTCCGGGAACGCGTACGTGGGGATGATCTCGCCGGCGAGCGCGATCGGCGCGGCGGAGTCCTCCTTGGCCAGCAGACAGGCGAGGACCGGCTTGCCGGCGACTCCGGCCGCGCGCCCCGCCGCGGTGCCCCGCCGGATCGCCTCCAGCATCACGGCGGACTCGTTCGCGTCGAGCGGCGTGTGGATCGCGATCAGGGCATCCACCTCGGAAGCGAGGAGGAACGTCTCGACGGCTTGCGCGTACGGGCCCTCCGACGAAGCGAAAAACAGCTCCAGGGGATTGCCGATCGTCGTCGAGGGAGGGAGAAAGGCCGCGAGGCGCTCCCTCGTCGCATCCGAGAGCGGAGGCACGGACAGCCGCGCCGCTCGACAGGCGGAAGCGCAGAGGACGCCGGGGCCGCCGCCGTCCGAGAGGATCGCGACCCGCCGTCCCGGCGGAAGGGGCTGCCTTTCGAGGGCGGCGGCGAGGTCGAACATCTCGTCCAGCGTCTCCGCCCGGATGACGCCCGTCTGGCGGAAGAGCGCATCCACCGGGGCATCGCCCGAAATCGGAGGGAAATCCTGCGGCCCCTCGAATCCCCCGGGCGCCCGTGCCCCCCGCTTTCACGGCCACGATCGGCTTGGAACGGCTCACGCTCTTGGCGATCCGAGCGAACCGGCGCGGATTCCCGAACGACTCCAGGTAGAGGAGGATCACGCGCGTCGCCTCGTCCCCCTGCCAGTACTGCAGGAGGTCGTTGCCCGAGATGTCGGCCTTGTTCCCGACGCTGACGAAGGTCGAGACGCCCACGTGGCGCTGACGCGCCAGGGCGAGCATGGCCAGGCCGAGAGCGCCGCTCTGGGACGACATCGCCACGCTCCCGTGCGGCGGCAGTCCGGTCGAGAGGGAGGCGTTCAACCGGATGTCCGGATCGGCGTTGACGAGCCCCATCGAGTTGGGGCCGATCATGCGCATCCCGTGGCCTCGAACTCTCTCCAGGAGCTTCTCCTGCAAGGCGTGCCCCGGCTCGTCGGCCTCGGCGAAACCCGCCGTGATGACCAGGAGCGCCCTCACCCCGGCGGCGGCGCAGTCGTCCACGACCGGCAGAACGGCGTCCCGCGGGACGGCCACGACGGCCAGATCGGCCCCCGGCGGGATCTGGCGCGCCGAGGGATAGGCCGGCAACGACCGGACGTGCGTCGCGTTCGGGTTCACCGCGTAGATCGGACCGAGAAAGCCTCCGGTCACGAGCGCGTCGAGAATGCGGTAGCCGAGACTGGAAGCGTCGCGCGAGGCGCCGATGAACGCGACGGACCGCGGCTTGAAGAAAGGGTGGAGCGAGGCCGTGGTGAAGACGCGGTCCCGCATCTCCGAGCGGCTGACGCTGTCCTCGCTCGAGGCAACGGAGAAGTCGATCTCGACGCACTCGTCCTCGACCTTCGAGTGGAGCGGAAAGCCCGACTGGCGGAAGGTCTCGAGCATGAGCCGATTCTCGATGCGGGTCAGGGCCCAGAAGCGGGTAAAGCCGTGCCGGGCCGCGAGCAGCGCCAGCCGCTCCAGAAGAAGGCCGCCCAGGCCCTTCCCCTGGAACTCGTCATCGACCGCGAAGGCGACTTCGGCGGAGGTCTCGTCGCGCGCGGCATAGGAGCCGGTCGCGATGATCCGAGAGGTCCCTTCGACGATGCGACTGACGATGAGCGTCAGCTGCGACCGTGGATTGGACGAATCGCATTGCCGCGCGAGAAGCGCCTCCGAAGGTTTGGCGCTCGAGAAGAAGCGGCGCTTCCTCGACTCCGGAGAGAGCTGATAGAAGAAATCCTTCAGCGCGTCGAAATCCGCCGGCTCCGAGAGGCGGAGGAACGCGGTCGATCCATCGCGCAGGATGAGACGGCCGGATTCCGCGGAGTCCTGGTAGGTCGGCGGCAGGAAGAGGGCTCGCATCGAAAGCTCAGGTTTATCATGCCGGACGTGCCCTCGGCCTTTCCCGTCTTCGACGCGCACATCCACGTCGGCCCCTTTGACGAAATGAAGGAGAGAGCCCGCCGCGCCTTCATCGGCGGGCGGGACGACCTCGAGCTCCTCGAGAGGATCCGGGGCTGGCCCCGATGAGCTCCTGAAGACGATGGACGCGGAAGGAATCGCGCGGGCGGCCCTGGTCAACTCCGTGGCTCCCGACGTCATCGGGATCACCGACGCCGTCAATCCCTGGATCGCCCGCTACGTCGAGGGCCACCGCGACCGGCTCGTCCCGGTCGGGGGGATCCACCCGCGGCACTCCCGCGACGTCGCCGGGGACGTCAAGAGGCTCTTCGACGTCTACCGTCTCGGCGCTTTCAAGCTGCACCCGCCCCACATGGAGCTCCACGCCAACGCGTACAGGACCGATTGCCCCTCTCTCGCCGACGTCTACCGGCTGGCGGGCGAGGCGAAGCGGCCGGTCCTGATCCACACGGGGACGTCCGTCTTCCCCGGCGCCCGCAACGTCTACGCGGATCCGATGGCCTGCGACGACGTGGCCGTGGACTTCCCGCGGACGACCCTCGTCCTCTGCCACGCCGGCCGTCCTCTCTGGTACGACACGGCGTTCTTCCTCCTGCGCCGGCATCCCAACGTCCTGCTCGACGTCTCGAGCATCCCGCCGAAAAAGCTTCTCGACGTCCTCCCGAGGATTTCCGAAGCGGCCGATCGCATCCTCTGGGGAACCGACTGGCCGTCGAGAGGGGTCGTGACGATGCGCCGGAACGTCGAAGCCTTCCTCTCTCTCCCGCTCTCCGACTCGGTCAGGCGAAAGATCCTCTTCGACAACGCGGCGGCGCTCTTTCCCCTGTAGCGGGGAAAGGGTCTACGATCACGCGACGAGGATGCAGACTCTCAAAAGGGTTGAGATCCGGGACAAGTACTCGGGCGAGGTGATCGGCGAGGTGACGCAGGACACCCGCCGGGACCTGCGCGCGAAGATCCACGAGGCGTTCCGGGCCAGGGAGGCCGTCCGTGGGACGAGCTTCGAGGAGCGCGCCGAGCTCGGCCGGCGCGTGGCGCGCCGGCTCGAGGAGCGTCGCGCCGAATTCGAGGATCTGATGGTCCGCGAGGCGGGCCAGCCTCGCAAGTTCGCGCGGTGGGAGTTGGAGCGGTCGATCGCGACTGCCGTGAACCTCGAGCGTCGGCTGGAGCTCCTGAAGCCTCGCGAGCTCTCCGCCGCATCGGGGAGAAACATCCTCTATCGCGAGCCCTACGGCGTCGTCGGCGTCCTCCCGCCGCGCAACACGCCTCTGGTCGTGCCGCTCTATACGATGCTCGCCGCGCTCGGGGCCGGAAACGCCGTCGTCGAGAAGCCTTCGAGTCTCACTCCCCTCATCTGCCAGCGAGTCGTGCAGATCGCGATCGAGGCCGGCTGCCCGGCCGACGGCGCTCAGTTCTCCACCTGTCCCGGCGAAGACGCCGCCTGGGAATTCATCGAGAACCCCGAGGTGGACGTCCTCGTCCACTACGCATCGAGCCCCGTCGGGAAAGACAACATCATCAAGATGGGGTCCTTCCTCGAGCGGACGAAAAAGGTCCTGGGCGAGTGCATGCTCCATGTCGGAGGACGGATGAAGAAGTACGTGCCGGAGCTGGCGGGCAACGACCCGTTCCTCGTGCTGGAGAGCGCGGATCTCCAGAAGGCCGCTGCCGCCGGCCTGCTCGGGGGCTTCGCCCACAGCGGGCAGCTCTGCATTGCCGCCAAGCGGTTCCTCGTCCAGCGCCCCGTCGCCGCGAGCTTCCGTGAGCTCCTCCTCGAGGGCATCCGCGGCCTCAAGGTGGGTGATCCGAGCCGGGAAGAAACGGACATCGGCCCCATCGGGAAGGCCGAGAGCCTGAACATCGCCGCCTACCAGGTCCGCGAAGCGCTGGAGCGCGGGGGCCGTCTTCTCATCGGAGGCCGGGCCGACGGCCCTTCTTCTTCCCGACGCTCGTCGAGTTCGAGAGGGCGCAGATCCTCGAAGCAAGCGGAGACGGGAAGCCTCTGCTCTGGATCGAGGAGTCCTTCGCCCCGGTCCGCTCCTTCGTCGTCTTCGACACCGTCGAGGAGGCCGTGGCCCTGGCCAACGACGGTCCGTACGGGCTCGGGGCCACCGTCTTCGGAGACCCCGAGCAGGCCGCGTTGATCGCGCGGCGCCTCGCGGCCGGGCGGATCATGATCAACGAGGGCCCGCTCTACGGCGACATCTCCCTGCCGATCGGCGGGATCCGCGACAGCGGGTTCAACGGCTCAACCGACAAGATCGAGGAGCTGGCCTACACCAAGCGGATCCATCTGGCGACATGAGATTCCGGCAGGCCGTTGCGGCTGCGACCGCAAAGGGCTATTGCCATTCTGGCGGACGTTTCTCGAAAAAGGCGGCGAGCCCTTCGGAAAAGTCGGGAGTGCCGGCCAGGTGGACCGCCGCCTCGAGCTCGAGGGCGAGCGCATCCTCGTAAGACATCTCAAGCCCCATCGTGATCGAGCGGCGGATCGCCGCGAGGGCCTCGGCCGGCTTGCGGGCGAGAGCGGCTCCGTACGCCTGAACCTCGGCGCGGAGGTTTTCGGGAGGCACGACGAAGTCCACGAGTCCCATGCCTCGGGCTTCCTCGGCCGAGACGAGCGTGCCTTCGTAGAGGAACCGCAGGGCGCGCGGCCGCCCGAGGAGCCTGGGCAGGGATTGCGTGGTGCCAACGGGCGGGAGGAACGCGATGTTGATCTCCGGCTGGCCGAGCCGCGCGTCCGCGGACGCGAAACGGACGTCGCAGTGCAGGACGATCTCCAGGCCTCCGCCGACGGCGGTGCCGGCGATGGCGGCGAGGAGCGGCTTCTGCGCCTCACGCAGCCGGCGGACAATCGAGTGACAGGTCTCGACCCATTTCCGCATGTCGTCCGGCCCCATCGCCTGCAAGACCCGGAGATCCGCTCCGGTCGAGAAATACTTCTCCAGCGCACTGGCGAAGACGACGACGCGGACCCCGGAGTCGCCCAGGAAGGCCTCCAGCGCCGCCGGGATCTCGCCGAGCATCTTCCAGTCGATCGCATTGAGCGGCGGACGCCGATACTCGATCCAGCCAACGCGCTCGACCACGCCCGTTTTCAGGAACTCGTACGTCATGACGCTCCTTTTCTCATTTCCGGCTAGCCTACCGTCATTCCATAGCGAATTACCCGGCCGAAGTCGCGGACTCATTGCCTGGCCGGATGGGCTTGTAACCCTCCCACGGCGGCGAGGAGAGAAGAAACGCCTTTCCGAGCGGAAGGAAGGCCTCCTCGCGAAAGCGGCCGTCGGCCTTCAACGAATAGTAGCCTTCTGCGTCGCGGTAGACGGCGATTCTTACCTCTCTCCTGAAACCGGCGAAATCGTAGGCGTGGCCCAGCCGCTCGATCTCGATCTCGGAAACGGGAAGGCCCTTCTCCTTCACGAGAGCGCGAAGCTCCTGTTTTCTCTTGCCGACCTCCGAGGCGTCCACGAAGTCGAATCCCTCCTTGGCCCAGTAGTACTTGCCGACCGAGAGGGAAGCGCTCAACCGGAACTCGTCGAAGCCCAGGTCGCGGAAGAGCCGCTCGTAGTGCCGGAAGAGCGTCGAGGCGTAACCCGACCTGTGCGCCCGTCAGGCGGATGTGTTCGATCCGGACGACCCGGAGCCTCTCTCCTTTCAAGAACGCGAGCACTCCCAGCGCCGGGTCCCGGAGAGACGCGAAGTTCAGAGTGAGCTCGCCGACGTTTTCCTCCTCCTCGAAGATCTCCGTGTCATAAATGATCCAGCCTCTGCCGAAGAGGAGGACGTTCTCCCTGTGTTCGAACTCGTGGGTCCGGGCGGAGAGCGCTTCGAACAGGGCGCACGGCGAGATCGCGTTCCGGAAGAGGCGCGTCCAGAGTCTCAAGAGCTTCGCCCGGGAGGGGACCTTCCTCAGGAGGAACCGCGTTCCCTTCCCCTTCTTCTTGACGACCTTCGGGTCGAACTCGGCGCCGTCGATGACCGCCGGGTCGTGCGCGGCGCCGAAGAGCTTCTTCTCTTCGATCAGCTTCTCGAAATCACGGAGGATCTCCCCTCTCGACGGCGACGCGCAACTGAGTCTCTCATCGCTCTCACGTCTCTCCTCCGGACCGGGTAGACTCCGAAGAGTCAATTTCGAGGTGCGACATGAGTGATTCCCTGCAGGCGCTTTTTCGCCCCAGCCGCCTCGCCGTCATCGGAGCCTCCGCCAAGCCGGGGAAGCTGGGATTCACGATCTTCAAGAACATCCTGGACGCGGGATTCGGCGGGCAGGTCATCCCCGTCAACCCCAGGGGAGAGACGATCCTCGGAGTGCCTTCCGTCAAATCGGTGGACGAGATCCCGTCAGGGACCGATCTCGCCGTGGTCATCATTCCGGCCTCTTCCGTGCCGGGCGCCATCCTGCAGCTGGGGGAGCGGAAGGTGAAGGCCGCCATCGTCATCACCGGAGGATTCGCCGAGTCCGGCGAGGAGGGGGCGCGCCTGCAGGAGGAGGTCAAGCGGAACGCCGCGCGCTGCGGCATTCGTGTCGTCGGGCCGAACTGCCAGGGCGTGAACTACCCGCACCACGGTCTCTGCGCCTCCTGGCCCCTGATCACCCGGAAGGGAGCGATGGCCATCGCGTCGCAGAGCGGGACCGTCGGCGCGGCCCTGATCGACTGGGCCGCCGAGGAGAAGCTCGGCTTCTCGGCATTCGTGAGCATGGGAAACCGGATCGACGTGGACGAGGCCGACCTGATCGAGTTCTTCGCCGCCGATCCCGAGCACGAAGGTGATCACGCTGTACATCGAAGGAGTGAAGGACGCCGAAGAAATTCCTGGCCGCCGCCAGGGCGTGCCGCAAGCCCATCGTGATCTTCAAGGCCGGGAGGACCGCGCAGGGACGCAAGGCGGCCGAATCGCACACCCGCTCGCTCGCCGGGAAGGACGAGATCTACGACGCCGTCTTCCGGCAGTTCCGGATCCACCGCGCCGGGTCGCTCGAGGAGCTGTACGACTTCTCCAAGGCCCTCGCCTACGTCCCCGCTCCGGCCGGGCCTCGAATGTTGATCGTCACGAGCTCGGGAGGATCGGCGATCATCGCCACCGACGTCGCGGCCGACAACGGCTTTCGGATCAGCCCGCTGCCCGCCGCTCTGGCCTCGCGGCTCAAAGAGGTCCTCCCCTCTCATTTCATCGTCGGTAACCCGCTCGATCTGACGGGGGACGGCACCGCGGAGCTCTTCCGCCAGGTGATCTCGGCGGCGCGCGATCACTACGACGTCGTGATGACGATCTTCGGGGATCCGATCCCGGACGCCTCGACGAGCCTGGAGCCGGGAAATCGCGACCTCGTGGCGTATCTCGGCGGAGCCGACGTGGAACGGGTTGAGCGGCTCCGCTTTCACGAAAAGGGAATCGCCGTTTTTCCGACGCCCGACCGCGCCGTCAAGGCCCTGTCCTGCCATGTGCGTTTTGCCCGCGACCGCTTCCCGTCCGCGGCGGAGGCGCCCGCGCCGACAACCGCCGCGGCCGCCGCGGCGCCGGCCGGAAAATGGCTCTCGCCGGCCGACTCGATGGACTTCCTGGCCCGTGAGGGAATCCCTGTCGTCCCTTCGCGGCAGGCGGCGACCGGAGAAGAGGCCGTGACCGCAGCCTCGGAGATCGGGTATCCCGTCGCCATGAAAATGAACTCCCCGGACGTGACGCACAAGAGCGACGTCGGAGGAGTCCTCCTGAACGTGAAAGACGAAGCGGGAGTCCGGAAGGCGTTTCGGGATCTCGCCGGCATCGCGCAGCGACTCGGGGCGCGCCAGGGCGGAGTCCTCGTCAGCGCCATGGCCGCGCCGGGACACGAGGTCATCGTCGGGGTCACCCGCGATCTCCAGTTCGGCCACGCCGTGATGTTCGGCATGGGGGGCACGCTCGTCGAGGTCTTCCGCGACGTCTCGTTCCGCATCGTTCCGTTCTCCGAGAAGGACGCCGCGGAGATGATCGCCGAGACCCGCGGAGCGAAGCTGCTCCAGGGAGTGCGCGGCGGGAGGCCCGCCGACGTGGCGGCGCTCCGCCAGCTTCTCGTTCAGGTCTCCGACCTCGTCGCGAGACACAGGGAGATCGACGAGATGGACTTGAATCCCGTCATCGTGCACGAGAAGGGCCTGACGGTCGTGGACGCCCGCGTCGTTCAGACGCCTTGACCGACCCGAGCGGCCGCGCCGATAACGGCCGCGAAACGGCTCAGAACGTTCGCCCCACCGCGGCGGCGACGGCGGCCACGCCGGCAAGGGTCTCGGCCAGGACCCTCGGGGTGAGCGACTGCGGCCCATCGGAGAGCGCGCGCTCGGGGTGCGGATGGACCTCGATCGAGAAGACCGTCGGCGCCGCACGCGATCGCGGCGCGCGCCATCGGCGGGACGAGCGAGGAGATCCCGGTGCCGTGGCTCGGATCCACGATCACGGGCAGGTGCGACCACTGTTTGAGAAGCGGCACCGCCGAGAGATCCAGCGTGTTGCGCGTGGCCTTCTCGAAGGTCCGCACCCCCCGCTCGCAGAGAATCACGTTGCGATTGCCGCTCGCGAGGATGTACTCGGCCGCCATCAGGAATTCCTCGAGTGTCGCGGCCATGGCCGCGCTTCAAGAGCACGGGCTTCTTCGACTTGCCGCAGGCCTGCAGGAGGTTGGAATTCTGCATGTTGCGGGCGCCGATCTGGAGGCAGTCGGCGTACCGCTCGACGAGCGGCACCGCCTCGGGCGTCATGACCTCGGTGACCACGGGGAGCCCCGTGACCTCGCGGACCCGGGCGAGGAGCTTCAGACCCTCCTCGCCCAGCCCCTGGAAGGAGTAGGGGCTCGTGCGCGGCTTGAAGGCCCCGCCGCGAAGGAGCCGGGCGCCGCAGCTCTTCGCCGCGACCGCGACTTCCTCGATCTGCTCCCAGCTCTCCACGGCGCACGGCCCGGCGGCGATCACGATCCGCCGGCCCCCCACCTCGACCGCGCTGCCTGCCTCCCCGACCTCGACGACGGTGGGTCCGGGCAGGAAGTCCCGGGACGCGAGCTTGAAGGGTTTCAAGACGCGGATGCACTCGGCGACACCCGGCAGCGCCACGAACATCCCGGCCTCCGCCGCCCGGCTGTCGTCCCCGACGACGCCGATGATGGTGCGCTCTTCCCCTCGGGAGAGGTGCGGCGCGAAGCCGAGCTCCCGAATGCGGGCGAGGACCACCTCGATCTCCGCCTCCGAGGCGTGCATCTTCATGACGACGATCATGGCCGGCTCCCGGGCAATCCCTTATCACAGGTGCAAGGAACCCATTCGCGGACGTCTCTTCTCAGGGTCCGAGGCGGAGTGCTTCTCGGATAAATCGGCTGGCGGCCTCGAGAACTTCGTCTGCATGCGTTGTGTGCGGGGAGTGGCCGCAGCGCGGCAGCACGAGCGATTGCGCCGGACCTTTGACCTGCCTCAAGACGGCATCGACCTGCGCCGGCGTGCCGTACTCGTCGTCTTCGCCCTGCACCACCAGTACGGGGCTCCGGATGGCCGGCAAGTACTCTTCGATGTTCCACCGGGCAAACTCCGGCTTGAGCCACACGTCCGTCCACGTTCGAAACATCGAGTCGGTGTTGGCGCCGTGATAGCGCGCGAGCCGCTCCCGCAGGCGCGTCGTCTCGTATTCTTCGGCGATTCGGGCGATTTTCTCCGTGCAGACGGTCTCGACGAAGACGTGAGGCGCTTCGAGGACGAGCGCCCGAACGGTGCCATGTCCTGGCGGGGGACCTTGCGATCCCCCGAACCCCCTGGGCCGCGCGCCGGCGTAGATGACCGCGATCGAGGCGCCGTCGCTGTGGCCGAAGAGAATGACCTCCTGAGCTGGAAATGCTCGAGGACGGCGGGAAGGACTCTGAGCGCCTCGTCGTGCATGAAGGCAACCGGCCGCGGGCCCTGTACGGGATCGGAGGAGCCATAGCCCGGCCGGCTGTAAACGAGCGCCCCGCACCCGGTCACTGACGCCAGGCGGTCGGGAAAGTCGCGCCACGTCCCGACGCAGCCCAGGCCTTCGTGCAGAAAGACGATCGTCGGCGCCTCGCCGGGCCGCGGCCCGATCCAGCGGTATTCCAGGCCCCGTCCGAGGACTTCGACCGTCGACGGAACCCCTCGCGTCATGCCGTCTTCATGATGCATTCGTACCAGCGTTTTTCCCACATCTCTCTTCCAGCGCGTTGTGATAATTTTCCGACTCGCATGTCCCCTCCCGCCTCGGCACCCGCCGCCCCGAAGCGCACGCCCCTCTACGACCTTCACCGCGAGCTCGGCGCGAAAGTGATCGATTTCGGCGGCTGGGAGATGCCCGTCCAGTACACCGGCATCCTCGAGGAGCACAAGGCCGTGCGCGAGCGCGTCGGGATCTTCGACGTCTCGCACATGGGCGAGTTCGAGGTGACGGGAAGCGGCGCGGCGGCTTACCTTCAGGGCATGACTCCCAACGACATCGGCAAGCTCGCCGACGGGCGCGCCCATTACTCGGCGTTCTTGACGGAGAAGGGCACGTTCGTGGACGACCTGCTCGTCTACCGCCGCGGCGCCGACTCCTTCATGCTCGTCGTGAACGCCGGCAACACGCCGAAGGACTTCGCCTGGGCCTCCTCCCGCGCCGGGGGGGACGTGGCCGTGGCGAACAAGACCGACGAGGTCGCGCTCCTGTCGGTTCAGGGGCCCCGGGCGGGCGCGCTCGTGGACCGCGTCGCGGCGGAGCCCGTGACCGATCTGCCGTACTACGCCTTCAAGAAGACTCGCGTCTTCGGCGAGCCGGCCATGGTCTCGCGCACGGGGTACACCGGCGAGGACGGATTCGAGATCTACCTCGAAGCCGGCCTGGCCGAGAAAACGATGCGGAGGCTGCTCGAAGAGGGCCGCGCGTTCGGCATCCTCCCGTGCGGTCTCGGCGCGCGAGACACGCTCCGGCTCGAGGCGAAGATGGCTCTTTACGGAAACGACATTGACGAGACCGTGACGCCCTGGGAAGCCGACCTCGGATGGGTCGTGAAGATGCAGAAGGGCGACTTCCTCGGCCGCGACGCGCTCGCCCGACAGAAAGAGGCGGGCGTGCCGCGCAAGCTCGTCGGCTTCGAGATGATCGACCGCGGGATCGCGCGGCACGGATACCCGGCGAAGACGGCGCACGGGCCCGGCGTCGTCACTTCGGGCACGCACTCGCCGACGCTCGGAAAGCCGATCGGCCTGGCGCTCCTGCCGACGGCGGCTTCCGAGGTCGGAACCGAGTTCGAAGTCGACATCCGCGGGCGCGCCGCGGCCGCTCGCGTCGTGAAAACCCCGTTCTACAAACGTCCGAAGGAGGTGCCGGCGTGAACCCGCCTGACCTGCGCTATGCCCGCAGCCACGAGTGGGTCCGGATCGAGGGCGACACCGGCACGGTCGGGATCACCGATCATGCCCAGAAGGAGCTCGGCGAGATCGTCTACCTCGAGCTGCCCGAAGTCGGCCACGTCTACAACGCCGAGGAGGAGTTCGGCACCGTCGAGTCGGTCAAGGCGGTGTCGGAGCTCTTCGTACCAGTTTCGGGCGAAGTCGTCGCGGTGAACAAGCAGGCGGTCGCGCAGCCGGGGATCGTCAACGACGATCCGTTCGGCGACGGCTGGCTCATCAAGGTCAAGCTCTCGTCGGACGGCGATGCGGGCGGGCTCCTCTCGGCGGAGCAGTACGCCGCCTACCTGAAGGAAGAGGAGACGCACACGTGAGATTCCTCCCGACCTCGGATGCCGACCGCGCCGAGATGCTCTCCGCGATCGGCGCGCCTTCGGTGGACGCCTTGTTCTCGTCGATCCCGGACGCGGTCAAGCAGGCGTCGAAGCTGCCGCCGCCCCTTTCGGAGATCGAGATCCGGCGGTGGCTCTCGGGCATGTCGCGCCGGGCGGCGAATGCGCGCGAGACGGATTTCTTCCTCGGCGCCGGTCTCTACAACCATTACGTCTCGTCGATCGCCGACCAGATGCTCTACCGCGCCGAGTGGCTGACCTCCTACACGCCGTACCAGCCGGAGGTCTCGCAGGGCACGCTGCAGTCCATCTTCGAGTTCCAGACTCACATGTGCCTGCTGACCGGGCTCGACGTCGCCAACGCCTCGCTCTACGAGGGAGCCTCGGCGCTCGTCGAGGCGCTGCTCATGGCCGAGCGCTTGATCCGCGGCCGCCGGCGGGCGGTCCTTTCGGCCGGAATCCACCCCGAATACCGCGAGACCGTCCGGACCTACTTCGGCAACCTCGACCTCGAAGTCGTGGAGGTGCCGGTCGGCCGTGACGGCGCCACGGACCCGGCCGCCCTGGCGTCGGCCGTGGACGACAAGACGTTCGCCGTCGCGATCCAGTCCCCCAACTTCTTCGGCGTCGTGGAGGACTTGGAGTGTCGGTTCGGAGGCGGCGCACGCGAAGGGCGCGATCTCGATCGCCGTCGTGGCCGAGGCTATCTCGCTCGCTCTCCTGAAACCTCCGGCGGACGGCGGCGCCGACATCGCCTGCGGCGAAGCGCAGTCGCTGGGCGTGCCGATCCACACGGGCGGTCCGCTCTGCGGGTTCCTCGCCTGCTCGACGGCGCACCAGCGGCAGATCCCGGGCCGCCTCGTGGGCCAGACGCACGACGCCGAGGGCGGCCGCGCCTTCTGCCTCACCCTCTCGACGCGCGAGCAGCACATCCGCCGCGAGAAGGCGACCTCCAACATCTGCACGAACCAGGGGCTCATGGCGCTGGCGGCGAACATCCACATGTCCCTGCTGGGCAAGCACGGGCTGCGCGAGGTGGCCCTCCAGAGCCACGCCAAGGCCGAGTACCTGAAGGCCGCGATCGCGAGGCTGCCGGGCTACCGGATCGCGTACCCCGCGCCGACGTTCAACGAATTCCTGGTCGAGGCCCCCGAGCCGGCGGCGCCGCTTCTCGAGCGCCTGGCCGCCCGTCAGATCCTGGGCGGCGTGCCCCTCTCGCGCTGGGACGCGACGCGGCCCAACGCGTTTCTCGTGGCGGCGACGGAGATGAACCGGAAGGAAGAGATGGATCGCCTCGTCGCGGGGCTTCAACGGAGGAGCTGATGTCGGTCCAAGTCGAAGAGAAGACCAAGGCCGCGCCGGCCGCCGACCCCAGGCGCCCCGAGCCGCGCCAGGAGCCGCTCGTTTTCGAACGCTCGGGCAAGGGCAAGGTCGGCTACTTGCTGCCGCCGCTCGACGTGCCCCCGGTCGTCGCGATCCCGCCATCGCTCCTGCGCGAGGAGATCGCGGGAGAGACCGAGATCACCGAGGTCGAGGTCGCGCGTCACTTCACGCGCCTCTCGCGCCTGAACTTCTCGATCGACCAGAACATGTACCCGCTCGGCTCCTGCACCATGAAGCACAACCCGCGCACCAACGAGGAGATGGCGCGGCTGCCGGGCTTTGCCGCGGGGCACCCCTTCGCGCCCGAGTCCGTGTCGCAGGGCGCGCTCGAGCTGATGTGGCAGCTCGAGCAGGCCCTGATTGAACTGACCGGCCTTTCGCGGGTGACTCTCCAGCCCTCCGCGGGCGCGCAGGGCGAACTGGCGGGCATTCTCATGGTCCGCGCGGCGCTCGCGCAGTCCGGCAACCCGCGCGCGACGGTCCTGATCCCGGACTCGGCTCACGGCACGAACCCGGCCTCGGCGCACTTCGCCGGCTACAAGGTCAAGGAGTTGAAGTCCAACGCCCGCGGCACGCTCGACCTGAACGTTCTCGAGCAGGCCATGACCGACGACGTGGCGGCGCTCATGCTCACCGTTCCGAACACGGTGGGGATCTTCGAGAACGAGATCCTCGAGATCGCGCGCATCGTCCATGCGAAGGGGGGCTTCCTCTACTGCGACGGGGCGAACTTCAACGCGTTCGTGGGCGTTGCCAAGCCCGGCCTGATGGGCATCGACGTGATGCACATGAACCTGCACAAGACCTTCTCGACGCCGCACGGCGGAGGAGGGCCGGGCTCCGGGCCGGTGGCCGTGACGGAGAGGCTCGCGCCTTTCCTGCCGCGTCCCACGGTCGAGCGGCGGACGGACGGCACGTTCTTCCTCGATTTCGACCGTCCACACTCGATCGGCCGGCTGCGCGCGTTTCTCGGCAACTACGGGATGTTCGTGCGGGCGCTCTCCTACATCGCCGCGTACGGCAACCGCATCGGCGAAGTGGCCCGCGGCGCGGTCCTGAACGCCAACTACATCCGCGCCGGGCTCTCCGGCGTCTACCACCTGAAGTACGACGCCCCCTCGCTCCATGAAGTGGTGCTCGACGACAAGAAGCAAGCCGAGTTCGGCATTTCCAACGGGGACATCGCCAAGCGCCTCATGGACTACGGCTTCCATCCGCCGACGGTCTCCTTCCCGCTCATCGTCCATGGCGCGCTCATGATCGAGCCGACCGAGACCGAGGGGAAGCCCGGCCTCGACGCCTTCATCCACGCGATGCGCGAGATCGCCCGCGAATGCGCGGAGGAGCCCGACCTCGTGCACGGCGCGCCCTGGTCCACGCCCGTCAAGCGCGTCGACGAGGTCGCCGCCGCCCGCAACCTCATTCTCCGCTGGAAGCCGGTCCCTCCGCAGGCTCCCACCCGAACGAAATCTCGTTCCTGCCCTGGTCGCGGCGCGGCGAGTCTCCCGAAGCTCGACCGAGGGAGGAGGCGCGCGCCGCGGGAGCGGAGCGCCTGCGGCGAGATCAGGCGAGCGATCGAGGCCGCATCCGGCCGAGTCGCTCGCCGGTGCGCCGAAGGCGCAGATCTCACGCAGGCGCGGAGCGACGGACGGCGCCGGTGACGAGCCTCTCGGCCGAGACGACCGCGCGCTTGTGCGTGCCCCGGCCGATCTCGCCCGCGTTGTCCGATGCGGCGACCTCGAAGAGGAAGAGCTTTCCCTCCCGCCCGACGAACCTCGCCGTGGCGGTCACGGTGACACCCGGCGGAGTGGCGGCCGAATGGACGACGTCGACAGAGACGCCGACGGAGGCCTCGCCCTCGCGCAAGTGAGGTCGCAGAACACGCGCGGCTGCCACCTCCATGAGACCCACCATTCGGGAGGTCGCGAACACAGGCGGGAAGGCGTCCCCGGGCTCCAGGTTCAGCATGTTGGCGAGGTCAGAGGGCGCCACGGTCAGCTGCGCGGAAGCGATGGAATTGACGGCAGGTTCGCTCATAGCGCTGCGGACTATATCGAGTCCGCTACAACAGCTGGCGGACGCGGGGATCTTCAAGGCCGCCGGCGCCGGCGGGAAGCGCCGTGAGGCGACCCCCCTGGAGGAACATGGCCTTCGTCGCGATGCCGAGAAGCGAGCGGATGTGCTGGCCCGTCAGGATGACCGCCGCGCCCCTCCCGGCCGCTGCCCGGATCCAGTCGAGAATACGGCCGGTCATGACCTCGTCGAGTCCGGCAAGGGGATCGTCGAGCAGCCAAACCCGGGGCAACGACATGCCAAAGCGCGCCAGCGCCAGTTGCTGCTCCTGCCCACCGCTCAAGCGATCCGGTCGAACGCCGTGTCGCGCAGGCAGGTCGGAAAAGGGGCCGCGAAGCTCGAGTGCGCGGCGGCGCCAGCCGCGGCGGGCCGCGGCGCGAAACGCGCCGACACGCAAATGCTCGTCGACCGTCATCTCTCTCCAGAGGCGGCGCCGGTCGGAGACGAGGCTCATCCCCCGCGCGGCCCGGGCCTCCGGCAAGAGGTCCTGCACGGGCTCGCCATCGAGAACGATGACGCCGCTCTCCGCGGGGAGCAGGCCCTGAAGGGTCTCGAGCAACGCGGATTTCCCTGAGCCGTTGGCGCCCAGGATCGTCAGGAGCTCCCCGGACTCGACGGAGAAGCTCACATCCGAGAAGACGGTCGCTCCCGGATAGCCGCCGGTCACTTCGCGCGCCTCCAGGCGAGCCATCACGACGACCGGGCCCGACGCGCCGCGTCCCAGTCGGCCAGCGATCCGAGGAAGCGGGTCCGCCCACCCTCGAGAACGAGAACCTGGGTCGCCAGCTCGTCGGCCATCGGACCATGCTCCACCCAGATAACGGCTCCTCCCAGGCGGCGGGCCCGCTCGATCAGGCCCGAAATGCGTCTGGCAGCTTCCGGAGTCAGCCCGGCCAGGGGCTCGTCGAGGAGCAGGACCGCGGGCTTGAATGCCAGCGCCCGCGCGAACTCCAGGCGTTTTCCCTCCCCCACGCTCAACTGGCCGGCCCGGCGGTCTGAAAGCGCCGTCAGCTCGAGCTCCTCCAGGAGCCGGTCCACTTCGTCGAGGGCACCCGCGCGCTCTGCCGCGATCGCGACGTTCTCACGCACCGTCCATTCGGGAAAAGGCCTGGGAGTCTGGAACGTCCTGGCCAGGCCGCGGCGGGCCCGCGCCGCGGCGTTGCGAGGAGGCGGGACGCCATTGAAGAGGATGGCTCCTCGTGCCACGGGAAGCCTGCCCGCGATCGCGAGGAGAAGCGAGGTCTTGCCGGCGCCGTTAGGGCCGAGAACCCTGAGAATCTGCCCCGGCTCGACCACGAAGCTCACATCGTTCAGAACGGACGTTGCGTCGCGGCGCACGATGAGGCCGGAAACGGTCAGCCTGAACGGTTCATGGGGAAGACACCGCAGGGAGGTGGAAGCGGGGATCCTCGGGACCCGAGCGTTCAACAGTCCCTCAGGCCTGACGAGCAGCAGGCCGATCAGGGCAAGGCCATAGGCCAGAGTGTGGGCTTCCGGGAACGCGGGTCGGAGAATCAGCTCGTCGAGAGGGTAGAGCGCGAGCGTACCGAGAATCCCGCCGAGCGGATGGAGAGCGCCTCCGAGCATTCCCAGGACGATCGGCAGGACGGAGAAGGTCGGTGAGAATACGACGGACGTCTCGACGCTCCCGACGAGGTGGACGTAGAGAGCGCCCGCCAGGGCGGTCGCCGCCGCGCTCAGTGTCAAGGGACGCCAGCGCGCGCCGATCGAGTCGATGCCCAGGGCTATCGTCGTCTCGGGCACCTGCCGGATGGCGGTGGCGGCGCGGCCACCCGGTCGGCGGAGGAAGGCTTCGTAGCCAAGGCTCCCCGCCAGAGCCAGCACAGCCAGAGTCGCCACGACCGGGGGCGCCGCCCCGTTGAAGCCCGGGGTCGTGGGAAGAAGGAACCCCATCGCGAAGACCGGCAGGTTCCCGGCCAGGCCCTTCAGGAGGATTGCGTAAGCGAGGGTCGCCAGGGCGAGGTTCGCCGGTCCAAGTCGAAGGGCGGGAATCAAGGGAAGCGCGGCCAGAACGCCGGCCACCGCGCTCACGCCAAAGGCCAGCCACGGGGAAATCCGTCCTGTTGTGACGAGCCAGGCTTGCGTCAGCGCGCCCGCACCGAAGAAGGCCGCCTGTCCAAGGGAAAAAAGCCCGGTGGAGCGCATCCAGTTCCAACTCGTCGCGAGAGCGGCGTAGAGAAACCCGAAGGCCACGACATGGACGCCGTATCGAGGGAGCGCCACGATGGCGATGCCGCCGCCTCCCAGGACAACCGCCCAGAGAAACACGAAACGTCGCATTGGGCTCGGGGGACCGCCGGGTCCCCCTCCACGATTACTTCACGCATCGACGAGGAGTCCTTCCGCGCAGGAGCAGCCAGAGCAGGACAGATCCGCTCGCCACGACCTCGCGCCACCCGCCTCCCACGAGCACTGTCGCCAGAGACTCGACAACGCCGAGCGCGGTTCCCGCAGCCATGAGGACGCCGCCCGCGGCCGGCCTGCCAGGAAGGCGACGGCGAGCGCCACGAGGGTCCAGGCGGGACCCTCTCCGGGCGAGAGGAAGCGGGTCAGAGAGCACCAGCGCGCCGGCGCTGCTACGCGGTCGCCCCTCCGGCCAGGAACGCCACCCACTCCATCCGCGCGGGAGAGATGCCGAGGCTGGCCGCGGCGGGCCGGGACTGGGCGACCGCCGCGAGGCCCAACCCGGTCCAGGTCACGCGAAGCCAGAGGTCGAGACCCACGAGGGCCGCCGTCGCTGAGCCGGCGGCCACGAGCGTGACCCGGGCGAGAACAACCGGCCCGAGCTCGACCGTTTTCAGCCAGTACCCGCCGGGAATCACGCGATAGGTGGCGGTCGCCGCGAGGAGAAGCAGGTTCTGAAGGACGAAACCCACGCCGAGGGTCAACGCCAGGCCGCTCACCTCTCGGTCAGGCAACCGGCGGACGAGGGGGGGCAGGGCGGCTCCCAGGAGCGCGCCGCCGAGAGCGGTCACCGCGAGGGCCGCCGGCCACGGCCAGCCCAGCCCATCGCAGAGGACGTAGAGGATGTAGCCGCCGAC
The DNA here is from genome assembly GCA_963782815.1 of uncultured Acidobacteriota bacterium. GTDB lineage: Bacteria > Acidobacteriota > Thermoanaerobaculia > UBA5066 > Gp7-AA6 > JAWOLE01. Next base: position 6,031 of record CAWALG010000041.1, on the reverse strand, counting down.
GAGAACGAACTCCCCGTGGGCAAGGTTCGTCAGGCGTCCGGTCGCCACGACGATCGAGAAGCCGGCTCCGATGCCCGCATAGATCAGGCCGAGCGCGATGCCGGACGCGACGGCCTGCAGCAGCACCGTGCTCACGGCGGGAGATGTTATGAGACTGGCGGCGCACGGTGATCAGCTCGCGGTATGCGGTGAGCTGCCTCAAGCCCCGATCCGCACACCCACACCGCGCACCGCACACCGGCTTCTCAGCTTGCGGGAACGGTCTCCTTGTCCCGCAGGACCCGCCGCAGGAGTTTCCCTTGCAGCGTGCGCGGAAGCTCCGTGACGAACTCGACGATCCGCGGCAGCTTGTAGATCGCGATGTGATCCCGGCAACTGTCGATGATCTGCTGTTTCAGCTGGTCGCTGGGAGTCTGGCCGGGTTTCAGGATGACGAAGGCCTTGACGTTGTGCCCGCGGACGGGGTCGGGGACTCCGATCACGCCCGCGTCGGCCACGGCCGGGTGCTTCAGGAGGGCGTCTTCGATCTCCTCGGGGCCGATGCGGTAGCCGGAGCTCTTGATCAGGTCCTCCTGTCGCGACACGAAGCTCAGGTATCCGTCCTCGTCGGTCGTGCAGAAGTCGCCGACCAGCACCCACCCCTCGCGGATCAACGCTTTCTGCTTTTCGAGCAGACCGTCCTCGAGCGGGCGCCAGTAAAGGGTTCCCGTGGGACCCCGGGCGTAGAGCCTGCCCAGCTCCCCCGGCTTCGCGACCTTGCCCTCTTCGGTGATGACCTGGATCTCGTAACCGGGGATCGCGGTGCCGATCGCTCCCGGCTTGACCTTCCTGGTGGCGACGCTGGAGACGAAGACGTACATCATCTCCGTCGTGCCCAGTCCTTCGTAGATCTCCTGGCCGAAGCGTTCCTTCCAGTCGAAATACGTCTTGGCCGTCAGGGATTCTCCGCCGCCGGTCAAGACGCGCAGGCTCGAGAGATCGTATTTCTTCTCCGCTCCCTCGACCTGGAGCATCTTCCGGTAGGCCGTGGGCAGAGCGCTCAGGATGGTCACCTTGTGGCTCTGGATCTGCTCGAAGAGCCCGTCGGGCGTGAACTTCGGAATCAGGGAAGCCGCAGCGCCGAAGCGGAAAGGGATCGACGTTACGGTCGAGTACCCGGCAGCGAGCGAGATGGGCGCCGGACCGCAGATGATGTCGTCGGGCCCGACGTTCCATCCGTACTTGCCGAAGGTGTCCGGGACGATCAGGGCCTCTTCCATGTAGTGGGCCGTGCCCTTCGGCATGCCCGTCGTCCCCGACGTGTAGAGCAGGACCGAGACCGCCGTGCGCGGCCGCCGGACCGGATCCAGGGCCGGCGATTCATTGGCCGTGAGGTCTTCGTAAGAGAGAAGTCCCTGCGCCTTGAGCTCCTCGGGCTGCCCGCCAAAGACGATGATCTGCTTGACGGTCTTCAGGTTCGGCCGCGCCTTGAGCACCCCTTCCAGAAACGCCGCCGCCACGACGATCACCTTCGCTTCCGCGTTGTTGGAGATGTGGGCGATCTCGTTGGGAGAGAGCATGGGCGAGGTCGGGACGATCACGGCCCCGATCTTCAAGGCGCCGAAATTCGTAAAGAGAGCCGGCGGAACGTTTGGCGACCGGAGCAGGACCCGGTCCGCCTCCTCGACACCGAGCTTCCTCAAGGCGTTGCCGATCTTGTTGGAGGCCCCCAGCAGCTGCTTGTACGTGATGACCTTGTCGGCGATCAGGACCGCGCGGCTGTCGCCCTTGCCGGCCGCAACCTGCTTGTCGAGAAGCTCCTCGGTGCTGTTTAACGGATCCGGGTAGCTCTCGAACTCCTTCAGCTTGTAGATCCGCTCGGGCTGGAATTCCTTCGGGGGCAGGTAGTCCGCCGGAATCGTGCTCAACGGTCCTCCTCGTCTTCGGTGGTCGGCATCTTGGCGAGGTCCTCGAGAGCTTTCTCGCATCCGACGAGTCCTCCCCTCGCCTGATCCTGACGCGGGTAGGCGTCCGTGGGGTAGCGATCCTTCGGGTCGCCGTAGACGAGGACGGCGGGGGTCGCGCGGCCGAAGTCGGCTTCAAGCCCGCCCTTCATGCCGAAAACGGCCCGCACCGTCGCGGGAGGACCCGTCAGCGCAGCGTGGTAGAAGCGAAACACATCTTCGACACCCGCCACGTCGATGGCCTCGGCGTTCTTGATCCTCTTGATCTTCTCCAGGCAGGCCGCGTTGTCGCACGGGTACTGCCCACCCGGCTTGTCCTTGCTGGAATAGTAGAACTTGACCTTCATGATTTCTCCTCTTCAAAAGTCCATAGGGCAATTCACCTGGAATTCCGTCTCGAAGTAGGCGTCCCCCAGCCATTCGGCGACGTGGACCCGATGCTCCTCCAGGATGATGAGGTCCGCCCCGAACTCGAGGCACACGATGCACCGCACCTCACCATCGAAGAAACGAATGGCATATCGGCCGGCTTCGACCCGAGGGGCATCGATGATCTTGATCCCCTCGAAGCCGAAGCCGATCCGATGGATGATGTCGAAAAGCTCATGGGTGACACCCTCGATGGAGAGAGACGACGCCCCGGACCAGAGTGGCCCGTAGCGCCGCTCGAACTCCTCCCGGAGGTTGGCCACGCCTATCCCTTGCTGGCTTCCTTCTTCTTGTTCGGGGGCTTCGGACACTCGTTGTCAAACCCGCCGATAGGAACCATCACGGTGAAAGGCCACGCCCGAGCCTTGCAGTAGCCCACGTACGCCCGCAGGATGTTCGGGTCGAGCGCCGGCTCGAAGTAGTCGCAGCACTTGTAACTCGACGCTTCCTTTCCCTTCTGAGTCTCCACCATATCGGGTTCTCCTCTCAGACCTTGTGCAGGTCCGCGATGAACTTGGCCCGGCTGCCTACCAGGTCTTCCTTCTTGAGACGGCTGCCGCTGAGCGGCTTGCCCCGCATGCTCTTCGTGACCTGCTTCTGCTGCCCGGTGAAGGGATCGGGCCGCGACTGCGGAGCCGGGCGGATCTTGCCTTCACCGGTGATCCCGGCGCCGTTCTTGTCTTCGGCGTAGCCCGGCAGCAGGTCGGCCTTCCCGGAGGAAACCGTGGGTCCGCTCGTCTGCTGGCCTTTGACGAACGTCACGGCATAGAGGGTGTCGCAGCCGGCGCACTTCGTGTTGCCGCTGAAGTTCCAGAACGGGTAGGGATCGAGGAAATTCTTCGTGGAGCATTTGGCGCAAGTGAGCACCAGTCCTTGTTTAATCATTTCAGATGACCTCCGCCTCTTCCATCTTGGCGATTTTGTCCTTCGTCCACCCGAGCAGCCGGCCGTACACCCTCTCGTTGTCGGCGCCAACGGGCTTCAGCGCCCACTTGATGCGCGGAGGCGTCTCGGACATCTTGAACGCCGGACCCTGATGGTGGAGGTCTCCGTAGGTGGGGTCGTCGATCCACTGGACGGCGCCGCGCAGTTTCCAGTGCGGATGCTCGGAGACTTCCTTGGCGTTCCAGACCGGCTGGTTGTTGATGCCGGCCTTGTCGAGCAGCGTGGCCACGTCTTCCTTGGTCTTGTCCTTGGCCCAGGCCTCGAGGGCATCGTAGATGGGTTCCTGATTCTCCGCCTTGACGCGGTCGTCGTGCTTGGCATAGGTCGTGGCGAGACCCTTGTTCCCGATGACGTCGCACAGCTTCTTGAAGTCCTCGTCGCTGTGCGCGCTGACGAGGATGTAGCCGACCTCGGCCTCCTGTGGGTTCTTGGAGCCGGGATAAGAGGACTTGCCGCACTGGATGATCCCGTGCACGCAAAGCTCCGTGTCCCAGTTGCCCCAGCGCTCCCGCCGGATTCCGTACCGGCCGTAGAGCGGGAGAGCCGACTCGAGCATGCGCGTGACGCCGTGGACCTGCGAGTACTCGATGAAGGTCCCCTCACCGGAGACCGTATCCCGCCAGTAGAGGGCCGCCAGAATCGTAGTGGCGGCCATCATGCCGCCCCAGTAGTCCGCCAGCCAGATCGTGTGCTTGGCCGGCGTCCCGCCCCGGTCGGCGGCCTCGCCGGTGATCCCGAAGGCGCCGCCCATGGCCTGGCCCAGGATGTCGTAGGAGGCCCGGACCCGTCCCGGCCCCCAGCCGCCGAACCCGCCCAGCCACTGGTAGACGATGCGGGGATTGACCTTTTGGAAGTGCTGATACCCGATGCCCCATCGGTCGAAGGTCCCGGGCCGGTAGTTCTGGACCATCACGTCCGACTTGGCCGCGAGCTCCAGCATGGCCTCCTTGCCTCCGGGCGGTGGAAATCCAGGGTGACGAACTCCTCGTTGGGGTTGGCCCCGAAGAAGCCCAGACCCGTGCCCGCCTCCGGAACCCAGCGGGAGAGCGGGTAGAGCAGGGGCTCGTTGTACGGCGTCGTGTGCCGCATCGGCTCGCCCCGCCGCGGCGCCTCGATCTTGATGACCTCGGCTCCCAGCTCGGCCAGGTAGCTGGCGCAGGAGGGGCCGAGGATGTACTGGGTGCAGGACAGAACCCGATAGCCCTTCAGGACCTCGGGCTTCCCGAAGGCCGTCTTGTGATCGAAGAGCTCTTGACAATAGGTTTCGAAATCGGGTTGTGCGGTCGCCATCTTTCCTACCTCCTTATTAGACCACGCCGCGCTTCTTGAGCTTGGCGAGCTTGTCCCGCCCGAATCCCAGCAGCTTCAGGTAGACCTCTCCGTTGTCGTAGCCGACAGGCCGGCCGATCCATTCACGCGGCCGGGAGTCCTGTGCGCCAGGAAGGGGGTCGTGCCGCAGAGGACCTTGCCGTAGAGCCGGTCTCGATCTGGTCCACGTGCCCCGGTACTTGAAGTGCGGGTCCTCCGCGACCTCGTCGATGAAGTTGACGCCGCCGGAGGCGACTTGCTGGGCCAGCAGCTCCCGCATTCTGCCCGGGAGAAGTCCTTCAGCCAATCGGCGAGGATCGTGTAGGTCTTGACCTGCTTCAAGTGCGGAACCGGTCCACGACCACCCGCAGGGTGGGGTCATCCAGGATCTCGTCCTCCAGCTCGGGACGCGTCTTGCCCACGGTCCTCCAGATCCGGTACCAGAGGCGGTCATGGCCGCCGCCCACCATGATGTAGCCGTCCTTGCAAGGGTTGACGGCGTAGATGTTGATCGCCAGGTCCCAGTTGCCGTAACGGGGCGGATGCTCCCGTCCATCCCGTACCAGCCCCAGTTGTAATCATGGATCCGGATGACGCCTTCGGCCGCCGTCGCTTCTATGAACTGGCCTTTACCGGAGACCTTGTCGCGGTACATGAGGGCGGCCGATTGCCATGGCCGTCAGCTTGCCGCCGACGTTGTCCGCCATCCACATCGCCGACCGGATCGGGCGTCCGCCGAACTCCTTGGGCAGCCGGTGGCATGGACAACCCGCAGGACGCGAGCAGGGGTCGAGGTCGCCCGGCTTGTCCTTGACGGCCCCCACTGGCCTTTCTGGCCCTTCCAGGTATAGACGAGCCGGGGGTTGATCTGGTTGAACTGGCGATAGCCGATTCCCCAGGCATCGAACTGCCCGGGGGGTAGTTCTCGATCAGGACGTCGAAGTGGACGACGAGCTTCTTCAAGATCTCCCGCCCTTCGGGCTTCTCGAGATCGAGGGTGATGGACTGCTTGTTGCGCATTCGTGGAGGAAGTGGCGACCGATCGGCTCGCCGGTCTCGGCGTCCTTGAACATGTACTCCTTGCGGCCGAACGGCGTCTGCCAGCGCAGCGGGTCGCCGTCGGGCGGCTCGGCCTTGAGGTGTCGGCCCCCAGCTCCGAAAGCATCGAGGAGCACCAGTTGCCGATGATCATCCCCTTGCTCAGGTCGAGGACACGGACCCTGGTCAGGCACTCGGGCTTCTTGAAGTTCTCGCTCTGGCGCAGCTGCGTCTCGAGCGAGAGCGGGTATTCCTTTTGCCTGGTCCGTCAGACCCGCGTAGACCTCGTCGGGGGTCGGGATCGGGACCGCCGGCCAGTTCAATACTTTGTGTTTGGGAAACGAAGTGTCAGCCATTCGCACCTCCTG
>CAWALG010000040.1:0-28886 GCA_963782815.1 uncultured Acidobacteriota bacterium | reverse complement strand
CCTCATGGCGACACCCCCGCCGCAAGATCCTACTCGCCCGCCAGTGTCCGCTTTGAAAATCTAATGCAGTTGCACCACGACCCCTCACCCTCGAATACCCGAGAGTTCCGTTTGCGCTCCCGTCCCGCGGGCGCAAGGAGATCAAACCATGTCACGGCGTCTTGTGTTTGCTGTAGTTTCGCTTAACCGCCTCCAAGGCTTCCCAGCGCGGTCTGCAATCGCCGCCGGGCCTCCTCGGGGAGATCGGCGAGGCGGTCCCGCGTTTGGGCGTCGGCGACCTCGAACATCGTCCGGGGGTCCAGAATGGAAACCTGGACGTCGCCGTTTCCCTGACGCAGGACAACGTTGCACGGGAGCAAGAGGCCGATCGCCCGGTCCGCGTCGAGCGCCTGGCGGGCGAGCTGCGGGTTGCACGCGCCCAGGATGATGATAAGGCTCCATCTCGGCGCCGAGTTTCTTTTCAGTGTCTTCTGGACATCGATTTCCGTGAGGACGCCAAACCCTTGCGCCTTCAGTGCGTCGACTACTCGAAGTCTGACCTCCTGAAAGCGCCTTTGACGCTGGTCGCCATCTCGTAACGTGCAGCCATCTCTTCCTCCCCCTCTCTCCGGGCGGTCCTGCCGCCGAGCCAGTGGGTTCCTCGAGCCCCCAGGTCCCCCGCTTGACTCAGTCGGGATGGCGCTTCAGGATCCCGCCTAGGAGGAGCCGCCCGGTGGCGTTCGGCGGCCGAAGCTCTTGAAGACGAGCCAGAGAACGCCGGCCACGACCACGATCCCGAGGATCCACCAGACGTCCCCAGCCCATGCCCATCCCGTTGCCCCCAGTGCATCACATACCTCTCTCCATCAGCTTTCGCGCTGCAGGGTCAGTCGGGAGCGGTGCTCGGAATGAGGGCAAATCCGAGGCATCTTGTGGCCGCAGGGGGACTCGGGCAAGATCTGTTTACATCAAGCCATCCCGATTCCGTTCAGCGAACGGCGAGGCGTTTGGATTTCCGCTCGTTGAGGTTTGCCACTCGGAGCGCAACTCACAGCTTTGCGCGGCCGAGCCTGAGAGATTCTTCAGTGAAAACCCGAACCTTCCAGAGCGACCCACTTCCGTTTAAACCGAGTTTTCGAGCTCCATTCCGGAGACGCGCAGTCTCCCCTTCCTGCGGGCCCGTTCCTTCATCAGGAAGAAGATGACGGGGGTCACCAGAGGACGTGGATCGTCGAGGTGATCATCCCGCCCACGATCGGCGTCGCGATGGGGCGCATGACCTCGGAGCCCGTGCCGGTGGACCAGAAGATCGGGATGAGGGAGAGGATCGCGGCGCAGACGGTCATGAGCTGGCCGCAGGCGCAGGACCGATCCCTTCCGCGTGGCCTCGAGGATGTCCTCCCGCGTCAATTCGCCCGATCGAGGCGGCGGTCGAGCGCCTCGTGAAGGTAAATGACCATCATGACGCCCGTCTCGACCGCGACGCCGTAGAGGGCGATGTAGCCGATCCAGACGGCGACGGAGAAGTTGTAGCCGAGCAGCCACTGCAGGATCACCCGCCGGTCATCGCGTAGAGAACGGAGAGCATCACGATCGAGGCCTCGGAGGCGGAACGGAAGGTCATTGTCAGCAGCACGAAGATGGCGGCGAGCACGATCGGCAGGACGATCTGGAGCGTCTTTCGCGCGTGGACCTGGAACTCGTACTGGCCGGTCCAGTCGAGCGTGACGCCCTGCGGCAGCTTCACGCGCGAAGTCACGCGTCGCTTCGCCGCGCCGACGAAACCGACCAGGTCCGAGGTGTCGGTATCCATGTAAACGACGCCCGCCACCGGCCGTTCTCGTCGCGATACATCGGGGGACCGGTGGTGACGCGGATCTGCGCGAGCTGTCCGACGGGGACCTGCGCGCCGGAGGGAGTCATGACGAGGATGCGCCGCAACTGCTCCAGGTCGCTCCGGAAGTCGCGCGGATAGCGCACGAGGACCGTGAACCGGCGCCTCCCCTCGACGGTCGTCGCCGCGATCTTGCCGCCGGTGGCCGCCTCGAGCGTGTTCTGGATCTGCATCACCGTGAGCCCGTATCGGGCGGCCGCGTCCCGGTCCACGGCGAAGTCGAGATAGGAGCCGCCGGTCGTCCGCTCGGCATAGACGCTGCGCGCGCCCGGCAGGTCTTTCAAGGCGTTCTCGATGTCGAGGCTGACCTTCTCGATCACCGAGTAGTCCGAGCCGTAGACCTTGACTCCGACCTTCGTCCGCACCCCGGTCGCCAGCATGTCCAGGCGGTTGCGGATCGGCTGGGTCCACGCGACGGGCATGCCCGGAATCTGGAGCTTCTCGTTCAGCGCGGCGAGAAGTTCGTCCTGCGTTCGGGTCGCGCATCTCCGGCCAGACGGCCGAAGGAGCGGCTTGGCCCAGTCCGGCCAGCCCGAATACCAGCGCCGATGGAAGGTCTTCGGCCACTGCTCCGAGGCTTCAGCACGATCGTGGTCTCGAACATCTCGATGGGCGCCGGGTCGGTGGAGCTTTCGAACTTGCCCGACTTGCCCAGAACCGACTGCACCTCGGGAAACGTCATGATCATCCTGTCGGTCTTGACCAGGATGTCTCTGGCCTGCTCGACCGCCATCATGGGAAGCCCGGTCGGCATGTACATGAGCGAGCCTTCCCGAAGCTGCGGCATGAACTCGGAGCCGAGCGAGAGCGCCAGGGGGAACGACCGCGGGAATCAGGAGAAAGTTCAGGAGAAGGGCAGTCCTGGGATAGCGAAGCGCCAGATTCAGGACCGGCGCATAGAGGCGCCGCGTCACGAGCGCGGCCGGATTGTCGTCCTCGGCGCGGATCTTGCCGCGCATCCAGGCCACCATCAGGATCGGAACGAGCGTGATCGAGAGAATCGAAGCCGCCGCGATCGCGAAGGTCTTCGTGAACGCGAGCGGGTGAAAGAGCCTTCCCTCCTCCCCGGTCAGGAGAAAGACCGGCAGGAACGAGACGACAATGATCACCAGCGAGAAGAAGATGGCCCGGCCGACCTGCTGAGCGGCGCCGAAACGATGGCGGCCTCGCGGGCACGGCCGCGCGGATCTCCCGCGGCCGCCAGGTGCCTGTGCGCGTTCTCGACCATCACGATCGAAGCGTCCACCAGGACGCCGATCGCCAGCGCCAGCCCTCCCAGCGACATGATGTTGGAGGAGACGCGCAGGAGCGCCATCGGCAGAAAGGAGATGACGAGGGCGACCGGCAGGACCGTGATCGGCACGAGCGCCGAGCGAAAATGGAAGAGGAAAATCAGGATGACGAAGGCGACCACGATCACTTCCTCGATCAGGGTCCTCTTCAGCGTGGACACGGCGCGCTCGATCAGGTCGCTCCGGTCGTAGGCGATCTCGAGCTCCACTCCCGGCGGAAAGGAGGACTTGACCGACGCGATCTTTTCCTTGACCGCCTCGACCACGCGGGCGACGTTCTCCCCGGCGCGCACGACGACGACTCCGCCGACGGCCTCCCCCTGCCCGTTCCATTCGATGACCCCGCGCCGCATCTCGGGGCCGAAATGAATCGTCGCGACGTCGGAGAGATAGACCGGCGTCCCGGTCCGCGCGCCGACCTTGACCGCGATCTTGCTCGAGGTCCTCCAGGCCCTGGATGTACCCGCGGCCGCGCACCATGTACTCCCGCCCGGTCCACTCGACGACCCGCCCGCCCACGTCGCCGTTGGATTCCCGCACGCGCTCGAGCACCTCGTTCAAGCCGATCCCGTAGGACGCGAGCTTCACCGGATCGACTTCGATCTGGTATTGCTTCTGAAACCCGCCCGGCGGAGGAAACCTCGGCGACTCCCGGCACGGCTCGCAGCCAGTAGGAGAGGTCCCAGTCCTGGAACGTCCGCAGGTCCGCGAGCGAGTTGCGGCCGGTCTTGTCCAGCAGCACATACTGGAATCCCCAGCCGACTCCGGTCGCGTCGGGGCCGAGGTTGGGGTTCACGCCTTCGGGAAGCTGGCCCCCCAAGCCGTTCAAGTACTCGAGCACGCGGCTCCTGGCCCAGTAGAGGTCGGTTCCGTCCTGGAAGATGACGTAGACGTAGGAGAAGCCGAAGAAGGAGTAGCCGCGCACGGTCTTGACCCTCGGAGCCGAGATCAACGCGGAGACGATCGGGTACGTCAGCTGGTCCTCGATCAGGTTGGGGTTCTGTCCCTCCCAGTTGGTGTAGACGATGACCTGGACGTCGGAAAGATCGGGAAGGGCGTCCAGGGGTATGCGGTTCAACGCCCACAGGCCGGCGGCGAAAAAGGCCGCGACGAAGAAGATCGTCAGGAACTTGTTGCGGACGCAGAGCGTGATCAGCTTCTCGATCATCGCGGCGGCTCCCCCGGCGTGGGCTGGCCCAGGACTGCGCGGGCTGACCCGCGGACCCGCTGGCGCGACGCCGATCGCCCCGATGCGCGACTCGGAATCGATCAGGAAGTTGGCGGAGGTGACGACCTCCTCCCCGCCCGAGAGCCCGGAGATCACCTCCACGTATTCCTTCCCCGCCGCGCCCGTGACGACCTCGCGCGGCGCATAGACGCCGGGGGACTGTTCGACGTACGCCATTGCCTCTCGCCCGTCTGGATCAGGGCGGAACGCGGGATGGCCAGCGCGGCCTTTCCTTTCCCGGCGAGGGACACACGGACAAACATGCCGGGCTTGAGCATCCCTTCGGATTCGGAATGACGATGCGCGCCTTGACCGTGCGGGTCTCCTCCGTCAGGGTCGGATAGACGAAGTCCACGCGGCCACGGAACGTCTGGCCGGGAAGGAAGGAGGCCGAGACGGTCGCCGGATTGCCGGGCGCGGTCATGGCCATCTCCGACTGGTAGAGGTCGGCGAGGACCCAGACCTGCGAGAGATCGGCGATGGTGAAGAGCGGCATCCCCGCCGTGATCGCCAGCCCCGGCAACGCGTCCTTCTTCAGGACAAAACCGGAGACGGGAGACACAAGCGTGAGGTCGCGGGAGACTTCTCCGGTCCTCTCGACGCGCGTGATCTCCCCCTCCGGAATGTCCCAGAGGCGCAGGCGCTCCCGCGTGGCGTCCAGCAGCGCACGCGCGTCGGCGGCCGTCTCGGAGGATCCGGAGCCCGAGAGCCGCCGAACGTTCTCGGCAGCGAGCAGGAGCTCGCGCTCGGTCGCGACGAGGTCGGGGCTGTAAACGGAGAGGAGGGGCTGTCCCCGGCGCACGCTCTGGCCTGTGCGGTCCACCTCGAGCTTCTCGATGTACCCGGAGAACTTCGCGTTGACCGCGTGGACTCGCCCCTCGTCTTCGGCCACGACTCCGTTGGTTTCGACGCCTCCCGAGATCGTCCGCTTCTCCACCTTCACCGTCGTCACGCCGATCTGCTGCCGCCGCTCGAGCGGGATCCTCACGACCGAGAGGCCGGCCGGCTCCTGGCCGGCCGCGGCAGGGGGTGCCTCCTCCTCGGCGTACCTCGGGACCAATTCCATGTCCATGAAGGGAGACTTGCCCGGACGGTCGAAATGCACCTCCGGCTTCATCGGGTCGTACCAGTAGAGGACTCGCCGGGCGGGAGTGGGAACCCGGGATTCGGCGGCCGGTTTCTTCGCGCACGCCGTCCCCGCAAGAACCGCCGGAAGGATTCCGACGGCAAGCGCGGTCACGAGCACGGCTTTCCAATTCTTTTCATTCCGCATGGATGCCTCCTGTCGCCGGAGTTCCTTCGATCAGAGGAAGCCCGGAGGCCTTCTGAAGGGCCGCGAGGGCCCGCGCCGCCCGGTTTCGCGCTCGACGGATTCCGACTGGTACATGTCGAGATCGGTGGCGGCCCGGACGTAAGTCAGGAAATCGATCGCTCCGACTCTGTAAGCCTCCTGGGCGGCGCGGTAGTTGATCTCCGCCTGCGGGAGGATCGAGTCGCGGTAGAGGCGGGCCTGGTCGCGGTTCTTCGCCAGGTCCGACCAGGCCTGCTCGATGTCGCGCCGAAGGGTGTTGCGGACGGCCGAGAACCCGGCGCGCGCGCTCGAAAGTTCCGCCTCCCTTTCCGCCTGTCTTTCGTCGAGTCTCTTCGGATGCACCCAGGGGAGGCTGAACGACACCGAGATTCCCGCCATGTCCTCGAACTTTTCCCGCCGGCCGTAGTAACCCTCGAGCATCCAGTCGGGGCGCCGCTCGAAGCGCGCCCTCCGAGCCGGGCCTCTCCGCGCCGCACGCCGGCGGCCGCTGCGGTCATCGAGGGGCCCTCCTGCTCCGCCATCCGGGTGAGCTCTTCGGCCGCGGGGATCGGGTGAGCGGCAATTCTCGACTCGCAGTCTTCCTCGACCGTGACCGCGGGAACCTCGAAGCTCGCGGGGAGATCCTGCAGGGAGTTCCACCGGGCGGCCTCCGAGCGCCGCTCTCCGCCGAGCGCCGCCAGACGGTCCTCGAGCGCCGTCCTCTCCAGGTCGGCCCGCAGGACGTCGGCCTGCGCTCCCTTCCCCACCCGGTAGCGCTCGCGCGCCACGGTCACGGCATCGGAGAGGCGTCGCCGAGTCTCCCGGGCGATCGCGATCCTCCGGTCGAGTGCCGCCAGGCGGAAGAAGGAATCGGCGACGTCGGCGGCGACCTCGGCGACATGGCGGGAGTGCTCGGCCTCGCATGCCCTCGAGGTCGGCCTGCGCCGCGCGCTTCTCCGCCGGGAGCTTCCCGGCGCCCGGGAAATCGCTGGCGCGCCCCGATCATCTCCATCGTCATGGGGTCGCTCGTGAGGGACGGATTGGAGACCGGCACGTCCTTCAAGCCCAGCTCGATCTCCGGATCGGGCAGCGCCGCCGCCTGCGGCACGCGATGTCGCGCGGCCGCGATCCTCGCCTCCATCTCCGCGATCTCCGGATTCTCCGCGCGCGGCGCGGCCGATGGCCTGCTTGAGCCGCTCCCGCCACGGCGGCGGGGCGGCCGGCGAACCCTCGGCGGCGACCGCTCTCGCGGCCCAGAAGAGCAAGGACTCCGAAGACGAATCCCGTCCTCATACACATCTCCTTGCAATAGGAAAAAAGGGGATGCGGGCGAACGCCCGCGGGACGGTGGGAGTCCTAGATGCGGAGGAGTGAAATTCGCAGGTGTATGTCGCGGCCGCCGCGCGGCGGCGAAGGATCCGTTTCGAGGAAGGACAACCGATCGTGAAGGCCGCCCGCCCTGATCGCCGTCTCCGCGACCGGAGGCGGATGGCTGAAGGCCGTCGCGGCCGCCGCGCCCGCTTTCCGCGGCTCGATCAGGAGATCCGCCTGCATGGGCCCGCGCTTCTCCAGGCGGCAGCAGTCGGAGCCGCAACAGTCACGCACTTCAACCGCGGACGGCCCGGACCCTTCCATCGCGCAGCAGGGCGCTGCCGGGACGACGCCCGTCGCCACGAGCACCGCGAGAGTCAGGATCAGGCGTACTCCCCGGCCAAGCATCCGATGATTGTACAGCGCCGTCCCGGGCCGCCCTGAGTCAAACGCACCACGAGTTCCCTGTAACGATCGAATTGCAATCGCGAGAGAAATCCGGGCCGGCAGGGCCTGTCGCCGTCCACCTCGCGCGCGGACTGCGGCTGCCGGATCGAGTCGGACTAAGGGAGGGCTCCTCCGCCCGCGAGCGAGGTCTCCGTCCGGCGCCACCCGCCGGCCCTTCATTTCGGTGTTAGCCCGGCACTGCCAGCCCCGGAGCCGGCGGCGTTTCCCGGAGTCGGCGATGGGTGACGAGCATGGAACGCCACAGCCGGCACCACAATGAGACTGCGAGGAACCCTCAGCGGCGGCCGGTTCTCACCAGTACGGCAGGCCGCCGCGTGCCGACGCAGGGAAATGACGACGGTTCCGGGGCGGGTTTATCGCCACTATCAACTCCGACGTTAAGGGGAACTAGGGAGCTCTGGGCGCCACGACGCCGATGTTGGCGATCGTGTCCCCTTTTTCATGGACGGGAGCGCCGCGACGTAGAGGAGGACACCGGTCGCGGGCGCCTTCGGCTCGGCGATCGTTTTACCCAGGTAATCGGTGAGCAGGCCGATCTTCATCCCGGCTTCGACATAGTCGCCGCGGTCCACCTTCGGATAGAAGATCCCGGAATGGTCGCTCGAGAGGGTCACGACCTTCTCGATCCAGACGGGATGCTCGACCGGAGTCACGCTGCCCGGGAGGATCTTGAGCTGCCGCATCACGCTCAGGCACCCGTTGACGAGAGCCTCGATGTCCTCCGGGTCGGCCCTGCCCGCTCGCCCCGCTTCGACTGTGATCGAAGGCTTGCCCCGCGTGGCCGCGGTCGTCTCGAGATAGCGCGAGGCGTTGGGATCCTTCGGCCGGTCGTTGGCGAGGATGATGTGATCGAGGCCGAAGGCCAGGACCATGGCGCGGGAGATCGCGTCCTGCTTCTCGTTGCCGGTTCTCGCCCAGTAACTGTATGGACGCAGATTCTCGTCCAGGTCTCCGCCGTGCAGATCAATGAGGTAATCGCACTTCTCGACGACCTCGCGGGTGATCGCGTAGGCCGCGCGCTCGGTCTGCGTGCCTTCCGGCCGGCCGGGGTAGTAGCGGTTCATGCTCTTGCCGTCCACCGGGTTGACGTGGGGGACCTTCTGCTCGAAGGAGGGGATGTTGACGAGCGGGACGATGACGACGGTGCCGTTCAACTCCGTCGGGTCGATGCGGGAAATCAGCCTCTCGAGCGCGAGGATCGAGGCGTACTCCGTGCCATGGGAGCCGGCGACGAGCGCGAGCGCGGGGCCCGGCCAGGCGCCGTGAAAGACGGCGACGGGGATGTGGAGCGCCGGGTCCACCCCCGCCGGCACCTCGATCATCCCGGTCGCTTCGCGCCCCTGCTCCGCGCTTGCCGTGCCGACCGTGAAGGTCGCGCCCGCTCCGGCGGCGAACCGGGAAACCCCGAGAAGAATCACGAGCGCTGCGACGGCCGCGCGCGGCATGGGTCCTCCTGACTTTGATCCTCGGTGTCCGCGAGAATCACGGCGATTCTACTCTCGCCGGACTTTGACGCCGCATCGGCCCTCCGTCAGAATATCGGCCGCTCTCGACGAGCAGGACGCAGGAGGCTTCCATGACGGATCCGCACGCCCTTCACCGAGTGCATCTCTTTCGCGACCTGCCCGAGGAGCAGCTCCAGGCGCTCGAGAATGCCGCCGAGCGCATGCTGTTCCAGTCCGGAGAGGCGATCTTCCATCATGGAGACCCGGCCGACTGGCTCTACATCGTGGAAGAGGGCACCGTGGACATCGTGCTCCCCTCCGAGGGCGAGGAGATCGTGCTCGCCTCCTTTGCGCCCGGATCCTTCTTCGGAGAGCTCGGCCTCTTCGATCAGCAGGCCCCGCAACGCCACGGCGCGGGCCTCGGGCGAAGCCCGTCTCGTCGCCGTCCCGGCGGGAGCCATCACGCGGCTGATCGACGAGCACCCGGCCGCGGCCCGCCACTTCCTGCGAGTTGTCACGCAGCGGCTGCGCGCCGCCGACGAGATGCTCTCCAGGCTGCAGATCCGCAACCCCAACGAGGAAATGGACGAGCGTCTGACGGTCGGACAGCGGATCGCCGACGCGGTGAGCCGGTTCGGCGGCTCCTGGACCTTCATCATGATTTTCTTCTTCTTCCTTCGTCCCTGGGCGATTGTCAACACGACCTGGATCCTGCGCCATCCACCCGATCCCTACCCTTTCATCTTCCTGAACCTGATGCTCTCCATGCTCGCCGCGATCCAGGCGCCGATCATCATGATGAGCCAGAACCGCCAGTCGATGCACGACCGGCTGCGGGCCGATCTCGACTACGAGGTCAACGTGAAGGCCGAGCTGGCCATCCGGCAGCTCCACCGAAAGGTGGACGAGCTGCGGGCCCTGATGATCCAGTAGGTGCTCAGGGGACAGGCTGTCAGACGCTGTCATCCTGAGCGAAGCGAAGGATCTGCTCCCATTCTGACCTGACACCAGATCCTTCGTCGCTTACGCTCCTCAGGATGACACCGTCGACCCTGCTAAAGGCGAGGTCCTTCGACGACGACCGCGTTCGGGATACGGCGGAGCACTTCCGGAGCGACCCTGATCTTGCAGGAGCGGCTTCCGCCGCCCACGACGACCGTAGGCGCGCGCATCACGGCGGCGTCGATGTAGACCGGCAGGTCCGGCGGCAGGCCGAAGACCGTCACGCCTCCCATCATCATGCCGGTCAGGGCGCGGTCTCCTCGCCGGACGCGAAGGAGAGCTTCTGGCCTCCCAGGAGCCTCCGCACGGCATGGTTGACGTCGAGCCGCGTCGTCGCCAGGACGAGGCACGCGGCGTATTGCTTCGGCTCTTTCTTCGTCGCGACGACGATCGTGTTGCCGCTCTCCTCGGGAGGAATCCCGTAGTGGGCGCAGAACGCCGCCGTGTCGGCGAGCGCCGGATCGCAGGGAAGGATCTCGAAGGAATCGCCGGCGGCGGCTTCGAGGCCGGCACGACACGCGCGCCTCGATCGCCGGGATCTCGCCGGGGTCCTCGCTCAAACGAGCACTTCCAGGGCGGCGCGCTCCTTGCGCTCGGCCGGCGCATAGGCGCTCCATGCCCGCGCCAGCAGGCGGATGCCTTCGCGGATCTTCTCCGGCTCGAGCACGTAGGGAATCTCGGAGGAACTCGGAGCAGCCGTTGGACGGCGAGCATGTCGCGCCCGGCAGGACCGAGACTCCGTGCCGGAGCGCGACGCGGGCGAACTCCGCGGCGTTGCCGCGCGGCAGGCGCACCCAGAGCGAGAGACCGCCGCCCGGGCGCCGCCACGTCCAGTCCGGCAGGAGGCGCGCCATCTCCTCCTCCATGACCGCGAGACGCTCGGCGATCTGCCGCCGGCGGGACTCGCGAATCTCCTCGGCCCGGGGCAACAGGCGCGCGGCGAGCGTCTGACTGACGACCGAGTTGCCGAGGTCGCCCAGGGCCTTGCGGCGCGCCAGGCGCGCGATGAGCGGCTCGGGAGCGCGGATCCATCCCGCGCGCAGACCGCCCCACATGAGCTTGGAGAGCGACCCGACGGAGAGGATCGGCGCCGACGGGGCGAAGGAGGAGATCGGAGGAGGCGGACGCTGACCCAGATCGAGATTCGCCAGCGCGTCGTCCTCGAGGATCGGGACTCCGCGCTCCGCGGACATCCTCGCGATCTCGCGCCGGTGACTCTCCGGCATGACGACGCCGGTCGGGTTCTGGAATGTCGGCATCAGGTAGATCAGGCTCGGCGCCTCGTGCGTGAGCGCCTCGCGAAGCAGGTCGAGGCGGATCCCGAGCTCTCCGACGGGGAACGAGACCAGGCGCGCTCCGGCCGCCGCGAACACATCGAGGGCGCCGACGTAGGTGGGGTCTTCCAGGAACACCGTCCGGCCCGGACCGAGGAAGAGCGCCGCCGCCAGGGCGATCGCCTCCTGGGCGCCGTGCGTGATGAGGATCTCGTCGGGACGCGAGGGGACACCGGAGCGGGTCAGGTGGGAGGCGATCGCCTTGCGCAGGGCGGGCAATCCCAGGGGCCAGTAGCCGTGGTGGGCGGTGAGCGGTGAGACGTCCTCCCTCGCGTGCGCGAGCGCCTCGGCGACGTAGGGCGCGGCCGCCGGCAGGTGCAGCCCCATGAATTCGATCTTCGATCCGCTCGCTTCGACGAGGCTGCGCAGGACCGTGTCTCGCTCGAAGCCCCCGTGCTCGGACCGGTCCGGGCGCCCCCCTGGCGCCGGAGCGGATGACGCGGCTTCCGCTTCCCCGCCGGCTCTCGAGCCACCCCTCCTGCCTCAGCAGCTCGTACGCCGCCACCACGGTCGTTCGGGAAACCCCGAGAGCGCCGGCCAGCGATCGTTCGGCCGGCAGTCTCGCGCCGACAGGCAGAGCGCCGGCCTCCGCCCTCCCTCGGATCGCGCCGGCCAGCCGGCGATAAGCGGACCCCGACCCGGCCTCCCAATCGCCGAGGGCGCTCGCGAAGGCCTTGGCTTCGTGAGACTGCATAGCAGTCCAATTATATTAAATTGGCTATTGAATTGGAATCTGATTCGTTTGAATCTATTCAACGTGACCGCGACAGGCTTGAATTATGAGGCAAAACGCCGAAGGATTGGATGCCTTAGCCAATCCACTTTGGACTTGAGGTGAAATCATGAAGCTCCCCAAGTATGCCTACTTCCAGCGGCCGGATCGTTCCGTATGGCGACGTCCGTCTGGGCGTGCTGACCCACGCCTTGAACTACGGCACCGGATGTTTCGCGGGCCTTCGCGGCCACTGGAACGAAGAGGAGCACGAGCTCTTCGTCTTCCGGCCGGGCGATCACTTCACGCGCTTCCTCGACTCGACGAGGCTCTCTGCATGGAGTTGTCCCTGACACGCCCGACACCCTGGTCGGACATCTGCTCGAGCTGCTGCGCGCTCGAGGACCTGAAGACCGACTGCTACATCCGGCCGCTGGCCTTCTACGCCGACGAGACGATCGGCGTGCGGCTGCACGACCTGACGCCGGCGATCTCGATGGTGGCCTTCCCCTTCGGCAAGTACTTCGAGAACGACGACGGCGCCCACGTCACGATCTCCTCCTGGAAGCGGATCGAGGACAACATGATCCCGGCCCGCGGCAAGATCGCCGGTTCCTACGTCAATTCCGCGCTCGTCCGCTCCGACGCCCAGCGCGCCGGATTCGACGACGCCATCACGCTGAACAAGGACGGGCACATCTCGGAGGCCTCCGTGGCCAACATCTTCCTGGTCCGGCATGGCGAAGTCGTGACACCGCCCGTCACCGACGACATCCTGGAGGGGATCACCCGCGCGACGTTCATCACCCTGATGAAAGAGGAGTTCGACATCACCGCCATCGAGCGCTCGATCGACCGCACCGAGCTGTCGCTGGCCGAAGAGGCCTTCCTCGTGGGCACCGGCGCCCAGATCGTTCCGATCACCCGCGTGGACCACCGCCCGATCGGAAGGGGCCGGCCCGGCCGCCTGACCCTCCAGCTTCGCGACCTCTACTTCGACGTCGTTCGCGGAAAGAAGGCCGAGGTACCGCTCCTGGTGCGCGCCGGTCTACGCTCCGGTGCCTCGAGTGGCGGTCTAGGCTTCTCTCCGGCGAAAAGCGGGAACGTCGGGCCATGGGCCGGCATTTCGACATCCTCACTTTCGATTGCTACGGGACGCTGATCGACTGGGAGGGCGGCATTGCCGCGTGGTTCGAGCAGGCCGCGGCCGCCGATCGGAGTCGCGGTCGCGCCCTCCGACGCTGTGGCCGCCTACGCCGAGATCGAGCCGGCCGTCGAGGCCAGGGCCTACCGCAGCTACCGGGAGGTGCTGGCGGCGACCGCCTTGCGCGTGGCCAGGCGCTTCAACTGGTCTCTGGCGCCCGAGCGGGCGCGCACGCTCGCGGAATCTCTCGCTACCTGGGAGCCTTTTCCCGACACCAACCCGGCGCTGGAAAGGCTCAAGGAGTCCGGCCACAAGCTCGGGATTCTTTCCAACGTGGACGACGACCTCCTCTCCTCGACGTTGTCCCACTTGACGGTCCGCTTCGATTTGCTCGTCACCGCGCAGCAGGTCCATTCGTACAAACCCGCCCTGCGCCACTTCCGAGAAGGCGCGCGAGCAGATCGGGAAAACCGCTGGCTCCATGCGGCCCAGAGCCACTTCCACGACGTCGTCCCCGCCGCTCGCTCGGCATCCCCGTCGCCTGGATCAACCGCAAGGGACAGCGCGGCCCTCCCGACAGCGTCCCCGACATGGAGGTCAAGACCCTGGTCGGCCTCGTGGACCGCCTCGACAGACTCGCCGCCTCCTAAGACGCGCTTCCCGCAGCTTTGCATCCTGAGGAGCGCACCGGCGAAGGATCTGCTCCGGTACGACTCGATTCCGACGGGAGCAGATCCTTCGCTTCGCTCAGGATGACGGAACGCGGGAGTTCCCTCGACACGATCCTCAGCGACACATCCAATAGACCACCGGGATGCCGCGGGAGCTCCGACGGCTCTAGCCGATGAGGCCGATGCGGGAGATCTTTCTCCGAAGCGGAGAGGTCTCCCTTCGTCCTGGCCGAAGGAGAGGGGGATGCGGATGGAGACTTCGCAGCCTCCGGAGTTCGCGGTTCGCCAGCCGGAAGAGATGGCGCCCCGGATAGAGCATCTCCAGCCGGCGGCGGATGTTGGTCAGGCCGATGCCGCGCTCTCCCGCTCCGGTTTCCCGGATGCCCGGGCCGTCGTCCCGGATCGACAGAAACAGGGAGCCCTCGGCGGCGCGCGCTTCGACCTCGATCCGGACGCGGCCCGTCCGCGGGTCGGCGCCGTGCTTGATCGCGTTCTCGACGAGCGGCTGGAGAAGGAAGCTCGGCACCTGCGCGGATCGGGCCTCCTCGTCCGCCTCGATGTCGATCCGGATGCGGTCGCGGAACCGCATGCGCTCGATGTCGAGGTACTCGTCCAGGAGCGTGAGGTCGCGCTCGAGCGTGACGAGCTGCGTCGTCTCGGCGAGCAGGCTGGCGCGCAGCAGGTCCCCCAGGCGCACGATCATCCGCCGCGCCCGGCCCGGCTCGCTGCCGACCAGCGGCAGGAGGGAATTCAGGGCGTTGAAGAGGAAGTGGGGCTGGAGCTGCGCCTGCAGGGCCGAGAGCCTCGCCTCGAAGAGGGCGCTGCGAAGCGACTCGCGCGCGGCCAGCCGCCGCACGCGCAGGCGGTGCCCGATCCAGAGCAGAAGGAGAGCGGCGGCCGCGCAGAGGATCCGGAACCAGGCCGTCTCGAACAGGGAGCGCGAGAGGGTCACCTCCAGGTCCGCTCCGCTGTCGCTCCAGACACCGTCCTCGTTGGAGGCGAGCACGCGGAACCGGTAACTCCCCGGAGGCAGGTTCGTGTAATAGGCGGCGCGGCGCGCGCCCGCCTCGATCCAGCCGCGGTCGAATCCTTCCAGCCGGTACCGGAAACGGATGGCGGCCGGGTTCTTGAAGGAGAGGGCCGTGTATTGAAACTCCAGGTCGCGCTGCGCCGGCGCCAGCGTGACCGCGCTGGCGGCGTGGGAGCGTCTGGCGGCCCGACTGGACGGCCTCGATGACGACCTTCGGCGGCACGGCGTTCAACCGGATGTGCGCGGGGTCCGCCATCGCGAGCCCCCTCAGCGTTGCGAACCAGAGCCGGCCGTCGCGCCCCCGGAAGCCGCCGTGCTGGCCGTTGTTGCACTCCACGCTGCGCATGCCGCTGCCCGTCGTGAACCCGACCGAATGCAGGATCCTCCCGCCTCCCGCGGGCGCGGCCGCCACCTCCTCGAGGCTGACCCGGAAGATCCCATGGTTGCTCGTCAGCCAGAGGTAGCCGCGGTCGTCGGCCAGGACCTTCTGGACCGCGTCGTGAAAGAGGCCGGTGGCCTCCCGGTACGTCGTGAACCGTCCGCCGCTCCAGCGCGACAGTCCGCCCCGCGTGCCGAACCAGAACGCGCCCCGCTCATCCTCGAGGATCGACATGACGATGTCGTGGGCGAGGCCGTCCCGGGTCGTCCAGTTGGAGAACTTCCCGTCGCGAAACCGGCTGACCCCGCCGCCGAAGGTCCCGGCCCAGATCGTTCCGGCACGGTCCTGGAGAGGGAGAAGACCCGATTGGAGGCGAGTCCCTCCTCGCTCGGTGTACCGGGTGAAACTGCCGCCGCGGTAGAAATAAAGACCTGACCCCGACGTGCCGATCCACACGCCGCCCTTCCGGTCGGCGCAGAGAGCGGAGACGAACGGCGGCGCGAAGCCCTGGTCTTTTCCGAAGCGGACGGTCTCCTTGCCGTGGATGCGGTAGAGCCCGTTGCCGTAGCGTTCCGACCCAGAGATCGCCCGCGGAGTCCTGGTCGATGGACGCGATCCGCGCCCCGAGCCGGGCGAAGACCTCGAAGCCGCCCGCGCCGGGGACCATGCGGCTCAAGCCTCCGTCCGCCGTGCCGACCCAGAGCGTTCCGGCGCGGTCCTCGAAGGCGGTCCAGACCCGGTCGTCCGGCAGTCCCTGCCGCGTCGTGTAGTTGGCGATTCTCTCGTCCTTCAACCGGTTGAGCCCGCCGTCGCGGGTCCCGATCCAGAGGCTGCCTTCGCGGTCCTCGCAGATGGAATCGACGTCGCTGCTGGAGAGGCCCCCGTTTTCACGCGTGAGAGCTTCGAACCGCCCCTCCGACATCCGGAAGAGCCCCTCGGCCGTGCCGGCCCAGAGGACTCCCTGCGAGTCGCGGTACAGGGCCTGAACGCGCGGGTTCGTCAAGCCGTCGGACGCTCCGTAGGCGCAACGCTCCGTCGTCGGAGAGCCGCACCAATCCCCTGCTCGTGCCGACCCACAGACTTCCGTCCGGATCCGGCTGCAGCGCCATCACCGCCGCGGCCGGGCTCGTCGCAGATGCGGACGGGCTCGAACCGCGCCCCGCGCAGGACCGCCAGGCCGTCTCCCAGTGCCCGCCCAGAGGCGCCCGCGCGAATCCTCGGCGACGGCTGAAGGCCACCTTCCCGGGAAGCCCGTCCTTCTCCGTGAAGAGACGCGCGCTGTGCCCTTCCAGCCGGACGCCGCCCCTCGCTCGAGGCGGCCCACAGGGCGCCGTCGCGCGCCTGGACCAGCGATCGAACCATTCCGCGGGCCAGAGGACCGTCCGGCTGCCAGCCGTCGAAGCGTCCGTCGCGCCCGCGCAGGAGGCCCGTCCGCCGTTCCGACCCAGAGCGTCCCGTCGCGAGTCTCGCAGAAGGAGAGAACCCAGTCGTCCCGCATCGCGGGCGTGTTGCGCGAATCGAAGACCCGGAATCGGACGCCGTCGAATCGGATGAGCCCTTCCTGGGTCCCGAGCCACAGATAACCGTCGCGGGTCTGGATAATCGCGTCCACGGAGTTCTGCGGCAGGCCCGAGTCGCTGTCCCACAGGTCTCTCCCGTACTGCGAGAGAGGGGTCGAGCGATTCAGGCCGGACGCGACAGAGGCCGCGAGCGCGAAAAAGGCCGCGAAAAACGCCGCGCGAAGAACCCGGCTCTGTCTCGTGTGCGCCTCCTGCCCTAGGCGGAACGAGGTTGCCACACCTCGGACGGCCTGGAGCGGGATCGGGACAAAGACCCTTCCGCTCTGGACGAATCCTACGATAACCGGGACCGGAAGTTGCGCAACAGGCGCCTGGCCCGCTGGATGTCCTCGGCGAAGAGCGCCGGCGGGGCCGTCGCGACAAACCGCGTCAGCGCCTCGCGGCCGAGATCCCGATTCCCCTGCTCCAGCGCAACGATGCCGATGTTCAGGAGAGCCTCGAACATCCGCGGGTCCAGCTCCAGCGCGCGCTTCCAGGAGTCCAGTGCTTCGCCGTGACGGCCGAGCTCCTCGAGCGCGGCGCCGCGGCCGTTCCAGGCCCGCGGAAGGCGCTCGTTCAAAGCGAACGCCTGATCGAACGCGGCGAGCGCTTCCTGAGGGCGATTGGCGTGGACGCGCGTCAACCCGATGTTCTGCCAGGCAACCGCGTTCTTCGGATCGAGCCGCAGGGCCTGCTCGAAGGCCTCGACCGCCCTCTCCCCCTCGCCCGCGTCCGCCCGCGCGATCCCGATCGCGTTCCAGACGTCGGGATTGACCGATCCGCGCAGAGGCTCGAGCACCGAGAGCGCGCGGCGAGGCTGTCCGAACTGCCCGTAGAGAAGTCCCAGCCGGGTCGCGAGGCGCTCTTCGAGATAACCGCGCCGCCGGGCCTCCTCGAGGACGGCGATGGCGCGGTCGACCTTTCCGTCCTGGTCCTCGAGATACGAGAGGAACTCGTAGAGGACCGGCATCGTGGGCCGGCGCTTCATCACCGACCGGGCCAGGGCGAGCGCCTCCGGGAGTTTCCCTTGCTGATAGAGGCCCACGATCTCCTGCATCTGCCGGTCTAGATCGATCAATTTCTTCGGATCGTCGTCCGGGCCGTATGACGGCCGGAGCTGCGCCCTGCCCGACAGGTATCCGAGCCCGGCCAGGCGCCGGACCGTTTCCGGCCGATTCGGCCGACGGAGCCGCGGGACGCAGCGGGGGCAGCGCCCTCGCGAGCGAGCGAGCCGTCTCGGAACGCTCCTCGAACCGGTTTGCCTTCTCCTGCGGGTCCTCTCGAAGGTCGTAGAGCTCCGGGATCGGAAGCTCGATGAATTTCTCGCTCCCGCGAATCATGCCGCGCAGCGGCGCCCACCCGCGGGAGAACGAGGCCGAGAGAGACTCGAAATAGCAGGTCGCGTTCGGCTCGGCCGGCAGGAGGAGCGAACGCCCGGGCAACCCGGCAGGCGCGGGCAGCCGCGCGGCTTCGAGCACGGTCGGCAGGATGTCCACGTGGCGGCGAAGACGAGGAATCGCGCCCGGGAGTCACGAGTCCGGGACCCCACGAGGATCAGGGGAATGTGGAGTGTCGCCTCGTAGGCGAAGAGTCCATGCGTGACTTCCCCGTGGTCGCCGAGCGCCTCGCCGTGGTCCGAAGTCAGGATGAGCAGGACCGGCGAGGAAGACGCCCGGACATCCTCGAAGAGAGGGCCGAGCGCCTCGTCCACGCCCGCCACCTCGCCCGAGTAGGGATCCGACGCGTACCGCGCGGCAAGTTGCTCCGGCGGGACGTGCGGAAAATGGCAATCGTAGAGGTGCACCCAGAGAAACCGCGGGCGCCCCCCGGCGTTCTCCGCCCACCAGCGGCGTGCCGAGCGCGACGACCTCGGAAGCCGGGCGCTCGGCGACGCGGAAATCGTATTCGTTGGCGCCCTGCGGATATCGCTCGTCGTAAGTCTCGAACCCCCGGTCCAGGCCGAACCGCGCGTCCAGCGGAAACGCGCCGATCATCGCCGCCGTGGAGTAGCCGGCCGACTTGAGCAGGGTCGCGAGCGTCGGCGTCTTCGGATCCAGCCGGAACCCGTCGTTGTCGCGAATGCCGTGCTCGTAGGGATACCGGCCCGTCAGGATGTTGGCGTGAGACGGAAGGGTCATGACGTTGTGGGCGTGCGCCTGGAGAAATGCCCGCCCCTGCGCCGCGAGGCGATCGATGTTCGGAGTCGCCGCGCGCGCGTTGCCCGAGTAACCCGGCGCGTCCGCGCGCAGGGTGTCGACCGTGATCAGAAGGATGTCCGGCCGGGGCGAGGAGGCCGGCGGCGGCTGGCTCGGGCGGACGCCGGCACGGCGGAAACAGCAGCGCCGCCGCCAGGGCGGCGCCCAGCCATCTTCTTCGTTCCGCCTCCGCGAGGAATCCTCAATGTCTGACTTCCTCCCTCGCAAAAAAAGGCCGGCCCGCCGGAGGCTATACGGCGGGCCGGCCGAAAAGGTTTAGAAACTGATCCGCGCGCCCAGTCGCACCGCCCGGGCATTCTGGATCTCGAGAATCGTCCCCGCGGCTCCCGTGCAGTTGCTGCCCGTTCGCATCGCACTGCGGCGTCGCGTCGGACTCCCGCTGCAGGATCGTGTTGGAGTTCAGGGCGTTGAAGAGCTCCGCGGCAATCGTCAGGTCCGCCTTCGAGAAGAGCGGCACCGTCTTCTCCAGCCGGAGGTCGAGCTCGTACACGTCGTTCAGGCGGTGGTCGGTCGGGTTGCCCAGCAGGACTCCCCGCGTCCCCTCGCCGTTGCCCGAGTCCACCTGGACGAAGAGAGGATTGACGTAGCCCTGCCGCCCGTAGAAGTTGGCCGCCAGCGCGAAGTCGAGCGGGAACTGATAGAGGCCGCTGACGTTGAAGCTCCAATGCGAATTGATCCAGACGTTGGTGAAGTTGCCGCTGCCCAGGGACTGATTGTAGAGCTGTCCCTCCGAGCAGCTCGGGCCGACGTTGGGCGTGGGGAAGCCCGGCCCGATGGCGGGATCCTGGAAGAGACGCTGGTTGGTCGGATCCACGCACGCGGTCGACTTGTTATCGATGTTCTGCTTCCAGTCGTTGTAGGCGAACGAGCCGTGCATCATCCAGCGGTTTGTCAGCCGCTTGGTCAACTGGAGCTGTACCCCGTAATAGTCCTGGCTGTAGTCCGGCCGATTCGTCACGAACTCACCGCCCGTGAAGCTCGAGGGGAGAGTTCCCGTGTAGACCGGTCCCGTGACTCCCACGACGTTCCCGTTGACATCGTATCCGGGCAGGCCGGTGGCGAACACGTCCGTGTAGTTCGCGGCAGTCACGCCGATGTAAGGAGACCACACGATGTCGTGGCGGTGCCGGTACGTGCCGGTGATCGACGCCGAGAAATCGGTAGAGATCTCGCGGTCCACGGAGAGCTGGAACTCGTCGGTCAACGGAGCCTTCAGGTTCGGATCGATGGAGTGGGCCGAGCCGAGCGCGTTCGGGTCCAGGTGATTGAAGCCTCCCAGGTCCTGGATGAAGGCGCCGAGCTCTCCCGGGTCCACGTTGTGATCGTGGTTCGCGTCGGTCCACACGTACCGGGAGCCGGAGGACCCGGAGCCTCCGACCGGGTTGTCCCAGGAGACGATGCTCCCGCCCAGTTGATCGGCATAGCGCGCATAGGAAGCCCGCAACAGAGTCTTGCGGTCCTTTCCGAGCGCGTAGTTGACCCCGGCGCGTGGCTGCCAGGTCTTCCACTTGAACTCGGTCGGGCCCCCATCGAAGACTTTGCCGGGAACGAGATTCGGAAACAGCGGGTTGCCGCCGACGGTCGAGGCCGTGTTGTTTCCGTACTGCTCGTCGTAGCGCACGCCCACGTTGAAGGTCCAGTTGCCGGAGGTCATGGTGTCCCCGATGAACCCGTTGTAGTAGGTGTACTCGAATGCGGTGAGGCCGGGGCGGAAGACGTCCGCCGCGGCGCAGCCGGTCGGGCAGACGCCGGCCCGAACGATGACCTGCTCGCGCCCGAGGGTGCTGTTGCCGGGCCAGAAGGTCGAGCTCGAGATCGGCGCGTTCCGCCATCCGAAGCCGGCCTTGATCTCGTGGCCGAGCGAGCCCGTGTTGAAGAAGAACGAGCCGTTCCCGCTGAGCTGGTGCTGCGGCCGGTTGAATTCGTTGCCCGGTGAAGGAGCGGTGGTAGACGAGGGTGGGATCCAGGTACACGTTCGTCGTCGGCGTCAGGTTCCCTCCCTGGGGGAGAAGGCTGAAACCGGAACGCGTGTAGTCGTACGACACGGTCGCGACGACGGACGGACCGAACACGTGGGAGTCCTCACCCTTCCAGATCGTGGTCGGGCCCGTCTGATCCACCGAGGTCTCCTGCGGGCGCGTGACGCCGGCCGACCGGCCGAGCTTCTGCTTGTCCCCGCGGAAGTAGAAGATCGTCGCGCTGTTGGATTCGAACGGCTGGAGGTTCAGCTTTCCGGCGTAGTCGTCGAGGTACGTCGTGTCCGTCGCTCCCCCGAGCTTCGTCAGCGGGATCTCCTTGCGGCCGTAGCTGCCCCAGAGCCACGCGCGGTCCTTCCAGAGCGAGCCGCCCGCCTCGACGCCGTAGTCCTGGATTCCGGCGGCCCCGCCCTGGCAGCCGACGGTGCAGATGCGGTCCACCTTGTCGTTCAGATTGCCCGAATTGACCGCGGGCCCGTAGAGTCCCAGGTCCGCCTGCTCCTTCGCCTCCTGCGGCGCGTTGTTGGCCTGCAGCTCTCCCGGCGAGTAGAAGTAGCGCGCGGAGCCGTGCGGCTCGTTGGAGCCGCGCTTCGTGACCATGTTCAACGTCACGCCCGGCACGGCGATCGCGGGATCGGAGCCTCCCGTGGCCACCTGGATTTCCTGGAACTGGTCGAAGTCGTAATACGTCGGGGACGAGCCGAGCGCGGCCATGTCGGTGATCGTGACGCCGTCCATGTTGAAGGAGTTCTGGCTCGTGTCGGTTCCCATCCCGATGTAGGCGGACTGCTGTCCGCTCTGGCTGCCGGCGACGTTCAGGCGGTCCATCTGCACTCCCGGCACCTGCTGGATGACGACCCACGGGTCGCGCCCGGTCGGAATGCTCTTCAATTCCGCCAGCTGGTAGTTCGCGCCGGTGACGCTCTTGCGCGAGTCGATCAGGGGCACCTCGCCCGACACGGTCACCGTCGCCGTGACCGAGGAGAGCTTCATCGTGATCGAGAGATCCGTGTTCTTACCCAGGTTCACGACGACATCGTTGCGCTCGACGGTGGAGAATCCCTGAAGGGCCGCGACGACCTTGTAAGAGCCGACGGACAGGTTCAGGAAATGAAACTCTCCCTTGGCATCCGCGAACGTCGTCTGGGGCGCTCCCGGACCCGCCGCCGTCAGCGACACGCCGGGCAGGACGCCCCCCTGTTCGTCCATCACCCTTCCGTAGATGTTTCCCGTGCTCGCCTGTCCCAGCGCGAGAGAGGCCGAGAGCAGGAGAGCCGAGGCCACGGCACAAACAGAGATCTTCCTCATCGCCATGCATCCTCCTTTTCGATGCGAGCCCTTGTTTCGACGACAACGGTTCGACTTGCGAGTGTTCGCTCACGTCTCATCGAGGGCGGCCTAAGAGCAACACCATTGCCAGCGCGGCGAGCCGGCGCGCCGCGGACGAGAGTCATCCTCACGCCGGACGGAGGAACCCGGAGAGCGGACGGCGCGCGCGCTCCCGAGCGCGGTGATTCAGAATTCCGCGCGGCGCACCAAGATCTTGGATTGCGGCGCCGGCATCGGGATGAACACGCAGAGATGCTTCGCGGAAACGGCGGAAGGCCTCGCGAGCCGACGCGCCGTCCTGTTCCAATCCTTTCAGGAACGCGCGAGCGCGGACGAGCGACACGGAGAGAAGGACGAATGCCGCTTTCTCGCGGACGGATTCTTCTCCCGGCGCCGGCTCGAGCCAGGATTCAAGAAACCGGAGGCGCCGCTCGCCGGCTCCGCGATGCACAGTGTCGAAAAACCTCGCGCCCGCGCTTGCGTATGAAACTTGCAAGAGGATTGTTCTCATCATGACCGTACGCACGATTCTCGTGGACGACGAGCCGCTGGCGCGCGAGTGGATCCGGCAACAACTGGCCGAGGATCAAGACATCGAGATCGTCGCGGAGTGCGAGGACGGCTTCAAGGCCGTCCAGGCCATCGATCACCTGCGTCCGGACCTGCTGCTCCTGGACGTCCAGATGCCCGGCCTCGACGGCTTCGGAGTCCTGCGCATGCTGGAAGGGGGACCTCCTCCCGCCGTCGTCTTCGTCACCGCGTTCGACCGCTACGCGCTGCGCGCCTTCGAGGTGCACGCCATCGACTATCTCTTGAAGCCCGTCTCTCCCGAGCGGCTGCATGACGCCCTCGAGCGCTGCAAGGAGCGTCTCGAAAAAAAGAGAACGAAGGACACCGCCGCAGAGCTCGTCGAGCTGCTGCGCGAAGTGCGCCGCTACCCCGACTGGTTCCTGATCCAGACGGAGGGGCGCAGCCACTTCCTCCGCGTCAAGGAGATCGACTGGATCGAGTCGAGAAGGAACAACGTGGTGCTGCACGCCGGAGCGGCGGGCCACGTCTACCAGGAGACGACCTCCGGCATCGAGAGCAAGCTCGATCCGGCCGAGTTTCTCCGGATCCACCGCTCCACGATCGTCCGCATCGACCGGATCAAGGAGCTTCACCCCTGGTTCAACGGCGACTACCAGGTGATCCTGAAGGACGGCACGAAGCTGACGATGAGCAGCACCTACAAGCAGAAGCTCAAGACCTTCCGCCGCGCCACGGTCTAGCGGAGACGTTGCTAGTGTCCGGTGCAAAGTCTCGATAAGGGCCCTGGATGTAGGGGGGCCTTGCGGCCGCCCGCGGCGCAGCCCCGCCCCTACATGTTCGATCTGATTGAGCCTTTCTTTAAGCAACCTCTCGGGGGTTGCAGGCCAGACACGACGCCCGCATCCATTTTTCAGCTAGGATGCTAGCCGGAGGCTCCCCGGCCAAAAAAGGGGATGAACGGGGCCGGCCGTTGCCTTCATACTCACGGGCGTGGCTGCCGGAAGCGACACAGGCCGGCCGTTGGCGCGGCCGTCTCTCACGACATGGTCCCTGGCGGCTCTCGTCGGCGGGCTCCTGCTCGGCACCCTGGGTCACGCCTCGCGCAGCCCGCTGCTCGAGAAGCTCGGGAATGTCGTCAAGCCGGTCGGCGACCTCTGGATCAGCGCCCTGCTGATGACGGTGCTCCCGCTCGTGATCACCCAGGTGCTGGCGGCGATCACGGGGGGCCGGCGCGCGGAATCGGTGGCGGCGCTCGGCGTCCGCGCCGTGATCCTCTACCTCGTCCTGCTCGCGG
Source organism: uncultured Acidobacteriota bacterium (assembly GCA_963782815.1). Classification (GTDB taxonomy): domain Bacteria; phylum Acidobacteriota; class Thermoanaerobaculia; order UBA5066; family Gp7-AA6; genus JAWOLE01. Next base: position 4,801 of record CAWALG010000040.1, on the reverse strand, counting down.
CCGCGGCCGCGTTCACTCTCCTCCTCGCGCCCCCGATCATCGCGCAGTACCGGACCGACACCGCGACCATTGCCTCCCTGCGCCCGCCGGCGCCGCCGCCCGACGCAGGCAGACGGGCGGCGGCCGGCTCGGTCGGAAAATGGGTGGACAGTCTCATTCCGCGAAACATCTTCGAATCCGCGGCCCGCGGCGACATCCTCGCGCTCCTGTTCTTCTCCGTCCTGTTCGGGATGGCCGCCGCCCGCCTGCCCGAGGAATACCGCGCCCCGCTCGCGCGATTGTTCCAGGGCCTCGCGGGCGATGCTGCTCTCGTCCACTGGATTCTCCGTCACGCCCGCCGGCGTGTTCGCCCTCTCTTACGTTCTCGCCCTCAGGACGGGCGGGCAGGCGGCCGGGATCCTGACCGTGTACATCGCGATCGTCTGCGGCCTGCTCCTCCTGTTCACGTTGTTGCTCTATCCGGTGACCGCGGTCCTCGGCCGGACGACCATGCGCACCTTCGCCCGGGCGGCCGCGCCCGCCCAGCTCGTCGCGGTGAGCACCCGATCGTCCGTCGCGGCGCTCCCGGCGCTCATCGAGGGGGGCCGCACGCACCTGCGCCTGCCGGCTCCGTTCACCGGCTTCGTCCTTCCTCTGAGTGTTTCGCTCTTCAAGGTAAACCGCACGATTTCGAGCCTGGTCAAGCTCTTCTTCCTCGCGCACGTCTACGGAATTTCCCTGCGCCCCGCGGCGATCGCGACCTTCCTGGCCATCGAGACGATCCTCTCCTTCGGCACGGCCGGCGTGCCTCTGGGCGGCATGTCCTTGAAGGGCCTTGCCGGCCTACCTCGCGGCCGGCGTCCCCGTCGAAGGCGTCCTGATCCTGGAAGCCGTGGAGACGGTTCCGGACATCTTCAAGACGCTCTTGAATGTCACGGGTCAGATGAGCGCGGTCACGCTGCTCTCCCGGTCGAGCCGCGCGTCGAGGGCCTCGGTGGCCGCCGAGGATTCTCCCCGACTGGCGGCGGAAGACACCGCGTGAGAGGATGATCCACTTCGTCGTGCCGGCGGCCCGGGATGGCCTCTTCCGCGACTACCTCGAATTCTGGGGACGGAGTCTCTCGGAGCGGATGAGAATCCTGCATTACGAGAACCTTGTCCGCCAGACGGGATGCGACCGGGGCGCCTACGTGCTGTCCACGCTCGACGAGCTCAACCCGGCCATGGAGCGATGATCGAGGACCTGCATCGCCAGCTGGACGGGAGAGACGGCGTCCGAATCCTGAACCACCCGAGCCGGACCCTGCGCCGATACGACCTGCTGGCGGAGCTTGCGCGGCGCAACTTGAACGACTTCCGCGCCGCGCGCGCCGCCGAGGATCTCGACGGGCTGCGGTACCCGGTGTTCCTCCGGGCGGAGCGGGATCACGAGGGGGCGATCTCTCCTTTGCTCCACTCCGCGGCCGCCGTGGAGGCGGGGATCGGACGGGCGCTCGTTCAGGGCCACCGGCTGCGGGACCTGCTGGTCGTCGAATTCTGCGCGACCGCGGACGAAGGCGGGTTCTACCGCAAGTACGCCGCGTTCGTCGTGGGAAACCGCGTCGTCGCCCGCAGTTTGAACTACGGAAGGGAGTGGATGCTCAAATTCGGCGGAAACGCCTTTTCCGAAACCATGGTCCTGGAGGAGCTCGACTACGTCCGCTCCAACCCGCACGAGCGGGAGCTCGCCGAGATTTCCCGGATCGGCGGGGTCGAGTACGGCCGCATCGATTACTCCATGAAGGACGGCCGCGTCCAGACCTGGGAGATCAACCTGAACCCGACGATCGGCCGGGGCGCGCGCAAGACGGCCAGGTCGCCGGCGGAATTCGACCCTATCCGCCAGCAGACGAAGGAGTGCTTCTACTCCCGTTTCCAGGAGGCCTGGGAGGCGGTTGACCTCGCGCCGGACGGCCAGCCGGCGATCGAAGTCACCCTGGACCCTCGGAGAGTTCGCGCGGCGCTGGCCAGCGAGGGTCGGCGCGGGCGATTGTTGGCGGCCTTCCGGACCTTGCTGCGGCCCGTCAAACCGCTTGTCGAGCCGCGGGCCGCGCCGGCTCTGCGATTCCTGAGCAGGCTGGCGCGCGGCCTTCCCGCGGCCGCATCCACCAGGGTCACCTCGGCGCTGGTTAACCAGCGGAACCTGCGACCGAGCGTCATCGGATGCCGGAGGCGAGATAGAGGTCGGACGAAGTCCGGAGGATCGAGTAGGCGCGGGTCGCCGCTTCTCCATCGAGCACCGCCGCGATGAGCTGCGCCTGGCCGGGCGTTCCGGCGAGCGGAATCGCCTCATCCCGGAGCAGCGTCCCGGTCGAGGAGTCCAGTGTCAGGAGCCGCCGGTTCCTGGTGACGCCGAAGATCCGATCACCCGTTGCGCTCCAGCGGGCGTAAACGAACTTTCCGTCAGCCGGGAGCTCGTACAACTTGCGGCCCGGGCCGCCCTTGATCGGATAGAGGAAGAGCGATCGCCTCCGCTCTCCGCTCAGGCACAGGAAGGAGCTTCCGGACGGCGATGCGGCCGGCATGTCGCATCCCGCGGCCCCCAGCGATCGGGCGCCGCTCCCGTCAGTCTGCATCGTCCAGACCTCGCTCGCTCCCTTCTCCGTTCGGACGAAAAGGAGCGTGCTCGGACCGGCAAAAGAGGGCGAGGAAACGTTGCCCTCGGTGGCCGGAAGGCGGCGGACGGCGCCGGCCTCGACCGGGATGAGAATGAGCTGCGGCGCGCCGGAGAGGGGCCGCGTCACGGCGACGACCCACCGGCCATCGGGTGAGAATGACCCGGGGAATCCCTCCCCGAGCCGCGTCGCGTCGCCCCCGTCGAGCGGGCGGATCCAGACACCCGACGTCTTCTCCGTCGGGCCGCCGTCGTAGAAGAGCGCCGTCTTCCCGTCGGGCGAGATGTCACGGATGAGCGTCCAGCCCAGCCAGGACAGGTCGCGCGGATCTTCGGCCCCGCGCCGCACGGTCAGATCGACCGCTTCCCTCCGGGAGGTCAGGAGAAAACGATCTCCGGAGCGCGAAACGCTCTGGAGAGTGAAGAAATCGGGCAGGACATAGCGCGAGTGAAGTTTTCCCGAAGGGGTGACGGACCAGAGGGTGCCGCCGCCATACGCCGTCTGGGTGGATGCCGCGAACCAGATCTCGCCCGTCTTCGCGTTCCAGTCGAGCCCGGCGGATTGCTCGAACCGCCGCGTCAGGATCTTCGACCCGGATCCGTCGACTGCCGCGACTTGAATCTCGCTGGTGCTGTCGCCCCGGAAGGGAAAATGAACGAACGCGACTTTCTTTTCGTCCGGGGAGATCCGGGCGAACCAGATCGCCCCCGTTGTCTTGAAGAGCGTGCGCTGCAATTCCCCATCGGCGCTGCGAATCTCGAGGACCCGGTCAGCGCCGAGGTCTCGAACGACGGCCAGGAAACGGCCGCTTCCAGCGACGTCCGCCCACCCGGCGTTCTCCAGGATCCGGCGCGGTCTTCCTCCCAGGGACGGCCACCAGGCGAGCGTGCCGCTCTCGTTTGCCGAGGGCCGCGAGGGTCCCACGAGCACCAGGACCTGCGACCCGTCCTCCGAGTATCCGAGGGGGAACTGCACGTCGGAGTCGAGGACCCGGTCGATCCCCGTGGATTCGGGAAGCGCCAGGTACGAGCGCACCGGGTTTCCTTCCCAGGAAGCCGCATAGAGGATCGAGCCGTTCGGCGCGAAGAGCGCCCGGGTGACAGTTCCCTCGCGGAACGTAAGCCGGCGAAACTCGGGCGGGAGCGGAGTCCGAAGACGGTCGAGGAGAAGGACGCCGCCCGCCACAGCGGCGGCGAGCGCGACGGCCGCCCCGGCAATCAGCCACCGGGACCGGCGCCGGGGCTCGGTCCCCGCGACGCCGGCGGCGCGGAAACTGGTCGTCGCGGAATGGTCTCGGAGGGTCTGCAGATCGCGGGCGAGATCGCGGGTCGAGGCGTAGCGATCGCGGGGAGCCTTGGCGAGGCACCGGTCGAGGATCCATCGCAGCGGCTGCGGCACCGACGGATTGATCTCGTCGACGGGACGCGGGTCGTCTCGCAGGATCGCGGTGAACGCCTCCGCCGCCGAGGAGCGGCCGAAGGCCTGCTGGCCGGTCAGCATCTCGTAGAAGATGCATCCGAGCGAAAACTGGTCGGAAGCCGGCGTCGGGTTCTCTCCTCGAGCCTGTTCGGGCGACATGTAACCGAGAGTTCCGACCGCCATCCCCGGGGACGTGAGCCGTCCGACCGCCGTCGGATTGCGTGTCGTCGCTCGGGTGCAGGCGAAGCGTCGCGAGCCCGAAGTCGAGGATCTTCACGCGCCCCTCGGACGTCACGAAGACGTTGGAGGGCTTCAAGTCGCGGTGAACGATGCCCGATTCGTGCGCGCGCGAGATGCCGTCGGCAAGCTGCGTGGCCAGGTCGAGGAAGCGCCGCAGAGGCATCGGCTCCCCCGCCAGGGAAGCGGCGATCGGCTCTCCGTCGATCAACTCCATCGCGAGGTAGTGAACCGGCGACTCGCGGCCGGCGACCGAGCGGCGCCCGCTTCGTACACGACTACGATGTTCGGGTGATTCAGCGACGAGGCGGAGCGCGCCTCCCTCTCGAATCGAGTCAGAAGCTCCGGGTCTTCGGCGTCCTCTTCCCGGAGAATCTTCAGGGCGACGTCGCGCCCCAGCCGGCCGTCGCGAGCGCGGTAAACCTCGCCCATCCCGCCGCGTCCCAGCGGAGCCACGATCTTGTACGAACCGAAAGTTGTTCCCGCGGACAGGATCACCGGAGCCTCCGCTT
>CAWALG010000039.1:0-12386 GCA_963782815.1 uncultured Acidobacteriota bacterium | reverse complement strand
CTTGAACTCTCTGATCTCCTCACAGACCGCCCGCCTCGGGAGCCACGATCGGGCGAAAACTCCCTGACTCCGGACGGGCGGTCCTACGCCTATAGCCTTCACCGCGATCTCTCCAGGCTTGACCTAGTCGAAGGACTGAAGTGAAGGTGGTGGGTGGTGGGTGATAGGTGGTAGGTGGTAGGTGGTAGCTGGGTAGGTGGTAGGAGCCGAACTCGACTCTCCCTATCACCTACGACCTACGACCTACCACCTCACGAAGGACACTCTTTGTCGCTTCGCTCTTCAGAATGACAAAGGGGGCGTTCGCCCGGGAAAGACCTGCGCAGTTACGGTGACCCGACGGGGAGCGTGAGCGTCCGCCGCACGGCGCCCTCTTCCCCGATGATCGCGATCGCGGCGGAATCGGGGGTAAAGACGAACTCGCAGAACCCCGGACTGACCGCGGCGCCCTTGTCCATCCCCTCGGACCAGGTCCCCAAATTTCCCTGCCAGAAGATCGCGTTCGCCCGGGGGCAGTTGGCTTCCGTCAGGCCCGCGTTGGTTCCGTCGTCGATTCCTCCGCCGGAGTGGATGTCTCCGGAAGCCAGGATCACGCCGGTGATCTGGTTGGATCGAACGAAGTCGATCAGCTCCTGCCGTTCCGTCTTGTACGTCACCCAGCCTCCCACCTTGCTCGCAGTCGGGTTGAAGGGGACCGAGGTGACGACCAGTTTCCAGGGCGCGGTCGAGGCGAGCAGCTGGTTCTTGAACCACTGCTTCTGTTCCACTCCCATCGTGGTCTTGTTCGGGCCCTCCGCCTCCCGCATGGGATCGCGCTCGGACCGAAGGTCGAGAAGGTAGACCTCCACCGTGCCGGAGTACGACAGCTTCTGATAGATCGCCTTATCCGGCCCCGCGTCGCTCGCCATCGGCCAGTATTCCCGGTAAGCCTGACGCACCTCATTCTTGTTCTTCTTCGTTCCGTCGGTGTTGTCCCCGCCGTAATCATGGTCGTCCCACATGTGGCAGCTCGGAATCTGCTCTTCCACGTCGATCAGGCCGGCCTTGATGTCCTTCCCCAGCTCGTTCCCCGTGCCCCCAAGCCGGCTCGTCCGGTACATATTTCGCGCCGAGCCGAGGTCATTCGGGTTCGCGTGCGGGAGATCTCCCCCCAGGATCACGAGATGGGGCCGTTGGCGAGCGCGGACGCCAGGCCCGGAAACGGGGTCGTCGCCCAGTCGTTGAAGACCGCGATCCGGACGGTTCTCATCTGGTCGACCGGCGGCGGCGTCCGGAAGCGCTTGGCCGGCGTCACGAGAGCGCCGTTCATCCAGACCCGGTAGTAGACCAGCGTGTCCGGCGGCAGGTCCGCGAGCCGGAAATGCGCCGTGAAATCGGAGGCCACGTTCGTGACGATGGACGGGCTCATGATGGAACCGACGAAGTCGGCCGAGAAGCCGTGCTCGAGCACGACGGTGGCGGCCGCGCTCGTCCGAACCCACACCACGTCCGAGCCGCACCCGAGCAGGGGACCATGGGTGAGCTTCGGGGGCGGCGGTGTGTTCGCGAAGGCCAGGCGGACCACAGCATCCCGACAGCCAGCGAAATCCCGCATCTAATCAGCACACGCATGCGACACCTCCATCCGCGCGGACGTCCGGCGCCGGTCATCCATTGCAAGGAACTATAGACGCGCGTTCGAAGACTGGCCATTGCACCAAAGTGATAGAGGGCCGGGGAAGAGGGACGCGGTCAGTCCTTTCGGAAGACCTTGCCGTCCTTCATGACGAAGGAGACTCGCAGAGCTCTTTGACGTCTTTGAGGGGATCGCCGGGGACGGCGACGATGTCGGCGTAGGCGCCGGGGGCGATCACGCCGAGCTGTCCGGACATGCCGAGCATCTCGGCGGCGCCGGTCGTGGCCGACTGGATCGCGGCCATCGGAGTCATGCCGAACTCGACCATGCGCGGGAACTCCTGGGCGATCGGCTCGGTCCACGCGAATCCGCCGACGTCGGTGCCGAAAACGATCTTGACTCCCGCCTTGTGCGCCTTCTGAAGCGACGGCCCGTGCAACGCGACGCGCTTCCTGTCCCGCTTGCCGGCCGCCGTATCCGGCGGCTCGTTGTGGGAGTAATAGACGCTCATCGTCGGGCAGTACCAGGTTCCTTGCTTGACCATCTGCTGCACGGCCGCCTCGTCCAACTCCAGGCCGTGCTCGATCGAATCGCATCCGCCGTCGAGAGCGCGGTGGAGGCCGACGCCGTTGTAGGCGTGGCAGGCGACTTTCTTTCCCCAGCCGTGCGTCTCGTCCACGATCGCCTTGATCTCCTCGAGCGTCAGGGTCGGCTGCGAGACGAGGTTTCCCGAGGCGTCGAGCCACGAGCGGTGCGTCATGTAGACCTTGATCCAGTCCGCGCCGTTGTCGAGCTGCTCGCGCGCGGCCTTCCTCGCCTCGACCGGGCCGTCCACGATCTGGACCCCCTTGGGCACCGTGATCTCGGGCGCGTAGCCCTCGAGCGGGTAGCCGCCGCTTGTCGAGATCGCGCGCGTGACGACGAACATCCTCGGCCCCGGAATGTGCCCCTCGTTGATCGCCATCTTGATGCCGACGTCGCCGTAGCCCGCTCCTTCGGTCTCGACGTCGCGGATCGTCGTGAACCCCTGCTCGAGAGCCCGGCGCGCGGCCACGGCCGCCCGCGCCGCGCGGTATGCGAGCGGGTACTTCAGGAGCTGGATGTCGTACCCCCCTCGGCCGGGTCCTCCCCCTGAAGAAAAATGTGGGTATGACAGTCGATCAACCCGGGTAGAACCGCCGCGCGGGAAAGGTCGATAACTTCCGCTCCGGCCGGGATCGACGCCTTGCCGGCGTCGGCGACGCTCTCGATCCTGTGGCCGCGCACGACGATCATCTGGTCTTTCCGAGGAGCAGCGGATTTCCCGTCGATCAGAGTCCCGGCGCGGATCACCGTCACCGGAGACTGGGCGGCCGCGATCGCGGCGAGAAACGGCAGGGCGATCGCGACGCGGAGACTTCTCCGATTCATGCCGCGCTGTTTGTCTCCTGGAAGGAGAGCACCGTGCCGACCGTGCGGCCGTCCACTTTCTGCGGCCGGGAGAAGCGCTGGAGGATACGGCCGTCCTTCAGCTTCACGGTGCCCGAGGTCTCGATGTCCCGCTTCGGCGTGAAGCCCCATCACCGTCTTGGCGAAGTCGCCGGAGTCTTCGACGCTCTCGAGGAGAAACGCGAGGAGCCGGTCCTCGTCGCGCGTCGCGGCGATGTCCTGCGGAACGCGCCACATCCGGACCAAGCTCGTGTTGAAGTTGGAGATCTTCCCCCTCTCGTCCACGACCAGGATCCCCTCGGCGGCGGAGTCGAGCGTGGCCCGCAGGAGGGCGAAGGACTTCTGCAGCTCCCGCTCCGAGCGCTTCTGGCGCGTGATGTCCAGGGCGATGCCGATCACGCCCCGGATCGAATTGTCGAGATTGCGCAGGGGCTCGCAGTGCGAGGCGTAAGTCCGGCCGCTCCAGTCCACCTCGAAGCTCACCGACTCTCCCAGGAGAGCCTTGCGGTGGGCCACGAGCGGCAGGAACTCCGGGTCGGTCGTCCGGAAGAAATCGAACAGCGTGACGCCGACGAACTGGCCCGGCCGATGGCCGAGGTTGGTCAGGCCGGCGCCCTCGGAAGAGGTCAGCCGCAGGTTCGTATCCGTCGACCAGAGGACGGCCGGCATCTGGCTGACGATGAGCTGCAGCGTCGTGTCCCGCTCGTCGATCGCCTCCCTCGCCTGTTCCCGCTCCATTTTCAGGCGGCGCCGCAGCTCCAGTTGCGCGACGACCTGCCGCGCGAGCGCCCGCAACGCCTCCAGCTGCTCCTCCGTCAACTCCCTCGGCACGCGGTCGATGACGCAGAGCGTGCCGAGCGCGAACCCCTCGGAGGTCAGAAGCGGAGCGCCGGCGTAGAAACGGATGCGGGGCTCTCCCCTCACCAGGGTGTTGTCCGCGAAGCGCTCGTCGGCCGCGGCGTCGGGCACGACCAGGACGTCGTCGCCCGCGATCGCGTGGCCGCAGAAGGAGATCGCGCGCGGAGTCTGAGTGGTCGTCAGGCCGACCCGCGACTTGAACCACTGGCGGTCGCTGTCCACGAAGGAGAGGAGCGCGATCGGCGTGTCGCAGATGTGTTTCGCGAGCCGCGTCAGATCGTCGAACTTCTGCTCCGGCTCCGTGTCGAGGATTTCGTACCGGTCAAGCGCGGCGAGCCGCTCCGGTTCATTCGAGGGAAGAGGTACAGCGCTCATGGCTTTCGTCCTCCACGGCGGGTTCGAAGAATCATATAACCCGGTGGACGAACCACTTCCATGCGGGATGCTCGGACCCGCTCCGCGGGATCGGCGGGAGGTCCGCGCCTACGGGCGGCTCTTGAGCCGGCTCATCGAGGAGCGGGCGCCGGGCAGCCCGTGAAGGCCGTCCGCGCGGCGCCTGCCCGGGAGTGTCCCCCGGACAGGGCGAAGGGCGCCCAGAGCAGCGCATTCAAGGCGAGCAGCAGGAGAATCGCCCTCCGGGTCCACCTGCGCCGAACGCTGCTGGCTCCTGTCATTTCTCTCTCTTCACCCCTTAGACGGGCGCGGCTCCTTCCGGATTACGGTTCGGATTCGTTCTAAGATTCCCCGCTTTCGGAAGATCAAGCCTCGGCCCTGGAAGGAGCACGAATGCCTCAGTCGAGAAAGCTTCTTTTCGGCATACTTCTGGCCGTCGCCGCGGCGGCGAGCGCCGCGGCGTACCCGGCGCCCGAACCGAAGGCTCCGGGAAAGCCCGAGCGAGTCACTTCGGTCGAGGGGATCACCGAGTACCGGCTGGCCAACGGGCTCTCGGTGCTCCTCTTCCCCGACCAGACCAAGCAGACGATCACGGTCAACATCACGTATCTCGTCGGCTCGCGCAACGAGAACTACGGCGAGACCGGGATGGCGCACCTGCTCGAGCACCTGATGTTCAAGGGGACGCCGAAGCACCCCAACATTCCGCAGGAGCTGACCTCCCACGGCGCCCGGCCCAACGGCTCGACCTGGTTCGACCGCACCAACTACTTCGAGACGTTCCAGGCGAACGAGGAGAACCTCAAATGGGCGCTCGAGCTCGAGGCGGACCGGATGGTCCACTCCTTCATCGCGAAGAAGGACCTGGACAGCGAGATGACGGTCGTGCGCAACGAGTTCGAGGCCGGAGAAAACGACCCGGAGGGCGTCCTCGACAGAGGGTCCTCTCGACCGCGTACCTCTGGCACAACTACGGCCACGACACGATCGGCGCGCGCGCGGACATCGAGAACGTGCCGATCGAGCGGCTGCAGGCCTTCTGGCGGACCTACTACCAGCCGGACAACGCCGTGCTCTTAGTCGCCGGCAAGTTCGACGAGCCGAAGACGCTCGCGCTGATCAACGCGATCTTCTCGCCGATCCCGCGCCCCTCGCGGGCGCTTCCGCGACCTACACCGCGGAACCGACGCAGGACGGCGAGCGCTCGGTCACGCTGCGGCGCGTCGGAGACGTCCAGGCGCTGGCCGTCGCGTACCACGTGCCGGCCGGCTCGCATCCCGACGCTCCCGCCGTCGAGATCCTGGCCGAGGTCCTCGGCGACACCCCCTCCGGCCGCCTGCACAAGGCGCTCGTCGAGGCGAAGAAGGCCACGTCGGTCTCGAGCTTCTTCCTCGACCTGAAGGAGCCCGGGTTTCTCCTCCTGCGCGCCGAGGTGCGGCAGGATCAGTCGCTCGAAGACGCGAAGGCGACGATGCTCCAGACGATCGACGGCGCCGTCAAGACGCCCCCCTCGAAGGAGGAGGTCGAGCGCGCCCGCGCCAGGATCCTGAAGAACATCGAGCTGACGCATGAACTCGGCGGACCGCGTGGGCCTGCAGATGAGCGAGTGGATCGGCGCGGGAGACTGGCGGCTCTTCTTCTTGAACCGCGACCGCATCCGCGCGGTGACGCCTGCGGACGTCGGCGCGCGCCGCCGCCAGCTACCTCAAGGCCTCCAACCGCACGGTCGGCGAGTTCATCCCGACGGCCAAACCGGAACGGGCGGAGATCCCGTCCGCGCCGGACGTGGCGGCCCAGCTCAAGGACTACAAGGGGGACGCGGCCATCGCGGCCGGCGAGGCCTTCGATCCCTCTCCGGCCTCGATCGAATCGCGCGCGCTGCGCTCGACGCTTCCCGGGGGACTGAAGCTCGCGCTCCTGCCCAAGAAGACGCGGGGCGCGACGGTCGTCGTCGCGATGACCCTTCGTTACGGCGACGAGAAGAGCCTCGTGAACCGCTCGACGGCGGCGCAGCTGGCGGGGGGCATGCTCATGCGCGGCACGGCGCGGCACACGCGCCAGCAGATCAAGGACGAGTTCGACCGGCTGCGGGCGCGCGTCGCGGTCAACGGCGGACCGACCCAGGCCACGCTGTCCGTCGAGACGACCCGCGAGAACCTGCCGGCCGTCCTGGCGCTGGCCGCGGAGTGCCTGCGCGAGCCGGCCTTCCCCGCCTCGGAGTTCGAGACGCTCAAGCAGGAGACGCTCGCGGCGATCGAGCAGGGCAAGAGCGAGCCGCAGCAGATCGCCTTCACCGCGTACCGGCGGCACCTGAGCCCCTGGCCCGAAGGGAGACGTGCGCTACGTCTCGACGCCCGAGGAGGACCTGGCCGAGGTCAAGGCGGCGACGCTCGAGGACGTCAAGAAGTTCTACGCGGACTTCTACGGCGCCTCCGTCGGCGAGATCGCGATCGTCGGGGACATCGACGCGAAGGAGGCCGGCAAGCTCGCGCAGGACCTCTTCGACAATTGGAAGAGCCCGCGCTCCTTTGCCCGCGTTCCGACGCGTCTACCGTGACGTCTCTCCCGCCCACGATTCCCTCGAGGCGCCCGACAAGGCCAACGCCTTCTTCGTCGCCGGGATGAACCTGGAGCTGCGCGACGATGACCCCGACTACCCCGCCCTGGTGCTCGGCAACTACATGCTCGGCGGCGGGTTCCTGAACTCGCGGCTCGCCGTCCGGATCCGGCAGAAGGAGGGCTTGAGCTACGGCGTCGGCTCCCAGTTGCAGGCCTCGTCCCTGGACAAGTCGGGATCGTTCCTGACGTTCGCGATCTACGCCCCGGAGAACGCCGCGCGGCTCGAGGCGGCCTTCAAGGAAGAGATCGCCCGCGTCTTGAAGGACGGCTTCGAGGCCAGGGAGCTCGAGGAAGCCCGCTCCGGCTGGCTCCAGTCGCGGCAGGTCTCCCGCGCGCAGGACGCCGCGCTGGCGCGCCTGCTCGCGCAGGACCTGTATCTTCGCGCACGCTCGCCTGGGACGCGGAGATGGAAAAGAAAGTCGAAGCCTGAAGACCGAGCAGATCGTCTCGGCCCTGCGCCGCCACATCGATCCCGCGAAGATCACGATCGTGAAAGCCGGAGACTTCGCGAAAGCGGCGCAGCGCCGGCGCCTCAAGCGAAGTAGCGAAGGAGATGGTCAGCTCATGAAACTCTGGATTCCGTCGGCCGTCGCGGGAGGATGCCTCGCCGTTTCCATTCTCGCGGCGCGCCGACACGAGGGAGGTCTCCAGGCCGCCGATGGCGAAGAAAGTGACGCGACGTGGAAACCCTGCACGGAGAAAAGCTCGTGGACGACTACTTCTGGCTGCGGGACAGGAAGAACCCGGAGGTGAAGGCCTATCTCGAATCCGAGAACGCCTACGCCGACGCGTTCATGAAATCGACGGAGGCGCTCCAGGCGAAGCTCTACGAGGAGATGCTCGGCCGGATCAAGGAGACCGACCTCTCCGTCCCGTACCCGAAGGGCAACTACTTCTACTACTCGCGCACCGAGAAGGGGAAGCAGTACCCGATCTACTGCCGCAGGAAGGGGAGCACGGAGGCGCCCGAAGAGGTGATGCTCGACTTGAATGAGATGGCGAAAGGCGAGCGTTTCATGGCGGTCGGCGATCTCGAGGTCTCCGACGACGGGAACCTGCTCGCCTACACCAACGACAACGTCGGATTCCGCGAATACCGGCTCCACGTCAAGGACCTCTCGACGGGCAAGGACCTTCCCGAAACGGTCGAAAAGGTCTCCTCCGTCGCCTGGGCGGCCGACAACAAGACTCTCTTCTACACGGTGGACGACGCCGCCAAGCGCCCGTACCGCCTCTACCGGCACGCGCTCGGCACGGACCCGAAGACGGATGCCCTCGTCTACGAGGAAAAGGACGAGATGTTCCGGGTCAACATCCACCGCTCGCGCAGCCGCAGGGTCCTCTTCCTCGCCTCCGGCTCGCACACGGCCGACGAGTGGCGCTTTCTCCCGGCGGACAGGCCGGCCGGATCGTTCACGCTGATCGCCCCGCGCGAGAAGGAACACGAGTACGCCGTGGACCACCGCGGCGACCTCTTCTACATCCGGACGAACAAGGGGTGCCGCAACTTCCGCGTCGTCACGGCCCCGGTCTCGAGCCCGGGCACGGACGGGTGGACGGAGCTTCTTCCCTGCCGCCCGACCGTCATGGTCTCGGGCCTGAACCTCTTCGCGAACCATGCCGTCGTCTCCGAGCGCGAGGACGGGCTGCCGCGCATCCGCGTCATCGATCTCGCGACGAAGGACGATCACCGCGTCGATTTCGCGGAGCCCGTCTACGCGGTCGGGCCGCAGAGCAACGAGGAGTTCGACACGAAGTTGTTCCGCTTCGGCTACCAGTCCTTCACGACGCCGCAGTCGGTCTTCGACTACGACATGGCGACGAAGGAGCGGAAGCTCTTGAAGCGCACCGAGGTCCTGGGCGGCTACGACCCCGACCGCTACCAGTCCGAGCGCCGCTACGCGACCGCGAAGGACGGCACGAAGATCCCGATCTCCCTCGTCTACAAGAAGGGCTTCGTCCCGGACGGGAAGGCCCCGCTCTGGCTGAACGGCTACGGCTCGTACGGCGCGCCCTCGTTCGCGACGTTCAACTCCAACCGCGTTCTCGCTCCTCGACCGCGGCTTCGTCTTCGCGATCGCCCACATCCGCGGCGGCGGAGAGATGGGAAAGCCCTGGCACGACGCCGGCAGGATGATGTCGAAGAAGAACACCTTCACCGACTTCATCGCCGTGCGCCGAGCAGCTGATCGCCGACAAGTACACCTCGAAGGAGCGCCTCGTCATCGAGGGCGGCTCCGCGGGCGGCCTGCTCATGGGCGCCGTCACGAACATGCGCCCGGACCTCTTCAAGATCGTCGTCACGCGCGTCCCCTTCGTGGACGTCATCAACACGATGCTCGACGCCTCGCTCCCGCTGACCGTCGGAGAGTTCGAGGAGTGGGGCAACCCGAAGAAGAAGGAGGAGTACGACTACATCAGGTCGTACAGCCCCTACGACAACCTCGCGGCCAAGGCCTACCCGACGATCCTCGTCAAGACCTCCTTCGACGACAGCCAGGTCATGTACTGGGAGCCGGCCAAGTACGTCGCGAGGCTGCGGACGCTGAAGACCGACAGCAACCCGCTCCTCTTCAAGATCAACATGGCCGGCGGCCACGGCGGCTCCTCGGGCCGCTACGACCGGTTGAAGGAGCTCGCCTTCGACTACGCCTTCGTCTTCACCCAACTCGGCATCGAGCACTGACGCGCCAGGAACCGTCCGAGTAATGGATGCCCAATCCGGGGTCTTGTCATCCGTTCGCCCTTTCCCTTGTCATCCTGAGCGCAGCGAAGGATCTGCTCATCCGACCGGGAGCAGATCCATCGTCGCTCCGCTCCTCAGGATGACAGCGGCAAGTCGCGCAACTCGGATAATCTGAGACCGGTAATCAAGACATGCCAGTGACGCCGGGAAGCCGTCTCGGACCCTACGAGATCGTCTCGCCGCTTGGCGCGGGGGGTATGGGCGAGGTCTACCGGGCGAAGGACCCGCGCCTGGGGCGCGAGGTCGCGATCAAGGTCCTGCCGCCTTCCTTCTCCGCCGACACTGACCGGCTGCGCCGGTTCGAGCAGGAGGCGCGCGCCGCGGGGATCCTGAACCACCCCAACATCACCGCCGTTTACGACATCGGCACGCAGGACGGAGCGCCCTACGTCGTCCAGGAACTGCTCGAGGGGGAGACGCTGCGGACGGCGCTGTCGGGCGGGAAGCTCTCGCCGCGGAGGGCGACCGACTACTCGCTCCAGATCGCACATGGTCTGGCGGCCGCGCACGAAAAGGGGATCGTCCATCGGGACCTGAAGCCGGAGAATGTTTTCGTCACGAAGGACGGGCGGGTCAAGATCCTCGACTTCGGGCTCGCCAAGCTGACGCACCTCGAAGAAGGGAGCCAGGCGACGAACCTGCCGACGGCGACGGCGGGAACGGAGCCGGGCGTCGTGCTCGGAACTCTCGGCTACATGTCTCCCGAGCAGGTGCGCGGCAGGCAGGCCGATGTCCGGTCGGACATCTTCTCCTTCGGCGCCATCCTGTACGAGATGCTCTCGGGAAAGAGAGCGTTCCACGGCGACTCCGCCGCCGACACGATGTCGGCGATCCTGCGAGAGGATCCTCCGGACCTCTCGGTCACCAACCAGGACGTCTCTCCCGGCCTCGACCGGATCGTCCGCCACTGCCTCGAGAAGAACCCCGAGCAGCGCTTTCATTCGGCGCACGACGTCGCCTTCGCGCTGGAGACGCTCTCGGGAACCTCCGCCTCCACTCCCGCCGCCGTGCTCCCGGGCCGGTCGTCGGCGCGGGCCCGCTCCCGGGCTCTCTCCTTCGCGATCGGCGCCGCCCTGCTCGCGGCGGGCGTCGCAGCCGGTTTCCTCGCGCGCGACCTCTCGCGAAAGACCACGCCGCCGTCCTTCAAGCGGCTGACCTTCCGCCGGGGCACCGTCTGGACGGCGCGCTTCGCGCCGGACGGGCAGACGGTCGTGTACAGCGCCGCCTGGGAGAACAACCCGATCGAGGTCTTCCTGACACGGCCCGAGAGCCCGGAATCCCGCCCGCTCGGGTTGAAGAGCGCGAGCCTCCTCGCCGTCTCCTCGACCGGGGAGCTCGCCGTGATGCTCGACGCCCGGACCTCGGCGAGCTCCTTCGACCGGTTCGGAACTCTCGCGCGCATGCCGCTCGCCGGCGGCTCGCCCCGGCCGGTCCTGGAGAACGTGCGTTATGCCGACTGGACCTCGGACGGCCGCGAGCTCATGGTCGCCCGGACCGTCGGCAACAAGAACCAGATCGAGTTCCCGCCCGGAAAGGTCCTCTACGAGACGACGGGCCGGATCAACACCCCTCGCCTCTCGCGGCGGGGAGACGCCATCGCGTTCTTCGAATCTCCGTCGGGGAACCTCGGACAGGTAAAGACCTGGATCCGCGTCGTGGATCTCTCCGGAAAGGCCCGGACCCTCGCCGAGGTGGGCGACTGGTGGAACCTCGCGTGGTCCGCCGACGGCAAGGAGATCTGGTATTCGGCGCCCGAGCCGGACACCCCGATCACGACGGAGTCTCTCCAGGCGGTGACCCTCTCGGGGAAACGCCGCCTCCTGCTGAGGTTCGCCGGCATCCTCGAGTTCCACGATGTTTCCCGGGACGGCCGCGTGCTGCTCGCGCGGGTCGCCCAGAGGCCGGAGGTGATCTGCCTGCCTCCCGGCGAATCGAAGGAGCGAACGCTGACCTGGCTCGACAGCTCCTTTCCGGCGGACCTGTCACGGGACGGCAAGACCGTCCTGATCGGGGAAATCGGCGAGGGCGGAGGAGTGAATCAATCCATCTATCTGCGCAAGACCGACGGCTCTCCCGCGACGCTGATCGGGGAAGGAGTGGCCCGGAGTCTCTCACCGGATGGACGCTGGGTCCTCGCGACCGCTCCCACGACGCCGCGGCAGTTCGTTCTTCTCCCGACGGGGCCGGGGTCGCCGCGCGTCCTGAAACTCGACGGGATTTCCGGGAACGCGACCGCCGTCCTCTCTCCCGACGGCAAGCGGATCTTCCTCCAGGACAGCGCGGGCGGCGATCAGCCGCAGCTCTTCGTCGCGCCCGTCGAGGGAGGCAAGCCGCGGCCGCTCGCTCCGAAGGGATTCAAGGCGACGCCCTTCGGCTCCCCGATCTCTCCGGACGGCAGCATGTCCGCGGTGCTCGACGCCGACGGGAAGGTGTTCCTCTGTCCGACGGAAGGCGGAAGCCCGAAACCGCTCGCGAACCTCGAGCCGGGCGAGTTCCCCATCCAGTGGAGCGAGGACGGCCGCTTCCTCTACACGCACCGCGGAGGCGAGCTGCCCGCGAAGGTCTGGCGCTACGAGCTCGCGACCGGCAAGAAGGAGCTCTTCAAGGAGATCTCACCGGCCGATCCCGCCGGCGTCGCCTCGATCGAAACGATCCTGTTAACCCCCGACGGCCGCTCCTGCGTGTACGGCTACACCCACGACCTCTCCGACCTCTACATCGTGGACG
>CAWALG010000038.1:0-67255 GCA_963782815.1 uncultured Acidobacteriota bacterium | reverse complement strand
TCCTCCGCTTCGTCCCGCAGCGCCTCGCCCGGTATGTCCTGATCCGGATGGAATAGCAGCGAGGCTGCTCCCGCCTCAGCCGGCGGCGAGGCCGGGGGGGCGGCGGCCCGACGTGGTCAGGAGGACGCCGGCGAGGATCAGGACGCCGCCGGCGAGGATCCGCGGGGAGAGCCGCTCGCCGAGGACGAGGCCGCCCAGGATCACGGCGATGAAAGTGTCGACGAGGGGGATCGTGCCGATGACCGCGACCGGCACCTTCGGGATCAGCCAGAAGAGGCCGGCGAAGGTCAGCGCGGTGCCGAAGACGGCGAGATAGAGGAGCGACAGGATCGCGGAGGGCGTCCAGCGCGCGGGAGCGCCTCGCTCGAGGACGGCGGCCGCGAGAAGGAGGACCGCCGAGCCGGCGAGCGTCTGCCCCCAGACGTTGACGACGGGCGGGACGCCGGAGAGCCATTTCTTGTTCAGGACGTTGGCGCAGGCGGAAACGATCGCGGAGCCGAGGACGAGGGAGCCGCCGGCGACGAGCGGTCCGTGCGGAGCGGAGCGCAGGCCCGCGATCGCGGGCGCCTCGATCACCGCGACGCCGCAGAGACCCAGCGCGGCGGCCGAAACGGCCCGCGGCGTCAGCGGCTCGTCGGGAAGGAGAAAGTGGGCGAAGACGCCGACGCAGATGGGAAAGCTCGCGAAAAGGATCGCGGCGAGCCCCGAGGCGATCCACTGCGAGGCCGTGAAGAGGAAGGCATAGGAGAGCCCGATCTGCAGAACGCCGGAGACCGCCACGACGAGGACCTCCTGCCGCGACAGCCTCCGCCTCGCGGCGAACGCGACGGGAGCGATCAGCAGGCAGGCCAGCGCCATGCGGAACGCGGCGAAACGCAGAGGCGGCAGATCGCGCAGGCCGATCTTGATGACGAGCCAGGTCGAGCCCCAGACGGCGCAGAGGAAGAGGTAGAGAGCCAGACGCCGTCCGGCGAGCACGGACATGGGCGCGTCTATCCCGCGGGGGCCGGCGCGGAGGCGGCGCGGGCGCGCTTCCGGACCGTCACGATCACGACGCCCGCGAGAATCAGCGCGCCTCCCGCGGCGGCCCTCGCCGTGATCCGCTCGTGGCCGAGCAGGCTCCCCCAGAGCAGGGCGAGGAGCGTGTTCAGGATCGGGTAGGTCCCCATGACCGCCACGGGGAGCCGGGGAATGAGCCACTGGCTTCCCAGAAACGTGAACGTCCCGACCAGGGCGAGATAGCCGAGCGCGAAGACCGTCCCGGGGGTCCAGCGGGATGCATCGCTCCTCTCGAAGACGGCGGAGGCGCACAGCAGGAGCGGGGCGGCGACGAGAGACTGGCCCCAGACGCTCACGACGGCCGAGACCCGCGCGAGGCGTTTCTTGATGATGACGGCGGAGAGCGCCGAGACCACGGCGCTGACGAGAACGAGCATGCCTCCCAGGGCGAGCGACCCGGCGGGGAGAGATTCCGCCCGCGTCAGCGCCGGCAACTGGATCACGGCCACGCCCGCGATGCCGCAGACGGTCGCGACGATCGTGCGCGCGGTCAGCGGCTCGTCGGCGAGCAGAAAGTGTCCCAGCACCGGAACCCAGATGGCGAAGGAGGCAAAGAGCAGGGCCGTCAGACCCGAGTCGATCCACTGCTCCGCGGTGAAGACGCAGGCGTAGGAGACCGCGATCTGGAGAAACCCGACGAGGGCGATGGTCCGGGCCTCTCCCGCGCCGACGGAGGGCTTGCCACGGCGCAGGACGAACACCGCGAGCAGGAGCACGGCCAGGACCATCCGCAGGCCGGCGAAGCGAAACGGAGGGAGACCCTCCAGGCCGACCTTGATGAGGAGCCAGTTCCCGCTCCAGAGAACCGAGAGCAGCCAGAAGATGGCGAGGTCGCGGCCGCGGGGACGGAGCATGCTGCGCATGCTAGTCCAAGGCCGAGAGAGGAAGTCTAAGGTCTAAGGTCCAAGGTCTAAGGTCCGAAGTAGACGAATAGAATCTGGTCGTGGAAAATCTGACGATTGATCCGACGCTTCCGAAGGAAGAGTTGTATCGGGATCTGGCGGCTTCGCTCGGGTCGCTTCTGGAAGGAGAAAGCGACGCGCTGGCCAATCTCGCCAACGCCTCGGCGTTGCTGGCGCAGGGGCTCGCGCGGATCAACTGGTGCGGCCTCTATCTGCTGCGCGGCGAAGAGCTCGTGCTGGGGCCGTTCCAGGGGAAGCCGGCGTGCGTGCGCATCCCCGTGGGCAAGGGAGTCTGCGGGACGGCGGCGGCTCGCCGGGAGACGCTCGTCGTGCCCGACGTGAACGCCTTTCCCGGCCACATCGCCTGCGACGCCGCGTCGCGCTCGGAGATCGTCGTCCCGATCCTGCAGGGCGGCGTGCTGCGCGGCGTCCTGGACGTGGACTCCCCGGAGCTCGGCCGGTTCGACGAGGAGGACCGCGCGGGGCTCGAGGGGTTTGTGAGGAGACTCGTTGCGCTGGTGGATTGGTCGGCTCTGACGGAGCAAGGTCTAAGGTCTAATGTCGAAGGTCTAAGGTCCCGGAGCCCTGACATTAGACTTTGACCTTAGACCTTAGACCGCTCGGGACTGGGAGAGGCGGATCGTGACGAACAAGACCTTTGGCGGGAAGGTGACCTGGCTCGGGCATGCGGCGTTCCTGATCGAGTCGCCCGGGGGCGCGCGCATCGCGATCGATCCGTGGATCGGGAACAACCCGAAGTTCCCGAAGGGGTTCGACTTCGGCAGGCTCGACGTCGTCGCCGCGACGCACGGACACTTCGACCACTTCGGCGAAGACGGCGTCGCGCTCGCGAAGTCGAGCGGCGCGACGGTCGTCGCGATCTTCGAGCTGGCCCTCCATTGCGGCGCGAGCGGCGTCGAGAAGATCTCCGGCATGAACAAGGGAGGCAGCCAGAAAGTCGCCGGCGTCGAGTTCCGGATGGTGCACGCCGTCCACTCCGCGGGCACCTCCGGCGCGGGGAGAGAAACGAACTTCCCCTCCGACCCGTGCGGCTACGTCCTGACCTTCGAGGACGGCTTCCGCGTCTACCATGCGGGCGACACCAACGTCTTCTCCGACATGTCCCTGATCGGAGAGCTGTACGAGCCGGACCTGGCCCTCCTCCCCATCGGCGACTTCTACACGATGGGCCCCCGCGAGGCCGCCAAGGCCTGCGAGCTCCTCGGCGTCCCGCGCGTGATCCCGATGCACTGGGGAACGTCCCCGGCCCTGTGGGGGACGCCGGCCCTGCTCCGCGAGGAGTTGAAGAAACGCGGTTTATCGACGGAAGTGGTGGAGCTTGCACCCGGCGAGTCATGGCCGGCGTGAGGTGGTCTAAGGTCGTAAGGTCTAAGGTCGTAAAGTCAGGCTCCGGGACCTTAGACCTTAGACCTTAGACCTTAGACCTCTCATTGAAGCGGCAATCTCCCGGCGAAGCCTTCCTCGTAGCCGTGGAAGAACTCCAGTGAGACTCCGGATACTTCCAGCAGTAATAGCCGGCGCCGGAATCGAAGTCCACGAGCCACAAGCCCTTGATCTCGACGCCGAGCTCCGTGAGCCGGCGACCCATTCCCGGACGAGCTCCTGGCGCTCCTCTTCCCTTTCGGGGTCCTCGCCGAGCGACTCGTAGCGCGCGACGGCGTCCGACGTGATCTGGCGGACGCGGGGCAGCGCTTCCCGGGCCTGCGCGAGAGTGAAGATCTTCTTTTCCTGGAGCGGAGCGGAGGCGAGATCCGTTCCGGGCGAGGAGACGGCCCGTCCGCGGACGGCGTCCAGCAGCTTCGTCACCGCCTCGACGTCCTCGCCGCGGGCCGCGGCGACGTATGCCTCCAGGACCGCGATCGCCTCGTCCGTGCGCCCCAGCCGCAGGAGCAGCAGGCCGCGCTCGCGCCGCACGGACGGGTCGCCGGGCACGAGCGCATCCGCGCACTCGAGGGCCGCGAGCGATTCCTCCAGGCGCCCTCTCTTCTCGAAGGAACGGCGCAGGTTGAAGAGAACGCGCGCCAGGATCGCGCGCGGCGAGTCGGGGAGAAAGGCCTCCGGGGGCAGCTCGACCGGCGTGCCGAAGATCGAGCCCACGCGGCGCCCGACGGCCTCGGCGTCGCGGAGCTCGCCGCCGTCGAAGGGGTCCAGGTACCGCCCATCGGGCAGATCCGGGCCTCCCACGACGAAGTGGCCCGGCAGGCCGACTCCGCAGAGGGCGAGACTCGCGCGGCGCGCGACCTCGATCACCACGATCGAGAGCGTGATCGGCATGCCCCGCCCCGTCTCCAGCACGTGCGCGACGGAGGAGTTGTCGGGATCGTCGTAGGTCTCCGTGTCGCCGCGCAGGTCCTCCTCCTCGAAGAGCACGCGCAGGAGGGCCTCGTAACCGGTCCCTTCCCGCTCCCTCAACCGGCGCACTCTCGAGGCGAGCTCCTCGACGCGTTCTCTCGCGGGCCCGGCGTCCTCGGACGGGATCCACGATCTGCCCGATGAGGAGGGCCCCTTCGAAGAGGTCGAGGTCTCTCTCGACGGCGAAGCGCCGGAATCGGTCCACGATTCCCTCCCGGGCCGCCGCCGTCATCCGATTTTTCGCGCGATCGCCACGCCGTCGCGCAGCGGCACGATCACGCTCGAGAAGTCCGGCCGGACGAAGAGCCGCCGGTTGAACTCCCGGATCCCCTCGGTGGCCGGGTCGCGAGCGACGTCGTCCACCACGCGGCCCGACCAGAGGACGTTGTCGGCCAGCAGGTAACCGCCCGGCCGGACGCGCGGCGCCGCGGCCTCGAGCGCCGCGGGATAGCCGTCCTTGTCGATGTCGATGAAGACCACGTCGAAGTCTCCCGCCGATGCCTCGAGATGGGCGACGGCCTCGCCGACGTGCATCGACGACCCTGTCCGCGAGCCCGAGACGCTCGAGATACCCGCGCGCTTCCCGCGCGTTCTCCTCGCTGCCGTCGGTATAGAAGACCCTCCCGCCCGGGCCGACCGCGTCGGCGAAAAACGCGGTCGAATAGCCGATCGCCGAGCCCATCTCGAAGACCCGCCGCGCGCCGATGGACCGCGCGAGCAGCGACAGGAGGGTCGCGACCGCCGGACCGACGATCGGGATGTCGCGGATCCGCGCCTCCGCCTCCATTTCCGCGATCACCGGATGCCGGGGCGGCAGGAGGTCGCGGATGTAGGAGTCGAGCTCGGGCGAAACGAGAGGCGTCACGCCTCCAATACTACGATCCTTGTCCTCCCGAGCGAGCAGATTCCTCGCCGCGGCTCTCCCCGGAATGACAGGCCGGCGGCTCTTATAATCCGGCGGGTGCTCAGAAGCCTGCTTCAGAGCTTTCCCGAGACGGAGTTCGAGTCGCTCGTCCGGACGCGGCGCGATCTCCACCAGCACCCCGAGCTCGGCTTCGAGGAGACGCGCACGGCGGGAATCGTCGCCGACAGGCTGGCCCGGCTCGGGCTCTCCCCGCGCACGGGCGTCGGCAGGACGGGGGTCACGGCGGATCCCGGATCCTCCGGCGCCCGGATCCTCCTGCGGGCCGACATGGACGCCCTCCCGCTGACCGAGGCGACCGGCGCCCCGTACGAGTCGCGGGTTCCCGGAAAGATGCACGCCTGCGGGCACGACGGCCACGTCGCGATCGGACTGGCCGTGGCCGAGCGCCTCTCGCGCGCTCCCCGCGCCGACCGGTTCCGATTCTTCTTTCAGCCCGCCGAGGAGGGCGCGGGCGGCGCCGAGGCGTGCGCGGCGGACGGCGTCCTGGAAGGAGTCACCGCGGCCCTCGGCCTTCATCTCTGGAATCAGCTCCCGGTCGGGAAGATCGGCGTCAATCGGGGCGCGCTCCTGGCCGCCGTGGACGAGTTCGCGATCGAGGTCGAGGGTCGCGGGGGGCACGGCGCGTCGCCGCACGAGACCGCCGACCCGATCGTGGCCGCCGCCCGCATCATCGACGCCCTCCAGTCGGTCGTCTCGCGGGAGATCTCGCCTCTGGATTCCGCCGTCGTGACGATCGGCAGCGTCCACGGCGGCACCGCGTTCAACATCATCCCGTCTTCGGTCCGGCTGACCGGCACGGCGCGATCCTTCACGGAGGAGGCCGGGCGCGCGCTGCCGGAGAAGGTCGCGCGCGTCGTGCGCGGCACGGCCGAGGCCGCCGGCGTGAAGGCGCGCCTCGACTACCGCCGCGTCAACCGGGCCACCGTGAACGACCGGGCGATGGCGGAGCTCTTCATCGAGACGGCCCGGGAGATCGTCGGCGAAGAGAACGTCGAGACCGACACGCGCACGCTCGGCGGCGAGGACATGTCCGTGTTCCTCTCCCGCGTGCCCGGCTGCTTCTTCTTCGTCGGGTCGGCCCCCGCGGGCGCGCACCGGCCGCACCACTCCCCCGATTTCGACATCGACGAACGCTCCCTCGCGATCGCCACGGTGCTGTTCGAAGCCATCGCTCTCAAAGCAGCCGAGCGGCTCTGACCTTGGCCGGTGTTCCCTAGCTCTCCAAAGTGCCGACGCTCACACTCGTTTTTCTCCTGCTTTACCTTGCCGGCGTGCTCGCGATCGGCTTCGCGTGGCGCAGGCGGGCGGGGCGCGACGAGGCGTCCTATTTCGTCGCGGACCGGAGCCTCAACACGTTCTGGGGGTTCATCGGGCTCTCCTCGCTGACGACCGGCGGCTCGACGACGATCGCGCTCGCCGCCTTCGTCTACATCCACGGCCTGGCCGGCCTGTGGCTGGATCTCGCGGGGGCGCTCGGCCTTCTCGCGCTGGGCCTCTTTCTCGCGCGGCGGATCCGGCGCGAGGCGGCGGTCACGCTGCCGGAGATCATCGGCCGCTACTACGGGGCCGGGGCGCGCCTGGCGGCCGCGATCCTCGTGCTCGTCTCGGAGATCGTCTGGTTCGCGCTCCTGTCGAGGCGACGCAGGTCGTCGCTGACGGCGGCCTTCGGTCTCTCCCCGATCCCGGCGATCGTGGGCTCGACCGCGGTCTTCATCCTGTACACGTCCCTGGGAGGACAGTTCGCGGTGGCGCGGACGGATCTCCTCCAGTACGGGCTGATGGTCGTCGGCATCCCCGGGATCGCGCTCGGCTGCGCGCTCGCCCGCGCCGGCGGCTCCCTCGCGGCGCTGCCGCGGCAGGCCTGGAGCTTCCCCGTTTCTCCGACCCTTCGCGCCGGCGACATCCTCGCGCTCCTCGTCCTGATCGGACTGCCGCATCTGGTCGGCAGCGACGTCTACTCGAAGCTCCTCTCCTGCCGCGACGAAGCGACGGCGCGCCGTTCTGCCCTCCTGGCGAGCGTCTCCAAGGTCGTCTTCGGGCTCTCCGTCGCCCTGATGGCGCTGGCGGCGCGGGCGATGCTCCCTTCGGCGCCCGCCGCGGAGACGCTTCCGCGCGCCATCCTCTCCTTCGTGCCGCCGCCCTTCTCCTCCCTGGTGCTCGTCGCCCTCGTCGCGACGATGCAGACCTCCGCCGACGTGGTCCTTCTCTCGGCGGCGGCCGTCACGGTCCGCGACATCCTGCCGCCGGTCACGCGGCGCCCGCCGCCGATTCTCGCGGCGAGGCTTCTCTCCCCCTTCTACGGCGCGCTCGGTCTCGTGGTGGCCCTGGCCTTGAACCGCGACGTCCTGGAGACCCTGAAGCTCGGCTACTCGATCTTCGCGGCGGGTCTGATCCTCCCGGTCCTGGCGGCGCTCCTCGGCAAGCCCTTCGCTCCGCCTCCCGGAGGCGCCATCGCGGCGATGGCGGCCGGAGGCGCCGTCGCGGCGGCCGGCCGCCTCTTTCCCGGGTGCACGGGGCGCGCGGACCCGGTCCTGGCCGGCACCGCGGTCAACCTGATCGTGCTCGTCCTCTCCGTCGCCGGAGCCCGCCTGTCGCGGAACCGGGCGCGGGCGCCCGCGTGAGCGATCCTCGCGGCGGCCTGTCGCCCGAGTCTCACCCGGCGCTGATCAAGCCCGCCGGCCCGACGCTCGGCGTCTCGCCCCCGCGCGGCGTCCCGGGACCGCGCCGCGGGATGTTCTCCTCGCTCCGGCACCGGAGTTTCCGGCGTTACTGGACCGGGCTCTTCCTCTCCAACGTCGGGAGCTGGATGCAGACGGTGGCGCAGGGGTGGCTCGTGCTGCGCCTCTCGGATTCCGCGTTCGTCCTCGGACTCGTCACGTTCGCCGGCTCCCTGCCGACGCTCGTCTTCGCGCCGCTCGCCGGCGTCGCCGCCGACCGATACGACCGCAGGAGCGTGCTCCTGGCGGCGCAGTCGATCCAGATGTTCTCCGCGCTGCTGCTCGCGGCCTCCACGTTCTGGGGATTCGTCACGGTGCCCCTCGTCGCGGCGCTGGCGATCAGCTCGGGGGTCGCCAACGCCTTCATGACCCCGTCCCATCAATCGCTCTTTCTCGATCTCGTCGGGTCGGAAGACCTGATGAACGCGATCGCCTTGAACTCGATGCAGTTCAACCTCTCGCGGATCATCGGTCCCATGCTCGCCGGATTCACGATCGCGGCCTTCGGCGAGACGGGATGTTTCCTGTTGAACGCCCTCTCCTTCGTCGCGATTCTCGTTCCGCTGGCGCTGCTGCCGCCGATGCGGTCGGCCCGCCGGCCGACGCGGGGCGCCTGGGTGGACCTGAGGATCGGCCTGCGGTTCGCCCGCCGCGACAACGTGCTGCCGCCCCTCATCGCCTTGAGCATGGCGCTCGCCGTCTTCGGCACGCCGGCCGTGACGCTCGCGCCGCTCTACGCCAGGAGACTCCTCGACGTCGGGCCGCAGGGCCTGGGAGGAATGCTCTCCGCGGTGGGCATCGGCGCCGTCGCGACGGCCCTCCTGCTCGCCTGGCTCGGAGACTTCGCGCGCAAGGGGCTCGCGGTGACGCTCGCGGGGTGGGCCTTCGCGCTCTCGCTCGCGGGTCTGGCCGCGTCGCGGATCTACGCGTTGTCGCTCCTCTCTCTCGCCCTGCTCGGGGGCGCGATGATGTGTTCCTCGTCCCTCGTCAACACCCTCATGCAGAAGCGAGCGCCGGCCAGGCTGCGGGGGCGTGTGATCTCTCTCTACGCGCTCGCCTGGCTCGGCTTCGTGCCGCTCGGCAACCTCCAGGCTGGCGCCGTGGCGGAGCGCTTCGGAGCCTCCGCCTCCCTCTGGGCCGGAGCCGGCGGCATCGCCGTGACGCTTCTCGCCATCCGCGCCTTCCGCCCCATCCCCGCCCAGGCCAGCTGACCGTCGCTCCGCGGTTGCGTGGGATCTGCGCCCTTCGGCGCACCGGCGAGCGGCTCGGCCGGATGCGGCCTCGACCGCTCGCCTGATCCCGCGCAACCGCTACGCGCGACCGAGGGCCCCCCATCGGGATTCGTGATGTAGGGGAGGCGCTTGCGCCTCCCGCCTCTCGTCGCTCCGCGCCTGCGCTCCCGGGGCTTGGCACCCCCTGGGCGCTCGGTGCCTCGCTTTCGCGCTGAGGGGGGGTGCTATATCGTTCCCGCCCATGCGAAGGGCGGGCGTCGGAACGTGCCTCTCGCTTCTCTTCCTGTTCGCGGCCGGCGCGAGCGGCCAGCCCGAAGAGCCCTTTCGACCCAAGGGCGGCTACGACAACTCGGTCCACCGGTTTCACCCCGACCTCGACGCGCGCCTGAACATCGTGCGGTTCGCCCGCTGGCGGACCCTCGAGATCGCATGGGCGTCCGGCGTGACGGGCGAGCTCGATCGCAGGATCTCCGAGGACGCCCTCGCTCTCGCCAGGCAACCGCCCCGGTTCCCGCCGGAGGCCGACCGCGTCGCGCCGCTGCTGGCCCGGGACGCCGCTCCCATCTTCCGGGCGCTGCGCTGGGGCCAGACTCTCGAACAGCAGCTCCTCGATGTTCTCGGCTCCTCCGACGCGGGAGAACAACTGTCGGTTACCCGCCTCGATCGGGCGCTCCTTCTCTATCGCCGCGAACGGTGGGCGCTTTCCGAGCCGCCGGAGCCCGCCGCGGGCGGGTCCTCCCTGGAGACGACGGCCGCATGGCGCATCGAAACCGCCGGGGCGAGGCTCTTCGTAAGGGCGGCCGACGAGCTGACGACGCCCGACTTCGCGCAGCAGCGGTGGCGCGTGAAGCTGACGATCGCCGATTTCGACCAGGCGTTCGCAGGCGACCATCCCTCGGAGGCGACGGCGTACACGACCTCGGCCCCCGGCGTTGAAAAGGCCTTTCCCGGCGTCGCGAGGGCCCTCGACCTGGTCGAGCAATTTCGTAGAGACGTCCTGGAGGCCCTGGCCCCCGGCGGCACGACGCCCGAAGCCCGCCGGAAGCGGGCGGAAGGCTTGCGCGGCGTCGCGCGACGCTACGGCCTCCCCACCGCGGGCATGGCCGAGTTTCAATCACCATGACCGTCGCGCGAAAGGTGTTGCTCGCCGTCCTGCTGCTCACTGCCGCCGCGAGGGGTCGGGCCCAGCTCCTGAGCGATCTCGAGGTTGACCGCCCTCTCGCCGTCGAGGACGCGCGGCCGATCTCTTTCCGCGCCTTCTCCGGGTCCGTGGACTGGACCTACAACGTGAGGCAGGACGGGCTGAACGACTACGGCCCCGCTTTCTCGCTCCTGTACGGGATGGCGCGGGGACTGGAGCTGGGGGGAAGCGTGCGCTACGTGACGCGCCCCGGGCGAAACGCCGACCGCGGCATCTCCTCGGGCGACATCGTGCTCCACGCGCTCTACCAGCTCAAGACGGAAACCGCCGACTGGCCCGCCCTGGCGGTGCGCGCGGGCGTCGAGTTCCCGACGGGGCTCGATTCGAAGGGAACCGACCTGCATCTGGCGGGACTCGCGACCCGTTCCTACGAGGCGTTTCGCATCCACGGCAACTTCCTGTGGACGCGCCTGGGAGCCACCGGGAGCACGGAACGCTACGACCGTTTCGAGGGGATCGTCGGCGCCGACTGGGTCATCGACTCTCACCGACGCAGCGACACGCTCCTCGTCGCCGACGTGGACGTGAGCTCCAATCCGGTCCGCGGCGGGGACAGGGTCCTGGCCGTCGAGGGCGGGATCCGGCAGCGGATCGGTCTCCAGACGATCTTCTTCGCAGGAGCCGGGTCGGAGCTGACGGGAGAGCGTGACCGGGCGCACTTCCGGATCCGGGTCGGGCTGACGCACGTCTATTAGCCGGAGGAAGGTGTCAGGGAAAACCTGACACCTGACCCTGACCATGCGCGTATTTGACTGTCATATCCACGTTCAGCCCTGGGAGCAGTTGAAGCCCGGTGCTCTCGCGGTCATGAAGGGAGCGCGGCGCGATCTGCCGCGCATCGAGAAGGCGCTCGCGGACCCGGCGGAGCTGCTCCGGCTGATGGACGAGGAGGGGGTCGAGCGCGCCGCTCTCATCAACTACTCGTCGCCCGACGTCCTCGGTTTTGACGAGACGGTCAACGACTGGGTCTCGACCTTCGTCCGCGGGCACGAGGACCGGCTGGTCGCTGTCGGCTCGGTGCATCCCCGCTTCACTCGCGACGCGGCCTCCGAGACCGCGCGCCTCATCGACCGGCTCGGCATCCGGATGCTGAAGCTCCATCCGCCTCACCAGCTCTTCGCCGCCAACGGCTACCGCGACGGGGACGAAGCGCTTGGCCGGATCTACGCGACGGCGCAGGAGATGGGCCGCCCGGTCATGATCCACACAGGCACCTCCATCTTTCCCGGCGCGCGCAACCGGTACAGCGACCCGATGGCGGCCGATGATGTCGCCGTCGATTTCCCGCGTCTCACGATCATCCTTGCCCATGCCGGACGCCCTCTCTTCATGCCGACGGCCGCCTTCCTCGCGCGCCGGCACGGCAACGTCCATCTCGACCTTTCCGGGATCCCTCCGAAGAAGCTCCTCGAATACCTGCCGCGGCTCGAGGACCTCGCCGACAAGTGCCTCTGGGGGACCGACTTTCCCAGCCCGGGAGTCCTCTCGATGAGAAGGAACGTCGAGGATTTCCTGGCGCTGCCGTTATCCGATGCCGCGAAGGAGAAGATCCTCTGGTCCAACGCGGCCGCCCTGATTCGCTGACCGAGGGGACCGGCGGACCGGTTGAGCGCTCGGGATGAATGCCAGTCCATATAATCGCGCCGCGGTGAACATCAGGAAAGTCCTGGTCGTGGGGGGCGGCACGATGGGGCGCGGCATCGCGGGGCTCTGCGCCCTCTCCGGCTTCGAGGCGGCGATCTTCGAGTCGGACGCGGGGGCGCGGAGCCGCCTGCGAGATTCCATCGAGGCTTCCTGGCGGCGCGCGGCCGCGCGAGGGAAGCTCTCCGCCAAGGAGATCGAGGCGGCGGACGGACGGCTCCGAATCCTGGACCGGCTGGAAGAAGAGGCCGGCGCGGAGCTCGCCATCGAGGCGGTGCCCGAGTCCCTTCCTCTCAAGAAGAGTGTCTTCGAGTCTCTCGACCGCCTCTGCCCCCGGGAAGCCATCCTCGCCTCCAACACGTCCTCGCTCTCGATCGCCGCGCTCGCCGCGGCGATCCGGCGTCCCGGCCGCGTCGTCGGGATCCACTTCTTCAACCCGGTCTGGGCGATGCCGCTGGTCGAGATCGTGAGCGCGCCGGAGACATCCGGGGAAACGGTGGACCAGGCCGTCGCCTTCGCACGAAGACTCGGAAAGCAGCCCATCCGGGTCGCCGACTCACCGGGGTTCGCCACCTCGCGGCTGGGGCTCGCGCTCGGTCTCGAAGCCATGCGCATGGTCGAGGAGGAGGTCGCGAGCCCGGGCGACATTGACCGGGCGATGGAGCTCGGCTACGGCCACCGCATGGGACCGTTGAAGACGAGCGACCTCGTCGGCCTGGACACCCGGCTCTCGATCGCGGAAACCCTGGCGTCGGGCCTGAACGAGGAGCGATTCCGTCCGCCGGAGATCCTGCGCCGGCTGGTCGCCGAGGGACGCACGGGAAAGAAATCGGGACGGGGCTTCTTCGCGTGGGAAGGAGACACGGCCGTGGAGACGGAGCCGGAAGCCGGGAGTCGGAAATCGGGAATCGAGAGGCCGTGAACGACCGAAGAGGCTTGACGCTCGGCGTCGTGCTGTCTCTGATCGGAGCTTTTTTTCTCCTGCGCCGGTCCGTAGCATTTTCGGGACCGGGCCCGACTCTTCTTCTTCTCGGAGCGATCTTCCTCGCCATTTCGGCTTTGCGCGCATTTCGCGGCCCGATGCTTCCGGGAGGCGTCCTCCTCGGCCTCGGCGGCGGATTCCTGCTGCAAGGCGCGCTCGAGCCCTGGCTACCGCGCTGGGCGACGCTCCTGTTGGGTCTGGGCGCGGGTTTCCTGCTCATCGCCGCCCTCGACCGGGCCGCGGGGCACGACCGCCGGGGTCCCTGGCTCGCGCCGGCCTTGATCCTCCTCGGCACGGCCGCCGGCGCCGCGATCGCCCGCCGCGTGAACATGACGGACTTCTTCGAGCGCATCGCCTTTCTCTGGCCGTGGCTCCTCGTCGCCGTCGGCGTGGGGCTGGTCGTCACGGCGCTGCGGCGCCGTGAAGGTGTCAGGTGATAGGTGGAAGGTGGTAGGGAAAGCCCAGGGCCCTACCACCTACGACCTTCCACCTACCACCTGATCGCCGCGATCAGAGATCGCTGAGATCCAGGAGTTTCGGTACCGATGGCCGCGGCGGGACCGGAGGTGGACTGCTGCGTCGCGCGGCGATCAGACGCACGGTCGCCACGAGGATGACGAGGGCCGCGACGAGTCCCGCGGAGAAGAACCCGGTCGCCAGACGGTGGTAACGCCCGAGCAGGACTCGCGAGGGGTCGGTCATGGGGAGCGTATCGAGCAGCCCGGCCTCCGACCGGATCTTGTCCATGGGCGGGATCAGAAGGCTCTCAATGACGACGGCCGTGATCATGCCGAGGATCGCGGCGCGCGTGGCGAGCGTCCGCGTCAGCCGCGCGGCCTCCCACCACCGCCCCAGGAGCCAGGACGTCAGGAAGAGAACCGCGAAGCTCCCTTCCGCGAGCCGGCAAGCCACGGTCAGGATGGGACTCTGGAGGCTCGCCGCCAGGTCCCGCGTCGGCAGAACCCGAAACGACGCCGGAGCCACCGCCAGGGCGAAGAAGACCGGAGGCCCGATGGCCAGAGAAAGCGCCGCCAGATGCAAGCCCAGGATCGGCACGGCGAAGCGGTCTGGTTTCATTTCAGTTAATGGGAAAGGTGTCAGGTGATAGGTGAAAAACAGGTATCAGGTATCAGGTGCCAGGTGTCAGGGACGGGAGCCTGGCCCCAACCTGACACCTGATACCTGACACCTGAAACCTGCATTTCCCCTGACACCTTCACCCTGGCACCTTTCCCTTACTCCGAGTACTCCGCCTTCACCGCCGGGATGAGGCCGGCGGCATGCCCTCGGTCCAGGAGCAGCTGCACGGCCCTTCGTCCTTCGGGACCGTAACTCCTCGTCCAGGAGTTGACGTACATCCCGACGAAGCGGTCCGCGCTCGACCGGTCGAGTCCCCTCGCGTAGCGCATGGCGTGCGAGAGGGCCGCTTCGCGGTGGTCCAGGCCGTACTCGATCGAGCGCGAAAGGGCGCGGGAGATCCGGCCGATCGTGTCCGCGCCGAGATCGCGGCGGACGACGTTGCCCCCGAGGGGGAGCGGCAGGCCGGTCTCCTCCTTCCACCAGCGGCCCAGGTCCACGACCGCCGTCAGTCCCTCCTCCCCGTAAGTCAGCTGCCCTTCGTGGATCAGCACTCCCGCGGACAGCCGCCCCTCGAGAACCGCCGGGAGAATCGCGTCGAAAGCCAGGATCTCGGTGCGGACCCCGGGAGCCCACAAAGAGAGCGCGAGCGCCGCCGTCGTCAATCTTCCCGGAGAGCCGACGACGACGCCCCCCCGCTGGATCTCCTCCCGGGAGACCGCCTCCCGCGCCACGACGACCGGGCCGTAGCCGTCGCCGAAGGAGGCTCCATGCGGAAGCAGGAGGTAACAGTCCGCCAGGTGAGCGTAGGCATGAAAGGAGACCGCCGTGACGGCGAGCTCTCCGGCGAGAGCCCTTCGGTTCAAGCTCTCGATGTCGGCGAGCTCGTGGGTGAAGGAGAGGCCCTCCGTCTCCACGCGCCCCTCCGCGAGGGCGTAGAACATGAACGCGTCGTCGGAGTCCGGACTGTGGGCGACGGTGATCGAGTCAGGCGAAGTCACGCGGGAATTCTAGTCGGAAGGCGCCGGCGGAAGGCGTCCGCCGGAGCCGGGAGGTCGGCGTTCTCTCCGCCTCACGCCTTGCGCCTCACGTCTCACGCGTCCTTGACTTGACATCCGGCGCCGGTGCGCCGAGAATGAGCGCAACCTGTGAGACAGAATTCTGGTCAGCCGCGGGATGAAGCTAGAATGAAATCGCCGGATGGGTTGTGGCCCACCCGGCGATTGAAGAACGTATGACCCGTCAATCAATCGGCAGCGACAGACTGAAGGCGATACGCCCCTGCGAGGGGGCGGCAAAATTAGCACCTCGCCCCAAGGCTGTCAATCAGCTGTCGGGAGGGAGGTGACACGATGGCTACCAAGAAGAAGGCCGCGAAGAAAGCGAAGAAGGGCGGCAAAAAGAAGAAGTAAATCAGTAGTTTACGGTTTACTGCCTGGAATTCTTGGGGGCCTGCGGGCCCCCGATTTTTTGCTTGCTTTTTGACGTTTCCCCTCCCCTGTGACTCCAAAAGAGGACGTAGCTATATCTATCTTGATATAGTTCCCGCATGTCGCTTCCCCACGTCCTCCTGGGTCTTCTCTCCGAGCAACCACGGACCGGATACGATCTCGAACGGGCCATGCGCGAGGATCTCGATCATGTCTGGAGGGCAACGTTCTCCCAGATCTATCCTGCCCTGGCCCGCCTGAGGAGAGCCGGACACGTGCACTTGAAGGTGCTCGGTCCCCGGGGGGGACCCCGCCGCAACCTCTATCGGGTGACCGCCGCGGGAAGAAGGGAGCTGCGTGCCTGGCTGGGCGCCCCGCTCTCGCCTCCGGGCAAGGACCCCCTCCTCGCGCGCGTCGCCTTCCTGGACGTCCTGCCGCCCGGAGAGCGGCGCGCCGCGCTTCTCCTTCTGGAGAGGTCGGTCGGCGAACATGTCCGGCGCCTGCGCTCCTCCTCCGCCCCGGCGGGTTTTCGTGTCCAGGCCCGCCGGGGGGCGATCGATCGAATGGAAGCCGGGCGGCGATGGCTGCAGGCGCTCGCCCACGAGTCGGCAGCGAGTCCCGCGTCGATCCCGGCCAAGAAGAAGTGACGCGAAGAGCCCGCGGGAAACCTGGCGGTCCCCTCGGCCCCCTGGCCGCGGTCGTGCCGGCGGCCGGACTCTCGCGCCGGATGGGGCGGGAGAAGATCCTCCTCCCCTTCGGCCGCTCGACCCTTCTGGAGACCATCCTCGAGACCCTCGCGGCGGCCGGCGTTACGGATGTCGTGACCGTCGTCAGACCGGATCTCCCGGAGGCGGCCGAGCGCGCGCGACGAGCCGGTGGGCGCGTCCTGTTCAACCCGCATCCGGAAGAGGAGATGCTCGTCTCGATCCGCCTGGGACTCGAGGCGATCTCTCCCGGGGCCCGGGCCGTCTTCATCTGGCCCGCCGATCACCCGGCCGTCTCGGGCCGCACGATCGGCCTCCTGGCCCGGCGCGCCGACCCCGCTCGCGCGCTCGTGCCGTCCCACGATCGGCGCCGCGGCCATCCCGCGCTCATCGGCCGGGACCTGCTCGCGGCGATCCGGGAGATCCCTCCGCGGGAGGGTCTGCGCCATCTCTGGCGGATGAGGCCCGAGATCTTGATCGAGGTCCCCGTCGAAGACCCGGGAATCCTCCAGAATGTTGATACGCCGGAGGACTACCGCCAACTGATCGGGTGATCGGGTGATCGAGCCATCGGGTGATCGACCGGGGCCCTCAATCACCCGATCACCTCCTGATCACCCGATCGCAGATCACCCGATCGCTGATCACCCGATCGCAGATCACCCGATCGCTTGACTCGCGACCCTTCTCTTCGGATATCCTGCAACCGGTCGCCAGATGCCATGAGCGACGAAGAGCCGAAACCCGGATTCACCCGCCGCGACCTCGTACGAGGCGCGGTCGCGGGAGTGGTGGCTGCGAAAGTCGGGGGCAAGGCGGAACCGGCCGCGGGCCGGGCACTGGGACCGCAAGCCGTTCCCATCGAGCTGAACGTCAACGGGAAGCTTCATCCCCTGACCGTCGAACCTCGCGTCGTTCTGGCCGACGCGTTACGCGATCGGCTGGGCCTGACCGGCACCAAGGTCGCCTGCGGCCGCGGAGCGTGCGGCGCCTGCACGGTCCTGGTCGACGGCGAGTCCGCCTGCTCGTGCCTGCTTCTGGCCGCCGAGGTTCAGGGCAAGCGCATCACCACGATCGAGGGACTGGCTACCGACGGCCGCCTCGCGCCGATCCAGGAAGCGTTCGTCGCCGCCGACGCCCTTCAATGCGGCTTCTGCACCTCCGGGATGGTCCTGTCGTGCAAGGCTCTCCTCGACCACAATCCGAAGCCCTCGCGCGAGGAGATCCGCCACGCCGTCTCGGGCAACCTCTGCCGGTGCGGCACCTACCCGCACGTCTTCGAAGCCGTGGAACGCGCGGCCGGCTTGAAGACGGCACTCGGAACTCGGCACTCGGAACTCGAAATTGCATCCCGGTCCGAGTCCCGAGTCCCGAGTCCCGAGTCCCGGCTCCTCGATGACCACCGCGTAGACCCGGCGACCATCGACGCGCTCGAAGCCGAGGAGGCATGACGTGAGCAAAGAGAAGCTCCGCCTCGGCTTCAACGGCAAGTTCGAGGAGAAGGAAGTCGAGATCGCGGCCGGCGATCCCGCGCCATGGGATCCCTCGCGGAAGTTCTCCATCCTCGGAACGCGCGTCCCCCGCCTGGACGGCTCCGCCAAGGCGAACGGAGCGGCTCGCTATTCGATCGACGTCCGGCTGCCGGGCATGCTTTACGGCAAGATCGTGCGCAGCCCGCACCCGGCGGCCCTCGTCAAGTCGTTGGATCTCTCCGCCGCGCTCCGCATGCCGGGCGTCAAGGCGGCCCTCGCGATCGTCAAACCCGGGGAGAGCGTGCGGTTTGCCGGCCAGGAAGTCGCGGCGGTCGCCGCGGATACTCCCGAGCGCGCGCTCGACGCGATCGGCGCGATCCGGATCGAATACGAGACGAAGCCGTTCGTCGTGGACCCGGCGGCGTCGAGAAAGCCGGAGGCTCCTCTCGTCTTCGAGAAGAAGGTCGAGACGAAGACGAGCGCCGGAGACATGCCCTCCGCCGCGAAGACGCTCCCCCGCAACGGCAACGTGCAGGGCCCGCGGGCTTCCTCGAAGGGGGACATCGAGCAGGGGTTCCGCCAGGCGGACGCCGTCGTCGAAGGGACGTACACCACGCAGGTCCAGACGCACACGGCCCTGGAGACGCACGGCGTGGTGGCGCGGTGGGAGGGGGACGAGCTGACGGTCTGGGCCTCGACGCAGGGGATCTTCTCCGTGCGCGACGAGCTCGCCGAGGTGCTCGGCCTCTCGAAATCGAAGGTGAACGTCATCACGGAGTACATGGGGGGAGGCTTCGGAGCGAAGTTCGGCGCCGGGACCGAGGGCGTGACGGCCGCCAGGCTCGCGAAGGAGGCCGGCGCGCCCGTCAAGCTCTTCCTCGACCGGAAAGAGGAGCATCTGGCGACGGGCAACCGTCCCTCGGCCTCGCAGTGGATCAGGGCGGGGGCGACGAAAGACGGAAAGCTCACGGCCCTGCATCTGCTCGTGCACGGCAACGGCGGCACCAACGGCGGGACCGGCACGTCCGGGCCCCTGAAGAACGTCTACGCCTGCGACAACGTCAAGACCGAGGAGTACGACGTCTTCACCAACGCCGGGCCTTCCGCGGCCATGCGCGCGCCCGGGCACCCGCAAGGCGCCTTCGCGCTGGAAGCCACGATGGACGAGCTGGCGGCCAGGCTCGGCATGGACCCGCTCGAGTTCCGGATGAAGAACGACCCCTCGGAGATCCGGCGCGAGGAGTTCCGCATCGGCGCCGAGAAGATCGGTTGGGCGGCGCGCGACGCGCGGCGGCGGACCTCCGACCCCGCGATCCTGCGCGGCGTCGGCATGGGCGCGGCCATCTGGTACAACACCGGAGGCACGGGACCGAAGGCCACCGTGACGGTCCACCGCGACGGCTCGGCCGAAGTCGTCCAGGGAGTCCAGGACCTGGGCACGGGCGCGCGCACGATGGTCGGGATCGTGGCGGCCGAAGAGCTGCACCTGCCCCTCTCGAAGGTCGCTGTCCGGATCGGAGACACCCGCCTCCCCTACGGCCCCGGCTCGGGAGGCTCGACGACCACGCCCTCGAGCGCCCCGGCCATCCGGGCGGCCGCCTATCACGCCTCGCGCCGCATCGCGGAGGTCGTCTCGAAGGAGTGGGGGATCGCTCCGGACGACGTGGTCTTCGCCGAGGGGGTCTTTTCCGCGCGGGGGAACGAAGGCAAGCGGCTCGCGTGGAGCGAGGCGTGCTCCCGGCTCCCGGCGGAGGGCATCTCCGCCGCCGGCGAGCGCGCCGAGAACCATGCGGACGCGTGGAAGCGCTTCACGGCCGGCGCGCAGTTCGCCGAGGTCGAAGTGGACACGGAGACGGGACTCGTCCGCGTCAAGCGGATCGTCGCCGTTCACGACTGCGGCCTCGTCGTCAATACGCTGACCGCGGAGAGCCAGGTCCAGGGAGGCATCATCCAGGGCATCTCTTACGCCCTCTACGAGAACCGGATCCTCGACCGCTCGTACGGCCGCATGGTCAACCCCAACGTGGACCAGTACAAGATCGCCGGCGCGCGAGACGTGCCGGACATCGAGGTCGTCTTCCTGCCCGTCTGGGACGGCGTGAACAACACCCATTCGGTCGGAATCGGAGAGCCCGCCACGGTCCCGACGGCCGGAGCGATCGCCAACGCCGTGTCGCATGCCATCGGGGCCCGCATCCGGAGCCTGCCCATCACTCCGGAGTCGGTCCTGGCGGCGCTGGACGAGAAGAAGGCGGGCGGGGCGCGCGCGTGAAAGCGTTCACGCTTCTGCGGCCGGCGACGCTCGCCGAGGCGGCCCGCGAGGCCGCGCAGCCGGGCTCGGAGCTGAAGGCCGGCGGAGTGGACCTGCTCGACCGGATGAAAGAAGGATTCGACAGCCCGGAGCGGGTCGTGTCGATCGCCCACGTGCCGGGGCTCGCCGAGATCTCCGCCGGTCCGCCGGCGAAGATCGGCGCCCTGGCGACCCTCGCGCGCATCTCCTCGAGCGCGGACATCAAGCGCCACTACCCCGCGCTCGCCGACGCCGCGGACGGCGCCGCCACGCCGCAGATCCGCAACATGGCGACGCTCGGAGGCAACCTCTGCCAGCGGCCCCGCTGCTGGTATTACCGCCTGGCGGAATTCGACTGCCGCAAGAAGGGGGGCGCCACCTGCTTCGCGCAGGACGGCGAGAACCGCTTCCACGCGATCTTCGACTCGGACCTCTTCTGCTGCTGCCTTCACCCCTCCGCGACGGCCGTCGCCCTGCTGGCCTACGGCGCGAAGCTCAACACGGTGTCGCCGAAGGGCCGGCGGACGATCGCGCTCGACGACTTCTTCGTGCGGCCGACCGAGGACGCGCAGCGGGAAAACGTCCTGGCGCGCGGGGAGATCATCGAGACGGTCACGATTCCGGCGCCTCCTCCCGGCGCCCGCTCGATCTACAGGAAGCTCAAGGAAAAGGAGTCGTTCGACTGGCCGCTGGTCGAGGCGTGCGTGAACCTGACGGTCTCGGGAGGCACGGTGCGCGAGGCCCGCGTCATCCTGGGCTCCGTCGCTCCGACCCCTCACCGCTCGCCGGAAGCCGAGGCGGTCCTGCGCGGCGCGAAGGCCAGCCCCGAGCTTGCCGCGAAAGCCGCGCAAGCGGCGGTCTCGACCGCGAAACCGCTCGCGCAGAACGCCTTCCGCGTGCGCCTGGCCAGGGTCACCCTGGAGCGAGCCCTGCGCGAGATCCTCGCCTGACCTGTGTCAGCAATCTGCGTTCACGAGGTGATCGGTGATTGGTGAGTTGGTAGGCAATCGGCCCGCGTCCCCGACCACAAATCACCTATCACCTAATCACCAATCTCATCTCAATGGATGACCTGATGGAGCGGTTCGCCAGGGCGATCAAGGACGGGACGCGCGAGCCCGATCCGTTCCTCTGCCGCCACCTGCGCACGAAGACCTGGTACGTGCCCGACTCCTACACCGAACGGGACATCTCCCGCTCCTCCTCGACGGCGCAGTACTGGTGCCTGAAGACGATGCGCCCGGATGGTCCCGACGGCGCCCTCGCCCTGCCGGAGGACTGCACGGACGAGCGCGCCTGCTTCGAGCCGGCCTCCGCCCCTTCAGGCGCCGATAGCTAATCCACCTATCATCCTTCGTCTCTTCTTTGTCATCCTGAGCGAAGCGAAGGATCTGCCTCCGTCGCCCTGGGCGAGATCCTTCGCGCCTCACGCCGCTCAGGATGACCGCGCGCGTGCGGCGCGCGGTCATTTCTTTCGTAGCTCGATCAGGACCTGGCGGGCGGAGGCCTTCAGGGTCTCGAAGACGCCGGCCCCCGTCGTCGCCGTGGCCTCGAAGGTCGGCTCTCCGCGGATGTTCAACCGGCGGTACATCTCGTCCACCGGGAGGGCGGTCGGCAGGTCCCGCTTGTTGAACTGGAGCACGTACGGGATCGTGGCGATGTCGTACCCCTGCTCCTTCAGGTCCCTCTCGAGACCGCGGACCGACTCGACGTTGGCATCCATCCGGGCCTCCTGGGAGTCCGCCACGAGGACGACGCCGTCCGCTCCCCGCAGGATGAGCTTGCGCGAGGCCTCGTAGAAGACCTGCCCCGGCACCGTGTAGAGGTGAAACCGGGTCTTGAACCCGCGGATCTCCCCCAGTTCGAGCGGAAAGAAGTCGAAGAACAGGGTGCGCTCCGTCTCCGTGGCGAGAGAGATGAGCTTCCCCTTCAGGGCGGTGTTCGTCCGGTCGTAGATGTGCTGCAGGTTCGTCGTCTTGCCGCCGAGACCCGGCCCGTAATAGACGATCTTGCAGTGGATCTCCCGCTGCGCGTGGTTGATGAACGTCATTGGCCGGGCCGGGGCGCTCCCCGGCTAGTCGGAGAAGAGGCGGTCGATGTCGTCGTCGGTGATCTCCAGGAAGGGGGCTTCGAGCTCCCTCTCGCGGGAGAGCCGCCCGCTCGCCGCCTTCCGGCCGATCTCCTCGAACACGGTTTCCAGCTCCGCCGTGGCGCGCCGCACGCGCAGCCGGACGAGGCCGAGCGAGGCCCGCTCGTCGAAGAGCACCACCAGGATCACCCGGCCCGCCACGATCGAGATGTGGAGGCTGTCCTTCTCCCCCTCGTGAACGAGGACGGAGAACTCCTTCTCTCCGAGGAGCCGCGCGAGGCCATCCGTCGCGGCGACGTTTCCGGCCGTCAGCGACGCGAGCGAGGTCGTGTCGAGAGTGCTCCTGTCCCCGACCGCGGCGATCTGCTGGCCGTTCTTGTCCACGAGAGAGACGAGGTGGGCGCCGGCGTCCTGAAGAAGCCGCTGCAGAACCTGACGGATCTTCTGAAACTCCTCGTCGTAGAGGACGAGGTCATGCGCGATCATCGAGCTAATGCCGTCTCCTGTTGCCATTTATCCTAACAGAGCCGTCGGCCATCCGAGGCCATCGGGTGATCGTCGGTGATCGGGCGATCGACGAGGGCAAATCACCCGATCACCCGATCGCAGATCACCCGATTCCTAAAGGTCCCGCCGGTTCTCCAGGGACCGCGCCATCGTGACCTCGTCGGCGTACTCGATGTCGCCCCCCACGGGGAGACCGAAGGCGATCCGCGTCACCCGCACCCCGGTCGGCCTCAACTTCTTCGCGATGTAGAGGGCGGTCGCCTCCCCTTCCACGTTGGGATTCGTCGCGAGAATGACCTCCCGGACTTCCGGTGTGACCCGGCGCAGCAGCCCTTCCCCGTCGATCTCGTCGGGGCCGATCCCCTTCAGCGGCGAGAGGGCGCCCCAGAGCACGTGGTAGCGGCCGCGAAACTCCCGGGTCTTCTCGATCGCGGCGACGTTGCCCGGCTCCTCGACCACGCAGAGAAGCGCGGCGTCGCGCTCGGGGTCGGAGCAGACGTCGCACGGGTCCTCTTCCGTCAGCGTGTTGCAGACCGAGCAGCGGCGGACCGCCTCCCTCGACTCGGAGATCGCCTGCGCGAGGCGCTCGGCGTCCTCCTTCGGAGCGCGCAGCAGGTAGTAGGCCAGCCGCGCCGCGCTCTTGCCGCCGATCCCGGGAAGCCGCTGCAGCTCCGTGGCGAGACGCTCGAACGATTTCGGGACGCCCCTCATCTGGGAAGGTCTAAGGTCGAAGGTCGTAAGGTCTAAGGTCCGAAAAAAGAAGGTCGGGCTCGGGGACATTAGACCTTGGACTCTCGCCTTAGACTCATCGGATTCCGGGCATCATTCCGCCGAGCATCGCGGAGGTCTTCTTCTGGACGGCCTCGTCCACCTGGCGCGCCGCTTCCCGGCAGGCCGCGAGCACCAGGTCGGCGAGGGTCTCGACGTCCTTCGGGTCCACGCAGGCCGGATCGATCCTGACCGAGACGATCTCCCTGGTTCCCGACATCTCGACGGTGACCATGCCGCCGCCGGAAGAGGCCTCGATGCGCAGCGCCTCGAGCTCCTGCTGCATCTTCGATTGCATCGCCTGGGCCTGGGCCATCATTTTCTGGATGTTCATGATGACGAGTTGTCAGTTGTCAGTTGTCAGTTCTCAGTTCCCAACTGAAAACTGATCACTGAAAACTGATCACTATTCCTCCTCCTTCACTTCCGTCAGCTCGGCCCGAAAGAGCTCCATCGCGCTCCGGACGACCGGGTCGGTCTCGGCGCGATTGCTCGCCCGCTCGCGCGAAATCGATTCGCGGGGCACCTCGCGCGCGGCCTGGCCCAGATCGCCGTCCGCCGGTGGCCCGGTCTTCAACACGACGCGCAGAGGGCGCCCGAACGCCTCCCGCGCCACCTCCGTCAGGAGCTTCCGGACCGGCGGCTCCTCCAGCGCCTCCTTCGCGGCGGCCTTGTCGATGCCGAAGCGAAGGACGAGATCGTCGCCGTCCACGCGAACGGACTCGGCCAGGCTCGCCTGCGCTCCCGTGACCCTGCGCCGCGCTTCCAGGAGATCGTGAAAACGGGAGATCGCGTCGGCGGAAGAGGCGGGCGCCGGCGAGGGCGCCGCGCTCTCCGTCCCGACCGACACCAGGGAGAGGATGCGCGGGCCGCGCGCGTCGGACCGGGGCGGCGCGGCGGAGGCCGGCGCGGGCGGCGGCGCGGCCGCTCCGGAAAGCGCGTCCTCGATCGACTTCAAGCGAGGAAGCTCGGCGAGCTTCAAGACGAGCATCTGGAGGACGATCCCCGCCTCGTCGGTCCTCCGAGAGAGCGCGTCCGACTCGATCGCCAGGGAAACGGCGCGAAGGAGATTCTCGTACGGCATCGCGCGGGACAAGGCGGTCAGGCGCTTCTGGTCGGCCTCCGGCAGGTCGGCCCGGGCTCCGGCCGCGAGCATCAGGAGGCGCCGGAGGAGCGACAGGAACTCCTTGCCCACGCGCCGCGGATCCTCGCCGGCGTCGAGGAGCTTGCCGAGAGTCGCGATCGCGGCGCCCCGGTCTCCCGAGGCCGCGGCCGAGAAGACCCCTTCCAGGAGCTCGCGGTCCACGAGCGCGAGGATCTCCGAGCAGACGCCCTCGTCCACCGTACCTCCCGAGAGCGTGGCCGCCTGGTCGAGGAGCGAGAGCCCGTCCCGCAGGCTCCCGTCCGCCGCGGCGGCGAGCATCCCGAGGGCTCCCGGAGTCACGCGGATCTTCTCCTCCGCGGCGACCTTCTGGAGCTGCTCGGCGATCTCCGCGACCGTGAGCGCCCGAAATCCGAAGCGCTGGCAGCGCGACACGATCGTCGCCGGAATCTTGTGCAGCTCGGTCGAGGCCAGGATGAAGCGCGCGTGGGGCGGAGGCTCCTCGAGCGTCTTCAAGAGGGCGTTGAAGGCCTCCGTCGTGAGCATGTGGACTTCGTCGA
Source organism: uncultured Acidobacteriota bacterium (assembly GCA_963782815.1). Lineage (GTDB taxonomy): Bacteria > Acidobacteriota > Thermoanaerobaculia > UBA5066 > Gp7-AA6 > JAWOLE01. Next base: position 42,224 of record CAWALG010000038.1, on the reverse strand, counting down.
TGATCGCGATCCGGAAGCGGTCGCGCTGCGGGGCGTATCGGACCGTCTCGATCAGCTCCCGGGCGTTTTCGATCTTCCGGTTCGACGCGCCGTCCATCTCGTGCACGTCGAGCGACTCGCCGCGGGCCAGGATCTCGCGGCAGGAGGCGCACTCGTCGCAGGGGTGAACCGTCGGCCCGCGCTCGCAGTTCAAGGCGCGCGCGAGAATGCGGGCAGTCGAGGTCTTGCCGACCCCGCGCGGCCCGGTCAGGAGGTAGGCGGAGGCGACGCGCCCCTCGGCGATCGCGTTGGACAGCGTCCGCGCGACACCCTCCTGGCCGACGAGGTCGTCGAAGACGCGGGGACGCCATTTCCTCGGAAGAGCGACGTGCATGAGCGGTCCACCCGTGGCTTGAGAATTCAGAAACCGGCGGCCGAAGATGAGTTCAGGTTTGCCTGCGGCGCACGGGGTCGCCTCCTGATCGCTGCTTCCTTCCGGACCTGACGAGGTTCGGAGACTTCCGTCGCACAGGGCCCGAACCCATCTTCCGCCGCCGGAAATCGGATTCTACCTCACCGGCGATCCCTGCTGTCGCTCCGTCTTCGGCGTTCTCCCCGCGCCGTAGGGGCGGCCCTTGCGGCCGCCCGCCTCTCTCCGACATGCCACGCGTACGAGACGGCGATGCTCCGTTGCCGTATACGCCGTCATCCTTCGACGTCCCCTTTCCAGGAAAGACGGTCGTGGTCCGCGAGCACGCGTCGGCGAAATCGGCGGCGTACCCGTCTCGACCGGTCGACGCATCCAACAGAGGCGGGCGGGCGCAAGGCCCGCCCCTACGGCGCGTGGGGGCGACGAGGGCTAGAAGCCTTACTGGGATCGCGGCGAAGCAACAGGATGAGCAGCGCGACTCCGGCAGCGAGTCCCGCCCACAAGTCCGTGTCGTGCAAGGCGCCGGGCGGGAGGCGGGGCCACCAGTCGTACCAGGCGGCGAGCGTGAAGAGCGTCGAGAAGAGAGCGAGCGCGGCGGCCGAGAGGAAGACGACGCGGGCCGGCGAGCCGGCCTTCATCCCTTTTCCCTTTCGCGGCGGGCTCGCACGAAGGCCATCACGCTCTCCGCCAGCGCCGGAGGAATCTCCGTGGGCTTCAACATCTTGAGCGTCTTCCCCGTCGCCCGGTAGGTCGAGAGGAAGTTCATGCAGGGCGGGCACATTTCAAAGTGCTGCTGCAAATCCCGCCGCTCCTCCTCGGGCATCGCGCCTTCCTCGAACTCGAGAAGGCAATCGAGGATCAGCTCCTTGCAGGTCTTTCCGTCCGTCATCCCGCCGCCTTCGCCCTCGTGGGCGTATTCGAGATCTCGGAGAGCCTCTGCCGGACATAAAGCCGCGCCCTGTGCAGCCGGGACTTTAAGGCGGGGATCGAGATCTCGAGCGTCTCGGCGACCTCGGGAGCCGTCATTCCCTCCACGTCGTTCATCCAGATCACGTCGCGGTAGGAGGGGGAAGCTCGGCGATGAACTCCCCCGCGCGCGCGGCGAGCTCCCGGGCGGCGACCTCGTCCTCGATCGCGACGCTCCAGTCGGGAACCTCGGCGGCGAAATGCCCGTCGCCGGAGAACCTCGGAAGGCGATCCTCGATCGCGACGGTGGGAAGCGAAGGCCGGCGCCTCGCCCGGCTGTAGGCGCTGTTCAAGGCGACGCGGTAGAACCAGGAAAAGAACTTCCGCGACTCATCGAACGTGCCGATCTTCCGATAGAGAGTCAGGAAAGCGTCCTGCGTGGCCTCCTCCGCGTCCTGAGGATTCCGCAGGACGCCGTAGGAAAGCGAATAAACGCGAGCGTGGTACCGTTTCACCATCTCCTCGAAAGCCTGATCGTCCCCCGCCTTGATGCGGCGAACCAGATCCAGGTCCGTCGCGGCGTCCTTGCCGTCCATGCTATTTACGCCGGTTCTCCATCCCTCGGTTCATTGGTTGATCGGATCATCTGGCCCAGATGACTCGATCACCCGATCGCAGATCACCCGATTCTTCCTTGGCGGAGAGGGGGGGATTCGAACCCCCGGTACCTTTTGGGCACACACGCTTTCCAAGCGTGCTCCTTAAGCCACTCGGACACCTCTCCGGGGCCGCCGAGAATAGCAAAATAATCGGGTGATCGGGTGATCGAGCCAGGGGATCGGGCGATCGGGTGATCGAGCCATCGGGTGATTGACCGGAGCCTTGAATCACCGACCGGGATCCAAATCACCCGATCACCCGATCGCAGATCACCCGATCCCCTCGGCGAGCTGGCGCAGCGTCTCCCAGGAGTAGATGCCGTCGTTGTGCCGGTCGGCCCAGTCGATCTGGAGGGCGTAGCCGCCGACGCGACGGTGCGCGACGGCCTGGAACGAGGCGGGCGTGTAGGGACGCTCCTTCCCCTTGTAGACGTTGCCGAAGAGGTCCTTCTCCCCTTTGCACATCGCGCAGGGGCAGGCGCGCCGCAGCTTCTCGAGCGGGATGTAGTCCTCCCGCCCGTCCTCCCAGACGACCACGAGCTCCCGGCCCACCACCATCACGTCCTTCGGAACCATCGGTGGGAATCTTACAGGCCCCGAGGGCCCGGCCCCGGTCGCGGGCCGAAGTGACCGGAGCAGATCCTTCGCTTCGCTCAGGATGACAGGGCAATCGTCGCGACCGACTATTCGTAACGGAGGGCTTCGATGGGGTCGAGGCGGGAGGCCTTCACGGCGGGGTAGAGGCCGAAGAAGAGGCCGACGGACATCGAGACGAGGAGTCCGACGAGGACCGACCAGGCGGGCACGGACGTGGGCAGAGCCGGGACGAACGCCCGCACGAGTCCCGAGACGGACGCGCCGAACACCACGCCCAGGATCCCTCCGAGCGTCGTCAGCGTGATGGCCTCGGTCAGGAACTGCCGCACGATGTCGCGGCGGAACGCGCCGACCGCCTTGCGGATCCCGATCTCCCGCGTCCGCTGGGTGACGGAGACGAGCATGATGTTCATGACGCCGACGCCGCCGACGACGAGCGAGATCAGCGCGATCAGGATCATCGCGCCGGTGACTCCTCCGGTGATCGCCCGGAACTGGCCGATCAACTGGTCCGGCGTGTTGACCTCGAAGTCGTTCGGCTTGTTGAACGGGATCTTCCGGCGCAGGCGCAACACCTCGGTCGCCTTCTCGATGACGAGTCCGACGTCCTCGGGCCGCCGCGGCACCGCGCTGATGCGGACCCCGTCCTGGCGGAGCTGAAAGCCGAACTGGTGCGCGAATGCCCTGTACGGGAGCACGACCTTGTTGTCGGGCGAGTAGCCGAACTGCTCTCCCTTCTTCTCGAGCACGCCGACGACCCGGTAGCGCAGGCCGTTGACGGTGATCTCCTTGCCGATCGGATGCTCGGCCGGGAAGATCGCCTCCCGCACCTCGGCCCCCAGCACGACCTCGAGCGCGCCGTGCTCGACTTCGTCCACGGTGAAGAACCGCCCCTGCGCGATCGTGTAGGCCGTGGCCGTGGGGTAGTACTCGTCCGCGCCGAGCACGTACGGGCTGTTCGCCTCCAGGTTCCCGCTCTTCACGTGGATCTCCTCGTCGAAGTAGCCGACGAGGGCGGAGACCGCCGCGGCCTCCGGGCAGGCCTTCCGGATCGCCAGGACGTCGTCCATCGTGAGGTTGCGGCGCCGGCGCTCCTCCTCCGTCTGCGGACCCGGCCCGAACCGCTGCTTGAATTTCAGGAACTCGATCCGGCTTGCGCCGAAGGCCTGGAAATTCCCGATGACGTTGTTGTTGAAGCCGGTCACGATCGCCACCATCGCGATCACCGTCGCGACGCCGACCACGATCCCGAGGATCGTCAGTCCCGACCGCAGCTTGTGCTCCCGCATCGCGCTGACGCCGAAGAGCACGTTCTCGGCGAAGCCCCTGCGGAAGATCTCGCTCAACCGGTTCATTCCACCCTCACTCGAACCGCAGGGCCTCGATCGGCGCCACCCGCGCCGCCGCCGTGGAGGGGGCGAGCCCGGCGAGCACGCCGGTCGCGACGGCCACGCCGATGCCCACGACCGCGAAGCCCGGCTCGACCTGCGCCGGGAAGACCTGGTTGACGAGGAAGGCGATCGCCGCGCCGAGGAGCACTCCCGCGATGCCGCCGGCCGACGCCAGCAGCGCCGCCTCGAGCAGGAACTGCCGGCGGATGTCCCGCCGCCGGGCGCCCAGGGCGCGGCGGACTCCGATCTCCTTCGTGCGCTCGACGACCGAGACGAACATGATGTTGGCGATCACGATCGCCCCGACCACGAGCGAGATGCCGGAGATCAGGACCATCAGCGCGAAGGCCCCCGCCGTGAGCGACTTCCAGAGCGCCTGGAAGGCCTCCGAGCCGAGGGTGCCGAAGGGGTCCTCGGAACGGTAGGGGGTCTTCCGCAACGAGCGCAGGATCGTGCGGACTTCGTCCTGCGTCGCTTCGATCCCGGCCAGGCCGGCCCGCGGCCGCACGTAGATGGAGATCTCGTCGCTCGCCGTCAGGATCTTCTGAACGAACGTGATGGGTGTGGCGATCACGTTGTCCTTGTTCTGGCCGAGCACGTCCCCCTTGCGGACGGTGAGTCCGATGACCGCGAGCGGGTAACCGCGGACGTAGATCGTCCGGCCGATCGGGTTCACGTTCGGAAAGAGCTGGTCCTTGACCTCCGCGCCGATGACGGCCACCGCGGCCGCGTGCTCCTCTTCGACCGGAGTGAAGAAGCGCCCGGCCTCCAGGTCGATCCGCATCATGGACTCCATGTTGGCCGTCTGCCCCTCGATCGCGACGTCGGGATCCTTGAGCCGTCCGGCGTGGATCGAGTCCATGTGATTGGCCTGGGCGCCGACGGCCGCGCAGGTCCTGCACTCGCGCTCGATCCAGCGCGCCTCCCGCAGCGTCACGGGTTTGCGCTTGCGCTGCAGGATGAACTCGTCGCGGCTCCGGACGATGCCGTACTTGGTGAAGACGAGGACGTCCGGGTTCAGGTTCAGCACCTTGTCCCGGACATAGCGGTTCAGGCCGCTGATGATCGAGACGACCGAGACGACGGTCGCGACCCCGATGATGACGCCGAGGAGCGTCAGGAAGGAGCGCAGCTTGTGGCGCCGCAGGGCCTGCAGGGCGACGACGAAGACCTCTCCCAGGGGCATGTCAGCTCCTGGAGCCCGCGGACTCCGTTCCTTTCTTCTCCTTCTCGACCTTGACTCTGTCCCCCTCCTTCAACGCCCGCAGCGTCTTGAAGGGGCCGGTCACGATCTCCTGGCCGGAAGGGAGGCCGCCGGTCACCTCGACCTTCAGCTCGCCCGCCAGGCCGAGCTGCACCGGCAGGAACTTCGCCTTCCCGTCCGTCAGGACGTAGACGCCCGATTCCGTCTTGATCCGCCCGGCGGCGGTCTTCTCCCCTTTCGGCGAATCCCGAACGACGATCGCGGCCAGGGGGATCGCCAGGACGCGGGACTTCGAACCGGTGATGACGTCCGCCGTGACCGAGAAGCCCGGACGGACCTTCTCGGGCGGGCGGAGCAGCTTGACCCTCACCTTGAAGTTGATCGCGTCGGAGGTCGTGATCAGGCCCTGCAGCTCCGAATCGGTGCGGGAGATGGGCGAGTTCTCGACCTGAGTGACCAGTCCTTCGAACCCGCGTTCCGGATACGCCTCGATCGAGAGAACCGCCTTCTGCCCGACCTGGACGTTGGGCACGTCCGTCTCATCGACCATCAGGACCGCCTCGACGGTGGACATGTCGGAGATCGTCATCAGCTGGGTGCCCGGGTTGTTCATCGTGCCGATGACCGTGACCTCCCCCTCCTTGACGGGGAGATTGGTCACGAGCCCGTCGATGGGCGACCGCACGGTCGTCTTGGAGAGCGTGTCGCGGGAGGCGCTCAGGTTCGCCCGGTTCTGCTCGACGCGCCTCTGCGCCACCTGGAAGTCGGCCTCCGCCGTTTCGAGCGCGGCCTTCGCCCGCTGGTGGTCGGCCTCCGGCAGGATCTTCGCCTCGTAGTTCCTCCCGGCCCGCTCCGCGTCGCGCCGGGCCTGCTCGAGCGTCGCTCGGGCCGAGTCGAGCGCCGCGAGACTCCCCGCCAGCGCCGCGGCCGATCCGGCCTCCCCCGCCACGGCCTGGTTCCGGTCGATCTGGAGCAGGAAGTCGTTCTTCTTGACCAGGTCGCCGTCGCGGACCGCGAGGTTCACGATCTGGCCCATGACCACCGCGGAGAGCTCCACTCGCTTCTCGGCCTGGATCTTTCCGTTGGCGGTGACCTTGGAGACCATGTCCTCGAGCTCCGCCCTGGCCGTCGTCACGCGCGGGATGCGCCGGTCGCGCGCGGAGACCCAGCCATAAACAAGCAGGAGAACGACGACGGCTCCGGCAATCAGGACGATCTTCCAAGCCTTCGACATTGCAGTTTTCCGCTATCCCGCTGTTGGAATCAGTCTATAGCGAAGGCCGGAAACCGAAAACCGGACGCGCTCAGCCCCGGGAGCATGGCGACGAGAGCAGATCCTTCGCTGCGCTCAGGATGACAGGGGCAAAGGTCACCTCGACACATCCTCAGCAATACTCCCAATAGACCGCCCGGATGCCGCCGGTGCTCGCGGCGCGAGGAGTCTCCCAGAGGGGAGGAGCCTCGCGCCGCGGGAGCGCAGCGTTTGCGCGGGATCAGGCGAGCGGTTGAGGCCGCATCCGGCCGAGCCGCCCGCCGGTGCGCCCGCAGGGCGCAGATCCCGCGCAAGCGCGGAGCGACGGCTACTCGTAGCGCAGGGCTTCGATGGGATCCAGGCGCGAGGCCTTCACGGCGGGGTAGAGGCCGAAGAAGATCCCGACGGAGAGGGAGACCGCGAGGCCGACCAGCACCGCCCAGAGCGGCGTCTCGGCGGGGAGCGCGTCGAACGCCTTCTTGACCGCGAGCGGCACGGCGATGCCGACGGCGACTCCGATCGCCCCGCCGATGAGCGACAGCGTCGTCGCCTCGGTCAGGAACTGGAACACGATGTCGCGGCGGAACGCTCCCACCGCCTTGCGGACGCCGATCTCGCGGGTCCGCTCGGTGACGGAGACGAGCATGATGTTCATGACGCCCACGCCGCCGATCAGCAGCGAGACGAAGGCGATGAAGACCATCGCGAGCGTGATCCCGCTCGTGATCCCCTGGAAGCTCTCGATCATCTTGTCCGGCGTCACGATGCCGAAGTCGTCCGGCTTGTTGAAGGCGACGTGGCGGCGCATGCGGAGGATCGCGCGCGCCTTGTCGATGAGCACGGGGACCTGATCGGGAGTGTAGGGAATCGTCGCGATACGCAGCGCGTCGCCATGGCTGCCGCCGACCCTGATCCAGGGGAACCGGCGGTCAAAGGTCGTCAGCGGAATCACGACGAGGTTGTCCTGCGACTCCCCGAACATCTTCCCCTTCTTCTCGAACACCCCGATGACGGTGTAGGTGTCGTGTCCGAGCTGGATGCGCTTGTTCAGCGGGTCGACGCGGGGGAAGAGCCTCTCGCGGATCTCGTCGCCGAGCACGATCACGTCCGCCGCGTGGTCCACCTCGGTCGAGCTCAGGAACCGTCCCTCCACGACGGGGCGGTTCGTCGCGATCGGGTACTCCTCCAGCACGCCGAAGACGCGCGGCGACAGGACTTCCGTGTCGCGGTAGTGAAGGTGATAGTCGGTGTTGTCCCAGAGGTAGCGGGCCGGGGAGACCGCGCGCATCTCCGGGATGGCGGCCTTCAACGCGGCCGCGTCCTCGAGCGTCAGGTCCTTGCGCCGCAGCTCCCCTTCGGGCCGCGGCCCTCCCGGCCCGAACCGCGGCTCGTACTTCTGGAACAGCACGAGCGTCGCCCCGAAGCTCTGGAAGCTGTTGACCATGTTGTTGTTGAAGCCGGTCACGATGGAGACCATCGCGATGACGGTCGCGACGCCCACGACGATGCCGAGCACGGTCAGGGACGCGCGCAGCTTGTGCGCGCGCACCGCGAGCAGGGCGAAACGCACGTTCTCGCCGAAACCGCGGCGCAGACCGCTCAGAACACGAGTCATGAGTTCTCAGTTTTCAGTTGTCAGTCTTCAGTTCCGTTTCGCAACAAGCGAGACTGACAACTGATAACTGATAACTCGATAACTATTCGTAGCGCAGCGCTTCGATCGGGTCCAGGCGCGAGGCCTTCACGGCGGGATAGAGGCCGAAGAAGATCCCGACCGACAGCGAGACGGCGAGGCCGACCAGGATCGCCCAGAACGGCGTCTCCGCCGGCAGGGCCTCGAAGGCGCGCTTGACCGCTGCCGGAACGGCCACGCCGACCACGACCCCGATCGCGCCTCCCAGGATCGAGAGCGTCGTCGCCTCGGTCAGGAACTGCAGGACGATGTCGCGCCGGAACGCCCCGACCGCCTTGCGCACGCCGATCTCGCGCGTCCTCTCCGTGACCGAGACGAGCATGATGTTCATCACGCCCACGCCCCCGATCAAGAGCGAGATGAACGCGATGAAGATCATCCCGAGCGTGACGCCCCGCGTGATCGACTGGAAGCTCTCGATCAGCTTGTCGGGAGTGTAGATCGCGAAATCGTCCGGCTTGTTGAAGGGGACGTGCCGGCGGGCGCGCAGCACCGCCCTCCCCTTGTCGATGATCGTCGGAATCTGGTCGGGCCGGTAGGGCACGGTCGCGATGTGGATCGTGTCGCCGTGGCTGTTCCTGATGAAGGGAAACTGGTGATCGAACGCGGAGAAGGTGAGCGCCACGAAGTTGTCGTTCGAGTGCCCCATCATCTTCCCCTTCTTTTCGAAGACGCCGACGACGAGATACTGCGCTCCGTTCAAGGTGATCCACTTGCTCAGGGGATCCTCGTGGGAGAAGAGCGCCTCCCGGACATCCTCTCCGATGACGACGACCGGGGCGGAATGCTCGATGTCCGCCTCGGTGAAGAAGCGCCCGTAGGCGACGAAATGGTTGTTGGCCATGGAATAGTCGGGCGTGGCGCCGAGGATGACGGGCGTCGTCGTCTCCGAATCGCGGTACTTGACGTGGATGTCCACGTTCCACAGGTAGCGCTCGGGAGAAACCGCCCGCATCTCCGGGATCTCGGCCTTGAGCGCCAGGGCGTCCTCCAGGGTCAGGTCTTTGCGGTTCCTCTCGCTGTCGTCCCGGTGCCCCGGCCCGAACCGGGGCTCGAACTTCTGGAACTGCACGAGCGTCGCGCCGAAGCTCTGGAAGTTGCGGACCATGTTGTTGTTGAAGCCGTTGATGATCGAGACCATCGCGATCACCGTCGCGACGCCGACCACGATCCCGAGGACCGTCAGGAAGGCCCGGAGCTTGTGCGCGCGCACGGCGAGGAAGGCGAAGCGAATGTTCTCGCCGAAGCCGCGCCGCAGGTGGGAAAAGATATTGGACACGGCTTTCAGCTTACTCATAACGGAGCGCTTCCACCGGCGGGAGGGCGCTGGCCTTGGAGGAGGGGATCCACCCGGCGACGATCCCGGTGAACGTCGCCACGCCGATCCCGATCAGGATGAAGGAGAGCTTGACCTGCGCGGGGAAGACCTGGTTGACCGCCAGGGCGATGCCCGAGCCCAGCGCCACGCCGACGACTCCTCCGCACGCCGCCAGGAGGGCCGCTTCGAGCAGGAACTGCCAGCGGATGTCGCGCCGCCGGGCGCCCAGGGCGCGCCGCACGCCGATCTCCTTGGTCCGCTCGACGACCGACACGAACATGATGTTGGCGATCACGATCGCCCCGACCACGAGCGAGATCCCGGAGATCAGGATCATCAGCAGGAAGGCGCCCTGGGAGAAGTTCTTCCAGAGCGTCTGCAGCATCTCCGCCGTGACCATGCCGAAGGGATCGTCCTTGTCGAACTTCGTCTTTCGCAGGGACCGCAGGATGGTGCGCACCTCGTCGGTCGCGGCGTTGGCCCCCTCGACGCCGCCGACCGGCTTGATGAAGATCGCGATGTCCTGCGTCGGCGCGATGTGGTTCTTGAACAGCGTCAGCGGGATGTAGATCACGTTGTCGCGGCTCTGGCCCATGACGTTGCCCTGCTTCACGAGCGTCCCGACGACCTTCACGGGATAGCCGTCGATCTTCATGATCCGGCCGATCGGGTCCTGCGTGCCGAAGAGCTGGTCCTGCACGTCCCAGCCGATCACGCCCACGGCCTCCGCGTGGTCGTACTCGCTGCCCGTGAAGTAGCGACCGGTCGCGATGTCCACCCGCAGGAGCGAGGTCATGTTGGCCGTGTGCCCCTGGACCTGCACGTCGGAGAGCTTCCGGTCCAGGTACTTGACGGGCCGGTTCCGGTCCCCCTCCGCGCCGACCTCCGCGCAGAGGCGGCACTCCTGCGCGACGACCCGCATGTCCGTCAGCGTGACGTCGCGGCGCTTGCGCGCGATCAGCCACTCCTCGCGGCTCGTGATGATCCCGTACTTGGTGAAGATCACGATGTCCGGGTTCAAGCCGAAGAGCTTGTCCTTGACGTACGTGTTCAGCCCCGAGATGACCGACACGACTCCCACGACCGTCGCGACCCCGATGATGACGCCGAGCAGCGTCAGGAACGCGCGCATCTTGTGGCGCGTGAGAGCCGAGGAGGAGAGGCGGAAGAGCTCGACGGTCCTCATGCGGACGGCCCCGGCGTCCCCTTCTTCTTGTCCGATTCCTTCTCGATGGCGACCTTGTCCCCCTCCTTGACCTGGCGCAGGACCTTGAACGGGCCCGTGACGATCTCCTGGCCGACGGCCGGCCCCTTCTTGACCTCGATCATGAGCTCGCCGGCGAGCCCCGTCTCGACCTTCTGGAACTCGAGCTTGCCGTTCTTGATCAGATAGACCCCTTCTTCCGTGTCCGGCCTTCCGGAGGAGCTGGCGGCCTTCTTGTCCTTCTTCGGGACGTCGCGAACGACGAGCGCCTGGATCGGGATCGCCGTGGCCCCCTCGTTGCGGCCGGTCACGATCTCGGCCGTGACCGAGAAGCCCGGGCGGACCGTCGGAGGCGGATCCTGGACGCGGATCTTGACCTTGAAGTTGATCGCCTCGGAGTTCGCCACGAGGGAGAGCAGGTCCGGGTCGTTCTTGGGGATCGGCGAAGATCCGACCTCGGTGATGACGCCCTTGAACTTCTTTCCCGGATAGGCGTCAATGATCAGGTTGGCCGTTTGCCCGACCTTGACCTGGGGCACCGAAGTCTCGTCCACCATCATGACCGCCTCCACCTCGGACATGTCGGAGACGGTCAGCAGCTGCGTTCCCGGGTTGTTCATCGTGCCGATGACCGTGACCTCGCCTTCCTTGACCGGAAGGGCGGTGACGATGCCGGCGATCGGCGCCGTGACGGTCGTCTTCGACAGCGAGTCGCGGCTCCCGGCCAGGGTGGCCCCGGCCTGCCGCATGCGCTCTTCGGTCGCGGCGAGGTTGGCCCTTGCGGTGTCCAGGGCCGACTTCGCCTTCTGGAAATCCGCCTCCGAGAGGATCTTCGCGTCGAAGTTCTGCTTGGCGCGTTCGTAATCGAAGCGCGCCTGCTCAGCGGTCGCCTTCGCGGCGGCCAGGTCGTTGCGCATCGCCGCCAGGCTCGCCTCGCTGCCGAGGGCGGCGGCGGCGAGCTGGGCCTTGTCGATCTGGAGAAGGAGCTGTCCCTTGGCGACCTTGTCCCCCTCCTTGACCGCCAGGTTGACGATCTGTCCCATGACGAGAGCCGAGAGGTCCACCTTGAGACGGGCCTGGATCTTCCCGTTCGCCGTGACCTTGGACAGGAGATCCACCTTTTCCACCTTGGCGGTGGTCACCTTCGGCAGGTTCCGGTCCTTGTTCCGCAGGGAGCCCATCAGGACGACGGCCAGCCCCACCGCGATCACGATCCCGAGGACGATCTTCCACTTCTTAGACATCGGCAAATTCCCTCTAACTGCGAACTTCCAGCCTACTGTTTCTACGGAACCGGACAACGAAAGTTCGCCCCCGGCCGGTTCCGCCAGGACTGAGGTGATGGTGCGCCCAGGAGGACTTGAACCCCCAACCTCCTGATCCGTAGTCAGACGCTCTATCCAGTTGAGCTATGGGCGCAGGATCGGTGAGGCTACTGGAATTAGGGGGTCTTTTCAAGGTAGGTGCCGGATCTTGGGGGGGTTAGGTGTCAGGGGAAAGGTGTCAGGTGAAATGCAGGTGTCAGGTATCAGGTGCCAGGTGTCAGGTTGGGGCCGGCTCCGGTCCCTGACACCTGATACCTGGCACCTGACACCTGCATTTTCCCTGACACCTGTTCCCTGAAACCTATACTTCCCCAATGGCCTTCACCCTCGATGACACCCACTTCATGAAGGAGGCCCTGGCCTTCGCCCGGATCGCCTTCTCCGAGCAGGAGGTCCCGATCGGAGCGGTCGTCGTGAGCGAGGGGAAGATGATCGGACGGGGGCGAAACCGGCGGGAGTTCCTGGCCGACCCCACCCACCACGCGGAAATCGAAGCGATCCGGGAAGCCGCTCGATCCGCGGGCACGTGGCACCTGGAAGGCGCGACGCTCTACTCCACTGTCGAGCCCTGCGCCATGTGCGCCGGCGCGGCGGTCAACGCCCGCATCGCGCGCATCGTCTACGGATGCGCCGATCCCAAGGCCGGCTACTGCGGCACCCTCGGCAACATTCCCCGGGACGCCCGCCTGAACCACCGCTGCGAAGTCGAAGGCGGTCTCCTGGCCGAGGAATCCGCCGACCTCCTGCAACTCTTCTTCCGAGCCCGCCGCTAACTACGCAGGACCTTAGACCTTAGACCTTAGACCGCGCCGCCGCAGCGGCGCAATTATTGGCGGAGAGGGTGGGATTTGAACCCACGAAGCCCTTTTGGGGCTTACCGGTTTTCGAGACCGGCCTGATCAACCACTCCAGCACCTCTCCGGCCGCGTGGAAGGCGCATCCTAATGGATTTCGGGGCGCGGGTAACCCGGATAATTCATGGACACCCGGCCGAAACACGCGCAAACCAACTGAACCAAGCACTTCTTCCAGGACTGGAGCGAACCGCCGACAGATACGAGTTGTTCCCGCGAGAGATTTTTTCGCCAGGCAAGGAAGCCCGACGACGGCGACCGTCCGCGGGGGTTCGGGGGACCGAATGGTCCTCCGCCCGCCTCGGTCCATCGCAGAGGAGGGCTGACGCCGCCTGGCGGAGCATATGTGCGCAGGGGGCGCGTGGCGCCCCCTGAACCCCCGGGATCCGCGGGACGGCCGGAGTCGTCCATGAATTATGCGGGTTAAGATGCGCGGGGAAAACTCCGGGACGCCCGGTCCGTAACTAACCGGCACACAGGAACATGAGCAATACGATCGAACTGCAGGCCGTCTCGAAGAGCTTCGGACGGTTCAAGGCCGTGGACGCGCTCTCCTTCAACGTTCCGAAGGGGATCGTGTTCGGCCTGCTCGGGCCCAACGGGGCCGGCAAGACGACCACGATCCGCATGATCATGAACATCACGGCGCCCGATTCGGGCCAGATCCGTGTCCTGGGAGCGCCGATGAGCCGGGCGACGCAGAACCGCATCGGCTACCTCCCCGAGGAGCGCGGGCTCTACCGGAAGATGAAGGTCATCGACCACCTCTATTTCCTCGCGGCGATCAAGGAAGTCTCGAAGGAGAAAGCGAAGGAGCGGATCGCCGAGTGGATCGACAAGATGGAGCTGCGTCCCTGGCTGAACAAGAAGGTGGACGAGCTGTCCAAGGGGATGCAGCAGAAGGTCCAGTTCATCGCGACCATCGTGCACGATCCGGAGATCCTGATCCTGGACGAGGTCTTTTCCGGCCTCGACCCGATCAACACCGCCCTCATCAAGGACTACCTGACGGAATTCCGCGCGCGCGGCAAGACGATCGTCTTCTCGACGCATGTCCTCGAGCAGGCCGAGAAGCTGTGCGACGAGATCTGCCTGCTCGCCCGCTCGAAGAAGATCCTCGAGGGGAACCTGAAGGAGCTGAAGAAGCAGTTCGCCGGCGACCTGCTTCGGCTTTCCGTGGACGCCTCGACTAACGAAGTCCAGGCCCTTCCCGGGGTCGTTTCCGTCCAGACCGTCAACGGCGCCTATGTCATCGCGCTCGCCCAGGGAACGGACCGGCGAGAGTTCCTGCGGCGCGCCTTCGATCGGTACGACGTCAAGGCGTTCTCCGAGAAGGAGCCGGAGCTCGAAGAGATCTATCTCTCGGCCGTGCGCAAGGCCGGCCTGGAAGAAACGCGCATCATCGAATGAGGATTTCATGAGCTGGAAGAAGATCTACGCCGTCATCCGGCGCGAGTACATCGAGCGCGTCCGTACGAAGGCCTTCTGGATCGGGACGCTGCTCGTCCCGATCTTCTTCCTCGGCTACATCGGGATCCAGATCGCCTCGTTCAAGAAGGCCGGAGGGGAGCGCACGCTCGCCGTCGTGGACCTGACGGGACACCTCTTCGCGCCCTTGCAGAAAGACCTCTCGGAGAGGGAGGCGGCCCTGCAGAAGGAGTCCAGGCGCGGCCAGGGTGTCCATTGGATCCTCCAGCAGCGGCCTCTCGCCGGGAGCCTCGAGGCGACCAAGGACCAGCTGCGCGCCGAAACCCTGAAGAAGAAGCTCGACGGATACCTCGTCCTCGACCCGTCCCTCCTCGAGAAATCGCAGGCGGAGTACTACGGCGTGACCGTCTCGGAGTTCGTCGCGATGGCGCAGCTCGAGCGGGCCATCAATCACGTGCTGCTCAAGGAGAAGATCGAGAAGCGCGGCCTCCCGCCCGAGCTTTCGACCGAGCTCGAGAAGCGCGTGGACCTGAAGACCCTCAAGGTGACGGAGAAGGGCTCGAAGGAGGAGAAGGGCGCGGGGATCTTCGCCGCGATCATCTTCATGGTCCTCATGTACACGACCTTCTTCATGTACGGATTCCAGAACCTGCGCGGAGTCATCGAGGAGAAGACGAGCCGGATCGTCGAGGTCATCATCGCCTCGGTGCGGCCGACCGAGCTGATGCTCGGCAAGATCCTCGGGATCGGCCTCGTGGGACTGACCCAGTACATCATCTGGTCGGTCATCGCGATGAACCTCTCGCTCCCGGTCGTCGCGGGAACGTTGGCTTCGGGCGAGATGGGCGTCCCTTCGATCCCGGTCTCGATGATCGTCTACTTCGTCCTCTTCTTCCTCTTCGGCTACTTCCTCTACGCCTCGATCTACACGGCGATCGGGGCGCCGTTCAACACCGACCAGGAAGCTCAGCAGCTCGCGATGATCCCGGGGCTCTTCATGGTGGGATGCTGGGCGTTCTATCCGGCCGTGTTGAACAACCCCAACGGCACGATCGCGGTCTTCGTGTCTCTCTTCCCCCTGACCTCTCCGTTGATGATGTTCCTGAGGACCTCGGTCGCCGAGCCGCCGTTCTGGCAGGTCCTCCTGTCCATGGCGATCCTGGCGCTCTCAACCGTCGCCATCGCGTGGGCCGCGGGACGGATCTACCGCGTCGGCATCCTCATGTACGGCAAGAAGCCGACGATCCCCGAGATCCTCCGCTGGATCCGCTACACCCCCGGCGAAACCCCCCAGCCCGCCGCCGCCATCAAGAACTGATTCTCCCTCTCCCCCCGGGAGAGGGCCGGGGTGAGGGCGCTGACCACGCCGACCAGCCTCCTCGAAGCCAACCTTGGCGGAGAATGACCTCTGTGCTACCTTTTCCAGCCCCGTTGGCCCATTCGTCTAACGGTTAGGACGCGGCCCTCTCAAGGCCGAAATACGAGTTCGATTCTCGTATGGGCTACCAACCTTTTTCGAGTTGCTGTCTTGGGCCGCGTCCGGACGCGACCCTCTCAAGGCGGCTTATTTTGAGCGCGGCTTCGCCGCGGCGCGCCTTGCCGGCGCGACACGAGTTCGATTCTCGTATGGGCTACCAACCTTTCTCGAATAGCAGTCCTGGGCCGCGTCCCCCGGACGCAACCCTCTCAAGGCGGCTTATTTTGAGCGCGGCTTCGCCGCGGCGCGCCTCAACGGCGCGACACGAGTTCGATTCTCGTATGGGCTACCAACCTTTCTCGAATAGCAGTCCTGGGCCGCGTCCCCCGGACGCAACCCTCTCAAGGCGGCTTATTTTGAGCGCGGCTTCGCCGCGGCGCGCCTCAACGGCGCGACACGAGTTGCCAGGGCACGGAGAAATGCTGATCAAGAACCGCGACACAGCCATTTCGTAAGTCATGAAGAGGTTAGGCTTGTGAGTTGGGAGGCTGACATGAGGTTTCCGAAGAGAGCCTTGGCGCGGATCTTCGTGGCGTCGGGGCTTTTGTTCGCGGCCGGAAGCGCGTTCGGTCAGCCGGCGCCGCGGCGGCTGGAGGTGCCGTACAAGCAGTTCACGCTGCCCAACGGGTTGAACGTGATCCTGCATGAGGATCACACGATTCCGTTTGTTTGCGTGGACGTCTGGTACTACGTGGGGTCGGCGCGGGAGAAGCCGGGGCGGACCGGGTTCGCGCATCTCTTCGAGCACATCATGTTCGAGGGCTCCAGGAACGTGAAGGAGGGGGAGTTCGACCGGCTGCTGGAGGCCGCGGGAGGCGACAACAACGGCTCGACGGCGGAGGACCGCACGGATTACTGGCAGAACGTCCCGTCGAACTCGCTGGAGCTCGCGCTCTTTCTGGAATCGGATCGGATGGGGCATCTGCTCGACGTCATGTCGCCGGCGCGGGTGGACCAGCAGCGCGACGTCGTGAAGAACGAGCGGCGCGAGACCTTCGAGAACCGGCCGTACGGGATGGCCTCGATCAAGCTCTCCGAGGCGCTCTTCCCGCCCGACCATCCCTATCACTGGCCGGTCATCGGCTCGATGGAGGACCTCTCCGCAGCGGGATACGAGGACGTCGTCCAGTTCTTCAAGAAATACTACGGGCCCAATAACGCGGCCCTCGTCGTCGCGGGCGACATCGATCCGAAAGAGACGCGGCGTCTCGTCGAGAAGTGGTTCTCGGACGTGCCGAAGGGAGCCCGCGTGGACCCCATCGCCGCGCCGGCCGCGGTCCTGAACGAGGAGAAGCGGCTGACGCTCGAGGACCGCGTGCAGCTGCCGCGCCTCTCCATGGCCTGGATCACTCCGCCCCACCTCCATCCGGGGGACGCGGCCCTGGACGTGCTGGCCGGCGTGCTCGCTTCCGGAAAGAACTCGCGGCTCTACAAGCGCCTGGTCTACGAGCTGCAAGTCGCGCAGGACGTCTCGGCCGTCCAGCAATCGCAGGAGCTCGCTTCCACCTTCCTGATCACGGTGACCGCCCGGGAAGGCCACGACCTCTCCGAGATCGAGAAGCTCGTGCAGGAGGAGATCGACCGCGTCAAGAACGCGCCTCCCGCCAAGCGGGAGGTCGAGAGGGCGGTCAACCAGTTCGAGGCGGCCTTCTATCACGCCATGGAGCGGGTGGGCGGATTCGGCGGCAAGGCGGACCAGTTGAACGCCTACGAGTTCGCCGCGGGGCGGCCGGACTACTACAACGAGGACCGGGCGCGATACCTCTCGCTCGACGGCAACGACATCCAGTCCGCCGCGCGCCGGTATCTCCCCGACGGCGCCCGGGTTCTCCTGAGCGTCGTCCCGACCGGAAAGACCGGGCTCGCGGCGCGGGCTCCCGCGGCCGGGGAGAAGTGATGATGAAGTCCTCCAGCAAGACCGCCGCTCTCCTTCTCCTCTGCGCTCGCCGCCGCCCTGGCCGCTCCCGCGCAGGCGCCGGATCGCTCGAAGCCTCCCGCGCCGGGGCCCCCGCCCGCGCTGAAGCTCCCGGCGATCCAGAAGCTCAAGCTCTCCAACGGCATCCCCGTCCTCTTCATCGAGCTGCACAAGGTGCCTCTCGTCCAGGTCGCCGTGCTCCTCCGCGCGGGAGCCGCCGCGGACCCGAAGGGGAAGGCGGGGCTCGCGAGCCTGACCGCCTCGATGCTCGATCGCGGAGCCGGCAAGCGCTCGGCCCTGGAGATCTCCGATGCCGTGGACTATCTCGGCGCGGACCTTTCGGCCGGCGCGGGCTGGGACGAGATGGCCGTCGGCGTCAGCGTTCCCTCCGAGCGGCTCGGAGAGGCTCTCGCGATCCTGGCCGACGTCGTCCTGCGTCCGACTTTTCCGGAGGAGGAGCTGGAGAGGGTCCGCAAGGAGCTGCTGACGGAGCTGCTGCAGTGGCGCGACGAGCCGGCCGCCCTCGCTCGCGTCGCCTTCGCGCGGGCTCTCTACGGCGAGCACGTCTACGGCCGGGTCACGGAAGGCTCGCAGCAGTCCGTGCGCGGGTTGACGAGGGCGGACCTCCAGCGATTCCACTCCTCCTTCGTCCAGCCGGCCAACGCCACGATCGTCGCCGTGGGAGACGTGACCGCGCCGGTTCTCCAGGCGAGGCTCGACGAGGCCTTCGGCTCCTGGAGCGGAGCCGGCTCTCGGCCGGCGCCCGTGGCCGCCGCGGCGCAGGCGCGGGCGCGCTCGGTCTGGCTGATCGACCTTCCGGGGGCTCCCCAGTCCGAGATCCGCATCGGCCGCGTCGGGCCGCCGCGCTCGACCCCGGACTATTTCCCGCTCATCGTCGCCAACACCGTCCTCGGAGGCTCATTCACCTCGCGCCTGAACCAGAACCTGCGGGAGCAGCACGGCTACACCTACGGGGCGAGCTCGAGGTTCGATTTTCGCCTTTCGACGGGGCCGTTCGTCGCCGGCGCGGCCGTCGAGACGTCCAAGACGGCTCCCGCCCTGGCGGAGATCTTCAAGGAGCTCGAAGGGATCCGGAGACCCATCGGCGAGGAGGAGCTCGCCAGGGCCCGAAACTACGTCGCCCTGCGTTACCCGGCCGGATTCGAGACGACCGGAGAGCTCGCGGGGAAGCTCGAAGGGAAAGTCCTCTACGACCTGCCGGACGACTATTTCAACACCTACATGGACCGGGTGGCGAAGGTGACCCCGTCGGATGTCGCGCGCGTCGCGGCGTCAGTACATCGACCCACGGTCGGTCGTGGTCATCGTGGTCGGCGACCGAAAGAAGATCGAGTCGGAGATCCGGACGCTCAACCTCGGTCCGCTCAAGGTCCTGTCGGTCGACGACATCCTCGGACGGCCGCCGGGTCCAAAGTCAAAGGGCCAGAGTCCAAAGTAGACTCTCGCCCCGAATGAGCGCCATGCGGGAGACGGGGCGCAGGCGAAGGAGGCCGCGCAGCAAGGCTCACAACCTGGCGTGGGCCATCTTCTTCTTCATCCTTGGAGTGATCGGCGTGCTCATCCCGATCCTGCCGCAGATCCCCTTCTTCATCATGAGCGTGATCTTCCTCTCGTTCGTCTTTCCCTCGGTGCGCCGCGCCTTGCGCCGCTTCCTCCACCGCCATCCGAAGATCGCCCACGCCTACAAGAGGTGGCGCGACTACGCCCGCCGCAAACGCCAGGAGATGATCCGGAGAGAAAAGGAAATAGAAGAGAGGTTCGGCCTCCACCCGAGGTGACCGCCGGTCGGTTCCTTACCTGTCAGTCTCTCGTTCTCAGCCTTGTCATCCTGAGCGAAGCGAAGGATCTGCTCCGCTCGGGTCGGGAAGAGAGCAGATTCTTCGTCGCTTCGCTCCTCAGAATGACAGAGACCGAGTCAATTCCTCTCAATCCATCTGTCTTCGCAGGACGGTCGGGATGTCGAAGTCGTCTTTCGAGGAGGCGTTGGGGCCGAAGCCGCCGGAGTCGTCGCCGCGCAGGAACGTCCGGGCGGGGCGCTGCGGCGCCGCCGCGCGCGTCTCCTCCTCGAGCAGGGACTCCTCGGGATCGGGACGGTCGAAGCCGGTGGCGATGACGGTCACCTTGACGGAGCCCGCCATCGTCTCGTCGTGCACGCAGCCGAACAGGATCTCGGCGTCGGGGTCGGCGGCCTGGTGGATGATCTCGGCCGCCTCGTTGACCTCGAAGAGCGTCAGGTCGTTGCCTCCCGTGATGTTGATCAGGATCCCTCGAGCCCCCTCGATCGAGGCGTCCTCCAGGAGCGGCGAGGAGATCGCGGCCTGCGCCGCGTGCACCGCTCGGTTCTCCCCCTCCGCCACGGCCGTCCCCATCAAGGCGCGCCCCATGTCCGACATGATCTTCTTCACGTCGGCGAAGTCGAGGTTGATGTCGCCCGGACAGTTGATCAGGTCCGAGATGCCCTGGATCGCCTGCCGCAACACGTCGTCGGCGATCTTGAAGGCCTCGTTGAGCGGCGTGTTCTGCTCGACGAACGAGAGGAGCCGCTGGTTGGGGATCGTGATCAGCGTGTCCACGTGGTCGCGCAATTCGCGGGCCGCGCGCTCGGCCTGGCGCATCCTCTTCTTCCCCTCGAAGGTGAATGGCTTCGTGACGACGGCGACGGTCAGCGCTCCGGCCTCCGCGGCGATCTTGGCGATGACCGGACCCGCGCCCGAGCCCGTTCCGCCGCCGAGTCCGGCGGCGAGAAACACCATGTCCACGCCCTTCATCGCTTCCGCCAGCTTCTCCTGGTCCTCGATCGCCGCGTTCCTTCCGACATCGGGATCCGCGCCCGCGCCCAGCCCCTTGGTCAGGCGCGAGCCGATCTGCAGCTTCGTCGGGGCCGTGGACCGACGCAGGACCTGCAGATCGGTGTTGCAGGCGATATAACCGACCCCGCGCAGCCCGGCCGAGATCATCCGGTTGACGGCGTTCGATCCTCCGCCTCCGACGCCGATCACCTTGATGAGCGCCGGAGACGCCTCGTCGCTTTCCAGCTCGATCGTCAGGCGGTGCTCTTCTTCGGCAACGAACTCGATCATCGATTGCTCCCTCCGCCTTGGGCCGCGCGCGTCGGCTTCGCGAGCGCCGGCCAAGAGTTTCGACCCCCGTTCCGTTGGAACACGCATCAGAAGAAATCCCGAAACATCTTCGACACCGAAGCGGTCAATCGCGTCATGCCGCGGCCCTGGCGCCGCGACGCCTTGTGGCGGTGCCCGTAGAGAAGCAGGCCCGTCGCCGTCGCCCATTCGGGACGGGAGACGACGTCGGTCAGTCCGCCGACTCCGGCCGGAACGCCCCGGCGCACCGGACCGTCGAAGATCCCCTCGGCGACTTCGACGATCCCCTCGAGCTCCGCTCCGCCTCCCGTCAGGACGACGCCGGACCGGATCTCCTTCTCGAGCCCGAGCCGCTCCAGGTCCTCGCGGATCAGGCCGAAGAGCTCCTCGGCGCGCGGCTGCAGGATGTCGGAGAGCGTCGTCCTCGGGCAGAGCTTGGGGGCGCGGCCGCCGACCATCGGGACCTCGACCATTTCTTCCTCGCCGACCGCGCTGCGCAGGGCGCAGCCGTACTTCTTCTTGATCCTCTCCGCGTCGGTGATCGGCGCCCGGAGCACGACCGCGAGGTCGTTGGTGAAGTGGTCGCCGCCGATCGGGATGACGGCCGTGTGGGCGATCGCCCCCTTCTGGTAGACGGCGACCTCGGTCGTTCCTCCCCCGATGTCCATGAGCGCGATGCCCAGCTCCTTCTCGTCCTGCGTCAGGACGGCCTCCGCGGCCGCGAACTGCTCGAGCACGAGCTGGATCACCTCGATGCCCGCCTTGTTCGCGCAGGTCACGATGTTCTGCGTGACGGCCACGGGCGCGGTCACGACGTGCACCTCGGCCTCCAGCCGCGCGCCGACCATCCCGACGGGGTCCGAGACCCCGTCCTGGCCGTCCACGGCGAACTCCCGCGGCACGACGTGGATGACCTCGTGGTCCTGCGGGATCTGGATGCCGCGGGCGGCGTCGACGACCCGGGCGACGTCTTCCTTGGTGATCTCCCGGTCCTTGCCGGCGACCGCCACGACCCCCCGGCTGTTGAAGGAGCGGACGTTCGACCCGGAGGCTCCGACCCAGGCGCGCGCGATCTGCACGCCGGCCATGATCTCCGCCTCCTCGGCCGCGCGCTTGATCGCCTCGATCGTCGCGTCCACGTTGACGATGTTCCCCTTGCGGGTCCCGCGGTTGGCCGCGGCCCCCTTGCCGATGACGTCGAGCGACCCGTTGGCCCCCTGCTCGCCGATCAGGACGCAGATCTTGGTTGTCCCGATGTCGCAGGCGACGAGGAAATTCTCCGGCTTAGCCACGAGAGCCCCCGGGCGGTCTAAGGTCTAAGGTCGAATGTCTAAGGTCCCAAGGCTCCGATTCCGGGCCCCGGACCTTAGACCTTAGACCTTGGACCTTAGACTTCCTCAAAGGGAGTTCCCGGCGCCGTAAGCGCCTTCGAGCAGGATCCGATCCGCGAAACGAAGGTCTATGGCCCGCGCCTCCCACCCGCGATTCTCAATGAGACCCCGCGCCTTCAAGAGCGCGCCGATTTTCTCCGGAG
This sequence comes from uncultured Acidobacteriota bacterium, assembly GCA_963782815.1. Lineage (GTDB taxonomy): Bacteria > Acidobacteriota > Thermoanaerobaculia > UBA5066 > Gp7-AA6 > JAWOLE01. The sequence continues at coordinate 19,939 of CAWALG010000038.1, read as the reverse complement.
CATCGTACCGAAGAACTCGAACCGGCCTTCGGAAGATGGAATCCATCATACCGAAACCTCCGTCCGGGAGCGCAGCAATTTCGGAGAGCGCGGAAAAATATTCGGGTCTCGCGACGCGAAGGTCTTCCAGGAGAGCGACGGCTTCCGGCAGCGCGTCGCGCTCGCCCGTCACGAGCACGTACTCCGCGCGATCGGCTCTCGGATCGTAGGGAGCGATCGGCTGGCCCCGCGCGTCGAGCCAGAAGAGCTTCCCCTCCTCCCGCAGCAGCGCGACCGCCCTGGATTCCACCACGCGCACGGAGAGGCCGTCGGGGAACTTCTTGGACAGCGTCACGCGCTCGACCCACGGGAACGTGCTGGAGCCGCCCGGCCAGCGGCGCGAGGTCGAGCGTCACGACGTTGGACGCCCGCCACGGCTCGAGGGCCTTCAGGATCTCCTCGGTGCGCGCCCGCTCGTTGCCGGATGATGTCGAAGCGGTGGAGCGCGAAGAGCGAGCCGCCGAGGAACCGGTAGAGTCCGGAGCCGGCGAGAAGAAGAAGCGCGGCGGCGAGCGCGGGCCGGACGATCCGGCGAGGGCGCCTCTTCCTGGGGAAGGCCTTCCCCCGCCGGAGAAACAGGGGCTCGTTATCCACGGAGGGCTCCTCCGAGATAGGCCTCGCCCAGGCGCACGACGTCGCCGGCGCCCATCGTCACGAGGAGGTCTCCCGGGCTTCAGGACCCGCTCGAGCTCGCCAACAACTTCTTCCTTGTCAGGCACATAGAAGACATTCGCGTGCCCCGCGCGCCGGGCCGCCTGCGCGACCAGGTCGCCCGTCACGCCGGGCAGCGGTTTCTCCCGCGAGGGATACACGTCGGTCACGATCGCGACGTCGCAGGCCAGGAGCGCTTCCCCGAACCGCGCCGCGAAGTCCTCTCGTGCGCGAGTAGAGGTGCGGCTGAAAGAGCGCGACGAGGCGCCGCGCGGGATGGACCTGCCGCGCGGCCGCGAGCGTCGCCGCGATCTCCGTCGGGTGGTGCGCGTAGTCGTCGAGGACGAGCACGCCGTCGCGCTCTCCCTTCGTCTCGAAGCGGCGGACGACGCCCGTGAAATCCTTCAACGCCTTCGCGATCGTCGGAAACGGGATCGACAGCTCCCGGCCGACGGCGATCGCGGCGAGGGCGTTCAAAACGTTGTGCCGCCCGGGCAGAGGCAGCCGGACCGTGCCGAGGGACCAGGTTCGCCCCTCCCACACCTCGAAGGTCGTGCCGGAGGCTTCGAGGCGGATCTGGCTCGCGCGCAGGTTCGCGTCGGGCGATTCGCCGTACGTGACGACGCGGCGCTTGACGCGGGGAAGGATCTCGAGCACGCCGGGATCGTCCAGGCATCCCACGACCGTCCCGTAGAACGGCACGCGGTTGGCGAAGATCGATGAAGGCGTCCAGGATGTCCGCGAGGTCGCGGTAGGTGTCGAGATGGTCCGCCTCGATGTTCGTCACCACCGCGACGACCGGCGTCAGCTCCAGGAACGAGCGGTCGTACTCGTCCGCCTCGGCGACGAGGAAGTCCCCCTTGCCCAGGCGCGCGTTCGTGCCGAGGATCCGCACCCGCCCGCCCACGACGATCGTGGGATCGAAGCCCGGCCTCGGTCAGGACCATCCCGGTCAGCGACGTGGTCGTCGTCTTCCCGTGCGTGCCCGCCACCGCGATCCCCTGTTTCAGGCGCATGATCTCGGCGAGCATCTCGGCCCGCCGGATGACGGGGATGCCGCGCTCGCCGCGCGGCGACGACCTCGGGGCTCGACTCCGCGACGGCGGAGGAGATCACGACCAGGTCCGTGTGCTCGACGTGCGCCGGGTCGTGCCCGTAGGCGATCTTCGCGCCGAGCGCCGTCAGCCGCTCCGTGTTCTCGCTCCTCTCCTTGTCGCAGCCGGTGATCTCCAGGGGAGTCGAGAGGAGGAGGATCTCCGCGAGGCCGCTCATTCCGACGCCTCCCGGCGCCCACGAAGTGCAGCCGCCGCAGCCTCAGGAATCTCACGACGCCCGCGCTCCGGTTTCGGCCTCGAAGAGGAGGCCGGCAAGGCGGGCCGCGGCGTCCGGCACGGCAAGGCGGCGCGCGGCCTCCCCCATCTTCACGAGGCGCTCCCGGTCTTCGATCAGGTCTTTGACCGCCGCCGCCAGGACCTCTCCCGTGAGGTTCGACTCTTCGATCATCCGCGCGGCCCCCGCCTCGACGAGCGCCCGGGCGTTCTCGAGCTGGTGGCCGTGCGTCGCCGAGCCGAAGGGCACGAGAATCGCGGGACGCCCCGCCGCGGCAAGCTCGGCCAGGGTCAGCGCGCCCGCCCGCGACACGACGAGGTCCGCCCGGGCGAGCTCTTCGTAGATCCGGGGCAGGAAGGGCGCCAGGCGCCATCCCGCGGGGACCTCTCCGTAGCGCCCCTGGACGTTCGCGAAGTGCCCCTCCCCCGTCTGGTGCACGACTTCGAGGCCGGCGCCGGCGAGAAGCGGCGCCGCGCCGATCATCGCCCGGTTCAGGACCTCCGAGCCCTGGCTTCCTCCGAACACGAGGACGCGCCGCGTGGGCGCGGCGGCCGGCACCGGAGGCACCGCGAAGAACTCGGCGCGCACGGGAGTTCCGGTCACGGTCCCCGGCCTCTTCAGGTACGAGTTGGACCGGGCGAGCCCGACGGCCGTGCGCGTGGCGAAACGGTTGAGAAGCCTGGTCGCGATCCCCGGCAGCGCGTTGGACTCGTGGACGAGCGTCGGGATGCCGAGCGAGCGCGCCGCGGCGAGGACCGGCACCGTGACGTATCCCCCCATTCCGGCGACGGCCCTCGCCCGATGGCGCGAGAGGAGTGCCCTCGCCTCCAGGAATCCCGCCGGGAGGCGCGCCAGCGACACCAGCTTGCCGGACAAACCCTTGCCGGCAAAACCCGAAGCCGTCACCGTCTCGAGGGGAAAGCCCGCCTCCGGCACGAGCCGGCCCTCCAGTCCCTCCGCCGTTCCGACGAAGAGGACCCGCGCCTCCGGCCGCCGCGCGCGGATCTCCCGCGCCAGGGCGATGCCGGGAAAGATGTGCCCCCCCGTCCTGCCCGCCACGATCACGTACGCTCCTTCCACCACACCGGTCACGTTCCCGAAGGGCCGTCAGGCGTCAGGCGTGAGGCGTAAGGCGTGGCCCCCCAGGTCTCTCCGCCCAGGCGTCTTCCTCGCCTCACGCCTTACGCCTCACGCCTCACGGCTCCGGCCTTTCGATTGCGTGCTGCGAGATGTTCAGGATCAGACCTCCGGCGATCCAGGAGGCGACGAGGGAGGATCCGCCGTACGAGACGAACGGCAGCGGGATTCCCTTCGTCGGCATCAGGCCGAGCACGACCGACACGTTGATGGCCGCCTGCACCACGATCAGGGCGGTCGCTCCGGCGGCGAGGAACGCCGCGAACGGCTCCGGGGCGCGTCGCGCCGCGCGAAAGCCTCTCCAGGCGACGACCGCGAAGCAGCCGATGAGGCCGAGCGCCCCGAGGAACCCGAGCTCCTCTCCGACGATCGCGAAGATGAAGTCGGTGTGCGGATAGGGGAGGAAGAAGAGCTTCTGGCGGCTGCCGCCCAGGCCGCTGCCGGTCAGGCCTCCCGCGCCCACCGCGATGAGCGACTGGATGGCCTGGAACCCCGCGCCCAGGGGGTCGGCTTCCGGGCGAAGAAACGAGAGCAGGCGCGCCCGGCGATAACTCGCCGAGAACGCGAGCGCCGCGATGACGGGAACGACGCCCGCCAGGCCGACCAGGAAGAGACGCCCGCGCACGCCCGCCAGCCACAGGATGACCGCGCAGAGCATCACGTAGGAGGCGGCCGTGCCCAGATCCGGCTCGAGCACGACGACCCCCGCCGCGAGACCCGTCAGCAGGAGCGCCGCCGGCAGGACGCGTTCGGGCTGCGCCGGGCCGGCCGCCTTGCTCGTCACCAGGCGCGCCAGGACCAGCACGAGGCCCACCTTCAGGATTTCCGACGGCTGCAGCATGACGGGCCCGAGCGTCAGCCAGCGGCGCGCCGAGTTGATCGGCGGCCGGAAGAGGGCCGCGACGCACAGGAGCAACGCGACGCCGTAGATCCCGTACCCGACCCACCGCCGCGAGAAGAGGCGGTAGTCGGCGCGGTAGACGGCGAAGGCGGCGAGCCCGCCGGCGGCGAGCGCCACGACCTGTTTGATCACGTACTTGTAGGGATTGCCGGCCGTGACTCCCGCGGAAACCGCCGAAGCGCTGTAGATCATGACGCAGCCAAAGAGCGAGAGCGCCACGAGCGCCACGAAGAGCACCTTGTCGGAGGAGAGCTTACGAGCCATGACGTTCCGTACGGGCGTAAGGCGTCAGGCGTCAGGCGAGGCAGCGCCTGGCGACAGTCTGTGCCGGGATCTCACGCTTCGACCTCACGCCTTACGCCTCACGCCTCACGGCTCCTTGCCTCTGCAGCCGCGCGAGCCAGGCTCGCGAAGTGGTCTCCCCGCTCTTCGTAGTTCCGGTACTGGTCGAAGGAGGCGCAGGCGGGCGAGAGGAGGACCGTGTCGCCGGGCCGGGCGAGCATGGCCGCGCGCTCGACGGCCCGGTCCATGGTCCCGGCGCGCTCGACGGACACCCCGCCGGCCAGGGCCGCCTCGATCAACGGGGCGGCCTCGCCGATCGTGAGCACTTCCCGCGCGGCGCGCGCGACCGCCGGGAGGAGCGCCGGGAAGTCCCCGTGCTTGTCGCGTCCTCCCAGGATCAGGATCACGCTGCCGCCGGCAAAGGCCTCGAGCGACTTCTTCGTGGCGTCCACGTTGGTCCCCTTCGAGTCGTCGACCCAGGCGATCCCAGCCGCCTCGGCGACGAGCTCCGTGCGATGCGGCAGGCCGCGGAAATCCCGCAGGGCCGCGGCGATCGCCTCGGCGGGAGTCGCCAGGCAGTCGGCCGCGGCCAGGGCCGCGAGCGCGTTCTCGAGGTTGTGGGCGCCCGGCAGCGCGAGGTCTTTCTCGGCAACGACCGCGCGGCGCACTCCCGAGATCTCCGAGACGAGCGAGCCTGCTTCCACCCAGGCGCCTCCCGGAGCGCGCTCCACGCGCGAGAACGGGACGCGCCTCGAGCGGGTCGCGATCGGACGCGAGGCCGCGTCATCCGCGTTGACGACCGCGAAGTCCCGGAGCTGCTGGTTCTCGAAGACCCGCTTCTTCGCCCGGGCGTACTCTTCGAACCCCTCGTGCCGGTCCAGGTGGTCCGGCGTGATGTTGGTCAGGACGGCGACGTGCGCCGCGAAGCGCTCGATCGCCTCGAGCTGAAAGGAAGAGACTTCGCAGACGAAGTCGCGGGGGGAACGGTCCGAGAGAAACGCGGAGAGGGGGACGCCGATGTTTCCCGCCAGAGCGACCGGACGCCCCGCGCGCCTCAGGATCTCGGCGATCCAGGCCGTCGTCGTGGATTTCCCGTTCGTCCCGGTGATCGCGACCCAGCGGTTCTTTCCCTCGGCTTCCCCCTCGGCGATCCGCCAGGCGATCTCGATCTCCGCCAGGACCGGGATGGCGCGCTCGCGCGCGGCCAGGACGAGAGGCGAGGCCAGGGGGACTCCCGGAGAGACAGCCAGCCAATCGTTCCGTTCGAGGAACTCCTCGGACGGCCCGTCGAAGAAGAACCGCGCGCCCGCCGCCTCGAGCTCCGCGACGGCGCTTTCCGGAAAGGCCGACCGGGGTTTGGCGTCTCCCACCGCGATCGCGACGCCCCTGTCGGCAAGCGCGCGGGCGAGCGCCTGCCCGCTCCGGGCGAATCCCAGGATCGCCACGCGCCCGGGCAAGCCGGCAGCCTCCCGCGCGCTCATCGCAGCTTCAACGTCGAGAGGCCGAGGACCGCGAAGAGGATCGCGAGGATCCAGAAACGGATGATCACCCGCGACTCCGGCCACCCGGCCAGCTCGAAATGATGATGGAGCGGCGCCATCCGGAGGACGCGCCTTCCCGTCGTCTGGAACGAGGCGACCTGAAGAATGACCGACACCGATTCGAGCACGAAGAGGCCGCCCACGATCGCGAGCAGCATCTCGTTCTTGGTCATGACGGCGACGGCCGCGATCGCCCCGCCGAGCGGGAGCGCCCCGACGTCGCCCATGAAGATGTCCGCCGGGTGGCAGTTGTACCAGAGAAACCCGAGCGAGGCGCCGACGATCGCCCCGCAGAAGACGGAGAGCTCTCCCGTCTGCGACACGAACGGGATCTGGAGGTAGCGCGCCGCGACCGCGTTGCCGGTGACGTACGCCAGGATCGCGTACGTTCCGGCGGCGATCCCGACGGCGCCGATCGCGAGGCCGTCCAGGCCGTCGGTCAGGTTGACGGCGTTGGAAGATCCGACGACGACCAGGGCGACGAAGGGAACGTAGAGCGCGCCGAGATCGAGAACGAACCGCTTCAGGAACGGGAACGTCAGCACCGTCGAGATCGACTCCGGTCCCGCCCAGTGCCGGATCGCCCAGGCGATCGCGAACGCCGCCACGAACTGCGGCACGAGCTTTCCGCGCCCGGAGAGCCCCAGGCTGCGCCGTTTCGTGAACTTGACGAAATCGTCCGCGAATCCCACCAGGCCGAGGGCCCCGAGCGTCGCCAGGGCGATCCAGACGAAGCGGTTGGAGAGATCCATCCACAGGAGCGTCGCCACGATCACCGCAAACAGGATCAGCAGGCCGCCCATCGTCGGCGTCCCCGCCTTGGCGTGGTGCGACTTGGGCCCTTCCTCCCGGATCGACTGGCCGATCTGACGCTTCTTGAGCAGCCGGATCATCGGCAACCCGAAAACGAGCGCCAGCAGGAGGGCCGTCACCGCCGCCATCGCGGCGCGGAACGTGATGTACCGGAAGACGTTGAACGCCGGAACGTATTTCGCCAGCGGATAGAGGAGCTTGTAGAGCATCAGGGCACCGGCCTCGTCAGGAGGCGACGGCGCGGTCGAGGCCGACGCCGCGCGAGGCCTTGAACAGCACCGTGTCTCCACCGGCGAGCATCGCCTCGAGCACGCCGGCCGCCCGCTCGGGGCTTTCCACCCATTGGATCGCCGCGGCGGGGAAACCCGCGTCCGCGGCGCCTTCCCCGATCGCGCGGGCCCGGGGGCCGACACAGATCAGGATGTCCGCGCGCTCGACGGCGTACCGCCCCGTCTCCCGGTGCCACCAGAGGTCTTCGGCGCCGAGCTCGAGCATGTCTCCCAGCACCGCGATCTTCCGCCCGCCCGGAAGGAGCTTCAGCGTGTCGAGCGCCGCGCGCATCGAAGGCGGGCTGGCGTTGTAGGAATCGTCGTAGAGCAGCGCCCCGGACGCGTGCCGGGAGATCTCGCCGCGATGCGGCGCCGGGACGAGCGTGGAGGCGGCGGCTTCGCAATCCTCCGCCGCGGCTCCCGCCGCGATCGCCACCGCGCAGGCCGCCAGGAAGTTGCCGACCTGGTGGAGGCCCGGCATCGGCAGCGCGACGGAGGCCTGGCCGCCCGGCGTTCTCAGGAGGAAGCGCGTGCCCGACTCCCCGGGCGCGACTTCTTCGGCCGTCACGTCCGCCCCGGCGCCGAATCCGAACGAGAGGGTCCGGCCCGGGTGCCTCCCCGCCAGCGACGCAACGCGGGGATCGTCGGCGTTGGCCACGAAGACTCCGCCCGGCTTCAATCCCTCGAGGATCTCTCCGTTGGCCTGCGCGACGGTGTCGAGCGATCCCAGGAACTCGAGGTGCTCGGCCGCGATGCGCGTGATCGCCGCGACGTCCGGCTCGAAGGTCCGGGAGAGCCGCGAGATCTCTCCGAGAGCGCTCATTCCCATCTCTCCGACCATCCAGTCGGGCCTTCCCGGCAGGTTGAGGACGGACATCGGGAACCCGATCGCGCTGTTCTGGTTCCCCGGCGTCTTCTCCACGGCGAAGCGCCGGGAGAGGATCGCCGCGGCGAACTCCTTCGTGGTCGTCTTCCCGACGGAGCCCGCGACCGCCGCCAGGCGGAACCCGGCCTCTCGCTTCATCGCGCCCGCGAGCTCGAGGAGCGATTCCCGCGGATCGGGAACCTCGAGGACCGGGAAGCCGGCGGGCAGGCCCGCGGGGCGCCGCCGGCCGAGGACCGCCCGCGCGCCCGCCGCAGCGGCCTCGACCGCGAAGTCATGGCCGTCCACTTTCGCCCCGGGGAGCGCCACGAAGAGGTCGCCCGGCCGGACGCGCCGGGAATCCACCGCGGCCCCGGAGAGCGCCGCTTCGGCGCCGGCAGGCGTGAGCGCGGCGTGCGCCGTCTCCGCGGCTTTCGACAGAGTGAAGTTCATCGCCGCGCGAGCTCCGCGGCGACGAGACGGTCGTCGAAGGGAAGGACCTGACCCCGGATGACCTGCGTCGTCTCGTGCCCCTTGCCGGCGATGACCACGACGACGCCGGGGTTCGCCAGCCCGATCGCGGTCCGGATCGCTTCCCGCCGGTCGGCGATCTTCAGATACTTCGTCGCGCCCGACGCGGCGAGGCCTCTCTCGACCTCCGCGAGGATCGCGTCCGGGTCCTCGGAGCGGGGATTGTCGGAAGTCGCGATCGGGATGTCGGCCAGGCGCCCGGCGACCAATCCCATCGGAAACCGTTTCCCCTTGTCGCGGTCTCCGCCGCAGCCGAAGACGAGGACGATCGTCTTGTCGGTCAGCTCCCGCACGGAGGAGAGGAGGCGCCGCAGGGCGTCTTCCGTATGGGCGTAGTCCACGAGGATCGCGTACGGCTGTCCCGCCTCGACGGACTCCAGGCGCCCCGGAACGCGCGAAACGGAGGGGAGCGCCGCCGCGATCCGCTCCGGCGGCATCTCCAGGGCGAGCCCGGCCGCGGCCGCCGCGAGGAGGTTCTCGACGTTGAAGCGGCCGAGCAGCGGCGAGACGATCGAAAACGTGCCGCCTTCGTGCCGGACCTCGAGGGACGTTCCGGCGAGGTCGCAATGCGACGCGGCGGCCCGGACGTCGGCGTTTCCGCCGGAGGCGGAATAGGTCAGGACGGGAGGTGCCGCCTGCGCGGCCAGGCGCCGGCCGAAGGCGTCGTCGGCGTTGACGACGGCGGCGGCCCCGGGCTTGCGCATCGCGAAGAGCTTCTCCTTCGCCCGGGAGTAGCTCTCCATGTCGCCGTGGAAGTCGAGATGATCGCGCGTCAGGTTCGTGAAGACCGCGACGTCGAAGCGGCAGCCGCCGACCCGGTCCAGGGCGAGAGCGTGCGAGGAGACCTCGATCGCCGCCGCCGGCACTCCGGCCTCGACCATCTCCGCCAGCAGCTCCTGGATGTCGGGGGCCTCCGGCGTCGTGCGGGTCGCCGCGATCTCCCGGCGGCCTGTCCGGTAGGCGACGGTGCCGAGGAAGCCGGACCGGCCGTGGCGCTCCGCCAGCAGCGCCTCGAGCAACATCGCCGTCGTCGTCTTTCCGTTCGTGCCCGTGACCGCGGCGAGCACGAGTTTCTCCGCCGGGTTCCCCGCCCGCCGCGCGGCCAGGAGAGCGAGCGCGCGGCGCGGATCCTCGACGCGTACCCAGGTCACCGGCGCGAGTCCTGCCGGCGCCGGGCGGTCCGAGACCACCGCGGCCGCTCCCCGCGCGATCGCCTGCGGCGCGTGGTCGAATCCATCCGCGGTCTCCCCGCGGATCGCGACGAAGAGATCTCCCGGTCCGACCCGCCGCGAGTCGTAACGAACGCGCGCGATTTCCGGATCGGGTGTCGCGCGATCGACTGTCGGCCTCCGGCAGGACCGAGAGGAGCTCCATGAGTTTCACGGACCGGAAAAGTTGGAGCTCGTCTCCTCCCGGCTGCGAGCCGGCCGGCTGATCGGAGGGGCGGTTTCCGAAAGGCGCAACGTCTGGTATTGGCCCGGCCGCACCGCGGTCCCGGGTCGAGGGTCCTGCGAGAGCACGAATCCCGAGCCTTGCAGCCGCGCCGGCAGTCCCAGGCGCGCGAAGACCGCCAGCGCCTGCCGGGCGGTCAGGCCGACGACGTCGGGGGTCAGGATCTCGCCCCCTTCGCTCGAGCCGCGCGAGCGCGACGGACGCCGTGCGCGGAAGCGCCGGGATCGGCCAGCCTCGGCATCGTCTCGTCGTCGGAGCGCGCGGAGTGCACGGAAGCCGGCACGACGCCCGCCGGGTAGGCGACACGCCCGTCGGAGGAGGCGAGCACGGTCGAGGGGAGCTGCTGCTCCGCCGGGGCCACGCGCAGGATGTCGAGCGCCTGGGACACGACGCGCGCGAAGAGCGGCGCCGCGACGTCCCTCGCGTAGTACTTCCCCCTGGGCTCCTCCACGACGACGACCGCGACGACCCGGGGATTCTCCGCCGGGACGAACCCGACGAAGTTCGGAACGTAGCGTCCGGCCTGGTATCCGCCGGGGCCCGCCTTCTGCGCCGTCCCGGTCTTGCCCGCCACCGAGAAGCCGGGGATTGCCGCCGTCGTGCCGGTGCCCCGCTCGACGACTCCCGCCAGGATGGTTCGCAGCGACCGGGCCGTCGCTTCCGAGAGCACGCGAACCGGCGTCTGCGGCGCGGGCCTTTCGACTCGGCCGTCCGGCCGCCGGACCGCCGTCACGAGCCGCGGCTGCACGAGGAGGCCCCCGTTGGCCACGACCGCGGCGACGCGCGCCAGCTGCAGGGCCGTCAGCGCGACCTCCTGCCCCATCGAGATCGAGGCGTTGGACAGGGAGGACCAGCGCGAGAGCGGACGGAAGATGCCCGCGGCCTCTCCGGGCAGATCCACTCCCGTCGGCCGCCCGATGCCGAACGCGCTCGCCCCTTCGAAGAGCCGCTGCGGCCCCAGCCGCAGTCCCACGTGGATGATCCCGATGTTGGAAGAATGCTCGAAGATTCCGGCGAGGTTCAGCGAGCCGTAGTCGTGGTGCTTGTCTTCCTTGATCGTGACCCGGCCGATGTGGATCACGCCGTGGCCGGTCTCGATGATCTCGTCGAGCCCGATCAAGCCGCGCTCGAGCGCGGTCGCGCCCGTCACGATCTTGAAGGTCGAGCCGGGCTCGTAGGCGTCCGCGATCGCGCGATTGCGGCGCGTCTCGGCGGGGAAGCGCCCGTACTCGTTCGGGTCGAAGCCGGGGGCGCTGGCCATCGCGAGGATCTCTCCGTTCCACGGATCGAGCAGCACGACGCTGCCCGACTTCGCGTCGAGCTCGTGGATCGTCGACGCGAGCTCCCGCTCGGCGGCGAACTGCATGCCCGAGTCGAGCGAGACCGTCAGCGCCGCCCCTTCCTGCGCCGGCCGGCCGGCCGTCTCCGCCTCGCCGTAGGTCGATTGCCGCGCGTCGGTCAACGCGACGACCTCGCCCGGCTTGCCGCGGACCGTCGCCTCGTACGAGTACTCCAGGCCCGCCAGGCCGCGGTCGTCCAGACCGACGTATCCCAGGACCGAGCCGGCGAGAGGCCCCTTCGGGTAGAACCTCCTCGGCTCCGCGACCAGGTGCACTCCGGCGAGCTTGAGAGCGCGGACCTGGTCGGCGACGGGCGGTTCCACCTTCCGCGCGATCCAGACGAAACCCGCGGGCCTTCGTCAGGTTCTCGAGCACCTTCCCGCGCGGGAGCTGAAGCAGAGGCGCGAGGGCGGAAGCGGCGGCCGGAGCGTTCTCGACCTCGTCGGGAACCGCGTAGACGGAGGAGACCTCGACCGAGACCGCGAGCTCCCTGCCTTCGCGGTCCAGGATCGGCCCTCGCCGCCCGGAGACCTCGATGCGCCGCTCCTGCTGCCGTTGCGCGCGCGAACGGTATTTCTGTCCCTGCACGATCTGGAGCTGGACCAGGCGGCCGACGACGAGCGCCGACCAGACGACGAGTCCCAGGACGAAGAAACGGAGGCGCCGGTCGCGAAGCGCGTTCATCGCGGGGCCTCCGCTTCCGCGCGCGTCTCGATGTACTGGATCTGACCCGGGCGCGGCGGACGCAGGCCCTTGCGCGCGGCGGCCGCGACCACCCGCGCGGGCGCGGAGGCGAGAGCGAGGTCGGCGCGCAGCCGGCGATTCTCCTCGTCGAGCCGGGAGAAGAGTTTCACGCGCGCCTCGCGCGCGTATCCGATGCGGACCGTCTCGACATGCAGGGCCGCGCAGACGAAGAGCGCGCAGGCCAGCGGCAATCCGGCGAGCAGGTAGGTCGCGAGCTCGCGCCCCCGCCGGCGGTCCCGCTCCCGCGTCAGGTGAAGATTCTCGACGCGCTTGGCCTGGGCGTAAGCGACGGCGCTCATGGTCCTACCCCCTCTCCCCCCGGGAGAGGAAAGGGGTGAGGGCGCAACCGGCGCCAGAGACCTCGATGCTCAGCAGGATTAGTCATCCGAATTCAGCGCCCTCACCCCCGTCCCCTCTCCCGGAGGCAGAGGGGCGTTTTCGACTTTCTCCGCCGCGCGCAGCCGCGCGCTGCGGGAGCGGGGATTGGCGCGCACCTCGGCCTCGGACGGGACGATCGGCCGCCGCGTCAGGATCTTCAGGACCTGCCGGGCCCCGCAGACGCAGAAGGGAAGAGTGCGGGGACAGAGACAGACGCCGGACTGGCGGCGAAACGCCTCCTTCACGATCCGGTCCTCCAGAGAGTGGTAGGCGATCACGGCCAGCCGTCCCCGGGCGTCCAGCCGGTTGACGGCCGCGGCGAGGAAGCTCGAGAGGGCGACGAGCTCCTGGTTGACCTCGATGCGCAGGGCCTGAAAGACGCGGGTGGCAGGATCAATCTTCTCGCGATTCCCCTTGGCTCGCGCGACGATGCGCGCCAGCTGGCGGGTGCCCGTGATCGGGCCGCTCCAGGCGCGTTCCTGCACGATTCCCCGAGCGATCTTTGCCGCCATCCTTTCCTCCCCGTATTCACGCAGGATGCGTGTCAATTCTTCGACCGATGCCGTCGCGACGATGTCGCCGGCGGTTCGGCCCGTTCCACTCATGCGCATATCGAGCGGTCCGTCGCGGCGGAAAGAAAACCCGCGCGGCCCCTCTTCCAGTTGCATCGACGAGACGCCGAGATCCGCCAGGATGCCGGCGGCGGGGGGGAATTCAGCGAGCACGCGGTCGAGATCCGCGAAGTTCTCCCGGACCAGCGTGACGCGTCCCCCGAACCGCGCGAGCCGCGCGCCGGCCAGGGCGATGGCATCCGGATCCCGATCGATGCCGAGAAGCCGCACGTCCGCGCTCCTCTTCGAGCAGCGCCTCCGCGTGCCCGCCGGCTCCGAGGGTCGCATCCACGAAGAAGCCTCCCCGCTCCGGCGCGAGGATCTCGACGACCTCCCGAAGAAGGACCGGCTTGTGTCCTCGTTTCTCAACGTCTGCCGTCTCCCGTCTCCCGTCTTCCGATACTCGACTCTCGACTCTCGTCTTCTCGTCACGACATCAGCAGCTTCGACATCTCGTCGTAGTCCTCGGGCGTGAAGTCCTCGCCCGCGAGCCTGGAGGCGAGCGCGCCGCGGTCGGAGACGACGAGGTGATCGATGTTCCCGGTCACGACCACGTCCGGCGGCAGCTTCGCCGCGTCGCGGAGAATCTGCGGGATCAACACGCGCCCCTGTCCGTCGAGCGACGCGTTCTGGCCGTAGTAGTTGACGCGCTCGAGGAACTTGTTCTTCGCGCGGTGAATCGCCGGAAGCGCGGCGAGCTTCTCCTCGAGCGAGCGCCAGACCGGCAGCGGGTAGAGAAGGACTTCCCGTCCGTGCAGAGACGTCACGAACATCTCGGCGCCGAATGCCTCTTCGATCTGCTGTCGGAAGAGACTCGGGACCTTGAGACGGCCCTTCTCGTCCAGGCGGGCCGGGGCGCTGCCGCGAAAACGATCCATCCTTCCTTCTCGTCGTCTCGATCAAGTCGAGACCACTTTCTTCCATTTTTTACCAGATTAGACCACTGGCGCGGATGTTAGGTGTCCCGTGGTTTATTAGTCAAGAAAAACAGTTTGCCTAAAAAAATTAGGGGCGTAAGGAAAGCGCAAACAACCGGGACGGGATCTCAGCCTTCATGAGGCTGTCTCGTGCCAGTGACTCGTCATCTCCAGCCAGAGCGCGAGTCCCCGGTGCGCTCCATATCGCGCATACCGGCGGGCGATCGCACGATCCGTAGTGCGGCGGGGACCGGGGTAGCGCCGGCGGTATTCCTGCCGCACCCAGGAATCGATCGCCAGGTAGTCGTGCCGGCCCAGAATCCGGAGGAGTCCTTCCGCCGCGTAGGGACCGAAGCCGTGCTCGGAGAGGATCGCGTCTCGAATCTCCTCCGCGGGAACCCCGGGACGCTCCCAGCGCGCCAGATCGAGCTCTCCGCGCGCGACCCGGCGCGCGAAGCGCGCGAGCGACAGGGAGCGGTACCCGCAGCGCACCCTCGCTTTCAATCGCGGCGCGGAAAGCGCCGCGATCGCTTCCGGGGTCGGGAACGCGCTGCCCTCCGCGCCCGCGAGCGCGATCAGGCGAATTACCATCCCCTTCGTCGCGGCCCACGAACAGTTCGTCGTCAGCAGCATCTTGACCGCGTCTTCGAAGAGCGAAGGCGCGCGCAGGATCCGCCCGCGTCCACTCGCGAGCGCCCGGGCCAGATCCGGCTCCCCCGCGATGCTTCGAGCGAAACCGTCCAGGTCCACGTCCAGCGAAAAGACGCGCCGGGCGATCCGCGTCAGCGCGCCGCGGTCGAGCGACTCCGATTCCGCTACGAGCCGTCCGTCCCTGACGCGAAACACGATCTCCGCGCTCTTTCCCCTCTCCCCCCGGGAGAGGGAAGAGGTGAGGGCGCCGATCTCAACGCGCGTCCGAAACACGCCCTTCTCCCGGTCGTACGAGAACGGCGGCAGGTCGTACCACCCATGCGACCGGACGACCCCGTCGAAAGAGAAGTCGGGAGGAAGGGGAATGCGAATGCGGGTCAAGGTGTCAGGTGGAAGGTGTCAGGTTCAACGCAGGTGTCAGGTGTCAGGGATCAGGTGTCAGGGACGGGAGCCCAACCTGGCACCTGGCACCTGATACCTGGCACCTGCATTTTCCCTGACACCTCTAACCTGACACCTCTCCCCTTCTTCAACTCTTCTTCTCGTCGATCTTCGCGAGCTCCGGATCGTAGATCTTCACATAGGCGTCGCGCCGGAGCTTGGCGACGTAGTCGCCGAAGCGCTTCTCGTAGAGGTTTTCGCCGATCCGCTTCTTCAGGTCCTCGCTCACGTCCGCGAAGGGGCGGTAGCCGGCCGGCTTTCGCTCGGTCACCCGGAAGAGGTGGATCGAGCGCGGCTGGAGGGCCGGCGGCGGATATTCCTGCGGCGGATTGCTGAAGACGGCCGCGTCGAGCGCCGGAAGGAGCTCCCCCTTCGAGACCGTCCCCAGGTCTCCGCCGCGGTCCTTGGCGTTGCCCTCCGAGTATTCCTTGGCCAGGTCGGCGAACGGAGTGCCCGCCGCGACCTTCGCGCGCGCCTCTTCCAGCCGCTCCACGGCCTTCTCGCGCGCCGCCGCGTCGCTGGCCGGGAAGCGGATGACGATCTCCCAGACCCGCGCCGACTCGGGGACCTTGTACAGGCTCTCCTTCTGCCTCTCGTATTCGAGCCGCAGCATGTCATCGGAGATCTCGAGCTTCGAGGTCACGTCGCGGCCGATGACCTTCTGGAGGATGATCGTCTGACGCATCTGGCGCTTCAGGTCGTCGCGCGTCATGTTGGAGGAGGCGAGCGCGGCGTCGAACTCCTGGTCGGTCGCCAGGTTGTACTGCCGCTTGACGCGCTCGACGGCGGTCTCGATCTCGTCGTCCGAGGCCGACACGCCCATCTCCTTGGCGCGCTCCTCGAGGAGCTTCTCCTTGATCAGGTCTTCCAGGACTTCGCGCTTGATCTGGGTCTGGTCGGTGGATGCCTGGGGAGCGTGCGCCGCGGCCACAACGCGCCGCTGGAACTCCGAGTTGGTGATCAACCGGTCGTTGACCCGCGCCACGATCTTCTCGACCAGCTCCGCCGCGGTGAGGCCGCCGGCGAGAAGCAAGAAAGCCAGTGTCGCAGCGAGCGTCTTTTCATACGGACCGTCTTGAACATCGAGAGTCTATGAGAATTCCGGAGTCGAGGCCAGGTCCTGTCATTGCGACAGGCGAAATCTGTGCCCGTCATTCTAGGAGCGACGCCGACGAAGATCTGCTCTAGTCCTCCCGGGGAGGGCAGATCCTTCGCTGCACTCGGACCCTGTCCCGCGGAGAGAGGACGTCGGCTCAGCCGCCCTCTCTCTTTCGAACTCATCCAGCCAGGACATCAGTTCCGACAGCACGGCGTCCCCGGCCGGGGACGGCAGCGAAAGCACCCGCCCGGGCGAAAGCTTCGCGCCTCGGGTGCGCCGGACGAAATCGAGCAGGCGCTCGGGGTCCACCGCGGCGTCCTCCGCGAACCGCAGGTGGACCTGCCCCGCCTGCCGCGTGATGGAGGTGACTCGAAGCCGCTCCGCGCGCGCGCGCAGCCGCGAGTACGCGACGAGGCGCCGGACCGGCTCGGGCGGCTCGCCGAAACGGTCGGCGATCTCGCGGGCCGTCTCTTCCAGCGCCCGGTCGTCGCCCGCGCGGGCGATCTTCTTGTAGATCATCATGCGCCAGTTCTCGTCGGCCACGTAGTCGGGAGGGATCGTCAGATCGAGGCCCAGCGAGAGCGTGACGGCGCGCTCGGGCCGCGCCTCCTCTCCCCGCATCTCGCGAACGGTCTCTTCCAGCAACGTCAGGTACGTCTCGAAACCGACCGAGACGATCTGGCCCGACTGCTCTCCCCCGAGGATGTTCCCGGAGCCTCGGATCTCGAGGTCCTTGGCGGCGATGCGGAAACCGGCCCCGAGGTCGCAGAACTCCTGGATCGAGGCGAGGCGCCGCCGCGCCGTCTCCGACAGGGCCGCGGCCTCGTGGATCAGGAGGTACGCCTGCGCGGGCTTGTCGCTCCGGCCGACGCGCCCTCGCAGCTGGTAGAGCTGCGCGAGGCCGTAGGTCTCCGCGCGGTCGATCAGGATGGTGTTGGCGGAGGGGATGTCCAGCCCGTTCTCGATGATCGTCGTCGCGAGAAGCACGTCCGCCTCGCGCGAGAGGAACCGCATCATCGCCTTCTCGAGCTCCCCCTCGCGCATCGCGCCGTGGGCCACGGTCACGCGCACGGAGGCGACGAGCTCCTCCAGCTCCTGCTTCACGCGGCCGATCGATTCCACGCGGTTGTGCACGAAGAAGACCTGGCCCCCGCGGCCGAGCTCCGCCTCGATCGCCTCGCGGATGACCTGGGGCTTGCGCGGGACGACCTGAGTCTCGATGGCCAGCCGGTCGCGCGGCGGCGTCTCGATGATCGAGAGGTCCCGCAGTCCCGAGAGCGAAAGGTGGAGCGAGCGCGGGATCGGCGTCGCGGACATCGCGAGCACGTCGATCGAGGCCTTCCACTCCTTCAGCCTCTCCTTCTGCGCGACGCCGAAGCGCTGCTCCTCGTCCACGATCAGGAGCCCGAGGTCCCGGAACGCGATGTCCTTTCCGAGCAGGCGGTGCGTGGCGATCAGGATGTCCACCGAGCCTTCGGCGGTCTTCTCGATGACCGCTTTCTGCTCCGCCCGAGGACGCAGCCGCGAGAGGAGCTCGATCGTCACCGGAAACGCCGCGAAGCGGCGCGCGAACGTGCGGAAGTGCTGGTCCGCGAGGATCGTCGTCGGGGCGAGGACCGCCACCTGCTTTCCGTCGAGCACCGCCTTGAACGCCGCGCGCATGGCGACTTCCGTCTTCCCGTACCCGACGTCGCCGCAGAGGAGGCGGTCCATCGGTTTCTCCGACTGCATGTCCCGCTTCACGTCGGCGATCGCCTGCGCCTGGTCCGGCGTCTCGTCGTACTCGAAGGCGTCCTCGAACTCCTTCTGCCACGGCGAATCCTTGGAGAACGCGAAGCCGGGCGAGAGGCTGCGGCGCGCGTAGAGCTTCAAGAGCTGGTCGGTCATGTCGCGCATCGCCTTCTTGACCGAGGCCTTGCGCCGGGCCCACCCGGCCCCGCCGAGCTTGTCGAGCGCCGGCTCGACCCCCTCCACCCCCGAGTACTTCTGCACGAGGTCGAAGCGCTCGACCGGAAGGAGGAGCGTCTTCTCCTCCGCGTATCCGATCTCCATGAACTCGCGCTCCTCCCCTTCGACGGGAACCCGCTTCAAACCCTTGAAGAGCCCGATCCCGTAATCGCGATGCACGACCGCGTCGCCGAGCTTCAGGTCCCGCAGGTCCGAGAGGAAGGCCTCCGCCGGCCGGCGCCGGGAGACCGAGACCTGCCGCTCCTCGCCGAAGATCTCGCTTTCGGAGTAGAGCGCAGAGGCGCGGCTCCCGCAGGCGAAACCCGGAGGAGATGTCCGCCGGGACACTGACGAGCGCCCCGGGACCGCGCTGCGAGGAGACGTGGAGCGAGTACTCGAGCGCGAACCGGCGGAGCTTCTCGGCCCCTCCGGTCTGCCGGACGGCGACGAAGACCTCTTCGCCCGATTCGAGCGCGCGCGTCATTTCCGCGGCCGCCTCCGCCGTGCGCCCGCCGTGTCCCACGACCGCCTCCGCGGGAAGCCGGACCGGCGCGGCCCCGGCGGCGGCGAGGCCCAGCCGGTCGAGGAGGACGGCCGCGCGCGCGAGGCCCTCCCGGATGCGCGGCGCGGGATGGAGAAGCTCCTCGGGCGCGAAGACGTCGCGGTCGGGGTCGCGGTCGCCCTCGAGACGCTCCCCGAACTCTTCGATCTCCTCCTCGACCGCGGCCGGCTCGACCGCCACGAGCAGGGCGTCCGCGGCGTAGTCGAGCCACCCCGCCGGCATCGCGGAGACCGCCGGCGCGAACACCGCGCTCTCGATCTGCGAGGGAGGGCGTCCGATCCGCTCGGTCATCAGCTCCCGCGCTTCCTCCGATTCCTCCGAGGCCGCGAACGGAGCGAGGGCGACGCTCTGGAGGCGCTCGCGGGAGCGCTGCGTGTCGGGATCGAAGATCCGGATCGACGCGATCCGGTCTCCCTCCAGCTCCACGCGCACCGGGAGCTCGCGGTCGGGCGGGAAGACGTCGAAGAGGCCGCCGCGCACCGCGAGGTCTCCGGTTTCGATCGCGAGATCGGCGCGGCGATAACCGATGCGGGTCAACCGCGCGATCAAGCCGGGAAGCGAAATCTCGCCCCCCTCGGCGAGCGCCACGCGCAAACGGACGAACTCCTCGCGCGAGGGGAGGCGCGTGAAGAGCGATCGGGCGGGCAGCACGGCGGCTTCGACGGCTTCCTCGCCGGCCAGAGCCGAGAGGAGCGCGAACTCGTCGCGCCGCGCCTTGAGCGAGGCGGGAATGCGCTGGTACGGCGTGAGCGTCGGCGCGGGCGCGCGGAGAATCCGCGTCATGCCCGCCGCCTTGAGGTCGCAGATCAGCCGTTCGCCTTCCTTATCGTCGGGAACGACAATCGCGAGCGGCCGGGAGAGGTCCTTCGCGAGCGCGGCGAGCAGGAGTCCCGGCAGCGCCCCGACTCCGCCCGCCACGACGAGGCGGTCCTCTCCGCTCCGGACCCGTCGGAGGAGGTCCGCGTAGGAGGGAACGCCCCGAACGAGATCCGTAAACAGGCTCATCTCACTTCGCCGAGCATCCTAAGGGTCTGGCGGCCCGCATTCATTCCGCAGTCCTTGCCGAGGCCCGCGGTCACGTCCCGTGCAGGGGCGGCCCTTGGGCCGCCCGCCTCCCGTCGTAAGAGTCAGTTGTTGTCGCGGGCGGGGCAGAGCCCCGCCCCTACAGCACGTGGAGCCCGTTACGATGAGGCCTTTCTCATCGGCGCCATCTCGCGCAGGCGCCGGACCGCGCCGGCGACGGCCTCGATCGTGAAGTCCACTTCCTCGTCCGTGTTCCAGCGGCCGAGGCCGAACCGGATCGACGCGTGGGCGAGGTCATCCGGCACTCCGAGGGCCTTCAAGACATGAGAGGGGCGCAGCGAAGCCGACGTGCAGGCGGATCCGGAAGAAACGGCGACGTCCCGGATGCCCATGAGCAGCGCCTCCCCCTCGACCCCCTC
>CAWALG010000037.1:0-38640 GCA_963782815.1 uncultured Acidobacteriota bacterium | reverse complement strand
GGTAGTCGGCGCCCGCACCTCGAGCGTCCCCGGCGCGCAATCGCTGTCGTTCTCGCGGCTGTACTGCTTCTCGCCGCCGACGGTCCGCGCGGCGGCGCACACCTGATAGCGGCCCGGGCGATCCGGAGCTGGGAAGCTCGTTTCGACGGCTCGCTCGCCGCCGGACGCGATCTCTTCCACGTCGGTTGTCGCGACACGATGGTGTCCTCCTCGCTGGTCCACCAGAGTCACGTCGGCGTGGGAGCCGGGCGCGTCGCCGTCACCGCGATTGCGGACCAGGAAGCGGGCGCTGACCTGCCCCCCGGCAGGAACAGCCTCGGGCAGGAACGCAGCGTTCTCGATGGCGAGGTCGAAATGCAGGCTGCCGAACACCTTGCCGACCGCGATTGCCGTCGATCCGCTCGCCGCGTACGAGTGCGCCATCCAGATCGCCGTGTCGTCGAACGGATCGACGGCGACCCCTGCGGTGTCGTCGCGGTAGCCGTCCGGCTGGTCGCCGGTTCCCTCCTGCAACACGGCGCTCGGCCGCTGGTGCGCCTCGCCGGCGTACCAGACCGAATAGCGCACCTCGGGGGGGAGCGACGGGCCGCTGCGGTTGTATGTCACGGCGAGATCGCCGTTCTTGTTCACGGCGACGCCGGGAAAGGCGTACTGGTTGACGGTGCCCGGAGGCTCGTCGAGCGGGTTGCGCTCGCCGAAGATGATGCCGCCGGCGAGCCCGATCGCGTTCGCATTCGCGACGAATTTCACGAGGTGGATTGCGTCCGCGCAGCTGCCGACGGCCATGTCGGCGAACTTCACGCAGTCGGCGAACGCGCCGTAGAGGATGCCGCCGCGCCAGTACGCGGTGACGACCTGCGCGCCGACCTGGTCGAAATTGAGCGGCTCGCCGGGCGGCGGCTGGGGCGCCTTGATGGGCCCGCCGATGACGGCGGGCAGGTCGAACGCGGTGCCCGAGAGCGTCGGCGGATCGCCGGGACCAACGACGTACGCGGTCATCCTCTTCCCGCCGACCACCTGGACGAGCAGGTTGGCGTCGCCGCCCGGCAGCGGGGAGCGCTGGATTACGGGCATGATGATGCCGACGGCCCGCGCGTCGTCCTCCTGCGGGGAGACCTTGGGATTGTCGAAGAACCAGAAGCCGTGGCCGTGGAGCTGGGACGTCTGCCCCGAGGCGGCGGCGCTGGCGTTCACGGTGACGATGTAGGCCGTCTTGTTGTTGTTCGTCCCGTCGCTGACGCCGATGTGGTTGACGTGAACGGTGAAGACGTAGTGCGCGGACGAGATGCCGATGGACGGGTAATCGCCGGCGTCTCCCGGCGTGAAGTCGGAACCGGGCACGGCGCCGCGTCGCTCGTCGAGTTGCAGGCGCCGTCGTTGGGCGTGCCGTTGAACGCCCAGGTGAAGAAGCCGGCGTGCGGGTCGGATGTCTTCGAGATCCCGAAGATGAATTTCGTGCGGCGCTGCGAACGTCCCAGCGCCGCGGGAACCAAGCCGTGGTTTGCGTTGTTCTTGGCGGTGCCGAGGATGAGAAAGCGCTCGCGCTGCGGGTCGAACGCGATGCGGGCGTCGCCGACCTGTCCGTTCGCGAAGAGAAACGTGGGGTCGCCGGCGACAGCGGGGTTCAGGTTCGCGTTCTGGTCGAGCCAGGTAACGAGCGGCGCGAAGAGAGTCTCTGTGTTCGTGGGGTTCGGAAAGCCCGGTTTCGACGGGAGCAGCGCCCCGGACTTGTCGTAGTAGGCGATGGTGTCCCAGGTCAGGACCGCGACGATGTTGTCGCTGACCGCGACCTGCGGATTGATCCCGGTGTTGACGGCGTCCATTTCTTCGTCGGTGCCGGCGAACGGATGCCGAGGAGACTCTCGATGGCGTCGAACGACGGGATGAGCCTCTCCTCGCCGACAACGACCTCGTTGACCTCATCGATGTCGAACACCCGCGACGGGACAGGTTCTCTGCCCCCCTCGAACGGGCCGACGAACTCGACCGGCTCACTTGCGCCCCGCACCGGGAAGGGCTTCTGTCGCGGACCTCCACCGGCGCGCTGCAGGGGCAGGATCGCGATCGACATTGCAAGCATCGAGAAGACGAGCTTCGACATGACGCACCTCCGCGCTTCTTTTCCGGTTCGGCCGAAAGAGCGCTTACAACGGACATCGCATTGGTCGTTTCGCGAGAGACCAGGACAGCGAACGGCAAGATACGGCCTCGGCTGGATGCAGATCCCCGAGAGAGCCGACTCAGCGGCATCCTACATCCGCATACGCCCGCCGGCGACGGGGACTTTCTAGGTTTTCTGCTCGCCGTCCCTCGATCGCGGCACCAGGATCGAAACCGTCGCGTCAGCGGCACGGCAGGTGATCGGCGTCTCCAGGACGCAGTCGCCGTCCACGTGGACTTCGACGGGATAGGTCTCGAGGGAGCGGACGGTCACGGAGCGGCCGCGCACGGTTCGGGCGAGGCCCCGGGCCAGGTGGCCGGACTTGCCCAGCTGGATCTGGCGGAAGAGGGAGAAGAACTTCCAGCGGTCGCGGCCCTCGAAGAGGAGCACGTCCATCTCTTCGGAGTCGAGCGCGGCCTCCGGCGCGATGATCCAGTCTCCGGCGTAGTGCCGCGCGTGGCACACGACCGCGAACGTCGCTTCGTGGCGACTGCCGTCCACGGTCACTTCGAGGCGCGGGAACTCGTAGCGGAAGAATTCCCGGGCGACGGTGAAGAAGATCCCCGCGCGGCCGAGCCAGCGCTTGAGAAGGGAAGCGTGCGGCCCATGATGCGCGCGTCCAGGCCCACTCCCGCCCAGAGCAGAAAAGGGCGGTCGTTGGCGAGAAGGAGGCGCACCGGGCGCGCGACACCCTCGAAGAGCAGCGCGGTCGCGCCCTCGAGGTCCAGCGGGATCGAAAGCTCGCGCACGAGGACGTTGGATGTGCCGCCCGGAAGGATGGCGAGAGGCACGCCGGAGCCCGCAAGCCCGCAGGCGGTCTCCGAGATCGTCCCGTCGCCGCCGCACACCGCCACGACGTCGAGCCCGCTCGGAAGAAACGACCGGACGATCTCCGTGGCGTGCCCCGGCGCGCTGGTCGGGGCGTTGACGAGCTCGAGACCCCGTTCCTTCACGCTCTCCGCGACCTTCCGCATCTCGGCGCGGCGGTCCCGCTGTCCCGCCGTCGGGTTGTAGATCAGGATGCCCCTCTTCATGGGCCGAGGGCGGTCGAGCAGTCGAGATTGGAGTTCCGAGTTGACAAGCGCCGGGTCCTCGCGCTCGACGCTCAAATCTCAACCCTCAACATCTTCAGAACAACGATCCCTCTCTTGGAGGGACAACGATCCCCAAATGGCGATAGGCGAGCGCCGAGGCGATGCGTCCTCGCGGCGTTCGCTGCAAGAAGCCCGCCTGGATAAGGTAGGGCTCATACAGGTCTTCGAGCGTCCCGCGATCCTCTCCGATCGACGCCGCGATGGAGGCGATCCCCACCGGCCCCCCGGCGAACTTCTCGATGATCGTCGAAAGGATCCGGCGGTCGAGCTCGTCGAAGCCGTGCTCGTCCACTTCCAACCTCGCGAGCGCCTTCCGGGCCGTTTCGAGGTCGATGGCGTCCTTGCCGCCGACGTCCGCGAAGTCGCGCAGGCGCCGGAGGAGCCGGTTGGCGATGCGCGGCGTGCCGCGGCTGCGCCCCGCGATCTCGCGAGCGGCGTCCGGCTGGATGCGGATCGAGAGGATCTTCGACGACCGCTCGATGATCCTGGTCAGGGCTTCCGCATCGTAGAAGTCCAGGCGCAGGGGGATCCCGAACCGGGCGTGAAGCGGCTGGGAGAGAAGCCCCGGCCGGGTCGTCGCGCCGATCAGAGTGAACGGCGGAACATCCACCTTGATCGTGCGCGCCATCGGACCTTCGCCGATGACGATGTCGAGACGGTAATCCTCCATCGCGGGGTAGAGGATCTCCTCGACGGCGGGACCCAGCCGGTGGATTTCGTCCACGAAGAGGACGTCCTTGGGCTGAAGGTTCGTCAGAATGCCCGCCAGATCGCCGGCGCGGACGAGCATCGGCCCCGAGGTCAGGCGCAGGCCGGCCCCCATCTCGCGAGCGACGATGTGGGCGAGCGTCGTCTTGCCGAGTCCCGGCGGCCCGGTAAGGAGAACGTGGTCGAGCGGCTCGCCGCGCCCGCGCGCGGCGGCGAGAAAGACGGCGAGGTTCTCTCGCACCTTCGTCTGGCCGATGTACTCCGAGAGAGTCTGGGGCCGGAGCTTCGGCTCAACCGCCGCATCCTCCTCGAGGGCGGTCGCCGCCATGATCTCTTTTTCTTCCGTCATCAGTTACCGGTCAGCAGTCTAACCGCTCGCCGACCGTGGACCTGACCTTAGACCTTAGACTTTAGACCTTAGACCTTCCTCTCATCCGCCCGTCAGCTTTTTCAACGCGAGCTTCAGGTAGTCTCCGAATTCCTTCGGAGCGCCGGCGCGCGCGATGGCTTCGACGGCCCGGTCCGCTTCGTGCTTGCGATACCCGAGGTTGACGAGCGCCGACACGACGTCGTCCGCCGACACGGCAGCGGGGGTCTGCGGAGCCGGCTCCGCCGCGAAGCTGGCCGCCTTCTCCGAGAGCTCGAGCACCATCCGCTCCGCTGTCTTCTTTCCGACTCCCGGGATGGCCACGAGGCGGTGCATGTCCTTGTTGCGCAGCGCCGCGGCGAGCTCCGCCGGCGGAATCCCCGAGAGAACCGTCAGGGCGACCTTCGGGCCGATCCCGGCCACTCCCAGGAGGAGGAGAAAGAGCGACCGCTCCCGCTCCGTCAGGAAACCGTAGAGAGCGAGCGTGTCCTCCCGGACATGGGTGTGGATCCAGAGCGAGGCCGGGTTCTCGACGTCGGGCAGATCGTAGAAAGTGGACAGCGGGATGTGGACGACGTAACCCACGCCGCAGACGTCGACCAGCACCTGGTCCGGTGACTTGGCTGCGAGGCGTCCCGTGAGACGGCCGATCATGAGGCGGATTGTAGTGGCAGGTGTCAGGTCGAATGTCAGCGTGAAAGGCAGGTGTCAGGTATCAGGTGTCAGGTATCAGGTTAGGGACCAGGTCCCTCGCTGCGCCTGACACCGCACCTGACACCTGCATGTTCCCTGACCCCTGTTCCCTGACACCTAGCTCAGGGCTTCTCGGATGTCCTCCCACAGATCCTCGAACGCTTCCGCGCCGACGGAGAGGCGGATCGTCCCTTCCTGGATTCCGAGGGCCCGCTTCTTCTCGGGGGTGATGTAACGGTGCGAGGTCAGCCAGGGCAGGTCGGCCGTCGTTTCGACCGAGCCGAGCGACGTCGCGAGCGAAATGAGCGTCAGCCGCGAGAGCAGTGTCCTGGCCGCTTCGAGTCCTCCCCGCAGGTCGAAGGCGAGCATCGCGCCGAAGGCCTTCATCTGCCGGCGCGCGGCCTCGTGCCCGGGGTGCGACGGGAGCCCGGGGTAGTGCACCCTTTCGACGGCCGGGTGCGATTGGAGCTCCTCGGCCAGCCGCCGGGCGTTCTCCGACTGCCTCTCGACGCGCAGCGGGAGCGTCTTCATGCCGCGCGTCAGGAGAAAAGCCGCGAGCGGATCGAGGATCGCGCCGGTGCGGGTCCGCCGGGCGCGGATCGGCCCGAGGAACTCGCGGGAGCCGGCCGCGAATCCCGCCGTCACGTCCGCGTGGCCGTTCAAATACTTCGTTGCCGAGTGGAGGACGAGGTGAAACCCGAGCGCGATGGGACGCTGCAGGATGGGGGAGGCGAAGGTCCCGTCGATGGCCGCGACGAGGCCGCGGCGCGCCGCCAGATCCGCGACGAACGCCAGGTCCACGATCTTCACGAGCGGATTGGTCGGAGACTCGACGTAGAGCCAGCGTGTCTCCGGCCGGATCGCCTCCTCGAACGCGGGCCGCGCCTCTGTCGCCACGAGCGTCGCCGTCACGCCCATCGGCTCGAGCACGTCGCGGAAGAAACGGAGCGTGCCGCCGTAGAGGTCCTCGGTCGCGACGACGTGGTCGCCCCTCTTCAGATGCGCGAGGAAGGCCGTCGAGATGGCTCCCATTCCGGACCCGAACAGCGCCGCGTCCTCCGAGCCTTCGAGCGCCGCGAGCTTCTTCTCCGCCGACGCGACGGTCGGGTTCCCCTCGCGCGTGTAGAACGCGTCGGGGGCTTCCCCTGCGCCGCCCCGGCGAGCGCGTCCGGGTCGGGGAAGGAGAAGGGGGCCGTCTGGAAGATCGGGTCGACGAGCGGAGCCGCTCCGGAGGAATCGGAGCGCTTCCCGGCGTGAACGGCGAGGGTCTCGGGGCGGAGCTCCCGCTTCTGGCTCATCCCCGGCGGGGAGCGGTCTGCTCCGGCAGGAAGGTCTTCAGGAGCTCCTCGTTCGACCTGGATCTTCCGGTCCGTGCGCAACCGCTGCAGCTCCGCCCGCAGGAGACGTTCGGCTTCGCGGGACTGCAGGGTCTCCAGGATCTCCGGCTTCTGTGTCTCGAACGTCTTCGGGTCCGGTGCGGTCCGGTTGACGACGCGGAAGAGCACGAATCCGCCCGCCGCGGGGACGGGCGGCCCGGCCTGACCCTTGGCCGTCTGAAAGACCGCGGCCGAGAGCTCGGGCGCGTTCCCGATCTCCGGAACCGGGCCGCCGGGCCCGAAGTCGGGAGTCGTCTTGACCTCCGTCTCGTACCGCGCGGCGACGGTGGCGAGGGTGGTGCCGGAGGAAAGCTCCTGGACCACGGGCTGCAGTTTCGCGATCGCCTCCTGGTCGCGCCGCTCGGCCTGGAAATCCATCGTGACCTTCGCCTTGATCTCGTCGAGCGGCGGCACGCCGGCCGGGACGCTCCTCGGTCGGCTTGACGAACGCCGGGCCGCGCGTCGTGGTGATCGCCGTCGTGGAGACCTGCCCGATCTTCAGGGTCCAGATCTCGTCGGAGAAGCGCGCATTGGCGCCGATCCCGGGAATCGGGTCTCCCTTGGCGGCCCACGGCGTCTCGTTGTAGGTCACCGTGTCGTTTTGCAGCTTGCGCAGGTCGTCGTCCGAGGGGTTCTTCAAACGCTTGACCTTGTCCGCGAGCTCGCGCCCCAGCCGGTCGGTCTCGGCTTGCGCGCGCGTCTCGGACAGCTCCGAGAGAATCTGCCCCTTCACTTCTTCGAAGTCGCGGATGTGGGCGGGCAGCTTCGAGAGGACCTTGATGACGTGGTAGCCGAACTGGGTCTTGATCGGCCCGCGGATCTCGCCCGGCTTCATGTCGAAGGCGGCCTGCTCGAATTCCGGGACCATCTGCCCGCGGCCGAACGGAGGCAGCTGTCCCGCCGCTCGTCTTCCCGCTCGGGTCGTCCGTGTTTTCGTTGGCGAGCTTGGCGAAGTCCTCTCCCTTGATCGCGCGGGCGTAGAGCGCCTCGGCCTTCTGCTTGGCGGCGGCGTCGGCCGCGGGACCCTTGTCCGGATCCACCTTGATCAGGATGTGCGAGGCGGCCACCTGCTCGGGCATCTGGAAGCTCGCGCGCCGCCGATCGTAATCGGCCTTCAACTCCGGATCGGGAATCCTGACCTGCGCGTGGACCTTGCCGCGGTCCACGACCAGGTACTTGGCCCGCCGCTGCACCGCCGTCTGGTAGCGGTCCTTGTGCTTGTCCAGGTAAGTCTTCAGGTCGGCGTCGTTGATCGGCGAGACGGTTTCGAGCTTGGCCGCCGGGATCTTGATGTACTCGATCGAGGCCTTGTCGTTGCGGTTGGAGAATTCGCGCTGGACGTCCTTGTCCGGCACGAGAACGGACGCCTTGA
Organism: uncultured Acidobacteriota bacterium; assembly: GCA_963782815.1. Classification (GTDB taxonomy): domain Bacteria; phylum Acidobacteriota; class Thermoanaerobaculia; order UBA5066; family Gp7-AA6; genus JAWOLE01. The sequence goes on along the minus strand of CAWALG010000037.1, from coordinate 30,869 downwards.
CGAGCGTCGAGTACTTCTGGAGGAGCAGGCCTTCCCGCACGTCCTCTTCGAACCGCTCGGGCGTCAAGCCGTTGGCCCGGAGGAACCGCTCGTACTTCTCGTTGCCCATGAAGTGGCCGTTCTCCTGCAGCTCCGGGAAGGCGAGCACCGCCGCCGCGACCTCCTCGTCGCTGACCTTCAAGGAGAGCCTTCGGGCCGCCTCCAGGCGCAGGATCCGGTCGATCATGGAATCGAGCACCTGCCGGGGCATGTCCAGTGCTCGGATCAGCTCCGGGGAGAGCTTGCCCTGGTACTGCGCCTGCTGGCGATCGAGCTCGGACCGGTACCGGCGATCGAACTCCGCCGCGTTGATCGAGTCGCCCCCGATCCTGGCGACCACCTGGCCCGAAATGTCGCTCGAGCCCGTGTTCGTGCCGGAAAAGTAGACGAAGCCCAGAATGAAGACGATGATGACGGCGAACAGCGTCCACTTCAGGTGGTGGAAGCTGTCCCGCATGGTTTTGAGCATCTGGAGGAACCTCCCGGTTAATTTTCGAGAACGGGCGACTATAGCCGACGGAAGGAGGTAGGTGGTAGGTCATAGGTGGTAGGACGAAGGCCCGGAAGTTAGATTGTTCCGGCCCGTACCACCTACCACCTACCACCTTCCACCTGCTTCGTGTGCTATAAGAAGACTGGATAAGTCTCGCAAATCCGGATGTTTAAGCGCAAGAGGAAGCCAGGCCAGCCTGTCGGCACGGATCTGGATTGGTTCGTCATCCCCATCCGGACGATCCGGACCTGGGGAATCCTGGTGGTCTTCCTGGCGGCGGCGGCGTTTCTCATTTACACGATCCAGGCGCGTGTGCGCCTCTCCCCCCAGGAAAGAGCGAGGAACGAGATCGCGGCGGCAAAGCAACTCATCCAGCGCGCTTCTCCCGACGGCGCGAAGTTCCGGCCGGGCTCGCTGCTGGCGCAGGCGCGCGACTTCCTGCGGGGCGCGGAGGATTCGTTTGCGCGAAACAATTACGACTCGGCCTACCGCCTGGCCGTCGAGTCGCAGTCCTACTCGCGCCGGGCCTCGAGCGGAACGGCGACGGAAGAGCCGGGAGACGCGACTCTCATCTTCGCGGAGGGGGACGTCTCGATCCAGACCGCGGGCCGCGCCGCGTTCGGGCCCGCCCGTCTGCGCCAGAGCCTCTTCGACGGGGATTTCATCAAGACGGGAAGGACGGGCTCGGTCGAGATCATGTTCACCGACGGGACCCTCTACACGATCCGCCCCGGGTCGCTCTTCGAGGTGCGGCGCGCCACGTCGCCGGAAGCCGGAGGCAGCCTGGTCAAGATGGTCTCCGGAACCGTCAACGTCTACACCGCCGCGTCGAGCTCGACCGTGTCGACCGACGCCGCGACGGCCTCGATCGACCGGGAATCCCGCGTCGCGGTGGACGTCGAGAAGGGGGAGAAGACCGACGTGACGACGTACCGCGGCAAGGCCACGGTCTCGACGGGAAAGGAAACGGTCGTCCTGGCGGACCGCGAGAAGGTCTCGGCGGGTGTCCGGACTCGCCAGATCTCCGCGAAGGTCTCCGTTCCCGAGTCGCCCGAGCTCGTGCTTCCGCCGGACAACCGGATGTACGACCTGAAGTCCACCGACGAAATCGACCTGAAGTGGAGCCCGGTGACGCGGGCGGCGCGCTACCGGATCCAGATCTCGCGTTCCCGCCTCTTCGTTCCCGACGCCATGGACGTGGACCTGGCCGACCGCACCGGGACCGCGACGCGCGTCAAGGTCTCGCGCGAGGGGTCCTACTTCTGGCGCGTGGCGGCGATCGACGGCTCCGGCCGCCCCTCGGATTGGAGCACCATCCGGCGCTTCAAGATGGCGGCGGACCTCCCGGCCGCCGGAAGCAACCGCGGTTCGCCCCCCAGGCTGACGGTCTCCCCGCCGCAGCAGATGGGAAACCTCTTCCTGATCTACGGCAAGACGGACCCGGGAGCGGTCGTCACGGTCAACGGCGAGCCCGCCGACGTCGAAGCCGACGGATCCTTCAAGAAGACGGTGACGGTCAACCGGGAGGGGTCCGCCGCGCTCATCGTCAAGGCCGTGGACGCGGCGGGCAACGAGACCGTGAAACAGGTTAAGGTGTTCGTGGAATCCTTGTGATGGAGAATCGTAAGGCGTAAGGCGTAAGGCGTAAGGCGAGGAACCGAGCAAGAGCGTGCTTCGCCTTCCGCCTCACGCCTGACGCTTCACGGCTAAGGGGGTCTTCTTGGCATTCAAATCTCTTTTTTCGATCTTCTCCAACGATCTTGCCATCGACCTGGGAACGGCGAACACGCTCGTCTTCGCCCGCGGCAAGGGAATCATCGTGCGCGAGCCGTCGATCGTGGCGGTCAACACGGGGACCAACCGCGTGGAGGCCGTCGGAACCGAGGCCAAGGAAATGGTCGGGCGCACGCCCGGAAACATCGTCGCGATCCGCCCGATGAAGGACGGCGTGATCGCGGACTTCGAGGTGACCGAGAAGATGCTCGATCACTTCATCAAGAAGGCGCACGGGCGCTCCCTCTTCGTCCGTCCCCGGATCGTCATCTCCGTGCCGTCGGGAATCACGCAGGTGGAGAAGCGCGCCGTGCAGGACTCGGCGCTGCGGGCCGGCGCGTCGGAGGTCTTCATCATCGAGCAGGCGATGGCGGCGGCGATCGGCGCCGGGCTCCCGATCACCGAGCCCGCCGGCAACATGATCGTGGACATCGGCGGCGGGACGACGGACGTCGCGGTCATCTCGCTCGCCGGCATCGTCTACAGCCGCTCCGTGCGCATCGCCTCCAACGAGATGGACGAGGCGATCATCCAGTACATCAAGCGCAAGTACAACCTGCTGATCGGCGAGCGGACGGCCGAGCAGGTCAAGATCGAGATCGGCTCGGCGCACCCCCTGGACGAGCCCCTGACGATGGAGGTCAAGGGGAGGGACCTCGTCGAGGGCGTGCCCAAGACGCTGACGCTCACGGACGAGGAGGTGCGCGAGGCGCTGGCGGAGGTCGTCGCCGCGATCGTCGAGAGCGTCCGCGTGGCCCTGGAGCGCACGCCGCCGGAGCTCTCGGCGGACATCATGGACAAGGGGATCATCATCACCGGAGGGGGCTCCCTCCTGCGCAACCTCGACCGCCGGCTGCGCGAGGAGACCGGGCTGCCGATCTCCTACGCCGAGGACCCGCTCGCCTCCGTCGTCCTCGGGACCGGAGCCATGCTGACCGACATGGATCTGCTCCGCAAGATCAGCATCACCTGACCATGGCCGTAAGGCGTAAGGCGGCAGGCGCGAGGCGAAGCCCGAGGAGGCCCGAGACCATGGCCACGCCTCACGCCTTACGCCTCACGCCTTACGTCTCATGAGCACTTCCTCGGTCGAGGCCGCCGTCGGGCGTTCCCGCAGGAGCGGTCTTCTGCTCGCCTGCGTGCTCGTCTTCTGCGTCCTGCTCCTGTCCGCTCAGGCCCCGGGCGCGCGGCGCCAGGGCTCGCTCCTCCAATCGTGGATCCTCTCCGCGGCCGCGCCGCTGGTTTCCCTCACGTCCTCGATCTCGCGGGCGATCTCCGGGATGGCGGACACGGTGGCGGAGACCTTCACCGCCCGCGACGAGAACAGCCGGCTGAAGAGAGAGGTCGCGCAGAAGGACCGGGAGCTCTTCCGTCTCCGGGCGGAGGTGGCGCAGGCGGCGCGCGAGAGGCTGCTTCTCTCCAGCGGGGCCGCCCTTCCCAACGTGGTGACGAGCGCTCCGGTCCTGCTCTTCGACAGCCGCGCGGGCGCGCAGAGCGCCTTGATCGGCGCCGGCTCGAACTCCGGCGTCGCGCCCGGCTCTCCCATCGCCGTTCCCGAGGGCCTCGTCGGACGGGTCGTGACCGTGGGGACGACGGTCTCCCGGGCGCAGCTGCTCCTGGACGCCACCGCCGCGGTCGGAGCCCGCGTCGTGCGAACCCAGGACCTCGGTGTCGTCCGGGGAGACGGGCGCGGAGGAATGCGCCTGAATAACATCTCGACGACCTCGCGCGTCCAGCCGGGCGACGTGATCGAGTCGGCGGGGATCGACGGCATCTATCCGCGCGGCGTCGTCATCGGGCGCGTGGCGGCCGTCGCCCGGGGGAGCGACCTCTTCCTGGAGATCCGCGTCACGCCGGCCGTCTCCTTTTCCCGCTTGACCGATGTCCTGGTGCTCGCTCCTTCACCGGCGGCGCCCTCGGCCCCGGGGAGACCGGGGAGTGCGGGTCCGTGAAGTTCGGCCGGGTCGCCCTGATCCTTGTGGCGGCGACGGCCCTGCAGTTCTTCGTCGGCGGCTCGCGGCACCGCGCGGCGTGGCCGGTCGACTGCTTCCTGATCGCGACGGCGGTCGCCGCGCGCGGCGGGAATCCGTCGCGGGCGGTCGTGGTGGGGGGCGTGCTCGGGTTCCTCGAAGACGCCTTCGCCCACGAGCTGCTCGGAATGAGCGCGTTCGCGAAGGCTCTCCTCGGGTACATCCTGGCGGTCCTCTCCGTGCGCGTGGTTTTCGGCGGCGCCTGGGCCGTCGGCGGAGCGCTCGCGGCCGCTTCGCTGGTCAACGACGGGATCGTCGGATTGCTGTCGCTCGCGCTGCTCCGGGCCCCGCTCGTTCTCTTCTCCCGCGAGTCGCTCTGGCAGGCCGCCGCGACGGGAGTGACCGGCGGCGCGCTCGAGGCCGCGCGCAAGTTCCCGTGGCGCGAGTGGTGGAAAAGGCGGATCCAGGGAAGACTCCGATGACGAAGGCCGTGAGGCGTGAGGCGTCAGGCGTGAGGCGAAGCCGATGCAGGGAGATCCGGGCCACGCCTTACGCCTTACGTCTTACGTCTCACGCGGCCGGAGGCCGCGGTGCTGAAGATCCGGGAAGATCGCCGCGCCCTGGTGCGCCGGATCGAGGCCTCGCGGATCATCGTGGGATCGGTCTTCGCGTTCCTGGCGACGGCGTACTGGTACGTCCAGATCGCGCGAGGCGAGCACTACTACGCGCTCTCGGAGAACAACCGCATCCGCTCGGTCCGGGTGATGGCGCCCCGCGGATACGTGCTCGACCGGCACGGCGCGATCCTCGTGGACAACCAGCCCGGCTACACGCTCTACCTCTACCGGCGCGAGGCCAGGGACATCGAGGCCTCGGTGGACTTCGCGGCCGGGGTGCTGAAGCTGCCTCGCGACCAGGTCCGCGCCCGCGTCGAGCGCGGTCTGCGGGACCCGGAGTTCCTTCCGATCACCATCGCCGAGAACCTCGGAATCGAGGACGTCGCGGCGATCGAAGCCCGCGCCCCGGAGCATCCGGAGTTCGTCATCACGGTGGCGCAGCGGCGGCTCTACACGCTCGGCACGGAGGCCGCCCATGCCCTGGGCTATCTCTCCGAGGCGACCGCCGAGCAGGTCCGCGTCGGCGAGAACGAATACCGCCTCGGGGACTGGATGGGCCAGAAGGGGGTCGAGGGCTCCTACGAGAAGCTCCTGGCGGGAGTGGACGGCCAGCGTCGCGTCGTCGTGGACTCGCATGGACGCGAGATCGCCGAGGAGGAGCGCATCGAGGCGCGGCCGGGCCAGAACGTCTTCCTGACTCTCGATCTCGGGCTCCAGCGGATCGCCGAGAGCTACTTCCAGGACAAGGTCGGATCGGCCATCGCGATGGACCCGCGCACCGGCGAGATCCTCGTCCTCGTCTCCTCCCCCTCCTACGACCCGAACTGGTTCACCCGCCGCGTCAGCGCGGGCGAGTGGGCCGGGCTGCTCAAGGACCCGCACACGCCGCTTCAGAACCGCGCGATCCAGAACGCCTTCTCGCCCGGCTCCGTCTTCAAGCCCTTCCTGGCGTACGGGGCGCTCGCCAAGGGGCTCGTGGACCCGGAGCAGCGCGTCTTCTGCCCCGGCTACGCCACGTTCTACGGCCGGACCTTCCACTGCCACAAGAAGGAGGGGCACGGCTGGGTCAACCTGCGCGACGCGATCAAGGTCTCCTGCGATGTCTATTTCTACACGCTCGGGCGAAGGCTCGGCATCGATCGGATCTCGGAGATCTCCCGCGATTTCGGGTTCGGAGGCGCGACCGGCATCGACCTCCCCTTCGAGAAGGCGGGCCTCGTCCCGTCGGAGGAATGGGCGCGCGAGAAGAGGCATGCCCGCTGGTACCCGAGCGAGACGATCTCCGTCGCGATCGGCCAGGGGCCCGTCCTCGTCACTCCGCTCCAGATCGGCCGGGCGCTCTCGGGACTCGTGATGGGAGGGCGCCTCCCCACGCCGCACCTCTTCCTCGCCTCGCAGGACCCGAAGAACGGCGCCCCTCTCCGCTATCAGGTCGAAACGCGCGAAGGACTTCCGCTGGAGCCGGCGAAGGCGGCGATCGTCAAGGACGGAATGTGGGCCGTCGTCAACGAGCCCGGCGGCACGGCGTTTTCGTCCCGCGTTCCGGGCCTCGACATCGGGGGCAAGACCGGGACCGCGCAGGTCATCGGCCGGGAGGCGGTCATCCGGGCCGGCGCCGAGCGCAAGAAGCTCGAAGACCACGCCTGGTTCACCGGCTTCGCGACCGTGGAAGACCCCCGGCTCGTCGTCGTCGTGTTCGTCGAGAACGGCGGCCACGGCGGAGCCGCCGCGGCGCCGCTGGCGCATCAGATCTTCGAGAAGTTCTTCGGAAAGACGCCTGGTGCCACGGCTGCAACGAAGGTCGCCGATGCGTCCCGGGGCCCGGCCCCGGGCGCTCCGGCGGGCACCCCATGATCGCGCGGGTCCTTCCGGTCGGCCGCCGCCTCGACCTGATCGTCCTCTCCTGCGCGGTCGGCCTCGCCGCCCTGGGCGTTCTCTTCATCGCGTCCACGGCCGGCCAGGGACGGTTCCAGGGGCTCGCCTCCCGCCAGGCGATCTGGATCGCCGTCGGGCTCGGAGGGATGTTCGCGGCGGTGTTGATGGATTACCGCACGCTGCTCAAGGTCTCGTTCGCCCTCTACGTCGCGAGCCTGCTCCCCCTCGTCTACCTGCTCGCCTTTGGACAGCGCATCGCCAACGTCCGCTCCTGGATCCGCTTCGGAGGCTTCCAGTTTCAGCCGGCCGAGCTCGCCAAGATCGCGACGGCGCTCCTGGTCGCCTATCTCTTCGAGAACGAAGACTACGCGCGGCTGCGCCTCTCGGCCTTCGTCAAGCTCGGCGCGATCGTGGGAATCCCGTTCGTGCTCGTCTTCGCGCAGCCGGATCTCGGCCTCGCCCTGACGTTTCTGCCGCTGCTCGTCGTCGGCTTCTTCTACGGCCGCCTTCCGCTGAAGGGGTGGATCGCCATCCTGATCGCCGTCGCGATCCTCGCCGGGGCCGGGTGGCTCTTTCTCAAGGGCTACCAGAAGGAGCGGATCGAGACCTTCCTGAATCCCGACCGGGACGTCCTGAAGGGGGGATACCAGCTCCGGCAATCGAAGATCGCGGTGGGGTCCGGCGGGTTTTCCGGGAAGGGTCTTCATGCGGGCACGCAGAGTCAGCTGCGGTTTCTCCCGGTGCAGCACACGGACTTCATCCTGGCCGTCATCGCGGAGGAGTGGGGGTTCCTCGGCGTGATCGGCGTGCTGGGGCTCTTTGCCGCGCTCCTGCTGCGATGCCTGACTCTGGCGAGCGTCGCGCGGGACCGGGGAGGCGTGTTCCTGATTCTCGCTCTCTGCGGGATGATGTTCTTCTCCGTCACGGTCAACGCCTCGATGATGATCGGACTGCTTCCCACGACGGGGATCCCGCTCCCGCTCGTCTCCTACGGCGGCTCCTCGATCGCCACGACGCTCACCGCGATCGGTTTGATTCTCGGCGTGGATTACCGGCGCTTCGCGAACGCGTGAGACGCGAACTGCTCGTCAACGCGACGCCGCCCGAGACGCGCGTGGCGTCGACGGAGGATGGCAGGACGGTCGAGGTCCTCCACGAGAGGCGCGGGCACCAGGGCCTGGTCGGCAACGTCTACCTGGCGCGGGTCCACCGGATCCTGCCCGGGATGCACGCCGCGTTCGTCTCGCTCGGCCTGGAAAGGGACGCGTTTCTCTACGTCGAGGACCTCCTCCCGCGCAGCGTCGAGGCCGACGAAGACGAGGGCGACGCCCTCGCCGGCCGCGCGCCGGATTCCGCGCGTGTGGAGGACCTGCTCCGGGAAGGGCAGGACGTCGTCGTGCAGGTCACGAAGGATCCGCTCTCGGGGAAGGGCCCGCGGGTCACGGCCAACATCGCGCTGCCCGGCCGCGCCCTCGTGTGTCTCCCCGGCGCCCGCGGAGTCGGCGTCTCGCGGCGGATCACGGAAGAGGCCGAGCGCGAGAGGCTGCGGCGGATCCTGGAGGAGTTCGGGCCGGGCGCGGCCTGGATCGCGCGAACGGCCGCGCAGGGGAGCGGCTCTCCGAGTTCCTCGCGGACAAGAGCTACCTGGAGGACCTCGCCGGGCGTATCCGGTCCCGGAGCGAAAAGGCGAGCGGGCCGCTCCTGCTCCACCGGGAGCTCGACATCGCCCTGCGGAGCCTCCGCGACCTCGTGACGTCCGACTTCGCGGCGATCCGGGTGGACGACGCGGCGACGTTCGAGCGGATGCGCGAATTCCTCGCCGCGGCCGCCCCGGATCTCGCGCCGCGCCTGGAGCTCTACGAAGACCCCGAGCCTCTCTTCGATCGGTTCGGCGTCGAAAAGGAGATCGAGAGCGCGCTGAAGAACCGGGTGCACCTCTCCTCGGGCGGATCGGTCGTGATCCACCAGACGGAGGCCCTCGTCGCGATCGACGTCAATACCGGAAAGTTCGTCGGCAGCGACGCGCTCGAGGAGACGGTCTTCGCGACGAACCTCGAAGCGGTCGCCGAGATCTCGCGGCAGATCCGCCTGCGCGACCTGGGCGGCATCCTCGTCGTGGATTTCATCGACATGGAGGACCCGGAGCACCGCCGCGAGGTGGTCGAGCAGTTCGAGAAGGAGCTGGCCAGGGACCGCGCGCGGACGCGCCTCCTCCAGATTTCCGAGTTCGGCCTGGTCGAGATCACCCGCCAGCGCTCCCGCGGCAACCTCGAGAAGACCCTGACCCGCCCCTGTCCCTGCTGCGGCGGGAGCGGCCGCGTGAAGACGGACCTCTCCGTCGCCCTGGACCTGCGCCGGCAGCTCCTCGCCTCCGGCGCCATCTACAGTCCGGGGGACACGGTGCGCCTGCGGGTCCGGTCCTCCCTGGCCCGGCTCCTCGCGGAGGAGGAGCCGGACCTCCTCCCCGAGGTCGAGAGCCGCCTGGCGATCAAGCTCGATCTCGTCGAAGACGATACCCTCCCCCCCACCGAATACGAGATCCTGTAAACCTTTTGTCATCAGCGTTTACATTTACTGGAATGAATCCGTGAAACAAGGTGTTGCGTAGGTCAGCACGCGATACCTTCCTTCCCGGCCCCGACAAAATGTCGGGGCCGCCTTTTTTTTGCCCTGTTGTTCCTCCGGCGCGCCAGGACTCCTTCGATGGGGATGAATCTTGTCCGGCGGCGGCACCCGACGATTCATTGCCTCCGAGACGACGCGACAAGGATCGATCAGGGGACCATCCCCGCGGCAGAGGAATGACATGTCGCCTCGTGTCTGGAAGTCTCTCAACTCTCTCATCGAGGTCCTCTTCCTGGTCCTGGTGTCGCCGGGAACGCGTGATCCTGGCCGCGAGCGCCGCCTTCGGTTCACGTACGAACACCAACGATTCGGGCCCGGGTTCGTTGCGGCAGGCCATCCTCGACGCCAACGCGACGCCCGGCGCCGACACGATCGCCTTCAACATCCCCGGGACCGGAGTCCACACGATCAGCCCGCTTTCGTCTCTGCCGGCGCTGACCGATGACGCCGGCGTCACGATCGACGGCTACACGCAGCCCGGGTCGAGCCCGAACACGCTGGCCGTCGGAAGACGATGCGGTGCTCCACGGTCGAGTTCGACGGGGGCGCAGGCGGCGAGCGACGACGGCATCGCAATGCGGTCCTCCTCGAATCGACTCCGCGGCCTCGTGATCAACCGATTCGACACGGCCATCTGGGTCGCGATGAGATACGGCCAACAACGTGTGACCGGTTGCTTCATTGGGACGGACCCGCACGGGACATCGTCACGAGCCGAACCGCATCGGTATCGCTGGTCATCGGGTTGCTGCGGACCTCGACCGTTCGGCCGAGACACGCTCGATCGGAGGAATGACCCCGAGCGAACGGAACCTGATCTCGGGAAACGCTTCTACGCGGCGTCGGGGTCGGGTTTACGAGCGCCTCCACGGATCCTGGGCAACTACATTGGCACCGACGCGGCGGGAACGGCACCGCTGGGCAACGGTCAGATGGACTGGTCTACGCGCTTCTCGCGGATGTGATGATCGGAGGGGCGGCAGCCGGGGCGGGGAACGTGATCTCCGGAAACAACCGGCCGGGGATCCTCTCGGCATTCAGCCACGGGATCGTGGTGCAGGGGAATTCATCGGCACCGATGCCTCCGGCACCGTCGGCGCTGCCAAACGGCACCGGGATCTCTGGTCATGCTGAATCCGAGATCACATCGGCGGGACTCGCCCGGGGGCAGGAACTGATCAGCGGAAACTCGATCAACGGCCTTCGGATCTTCGAACTCGTCGGGAGTCCTTGCGGCGGGGAATCTCATCGGAACGGACGGGGCCGGGAACCGCTCCCGCTCCGCAACGGCGCAGGATGGGGTCTTCGTTCTGGCGCTCCTCCAGGAACAACGCGGTCGGTGGAGCGACCAGGAACGGGAACTTCGATCGCTTTCAACCGCTGGCGGGAGTCGCGGTCGGAGTTCGACGCTTCCGATGCCGTCGACCGGCAACCGCATCTACGGCAACTCGATTCATGACAACGGCGGGCCTGGGGATCGATCTCGGGAAGCGACGGTGTCACGCCCGGCAACGACTGCGGCAGCGGCGCGGGCCCGAATCTTCTCCAGAACGCTCCCTTCCTGACGGCCGCGGCGACTTCGGGCGCGGGCACGAGGATCCGCGGGACGTTGAATTCGGCGCCCGACTCTTCGTTCACCCTCGAGTTCTTCTCCAACGGCTCCTGCGACGCCTCGGGATACGGCGAAGGCGCTGTGTTCCTCGGGAGCGCGCAGGCGACGACGGACGCCTCGTGCAATGCGACCTTCGATGTGACTCTCCCGGCCGGCGTGGCTCCGGGATCGTTCATCACCGCCACGGCGACCGACGCGGCGGGCAACACCTCCGAGTTCTCGGCATGCCGTCCTGCGAGCGAGGAGCCGGCACTGACGGCTCTCTCACCGGCAAAGGTCTGGATGGGACTCAAGAACAGCGACGACGCCGGCCTGCGGTTGGATCTCAAGGCGGAAGTCTTCAGGAACGGCTCGTTGATCGGCTCGGGCGAGGTGGACGGCGTCTCCGGCGGGCGGCAGCGGTTTCAACCGCGCGATCCTCGATCAGATCCCCTTGACCCTCTTTGGGCCCGTGGTCTTTTCGCCGGGCGACAGCTTGAGTATCACAGCTGTCCGCGCGCGCGGGCGCGACCGGGCACCGCAGCGGCACGGCGAGGCTCTGGTTCAACGACGCGGCGGCCGACAGCCGCTTCGGCGCCACGATCCACGGGGCTGCGGTCGGTTTCTACCTGCTGGACGGTTTCGTCCTGGGGACGAGTCCCGGGCCAGGGCCAAAGAGAACGATCGACGTTTTCGTGGACCGGGCCGCCGGCGGCAACCCGTTCAAACCGCTCGGGACCTGGAGCAAGACCTTCTAGGAGCCGAGCCCGGCGGGACGCTCGGCGAGCTCCCGCACATCCTCGAGCGTATTCGCTTGTTCGGGGAGTTTGTCGGGGCGGAGGCGGACGATTCGGGGGAAGCGGAGGGCGTAGCCGGACTTGTGGCGGGCGCTCTTCTGGATTTTGTCGAAGGCGACCTCGATGACGACTTCGGGGGAAACGGCGCGGACGGGGCCGTAGCGGGCGGTCGTGATCTTGCGGAAGTGGGCGCCCATCGTTCGGATCTCCTCGTCGGTCAGGCCGGAGTAGGCCTTGCCGATGTTGACGAACTGGTCGCCGTCGCGCACGGCGAAGGTGTAGTCGGAGAGCATTCCGGCTCGCTTGCCGTGTCCCTGCTCGACGGCGGTCACGACGACGTCGAGAGTCGCGAGGGCCTTCTTCCATTTTCGCCAGGACTTCCCGCGCTTGCCCGCCTGGTACGAGGAGTCGCGCCGCTTGAACATCAGACCTTCGTTGCCCTTGGCGCGGGCCCGCGCGAAGAGCGACTCGAGCTCTTCCACGCTGCCGGCGCTGGAGACTTCCGAAATGCGCATTCGCTCGTAACCGGCGGCGATCTCTTCGAGGTGGCGGCGGCGCTCCTGCCACGTCTCCTCGAAGAGCGGCGCTCCGCCGCGGGCGAGGCAGTCGTAGGCGATAAACGCCGTCGGGATTTCCGAGAGAAGCTCCGGCTCGGGGGCCTTTCGGCCGAGCCGGCGCTGGAGGCGCTGGAAAGAGTCGGGCCCCTCCTCGGATCGGGGTTCGGCGCCAGGCCACGATCTCGCCGTCCAGGAGGAACTCTCCCGGCGCGAGCGCGAGAGACATCGCGATCTCCGGAAACTGGCGGGTGACGTCGTCGAGCGTGCGAGAGAAGAGCGCGACGCGTGACCCGGACTTGTGCGCGTGCGCCCGGATTCCGTCGAACTTCTCCTCGATCGCGAAGCTCGAGAGCTCCGGGACGACCTCGGCCGGGTCCTCGATCGGGCTCGCGAGCATGAACCCGATCGGATGAAAGAGACGGAACGTGATCTCCTCGCAGGCGGCCGTCCTGCGCGGCTACCGCGGTCTCGCCGATGTCGCCGCAGTCGCGCCGCGCCCGCGAGACAGCCTCGCGGTCCCGGTCGAACGCCCGCGCGATGGCTTCCTCGACCGTCAGGATGTCGGCGCCTGTGCGCAGCCCGCCCGAGAGCGTCTTGACGAGGTACTTCGCCTCGACAGGGGAGGAGCGCCGGAGCAGCTCCTCGATGGCCTTCTGCTTCTCCGCCGCCTTTCGCAGAGTCGCGAGCGACCGAAGCGCCTGATCCACCTCGAGAATCGTGAGCCCTCCCCCTCTCCCCCCGGGAGAGGGGCTGTCAGTCGCGGCGCAACGCGCCGCATCAGGAACTCCCTCTCCCGGCGGGAGAGGGCGCGGGGTGAGGGGCAAAGGGGGTGAGGGCGCCTCCGGCGCCACCGGCTCCAACAGCAGCGAAACCGCCTCCCCCAGATCCCCGATCGCGCCGGCGCAGGCGCCGATCGTCTCCAGATCCCACCCCGTGACGGCCGCGGCCGCGCGCGCGAGCGTCGCCCAGCCCGCGGAAGTGACCTGCTGCTCCCACTCGGCGAACGGAGACCCGGAAAGAAGCCGCGCCGCGATCGCCAGACGCGCCCCCGAGAGATCCCGCAGCGCGCCGGCCAGGATCTCGATCTTCGCGAGCTTGCCGCGCTGCCCGGCCGCCGCGTCGAGGGCCTCGGCCAGAAGCCGGTATTCGTCCGGCCCGCTCACGCGTCCTCGGCCCGGCGCTCTGCGGCCTCGGCGAGCGGGAAGGCCGGAACGCCGCGGTTGGTCAGGATGCGCGCGAAGTCGCCGGCATAGCCGTGCATCGTGAGGACCGTCTCCGGCGCGACCTCCTCGACGTGCGCGAGCAGTTCGTCGAAGTCGGCGTGGTCCGACATCGGAAGCACGGACGTCGGCGTCGAAGTCCGCCCGCGAGGCCGCGCGCAGGGCCCAGCCGGAGAGATAGAGGACGCGGCGCTGCTTGATCTTGCCGACGACGGGAGTGCGGGCGCAGGAAGGCGGCACGATGAGCGCCTCGCCGGGACCCGGCGGCCCCTGCTCGTAAGGGCGGGAGAGCGGAAATGAATTTCCCGCCGACGGCGTACTCGGGCAGGAGCTTCCAGGCCGCGCCGTGGAGGACGGTCGGGATCCCGGCGGCGGTCAGGATCGCCGCGGCCTCCTGGCTCTTCCCCAGCGCGTACGCGAGGAGGATCGGCGTCTTTCCCTCCTCGCAGGGCCGCGCGGCACGCGGCAACGAGCCGCCGCTCGATCTCCTCGCGCGGCGGAAACCGGAAGACCGGAAGGCCGAACGTCGTCTCCATCAGAAGGACGTCCGACGCCGGCGCCTCCGCCGTTCGCGCCGTCGCCGACGCGCGCCTCTTGAAGTCGCCCGTGTAGAGCAGCGAGCGGCCGGCCTCCTCGAAACGGATCTGCGCCGACCCGAGGATGTGACCGGCGGGGAAGAGCGTCAGCCTCGCCGCTCCGGTCTCGGCTGTTTCGCCGTAAGCGAGCGCGCGGGCGATTCCGTCCCACTCCGGGTGACGTCGCCGGTAGAGCGCGATCGTCTCGGGAGTCGCCCAGATCTCCCCGTGCCCCGCGACCGCGTGGTCCGAATGCGCGTGCGAGAGGATCGCCCGGGAGACTGGCTGAGGCGGATCGAGGAACGCGGCGAAGGCGGGAGAGAAGAGACCCTCGGGGCGGATCTCGAGGAAGGGAGAGAGAGCGGGATCGGTCATTGTCGGAGGAATGGTAGTGCGGCGGCGAATCGGGCGCCCTCACCCCCTTTGCCCCTCACCCCGCGCCCTCTCCCGCCGGGAGAGGGAGTTCCTGATGCGGCGCGTTGCGCCGCGACTGACAGCTCCTCTCCCGGGGGGAGAGGGGGTCAGCTCGAGGTTTCGGGGAAGAGGCCGAAGAGGGGGAGGGTGACGACGGTGTGGAGGCCTGGCGGGGCGTCCACGATGAACGGAATGGCGTTGACGACGCAGCCGACCGTCGCGCGGTCGCCGTGGAAGCCGCCGGAGACCCTCATGTTCACCGGCGGGTCTCCTTCGATCTCGATCGTGTCGGCGGGATCGGCGACGCCGACCGCCATCGTCAGGTCGAGCACGACCCTGGCCTCGTCGCCCGCCTGGACGAGCGCGATCTGATGAAGTCCGAGCACGCGTCCGACGGCGATGCCGTCGGTCTCCTTCGTGGCGAGAACCGGCTCGATTGTCTCGGTGATCTCCTCGATCGGGAACCCGAGCCCCTGCGCGAGGATCGCCGCCGACTCGGAGAGCCCCACGTGTCCGAGCTTCTTCTGCGCCACGCCGCGCAAGAACTCCTCGCGCGTGATGCCGGCGCCGACCTTCGCGCGCAGCGGCCCGCGGCGCTTGGCCGCGTCCACGACGCGCGTCACCTTCACGCGGTCCACGCGGACGCACGCGGCCGCCGCGGCCAGCGCCAGCCGATCCATCACGAGGCCGGGATTGACCCCCGTGCCGAGCACGCCGACGTTGCGCTCCCGGGCCTTCTGGTGGATGCGGTGGGCGAGAACCGGGTTGTGAAGCTCCGGGTACGCCAGCTCCTCGCAGGTGGAGACGACGTGGAATCCGGCCTCGACCGCTTCCTCGATCTGCGACACGACCGAGTCCAGGCGCGAGCCGGTGCAGAGCACGACGACGTCCTGCCGCCCGCGCTCCTTGCGACGAGCGCGCATAGAGGGCCGCCGCGGAGGAATCGACCGTGAGGCCCGGCGCGGCCGCGCCCAGAACCTCGGACAGCGCCTTGCCGGCGATCGCGTCGGCGGGATCGGCGGCGCCCAGAAGCTCGATGTTCGGGCGCCCGCGAGAGCGCCTTGCCGACCGCGATTCCGATCGGGCCCAGACCCACCAGCGCGACGCGCGCGCGAGACGGTTTCTTCACGATTCCAACTCCTCCCACCACTTCATGGACTCCGCGATGAAAGCCGACTTCAGGCCGGCGGCGGACGACTTAGGATATACGCATCGAAGGCAGGTGAAGCATGCGCCGAGCGCTCCAACCCGCGTTCCTCCTGTTGTTCCTGGCGGCGGCCGCCGCCTCGGCTGCCGAGCCCGGCAAGGTCACGCTCGCGCTCTCCGGCGGTCGCGTCATCGACGGCTACGAGGGACGGCCGATCGAAGACGCCGTCGTGCTCATCGCCGGCGACCGGATCGCGGCGGTGGGACCGCGGTCGCAGGTCTCCATCCCCGCAGGGGTCGCGACGATCGACACCCGCGGCATGAGCATCCTGCCGGGCCTCGCCGACATGCACGTCCACCTCATGATCGTCGGCCACGGCGACTACGAGCACTGGGACAACACCTACCGCTCCCGCTTTCGCGCCGAGATCATGCCGGCCGCGGCGAAGCAGCTCTTGACGAGCGGCGTGACGTTCGCGCGGGAGCTCGGCGCGCCGCTCGAGGACATCCTCGACGTCAAGCGGCGGATCGAGACGGGAGAGATCCCCGGTCCGCGGCTCTTCGTCTCCGGGCCGTTCATCCAGCACAAGCCGTACAGCGACTACGAGAAGGAGTTCCGCTGGGGAGTGGCCGGCGCCGCCGACGCGCGCGCGAAGGTGCAGAAGGTCGTGGACGCCGGGGTGGACCTCGTCAAGCTGATCGATCAGGACCAGATGACCGAGGAGGAGGTCAGGGCCGTCGTCGAGACGGCGCACAAGGCCGGGCGGCCCGTCGTCGCGCACGCGCACCGCGAGGAGGAGATCCGGATCGGCCTGAAGTACGGCGTGGACTGCTTCGAGCACACCGGCCTCGCGACGGAGCCGGGCTACCCCGAGGACATCCTGCAGGGGATGCGCAAGCGCAACCAGACGCTGGGCTGGTGCCCGACGGTCGAGGGCCTCTTCCTCTCCGAGTACACGGCCGATTCTTTCCCGGAGCGCTTGAACGACCCGCGCTGGCAGGAGGGGCTCGCGCCCGACATCGTGCGCGACATCCGCGACTCTCTCCGGAACATCGGAGGCCTCCCGTACTTCCAGCTCGTGCGCCGGCGCATCCCGACGCTGCCGAACAAGTTCCGGCAACTCCGAGAGTCCGGCGTCACGCTCCTGGTCGGCACCGACTCGGGGATCCCGGGCAACTTCCACACCGATTCGACGTGGAGGGAGCTCGCGACCTGGGTCGAGCTCGGCATGACGCCCATGCAGGCGATCGCCGGAGCGACTCGCTGGCCGGCCGTCTGGTTGAAGAGAGAGAAGGACCTGGGGACCCTCGCGCCGGGCCGCTACGCCGACATCATCGCCGTCAAGGGGGACGTCTTGAAACACATCGACCTGCTTCAGCGAGTGGACGTCGTCATCAAGAACGGCATCCGGGTGAAGTAGGGCCGCCGGGAGGTCAAAACATGAATGACGAGAAGAAATCGGAAAACGTCGGTGACGAGGTCCGGGAGCTGGCTCAGGCCTTCTCGGCGCTGGGACGCTCTCTGTTCAAGGGCGGGCGCGCTCTGTCCGTCGAGCTGCTGCGCTCGTTGCGCGGCATCGTGAATCAGGCCAGAGAGGAAATCGACCGCCTGACCGGGGAGAAGAAGCCATGAAACACCGGCTGATGTCGGCCCTGCTCCTCGCCGCGGGCTGCGCTCTCGTCTCCTGCTCCTCGAGCCCCAAGCCGCCCACCCAATCCGCGGCGAAGAGGGGCTTCCGGACCCTCGACGCCGTCGTGACCGCCCGCATCTACGATCCTCCCGGCGCTCCCGGCACGACGATGGGCGGAAGCGGAAACTGGTTCCTCGAGTTCGAGGCCCAGGACGGCAACGCAACGGCGCACTACCGCTTCCCCGTCACGCGCAGCCAGTACAACCATTTCCAGGAAGGCCAGCGCGTCCAGCTCGTGTTGGCCGACGACGACCTCCGCGACATCCGCCCGGTCTTCTGACCCTTTCTCGTCATCGCCTGGCGCTCTCCCTTGTCATCCTGAGCGCAGCGAAGGATCTGCTCTCTCGCTGATCGGAGCAGATCCCTCGTTCGCTTCGCTCCTCGGGATGACAGGGCGGAACGATTGGCTCCTCGGGATGACAGGAAAAGGCGCAGTCTCTACGGTCTTTCTGCGGGGGCGGCGATCTCGAGGTCCTGCGCAGCGGGGCCGGAGGCGGGTTTCTCCATCGCGGCCGCGTTGTCCAGCCACCAGATCCGCGCCCGCTCCGCGGTCCAGGTCTGGGCGAGCGGCACCCGCTTCAGGCTCTCGGCCAGGTCTTGCATCGTCTGCGGCCGGCCGTTCGGGTCCTTGTTCAGGCACTGGAGCAGGACGAAATCGAGCTCCGGGGGGATCGGCTCCCGCGCGCGCTGCGAGACGGGCGGAGGCTGCTTCTGGATGTGATCCATCAGGACCTTCACCGGCGAGCTTCCTTCATCGAAGACCGGCTTGCCCGTGAGGAGCCAGTAGCCGACGCAGCCGAGCGCGTAGATGTCGGCCCTCCAGTCCACGTCCGGGCTTCCCAGGCCCATCTCGGGCGCCATGTAGCCGGGCGTGCCGGCGACGACGCCGGCGACCGTCAGCGGGCGCCCCGTATCGACGGGCATCTGCGCGTTCTTGACGAGGCCGAAGTCGAGCAGCTTGACGAAGTCCCAGTCGAGGCCGTAGCGGCAGACGTAGATGTTGGCGGGCTTGACGTCGCGGTGGATCAGGCCCCCCTGGTGCGCCTCGGCCAGCGAATGACAGGCCTGAACGAGAATGTGGATCGCCCGCTCGGGCGGGAGCGGACCGAACTGCGAAACGAGCGTCTCCAGGTCGAACCCCTCGAGCAGCTCCATGACGTAGTAGAAGGTGCCGTCCTCGGTCGTCCCGAAGTCGTACAGGTTCACGGTGTGCGGCGAACGCAGGGCCGCCGTCGCCTTCGCCTCGCGCTCGAACCGGCGCACGAGCTCGCGGCCATCGCTTCCGAAGGACTCGGAACGGATCAGCTTGATCGCGGCCGAGCGCGCCAGGAGGCGGTGGCTCGCCTTCCAGACTTCGCCCATCCCTCCGCGCCCGAGGAGCTGTTCCAGGTGGTAGCTCCCCATCTCGTGTCCCTTCTCCGCTTCGGCCCTCATCTGGTAGACGAGCCGCGACAGGAGGAGGGCGATGACCGCGGCGAGCACCGTCGGAAGGAACATCGGGACGAGAAATCCGGCCGGGGGCCTGGGATTGCCGGCGGCGACAGCGATGAGCAATCCGAGCGGGTCCATCATCGCCGCGGCGACGGTGGCAAGGATCGCCTTGCCGCGAGTCGCCGGGACGATGAGCGGATAGGCGAGGATGAAGACGGCAACCGGCGTCCAGCCGCGCGGCGGCGCATCGATGCGCAGCGGCACCTCGTGAAAGGTCAGCGCGATGCAGAAGGACTGCGCGACCTCGTAAACCAGGCCGACGTCGAGCAGGGTCGCCGGGGCGAGCATGCGCCGCCACGCGATCCAGGCGACCGAGAGAGACAGCAGCAGGGAGGCGGCCATCGCGCCGACCCAGAGCGTCGGGTTCAGGGACGGGGCGCCGAACCGCGAGAAGACCTGCCGGTTCCCGATCGCGAGGAGCACGACGATGCTTGCGGTCAGCAGAGCGACGACGGCCAGGCGATCGGCTCCGGCGTCCACGACATCCATCGGCAGCTCCGCCCGGGCGGCCGAGGGCGCGCTCGGACGCGGCATCGTGGTGGCGCCTTCTTTCTTCCAGACGCGAAAGCTCATGGATTCGCTCGACTCTCCTTCATTCTGATTCTATTTCGACCGGAAACTCACGGCCGAGCCCGGGGTCTTGTCATCCTGAGCGAAGCGAAGGATCTGCTCATCTGACGAGAGCAGATCCTTCGTCGCTCCGCTCCTCAGGATGACAACGATCAGCTGGACGGCTCCCCCGGGGGTAGAATCGGGGAGCACGGGGGAGCCCACTCCGAGCAATTCCGCGCGGAAGGCTGAGAGTCGGCCGAAGCCTCCAGTGATGGCCGAGACCCCAGGATGACCTGATGCGGGTAATGCCGCCGTAGGGAGGTCAGAATGAGCACTCGCCGGGATTCCGTTCCTTCCAGTGAAGTGGCCAACCGGGAGCCTCTGCCGGGATCGAAGAAGGTCTACGTCTCCGGCCCGGGCGGCCTGCGCGTGCCGTTGCGGGAGATCGCGCTCTCGCCGACGAAGGGGATGCGCGGAGAGATGGAGTTGAACCCTCCGTTCCGCGTCTACGACACGTCGGGGCCGTACACGGACCCGGAAGTCGCGATCGATTTGAACCAGGGGCTTCCGGAGCTGCGGCGTCCGTGGATCGAGGCGCGCGGCGAATACGAGATCTCCGAGCCGGTGCGCCGCAACCGTCCGGACCTGGAGCTCCAGCGCCCGCGCCGGGTCCTGCGCGCCCGCGGCAACGCGACGCAGATGCATTTCGCCCGCAAGGGGATCGTCACGCCCGAGATGGAGTTCGTCGCGGTCCGGGAAAACATGTCTCCCGAGTTCGTCCGGAGCGAGGTCGCGCGCGGCCGCGCGATCATTCCCGCCAACGTCAATCACCCTGAGTCCGAGCCGATGGCGATCGGGAGGAACTTCCTCGTCAAGATCAACGCCAACATCGGCAACTCGGCCGTGACGTCGTCGATCGAAGAGGAAGTCGAGAAGATGACCTGGGCGATCCGGTGGGGCGCCGACACGGTCATGGACCTCTCGACCGGCAAGAACATCCACGAGACGCGCGAATGGATCCTGCGCAATTCCCCGGTGCCGATCGGGACGGTGCCGATCTACCAGGCCCTGGAGAAGACGGACGGGAAGGCCGAGGACCTGACGTGGGAGATCTTCCGCGACACGCTCGTCGAGCAGGCGGAGCAGGGGGTGGACTACTTCACGATCCACGCCGGCGTGCTCCTGCGCTACATCCCGCTGACGGCGAAGAGGGTCACCGGCATCGTCTCGCGCGGCGGCTCGATCATGGCGAAGTGGTGCCTCGCGCACCACGAGGAGTCCTTCCTGTACACGAGGTTCGACGAGATCTGCGAGATCATGAAGGCCTACGACATCTCCTTCTCCCTGGGGGACGGGCTGCGCCCCGGCTCGACGGCCGACGCCAACGACGAGGCGCAGTTCGCGGAGCTCGACACGCTGGGAGAGCTGACGCAGAAGGCCTGGGCGCACGACTGCCAGGTCATGATCGAGGGACCAGGGCACGTTCCGATGCACCTCATCCAGGAGAACATGGAGAAGGAGCTCGCGATCTGCCACGAGGCGCCCTTCTACACGCTGGGGCCGCTCACGACCGACATCGCGCCGGGTTACGACCACATCACATCGGCGATCGGCGCGGCCATGATCGGCTGGTTCGGGACGGCGATGCTCTGCTACGTCACGCCCAAGGAGCACCTGGGCCTGCCCGACAAGAAGGACGTCAAGGACGGCGTCATCGCCTACAAGATCGCGGCGCACGCCGCCGACCTCGCCAAGGGGCACCCGGGCGCGCGCCTCTGGGACGACGCGCTCTCCAAGGCGCGTTTCGAGTTCCGCTGGGAGGACCAGTTCAACCTCTCGCTCGACCCGGAAACCGCCCGCGAGTTCCACGACGAGACCCTCCCCGCCGAGGGCGCCAAGCTCGCCCACTTCTGCTCCATGTGCGGCCCCCACTTCTGCTCGATGAAGATCACGCAGGACGTCCGCGACTACGCCGCCTCCCTCGGTCTGGCCGAGGAAAAGGCGCTGGAGCGGGGGCTGGAGGAGAAGTCCCGGGAGTTCGTGGAACACGGCGCCGAGATCTACAACAAGGTCTGAAACCCGGCGCCCCCCTCCGCGTAAGGACATCGCAGAGGAGGTGTCTCATGACCGAGGTTTCCCGTCACGAGCCCGGCTCGTTCTGCTGGGCGGAGCTCGCCACGACCGACGACGCCGGCGCCAAGAAGTTCTACACGACGCTCTTCGGGTGGAGCTTCGAGGACTCGCCCGCCGGTCCCGACATGATCTATACGACTCTCAAGAAGGGGGAGAAGCGCGTCGGGGCCCTCTACAAGCTGGGGCCGGACCAGAAGGGCGTGCCGCCCCACTGGAACACCTACGTCAGCGTCGCCTCGGCCGACGCGTCGGCGAAGAAGGCGAAGGATCTCGGCGGGAAGCTCCTGATGGAGCCCTTCGACGTGATGGACTTCGGCCGGATGGCGATCGTGCAGGACCAGCAGGGGGCGATCATCAGCCTCTGGGAAACGAAGACGCACATCGGCGCCGAGATCGTCAATGAGCCGGGCTCGCTGTGCTGGGCCGAGCTCGACACGACCGACACCGAGTCGGCGAAGAAGTTCTACACCGGCCTCTTCGGCTGGGGCACGAAGGACAGCCCCGAATACATCGAGTGGCTGAGAGGCGGGACCTCGATCGGCGGGATGATGAAGATCCCGAAGGAGTGGGGACCGGTGCCGCCCAACTGGCTCGTTTACTTCATGGTCGCCGACGTCGACGCCTCGGCGAAGAAGGCAGGGGAGCTGGGCGCCGGCACGATCGTGCCGCCCACCGACATCCCCGACGCGGGCCGTTTCGCGGTCCTGCACGACCAGCAGGGCGCCGTCTTCGCGATCTTCAAGCCGGAAATGGCTTAGCGCCGCATCTGTCATCCTGAGCGTAGCGAAGGATCTGCTCCGGTGTCCTGTCCGGGGCAGATCCTTCGTCGCTGACGCTCCTCAGGATGACAGGGGGAAGTCGGAGCCCCTGGATGTGACGCGCTTCCGCGCTACACCTTGATGAAGATCCGCTTCCGGTAGAGCACTCCACCGACGGCGATCCAGAAGGCGCAGAACGTCAGCGCGAAGAGGAGCGACCCGACGCGCTGATCGGCGAAGTGATCGAAAACCGCCCGGTAGATCGTCCCGTAGAGCGACCGCCGCTTCCCATCCTCGCCGGTCAGCTTGATCCAGAGGAGCAGGAGCGTCGCGAGCGTGGCGGCGACGAACAGCGCGATCGCGTTCATGCCGAGCCAGACGAAGGGCCTCGCCCACCCCTTCCACCCCTTCACGTCCACGATCCAGATACAGAGCGCGAGGCACATCGCCGCCAGCCCCGACATGAGGAGAGAGTAAGAGGAGGTCCAGAGGTTCTTGTTGATCGGAAAGGCGACGCCCCAGAGGAGCCCGAGCGAAAAAGCGATCGCCCCGCCTCCCATGAGGCCGGCGAGCCTGGGTCCCCACGCCTCGCGCAGGCGAAGCCATTCTCCGGCGGCGATCCCGAGGAGCGTCGTCGCGATCGCGGAGAGGCTCGAGAGCAGGCCCTCCGGGTCCCAGCCGGGGTTGTGTTTCCAGGTGTGGGAGCCGAGGACCGCACGGTCCACATAAGCCGCGAGGTTTCCCTCGACGTCGAGACGTCCCGTGCCGTAGCCCGGCGCCGGAACGAACGTCATCAGGGCCCAGTACACGGCGAGAAGAACGGCCGCCGCGGGGAGCAATCCCCTGCGGCCGAAGAGGAGGTAGAGGAGCGCGGCGAAGAAAAAGCAGACGCCGATCCGCTGGAGGACACCAGGGATGCGCACCTGGGCGCGGTGGAACAGGAAGAAGGAGAGGGTGTTGAGCGCGAGGCCGAGACCGAAGATGATCGCGGCGCGCCGCAGCGTATGAAGGAGCAGCGCGCGCCGGCTGCCTCCCTCCGAAAGGCGACGCGAGAAGGAGAACGCCATCGAGACACCGACGATGAAGAGGAAGAAGGGGAAGATCGTGTCGGTGTAGGTCCAACCGTTCCATTCGGCGTGCAGCAGCTGCGGATAGACGTGGTCCCAGGAGCCCGGCGTATTGACGACGAACATCCCGGCGATGGTGGCGCCGCGGAAGAGGTCGAGGGAGACGAGGCGCTGCGAGGGCGGAGGGGTCACGGCTTTACTTGCGCCCTCACCCCGGCCCTCTCCCGGGGGGAGAGGGGGTCATTGGAAGAGGCCGGCGAGGCCATCGGGTTCCTTGCCGGCGGTCAAGCGGCCGACGACGGCGAGTTTGTCGAGGTCAATCACGGAGACGACGTCGGCGTTGGTCGAAGCGACCCAGGCCCGTTTCCCGTCCGGAGCGATCAGGAGGCCGACGGGCGTCGGGCTCTTTCCGAACTGCGTCGAGAAGAGGCGCGTTTCGCTGCCGGGCACGGCTTCCCGGTCGATCGCAATGCGCTTGATCTCTTTTCGCGAAGCCGTGTCGATGACCGCGACGTCTCCCGATTTGGCGCAGGAGACGAGCGCGCGCTTGCCGTCCGGCGTGATCTTGACGCGAATGGGGAACTGCGGCGCCTTGACCGTCGCCGCGACCGCGAGCGTCTTCGTGTCCACGATCGAGACCGTGTCGGCGGCGCGGTTGACGACCCAGACCTCCCGGCCGTCGGGCGTGATGGCGATCCCCTCGGCGCCTTCCCCCGTGGAGATGTCCTTGATCTTCTTCGCCTCGCCCAGGTCCACGACCGTCACCGAGCCGGAGCCGATGTTGGCGACGTACGCCCGCTTGCCGTCGGCGGAAGCGGCCACCATGTGCGAGGTCTCGGCCGCCGTCGGCACCCGCGCCGCGACGCGGCGGGCCTTCGGCTCGACGATGAGAAGCTCCTTCAGTCCCTCCGCCGTCACCAGGAGCCGCCCGTCGGAGAGCGCCTTCAGGCCATGGGGTCGGGCGCCCGCGGGAAGCTCGATCGTCGCGATCGGAGAGCGCTTCTCCAGATCGATCAGCGTCAGCGTCCGCCCGGGCTCTTCCCGCGTGCCGTAATTGGAGACGGCGGCCGTCTTGCCGTCCGAAAGGACCTCCACCTCGTGTGGCCCCTTGCCGACCGGCACCGTCGCCCGCGCCGCCCCCGTCTTCGCGTCCAGGATCGAAGCCGTGTTGTCCGACTTGTTCAAAACGATCAGCAACTCTTCCGCTCCTCGCCGAAGGCGCCGCGAAGAGAAGCGCGGCAAATACGAATCGCATTCAGTTTCATCTCGTCCCTCCGACCTTAGACCTTAGACCTTAGACCTTAGACCTCGACTTCTCACACCGGCACCACCGACATCTCGCCCGGCCGCACCGACAGACTCCCGGGTCCTGTCGCCAGCACGGCGTAGTCATCCTCGATCCGGACGCCGAAATGCTCGGGGATGTAGATGCCGGGCTCGACCGTCTCGACGTTGCCGGCGGCGAGCGGCTTCTTGTTGCCGCGGACGAGGTAGGGTTGCTCGTGCCCGTCCATGCCGAGGCCGTGACCCAGGCGGTGCGTGAAGTACTTGCCGTACCCGGCGTCCTCGATGATCTTGCGCGCGGCCCGGTCCACGTCTTCGCCGGCGACTCCGGCCTTCAGGGCATCGATTCCCGCGATCTGCGCGCGGTCCACCACCGCGTAGACCTTCCGGAATTCGTCGGAGGGGGGGCCGAAGCTGACGGTGCGCGTGATGTCGCAGCTGTAGCCGCGGACCTTGCAGCCGCAGTCGATGAGAACCGCGTCTCCCTTGGCGAGCCGCCGCTCGGCCGGCGCCCCGTGCGGGAAGGCCGCCGAGGGCCCGAACTGGACGAGGCCCCCGCCCCGCGCCCCCTGGTTCGCGAACTCCTCTTCCAGGATCCGCTCGACGTCGCTCTCGCTCATGCCGGCGCGCATCCGTTTGTGGGTTGCCTCGATGGCGAGATTGGTGCGCTTGCCCGCGTCGCGGATGAAGGCCTGCTCCTCGGGCGACTTGATCATCCGCAGCGCGTCGAAAAGCGCCGTGGCGTCCTCGTACTTCGCCGGGCTTGCCTGCGACAGGAGCGTCATGGTCCCGTAACCGGTCGAGCCTTCCAGCCCGATCACCTTCTTGCCCGTGACGAGCCGTCCGGCGAGCGCGATCGGATCTTCCTCCTCCTGCCACGTCCGGATCTCGTCCACGACGGCGGTGCGCTTGTGGTTGGCTTCTTCGAAGGAGGGCGTCACGAGCACGGCCGGGCCGTCCGTGAAGAGGAGAAGGGCGGTCAGCCGCTCGCTCCTGCCGATCGCCAGGTTCGCGGAGTAGGCGAGGTTGGTCGAGGGAGTGACGAAGAGCACGTCGATCCCCCGCTCCCTGGCTCCGGCGCGCAGCTTCGCCTGGCGCTCGCGAAACGCGTCGGGCTTCAAGGGGGGCGGCAGGGGAGGCGAATCGGGACGGGCCGCCGTCAACAGGGGGGCCGGCGTTGCGGCCGAGGCCGCCGCGGCGCCGGTGGCGCACAGGAGGCGCCGGCGTGTCATTCGCATGGCGGTTTCTCCATGATCGAACCTCCTCGCGACTTGTCATTCTGAGGCCCGCAGGGCCGAAGAATCTGCCCTCTCCATGTTGGAGCAGATCCTTCGCTCCGCTCAGGATGACAAGGCGGCCCGGCGATAGGATATAGGTTCCTCGCGAAGGAGGTCGCACATGCCCTATCCGCCGATGATCGTCCAGCCGATGCGGGAAGAGCTGACGAGGCTCGGTTTCCGGGAGCTGACGACATCCGAGGAGGTGGACCACGCGGTGGCCGACGCCTCCGACCCGATGCTCCTCGTCGTCAATTCCATCTGCGGCTGCGCGGCCGGCGTGGCGCGCCCCGGCGTGGCGATGTCGCTGAAGAATCCCGCGGCGCCGAAGAGGCTCGCGACCGTCTTCGCGGGCCAGGACGTCGAGGCGACCGCGCGCGCGCGAAGCTATTTCGCGGGCTTTCCCCCCTCCTCGCCCCAGATCGCCATCCTCTCGAAGGGGAAGCTCCTCTTCATGCTGCAGCGTCACGAGATCGAGGGGCGCACTCCGGAGCAGATCGCCGCGGCCCTGGCCGCGGCCTACGAAAAACTCGCGACGCCCGCCGCGTGAAGAGGATCGCCGTCCTGGGTTGCGGCCTCGTCGGGGCCGCGATCGCGCGCGACCTCTCCCGCGAAGGCGACTTCGAGGTCACCGTCGCGGACACGAGCGAAGACGCGCTCGCCCGCCTCGAGAAACAGGCCGCCGTGCGAACCCGGATCTCCGACCTCTCGCGGCCCGCGGAGATCGCCGCGGCCGTGCGCGACGCGGACGCCGTCGTCGGCGCGCTCCCGGGCCGCCTCGGGTTCGCGATGCTCGAAGAGGTCATCCAGGCCGGCAAACCCATCTCCGACATTTCGTTTTCTCCCGAGGACCTCCTGTCGCTCGACGCGCTGGCGCGCGAGAGGGGAGTCACGGCGGTCGTGGACTGCGGCGTCTCGCCCGGCATCTCCAACTTCGCCGTCGGCCGCGCCGCCGCCGATCTCGACGAGGTGGACGACGTCACGATCCTCGTGGGAGGCCTGCCGGCCGACCCGCGCCGCCCCTTCGGATACGCGATCGTGTTCTCGGCAACCGACGTCATCGAGGAGTACACCCGGCCCGCGCGCGTCGTGGAGAACGGCCGCGTCGTCACGCGCGAGGCGCTCTCGGAAGTGGAGGCCGTCGAGTTCCCGGGAGTCGGGACGCTCGAGGCCTTCCTGACGGACGGACTGCGCACGCTCCTCTCGACGGTCCGCGCGAGGAACATGAAGGAGAAGACGATGCGCCATCCCGGCCACGCGGACGTGATGCGCGCCCTGCGCGACGGCGGGTTCTTCGAGCACGGCGCCGTTGACGTCGGCGGCGTCTCCGTCTCCCCGCGCGCGGTCACCGAGAAACTTCTCTCCCGCGCCTGGAGACTCTCCGAGGGAGAAGAGGAATTCACGGCTCTTCGCGTCGCCGTCTCGGGCCGGACGGGAACGGTCTCCGCCGGCGTTACGCGTTCGAGCTCCTGGACCGCACCAGCCGCGAGACCGGAATGACATCGATGGCCAGGACGACGGGATTCCCTTGCGCCGTCGTTGCCGCGATGCTCGCGCGCGGACAGTACCGCGACCCCGGAGTGCGTCCGCCGGAGATGCTGGCGGCAGATCCCGCCGCCTCCAGGCAATTCCTCGAAGCGCTGCGCGCCCGGGGTCTGTCATGGACCGAGCGCTGGGAGGACGCGCCCGCCAATCCAGAATCCAGAATCCAAAATCCAAAATCTACCTGAGTCCCTCCACCAGGTAGAGGTCGGAGAGCGTGCGGACGTAGCTGTACGCGTAGGATCGGCCGTCCGGCGCGATTTCCGGCGGCGTGATGGAGACGACGCCCGCGGCGTCGAAAGGAATAAGCTCTCTCCAGGGCTCCTTCCTCCCGGTCGCCACTTCCAGCCGGTACACCTTCGCGGGCAGCTCCCGGCGTCGATAGACGTAGAGGAAACGGCCGTCGGCGCTCCACCCCATCGGGTTGTCCTCGGGGGTCAGGCCGGGAATCGGCGATGGTTCCCCTCCGGCGACCGGATAGAGGTAGGGCCTCTGGTCGGGACCCCGCGCGGCGATGAGCTTGCCGTCGGGCGAGACCGGTCTCTGAAAACTCCGATAGCCCTCGGGAGAAATAGCTCGCGGCTTTCCGCCGGAAAGATCCCAGAGGTAGAGGCGCGACCCGTGCCCGGCTTCGCTCGCGGTCAGCAGGATCTGTTTTCCGTCCGGAAGCCAGTGCACCGTTTGCGTCAGGAGCCCCTCGCGCGGGAGAGTCCTCGTTTCCCCCGCGCCCGTTGGATACAGAACCACCTGCGGTTCCGAGGCGACCTTCGTGATCGCGAGCGCCCACTTCCCGTCGGGCGACAGCGCCTGGGAGCTGCCCTCTCCGAGCCGCACCGCCGGCGACCCGTCCATCCCGCGGACATACACGGAATAGCCGGCTCCCCCTCCCTCGCCGGCCTCGGAGAAGAGAAACGTCTTCCCGTCGGCGGAGATGTCGCTGGCGTTCGTCCAGTCGAGCCAGGAGAGGTCGCGCTCCTTCTGATCGCCGGCGGAGCGTCCGAGCGCCTCTTGCCGGTTGATGTCGCGCGTCATCACGACACGGCCTCCGCCCGAGACGTCGTGCAGGGTCAGGGTCCCTGGCACGCGTGCCAGGAGCCGCTGCCTCCCGGAGAGAGTCACCGCGTAGAGAGCGCGGTTCATCCCGCTCTTTGCCGCCGTGAACCAGACTTCGCCGCCTTCGGGCGCCCAGGCGAGGCCCTGCGCTGTTTCGAAGGATTCGGAGAGGTTCCTTCGCTTTCCCGAGCGGTCCACGAGGGCGACCGACCCGCCGTCGTCACCCCGAGCCGGGTGGTCGATGTAGGCAACCTCGTCCCCCCGATGCGAGACTCGCGGATGGCTGATCCATCCGGGCGTCTCGTAGAGAACTTTTCCGATCGGGAACTCCAGGCGGCTGCGGCCTCCCGCCTCGCGGACGATGGCGAGGGTTGCGCCATCCGGCGCCCAGTCGGCCCATTGCACGTCCTCGAGGATCTCGCGTGGCGCCGCGCCGCCGGCCACGCTCATGCGGGCGAGCGTACCGATCTCCATGAAGGGTCCGACGACGTGTTGCCCGAGCGAAAGAGCCATCTCCCCGGATTTCGAGACCGCGAGCACGGACGCTCCCGGCATCCCGAAGGGGCGGGACTCCGGGCTCTCCGGGCGGCTCACGAAGATCTCCGTGGGCTTGCCGTCGAGCGAGGTCCCGTAGAGGACCGTCTGGCCATCGGGGGCGAACCGGGCCGAGGAGATGGTTCCCCGCCGGAAGGTGAGCTGCCGGAAGGAAGGAGGCTGCGCCTTCTCCGCTCTTCTTCCCAGAGAGAAGGAAACGAGAGCGACCGCGGCGAGGAGGCCCGCGCCGAGGAGGAAAGGCCAGAGGCGCATCCGGCGGGCGGCCGGCGCGGACGCCGGCGCTTCTCCGGAGACGACGACCGCGTCGGAGAGATGATCCCGGATGCTCGCGAGATCTCGCGCGAGGTCGCGTGTCGTCCCGAAGCGCTCCTCCGGGTCCTTCGCGAGGCAGCGCTCGACGATCCAGCGCAGCGGCGCCGGCGCCCTGCGGGCTGATTGCGCCGACCGGCTCCGGCTCCTCGCGGATGATCGCGGTGAGCGTCTCGGCGGTGGTCGAGCGCTGGAAGGCGCGCTTCCCGGTCGAAAGCTCGTAGAGGATCGAGCCGAAGGAGAACTGGTCCGACCGGAAGTCGAGCGGCCTTGCCGCTCGCCTGCTCCGGCGACATGTAGCCGACCGTACCCATGACCATCCCCGGGCGCGTGTCGCCCATCGCCGTCGGCAAGCTCGGAGACCTGCTCCTCGCTCTGCGGCGCCGTCAGCTTTGCTAGGCCGAAGTCGAGGATCTTCACGAAGCCGTCTTGGGAGACCATCACGTTCTCGGGCTTCAGGTCCCGGTGAATGATCCCGCGCCGCATGCGCCTTGGCGAGCCCCTCGGCGATCTGCACCGAGAGCTCGAGCACCTTTTTGGTCGGCAGCGGGCCGGAGGCGAGAAGCTCGCGAAGAGTCTTTCCCTCGACGACTGCATCGCGATGTAGAGCGTCGATCCGCGGACCCGATGTCGTAGATCGTGACGATGTTGGGGTGGTCGAGCGCCGAGGCCGACCGCGCCTCCTGCTCGAACCGCCGGACGCGGTCCTGGTCCGTGGAGAGATCCCCGGGCAGGACCTTGATGGCGACCTCCCGGCCCAGGCGCGAGTCCCGGGCACGGTAGACCTCCCCATTCCGCCCGCTCCCAAGCGGCGACGATCTCGTAGGGTCCGAGGCGCGAACCGGGCGACAGTGACATGTGTCTTGACACGGATTTACCCTGGATCCGCAGAGAGAGGAGACCAGGACTTCTCACAGATACTCGCCCCTCCGCCGCCTCCCGGGTTCTCGCGGCGAAAAGCCGGAACGAGAGTTGCATTGAAAGGGGCGCCGGCGGGTGCTTCAGGTGAGTTTGTATCAAGACAAATTCGCCGGCAGGGGGAACAATACAAAGTTGCGTACAGCGGCCGGGAGGGCTTCCTCCCGGCCATGCTCGAAAGGAGAAAGAGATGAAAAAGACGATACTCTTCCTGGCGGTCTTCGCACTGGCCGCCGTGTCTTTGGCTCAGCTTCCCTCCTCGCAGCAATCCAACGCGCCGACCTCGAACAGCTTCCGGATCACGGTCATGGAGCCTCGTCGAAGGATCCACGATTCATGGCCCGGACTTCAACATCGTGCTCGGACTGCCGAGGGCCACTCCCCCCGGCACGGCGCTGAGTTCCGACGAGCGCAAGTCCAGTCTTACGCCGACGTACCAGATCTGGGTTGACGGAAAGGACTACGGAAACCTCCCGATCGGTCAGAACGTGCTGAATGTGCTGGCGTCTCGACCGGGCTCTCACAAGATCGTTGTCGCGGCCAAGAA
>CAWALG010000036.1:0-31675 GCA_963782815.1 uncultured Acidobacteriota bacterium | reverse complement strand
GTCGTGCTTCGCGCCGTAGGGGCGGGCCTTGCGCCCGCCCGCCTTGGTGGCCCTGGTCGTGTGTTCGGAGTCCAGTGCGCAGGGGATGATGTCGGGTGCACTAGGTCGCATCGAGGGAAGTCGCCCGTCTCGACGATGCGGCGTGGTTGGTAGGGGCGGGCGGCCGCAAGGGCCGCCCCTACGGCGCGGGGGCACGGTCGTGGGCGGAGCGTCTTGATGGGGGGCACGTCCGTCTCGACGATGCGGCGTGGTTGGCAGAGGCGGGCGGCCGCAAGGGCCGCCCCTACGGCGCGGGGGCACGGTCGTGGGCGGAGCGTCTTGATGGGGGGCACGTCCGTCTCGACGATGCGGCGTGGTTGGCAGAGGCGGGCGGCCGCAAGGGCCGCCCCTACGGCGCGGGGGCACGGTCGTGGGCGGAGCGTCTTGATGGGGGGCACGTCCTTCTCGACGATGCGGCGTGGTTGGCAGGGGCGGGCGGCCGCAAGGGCCGCCCCTACGGCGCGGGGGCACGGTCGTGGGCGGAGCGTCTTGATGGGGGGCACGTCCTTCTCGACGATGCGGCGTGGTTGGTAGGGGCGGGCGGCCGCAAGGGCCGCCCCTACGGCGCGAGGAGCACGTTTGTGGCCCGCCTGCCTCTGGTAGGCTGGCTTCATAGGAGGTCCGCTCGATGACAAGACGAACCGCTCTCCTCGCCACTCTCGCCGCTCTCACCCTTGCCGCGTCTCTTCCGTCCGCCGCCGCCGCGTCCCCGAGAAATCCGCCTCGCCCGCGCAACTCGAGGTGACCTACTACTACCTCCCCACCTGACCCATCTGCGCCCAGGTCAAGCCCGCCGTGAGCGGGTTGGAGCAGGAGTTCCCCGGCAAGGTCAAGGCGCAGAATCTCGACGCGACGACCCCCGAGAACAAGAAGATCGTCAAGGAGCTGGGCTTCGGCTCCCACGGCCTCGTCATCCGGTCCTCCGACGGCAAGACCCTCTGGAAACAGCCCGACCACGACGTCAACATGGCGGACGTCCGCAAGGCGATCAAGGACCTCCTGAAGAAGTGACGCCCGGCCGGGCCGCACAGACCGCCCGTTCCGCGGCCCTGGTCGTGCTCCCCGCGCCGTAGGGGCGGGCCTTGCGCCCGCCCGCCTCTCGCGGACGTGCCGCGACGTCGAGACCGCCACATCCTTCGTCGCGACAACGGCGCCCACGATCGCGCCCCGCGTGCCGTAGGGGCGGGCCTTGCGCCCGCCCGCCTCTCGTGGATGTGCCGCGACGTCGAGACCGCCATGTCCTTCGTCGCGACAACGGCGCCCACGATCACACCGCGGCGCGGGGGGCACGGTCGTGGGCGGCGCGTCCTGATCGGGGGCCCCGGCTTTCTCGACGATGCGGCGTGGTTGGTAGAGGCGGGCGGCCGCAAGGGCCGCCCCTACGGCCCGGGGGCATGGTCGTGGGCGGCGCGTCTTGATCGGGGACCGTGGCTTTCTCGACGATGCGGCGCGGTTGGTAGGGGCGGGCGGGCGCAAGGCCCGCCCCTACGGCGCGAGGGGCGCGGCCGGAGCGACCGGGTACGGCGACGGCGCGAGGGGCACGACAGGCGCGACACGGAATGGGCGACGCTTCGGGGGTACGACAGGGCGACCGGAAACGGGCGGCTGCGGCCCGCCCTACCCGAGGGCGGCGAGGCGGTCGATCAGGTCCACGACGCGGTTGGAGTAGCCCCACTCGTTGTCGTACCAGGCGACGACCTTGAGGTAGCCGTCGTTGGACGCCCGTGTGGACAGAGCGTCGAAGATGGAGGAATGCGGGTTTCCGATGATGTCCGACGATACCAGCGGCACCTCGCTGTACTGGACGATCCGCTTCATCGCGCCCTCCGCCGCCTTCCGGACCGCGCCGTTGACTTCCTCCGCGGAGACAGGTCTCTTCATCCGGCACGTCAGGTCCACGATCGAGCCGTCGGGCACCGGCACGCGGATCGCCATCCCGTCGAGCTTCCCCTTCAGCTGCGGCAGCACCTTCCCCACGGCGCGCGCCGCCCCGGTCGTCGTCGGAATGATGTTCTCCGCCGCGGCGCGGCTCCGACGCAGGTCCTTGTGCGGCACGTCCGCGAGGCGCTGGTCGTTCGTGTAGGCGTGCACGGTCGTCATGACCCCTTCCTCGATGCCGAAGGCGTCGTCGAGGATCTTGGCGATCGGCGCCAGGCAGTTCGTCGTGCACGACGCGTTCGAGACGATCCTGTGCTCCGCCTTGAGCGCCGCGTCGTTGACGCCCATCACGATCATCGCGTCGATCTCGTCCTTGGGCGGGACGGTCAGGACGACCTTCTTCGCCCCGGCCGTGATGTGCCCCTGCAGCTTCTCTCGCGTCAGGAAGAACCCGGTGGCCTCGACGACGACGTCCACGCCGAGCTTCCCCCACGGGATCTTCGCCGGGTCTCTCTCCTCCATCATCAGGACCTTCCTGCCGTCCACCGTCATGGTGTCCCGGTCCGTCGAGACCTCCTTCTGGAAGACGCGCATGATGGTGTCGTACTTCAAGAGATACGCGAGATGGGCGTTGTCGTAGAGATCGTTGATCGCGGCGACTTCGACGTCGCCGCGGTCCGACAGGATGCGGAACACCGTCCGCCCGATCCGCCCGAAGCCGTTGATGCCGACGCGGATCGTCATGCGACCTCCCAGCCCGGATTATTCATGGTCAACCGGCCGCTGCGACAGAGATTTTTCGTCGAGGCAAGGAAGGGCGACGACGGCGATGCCGGAGCGCATCGCAGAGGAGCCCTGACGCCGTATCGGCGGAAAAGATCGGAGCGGGGGCCGGAGTCGATCATGAATAATGCGGGCTCACCGTTCGATCGAGCTCGGCGAACCGCGAGATCAGCTCGACCGCGCGGTGCGCGTATCCGTAGCCGGCGTCGTACCAGCAGAGGGTCTTCGAGACCCGGTCGCCCTGGACCATCGTCGCCAGCGAGTCGAACGTGCTCGAATACGTGCTGTAGCTGACGTCGCTCGAGACGATCGGCTCGGTTTCGTACTTGACGACGTGGCGCCAGCGGTCCGTCGCCGCCGCGGTGCGGATGACCTCGTTGATCGCGACTTGCGTGACCTTCTTCTCGTACCAGCAGACGAGATCCACGACCGACCCGTTGCGCACCGGCACGTTCATCGCGGCGCCGGAGACCTTCCCCGCGAGCTCCGGCAGGAGCTCCGCCACCATCTTCGGCGACCGGGACTCCTGCGGGATGATGTTCTCCGCCGCGGCCCGGCCCCTCCGCATGTCCTCGGCCGGCACGTCCGCCAGCCTGTGCTGGCTCGTGTAGGAGTGGATCGTCGTGAAGATCGCCCGCCGGATCCCGAACGCGCCGTTCAGGATCTTCAGGACCGGCGTGACCGCGTGGACGGTCGAGGAAGCGTTCGACACGATCCGGTGCCGGCTTTCGAGCTCCTCGTCGTTGACGCCCATGACGGCCATGACGTCGAACGCGTCGAGCGGGGGAGCGAGCGAGATCACCCGCTTCGCCCCCGCCGCGAGGTGCTTCTCCAGGTCCGCCCGGGCGCGGCTCTTCGACGTGGCGTCGATGACCGTATCCACTCCGAGGTCGCCCCAGGGGGGCTGCTGCACGTCCTTCTCCGAGATTATCGGGACCTGCCGGCCGACGACGTAGAGGTTCCCCTCCTTGATCGACACCTCGTCGGGAAACCTCCCGAGCACCGTGTCGAACTTGAGCAAGTACTCCAGGCCCTTATGGTCCGCGATCTCCGAGATCGCCGCGACCCGGATGTCCTCCCGCTTGTAGAGAATCCGGAAGATGTTCCTCCCGATCCTCCCCAACCCGACCAGCCCAACTCGTGTGACCACCGGACCTCCTTCTTCCGACTCTCTCTTCTACACCAAACGGCTCAAACCGACCAGATGTGTCCCGATGCGCTTCCGACCCGGCGCGCGCCGCTCGACTTCCCGCGCCCCGGATGTACGATTCCTGTTTCCTTTTTCGGTTTTCGAAACGGCCGGGCCGGGAGTTGGGGTTTAGCCAGGAGGTACCAGAAAATGAACGAGCGATCTGCGGAGAGATCTCTGTCAGCGGATGCCGCGCCCGCGCAAGCGCCGGCGGGACTGACCGATCGGCGCCGGTTCCTGCGTCGCGTCGCGGCGGGAACTTCCGGCGCGGTGGCGTTGGGCCTCGGCTGGCCCGCGGCGGCCCGCGGCGGAGAGCCGGCGTCGCTGAAAGAGAACGCGTCGTCCGACGACAACAAGCGCATCCAGCAGGCCGAGAAGATCCGGAACAATGCAGCCAAGCTCGCCGCCAGGAGGCCGCAGCCGGACCACCCGAACAACGGAGAGGAGAACCTCTACCCGAACCGGATCGCCTCCTATTCGAAGGCGCTCCCGCACAACCGGTTGGGGGAGGTGGACTCCCACGCCTACGACGCGCTGCTCGACGCGATGAAATCGGGAAAAGACACCGATTTCGAGAAGATTCCGCTCGGCCTCGGGCGGCGCCTGACGAACCCGCAGGCCGCGTTCGGATTCGACCTCGAGGGAGCCGATTCGCATCACATGACGATCGCTCCGGCGCCGACGATCGCCGGCGCGCGCGCGGCGAGCGAGCTGGCGGAGGTGTACTGGATGGCCCTCTGCCGCGACGTTCACGTCTCCGACTACGCGACGGACGCGACGACCCGGGCGGCCGCGGCGGAGCTAACGCGGTTCTCGGACTTCCGCGGGCCCAAGAGCGGCGGCGCCGTCACGCCCGGCACTCTCTTCCGGGGAGATACGCCGGGAGACCTCATCGGCCCCTGGCTCTCGCAGTTTCTCTGGCAGGACATCCCGATGGGGGCGCTGCTCGTCCCGCAGACGATGCAGACCACGGTCTTCGGCGACGACTACATGACCGGATTCGAGGATTGGCTGGCCGTGCAAGACGGCGCGCTGCCCGGGCCGAACCATTTCGACGCGACTCCGCGCTACATGCGCAATCTGCGGGACCTCGCCCAGTGGGTCCACGTGGACGCGCTCTACCAGGCCTACCACCAGGCCTGCCTGATCCTGCTCGCCGGCGCCCCGTTCGACCGCGGCAATCCCTACTCGACGTCCGTCTGCCAGGAAGGCTTCGGAACGTTCGGCGGACCTCACATCCTGAGTCTCGTGACCGAGGTGGCCGCGCGCGCCTTGAAGGCCGTGTGGTACCAGAAATGGTCGGTGCACCGGCGGCTGCGGCCCGAGGCGATGGGCGGGCTTGTCCATCTCACCCGAAGCGGGCTCGCCAGCTACCCGCTCAACCGGGAGATCCTGAACGCGCAGGTCCTGGACCGGATTCATTCCGCCCGCGGGACGTACCTGCTGCCGATGGCGTTTCCGGAAGGGTGCCCGACGCATCCCTCCTACGGCGCCGGCCACGCCACCGTCGCGGGCGCCTGCGTCACGATCCTGAAGGCCTGGTTCGACGAGTCGTTCGTTCTCCCGAGACCGGTCGTCGCGGATGCCTCCGGCCTCTCCCTCGTCCCGTATTCCGGCCCGGGCCTGACGGTCGGCAACGAGCTCAACAAGCTCGCCGCCAACGTCGCGATCGGCCGCAACGGCGCCGGAGTGCACTACCGTTCCGACTACAGCGAATCGGTCCGTCTCGGCGAAGAGCTCGCGCTCGACATTCTCGAGGAGCAGAAAGGGACCTACAACGAGACCTTCTCCTTCACCTTGACCCGATTCGACGGCACGACCGTAACGATCTGATCCAGGGCCCTCGTCGTCAGCCTCGTGCTGTAGGGGAGGCGCTTGCGCCTCCCGCCTCTTCGCGTTAAGACACTGGGGCGGGAGGGGCGAGCCCCTCCCCTACAACACAATCCCCAGAGCGCTCGTCGCGATATCCGTGCCGTGGCCCCCCGCGTTCCTAACGGGAAGAGGCGGGCGGCGCAAGCGCCGCCCCTACGCGCATGACCGGTCTGGCCGCTCTCACGCCGCAGCTCCCGACGCCCGCAGGCGATCAGTCTCCGGTGGTAGTAGGCGCGGCTGCCGCGAGGGATCCCGAGGAGGCGCGAGGCCTCCGCGAGGCTGTGGCCTCTCCGGATAAGCGCCAGCAGTCTCCGTTCGATTTCCGGAACGGCCGCGGCGACGCGATCCAGCAGCTCGCTCGCCTCGAGCGCCGTCAGGGACTCGGCCGTTCGAGGCTCGGGCGCCGCGTCGAGCGGCCGCCCTTCCCTCGTGTTCCGGCGGAAGCTCCTGCGCCGGTACCGAAGGATGAAATTCCGGGAGACTGCCGTGAGCCAGGGCATGGAGAGGATCAGCGCCGGGGTTTCCTGTCTCAGGAGCCAGAGCCAGATGTCCTGAGCGACATCGTCCGCTTCGGATGCCCGCAGGCCCGCGCAGACGCAGCTCGTCAGGATCCGGGAGTACGACTCGGAGATCCATGTCTCCGGTTCCCGCCCGGAGCGGCTGTCGCCTTGCCGACGAGGAGCGCCCATGGACGTCCCCCCACTCCCTCCGTCCGAATCAAAAAATTGTTGGTGAGATTCTTCACCAGTCTCCGGTCGCCGTCAATACTAAAGTCGTAGGTGTCAGTGCTTGAGCCGTTGACCCACCCGGTGTCCCGGTTCTCGACAACACATTGAGAATCAATAACTTGTGGCAAGCGTGCCGACGCCGGGGCGGAGGATCGGCGCAGCGGCTACTTGAGGAGGTCGCCGATCTGGTCGAGGGTCTTCGACGGGACGAAGTCGGTCTTGAGGTAGAGGTTCGACAGTTTGCCGGGATCCACGGGGCCGAGGTCGGCTTCGGAGATCTTCGTCTTGCCGTGCCCCTGCTTCCAGGCGCTCTCCCAGATCATCGCGAGGGTGAGAGCGCCGCGAGCCATCACGTCCACCGTCTTGTCGCCGAAGCTCGTCCAGAGATCGGTCCCGTCGTTGAAGGCCTTGATGATCTCCGAGGGCGTCAAGTCCCGGAAGGTCCGGTCCATGAGGTCCACGACGGCCACGGCCGCGGCGTGTCCGCTCGCGACCGCCTTCGGCTTCCCGGCCGCGCCCGGCGGGAGCCTCTCGTTCAACTTCTCGAGCAGCTCGACGACATGACTGTTGAGCATATTGCTCTCGTAGGCGCTGTGGACTCCCTTCGCGCGGGGGACCTGCCTTTCCTTGCCGCCCTTGTCCTTGACCGGGACGGTGTCGTCCGGATCTCCGTCGAACATGTAGGAGATGTGCAGCGGCTGGCAGGCGTCGCCGACGTAGTGAGCGAGCAGGCCGGCGGCGCAGACGAAGCTCACGACGTCGCCCGCATCGAGAGCCGCAACCATGGCAAGGTAAATCTGCCAGACGCGGAAGGGGAGACACCCGCGGCTCGAGTCTTTGACGTCGTCGTAGTACGTTCGCCAGACGTCCACCTTGACCCTGGCCGGGTCGATCTTTCCGGCGGCGGCGCCGCCACCGCCGCAGATCTGGAGCAGCGTCTTCCCGTTCGAGTCCTTCTTGTCCATGTCGGCGAAGTGGTTGGGGTGCTCCGGGTTTCCCCGCTTCCCGTTGCCGAACATCTTCCAGATCTTGTCGGGGACGTCCGCGAGCGGAACGAAGGCCGCCTTGCTCAGCCCCTTGAACGTCGAAGGGCGGATGAGCGCTTCTTCGTAGGAGATCCGGTCGAGGTTCTTCGTCATGAGTGTCTTGAGGCCCGGCGCGGCCACCTGGAGGCACGCGAGGGCCGCGATGGTGTAGTGGCCGATGTCTCCCCAGTACTCCGGGAGCCCGGAGTTCCAGTCCCGGACGAGGTCGACGTCCAGTTCCCGGCAGACGGTGGAGAGGCACGTGGCGAGCGCGTAGCTGTGCGCGGTCGTCCTGGTTGTCCCCTCCTCGACGACGACGTGCCCGCCCCACTGCAGGGCGATCGGCCGAAGCGACGGTTTCTGCGGCTTCCTTCGCCGGCTCGCGCCTCCGGCCATCGCCTCTTCGGCAGCGGGCTGCTCGAGGCACCACAAAGTGCCCGAGTCTCCCGGCAGCGTGCCGGGGCTGCCTCCCCCCGGAAAAACCGGCGCCGTTTTCTCGCTCGCCTGTTCGGAGTGCTTCGCGTGGGGGCACTCGAGTCTGGGTCCGATCAGGAGATCGGCAACGTAGTCCATGCCGCCGACCGACTTGTATCGGTAGAAGAGCGCGTCGATCTGACCCAGGAGCGGACCGGACGCGCCGCCGAAGGCGCACACGGGACACCCGATCAGGTCGAGCGTGATCGTGTCGGTCGTCAGGTCCGCGGGCCGGTCCACGCTCCCCAGGCCCACGATCTGCGTGGTCCATTGGGAGACGTCGTCCACGCGGACGAGCCCGGCGTCGAGATTGGAGAGGACGTGGGTCCCCGGCCAGCCGTCGTACGCCTGCGAGAACGGTTTCTTGGCGATCTGCTTCCTGTCGCTGACGCCGATCCGGACCTTCGTCTCGCCGAACACGGAGTAGATCTCCCGTCCCTCGTCCCCCGTCACGTGGCGATTGGTCAGGGCGTAGATCTGGTTTCCGTCGGAAACGAGAGAGCCGACCGAGCCCAGGTGCTCGCGCCCCTGGACGTCGCTCGCCAGGAGGTAACCGCCTCCGATGAGGCCGCTCGGGAATGACAGCTTCCGCGCGCTGTCCAGTGGCGCGTCCTGCTGGGTCACCTGGATGACGCAGGTGGGAATGACGCGGCCGTCGGACAGGTAGAGGGCGCGCGGCACCATCTGGTCGGGCTCGAAAGAGCGAGCCTTGTGGCTGCTCTTCCCCCGCTTCTTCGATCCGAACTGGCGGCGGTCGATCCAGTCGTTCACGAAGACGAGGACGCTGGGCCAGGACCAGGGGAGGACCCTGGAATTCTCCAGCGTGCGCGGGAACGTCGGAGGCTTGAAGCTCTCGGGTTGCCGGACGTTGGGAGGATGCGTCTCGAACCAGTCCCCGCAGCGGATCCGGTAGCGGCCGATCGCCGTGGCGATCACGTTGGCCAGGTGCGCCAGATGGACGTGGTACGCGTCGCGGGCTTCGAGCAAGTCCCTGACGGAGAGCGAGCTGTAGTCCCGTTTCGGCGGGAACGGCTTCAAGGCTTCCACGCGCGGTCCCTCGTCGCCCCGATTCGCCTGAATACTACCGGATGCCGGTCCGTCCCGGTCGTTCTCCCCCTGTCATCCTGCCTTGTCCCCCCTTTGTCATCCTGAGCGAAGCGAAGGACCTGCCCCGTCTCCAAAGTCCGGCACTTTTCCCTAGCATTTTCCAGCCGACAGAGCGATCCTCTCCCGAAAGTGATCCTCCATGGCCTTGTCGTCGCTTCGATCAAGCCGCGTCCGCGAGCCATGAGCCCCGCGCGCGGCCTTCGGGAGGGATAGATGTTCGGCTCCAGCATTCTCGATACTGCCATCGGACTCGTCTTCATCTACCTGGTGCTCTCCCTGACCTGCACGGCGCTCAACGAGTGGATCGCGGGAATGCTCAGCCGCCGCTCGAAAACGCTCTACGAAGGCCTCCAGACCCTCCTGTGGGATCCGAAAGAGCCCAACCTGCTGGCCAGTTTCTACGCGCACCCCCTCGTTCAGGACCTGCACGTCGCCGACAAGAAGCCCTCCTACATCGAGCCTCGCACTTTCAGCCTCGTCATTCTCGATCTGCTGGTTCCTTCCGATCCGGGCGCCCCGAGGACG
The DNA here is from genome assembly GCA_963782815.1 of uncultured Acidobacteriota bacterium. GTDB lineage: Bacteria > Acidobacteriota > Thermoanaerobaculia > UBA5066 > Gp7-AA6 > JAWOLE01. Next base: position 22,055 of record CAWALG010000036.1, on the reverse strand, counting down.
ATGGCCTCCGTACGCGAGGCCGTCGCCAAACTCCCCGCGGATTCCTCGAGTCGAAAGACGCTGTCGATCCTTCTCGACGATGCCGGCGACAGCCTGACCACGCTCGAGCGGAGCATGGACGCGTGGTTCAACGGCGCGATGGACCGGGTCGCCGGCTGGTACAAGAAGCGGACTCAGACAATCGTGCTGGCCATCGCGGCCCTCATCTGCATCCTCGCCAACGCCGACACGATCACGATCGCCACCGCGCTCGCCAACAACACCGCCCTGCGCGAGTCGATCGTCGCTCAGGCCAGGGTCTACGCCGAGAACAACAAGGGTTCGCAAACGGCTCCCACGCCCGAGGATGTCGAGACTCAAGTGAAGAACCTTCAGAAAGTCGGCGTCCCCCTGGGCTGGGCATCGCCACCCTGGAGGTCGCTCGCCTTTCCCCTGGGGTGGTTGAACAAGCTCGCCGGCCTGGCGCTGACGACCTTCGCCGTCTCCCTCGGCGCCCCCTTCTGGTTCGACCTCCTGAACAAGTTCATGAACATCCGATCCGCCGGCAAAGCCCCCGACGAAAAATCGAAGTAGAGCCGTGCTGACGGTGACGCGATGAGGTTCAAGCTGGGCCATGTTCGAACGGGCGTCGGCACCAACCTCACGGTCTCGGTGGAAGCCGAGGGAGACGAGACGATCGCCTCGGTGACGACGACCTACGACGGCTTTCCGTTGCAGCCCTGCGACATCGGGCCCGGAAGCCAAAGCTACGAGTGCGAGTACCGGCAGGAAGGAGACGGCGGCCCCGGCATGCAACACAAGCTCGCCGTCCGGGCAATCAATTCGCAAGGTAAGCTGCAGAGCGCGACGAGCTCCTGGGTAGACGAGATTTGAGAAAACGATGGATCGACCGCAACCATCCGGCTCGCCCAAGTGTCAGGCCCGGAAGCGGTTAACCGGCCAGCATGCGGGCTCTTCAAGCTCGAGAATGAGTTCTTGTGAATTCTCCTAGCCCATGACCGGGTGTCAGGCGACTAAGAGGTAAGGTCTGCTGCAGGTGTCGGAGTGGGCTGGGCGGCGGAGGCGGGAGTTCCTGTTGCGAGAGGCCTTTCTCAAGCCCAGCTTCAGTACTCACGCCTCTCTCTGGCATGTGTACTTGACGGTTCAGGAAGATCGGCAGAATCGGCGGACCTGGTCTGAAAGCCTCGCTGACTAACCAAAAAACGAGGAGGCGATCCATGGCTGGACCATCGACGAGCGGCTTTCAAAAGCAATTTCCGCTGGACCCCAAGATCCTCGGGTCCAACAGCGCCGCGGCGGTCTCCCTCAGCGTGACGACGGACGCCGACGTAGTAGAAGCCGTCTTGAAGGACGCTCCGTTTCCCGCCCGCGCTGCGGGGAAGATTGAACTCGGCAGCATCCAGCTCGAAGCTCATGGCGGCGGCAAGGTGAGCTTCGACGCCGGCCAGGGGACCGTCGGCTTTAATTTCTCCGCCTCGTTCCGAACCGGGGCCGGTGTGTTCGATCAGGCCTCGGACGCCATCGCCTCGCTTCAACTGGATGCTCCTCCGAAACTCGATTTGACGATTCCCAGGGTGGCCGCGAGCCGCTACCTCCTGATGCTCTGCGGCTACCGGGCTTCAGGGTCCTTTTCCGGCTCGCACCCGATTGGCGCGCTTGGAACGGTGTCCTTCGGGGCGCAGGCGAGCGGCGATTCGGTGTATGCCGTCCTCCACCGTTTTGGAGCCGCTACGGGCGCCGCGACTGCCCTCGGGGACACCATTGGGAGTTGGCGTCTGCCGCGTCACGTGTCCAGGGCCGACGATCTGAAGCCGGGAACGTGGGTCCTGGCGGAGGCGGATGGGTCGATCGCGCTGCAACTGGCGGCGCAGCTCGGCTACGACTTCAACCTCGTGCGCGAGGCGCACCTGCTCGGCGCCACGCGCGAGCTCGGCGTCAAGATCGATGCCGGCGTCAAGGCCAGCTTCGGCTTCAAGGCCAGCGGGCGGTACATCGTCGTGATCGGGCGAGAGACCGATGCTCCGATCGTCCGACTGCGCCTCTACAAGCAATCCGATCAGGGCTTCAATTTCGGCCTGAACCTGGCGGTCGGGGTGACCGGCAAGGCGGACCTCCCGGCCGATATCGACGAGTTTGTCAAATCGGTGTTCGGCGTTCACGGCTTGCAGGTCGTGAAGGATCTGCACCTGATCGAGGAATGGACCGACCCGACGAAAGATCTCGGCGAGACGGCCGCCCGGCTCATCAATAGCACCGGCCTCGACCTGCTCACCCGCTCGACCGGCATCGACGCCCGGAAGGAGTTTGAAAAGGCTCGGAAGGTGGTCCTGGACGCTTTTGGGCAGTGGGACGCGCTGCCCGACCGCGCCTCCGCCTCGCTCTGGGGGATTCTCGGCAAGCTCGACGCCGGCGCCGCGTCCGAGTTCAAGACCTTCCTGACCGCGCTCGCCGACCCGAACCCCGCGACGCGCAGCGGCGCGCTCGCGAAGGCAATCCAGCAGGCGACGTTCGGCGACACGCCCGAGGGGCAGTGGCTCGAATCCCTCACGGAGATAGGCCTGCTCGCGCTTGCCGACCAGCCGGAAGTCGTCCAGCAGGCCGCGTCGCAGACGCTGAACATCTTGAACGGCGGCGTCCTCAAGAGCCTTCAGGATTTCATCAACGAGCGGCTCGACTTGAACAAGATTCGAGACGTCGTCACGCAAAATGACTTCGACAAGCTGGACGGCTGGCTCGTCAAGCGGCTCGGGGACTTTCTCGACAAGGAGCTGAATCTCGCCGCGCTCAACGAGGTCCGGACCGCCATTCACCTCGTGATCCAGAAGGCTTCCGACATCTACCAGCAGGCGATCAAGGCTCTCAACAGCCGATACAGCCTCGATTTCGCCGCGAGCTACCAGCGCAATACGACCGACACCGCGCTGCTCGACGCGAGCTTTGATCTGAGCCAGCCCGCCGCGGGCGCTCTGCTCAAAGACATCGTCGCCAACAGCCGTCTCGACGACCTGCTCGTCAAGGACACGGCCGGGGTCACGCTCAACATGGCCAGCCTGACTCATGGGATCAAACGGAACACCCAGACCCAGGTGCACATGCCGTTCTTCGATGCCCAGGTGCAGCACGTCAACGACAGCCTCGCTTCGTTGAAGGTGGAGAACGACTCGGGCCGGGTCCTGGCGTATCAACTGGCGGCTTCCGACACAGTCCAGTCGAAGAACCGCTACATGAGCCAGCTTTCCGTGATGGCCCGACTGCAGGTACGAGACGGCCAGGTTGCGTTGGGCCCGGCGAAGGATCAGACGGTGGCCTACGAGTCGCTCCAGGTCAAGTCCGGCATGACGCTGAAGGAGCTGGAATTCCGCACGCGAACGTTCCTGCGGCAGGTTCTGGCCGGGGTCTTCACGGACGACGCCTCGCTCGACCGGTTTTACATGGCCCTGGACCAGACCGTCAGCGGCGCAGTCGGCAATCGCAACAACAACTTCGGCGACGTCGCGCTCAACCTGCAGATCGTGCTCCCGGCTTCCGTGCTGGCGGCGTGGTTCGAGCCGCGGACCCCGGCCGCCGTGAAGAGCGCTTCGATGATGATGTCGCGGGCGCTGCAGTCAAAATTGAAGGAGCTGATTCCCTCCTATTTCTTCCAGGACTTGAATAACCTGCAGCCCAATCCGGCGGCGGCGGCCCTGCTGGTCTGGGCGGCCCTGCCGGTCTCCACTTCCATCGACTTCCGGAACGGCGGAATCCGGCGCTTCGATACGGAGCAGGATGTCTTCTGGAACTTCCCGGATGCGGATCTGCGCAAAGCCGCCGCCGTTGACACCCACACGGGGCTTTTCCTGGCGCCCGCTCTCGTGAAGGCTCACGGGCGCTGGCTCGACGTCGGTAACACCCACACCGCCGCCTTCTTCGAGCCGCAGCAGGCCGGCTTCTTCCAGCAGCTTGCCACGAATCGCGAGGGCGATCGCTTCCTGCAGTCTCTGCTGTTCACGGAGTCCCAGATGGTCCGCGGGGCGGCGGCTGCCCTGGCCGACGTGCAGGACATGTTGTCCACCGCAGCCACCGCGCCCACGAAGGCGATCTCGCGCTTCGCCAGGTACGGGGCCGATCTCACGGACACGTTCAACAAGAAGCTTTCCGACGCCTACGGCAATGAGTCCTTGAGAACTTTGAACTCCATGCTGCTGGTCGAGGCAGCGAGAGCCATTGGTGGCGACTTCGGCGCCGCGCCGCCGACGGCCATGCTCACCCTTCTCGTGCTGTCCGAAGGGCACAAATTCCAGCTCGCCGACTACCTGAAAGGCGATCTTCCGCCGCGGGAAGAGATCGCCGTCGCGCAAACGCTGACCAACCTTGCCTAGCCGAGGCTTGCGTTGCAGCGAGAGACCGACCCGCCGGCGACCTCGCGGAGGTGAGAATGATGTTTTTTCGCAGGCGAACCGCGAAAACACCCACTCCGCCCGTGCAGGAGGTTGTTGCTACTGATCCACCGGAATACCCGAGAGGACTTCGGGCGCTCGAGATACAGGCGGTTAACGACAGGCGCGGCGCGGCCAGGCTCGACGCGACGCAGGCGAGGTCTCCGCTCGTGGGGCTCGCCTGCTCCGGCGGAGGCATTCGGAGCGCGACCGTCTGCCTGGGTGTCTTTCAGTCTCTGGCGCGATCCCGCTTTCTTCAACGCATCGACTTTCTCTCCACGGTTTCCGGGGGGAGTTACTTCGGTACGTTCCTCGGGCAGCTGTTCCTTCGGTCGTATGTCGATCCAAACCAGGACAAGGCGGGGCGGCCGACGGATGGAGCTGGAGTGGATGGGAGACCAGTTGGCGGCCAGACGCCGCCCGAGCGAGTCTCGCGGATCCTCGGCAACAACCACACGGAGCCCCTGGCCCACCTCAGGGAAAACGGCCGGTATCTCTCCCCGAACGGCGGCGGTGATCTGCTTCTCGCCGGAGCGGTCATTGCCCGCAACTGGGTGGCCGTTCAGTTGGTCTTGCTCACCTTCTGCACGGCGGTCCTCTCCGGCCTTCTCTTTCTGCGCACCGCCGTGGCGGCTGGACTCCTGTCCCTTTACGAATCGGGCAGGATCAACCGCGAGTCGTTGGCCGATGTCGGCAGGGTCTTCTCCGGATTTGATCCGTCGGTGGCCCATACCGTGTGGGTCAGCGATTACTTCCTGCTGGCCGCGGCCGTGTTTGTCGTGTTTGCCGTCCCCTTCGGCCTGGCCTACTGGCTGATCAAGCCCCGCGAACTGTTCATAACGGCCCTGCTGGGCGTGGCTGCCGCCGTGTTCCAGGCCCGCGAGACGGGGCTCGTGAGAGTCCTGCTCGTGATCGCGGCGTACTGGCTCATTTTCGCGGTCGTCGCGTCCCCGATCGCTCGATACTGGAAGACAGAGGCCGACGAAGCGGTACTGAAGCGAAACAATCGACTGTCGCACGCGCTGCTGCACGCACTCGTCCCGACCGGCCTGATCGTGGCCGTCGCGTTGATCGACAGCCTGGGACAGAACCTTCGTTTCCACGGTTTGGCCTGGACCGCGGCCAAGGCGATGGCCTTGCTCACTCCTCTTCTGGCGTTCGGCAAGCGAGTCGCGCCTCTGATCAGCAACTTCACTCGGGGCGGCCGGCCCAGGATCTCGGTCAGCCTGATCGCCGGCGTGGGCAGTGCCTTGCTGGTCGTCGTCCTCATCGCCGTCCTTTCGAAGCTCACGTACGACTTGAACGACGCGATCGCGCCCCCGTGGCAGGACACCGAGGCCGCATGGTGCCAGGGACTGCAATTGCCGTCTCCCGAGCACAGAGGCTGGGCGGCGTTCTGGGGCTCCCGGATGAGACCGACTTTCTGGGAATTCGTCGGATTCGCGGTGTTCGCCGCGATCCTCGGGCAGACCCTCTCTTTCCTGAATCGCTCGTCGCTTCAGTCCCTCTACGGCGCCCGCCTGACCCGAGCCTATCTGGGCGCCTCCAATCCCTCGCGATGGAAGCAGAAAGGGATGCGAATTACCGAGTCGATCGAGGGCGATGCCGCCAGGTGGGAAGACTATCGGCCGGATCGGTATGGCGGCCCGCTGCACCTGATCAACACGACGATCAACGAAACGATCGACGGGCGATCACAGGTGGAACAGCGCGATCGGAAGGGTCTTCCGCTGACGCTCGGTCCCTTCGGGCTGAGCGCCGGAGTCCGCCACCACGCGCTATGGAAGGAAAGAGAGGACGCGGTCGCAGGAAAGAACCTGGCGTCGGTTGTCGCGCGGATCCGTCGGCGTCGCACCAGGGCCGTCGTGCCGCTCCCCCTGGAGGGATTCCGAGTCTTTGTCCCGGACCGCAGCAAGGAAACGATCGACGTCGAGAACCTGGGCCTGGGTGACTGGGTCGGAATCTCCGGCGCGGCGTTCTCGACAGGGATCGGTTATCGGACCAGCCTCGGCTTGAGCCTGCTCGCGGGCATGGCGAACGTCCGGCTGGGATACTGGTGGAACAGCGGCGTGAACCCGGCCAGGCGGGAAGAGGAGACGCCGCCGCCGCCCGTGCAGCGGCTGGCGCGCCGGGTTCCGCTTTTTCCGGTCCAGCGGCTCTTGCTCAGGGAACTGCTGGCGCGATTCCCCGGGACGGCGCGGAGGTGGTGGTACCTGTCCGACGGCGGCCATTTCGAGAACACCGGCGGATACGAGCTGATCCGTCGCCGGTTGCCGTTGATCATCCTCCTGGACAACGGCGCGGATCCGGATTGCATGCTGGAGGACCTGGGTAATCTCGTCCGGAAGGCGAGGCTCGACTTTCAGACGGAAATCTGGTTTGCGGGAGAGGAGCACGAGGGGCGCGTCCTCCGCGTCTCCTGCGCGTATGAGAAGCTCGTCGGCACGCTCGCGCAGTTGCGGCCGGCTCCGTCCGCCTCGACGGGAACGGGCTCGCCATACAGGTTCGCCGCGCGCCACATCGCCGCCGGCATCGTGCAATATCCGGGCAATGCGCGGGGATTGCTTCTCGTGGTCAAGCCGGGCCTTCTCGGGGACGAGCCGTCGGACATCCTGCAGTACGTTGCGAATCACCCCAAATTTCCTCAGGAACCCACGTCGGACCAGTTCTTCGACGAGGCGCAATGGGAGAGCTACCGCAAGCTCGGAGAGCACATCGGGGCGCAGCTCAACGAGCTCCTGCGATCTCTCGAATCGGCGCAGGGAGACTTCAATCCCGACGCCGTACTGAGGTAACCACCGGAGGAGCAGGGAGTGGGGTCAGTCTTTCCAAAGAGCATTATTGGCCTCGTGCCCGATCGCCGATAATCCGCGCGATGCCCGGCAGCTCCCGCGCCTGGTTCGTGGATCGGTACGGCGGGCCCGAACGCCTTGTCCTGCGCGAGCGGCCCGACCCGGTTCCGGGGCCCGGCGAGGTCCGCGTCAAGACGGCGGCGATCGGCCTGAACTTTGCCGATCTCTTCGTTCGGGCGGGGGTCTATCCGCGGACGCCGCGGCCGCCCTTCGTGCCGGGAATGGAGATTTCCGGCACGATCGAGGCGGTCGCCGAGGGTGTCGCGGATCTTCGTCCCGGGCAGCGAGTGGTCGCCGTGCCGCTCTTCGGGGGGCACGCGGAGAGGGTCGTCGTGCCGGCGGCCTGGGTCTTTCCGATCCCCGACGGCGTGGATCTCGTCGAGGCGGCGGCCATGCCGGTCGTGTTCCTCACGGCCTGGTACGCGCTTGCCCGGGCGGAGGTCGGGTCCGGCGATCGCGTCGTCGTCACGGCGGCGGCCGGCGGCGTCGGGACGGCGCTGCTCCAGCTGATTTCGTTGCGCGGCGCGCGAGCGCTCGCGCTCGTCGGCTCCGAATCGAAGCTTGGTCTCTGCCGGGAGCTCGGCGCCGTGGATGCCGGGCTCTACGCGTCCGCGACTGATCTCCTCGCGGGACACTTCGACGGACGCGCCGACGTCGTGCTGGACGCGATCGGCGGAAGGCTCTTCCGGCCGCTCTGGCGGCGTCTGGACCGCGGCGGCCGTTACGTTCTCTACGGCTTCGCCGCGGCAGCCGGGCCGGGAGGCGTCGCTCGCGCGAAGGCCGCGGGCGAGCTCCTTGCCATGGGGCTCCTCGCCCCTTACCGTTTCGTCGAGAGCTGCCGCACGCTGATCGGCTTCAACCTTTCTCTGCTACCCGCGAAGACCGGCGAGCTGCGCCGCGCCGCCGACGGCGTCTTCGACCTCTGGAAGTCCGGCCGGGTCCGCCCGATCCTCGGCCCGCGCTTTGACTTCGCCGACCTTCCGCAAGCCCACCGGGCGCTCGCCGGCCGCTCCACGACGGGAAAGGTGCTCATCACAGTCTAGCAGGCTGCTGAAAAATGGATGCGGGCGTCGTGTCTGCCTTTTGCAACTCGCGATGCAGGAGAGTCTCTTCTCGTGGGAGGCTACTCTCTTGAAAGGCGCCGTGAGCAAAAGGCCAGACACCGCAGGCGGTTGCGGCGGCGCGGGGCCGCCTGCGGCGTCGCCGCTCCTCCCCGATGCGCCCGGCATCGCCTTCGTCGCGCCTCCTTGCATCCGACCCCGCGGCGCTCGCAACGCCGCCCACACCCTTTTTCAGCAGCCTGCTAGACCGTCTTCCAAGAGTGACGCCTGTCATCCTGAGCGAAGCGAAGGATCTGCTCTCGTCGCTGCGCCCTCCCGGGGGTGAGTGCCTTCCTCGTCGAGGGTTATTTGATCCGGTAGCCTTCGCCCAGGCGCGAGTACCAGAGGTCGTCGGGAGTCGTGTCCTCGTCCTTGGCCTTGTCCGTGAAGTCCCCCTTCTTTCCGAGCGCGGCCCGGTATGCTTTCTGGCAGAACCCGCTGCAGAACAGAAGGCGCTTGCCCGCGGGGACCGTAATCTCGGTCAGGAGGCGGAGGAGCTCCCGGACCAGGCCGGGGACATCGTAGTGATATCCCTCGCTCTGGATCGCCTTTGCGGCCGTGACAATGGCGGCCCGCTGCTCCTTTGTGAGCGACGGCAACCACTTGATGGCCACGGGGTGGACCCGCGGATCGTCGTAGTCCCTGGCGACCCCGGAGTAGATCCCGCCGCTCCGGGAGATCCCGGTGCGCAGAATGTCGAGGAGGCCCGGATTCCAGTCGACGCCCCCGGTCTTCGGATCCCGGATTGTGCAATCCAGGATCGGGGTCTGATCGCCCGCGTAGGGTCCGGCGATGAGGAAGGTGTGAGACCACTCCCCGGCCTTTCCCCGATGGTAAGGATCGAGGCCCAGGGCGTCGCGGATGCCGTCGTCGATCGGCCGCTCGAGCGCGCAGAGGACGATCGCGCCGACGAGCTGCTCTTCGCCGATTTCCTTCGTGAATGCCTGGAGAAGAGGAGTCAGCATGGCGGCGCGCCCTGCCATACTAATCGCTCCGGGCAGAGCGTTAGGCTGGCGACAATTCGTCCATCGCCGGACAGGGAAGCGGTCCCGTCAGATACCGAGCACCTTCGAGGCCATCTCGGTCCCTTTGACCCGAGCGCGGATCTTGGCGAAAGCGGTGTCGCGGGAGGTGGAGGTGTCGTCGCCGAAGGGGGAGAATCCGCAGTCATCGGTCGTCCCGAGATGGGCCGGGTCGATGAGCTTCGCGGCTTCGAGCACGCGGTCGCGGACGACCGCGGCGGTCTCGACGCGGGGGTTGATCGGGTCGGTGACGCCGACGAAGATCCTGCGGTCGCCGGTCGCGTGCCTTCCGAGGATTGCGAGGACGCGCAGGCGGTCGCTCTCGCTCGCGAGCTGGATGAAGAAGTTCCCGACGTTCATCCGGAAAAGCGCCGGGAGGAGCTCGGCGTAGTCCACGTCGGCGCTGTGGGTCGAGTCCCGGTCGCCGCCGGGGCACGTGTGGACGCCGATGCGCTTGCGCTGCTCGGGCGTGAACCGGTCGAGGACCCGGTTGTTCAGGTCCACGAAGGAGTTCAGGAGCGACTTTGACGGATCGAGCTTGACGGAGAGGCGGCCTTCCGTGAAGTCGATCTGGACGGTCGCGCCGCGGTCCAGACACTGGCGAATGTCGGTCTCGGCCTCGCCAATGAGATCCTCCAGGAACGCCTCTCTCGCGTAGGCGGGGAGGCCGGCCTGCGGGTACAGAAGACTCAACGCCGAGGCGGAGATCACGGCCTGTTTCAGGGGGAGATGCGCGTGCTTCTTCGCGGCGTCCAGATAGGCCGCGGCGTGCGTCGCGTATCGGAAGGGGCCGGCGGTCAGGACCGGGAGCTGCCGCGTGTGCCCGTCCCGGAAGGGGATCGTCACGCCGCCGGGCGCCAGGCTCGCGATTCCGTGAATCGGGTAGGTCGCGAAGCTCGGCTTTCGCTGTTCGCCGTCGGTGATGACGGGAGACCCGGTCTCCTCGAAACGCCGGATCGTGTCACCGACGGCGTCGTCGAAGAGGGCCTCGAGCTTCTCCGCCGCGATCGTTCCGGCGGCCGCCGCCTGCATGCCTTCGAGGAGAGCCGCCGGGCGGGGAATGCTGCCGATCGGTTCGGTAGGGAGCGTCATGGAGAGAACTTACCCGATCGCGCCGTTCCGGGTCAAAGAGACGTCCCGGGGGGTGTCTCGCTGCCCGGTTCTCGGTGCTCGGCGGGGAAAGCGTCGCCGCCCCTGCTCTAGAATGCCGCCGACAACCCCTAGGACGAATGGCTCATGAGAGAGATTGCAAGTCTCATCGAGGAAAAGTACGACGTCCTCGCGAAGATCCGCGAGGGCGGAATGGGGGCAGTCTACAAAGTCCGGCACCGCCTCCTGGAAGAGATTCGTGTCGTCAAAGTCATGAGACAGGGGATCGGCGGCGATCCGGAGCTCAAACGGCGGTTCCTGGAAGAGGCGAAAACCGCGACCCGGCTTAAGCATCCCAACATCGCGACCATCTACGACTTCGCCCTCGGAGAGGACGGGACGGCCTACCTGGTCATGGAATTCATCGATGGCGTGACTCTGGGAGAGATCCTGAAGTCCCGCGGTTCGGTCGGTCTGGCGTTGAGCCTGGAGATCACCCACCAGACCCTGCTCGCGCTCGGTTACCTTCATCGCAAGAACGTCATCCATCGGGATATCGCTCCCGACAACCTGATGCTCACCTGCGACGACGAGGGAAACAGCCGGATAAAGCTGATCGACCTGGGCATCGCGAAGGTGCTCGATCGCCGCGTGGACATGACCTCCAGTGGGGTCTTCCTCGGAAAGGTCCGCTATGCATCGCCGGAGCAGTACGGCTCTCTCCAGCCCGGGGAAATTATCGACGGCCGGAGCGACCTCTATTCGCTGGGGCTCGTCCTCTACGAGCTGCTGACTGGGCGCAGGCCCTACGCCGGCGAAAACGCCGTCGAATTCCTGCGCGCTCACATCTTCCTGGAGCCGATTTCTTTCTCGGTGACCGATCCGGACGGCCTCGTTCCCGAGGACGTCCGCGCGGCCGTCCTCAAGGCGCTGCAGAAAAAGCGGGAAAACCGTTTTGCGACGGCGGGGGAATTCGATCGCGAGATCCTCGCGCTACGGAACAAATTCACCCGCCCGTTCGACGTCGACCCGACGCCGGAGATCATCTCCCTGGTTCGTGGTGCGCAGGCCGATGGGCCGGAATACGTGACGCCAAGCGCGCAGGACCGGCTGAACCGGCAGTTTTCCGCGTATCCAACCCCGGTTCCGCAGACCGACCCTCGCGCCAGCCTTGCCGGGACCGTCGTCGAGATCGGGGCCATGGCTGCAAAACGGAGCGAGGAGGCGGCGACCCAGGAGAAACAGGCCCGGCTCCTCGAGGAGATCACGGATCGGGAACGCAACCGGGATGTGGCCGGCTTGAAGGCGATCGTCGAGACTTTTCCGTCGGGAAGCCGTGTCGAAGAGGCGGCGCGAATCGCGATTGCCCGGGTCCAGGAGGCGGTTGCGCAGGAGATGCAGGAGGCGGAGGAGGAAGAGTGGCGGCGCTGTGAATCCGAGGACTCGGAAGACGCGTGGAGCGGCTATCTCGACCGGCGTCCGAAGTCGCCCCGGCGTGAGGATGCTGTCCAGCGGCTCGCGGAAAGCCGGGCCTTCCGCGAAGCGTCGGAGGCGGACACGAGCCAGGCCTGGGCTCGATTCCTCGGCGAATGGCCGGAGGGTTCGCACCGAGAAGAGGCCGAGCGGCGAGCCGGCAAGGCGCGAGACAGAGAGAGCGCGGCGCTGGCGAAGGCGACCGTCGCCGGGACCGCGGATTCCTACCGAGCATTCCTGAAGGAACACTCCGACTCCTACCTCGCGTCCCAGGCGAGTCGTTACCTCGAAGAGCAGATCGCCTTCGAATCCGCCCGCCGCAAGGACACGGTGCGAGGCTGGCGGGAGTTCGCCTCCCGCTGGCCTTCCGGCCGGCTCGCGGCGAGCGCGGCGTCGGCTCTCCAGGCGGCGGAGCAACGCGAGGCCGGGGCGCTCGACGAGGCTCTCCAGCTGGGAACCCCGCGGGCCTTGCGAAAGTTCCTCGCGCGATTCCCGGAGGCGCAGGGCCGATCTCGAGCAGAATTTGCACTGGAGGAATCCCTCGCATTCGAAGCGGCCGGCAAGGAAGGGAAGGCCGGCTGGGAGCGGTTCCTGCGGACCTATCCCGACGGCAGATACAACTCCGACGCCAGGACGGCCCTGAACGAGATCCACGAAAAGGAGGCCGAGGAAGAGCGCAGACTGCAAGAAAAGAAGCTCCTCCTGGAAATCGAGGCTTTCAAAGCCGCCGGCCGGTCCGACGACCTCGAGTCGCTCGCCGAAAGGCACTCGGGCAACGAAACGATCGTCGTCGCCGCCCGAGCCGCTCTGGCGCGGCTCGAAGAGGCGCGGCGGCGCGAGAGAGGAGCGAGAAGCGCATGAGGCCCTTCGGCTCAAGCTCGAAGCCGAGCAGAAGCGGCGAGAGGAGGAACAACGCGAGCGCGAAGCGGAACGGCAGTGGGAGCTGGAGGCGAAGCTTCAGCGGGAGGCAGAGAACCAGCGCCAGCGGGAGGCCGAGGAGCGGGAGTGGGCCGCGGCGAAGCACCGGGAGCTGGAGGCGAAGCTTCAACGTGAGGCGGAGAAGCGGCGGCAGCGAGAGGCCGCAGAGCGGGAGCGGGCGGCCGCTGAGCGGAGGGAGCTCGAGGCCAAACGGCAGCGCGAGGAGGCGAAGCGGCTCCAACGCGAGGCGCAGGAGCGGAGACGCGAAGAGGAAGAGAAAAGGCGCGAGGAAGCCGCCCGTGAGAAGCGGCTGGCGAAAGAACGGGAGCGAGAGGCCGCACGGCAGAGGGAGCTCGAGGTCAGGCGTGAGCTCGAGGAGGCCAGTCGGCTCCAGCGGGAAGCGGAGGAGCGCAAAGGCGAGGAGGCGCGACGGGAGGAGCTCGAGGCCAGGCGCGAGCGCGAGCACGCGGACCGATTGCTGCGCGAAGCGGAGGAGCAGGCGCGCGAGGCCGCAAAACAACGAAAGCTGGAGGCCAAACGAGAGCGGGAGGAAGCCAGGAGGCTCGAACGCGAGAAAGAGCAACTCGAGCGAGCCGCGCGCAGGGCCTCCGGGGAAGCGTCCCACCGCGCTCGCCTTTTCCTCGGTCTGGCGGCCGTGGTCCTGGTCGGCGCCGGGGGAATCTGGATCGCGACCCGCGGAGCGAGCGAGCCGAAGGAAAGGCAAGCCATGCGAGCTTCCCGGCTCCCGCGGAGCCTGCCGTCGCGGGCACCCTCGTCATCGATGCCTTTCCGTGGGGAGAGGTGGTTCGAGTCGAGGATCCGAACGGAAAGAACTGGGTCAGCGGAACTCCGGCTTACACCCCCATGGTTCTCGAGTTGCCGGCCGGAACGTACACGGTCGTCCTGAAGAACGGCAACTTCCCCGGAAAGACGATCTCGATTCCGGCGGCCGTGGCCGAAGGAGCGAGCGCGAAATGCGCGGGCAGTTTCGCAACGATCGACGCCGCCGCTTACTTCGAGAGGGAAGGCTGGCGGCGATGAGCTCGTATTCGAGAGTCGTGCGCGGGTGCGCGCTCGGCGCCGCCTTGCTGCTGGCGGGGCTGCCACTCGTCTCGCAGGACTACGAGGCGAAGTTCGTCAATGGAGTCCGAGCGATGGACGGCGGGAACTGGCAGCTGGCCATCTCCGCTTTTCGCGCGGCCATCGCGACGAGACCGCAGGAGACCTCCGACCCGGTCCAGGTGTACGGGATGAGGACGCGGCCGTACCTGCCTCACTACTATCTTGGCTTCGCCTACGCCAGCTCCGGTCAATGCGCCGCCGCGATCGAGGAATTTGCCGTATCGGAACAACAGGGCGCGATTCAAAAGGGGGCGGAGTACAAGAGCCTCTTGATGATGCGAGCCCGATGCCTCGCGCCCACTCCCGAGCCGACGGTGGAGGTCGTCATCACTCCGGCGTCGATCCCGTTACTGACCCCGCCCCGGAGGGCGGCGACTCCGGGAGCAGACGCCAGGGTCCAGGCGGCCCGGGCTCCTTCGCTTCCCGCGGAGACGGCGACACCGAAGCCGGCCCTGGTGAAGCAGAAGGTCCCTCAACCGGCCGTCGTTCCCCCGTATCTTCTGAAAGGAGCCTCCGCCTACTTCGCGGGGGACTATGCCGTCGCCGCGCAGACCCTCTCGGCGGAGCCCGATTCCCTCGATCGCGGGGCCGCCGCCCAGGCGCGGCTCTTTCGTTCGGCCGCGCGTTTCGCTCTTTACATCGTGGGCGGGGCGAAGGACGGCAACCTGCAACAGTCCGCTCTTCGGGATGCGTTCGACTGCCGGCATCTCGACCCCAATCTCGTCCCGACGCCTGCGGATTTTTCGCCGCGGTTCGTCGAGTTTTTCAACAGGGCCGTGAAACCGTCGAGGCCGGCCTCCTAGCCCGGATCCACGAAGAGACATCCGACTGTCTCTCGCCTCATTTCCAGCACCCGAGGGGTGTCCGGGTGACCGAGAGGCAACGAGATCTCCTTTCCGACGGTCGGCGCGAGCTCCCTGATGTGAATGAATTAGACCCTCAGGCGGAAGGGTCGAAGCTTGAAAATTGGCCGGCACATCAGGCCTTCGGCGCCCGGGAGACGAGAGGTAGAATCCTCCCCAAAATCTGCACGGAATGTAAGGAGACAGTTCCTTGCCGGACCCTGGCACGATCCTCGAGGGGAAGTACGAGATCCTCGGCACGGTTCGCGAGAGCGAGACCGGCGCCATATACAAGGTCCGGCACGTCCACCTGGACGAAGTCCGGATTCTCAAGGCCATGCGCCGGCAGGGGGACCCGGGCGACGAAACCGGACGCCGCTTCTTCCAGGAAGCCAGGACGCTGACGCACCTGAGGCATCCCAACATTTGCTCGATCCTCGACCTCTTCCAAGACGCGCAGGGAACGTCGTACATCGTCCTGGAATACATCGACGGCGTGAACATCTCCGAGCTCCTGGAGGCCTCCGGCACTCCGAGCCTGCCCCTCGCCCTGGAGGTCACGCACCAGACACTCCTCGCGCTGGAATGCCTGCATCGAAGGAACATCGTTCATCGCGACATCGCGCCGGACAACATCATGCTGGCGCTGGACGAGAACGGCCAGGCGAACGTCAAGCTGATCGGCCTGGGCTTCGCGAAGTCACTGACCTCGACGGTCGACATCACCGGGAGCGGCAGTTTCGTCGGCAAGATGAAGTACAGCTCGCCCGAGCAACTCGGCGCCCTCGAGGAGGGCGAGAAGCTCGACGGGCGCAGCGACCTGTATTCGCTCGGAGTCGTTCTCTACCAGATGCTGACGGGCATCCTGCCGATCCGTGGTGACCGGCCGCGCCAGATTCTCGTCGGCCATCTCGTTCTGCCGCCGATTCCGTTCATCAAGAGCGACCCGGACGGGAAGGTGCCTCATGAGGTCGCCGGGATCGTCTTGAAGGCGCTCGAGAAGAAACGAGATATGCGTTTTCCCTCCGCCGAGGAGTTCGACAAGCAGGTCGTCTCGTTGCGAGGCCGCCTCGCGACGCCCGCGGACTCCGAGACGACGAAACCGCTGACGATCGGCGAAGCCTGGCGAGCGCTTTCCGCGCCCTCGGTCCTGGGCCCGCGGCCGGTCTCGGCGGCCTTGAAGCGGGATTCGAAGCCGGTCGTGGCGGAGCCGACACCGGCCGTAAAGCCGGCCGCGCCCGTGGCGCCACCGCAACCTCCCAAGGCAGAGCCGGCCTCGTCGAAGCGGCATTCTTCTTCCTGGAAGAGAGAGCGCTTCCGATTGGCCATCGGCGGCGCGGCTGCCGTCGGGACCGTGATCGGCGTTCTCATCTTCTCTCTCCTCTCTCGCTCGAAGGCGGACACGCGACCGAGTCCCTCCATGCCGGTGGCGACGCCTCCGGCCGTCGCCGCGCCGGCGTCCAGCCCCCGGCCGATCGCGACGGTGACGGCCGTGCCATCGGACAGCGCGGCAATCGAGTCTTCGACGCCGGTGCCGGTTCCGCCGAGGTCGGCCGCCGAACAGGCGCGGTTGCGAATGGCGGCGGCCCGGTCGGCCGCCGACGCGGAGGAAGCGGCGGCCCGCGCCCCGAACACCTACCGTCTCGCCAGGCAGAAGGAAGGCGAGGCCCTGGTCTTGTTCGGACGAGGAGAGTTTTCTCCCGCGGGAGAGGCGTTCCTTGGCGCGGAACAACTGTTCGAGAAGGCCCGGGAGTCGTCCACGCGATGGAAGCGCGAAGCGGTGCTCGCCCCGAAACGCCGGATCGATCCGGCGCCGGCCGCACCGGTGCCGGCGACCGCCGGCGCTCCGCCACGCGCCGGATCGGGGCCAGCCGCGATCTCCGCTCCGGCCCTACTGGTGCGCCCTGTCCTGGTTCGGGAAGTCGGCCTGAGCTATCCGGGTTCAGACACGTTGCCCCCGGGGCCCGATGAGATCGTGATCGTCGTCGAGGCCGTGGTCACCGAATCGGGAGAGGTTCGCGACGCGCAGGTGGCACACGTCCAGCATCTCGCCCTCGACCGCGCCGCGATCAGCGCGGTTTCGAGCTGGCTTTTCCGCCCGGCGACGGTGAACGGAAATCCCGTCCCTGTCCGCATCAAGGTCACGAGCGTTCTCCGCAGAACGCAGAATCCGCTCGGAAACCGCTGAAGGAGGTCTCTCGGGAGGCCGAGACGATCGGCCTCGCCGTCTCGGTCCCTTCGCAGGCAGCCCAGTAACGATGCGACGCTCCGTCGCCGCGGCCGTCCTCGCGCTCCTCCTCGTCGGCACGGCGGCCGCCGACGACGAGGTTCCGGTACCGGGAGGTCCGGCGGCGATCCGGAGGCTCTTCCGGCTCGAAGGGGGCCAGCCGTTCTTTCTCGACCTGCACCAGGTGCTGCTCTTCGAGGGGAATCGCAGGGAGTCGTGGAATCACATCGAGCGGCGGAGGACCGTCGTCTCTTTCGTCGAGGACCTGGCGGACTGGCGGAACCATTTCGGGAACCCTGCCACCTTCTCCGCCTCAGGGAAGGAGCCGTTCAAGAAAGTCAGACTTGCCCTGGAATGGCTCGGATTCAAGGTAAGGGGGGAGGGCCGCGCCTTCACCACGGTTCAACGGGATGACGATCAATCGCTTCGGCGCCAGTCCTTCCTCGATACGCTCGGGACTCCGCTCACGGACTTTCTCAAGAAGTTGAAAGAGGGGGAGACCGTAACGGTCGCTTCCAAGGACGAGACCGTTCCGCTTCCTTTCGGTCTCGCGGCCTGGCGCGAGACTCTCCGGGAACCGCGCCTGTCCGCGGGCGAGGCCTTCCTCTACTTCGTCAAGAACGTGGATGCGTCGCGGATGCTCGTTGCGCTTCATGCCCTGGACACCGACACGCGGGACGAGCTTCGCGGCCTGATTCGCGATGAGAAGGGAAACCAACTCGGATGGAGAATCCTCTACGAAAAGGTCCTCGACACCTTCTGCCGCTTTCCGGACGCCCTGATGATCCGGGACGGACGCTTCGTTCTGCCGGGGGGCAAGGATGCGGAGGTGATCTGGATCGACATTTTCGGGACGAAGCCTTCCGATCGCCCCGCCTTTCTGACCGCTCTCTATACAACGGACCAGGGGAAGGGTGCGTATGTGGTGGACGTCCTCCAACAGCTTCCCGAGGCGATCGGCCGGGAGCTGCTGCTCGGCCGGACGGGAGGAGGCCAGAAAGCCGTCAAGCGATTCCGGCGCCTGTACAAGGCGATCGAACGATCGGGTGAGGGCTTCGCCTTCGACCGCCGGGACTCCTACGACTTCGGCCACCTCGCCCGGTTTCTCAAGCTCTCGGACGAAGGGAGTCTGCTTCTCCCCGCGGTGGATCTGGAGAGCGGCGAGTTTCCCCGCGGCGAGCCGCAGCTCGCGGTACTTCTCGCCAACGGCGCCCGACCGTCGGCGCCCGAAGAGAGCCTCCGAAGGCTCCTGGGCGGCGCCACCTCCGACGCGGCGGTCCGGTTTCCGGTGCAGCGACGCTTCCTGTTTGTTTCGAGCCTCGTTGAGGGGCGGCCCGCTCTTCACGATCCGGGATTGGCCCTGCTTCTGTTTCGGGGGCTCGATCGCTTTCTCCCAGCCTACGCGGTCCTGGAGGATCTCCCTCTGGATGGGCCCACTCTCGCGCGCCGGTATCTCTTCACCCTCGACCGGCTCGCTCGCCGTGCCCCCTCGAGGGAGGCCGAAGTCAGCGCGGGACTCTTCCAGGCGAGCGTCGAACTTCTCGCGCAGCTCTCTCGAGCCCAGGCGTTAACGGATCGTGAGACCCAGGAGCTCTTCGTGGCGTTGCTGGCGCAGCCTTTCTTCGCGAGCGAGAAGGTCGCGGGAGGCAACGGCGAGAGGGAGCTGTACCAGTGGTTCTCCGACGGCCTGTTCGGCGCTCTCCGGGGGGCGGAAGGGCGGTACATCGAGGCGCAGGCCCGCGAGGACTTTCGGCGCGAATTGGCCTACCAGGGAGCGTTGGCCGACCGGGACGCGAGAATCGAAGTGCGTCTCGTTCGCGAGCGGGCCGCCAGAGAAGAGCGGCGCGCGGCGGCCGAGGCGAACCTCCGCTCGTTTTTGGAGCCCGCCTGCGTCAGTGACGACCGGTTCGTGGGCCCTGTCTCGCCTCCGCTACTGGGCTTGGAGATCGATCTGGCCGATCGCTTCGCGGCAGAGCCGGCGGCCGGCGAATCTCCGGAGGGAGAGGCGCCGACCGGTCCTCCGCCTTCGCCCCCGGAGCTGGCGCGCGCGTGGGTTGCCGAAGCGCTGGCGATGGAAGAATGGCGCTCCCGGCCGCTTCCCCCCGGCGCCTCCTCCCCGCCAATCCGGCGCTGTCCCTGGAACCTCATCCAGCGTGGATCCGACCGAGCCGTTTCCGGTCTATATCCGGGTCAACATACCCGAGAAGAGTCCTACCTCCGACGAGCTCCTCCTTCGGGCCCTTGTTGGAGCCGCTGCGCCGTCTCGTTTCGAGTGGCGTGGCGGCACATACCTCTTCGATCCTACGACCGACGACGCGAACCGCCGGCGTGAGTTTCGGGAGAAGCAGCAACTGACGCAGCTCGGGGACCTCGAGGCGATCCAGGCCGCTCGGGACGCCCTTGTCGCCGCCGCGAAGAAAGGCGATCTGGCGGTGACGAAGGCCGCGCTGCCTCACCTCGCGACCGTCTTGAAGATCCTCCCCGGGGCCGCGAAGCTGGACGGAGACGATGAGCGTCTCCGCAAGGAATACGCACGGGCCCTGGAGGGCACTCTGGAAATCGCTCAATGGACCAAACCCAGGAAGCTCACCGAGATCGGCGAGTACGTGAACGCCTTCGACGCCGTCATCGCGGAGAGACATCTGGAGGCCCTTCTCGGGCACATCTATGCTGCGGCGATCGGGGACCCGAACGACCTCTACTATCAAGACCCGGAATTCGTCCGCCGGCATTCTTTCCATTCCTATGACTTGCGCGGGAGCCTCGTGGAACGCTTCTTCGCCCCGACGGAGCTCGTCACGGGCGAAGCCGGCGCGGGATCGCGCGTGACCGGATCGATTTTCGGTCTCCCGGACGTGCTCGGAGGGCTCCACGCCGACCAGCTTCCGCACGCGCCGCTCTCCTTCATCGCCAACGACGACATTCGCGCGGGCCTCGTCGGCCCGGTCCACCGGATGTCGGCGACGATGCTGGATGACGATGCCCTGGAATTCGTGGCCGCTTCCACCCGGGCGACGGAGCAGCTCTGCGCGGCCCTGGGTGGATCGACTCCGAGAGAGCGCTTCCGGATCTGGAGCGACCTGGCGCGGGACCTCGTGCCGCGATCGCGTCTCGTGCTCGTCTCGAAGATCGGTCCCGAGTCACCTGACGGCGGCGCACTTTCTGATTACCTTTCTCCGTCCGATCTCTATCTCATCGGACGCCGGATCGTCCTCTCCGACCGCCCGGCCCTCGCGCCCGCCGCCACGGCCGCCACGGAGGCAAGGAACGCGCGCGAGCGGTTGCGCAAGAAGTTCGGAGAGGAGGGAGCGCGGGATCGTCTCGCCCAGTTCGGCCCCCGCGCGGTCTGGTATGCGGGGCGGTTTCGATTGACCGACATGGACCTGCCCGCATACGAGCGCCTCGCCTCCTATCGCACGTTGCAGCTTCTGAGCGACCGGCTTTACGATTTGAAGATCGCCGTCGCCTGCCGCGTTCACGACGCCGGTCTTCCGGCGGCCACGCTCCCGCTCGTGCTGCCTGCGGCCCTGGATGAGATGCTGGGCGGACTCAAGATGACCTACGGCTACGACTGGTCCACTGTCGTCCGCGCTGCAGGCTCCTTTCCGAAGGCGGATCTGGATCGTCTTCTCGACCAGGCGGTCCGCTCCGGGCGGCTGGTCCGCGACCAATCGGACGACCGGCTCGCCGCGAATCCATGACCCTTCGGCGACTTCTGCCGTTTGCCGTCCTTCTCGCCGCCGGGGCGGACGTCTTCGGCCAATCGGGTCCGCCGCCCGTGCCGGCTCGGCCGGTCGTCCGGTTTATCTCTCCTTCGCCTGCGGATCTGCCGTTGGGAGAAACGCGCATCGAGGTCGAAGTGATCGGGGAGCAGCCGGAGGAAGTGGACTTCTTCGTGGACGGCCGCAAGATCGGGACTGTCGAGAAGCCTCCCGCGCCGATCGAGAAGCCTCCCTCGCAGATCGGGAAGGCTCCGTGGCGAATCTTCTGGGAAGCCGGCGACACGCCTCGACAACATGTGATCACGGTGGCCTTGCTCCGGGGCGGCCGGGAGGTCGCGACCGCGTCTCTGCGGACACGCGAGGCGGGATTCACGTACGCGCCCACCGTTCATGCCGTCGGCATCTCTCCGATCGTGACCGACCAGGACGGCCGCCCCGTTCCCGGATTGAGTCCGAAGGATTTCCTCGTCTTCGACGAAGGCCAGATGCAGAAGATCGAGACGTTCGACTCGACGGACTCGCCAATGGCGGTGATCCTGGCCCTCGATACCTCCGGCTCGATGCTGGCCAGGCGCGACGACGCCCGGCGCGCCGCGCACGCATTCCTGGACGCCCTCAGGCCCGAGGA
Source organism: uncultured Acidobacteriota bacterium (assembly GCA_963782815.1). Taxonomy (GTDB): domain Bacteria; phylum Acidobacteriota; class Thermoanaerobaculia; order UBA5066; family Gp7-AA6; genus JAWOLE01. The sequence goes on along the minus strand of CAWALG010000036.1, from coordinate 645 downwards.
CGAGGCCGGGATCTGCACCTTCAATTCCGCGATCGTGGAGCCAGCGTTGGACGTGACGCAGGACCGCCAGGCTCTTCATGACAGGATTGACAAGAGCCTGCTTGAAGGAGAAACCTCCATCTACGACGTCGTTGCCGCCGCGCTTCGCCGCCTGAAACACGTTAAGCGACGCAAAGCCGTCGTCCTCTTCACCGACGCCCTGGACAACCGCAGCCGGCTGTCCGTCAACCAGGTCATCGAGATGTCGCGGGTGGCGGAGGTGTCCGTCTTCTCGGTGGCGCTGGGCGCGGACGAGTCGAAGGCGCCCATGGTCTTCCTGAACCGCCTCGCCGAGGAGACCGGAGGACGGTCGTATTTGATTCGCAACATTCGAAAGCTGCCCGAGGTTCTCCACTCCCTTCTGACCGAGCTCAAGAGCCAGTACTTTCTCACCTACACGCCCCGGAATCTGAAGTCACACTCCTTGCACCGGGTCGAGGTTCGTGTACTCCGGCCGAATGTCATTGTTCGCTCTCGGAAGGAATACGTGATCGAGTAACCGCCTGAGGCTACGGGATAATCTGAGTCGATGAAGAAATTGGTCCCGGGCGGACGGATTCTGGTCGTTTGCATCCTGTTGGGGTTCTCGTCGGGAGTCGGACGGGC
>CAWALG010000035.1:0-13806 GCA_963782815.1 uncultured Acidobacteriota bacterium | reverse complement strand
CGCGTTGTAGAGAGGGCCGAGGCCGTCCTCGATACCCTCGACCTCGTCGAACGTCTCGCGGTCGGGTCGTGGTGGTTGGTCGACCGCGCCGTTGCTCTTGTCGTCGATCAGCGCGCTTCTTCTCGGGGCGGCGATTGACTGGAAACAACGACCGCGAACAGGAACCCCAGAATCAAACCGAGCTTCATCTCGCGCTCCTTTCCGCCGCCGTTATCGCGGCACTCTGCAAGTCTGAGCACGAGACGTCGTTGACGCTGATCGCGAGGCTCAGGATAACCTTATCGGGCCCGGCGTAAGATCTTCGCCGAGCCGCGGAGGAGAAGAAACACATGCGCATTGTCGAGAACGCTGATCTGTCTGGCCGCCCTCCTGGCGGCGGCCCTGGCGCCGGAGGCTCCCCGGAAGGGCATCGAGCTCGCGGACATGAACCGCAACGTCGAGGCCTGCTCCGACTTCTTCGAGTTCTCCAACGGCGCCTGGCGGGCCATCAACCCCATCCCGCCCTCGATGTCGCGCTGGAGCCGCCGCTGGCAGGCGGGCGAGGAGTCCAAGGACCGGCTGAAGGGGATTCTCGAGGAGGCCGCCGCGGTCAAGAACGCGCCCAAGGGGAGCGTCGACCAGCTGATCGGCGACTTCTACGGCGCGTGCATGAACGAGGCGGATTGAATCGCCTCGGCGTCAAGCCGCTCGACCCGCTGCTGGCCGAGATCCCGCGATGAAGGACGCGCGCCGACGTCCAGCGCATGATCACCCGTTTCCAGCTGCTCGCGATCCCGGTGCCGTTCGGCTCGGCGCCGGCTCGGACAACCACAACCCCACCGACGTCCTCGCCCAGATCTTCGCGAGCGGCCTCGGCCTGCCCGACCGCGACTACTACCTGAAGCCGGACGCGCGCTTCAAGGAGGCCCGCGAGAAGTACGTCGCCCACGTCGCGAAGATGTTCCAGCTGGCCGGAGAGAGCGAGGCCAGGCGAAGGCCGCGGCGGACCGTCATGAAGATGGAGACGCAGCTGGCCGAGGCCTCGCTCGACAACGTCGCGCTGCGCGATCCCAAGGCGACCGACCACAAGATGACCATTGCGGAGCTGCAGAAGCTCACGCCCCGCTTCGACTGGACGGCGTCCTTCAAGGTGACGCTCGCGCCCGCGGCATCGCCGCCGGTCGGCGACCCCAACGTCAACGAGCCGCGCTTCCTGCAGGAAGTCGACAAGCAGCTCGGCCGATCCCGCTCGCCGACTGGAAGACGTACCTCGAGTGGCACCTGCTCGACTCGGCGGCGCCGTCGCTCTCGGACGCGTTCGTCCAGGAGGACTGCGCCTTCAACGGCGCGTACCTGAACGGCTCGAAGGAAATGAAGCCGCGCTGGAAGCGCTGCGCGGAGTCCACCGACAACCAGCTCGGCGAGGCGCTCGGCAGGAAGTACGTCGAGAAGTACTTCCCGCCCGAGGCCAAGGCGCGGATGCAGGAGCTCGTCAAGAACCTGCGCCTGGCCATGGGGGAGACGATCGAGGGCCTGGACTGGATGAGCGCGGAGACGAAGAAGAAGGCGCTCGAGAAGCTCTCGACCTTCAACCCCAAGATCGGCTACCCGGACAAGTGGAAGGACTACAGCAACGTGCCGATCACCCGCGCGTCCTACTGGGACGACGTGCTGGCCGGCCGCAAGTTCAACGTCGACGACTCGCTCGCGACCATCGGCAAGCCGGTCGACCGCGGCCGCTGGGGCATGACGCCGCCGACCTCGAACGCGTACTACAACCCGCTCTTGAACGAGATCGTGTTCCCCGCGGGGATCCTGCAGCCGCCCGCCTTCAGCATGTCGGCCAACGACGCCGTCAACTACGGCGCGATCGGCGTCGTCATCGGCCACGAGATCAGCCACGGCTTCGACGACCAGGGCTCGCAGTACGACGCGCAGGGCCGCCTGGAGAACTGGTGGAGCGAAGAGGACCTGAAGAAGTTCCAGGAGAAGACCGCCTGCGTCGTCAACCAGTTCGACCACTACGAGGTCGAGCCGGGCGTGCCGCAGCGCGGCAAGCTCGTGGTGGGCGAGTCGATCGGCGACCTCGCGGGCGCGCGGATCGCCTACCGCGCCTTCCAGATCGCGCAGCAGGGCAAGCCGCCCCTGCCGACGATCGACGGCTTCACGCCGGACCAGCAGTTCTTCATCGCGTGGGGCCAGTTCCGCGGCGACGCGATCCGCCCGGAGCTCGCGCGCACGATGGCCCAGGGCGACCCGCACCCGATCGGCAAGTACCGCGTCATCGGACCGCTGTCGAACCTGCCCGAGTTCCAGAAGGCCTTCGCCTGCAAGCCGGACGCGCCCATGGTCCGCCCGCAGATCTCCGTGCGACGTCTGGTAGGCATGAAGCGGCCTCCATTCGCGGTCCTCGCCGCGGCATCGGCGCTCATCGCGATTCCACTGGCAGCCGAGAAACCCGACATCCGGGCGAGGCTCGTCGTTCCGGATGCTGTCGCGGCAGGATCGAAGCAGGCGATCGCGGTCGAGATGACGATCGGAGGCAAGTGGCACGTCAACAGCCATACGCCCTCGGAGAGCTACCTCATCGCGACCGAGGTCGCCCTGACGTCATCTCCCGGCGCGCTCTCGCCCGTTCGTTACCCGAAGGACGTCGAGAAGCGATTCTCCTTTTCCGACAAGCCCCTGCGTGTCTACGAGGGCACCGTCCGCTTTGAAGCGGATCTCGCCTTGCCCGCCGGCGCCGCCGGGCCGGTCTCCATCGCCGGAAACCTCTCGTATCAGGCCTGCGACGACAAGCAGTGCTTCGCGCCGGCGAAGATCCCTCTCCAGGCGACGATTTCCGTTCGTCCCGCCGCCGGCGCCCGCTGACGGCCGTCGTCCCATTCTGTGGACGACGTGACTCTCGGCGAGGTCACGCGCCGCGGCAGCGTTCTGCCCGGAACCCATGGCAAACGCGCCCCGGTGCGAGGGATTGCATCCAGCGAGAGTCCGGGGAGGACCTGGCAGCCGGATTGCTCCTACGCGCGGACGAGGGAGCGTTTCGTCATCAAAATCGGGCTCGACACCGGACGGGTGACCCCGCTGCGTCAAGCGCTTCGCCGGCTCGCCGCCGCAGCGCTCCTGTCGGCGCTGCCGGCGGCCGGCCTCGCCGTGGAGCCGATCTCCGGAATCAAGCTCCAGAACCGAAACGGAAGTCCCTTCTCGCTCGAGTCGCTGAAGGGCCAGGTCGTCGTGCTCGACTTCTGGGCGTCCTGGTGCGTCCCGTGCCGGACGAGCTTCCCGTTCCTCGACTCCCTCCAGGAAAAGTACGCGCCGCAGGGCCTGCGCGTCGTCGGGCTGACGCTCGAGGACAACGACGACGCGATCAACGCATTCCTCGACGCGGTCCCCGTGCGCTTCACCATCGTCCGCGACCCGACGGGGCACGCCGGGGATGCGTTCAGCGTCGTCGCGATGCCGACGACGTTCCTCCTGGACCGCGAGGGGCGGATCGCCGCCCGCTTCGAGGGGGGAGACAAGAAGTCGCACGCCAGACTCGAAGCGGCGGTCTCGACCCTCCTCGCGGGAGGCACGCTCGCGCCGGGAGCGGACGTCCGGGTCGCCCGGAGCCTCGAGGCGACGGGCAGCCTCAAGGCGTGGCAGCGCGGCTACCTGGCGGACCCGATCATGAGCCTCGACGGAGACGCGCTCACGCGCATGTTCCGCGAGCACATCCACGCGAGCAAGGAGGGCTCCGCCGGCGACGGAGGGCCTTCCGGAGGCGGCTGTGGCTGCAACTGATCGCCCGACCGGCGGCCGCGCCGTCCGCGGCGCCGCCTTCTCCGCGACCTTCCCTGGCTTGCCGCGGGCCTCGGGAGCCTCGCCGCGCGCGATGCCCTCGGCCAGTCTTCCGTAGACACGCGCTTCCTCTTCTACAAGGAGTCGGGCGGCCGGACCCAGGTCTTGAACCCGGTCCTGCTGTATCGCCCGGACCTCGGCCAGGACCACGGAGAGCTCGGGCTCCTGCTCGGCTACGACGCGATCTCCGGCGCGTCGCCGACGGGCGCCTACCCGACCTTCGACGTGACGACATCGGCGTCGGGGCACCTGATCAGCCGAGCATCCCCCAGGCAAATTACACGGACACGCGCAAGTCGGGGTCGCTCTCCTACGAGCGCAAGTTCGGCGCGCACCTTCCCTCGGTGGACATCTCGTACGCCAAGGAGAACGACTACGTCGCGCGCGGCGCCGGGCTCTCCGACGCCTGGACGATGGCCCAGGGGCGCGGCACGCTCCACCTGGGCTCGGCTTCTCGCGCGACCTCGTCGAGCCGGTGAAGAATCCCGCGACGAATCCGGACGGAAAGAGCCTCTCGTACCCCAAGTCGGAGAACGGCTTCTCCCTGGGCTGGAGGTGGATCCTGAGCGAGAGGGACCTGATCGACGTCTCGGCATCCCTGATGCGGCTCTCCGGCTATCTCGACGACCCGTACAAGGTCGTCCCGATCGGGACGGGCGAGACGACCGTGCCCGAGCACCGCCCGGATTCCGCTCGCGGCGCGCTCTCGTCGTGAAGTACGGCCACTACTTCCTGTGGGACGGCGCGCTCAAGATCAACTACCGCTACTACTGGGACGACTGGGGGATCAAGGGCCATACGATCGAAGTCATCTACGACCAGCGCCTGGTCACGGATTGGATCGTCTCGCCGCACGTCCGCCTCTACACGCAGACCCCGGCGTCGTTCTTCGGCAACCAGTTCCCGGCGCCGCAGACGTACATGTCGGCCGACTACCGGCTCTCTCCGCTCGACAGCGTCCTCGGCGGACTGACGATCACCGCGGATCCACGACCTGGTAGCTCAGCCTGGGCGCGACGTACCAATACCAGTACGGCCGCGACCGGGTCACGCCGATCCCGACCTCGCCGACGGCGCGGCTGGCCGCCTCCGCCTCGGCGGCCGACATGAACGTCCTGACCATCACCGCGGGCTTCATCCACCTTTTCTAGCAGGCCGCCGAGAAATGGACGCGGGCGTGGAAGGCGCCGTCCTCTACACGAAGCGCTTCCCGCTGATGGGCGGCGGGCTGATCGAATTCGTGGACGACCGGGGCGAGGAGCGCGCCCGGAAGATCGCGAGCGCCGTCGAGGAGGAGGCCCGGCGGATCGAGGCGAAGTTCTCGCGCTACCGCGAGTCGAGCGTCGTCTCGGAGATCAACCGGAACGCCGGCCGGACCCCCGTCGCCGTGGACGAGGAGACGGACATGCTCGTCGCCTCGGCGCTCGACCTCGCGTCCCTCACGGGCGGCCGGTTCGACCCGACGGTCGGCGTGCTCCGGCGCGCCTGGGACTTCCGAGCGGCCGCGTCCCGTCGCGCGGACGAGCTCTCGGCGCTCCTCCCCCTCGTCGACACCGCGCGGTCTCCCGGCGAGACCGGACCGTCTTCCTTCGCCGCGCCGGAATGGAGCTCGACCTCGGCGGCGTCGGCAAGGAGTACGCGGTGGACCGCGCCGCGGAGCTCCTCCGCGCGGAGGGGTCCGGGCGGCGATCGTCAACTTCGCCGGCGACGTGCGGACCGTCGGCGGACGGGGCGACGGCCGGCCCTGGACGGTCGGCGTCGTCGACCCGCGCGACCGCGCCCGCTGCCGCTTCGCCGTCGAGGTTCCCGGGCGCGGGCGTCGCCACCTCCGGCGACTACGAGCGCTGCTTCGTCAAGGACGGCATCCGCTACCACCACATCCTGGACGCCACGACGGATGGCCCGCTCGCGGCGTCGCCTCGGCCACGGTCGTCGCGGCCTCCGCCTTCCGGCCGGGCGGTTCGCGACCGCCGCGTTCCTCCTCGGCGCCGAGGAAGGCCTCGCGCTTCTCGAGGAGACGCCGGAGGTGGAAGGCGCGCTGATCACCGAGGACGGGGCGATCCTGCCGACGGCCGGAATGAGGTTCCTCTCGGACCTGCCGGGAAGCGCCTGGTCCGCCAATGTCTATTTCTAGCCGTCGCTCCGCGCTCGCAGATTCCCGAGGAATCGGCCACTGGATTCGATCTCGAAGCGCAAGAGCTTGCACGCTAGGAAGCGCTATGCCGAAACAGGATGACGGTCGCAAGTACCTCGTCACGGGGGCCAACCGGGGAATCGGCCTCGCTTTCGCGCGGCAGCTCTGCAGGCGCGGGGACCGGGTCATCGCCACGGCACGGCAGCCCGAGAAGGCCCGCGACCTCGCGAAACTCCCCGTGCGCGTGGAGCAGCTCGACGTCGCGGACGAGAAGAGCATCGCGGATCTGGCTGCGCCGCGTGGAGGGGGAGCCGCTCGACGTCCTGATCAACAACGCCGGCATCGGCGAAGCGGGCGGCGAGGTTCGGGCGCCTTTCGATGAAGGACCTCGAGGAGACTCTTCCGAGTCAACGCCGTCGGACCGGCCGCGCTCACCCAGGCCCTGCTGCCCAACCTGCGCGCCGGAAAGCGCCGCGTCATCGTCAATCTCTCGAGCGGCCTGGGCTCCATCTCCGAAAACGACAGCGGAGGCTGGATCGCCTACCGCGCTTCGAAGGCGGCGCTCAACCAGCTCACTCGCACCGGTCGCCGCCGAGCTCAAGCGGAGAGGGCTTCGTCTGCATCGCGATCTCTCCCGGCTGGGTCAGGACCGACATGGGCGGCTCCGGCGCCCCGCTCTCACCCGACGAGAGCGTCGCCGCCATGCTGGAGGTCATCGACCGCCTGAAGCCTTCCGACACCGGCCGCTTCCTCGACCAGCACGGCAGAGACGATGCCCCTGGTGACTCAGCCGGACGGAAGCGCGGATCAGGCCAGCTGCAGGGCCGCGAAACCGGAACGCCACAGCTTCGCCTCGTCGTGCCGCCGCTGGATGAGGCCGGCGCATCCTGGCGGGGTCCCACAGACGGGACATCGCGTCCAGCTGGTCCGCGACCTCGTCGAAGCGCCCCGCCGCCAGCAGGTCGCTGGATCGCCCGCATCTCGACGGCGGTCCTGCCTGGCCGGGTCCGTGTCCCGGAGCCGGGCGCCGCGGTTGTAGACGAGGCTCACGAGCGCGGTCCGCCGCGCCGGCGTCCAGGTCATCGCACCTGCGGGTAGATCGCGCGCGTCTTCTCGAAGAGAGTCGGGCAAGCGAGCGCTCGAGGAACACCGAGACGGCGGCGAGGAGCGGCACCTCGACGTCGCGAACTCCGGCCGAGGAGGTCGCCGGAGCCTTGCACTCCAGAAGAACGTCCGCGAGCCGGGCGATCGTGTCGGCCGGCAGGTGATCGCCCCAGTCCGCGTTCGAACCGGTCTGCGATCGCTGAAGGCGCAGGTCGTAGCCGATCCCGATCGTGATGCCGCTCTCGGCCGCTCGGGCCATGCCGGGTTCTTGTATTTGGACCGGTACTGCGCGGGGACTCGACACCTCCGCGCGGGCGATGAACGTCACGCCCGGCCGCGGTGAGCGGCGGAAACGGATCCGGGAGAGCCGCGACAGCCTGCTGGAACGCATCGTCCGCCTCGGGCGGCCCCGGCTGCTTCAGAGCGACGCCGGCCGTCGATCACCGCGTCGCGCGTGCCCGGCCCGAATCGCGCCGTCCACGAGCAATGATCGATCCCAGCTTGTTGAGTCCGCGCTGCAGCTCCCGAACGGCGTCTCCCGAGTCTCCCATCTTCAACAACATCGCCAACGCCCTCCTCTAGACCTGATTTCACCGGGAGCGGCGACTTATCGCCGATCAGGAGCCCTGCGAGTTTCAACAGCGAGGGAAGAACGCCTGTCGCCCCCAGGATGACTGCCATCGTGGCGTCGAAGCGCTCTTTCTGGGTGGCGACGAAGATCACGACGACCAGCGCCAGGATCAAGGCGAAGGGGCGCTTCAAGCGGTCCCACGCGCTCGCCTCGGTCTCCTGCTCCAGCTCGGCGATCTCCTTGCGCCGCACTGTCGACACGACGAAGCGCCGAAACGTCTCGTTCATGAGCCGCAGATGCGGGTCCCTCCTCACCAGGCCGCGGGCGATCAATCGCCGGACGATCTTGCCGTCCCTGTAATTGGCGAACCCGTCCTCGGCGAGATGCTCGAGCGCGAGTTTCTCGACCGGCGAGCAGCAGGCCCAGAGACCCTCATAGTAGTTCGAGGCCCGCTCCTCGATTTCCGCCAGGACTTCCTCTCGGTCGAGTCCCTCCTCTCCTCGCCGCCGGATCATCCGATCGAGGTCGTCGTGGATGGAGGAGAGAAACGGATTCCCGGCACATTCCCTCTCGAGAACCCGCCGAACCTCGCGATACTGGCGGACCCTGACCCGCGCCGAGAGATTCCTCAACGAGTCCCGCCAACCCGTTCCCACAGTCTGCGCGAGCCTGGTCATCCTCCCCGGAGCGCTCGACCCGGCAACCGCGTCCGTCTCGAACCGCGGGTCCAGATCCATGATCACGAAGGAGGACGTCACCAGAGACGCCCACTTCTGCTCGGCACTGGGGCCTTCCTCCGCTTTCGAGCCCGTCTCGGCGGGAAGGTTCCAGTGCTGCAATGGGAACGGGCCGAGCGAGGAGAGAATGACCAGCCTGCGCCCGCGCGGCCGGACGAGTTGTTCCACGAGCCAGAGTTTTCTGGCGCTCAATTGAGTGTCGCCGGAACCCTCCTCGAAGTGATCGAGGAGAATCGGTTCGCCCGAAAGCGTCTTCTCGAGGTTCGACAGAGCCTTGTCCCAGTCTTCCGGTTTCGCCGACGGGGAAGCGAGCGCCGCAAGATCCAGCCTCTCGAATCTGCGGCCGGCAACATACGCCGTCTTCAATTCCTCCTCCCGACACACCACGAACACGCTCTGGCCGGGCGCCGCGAAACCGCCCGAACCCGCAGACCAGAACGGCACGTCCAGGAGAAAGATGCGCCGGGCCGCGAAGATCGTGATCGCGACTGCCAGGCAGAAAATGGCGCCGAAGACGAGGATGAGTCCCAGGGGTCTTTCCTTGAAGAAAGCCGGAAGACGCCCGAACGTCGGGACTACGGAGCTGATTTTCAGGGCGCCGTCCTCATACGCGCTCGTCAGGACGATTCGATTCTCCGGCGCGCGTTCCCAGAAACGGCTCTGGTCGTCCGACCTGTCGTACAGCAGCTCGCGCCTCTCGACCGACAGATCCGAGTAGTAGGGCAGGTATGGCTCCAGGAATCCCGTCAGAGGATCGGCCAGATGCGCTGAGTCGAATTTCCTCCTGCTCCTGGCAGCGTCGTCGGGGAGGAGCTTTCGGATCTCGGTGTTGAAGGGCGCGTAGTAGACGTCCACCGCCGGGATCTTTCTGTTGGGCCCCGACCCCTCGTTGACTTCGAGTTGGGTCTCGTCGAGGATCGCGGTCTTGCGCGGGAGGATGACGCTGTTCACCCTCTCCCGACAGGGAGGCCGCCTCCCTCTCCGCGCGCTGCCGGCGTTTCTCGAGCTCCGCCGCGAGCTTGACCTGGTTGTTCTTGATAAACGGCACGACCTGAATCGAGTGCGCCAGCTTGAAGAAGGCCGCGGTGGGCAGGGCCGCCGTGATCACGAGAAGGAGAGCCGCCGCGCCCATGTAAGACAGGGAAAGCAGCTCATTGGGCTCCGCCCATGGTCGTTTCCCGGCATCCCGCATCGGATCGGCGTCCTCGTCGCCGGCGATCGGAGCGGCTTGCCGCGCCGCTCTCAGGCGCGAGTAGGTCACCGTCCATACCATCGCCGGAAGGGCGAAGGCGAGGAGCAGAAGGAAAGAGTCGGGCACCCTCTTCCCTCCCACCTCCCGTCCGGAGGCATAGATCGCCGCGGCGGAAACGAGGATGACGGCGATGTAAAAGGCGGCCAGCTGGAGGTACGCGGTCATGCCCCTGGGATGCGGCCAGAGCCAGGTCGGGCGCCTGTGGGGAAGGATCAGGATCAGGAAACAGACACCGACGCAGGCCAACATGTAGGGCATCAGGAAGAGAAGAGTCGTGAACATCCAATCGACGTTCACGCTTCGAACCTGGTCCTTCTCGTAAAAGGTCACCAGAGACCAGGGAAAGCCCGTGAGAGGCACAGCGAACGCGCGATAGTCCCGGCCCCAGTAGCGCAGATCCATCAGCTCCGCGCGGCGGGCAGCGACGACCGACCTCAGGCGCCGGTCCATGTCCGTCTCGAGAAAGAACTGCTCGATCAGGTTTCGGCGGTCGTCGGAGTGGAACATCACCCGTCCGTTGTCTTTGTCCTCGATCACCGCGAATCCGAACCCCGGAGGCAAAACCGGATTGATGAGGGAGATCATCGGAAAGGCGAGCGCGGCGACCGAAAGGTCCTCCCCGGGGGAATTGTTCTGTATGGCCAGTACCGCCTGAGAGTTCATTCTGGTGATGGACCGCGTCGAGTCCAGCGCAAACTGCTTGATCTCGGGGAGGCCGTCTTCGGCTCGGCAGCGTCCAGGTCTGGTTCTCCTTGAGCCTGAGGAAATATGGGCGGTCCTCCACTGAAATCAGCCTGAGGAACGGCGAGTGAACGCTCCATCTCCTCTGCTGGAGGCCTTTCGAATTGATCAACGAAAACGTGTCGAAGAAGGGGTAGTAGGGGAAGTCCGGGATTGGTTTCTGGCGAACGTTGGGCAGGATCTCGGGATCGGACGGCTTCTCCGCGCGCGCCGCCGATTGCAGGGCGCGAAGCTGGCTGTAGGCCGCGGCGATTTCCTTTCTCATGTTGGACCGGATCGCCTGGGAGAGAGCCTGGAGCCCTTGATCAATGTGCGTCCCGAGCCTCGTGTACGCGTAGGAATCGAGCAGATAGAGGGTGCCGATAGAAAGGACGAGCAGGCTGGACATTCCCAGGAGCAGCACATCGAGCAAGCGGACCCGCTGGCGGTTGCCGATCAGGGCCAGTTTCAGAAACGGCCAGCTGACGACGGTCATCAACAGAACGCCGGCAATGATGAGCATGGTGGAAAGGGAGACCGAGAACCGCCGCTCGGTAAGCGTGCCCGCGGGAACCAGACCGCACACGAACAGGCCGGAACGTGCCTTCCCGACGCCGCCTTGCCCGGAGCCGGCCTTTCCCGTCTTTCTCCTCTCCGGCGTCGCGGTCGGCTTGGGCTCCACGCCGGTAACAGACTCGTCTCGGCCGGGGCCTCCTGGGCGGCGTCCGCCAGACGAACGCGGACCCGGCCGCAGCACCACTGCATGAACAGCCTGTAATCCGTCCCGGCGAGGTCCTCGACATCCGCGATCTGGCCCGCCCTCGGCGCGGAATCGCCCGGCATGAGCGAGCCGAGGTCTGCCAGATGCAGATCCGCCTGGCCGGACTGTTTCAGGATTCTGCCGTCGGGCGAGGCCAGTAAAACGATGTCGAAATTGTCTCTTTGAAGCGACTCGAAAATGGGAGCGTCGAATGGGACGATTCGCTGATCGAATCGCTTCCCCGCCCAATCGGGAGTTCAGCTCCAGCGACAACTTGCCGCTCGCGTCCACCACCAGCGTGGGCGGCTCTGAGTTCCAGCGCAGAGGCATCGTTTGGGCGCGGTTGTTCCCCGAACTTCCACGTTGGGGCCGACTTCCACTCCTTTGTCATCGTGGCGGGATCTTCTGAACCCGATCACGATCCGGAAGATGTGCTCCTGGCGCTGTACCCACTCATCGAACTGATGGCCGATGGTCGTCAGGAGCCGAATGTTGCTGGTGGTCAGATAAGTGTTTCGTCTCGGATCGCGAGAAGGTCGCAGTGAGCCCGCGAGCAGGATGACCAGCGCCAGCGCGACGATCGCCGGCAGCTTCAGCTTGCGGAGCGAGCTTGCGTCGAACATCAGCGTCCTGCTCTCGAGATCATCCATCAGGTCGTCACGCTCGGCAAGACGGTTCCCGGAATGAGACGGCACATGCCAACCTTCCCTTCACCGGGTCGCGGTCGTGCCCGCCTGGCCCTCGCGCCATCTCCAGCAACCAACGATGGAGCGCGATGGGCGCGCCGGCTCGCGGCACGGCGATCATGCCCAGGTCGCCGTCCTCGGGGATTCCACGAGGACGCGGTCAGTGCGGGGCTACTGTCCGCGGCGGGGGCGAATACCCGTTCGACCTGGGTCGGACGCAGCCTGTCGGGCGGTGAGGTTGGAGGCGGCGCCGGTGTATCGGGCGGCGGGGTCGGGACCGGCGTGTCGGGGGACGGGCAGGGGTATCGGGCGGCGGAGCCGGAGTGTCGGGCGGCGGAGCCGGAGTGTCGGGCGGCGGAGCCGGAGTATCAGGCGGCGGCACCGGAGTGTCGGGAATCGGAATCTCGGTCGGGGTGGGAGTGGCCGTCGGCACCGGCGTGCTGGTCGGCATCGGAGTATCGGCCGGCATCCAGATTTCGGCCGGCTCTTGCGATGTCTCGGCCGGCTCCTGATCTTCCATCGGCTCCGGCGTCGCGACCTGGCAAGGAAGAAACGGCGTAACGACCGCGGCCGGCGGCCGGGCCGCCATCGGCGGCAGCCGTGTCGGAAGAGGCGCGGGTGGGGGCTCCCCGGAGGAGGCCGGACCGCCGCGCGGGGAGCGCGGCCCGGGAAGTCACCAGCCGGTACAGGACTCCACCCTCGGTTCCCGACGTAGATCTCCCCGGCGGCATCCTCTCCGAACGTGGTCAGGCCGGATGCGATCACGTCGATCGGCCGGCCGTCTCCCCAGACATGCCCCGAGCAGGAATCGCCGTAGAAATAGAGCCCGGCGATGCCCGGAATTTGCGACCCGCGATAGACACGCGCCCGCCGACGACCGCGCAGTCTCCCAATTCGTGCCCGTACTCGACGACCGGCAGCGCAAGCGCGGAAGACTTGCAGGGCGGCACGTTCGGACAGGCGGCGACTCCCGGGGCCCCGCAGAGCGACCCCTCCATGATCCCCCACCCGTAGTTCTCCCCGCCCGAGCTCGAATGCGCCTGGAAGTCGATCTCCTCCCGCGCCGTCTGCCCGACGTCCCCGATGTAGAGATCCCCCGTCACCCGGTCAAACGAAAACCGCCGCGGGTCCCGCAGCCCCTTCGCCCACACCAGTCCGAGCGGCCGGCCCAGGCGCGCGAACGGATTCGTCTTCGGGATCGCGTAGTAAGGCGGTTTGGCGGCATGCCGGTTGACGTCGAGCCGGAGAATCTTGCCGAGCAGGACGTCATCCCGCTGCGCGTTGCAGGCGACGCCGTCGCCCGACCCGCCGTCCGCAATCCCGACATACAGGTAGCCGTCCGGCCCGAACTGAAGCTCTCCCGCCACGTGGTCCGCGTCCGCCGGAATCGGGATCGAAAGGAGCACGACCCCCGACTTCGGGTCCGCCCGGTTCGGATCCGCCGCCGACTGCCTGTACCGAGCCAGGACGAAGTTCCCCTTAGCGTCCGTGTAGCCGACGAAGAAGAGCCGGTTGTCCGCGTACCTGGGGTGGAAGGCGACCGAGAGCAGCCCCCGCATCCCGGAGCTGGAACAAGCTTCGAGACATAGGAACGACCTGGGAAGCACCCCCCGCCCGTCCCAGACCACGACCTGTCCCGTCCGCAGCGCCAGGAACAGGCGGGAGTCCCCCGCGTTCGCGATGGACGTGATCGCCCCCAGCCCGGACGCCAGCCGCAGCAGCGTCACGTCCCGAATCCGCCGCCGCCGTCCCTGCCGACGGAGCCGGGGCCGGCGCCGCTCCGGTTCCTCGCGCCGCCGCCAGAAGCGCGCCCAACCCGGCCGCCACCACGACACCGCGCCAGGAGCCCGGGACGATCGCGGCAGGCCGCATCCGAGTCATCCAACGCGCCGCGCGATGCCGTTATGCCGGAGTGCCGTCCATGCCAGCAGCATCGTTCTTCGCACTCTCTGCTTCTACGAATTCACCTCGAAGTTCGTTACGACCCGGTTCAACTTCGAGGTCGGAGCCGTCTTTATTGCGC
>CAWALG010000034.1:0-89472 GCA_963782815.1 uncultured Acidobacteriota bacterium | reverse complement strand
GCGGACGTGATACTCCAAGAACGTCTCTGAAAACCCGCCCCGGCGTCGGGCCGCCTCCCTCGTCGCACGCGACGGCCCGGCCTCGAAAGACAGCCCCTGGCCGTCGCTTGTCGCTGAGTCGCACTGGCGAGCGTGGCGAGAGTGTTTCCGTGGCGCGCTCCTTCGCTCACGCTCCTGCGGGAGGCGGCCCGCCCCCGGGGCTTCACTCTCGGTATAATGCCGGAGCTGAGAGCCCCGGAGCCGGCGGCGTTTCCCGTAGGAGGTGATGGGTGACGAGCATGGAGGACGCGACCGGCACCACGGTGAGACTGCGAAGAACCCTCAGCGCCGGCCGGTTCTCCCCATCACGGCAGGCCGGCGCGTGCCGACGCAGGGAAACGACGCCGGCTCCGGGGCGGCCTTGTCGCGACAATTCACTTTGTAGCAAATAGATGAGATTCTCTCGACCGGAATGACACTCGTTACGTTCCTGGAGCGGATCATGGCGCTGCTGAAGGGGGAAGAGCGCAGGTACCGCGGATCGCGCGGGGTGGGGCAGGAGTGGGAGAGGCTGGCGGAGAAGCGCCTGAAGGAGGCGGGGTACACGATTCGCGCCAGGAACTTCCGGACTCGCGTCGGGGAAATCGATTTCGTGTCGCAGGATGGAAACGTTCTCTGCTTCGTCGAGGTCAAGGGACGGCATGGCACCGGGTTCGGCGTGCCCGAGGAGGCCGTCAACCGCCGAAAAACAGCGCCGGATCTTCCGCGCCGCGCAGGCGTATCTCCAGCGCGAGCGTCTCGAGGACTCCACCTGTCGCTTCGACGTGGTCTCAATCCTTCAGGATGACTCGGCGTCGAACGTGACCATCCTCCGGGACGCCTTCGTCGGTCCTCCTCGTCCGCGCCCGCCGCGGTACCGTCGCTCCGCGCTTGCGCGGGATCTGCGCCCTGCGGCGCACCGGCGAGCGGCTCGGCCGGATGCGGCCTCGATCGTTCGCCTTCTATGACGCTCCCGCTGTCAAGCCTTCAGGATGGTGATTAGCGACTCTTTCTGGTCCACCTCCTTAGTTAGAAGCGGTCGTTTCTGTCGTATCCCTCGCGGCGGTTCCCTGTGGGATCGAGGCGGATGACCTCGAGCGACCTTCTATCCGTGCCGGCGTCTGGCCGGACACCCAATGCTGTATTCGCGCGCAGGCGCGTGGAGGAAGCCATTAGTCAAACGCCCCGATCTGATCCACGGTCTCTTCTGGGAGACCCGGCGAGCGTAGCGGGCGGTTGAGACCAGCGACGGTTCATCGTCTGGGTCTTTTCCAAAGGCAATCAGGCCTGCGACTTGAGCAGAGCGCCTTTGGGGATCTCACCAAAGTCGGCGTACCGCCAGAGAGCGATGACGAGTTTTCGGGCCAGAGCGATGATGCCGATCTTGCGCAGTCGGGGTCCCCCTCGTGCGAAGCGCCGGTTGAACCATCGGGTCAGCTCGCTTTGGGGTTGGAGTCGCAGCCAGACCCAGGCCAGGTCGATCGCGACGCCGCGGACGTGGCGGTTGCCGGCTCGGCTGATGCCGCGCTCTCGGAACGAATCGCCGCTCTGATACGGCGTCGAGGTCAGACCCACGCAGGCAACCAACCTGTCGGCGGTTCTTGAACTCTCTCCAGGAGAACTCCCGGGCGTAGGTCTCGGCGCCGGCCTCGGCAATGCCGCACAGAGTCTTCAGACGCCGGGCGATCTCCGAGGCGCGGTCCTGGCCCTTGCTCATCCGACTATCCCGCTCCGACTCCAGATCCAGGAGCTGGCGGTGGACGACATCGCGACGAGCGATCTCCATTTCCAAACGGCGCCGCAGACCCGACGGCAGCGGGGACCCATCCCAGATCCGAATCGCATCCAGTCCTTCCACCAACCCCCTCCGACCCATCCGCACGGCAACGCCCTGACTCGCCAGCAGCCCCTTGATCCGGTTGGTCAGGCGCGTCTGCTCCTTCGTCAGCGTCCGGATCTCCCGCTGCAGCTGCCGCCCATCCTCCTGCTCCGCCGTGGGCACCTTCACCACACTCCAGAGATCCTTCTCCCCGGCCCAGTACCGCAGCAGCATCCCAACCAACTTCCTCGCATCCAGCCGATCTGTCTTGGCCCGCCGCGCTCGGCGGTTCACTTCGATCGAGGAAGAGTCCACCACCAGGTTGACGACCCCCATCTCCGTTAGCTGTCGATCCAGCCAGAACCCCTCACGCCCAGCCTCGTAGCAAGAAAAAACCCGACAGCCAGCAGCCAAGCCCAGCCGCTTCCGAGCCCTACCAAACGCCTCCCTCAGAGCGATCAGATCCCGAGGCCGAACCGTTACCAGCCACGGCTTCTCACCCATCACCGACGCAAACCCCAGCTTCCAGTCCTTCCAGCCCAGCTCGAATGCCACCAACATCCGATCCGCCCCCGCCGCGATAGACTCCTCTCGGGACGCCGTCTGTGTCATAGCTTCCTCTCCTTTCATTAACCCTGATTCGAGAGAAGGCTACAGCGGTGTCCTTTTCATAGCATCTGATCCCGCGCAAGCGCTCCGCTCCCGCGGCGCGAGGCTCCTCCTTCGATTACCTCAGGAGACTCCTCGCGCCGCGACCGGGGGCTTAAGTCGTCGCTTCGCTGTCTTGCGCTCCGATCTCAGCGCCCTCGGGCGCACCGGCGACCGACTCGGCCGGATGTGCTCGACCGTTCGACTGATCCCGCCCAAACGCTCCGCTCCCGCGGCGCGAGGCTCCTCCTTCGATTACTCAGGAGACTCCTCGCGCCGCGACCGGGGCCAGAACGAGGATTGCCCGGACACAGATAGGCCTCCCGCCTGCGTGTTACAATCTCGTGTCTTTCAGGAGAACGAAACTAGTTGCCAGAACCAGAGCAGCGCTACGATTTTGTCTGCCCGAAATGTTCGGGGAACTTTTCGATGCAGCTCGAGCGAATCCCCCCTGTTCAGGCTCGGTTCGGCTGCCCGCACTGCAAGGAGCCGATGGACTTTCCCTCGCGGGAGGAGGCCCGCCGGGAGATCCGGCTTCGGGCGGAGGCCGCCGCAGCGGCAGCCGCGGCAGCTAATCCCGCCCCTGCCGCCAGGGCCGCTGACCCGCCAGCGGCTCCGTCAGAGGAGGCGCAGGACGTCAGCCCCAACACCTTCGCCGCCACGGAGGGCCTGCGTTTCCGGATCGAAAAACCGGGCTTCCGATCGGACGTCTTCGACCGGAGGGACATCCGCAATCTCATCCGGACGCGTGAGCTCCGCGAGACCGACCACATCCGCGTGGAAGATGCGGAAGCCGTCATAGCGGGCGATCTTCCGTATCTGAAATCGCTCTTTAAACTTGCCAAGGCCCAGAAGGTCAAGCCTCCGGGTTGCTGCCGCACGCACACCGACAGGGTCGCATTCTTCCAATGCCACGATACCGGCCGGCCCCTCTGCGAGCCGTGCGCTCCGGAGAAGAAGTTCGGCGGACAGACCATCCGAGTCTGCCAGCACTGCGGCGGCACGGCCGTCGATCTCCACACGGCTTGACCGTCGCGGACCCCTCCGCTATCCTTCGCCCTCCCGAGCGGGAATAGCTCAGTGGTAGAGCGCTACCTTGCCAAGGTAGAAGTCGCGGGTTCGACCCCCGTTTCCCGCTCCATCCGTCGCTACGCCCACTCCGCTTGGATTTCGCCCCTGCGGTGCTATCGGCTCCGGGGCTTCGCTCCCGCGGCGAAAGGCTCCTCCTCGCCTTCGCTCGGAGACTCCTTTCGCCGCGATGGGCCGGCGTTTCGGAGAGCCTACGGGGTCGGTCTTGCTAGATGGCAAGATCGAGGAAAGCAGGGCCTGACGGCCGACACCTCACTTTGTTTTTTGGAATGCTTTCTCCGACCCCGGAAAACCGATGCATGTGACTGGTGACGCATTTGTCTTTCAAGGAGTTGAAAATGATGCGCATGCATCTTGGCTATTCCCATGCGACGCCTGAAAATATGCTGTTGGGTTTCTTTAAGGCCCGGCCGGCTTCGGAACCTTGCCGTTGCCGTCTTTCCTTCGAGTCGATACCCGATGGAGGCCACTCCCACAAGGATTCAGGAGATTGAGTCATGAAGTTCGCGCGCGAAGTCCATTTCCAGATCAAGAGCGGCAAAGAGACGGAGTTCAACAACCTCTTCGAGAAGGAAGTCCTGCCGATCCTGCGCAAGCAGAATGGTTTCCTGGAGGAAGTGACGCTCGTCAACCCCAAGGGCGCGGTCGGTATCAGCCTCTGGGACAACCGCCTGCACGCCGAGACCTACGGTACGGCTGCGTATCCGCAGGTTCTGGCGAAGCTCACCCCCGTGATCGATGGAACGCCTAAGGTGGAGATCTACGAGACCGCCTCCACGTACCTCCCGGTCTAACTGGCAATAAGCGCCTGAGAGCGCTCGTTTCATCCGAGGCCCCAGGAGGGGCCTCTTTTTTTGCCTTGCACGCCGAGAGGAAGTAGAGCCAGGAGTCTTCCGGTCCGGGAACGCCGTCCGCCGGTGCGAATCGCCCTCACCGGAGGGGGGAGAACCGACCCGAAAGATCGAGGGGCACCGGGATGTCGCCGCGCGGAAGCCGCACAACCAGAGTGCCACGCAGCCGTCCCTCGACATCGTCGCCCGAACGGAACGCGAAACCGGCGGCGGCCAGGAGCTGGGCGTTGTCGAGGTCGATGGGCAGCTTCAACGTCGTGTCCTGCCCGGGCCGGAGGATCATCTCGCCGGTAGCGCCCGACCCGACTTCCCGCTCGTTGGCGAACAGACGGCAGCTCGCGCTCGCGAGCTTCAACGGAAATGCGAGCGGGTTCCGAACCGTGACCTCCGCCAGGGCTGCGCTTTCGAGCAGCGAGAACTCCGTCAGCTGGATCGAGGTGAGCTTGACGAAGCCTGACGCCGCGTCCTCCCGTTTCTCGACCTCGACCTGGTCCCAGCGCCTGGTTCCCGACCATTCGACCGGGTTTCCGCCCGCCACGCGACCGCGCAGCCGGTAGTCGAAATCGGAGGCGCGGAAGCGCTTGATCCAGTCCTCCGGCACGTCCCGGTACCGCATCCTCACGGAAAGCTCCAGGCGCTCTCCGGAGGCTCGCGCGAGGCCGGTGACGGGGACCTCCGAAGCGGATCCGTTCAGCGAGACCGAACCGGAGAACGCGCCGGCCGGCGCGCCGGGCTCCGCACGCGACAGGATCACCGTGAAGGCCTGAGGCTCCGGGACCACGCGGATGTCCGCCGGGGTCGCGGCGGAAGCCAGAAGAGCCTGAGCGAGAAGCCAGATCACCACGGTGTTTGAGCTACGCGCTGATGTCAGGAGCGGCGGTTCATCTTCGCTTGCGGCGCGCCCGCTCGTGGATCTCGCGGCAGTGTCCCGGCAGGACGACGAGAACGGCCGGGCTACTTCTTCGTCGGACCAGCCTTCTTGCAGGTCTCGTCGACGATGAGACCCCACTGACCCTTCATCTTCAGCTCGAACTTGTGCGTGAACTCCGTGTCGCTCTTCTTGACGTAGGTGTCGCGCGCGGTGGTTTTCTCACCCACCACCATGTCACCGGTCCAGACCATCGTGTCGCCCTGCCACCCGGGCGACATCTCGTTGGCCCAGCTCCCGAAGTTGTCCACCCACACCATCACAAATTGCTTCCCCGGCGCGTCATAGCCGAGGTGGGCCATGCCTCTCACCGGCTGGGTGTTCGACGCCGTCTTCTTCTCGGTGAGCATGCCGGAATACCAGAAGCCGTCCAGGTCCGAATTGAGCACCAGGGAGCTCTCCGTCTTGTGGGCGGGACCAAAGGGACTGGCGGGCGCGTCACCCGAGCACGCCCAGGACCCCGCGTAATACTTGATCTGCGACATTTCCGCCGCTGGCTTGGGAGCCTGCTGAGCCAGGACCGAGGACCCAACGAGCAGGAGAACAGCGGCAAACGCAAAGGTGGTCTTCATCATCTTCTCTCCTTGCCATCAAAGTGGTATGAACCATTATGACACGCGGGAATGCGCTTACGCGCTGTGGCGGATATGCATCACGTCGCCGTCCTTGACGATGTACTCCTTGCCCTCCAGCCGCAGCGTGCCCTTGGAGCGGGCGCTGGCCTCGGATCCGGCTTCGAGAAGTTGGTCCCAGTGGATCGTCTCGGCGCGGATGAAGTGCTTCTCGAGATCCGAGTGGATCGCGCCCGCCGCCTCCTGCGCGCGGACGCCGCGAGGCACGGTCCAGGCGCGACATTCGTCTTCGCCGACGGTGAAGAATGAGATCAGGCCCAGGAGTTCGTAGGTCTTGCGAATGAGGCGTCGTCAGCCCGCTCTCGTTCAGCCCGTAGCTGGAGAGGAACTCGGGAGCCTCTTCGTCGCTCATCTCCGCGAGCTCGGCCTCCACCTTGCCGCAGATGGCTGTCGCTCCCGCGTTCGGGCGCGAAGCAATTTCGGCGAGGTTGTACCTGGCAGCCGCGGCGTCCAGATCCTTGCCCAGCTCGGCGCTCTCGCTGATGTTGACCACGTACAGGATCGGCTTCTGGCTGAGGAAGGCGAAGCCGCGCAGGCGCTTCTCGTCGTCGGCGTTGAGTTCGAGCTCACGCATGGGCTGTCCGCTTTCGAGCTGCGCTTTGCACTTCAGCAGCAGCTCGTGCTCGCGCACCAGCTCGTCGGACTTGATCTTCTTCAGGTCCTTTTCCAGCCCCTCCATGCGCTTTTCGATCTGCACCATGTCGCTGACGATCAGGTCAGCCTCGACGTTGTGTGCGTCCTTCAGCGGATTGATCTCTCCGGCGTGCGGGATCGCCGGATCTTCAAACGCGCGCAGCACGTGGGTGAGCGAATCCACCTCCCGCAGGCGTAACGCGTAAGCCGACTCCTTGAGCGCTTCCTTGCCGATGGCGGCAACGTCCACGTATTCAACCGTGGCATGCGTCGTCTTTTTTGGCTTATAGAGGGCCGAAAGCTTATCCAGGCGCTCGTCGGGAACCCTGGCGATGCCGACGTGCACGTCGCGCGAATGCATGGCATGCGCGTCGAGCTGCGCCTTCGTGAGGATCTTGAACAGCGATGTCTTGCCCACCAGCGGCAGCCCGATGATTCCAGTCTTCATAGAAATCTATTTCTTGCCGATCGGGTGATTTGCGATTGATGAAACAGATCAACCGAAGATACGTTTATCACGATTACTTCGGGGCACCGCGCGCGCCGCGACAGGGGCCTGGCCCGAACGACGAGAGCAGATCCTTCGCTTCGCTCAGGATGACACGGTAGGCCCACCTCGGTCTCGGGATCTGCGCGGCGGTAGAATCCGCGCCCGGAAATTCATGGCGCTCTTACCGGGGACTCGTCTTGGGCCTTACGAGATCCTTGCGCCGCTGGGGGCGGGCGGGATGGGGGAGGTCTACCGGGCGAAGGACTCGAGGCTCGGGCGGGAGGCGGCGATCAAGGTGCTTCCGGAGGAGATGGCGCGGGACACGGAGCGCCTGGCCCGCTTCGAGCGGGAGGCGCGGGCTCTCGCTGCGTTGAACCATCCGGGGATCGTCACGATCTACGCGGTCGAGCAGTCGGGGGAGACGCTGTACCTGGCGATGGAGCTCGTCGAGGGGAAGAGCCTCGATGCGGCGATGGAGGCGGGAGCTTTCTCGCTCGCCCGCTTCTTCGAGATCGCCGTGCCGCTGGCCGAGGCGCTGTCAGCCGCGCACGAGCGCGGGATCGTGCACCGCGACTTGAAGCCCGCCAACGTCATGATCACGCGCGAAGGAAAGGTCAAGGTCCTCGACTTCGGCCTGGCCAGGCTCGACGCGCCGAGCTCCGACCCGAACGTCACCGGCGTGCCGACGGCGAGCATCGTCGAGCTGACCGGGGAAGGCCAGATCTTCGGCACGGTTGCCTACATGTCCCCGGAACAGGCGCGCGGCGGCAAGGTGGACGCGAGGTCGGACGTCTTCTCGCTGGGGATCGTCCTCTACCAGATGCTGGCGGGCGCTCGCCCGTTCCACGGAGAGTCGGCGATCGAATTGCTCACCTCGATCCTGCGGGACCGGCCTGCTTCGATCGCCGATCTCCGTACGGACGTGCCTCCGCACCTGGCCAGGATCCTCCGCCGGTGCCTGGAGAAGGACCCGCTCGATCGCTACCAGACGTCCCGCGACGTCTTCAACGAGCTCCGCGACCTCCAGGCGGAGGCCTCGGTGCCGACGGTCCGGCTCGAAGCCCCGTCCCGCGATTCGGGGCCGGTCCGAGGGGAGGAAGGCTTCTGGATCGCGGTCCTGCCGTTTCAGTCTCGCGGCGGCGACCCCGCCGTTGAGTCCCTGGCGGAGGGGCTGACCGAAGACATCGTGACCGGTCTTTCGCGCTTCTCCTACCTGCGTGTCATCGCTCGAAGCTCCACCGCCCAGTTCGCCGGCCAGGGCATGGATGTCCGCGCCGCCGGCAAGGCCCTCGGCGCGCGCTACGTGATGGAGGGCAGTCTTCGCCAGGCCGGAACGAAGTTGCGCCTGGCCGTGCAGCTCAGCGATGCGGCGACCGGCGCTCATCTCTGGGCAGAAAACTACGAACGCGACTTCAGCCCGGAGTCGGTTTTCGAGCTGCAGGACGACCTGGTCCCGCGGATCGTTTCGACGGTTGCCGACATGCACGGCGTTCTGCCCGGCAGCATGAGCGAGGCGCTGCGCAGCCGCCCTCCTGAGCAGTTGAGCCCCTACGAGGCGGTGATGCGCAGCTTTGGCTACTCGACGCGGGCCACCGCCGAAGAGCTCGCCGCGGCGCGATTCGGCCTGGAATTGGCCGTGCGGAAAGCGCCGGGTTATGCCGATGCCTGGGCGATGCTGGCCCTGCTTTGCGTACAGGACTACGCGCAGGGATTCCACCTTCAGGCCGATTCGCTGGCGACCGGGTTGGCCGCCGCGCAACGCGCCGTGGAGGCGGCGCCGGCCAATCACCTGGCGCAGAGCAGCCTGGCCCAGGCGCTCTACTTTAGCAAGGAATTCGAGAGCTTCCGGAATGCGGCGGAGCGGGCCGTCGCGCTCAATCCCTTAAACGGCGACACCATCGCGTTCCTCGGAGAGATGCTGATCTATGCGGGCAACCGCGAGCGCGGCCTCGAGCTGGCCCGGCGCGCCAGGCAGCTCAATCCCAATCATCCGGGATGGTACTGGTACGCGGACTTCTACGATTCGTACCAACGGGGCGACGACCGCGGCGCGCTCGATTTCGCGCTGAAAGTCCATCTGCCGGGCAATTGGTTCGCGCACGCCGCCCTGGCCGCCGCCCTCGGGCAGCTCGGAGAGCGGGATGCGGCCGGCAGAGCCCTGAGGGATCTGCTCAAAGTGCGGCCGGCCTTCGCCGCCACGGCTCGCGCGGATATGGAGAAGTGGTGTAAGCCCGAGTACGTCGAGCGCTTCATCGACGGGTTGCGCAAGGCGGGACTGGACGTGCCCTCGCCTTCGGGGGCCGTTCCCGCGGTGAAGCCAGCTGCCGCCGTCGCCATCGCGGTCCTTCCGTTCGAGGACATGAGCCCGGGGAAGGACCAGGACTACCTCTGCGAGGGGATGGCCGAGGAGATCATGAACGCGCTCGTGCGGATCCCGGGCATCCGTGTAACGTCGCGCACGTCGGCCTTTCGTGCCGGACGGGAGGGCAAGGACCTGCCGGAGATTGCTCGCGCTCTTTCCGTGAGCCACGTTCTGGAGGGCGGCGTCCGGGCGGCCGGGAGCCGGCTTCGGGTCACCGCCCGGCTGACCGACGCGGAAACCGGCTACCAGCTCTGGTCCGAACGTTACGACCGGGACGCGTCGGACGTCTTCGCCCTGCAGGACGACATTGCCGCGGGAGTCGTGGAAGCGGTCGAGGCCCGCCTCGCGCCGGGAGAACGTGCCGTCCGCGCCCGCTCGCAGGTCGGCAACCTGGAGGCGTACCGCTATTACCTCAAGGGCCGGCATCTCCGATATTCGAAGAACGACCTCGCAGGCGCCTTGAAGGCCTTCGAGGAGGCCTTGCGCCTCGACCCGGCGCACGCGCCGTCATGGGTCGCTCTGGCCGAGGCCAGGATCCTCGCCAGCTTCTATGGACTGGTCCCGGCCGCGGAAGCCTACGCGCTGGCGAAGAAACCGCTCGCGACCGCGGCCGCGAAACAAGGAAAGGCGGCGGAAGCGCTCTACGTCGAGGCCTTGCTTGCCTTCGGGGAGAGAGATTGGTCCGCGTCCGAGCGCGCCCTGCGGCGGGCGATCGCGCTCGCCCCGGACGATCCGCCGGCTCGCTGCTGGGGCGGAATCCTCTTCACGCTCCTCGGCCGCGCCGCCGAGGCGGCGCCGCACTTCCAGCGCGCCCGCGAAGCGGACCCGCTCTCGCCCTATCCCTACGCGATGAGCGCGCTCGGCTTGCTGCTCGAGGGGCGCGCGGCCGAGGCTGTCGCTTCCTACGACCAGGCCCTGGCCTTCGAGCCCGAGAGCACTCTGGCGCTCTGGGGAGCGGGCCTCGCCCGGATCGCGCTCGGCCGCGCGGACGACGGCATCACGATGCTCGACCGGGCCCTGACGCCATCCCACCGGGGCGGCTTCATCCACGGCGCTCTCGGGTGGGCGCTCGCGAAAGCCGGGCGTGTCGGAGAAGCGCGGCAGATTCTCTCGGAGATTCAGGCCCGGCCGGCCTCCGCTCCGGCCGTCGTCTCGGAAGCGTGGCTCCTGTGGGAAATCGGCGAGACGGACGCGGCCTTCCGGGTGCTCGAGCGCGCCGAGGTGGAGCGCCAGCCAGCTCTCGCGTTCGTCGGCCTTCCGGGCTTCGATTCGCTCCGCGCTGATTCGAGGTTCGAGGCGCTTCTGGCTAGAATGCGGCTGCCGATTACGAAAGACCGATGACACTGCGAGCGGGGACGCGTCTGGGCGCCTACGAGATCCTCGCGCCGCTCGGGGCCGGCGGGATGGGGGAGGTGTATCGGGCGCGCGACGCGAAGCTCGAGCGAGACGTCGCGGTGAAGGTCCTGCCCGAGTCCGTGGCCGACGATGCCGAGGCGCTCTCGCGGTTCGAGCGGGAAGCAAAGGCGGTGGCGGCGCTGTCGCATCCGAACATCCTGGCGATCTTCGACTTCGGGCGGCACGAGGGGATCGTCTACGCGGTCACGGAGCTTCTGGAAGGCGAGACGCTGCGCGGGAAGCTCGACGCGGGTCCGGTCTCGCAGAGGCAGGCGGTGGACTACGGGCTGCAGATCGCGAAAGGCCTGTCGGCGGCGCACGAGCGAGGTGTCGTCCACCGGGATCTGAAGCCCGAGAACGTCTTCGTCACGCGGGACGGGCACGTCAAGATCCTGGACTTCGGTCTGGCGAAGCGCATCGAGGCGGCGCGGGGGCCAGGCGACGGAGGCGCCGACGGTCGAGGGGCAGACCGAGCCCGGGAAGGTGATGGGGACGGTCGGGTACATGTCGCCGGAGCAGGTCAAGGGACTGCCGGTGGACCACCGATCAGACCTCTTCTCGTTCGGGGCGATCCTGTACGAGCTCCTGTCGGGCAGCCGGGCGTTCCGGAGGGACACGAGCGCGGAGACGATCGTCGCGATCCTGACTCAGGAGCCGCCGGAGCTGACGGTACAGGGCGGAACATCTCGCCGGCGCTGGATCACATCGTGAAGCACTGCCTGGAGAAGGAGCCGGGGAACCGCTTCCAGTCGGCCAAGGACATCGCGTTCGCGCTGTCGGAGGCGTCGGGCGCGACGGCGTGACGAGCGGAGTTCAGGCGGTGGCGGCGCCGGCGCGCACGAAGACGAACCGCCTTCTCATTGCGGCCGGGGTTATCGTCGTGCTTGCCGTCGGCGCGGGTCTCTTCCTGATGCGCCGCGATCACCGGGGCCCGGGCGCGCCGCCGGCGTCAAGCGCGTCGCGGTCTTGCCGTTCGAGAACCTCGGCTCTCCCGAGAACGACTATTTCGCCGACGGCATCGCGGACGAGGTGCGGGGCAAGCTGACATCGATCCGGGGACTCCAGGTCATCGCCCGGGCCAGCTCGACGCCGTACAAGAAGACCACGAAGACGCCCCGGCAGATCGCCGACGAGCTCGACGTGAGCTATCTGCTGACGGCCACGGTCCGCTGGGAGAAGAGCGCAGGCGCGAGCCGGGTTCACGTGAGCCCGGAGCTCGTGGACGTCACGCAGCGCAACGCTCCGACCTCCCGCTGGCAGCAGGCCTTCGACGCGTCGCTGACGGACGTTTTCCAGGTGCAGTCGGACATCGCCACGAGAGTCGCGCAGGCCCTGGGCGTGGCTCTCGGAGCCGGCGAGGAGAAGCGGCTTTCCGAGAAGCCCACGGAGAACCTCGCGGCCTACGACGCCTTCCTCAAGGGCGAGGAGGCCTCGCGGGGCATGTCGGCCGGCGATCCTCCCAGCCTCCGCAAGGCTCTCGCCTTCTACGAGCAGGCCGTGGCGCTGGACCCGAACTTCGCGCAGGCCTGGGCCCGCGTCTCGGTCGCCAACTCGCTGCTGTACGCCAACGGCACGCCGATGCCGGAGCTGGCGGAGCGCGCCCGGCAGGCTGCGGAGAAGGCCGTGGCGCTCGCGCCCGGCCGTCCGGAGGGGTACTTCGCGCTCGGCAACTATCACCGATTGGTGTCCGCGCGATGGACCGTTCGCTGGAGCAGTTCGACGAAGGGCCACCGCCTGGCGCCCGGAAACGCCGAGATCCTTTCGGGTGTAAGGCGCTGGCCGAGATGTCCCTGGGGCGCTGGGACGCGGCCCTGGAGCATGCGAAGCAGGCCGAGCGCCTCGACCCTCGCTCCGTCGCGGCGCTGCGGCGTCTCGGCGAGCGACCTTCTCCGGATGCGGCGCTACCGCGAGGCGCGCGAGGTCCTCGACCGGGCCCTCGCCCTCGCGCCCTCCAACCTCATTGTGATCGAGCGCAAGGCGATGACCTTCCTCGGGGAAGGAGACCTCGCCGGGGCGCGCGCCGTCTCAAGGCCGCGCCCGGGGACTCGAGCCCACGGCGCTCGTGGCCTTCTTCGGGAACTACTAGGACCTCGCCTGGGTCCTCGACGAAGGAGCAGCGGGATCTGCTCCTGCGCCTGACGCCGAGCGCGTTCGACGGCGACCGGGGCATCTGGGGCATCACCCTGGCGCAGGCCTTTGCGCTGAAGGACGACCGGGCGAACACGCGGACGTACGCCGAAGAGGCGCGCAAGGCCTTCGAGGAGCAGCTTCGCCAGGCTCCGGGCGACGCGCAGCGGCACGTCATCCTGGGCCTCTCGCTCGCCTACCTGGGCCGCAAGGAGGAAGCGATCCGCGAGGGCCTGCGGGGCGTCGAGCTCAGGCCGGTCTCGAAGGATGCCTACTTCGGCCCTTACTTCCAGCACCAGCTCGTCCGGATCTACACGCTCGTCGGGGAGCCCGAGAAGGCGCTCGACCAGCTCGAGCCGCTGATGAAGATCCCGTACTTCGTCTCGCCCGCCTGGCTGAAGATCGACCCCAACTTCGACCCGCTCCGCAACAACCCCCGCTTCCAGAAACTCGTGTCGGGAGCGCCGTAGACCCGCACACGATCGCGGCACGCGGCAGTCTAGAATCTGCCCGCGATGCCGCGCCCGAGGATCACTTTGTCCGCGGCCCTCCTCGCCCTGCTGGTAACGGCGGCGGTGCCGCGGCTCGCGGCTGCGGAAAACGAGACCTCGCGAACCCAGGTCAAGACCCTGAAGGTCACGGTCCTTTCGACCATGCTCGCGGACTCCGGCTTCGGCGAATGGGGGTTCGCCGCGCTCGTGGAGGCCGACGGGCACCGGGTCCTCGTGGACACGGGCGCCCATCCCGACACCGTTCTTCGGAACGTCCAGGAACTTCACCTTGACCTCTCCGACGTGAAGGAGGTCGTCCTGACGCATCACCACTGGGACCACGTCCGGGGACTGATGACGCTTCGCCGCGAGGTGATGAAGAAGTCGCCCTCGGCCCTTTCCGTCATCCACGAGGCCCGGGGAATCTTCTACAGCCGGCCGGAGAAGAACGGCGAGTCGAACGACATGGTCGCGATGAAGAAGGAATACGAAGCGACCGGCGGACGGTTCGCCGAGCACGACAGTCCGTCGGAGATCTTCCCGGGCGCATGGCTCTCGGGTCCCGTTCCGAGAAAGTACCCCGAACGAAACTGGCGCGGCGCGAGGAAGGTGAAAACCCCCGACGGAATCGTGGAAGACACGATCCCGGAGGACCAGACCCTCGTCCTCGATACCCATCGGGGACTCGTGGTGATCACCGGCTGCGGGCACGCCGGGATCGTCAACATCCTGACCTACGCCCATGCCGCCTTCCCGAACTCCCCCGTCACGCCGTTCTCGGGGGGCTCCACCTCTTCTCCGCGACCGACGAGACGCTCGACTGGACCGCCGGGAAGATGAAGGAGTTCGGAGTCGCCAACCTGATCGGGGCTCACTGCACGGGAATCGAAGCGGTCTACCGGCTCCGGGAGCGGCTGAACCTGAGCCGAAAGACGGCTGTCGTGGGGGCTGTGGGCTCGACGTTCAGTCTGAGCGATGGGATCGCTCCGGGCAACATCGCGCGGTAGGGAGGTGGGGTCAGGTCTATGTTATACATTATGGCGAGGTTTTGGACTAGTCCCACGGAGCGGGCGAGAGCAGATCCTTCGCTTCGCTCAGGATGACTCGTTGGGTCCCACCTCGGTTTCAGGATCTGCGTCTCCGGTGCAGCGCGGTAGAATCCACGGCTAGAAATCCATGGCGCTTTCACCGGGGACTCGGCTTGGGCCTTACGAGATCCTTGCGCCGCTGGGGGCGGGGGGATGGGGGAAGTGTATCGGGCGAGGGACCCGAAGCTCGGGCGGGACGTGGCGATCAAGGTCCTTCCGGAGGCGGTGGCGGGAGACGCCGAGCGCCTGGCCCGGTTCGAGCGGGAGGCCCGCTCGCTCGCGTCGCTCAACCACCCCAACATCGTCACGATCTTCTCGATGAGGAGTCGGGCGGCATGCGGTTCCTCGCCATGGAGCTGGTGGAGGGGGAGAGCCTGGACGTACTCCTCGCTTCGGGCGGTCTTCCGCTCTCGCGGTTCTTCGACATCGCCGTGCCGCTCTCCGAAGCGCTGTCGGCGGCGCACGAGCGCGGCATCGTGCACCGGGACTTGAAGCCCGGCAACGTCATGGTCACCCGCGAAGGGCGCGTGAAGGTGCTCGATTTCGGCCTCGCGAAGCGCGAGCCCGCGGAGTCCGACCCCGACCTCAGCAACACGCCGACGGAGAGCCGCGCGGAGCTGACGAGTGAGGGTCAGGTCTTCGGCACCGTCGCCTACATGTCCCCCGAGCAGGCGCGGGGCGGCAAGGTGGACGCGAGGTCGGATGTCTTCTCGCTGGGCGTGCTGCTCTACCAGATGTTGACCGGCCAGCGCCCGCACCAGGGCTCGAGCGCCGTGGACATCATCTCGTCCATCCTGCGCGACAAGCCTCCCTCGGTCACGGACCTGCGCGCGGACGTTCCTCCCCACCTGGCGAGGGTCCTTCGCCGTTGCCTGGAGAAGGACCCGCGCGACCGCTACCAGACCTCCCGCGACGTGTTCAACGAGTTGAGGGAGCTTCGGGCGGAGACATCCCCGGCCTCCCCGGCGCCTGCGCCGCGGCCCGCCGCCGCTCCCGCCGCGCGCGCGGCCTGGAAGCGGCCGGCATCGGTGGCCGCCGCCGCGATTCTGCTCGCGGCGGCGCTGTTATCTGGCCATCCGTTCCGGGTTCCTGCGCTCCTCATCTCGCGCGCCGGGGACCGGGATCGAGCCGAACGTCATCCGGTCGATTGCCGTGCTTCCGCTCGACAATTACTCGGGCGACCCCAGCCAGGAGTTTTTCGCGGAAGGGATGACCGATGAGTTGACGGCGGATCTCGCGACGATCAGTCAGCTTCGAGTGATCTCGCGCGGCTCGGCGATGCAATTCAAAGGCAAGCAGCGGCCGCCCACTCCGGAAATCGGCAGGAAGTTGAACGTCGATGCGATCGTGGAAGGTTCTGTCCTGCGAGCCGGCGACAAGGTTCGGATCACCGCGCAGTTGATCGACGCGCGGTCGGACCGGCATCTGTGGGCGAAGAGCTTCGAGCGCAGCTCGCGCGACGTGCTCGCGCTGCAGGATGAGCTCGCGTCGGCGATCGCGCGCGAGATCCATGTTCAGTTGACTCCGGCCGAGCAGTCGCGGCTGAAGCGCGCGCCGAGCGTGAATCCCGAGGCGTATGACGCGTACCTCAAGGGCCGGTATCACTTCAACCGCCCGAGCGACGAGAACCTGAAGAAAGCGATCACGTTATTCGAAGAGGCGATCACGCTCGATCCGAACTTCGCCCCCGCCCACTCGGGGTTGTCGGACGCCTACCTCTGGGCCGGCTACAACGAGGGGTTCCTGACCGCCTCGGAGGCGCGTCCCAGGGCGAAGGCCGCCGCCGAAAAGGCCATCCAGTTGGACGACGAGTCGGCCGAGGGCCACGCCTCGCTCGCCACGTTCAAGGTGTTCTACGAGTACGACTGGGCCGGCTCCGAGCGCGAGTATCGCCGGGCGTTCGCGCTCAACCCGAACTACGCGTTCGCCCACGACCAGTTTGGCCTGGGGCTCGCGTTCCAGGGACGGTTCGACGAGGCGATTGCCGAGGGACGGCGGGCCGCGGAGCTCGACCCGCTGTCCCCGCAAGTCCCGCTCGACAACTCGATTGCGCTTGCCTGGCAAGGCCAGTATCAAGCGGCGAAAGAGCAGACGAGGCGGGCCGCGGAGCTCGATCCGACCTACTTCTTTCCCCCCTGGGAAGATGG
Organism: uncultured Acidobacteriota bacterium; assembly: GCA_963782815.1. Taxonomy (GTDB): domain Bacteria; phylum Acidobacteriota; class Thermoanaerobaculia; order UBA5066; family Gp7-AA6; genus JAWOLE01. The sequence goes on along the minus strand of CAWALG010000034.1, from coordinate 72,754 downwards.
GTGGATCGACATCCAGGCCGGGAAGGTCAAGGACGCCATCCCGCAGTTCCAGAAGGCCAAGGCGATGGAATCGCCGGCCTTCGTCTCCGCCTGGCTCGCGTACGCCTATGGAGCCTCCGGCGACCGCGCCCGCGCGCTGGCGGAGCTCGAGGAGCTGAAGAAGCTGTCGCTGCGCGGCTCCGTCACGGCGTTCAACATGGCGCTCGTGTCCCTCGGCTCCGGCGACCACGCCCGCGCGGTCGACTATCTGGAGAAGGCCTACGCTGCGGACACGCAGTGGCTCGGCTGGCTCAAGAACGACCGGACCTTCGATCCCCTGCGCTCGGAGCCGCGGTTCGTCGCCTTGCTGAGGAAGATCAGACTCGAGAAGTAAAGGCCATCGCCGGCCGGTCCCGTCGCCGTAAAGGATTGACGCTCTGTCCCGCACCAGCCCTCTTCGATTCGACTCCGCGTACCGGCGGGAACACAATGCCAGGGGAGGGTTGCCTCATGGTTCGACGAAACAGGGGATCACCGTCGTGGTCCTGTGGCCGCGCTTTCGGTCCGGGAGACATCCTCGGCCGCCGCGGCAGCCGAAAACAGCCGCGCCGCGGCGGTTACCTTTTTGCTTCGCTCGCCGGGGAATGGAGGGGCGTCCATGGACAGGGGGACGGACGGATGGCGGAACGATGAAGGCGCGCTTTTCACGACCGGATAGGGTCCGCGGTCGTCGAGACGCTGATTTCAGACGGCGTGCGCTCGATGACGACGGTCTACCACGCCCAGGGCCCTACCGGGGGGCCCGTGGTGGATAAGTACTCGACTGTGCTGAATGACGCCTCTATTACCTCGGTCCAGGACTCAGGCACAACCGGTGGTGGCGGGCTTCCTATTGAATCGGTGAGCCTGAAGGGGACCTCGTGGGGGTCACTTTTTATCGCCGCGGCCGGTCCACCAGTAACGTCCACCCGGTCTGCAAGTAATTCCGACGAACCGCTCTTCGATGACGGGACCCGTGGCGGCGACGTTCACCTTCCAGGCAGCGGCGGTCGCCTTCGGCGGTCTCGCTGCAGCACTCGCCTTTTGGCTTCGAGACGGTGGAGCCGTGCGCCTCCCAAACCGGACGATCTCGTTCCTGGGCGCGAGGCGTGGGTATGATTCTGGCCGGCGGCAGGAGGACACGGCATGAGCATTGTTCTGAGAGGGCTGACGGCGGTGGCGCTGGTCCTGGCGGGATCGGCAGTGGCCGCCGCGCAGAGCGGCGAGGACCCGTTCCAGTGGCTGGAGGACGTGCAGGGCGAGAAAGCCCTGGACTGGGCCCGGCAGCACAACGCGAAGACGACCGCGGTGCTGGAGGCCCGTCCGGAGTACAAGCCGATCTTCACGCGCACGCTCGAGATCCTGGACTCGAAGGAGAAGATCCCGTCGCCCGAGCTCCTCGGCGAGACCGTCTACAACTTCTGGAAAGACGACGCGCACGAGCGGGGCATCTGGCGGCGCACCTCTCTCGCCTCCTACCGCACGGCCGCGCCGCAGTGGGAGACGGTGCTCGACGTGGACGCGCTCGCGAAGGCGGAGGGGAAGGCCTGGGTGTTCCACGGCGCGAACTGTCTCCCTCCGGCTCACGCGCGGTGCATGGTCAGCCTTTCGCCCGGAGGCTCCGACGCCTCCGTGCAGCGCGAGTTCGACACGGGGACGAAGCAATTCGTTTCCGGCGGCTTCTCTCTGCCGGAGGCGAAATCGAGAGTCGCGTGGCGCGACGAGGACACCCTCTGGGTCGGAACCGATTTCGGGGCAGGTTCGCTCACGGCCTCCGGGTATCCCCGGATCGTGAAGCTCTGGAAGCGCGGAACTCCCCTCTCATCGGCCAGGACGGTTTTCGAGGGGAAGAGCGAGGACGTCGCCTCGAGCGGTAACAGCGAGATCCTGAGCGACGGGCGGTACGACCTCGTCACGCGAACCCCGGCGTTCTTCCGCCACGAGTCGTTCCTCCTTCTCGGCGACCGCCTCGTGAAGCTCGACCTGCCCGAGGACTCGCGGCTGCGGACGTTCTTCCGCGACCGGCTCCTCTTCTCGCTGCGGAGCGACTGGACGGCCGGAGGCAAGACGTATCGCGCCGGCTCCCTGCTCGCGGGAGGGGTCGACGACATCCTCCGCGGCGACCGCCGCTTCGAGGTGCTCTTCGAGCCGAGCGAGCGCGTTTCGCTGGCCAGCGTCGAGCGCACGCGCGACCGGGTCCTCCTCCAGACCCTCGACAACGTGCGCAGCCGCATCACCGCGCTCTCCCTCGAAGGCGGCGCGTGGAAGCGGGCCGAGGTGCCGACGCCGGGGCTCGGCACCGCGTCGTTTGAGGCCGCGAGCGACTCGACGGAATCGTTCTTCTTCACGTACCAGGACTTCTCGACTCCCTCCTCGCTCTGGCTCGCCGAGAACGGCGGGGAGCCCGCGAAAGTCAAGACGATGCCGGCGTTCTTCGACGCGAAGGGGCTGAAGACCGAGCAGTTCGAGGCCACGTCCCGGGACGGCACGAAGATCCCGTACTTCGTCGTGACGCCGAGGGGGGTGAAGGCCGATGGATCGGCGCCGACGCTTCTCTACGGCTACGGCGGATTCGAGATATCCGAGGTGCCGCGGTACAGCGGCGCCCTCGGGGCGGCCTGGCTCGCCCGGGGCGGCGTCTACGTCGTGGCGAACATCCGCGGCGGGGGAGAGTTCGGCCCCTCGTGGCACAAGGGGGCCGTGAAGGAGCAGCACATCCACAACTTCGAGGACTTCTCCGCGGTCGCCCGGGACCTGATCGCGCGGAAGATCACCTCGGCCCGCCACCTCGGGATCATGGGCGGCTCCCAGGGCGGCCTCCTCGTCGGCGGGACCTTCACGCTCTACCCGGAGCTCTTCCATGCCGTGGTCGCCCAGGTGCCGCTCGCCGACATGCGCCGGTTCAACCACCTCCTGGCCGGCGCGAGCTGGATGGCCGAGTACGGCGACCCGGACAAACCCGAGGACTGGGCGTACATCCAGACCTGGTCGCCGTATTACCTGCTCAAGGCGGACGCGAAGTACCCCACGCCGTTCTTCTGGACGAACACGCGCGACGACCGCGTGCACCCCGCGCACGCGCGCAAGATGGTGGCGAAGATGGAGGCGCAGGGGCACCCCGTCTACTACTTCGAGAACACCGAGGGAGGCCACGGCAGCGGCGCGGTGAACAAGGAAACGGCGACGGTCACCGCGCTCCAGTACGCCTACCTCTGGATGATGCTGCGCTGACCCGCGACGGGCGCCGGGGGAAGGGCGCCGGAGACCCAAAGTGTCTAATGTAGGCCTGACCCCAGGAACGATGAAGGTGCATCACGACTTCGCGAGCCGTTGGGGGTACGCTGTGGGTGTCGTCACGGAAAGGAGGAACTCGTGGAAGGAATCATCCTCCTGCTGATCGTCCTGGCTCTCTCCTGCCTGCCGGCGCTCTCGAGCTTTCTCCGGAGGCGGCGGAGCTTTTCGGGCCCGATGATCGTCACCTGTCCCGAGACGCATCACGCCGCGGTCATCCGGCTCGACGCCGGCCGCGCGGCGGCGACCAGCCGCCACGGCGAACCGGAGCTGAAGGTGCTGTCGTGCAGCCGCTGGAGCGGGCCGGTCGCGCGCTGCGGGGAACGATGCCTCGCCGGGGAGGAGGCGCTTCTTCCGGACCGCTCGAGCTGCGCGTAAACACGCTCTGACCTGATTGGCGCCGCTCCGACGGCCTGTTGGCCTATCGGGGCCTCTTGCGGCCGAGACCCTGGACTCCCTCGGCGATCATCAGGTTGAAGACGCGCTCGGATTCGGAGAGCATCAGGCGTTTGCCGTCGGGGGAGAGCCCCAGGGATTCGGTGATCCAGTCGGGATCGAAGCCGGCGAAGGGTCGACGGGTGGAGGCGGTGTCCTTTCCCGGAACGAAGTCCTGGATGAAGACGCCGTCGAGGCCCTTCTCGTCCTGCCCGGCGAAGATGACCTGCTTGCCGTCCGGGGTCCATCGCGAGCGTCCGGGCTGGACCCAGGTCTTGCGCCGGGCTTCGCGAAGGACCGCGAGGATCCTGTCCACCCGGTCTTCCAGGCGGATCACGTGGAGGTTGGACATCGACCGGGAGATGTTCACGTAGGTGGCATAGGTCCCGTCGGGCGAAACCTCCGGCATTTGCACCGCGCCGGGCGCCAGCAGCTCCGCGCCGCTGCCGTCCGGGTGGATCCTCCAGAGGCCGGGGTGCTTGCGGTTCGCGCAGGAGTAGACGATCCACTTTCCGTCGCGGGTCTCCGTGGGGTTCTGGGCGTCCACGCCGTCATGGGTGACCTGGTGCGCGCCCGTGCCGTCGAGGTTGGAGGCCCAGATTTCCAGGTTTCCGCTCCGGTTCGAGCTCCAGAGAAGCAAACGGCCATCCGGAGAAAAGCCCGGATCCCAGTCGTCCGCGGGGTCGTCCGTGATGCTCCGCACGACGCCGGAGCGGGGGGAGACCGCCCACAGGTCGAGGTTCCCCGAGCGGTTGGAGGAGAAGAACACCCATTCGCTCCCCGGCGCGAAGACCGGCTGGCGGTCGTTGATGGTGCCGTGGGTGATCCAGCGCGGCGGGCCGTGCTCGTCCAGGGCGTACTCCCGGAGGTTCTGGCGCCCGCTCATGCTGTCGAAGACGACCCGCCCGTCCGGGAGGAGATCCAGGGTCGTGCCGCCGCTGGCCACCCAGAAGAGGGGATGCTGGCGGCGCGCGTGGATGTCTTCGCGAAAGGCCCGGAAGGCGCTGACTCCGGTACCGCCCCCGGTAATCGATTCGGCCTGCATGAAGACGATCTCGTCGGAGGAGACCCAGGCCGCGGTGGAGAGCATGCCCGGGGAATCGGGCCGGATTTCCTGGAAGCTCCCATCCTTCACGTCCACGAGGAAGAGCTTGCGGAGGACGCCGGAGGTGATGATGACCGGGGTGTTCAGGATGATGTGCCGGCCATCCGGGCTCCACCGGGGGTATCCGACTCGCTCTCCTTCGAAGCGCGTGAGCTCCCGTTCGGCTCCCCCCGCCGCGTCGATCAGGAAGAGAGCCGAGAGAAGCTTGTCCTGGTCGCGGCGGAGGCGGACGAAGGCGATCTGCTTCCCGTCCGGGGACCAGTCCGCCTGCTCGGCATCTTCGACGATCTTGTGGGGGTCGTTCCCCAGGAGGGTGATGCGGTAAACGGAGGTGCTTCCCTCCTGGGAGTGGAGGAACAGGAGGGAGGCGCCGTCGGGGGAGAATCGAGCGAGGTCGTCGGGTCCGGCCGTGAGCGCCGCTTCGCCGCCGCCCTTCAACTGCTTGAGCCAGATGCGGGGCTGCCCGTCGCGGTCCGAAGTGAAGGCGATGGTCTTCCCGTCGGGACTGACGGCAGGGGATGTGTCGTGGCCGCTGTAGGTCACGAACCGGATTGCCACCGAAGGGGTTTGCCCGGGAGCCTTCCGGAGAGCCCACACCAGGCCCAGCGACAGCAGGAGGATGATGACGCCCGCCGCAACGGCAAGCAGGGAGGGAGTTTTCCGCCTCGAAGGAGGTTCTTGCGGGATTACTCTCGGGCCCGACTCGCCGGCGGCGGATTCGAGGGCGAAGGCGAGGTCGCGCGCCGACTGGAAACGGTCCTCCGGTTTCTTCTCCAGGCAGTGCTGCACGATGCGCTGCAGCGCCGGCGACGCTCCGGAGCCTCCGGCCGCGATCTCCGGCGGCTCCTCCTTCAGGATGGCCGACATCGTGTCGGCGGCCGTGTCCCTGCTGAACGCTTTCTTCCCCGAGAGCATCTCGTAGAGGATCGCCCCGAACGAGAAGATGTCGCAGCGATGGTCAACAGGAAGTCCCCGCACCTGCTCGGGCGACATGTAGCCCAGAGTTCCCATCACCGTTCCCGCCTCCGTGTGCTGGGAAGCGGTCTGCGCGCTCGTCTCCTCTCCCGGCGCAACCGGCGCTTCCCGCTTCGCGAGGCCGAAGTCGAGGATCTTGACGTGGCCGTCCTTGGTGACGAACAGGTTCTCGGGCTTCAAGTCCCGGTGGACGATGCCCTTCTCGTGGGCGGCGGAGAGTCCCCTCGTGATCTGCAGCGCATAGTCCACGGCCTGCTTCCGGGAGATCGGCGCCTCGTTCAACTTCCCGCGCAGCGTCTCGCCTTCCAGAAGCTCCGTGACGGCGTAGGACACGCCGTCTTCCGTCCCGAAATCGAAGATCGAAAGGATGTTCGGATGCGAGAGCGCCGCGACCGCCTTCGCCTCGCGCTCGAACCGCGACAGCGCGGCAGGATCGGCGGCCACGGACTCGGGCAGAACCTTGACGGCGACGTATCGGTCGAGCTTCCCCTGCCGGGCCCGGTATACCTCTCCCATCCCGCCCGCACCGAGCGGCGCGAGGATCTCGTACGGACCCAGACGGGTGCCGGCAGCCAGGGCCATGCGAACGCCCGCAGTCTACGCCTCGCCTGCGGACGCTACCGGCGGAAGGATCGGGAGTCGGGCGCTCCGGGATCAACGGTAGGATCGGCTGACACGTAGAAATGGGGGGCGAAATCCCGCGGAACGAAGGAAAGCCGAGGGGACGAGCGAGCTCATGAAGACATCGGGAGAAACGTCCCGGCTCCGCGGACCGCGCGGTCTTGCGGCGATCCTTCTTGGCGCAGCGGCGATGGTTCTGGCGGGAGCATCGGGAAACAACAGGGTCACCCGCTTCACGACGCCGTCGGCCAACAGTCAGCCGGGAGCCATCGTGGCCGGCCGCGACGGGGCGCTCTGGTTCATCGAGACCGGAATCAACGCCATCGGGCGGATCACCACGGCCGGCGTCATCTCCGAATTCGCGATCCCGACGGGAGGCAGTCTGCCGTCGGGCATCGCCGCCGGGGCGGACGGGAACATCTGGTTTACGGAAAGCAGCGCCGGGCGGATCGGCAGGATCACGCCCGGCGGATCGATCTCCGAGTTCCTGATCCCGGAGGGAAGCCAGCCGATTGCGATCGTGGCCGGCCCGGACGGCAACATCTGGTACACGAACGCGGCCGGCAGCAGGATCGGCCGGTTGAGCGCGGACGGCATCGTCCTGGAATTCGCGGTCCCGGCCACGGGATCCCAGCCGTACGGGATCGCGGCCGGCGACAACAATCTCTGGTTCACGGAGCCGGACGCCAACAGGATCGGGAAGATGAACACCGGCGGCGTGGCCCTCGAGTACACCGTCCCGACGAGCAAGGGCCATCCGACGACGATCGTCGCGGGCCCGGATCACCACTACTGGTTCATCGAGGCCCCCTTGCCGGCCCCGTTTGCCCCGGAGCCCAGGATCGGCCGAATCTCCTCGCTCGGCGCGTTCATGGATTTCACGATCGACGCGCCGAACTGCCAGCCCGACAGCATCGCGGTCGGGCCGGACGGCAACATCTGGTTCACGGACCCTCAGGCGAACCTGATTCGCTCGATCGTGCCGCTGGGAAAGCTCACCAGGGTGAAGATCAACGCGGCCAGACCGTCGGGCATCACGGTCGGCCCGGACGGCGCTCTCTGGTTCACCGAGCAACCCGACGGGATCGGCCGGATCGACATGACCCGCAACCGCGGCAGCCGCTGAGAGCGGCCTTTCCGTTCCTCTCCGGCCCGGATTTGGGCGAGTCTTAGAATCGTGTGGCAGAAATGCCGCTATTCTCCGGTGCTCGCCTCGGTCCGTACGAGATCCTCGCGCCGCTCGGCGCGGGCGGGATGGGGGAGGTGTACCGGGCGCGGGACAAAAAGCTGGATCGGGACGTCGCGGTCAAGGTGCTTCCCGAATCTGTCGCAGCGGATCCCGAGGCGCTGGCCCGGTTCGAGCGGGAAGCGAAGGCGGTCGCGGCGCTCTCCCATCCAAACATCCTCTCGATCTTCGACTTCGGAACAGAGGAGGGCGTGTCGTATGCCGTCATGGAGCTCCTGGAAGGGGAGACGCTGCGCGCGAAGCTCGATGCAGGTCCCATCCACCAGAAGCAGGCGGTGGAATACGCGCTCCAGGTCGCCAGGGGCCTGTCCGCCGCCCACGAGAAAGGCATCGTCCACCGGGACCTGAAGCCGGAGAACCTCTTCGTGACACGGGACGGCCACGTCAAGATCCTCGACTTCGGCCTGGCGAAGAGGGTGGGGCCAGTTGCCCCGGGAGAGGAGACGAGCGCGCCGACGATCTCCCGTCACACGGAGCCCGGGACCGTCATGGGAACGCTGGGCTACATGTCGCCCGAGCAGGTGCGGGGCCTTCCCGTCGATCACCGCTCGGACATCTTCTCGTTCGGGGCGGTCCTGTACGAACTGCTGTCGGGAAAGAGGGCGTTCGCGCGGCCGACAAGGGCGGACACGATGTCGGCGATCCTGAAGGAAGACCCGCCGGAGCTGTCGGAGTCGGGGCGGAAAATCTCGCCAGCGCTCGACCGCATCGTCCGGCATTGCCTCGAGAAGGATCGGGAGAGCCGCTTCCAATCTGCCAGGGATGTCGCGTTCAACATTGCGGAACAGTCCTCACCGACAGCCACGAGCGGCGCGCAAGCTCCCGCCCCGTCGGCCGGTAAGAGGAAGGCCCTCATCGCCGCCGCGGCCGCTGCCGCCGTTGTAATTCTCGGCGTTGCGGGGTCCCTCTTCCTGCGGCGGACACCCGGGGTCGGGGGAGAGATCGGAGGCGTGAAACGTGTCGCGGTGCTGCCGTTCGAGAACCTGGGGTCGGCCGAGGACGACTACTTCGTGGACGGCATCGCGGACGAGGTGAGGGCCAAGTTGACCTCACTGCCGAACCTCCAGGTGATTGCCCGCGCCAGCTCCACTCCCTACAAGAAGACGACCAAGACACCGAAGCAGATTGCCGGCGAGCTGAACACGTCCTACTTGCTCACCGCCACGGTGCGCTGGGAGAAGGCCGGCGGCGGCAGCCGCGTCCACGTCACGCCCGAGCTCGTAGACGTGACGCGCCCGGACGCGCCCACGTCGAAGTGGCAACAGCCGTTCGACGCGTCCTTGACGGATGTCTTCCAGGTGCAGTCGGATATCGCGTCGCGAGTCGCGGAGGCGTTGGGCGTGGCGCTGGGGGCGGGCGAGGAGAAGCGCCTCTCGGAGAAGCCCACGAAGAACCTCGCCGCCTACGACGCGTACCTCAAGGGCGAGGAGGTCTGGAGGCAGCTGACTGTCGGCAGTGTGCCCGGCGTGCGCAGGGCGCTTGGCTTCTACGAGCAGGCCGTGGCCCTCGATCCGGGTTTCGCTGCCGCGTGGGCCCGAATCTCGTGGGGAACCTCCACCCTCTACTCCAACAGCGCGCCGACGCCCGAGCTCGCGCAACGCGCGCGCGAAACAGCGGAGAAGGCCGTGGCGCTCGCCCCCGCCCTGCCCGAAGCGTATCTCGCGCTCGGCAACTATCAGAGGCTGGTTCTCAGGAACTACGACCGCGCGCTGGAGCAGTACAACCGGGGTCATCGAGTCACGGCGACCAACGCGGACCTGCTGACCGCGACCGCGATGGCGGAAGAGTCGCTCGGACAGTGGGAAGCGGCGGTGGAGCGTTTTCGCCAGGCAAACCGCCTGGACCCCCGGTCGGTCCGGACTCACTTGCGGTTGACCCAGGCGCTCCTCTTCCTGCGCCGCTACCCAGAGGCGCGCGAGGTATCCGAGAAGGGACTCATGGTCGCTCCCGCCAACCTCCCGTTGATCGAGAACAAGGCGATGACATTCCTGGCGGAGGGAAATCTCGACGCTGCCCACGGCGTGATCCAGGCCACGGCCGGGAAGGTCGAGCCCACGGTGCTCGTGGCCGAACTGGCGAACGCCGGCGATCTCGTCTGGGTCCTCGACCAGGCGCAGCGGGCGCTCCTCCTGCGGCTCACACCGGGTGCGTTCGACGAGGACCGCGCCACCTGGGGTTTCTGCCTCCTTCAGGCCTCCGCCCTCGAGGCGGATACGGACAGCGTGCGCAAGTATGCCGAAATCGCGGCGAAGGCCTTCGAGGAGCAGCTGCGCGCCGCCCCCGAAGACGCGCTGCGCCGCGTCCTCCGGGGTCTCGCGCTCGCCTACCTGGGACGGAAGGAGGAAGCCATCCGCGAGGGGGAGCGCGCCGCCGGCCTGCTCCCGGTGACCAGCGATGCCGCCACCGGCCCCTACATCCAACACCAGCTCGCGCGGATCTACATCGTCGCGGGCGAGCCCGAAAAGGCGCTCGACCGGCTGGAGCCCCTTCTCAAGGTTCCCTACATTCTGTCTCCCGGCTGGCTCAAGGTCGATCCCAACTTCGACCCGCTGCGCGGCAACCCCCGCTTCCGGAAACTCCTCTCGGCCGCGAGTTGATTCCGCGGCAGGCGGCGAGGAGAACGGGGCGCTGCCAACTCAGGCCAGGAGGTTGATGACCTTCGTGACGCCTTTGATCGACCGAGTCTTTCTCGATCGCCTCCTGGTTGATCGCCGCATTTCCGAGCTTCCCGCGAAGGCTGACGACGCCGTTGGTGACGTCGACATCGATCTTGAGAGCGTTGACGCCGATGTCCGTCAAGAGGATGGTCTTCACCCTGGTCAGAAGAACCGCGTCCTTCACGTTGGCTTCGGCGTTTGCAAGCGCCGCCGGCGGATTCTGCTCCGTCACCCGGTTGTCGACCTTCTTGATCCCCTCGACCGAAACGGCCACTTCCGTAGCCAGCTTCTGGCTGGACTTTTTGGCCACTTCGCCGGTCAGAGTCGCGGTTTCCCCGGAGACGCGAACGGTGATCCCGAGGGCGTCGGCGCCTAGCTTATCGATCAGCCTGGACTGGACGGCCAGGGCCTTGAAAGCCTCGGATACCTCTATGGAAGCGGTGTCTTTGGGGGGATCTTCCGCGCGCGCGCTCGAGCCGACGCCCAGGCAAAGCAGACCGATACTCATTGTTGCCAGGAAACTCCTTGAGATTTTCATAAGGCCCTCTGAAGGGTGGTCGCGCTGCCGGTTGTACCAGCCGCGCGTCACCGGTTGGTCATGACCCCCCGGACTGCGAGGCCGGCTGACGTCAGGCGCGTCCGCGGCGATACCAAAAACCGCCGCCACCGAGAAGAAGGATGACCAAAAGAACGATGATGATGGTGTCCATATCCATGCCTTTCTCGTCCAGAAGTGTCTACGCGAGGCTCTCGAATTCAGAGACCACTGATGGGGTCAGCCGTGGTGTTCATGTTTCCAGTGCCGGTACTCGTCACTTTCGGTCATCTGCGGATGCGACCAGTGCGGCGGCTTCACCGGGACAACCGGCCCGCGGGCAATCATGGCGGCTAACAGAAGCGGGGCGATCATGACTTGAGACCCTGGGAGGCGGTTGTCAGCGCCGGTCCGCCGCAGAGATAGGCCTCGCCCAGCACGCGCGATTCGATGAGGTCGCCCGTCCATTTTCGGATGGGATCGCAAACCAGAGCGGCGTCTCCGCCAAGTTGGGCCGTCCTGAACCTGAGGACATACTCCGGCCACGCCGCGCCCATCGGCCTCTTCGCGGGATCGCCGGGCGGGCCGTCATAGTAGCGTTCGCTGACAACCCCAAGCGATGAGCAATCCCTGAGCTGATCCTGACTCGTTGCGACTCGCACGGCGTGTGCGCGCGTCCATAGCTCGGCGTCCCGATCGAGGTCCGCTTGCGTTCGAAGGTCACGGTGCGCGGCGCAACCGGTCAGCAGTATCGGGACAACCGCCGCGAGAAGGGTTGCCTTCATGATGCACTCGCTTTCTGCCGAGAACCGGCGGCGGGCAGCTCAGTTGCTTGCTGGATTGGTTCCGTCGGAGGAGTCGGAGCCTTACGATAGTGTGCGTTGCGGATTCGGGTCCAATCGTTTGTTTCGATGGACTTCATCGGGCGGCCGAGGGAGTCGAGCGATGGCCCGGACGATTACGCCGTGCTGCGGACAGCATTCTCCTCACGCCGGGGCCTCTCCCGTGAGGAGACTTCTTGGTCTCGAGCCTCGGTGTTACGCTCGCCCGAAGAGGAGGGGCCATGAAAGCGAGAACGGGGCTTGCGGCGGCCGCCGTCGTCCTCTCGATGATCTTGTCGCCGCTCGGCTGCGGCAAGGAGAAGGCCGGCGGGGGGCCTGGCGGAGCCGGTGCGAAGGGGAGCGCCGCGAAGGCGCCCGCGCACAAGATAACGCCTCTGCCGTGGCGGGCCGAGGAAGCTCCGGTCACGGTCGAGTTCCTGGGCCTCACCGCCGACAAGGAATCCGCCCGCTACCGCATCCACATGACCAGCGACAAGCCGGTGACGCAGGTGGACGTCGGGTTCACCTACATCGGTGCCGACGGGAAGGAGCAGAGGGGAACCGTCGTCTGGAACGCCGTCGATTCGAAGCTCCAGCCGATCGAGAAGAGGAAGGACTACGAGGACAAGATCCCTGTCGGCCGGGGCGCGACCAGCGTCACCTTCAAGGCCCTGCACGTCGTGTTCAACGACAGGACGAGCTGGGGCCTCCGGTAACCCGAAACAAGGGAGCCTCCTCCGACGTAAGTCTGCGGAGGGACCATGCGACAGGCGAGACACCTTCTCCTGGGGATCGGCGCGCTCCTGGCGGCGGGCCCGGCGCGGGCGCAGGCGCCGTGGCCGACGCCGGTGACCTCCATGACGGTCGAGGAGTACGAGCCGAAGTCCACGCTCGTCGTGCCCGGCCACGAGGTCAAGCGGGCGAAGTACCCGTTCATCGACGTCCACAACCACCAGGACACGGACCTCCCGGCAGACGCCGTCGCGAAGCTCGTCGCCGACATGGACGGGCTGAACATGCGCGTCATGGTCAACCTCTCCGGCGGCCAGGGCGAGACGTTCGCGCGGGGTTGGAAGAACCTGAAGGGGCGATACCCGAAGCGCTTCGTCGTTTTCGCGAATCTCGATTTCACCGGGATCGGCGACCCCGGATGGGCCGAGCGCGCGGCCGCCCAGCTCGAACGGGACTTCAAGAACGGCGCGCAGGGCTTGAAGATCTTCAAGAACTTCGGGATGACGGTGAAGGACGGCGAAGGGCGGCGCGTCGCCGTGGACGACCCGCGCCTGGACCCCGTCTGGGAGAAGTGCGGGGCGCTCGGGATCCCGGTGCTGATCCACACGGCCGAGCCGGCTTCGTTCTTTCAGCCGCAGGACCGCGCGAACGAGCGCTGGCTCGAGCTGAAACAGTTCCCGCGACGGGCGCGGCCGCCCTCCGAGTACCCGGGCTGGGAGACGCTGATCGGCGAGCAGCACCACCTCTTCCAGAAGCATCCGAAGACGAAGTTCATCGACGCGCATCTCGGTTGGATGGGCGGCGACCTCGGACGCCTGGGACAGCTCCTCGACCGGCTGCCGAACATCTATACCGAGATCGGCGCGGTGCTCGCCGAGCTCGGGCGGCAGCCGCGTTTCGCGCGCGACTGGTTCCTCCGCTACCAGGACCGAGTGATGTTCGGAAAGGACATCTGGGCGCCCGACGAGTACCACGTCTACTTCCGCGTGCTCGAGACCGCCGACGAGTACTTCGACTACTACCGCAGACGCCACGCCTTCTGGAAGATGTACGGCCTGGAACTTCCCGACGCCGTCTTGAAGAAGCTCTACTACAAGAACGCGCTGCGCGTCATCCCCGGCATCGACCCGGCGGACTTCCCGAACTAACGGTTTGCCTGCAGGGCGGCGAGGGCGGCGGGGAGGCGCTGGCGCCACGTCGCGGGGGAGTGCTCTCCGTCGGGGACTTCGGCATAGGTGACGTCGTAGCCCTCTTTCCTCAGCGCGTCGCGCAGGTGGCGATTCGCCTCGAGGATGGAGGGGGCCGCGCCTCCGAGCGCGCCGCGCGATTCGCGGGAACCCACCTCGAGGAGGAAACGGATGTCCTTCCTCGGCGACGCGGCGATCTGGCCCGTGAGCCACTCGTAGGGCGGCTCGTTGGACGCCTCGTTTCCGCGCCAGAACGCGCCGCTCTGCGACAGGACGTTGCCGAAGAGGTCGGGGCGCTGGAAGGCGACGTACGCGGCCGCGAGGCCGCCGGCGCTCGAGCCGGTGACGATCGTCCGGCGGGGATCGCGCGTCACCTTCCAGTGCTGCCGCACCCACGGGATGACTTCGTCGGCGAGGAACGCCGCGAAGCCCGCGCGGTTGGCGAGATCGTCCAGCCGCGCCGTGGACGTTCCGTTGTCGATCAAGACGGCGACGAAGGGGGGCGCCTTTCCGTCGGCGAGCAGGGCGTCGAGGATCATCGGCAGCGGGATCTCGTCCAGGTACTCGCCGCCGTCGAAGACGACGAGCAGGTCGTAGCCCGCGCCGGCGGCCGGGGAGTACCCCGGCGGCGTGTACACCCAGAGACGGCGCTCGCGCCGGGAGGTCCGGCCCGTGATGGCGTACTCCTCGACGCGGCCTGCCCGGACATTCGGGCGCGGATCGACCGCCCGCTCGATCGGCGTCCCGCGCGGCGGCGGCAGGGGAGCGGGGCTCGCCTGTGCGAACGCGCTCAGGACGGCGATCGCGGCGGATGCGGGCGCGAGCGAGATCACGGGGCGGGAATCTCCGCCGCGACCCGGCCGCGCCGCGCCTGCGCCATGCCGCGATTATCGGGGCGCGAGAGAACAACCGCAAGGCGGACCTCCCGAGTGACGCATACTCGGGGATCCCGATGCGATCGAGCAGGGCAGATCCGGTGGCCGTCGCGGTGCTGGCCGTTCACGTGATTGCGGCGATGGCCCTGAGAACGATTGCGTGGCCGGAGGTGACGACGCCGGCCTATCTGTGGTCCCGCGGCATGGTGATGTACCGGGACATCAAGTTCGTGCACACGCCGGGGCTGATGGGACTCCTGGCCCTGGCGTTCTCCTGGTTCGGGGTCTCGACGCCGGTCGTCCGGCTCTTCGCGCTCGGCTGGCCGCTGGTGGCCCATGCCTTCGTGCTCTCGGAGACGCGGCGGCTGTCGCTCTCGGCGAGACTCGCGGGCTCGGGCCTCTTCCTGGCTCTCCTCTTCTACTGGCAGGGGAACTCGATCTGGCCGACGGTCATGATCGCGGCGCTGGCTGTGCCGATCGCGAGAGCGCTCGGCCGGAACCGCATTGTCGCGGCAGGCTTGTGGATCGGGTGCGCGATTCTCATCAAGCAGACGGCCGCCTATCTCCTGGCGGTCGTGCTTCTCCGGTTGCTGTTCCAGCAGAGGGTGCGCGACGCGATGAAGCTCACGGCCGTGGCGGCGGCCCCGTATGCGCTCTGCGGCCTCGGGTTCGCGCTCGCCGGCGCCGGGCCGGACTTTCTTCGATGGACCGCGATCGTTCCCTTCCGGATCGGGCGCCTGATCGCGGACCGGCCTTCCGCCGGCGCGATGTGGCTCGCGGTCCTCGCCTTCCTGCCGGCCGTTGCGCAGACCCTGGTCGAGAAGCCGGGAGACTATGAAACGCCGACGCGCGATTACCTGATCGTCGCTCTCGGCCTCGCGCTGATGGCCTTTCCCCGATTCGGTTTCCTCCAGATGGTCGGAGCGGTTCCGTGCCTTGCCGTCGGGGCCGCGCGCCTTCTCCAGGGGAGCCGCGGATTCGTTCGCGCGCTCTCCTTCGGTGTCGTGTTGACCCTGAGCCTTTCGTTGACCTCGATTCTCGTGGCGGGCGAGCCGCTGAACGGAAGGGTCCTCTTCTGGAACGACGACGGCGCGTTCAACGACCTCGTGCAGCGGCTGCGCCGGCTTCCGCCGGCGACACCGCTCCACAGCGAACTGTGGGGCAATCTCCTGCCGAGAGTCGGGCTCCTTCCTCCCGGCGGTCTCTATGTCCATCCTTTTCTCGGGCGGCAGTTCGGCTTGAACGACTTCGACTCCGTCGGCGAGCGGGTGCGCCGGGCGGCATCGATGCCCGGCGTCGTCCTGGTGAAGTACGGCTCGAAAGGTCCGCGCGGAGGACCCTACCTGGTCCTTCGGAACCCCTGACGTCTCAGGCCGACAGGATCCTGTCGGCGGCCAGGTGGGCGAGGGCCATCGTCGTCATCTGCGGGTTGCGCTCGCAGCCGGCGGGGAAGAGGCTCGTGTCGGCCACGAAGACGTTGTCGAAGTCGTGGAGGTGGAAGCCGGGTGAGACGACGGAGCGCAAGGCGTCCCGGCCGATCGCGTTGCCCCCCTGCACGTGAGCGGTGCTCAGCGTCAGGTCCGCCTGCCCGGCGACGGCCTGGCGGAAGGCCGCTTCGTCCGCCTCCTTCGTGGCGGCGTTGATCTGAACAGGATGAGAGGTCCCTGGCAACACGCGGGTCGCGCCCGCCTCGAAGAAGGCCTCCGCGATCTGCACCATCCCCTCCTTGATCTGCTCGATCTCCGCGTCCGACAGGGAGAGGACGAGATTGTTCGTGGGGCCGAGCTCTCCGCCGTTCGCCGTCGGGACGACGACGGCGCAGACGGCCAGCCGCTTGTACGCCTTCATGACGCCGGCGTGCTCTTCGAGCCACTGCGGCAGAGCGGCCGCGAGAGATCCGGGATAGTGGAACCACGACTCGAGCAGGTGGCCCCCCTGGTCCACGAAGACGCACATCTGTACGCCGGGGTTGTCGCGCGCCGGTTCGATGTCCGCCGGAAGCTCCGCGAACACCGGCGACACGACGTTGGCCGCCATGTGTCGGCCGACCGGGCTCAACACCTGGAAGAGGCTGTCGCGCAGGATCCTGCTCGACGCGATCGGCCCCGCGGCGATGACGAATTTCTTCGCCTTGACGTGGACTTCCCTCTTGCCGTCCGTGAGGTCCAGGCACTTGAGCTCCGCGGCGCGCCGCGAGAAGAGATCCGCGACGAGGCTGACCGCCTGCAGGCCCGGCCGGATGCGGCAGTTGGCCGCCAGGGCCCGCTCGAGATAACTCGACGGCTTGCCCGCCGGCCGGGGGCCGTGCGGTCCAGCCGTCTTCTTTCCGAACTGACACCCCGCGTTGCATCCGCCGCAGCAGGCGCAGTCGAGCACGGACAGCGGAAGGTCTTCGACGGGCAGGTTGAGCCTGCCGGCGCCCGTCTCGAAGGCGGTGCTGCGAAAGCCCTGAGCGCGCTTCATCTCGGACGTGCTCACGCCGAGGTCCCTTCCGACCCGCGCGAGAGCGGCCTCGAGATCCGCCCATTCGACCGGGAAGGAGAAGTCGTTTCGCCATTGCGACCACCGCTCCTTCTTGATCGGAAGATGAATCGCGTTGTTCACCACGGGCCCGCCGCCGAAGACGCGGGCCTGGAGCACCGTCATGAATCCGAAACCGTGGCGGCGCGGGATGTAGTCGAGCGCCGGCAGCGCGGGCTGGATTCCCGAGTCTCGATAGAGCTGGTTCAACGCCCGATCGTCGCGGGCGCTGTAGGACTTCGGATTGACCCACGCCCCCTCGTCGATCAAGAGGACGTCGCGGCCTTCCGCGGCCAGGCGCGCGGCCACGACGGATCCTCCGGCTCCCGAGCCGACGACACACACGTCGTACGTGCGATCGAGACCGGCGGCGTCCGGCGACGGCACGTCGGCCGGCGGAGGCAGGTCCAGGGAGCGGGTGAACCCGACGCGCCGGCGCGCGGGCTCTCGCGAATAGATGACGAGCCAGGACGCGCGGGCGAGCATCGTGAGCAGGGTCTGCCCGAGCTCGTCACCGGCGACGAGGTCGAGAGTCGAGCGCCGGCCCGGCAGCTCCAGTTTGGCGAAGGGGAGCCCGAAGGCGGTGCGGGCTCTCAGGTCGATCTGATCGAGCGCGAGGCCGAAGCCCTCGGCGACGAGATGCGGGGCCCCGCTCAAATACGTCACGACGTCGGCCGCGACGGCCGCGGGGTCGTCCAGGAGCGGGGCCGGCGCCGGATCGATCGCTCTCAGCTGGAGCTCCGCGAACGCGCGGAGCACGTCCTGGCGCAGAGCCATCAGTCAGGGAACCTGTTCATATCTCATAGTCGGCGATCCCGACGCGCTTGGCGAACGCGCTGTCGAAGATGTGATTCGTGTTGAACCTCTTGTATGTATCGAGCCAGCTGTCGTACTGCGGATACATCTTTCTCAGGACGGCGTGGCCTCCCGTCACGTAGTTCAACTGGCCCCAGTGTGGCCGGGCGCCGAACCGGGAGAGCTCGTTCTCGTAGAGATAGATCAGCTCGTTCGCGCCGACCGTCCCCTTGCCGAAGATGATCTCCATCATGCACGTGTCGCGTCCGCTCTGCGGGGCGAGATACGCCTTCGAGGCCTTCACGAACCGGAGCGAGACGGGGGAGCTGTGGCAGCGGCCGGCGATGGCTCTCTGTTGCTCGGCGAGCTCGAGGAACCGGTCGATCGCGTCGAGGTAGCGGTTCTCCGCCATCGGAAAGGCAAGCTCGGCGGAAACGGCCTGGATGTTGTTCGGCGAGCCGATGTTGAGAACTTCGTAGCTCACCCGCGTGTACGGCTCGCGGGCGAGGAGCTTCAACGCGGTGTTCAGCGTCTGTGGCGCCTTGTCCGGCTCGGGCTCCAGGAGTCCCGGCGGGAGAATCGAGCCCAGCGCGACGAGGAAATTGCGCTCGAGAAACGGCGACTCCCGGATCGGCGGGACGGCCGGGTCGCGCGTCGTGATCAGGGAAAGGTTCACTCCGTCGAGCGGATGGGGATTGACGAGCACCTCGTAATGGCGGTGCTCGCGGATCACGTCCCCCTTCGCCAGCGCGGCGCGAACCTCCGGCCACGGGCTCGTCCACCGCCGCTCCGTGAGCCAGTACTTCTCGGTCACGCGCAGGGTGACCGAGGTGATGACGCCCATGCACCCGATTCCGACGATCACCGAATAGAAGGCCTTGTCGTCCTGCAGCAGTTGGACATCGGGGTGGCGCCGGGCAAACGCGGCAGGGTCCGTGATGCCGTTCGAGGGCTCGATCCGGTAGAGTCGGCCGTCGGCCGGAACGAGCTCGAGCGACTCGATGACGTCGCAGAGCGGGCCGAACTCGATGCCGGAGCCGTGCGTCCCCGTCGAGGTCGCGCCGGCGATCGTCTGGCCGTCGTAGCCGCCCATGTTGATGAGGGCCAATCCGGCGGCGTCGAGGGCCTGGTTCAGCTGCCGGATGGTGATGCCGCTCTCGACGCGGAAGAGCAGGGGAGGAGCCGAGGGCTTCAGGATCTCCCTTTCGAGCGGAAGGACCGAGCGCAGGTTGTCCGGCAGCACCATGACTCCGTCGGTCAGCGCGACGTCGGACCAGGCGTGGCCGGAGCCGACCGCCTTCATGGAGAGCCGGCGCGAGCCGGTCTCCGACACGAGGGACGCCACGGCGCCGGAACTTCCGGGAGCGCAGAGGGCCACGGGTTCCGCGGTCTGGGTCCGGACGTAGTTCGACCAGGACTTGCGTTTCGAGCAGCCCGGAAACCCCGTACCGGAGTATTCCGGAGCCGCCGGCGCGCTCGAGCAGGCCTGGAGCGCGGACAACGCCGCCGGGGCGCCCAGAAGGGTGCGAAGGAAACGCCGGCGCGTCGGTTTCTCTCGCATCGCCATTTCTGAAATCGGCCCTCGATCCTCCCGACAACGTATCCCCGAGCGCGGCCCCGGTCAACTGTTCCGGGGGCGACGGCCCCTTTGATACGCTCCCTCTCAACCGACGGACGCGGCCGGTCGAGGGGGCGCATGGCAGACCAGAACGACTTCCTGGAGACGCTGCTCAAGCGATTCCGCGTCTTCCTCGTGAACCGCTACGCCGATTCGAAGCTCGGGTTCGAGAACGACCCGACCCTGAGGGTCTTCATTCCAGACCTCCACTGGATCAGCATGGAGCGGATGGCCCATTTCCAGGACTATCACTTCAACGGTCTCGACCTGTTTCCGGCATTGCTCGAAGCCATCGAAGCGACCCCCGGTGTCAAGGTCTTTCAGAGCGGCGACCGGCTCGATTTCTGGAGGCAGGACCCTCCGGACGGCATGAACGCGGACGAGGTGCTCGCGGAGATCACGGGCGACCCGAAGATCAAGCCCATGCATCAAGGACTCCTTGACCTCGAGCCGACGATCGTGCGCGGCAATCACGACAGCCCGCTCGCGGCGACGACCACGCCGCCGGAGGACGAGCGGCCGGTGATCGCGCCGGTCGCCGGCGGGAGGTCGTTTCTCACGCACGGCCACATCTGGGACCAGATCGAACGGCTTCCCACGAAGTGGAAGGCGGCCCTCGTGATCAAGGCGGAGCACGTCCACGCCGGTCTCTACAGGGTCGGCCCGTTCCCCGACGGGTACGAAAACACGATCAATGCCCTTCTCCGGGCCAGAAAGAGCGATCCCAGCCTGAATTTCCCGATCGTGATTCCGAATCCGACGGGAGCCGTGCCGATCGCGAAGACGGCCGACGTCGAGGCTTGCAGGAACATGTTCCTCCCGATCGACGCCTTCGAGGGCCCCGCCACGTTCACCAACGCGCGCGACGACTTCCATCAGACCGCCGGCGTCCTCACCTTCGGGGGAGACGTCCGGGCGAGGGCCCGCACGCCGGAGGGGCGCGGCAACCGGCTCGCCGTCATCGGGCACACCCACCACGCGCGGCTCCTCGTGGATCATCATCCCGACGGGGGCCCGCTCGTCACGATGGATTGCGGCGCCTGGATCGAGAAGTGCACGATCCAGGGGGGAGGCTCGATGCCCTCGGCCCAGTTCGGGGTCCAGTGCGGCAACGAGCTCCGGATCTATCAGCTCGGACCGAGGTAAGCACGGCCGGCGCGCCGTTCGAGGAGGAGGACCGTCCAGTCGTCCTGCAGGGCGCCCGGGCTCGCGGCGCGGACCGAATCGAGGAGCCGGTCGACGAGGTCGCCCGGCGCGGCCGCGGCGGAGGAGACGAGACGGGAGAGAGTCTCGTACCCCAGCGGATCGCCCGCGGCGTCCGGCGCCTCGGGCAGACCGTCGGTCAGGAAGAGCACGCGCTGCCCGGGCGCGACGGTCACGGTGAGCGATTCGTAGACGACGTCGCGGCGGGCGCCCAGCGGGAGGCGGGGACCGGGGACGGAGAGCGGCTCGACGGCGCCTCCCTCGCAGAGCCGGTAAGGATCCGGCAATCCCGCGTTGGCGATCTCGAGCGTTCCATCCGCCGGCGCGTATCGCGAGAAGCAGAGCGCGACGAAATCGCGCGGGGCAAGCTCCGCCGAAAGCTTGCGGTTCAGGCGAGTCAGAGTCTCGGCGGCGGACTTATCCGAGGCGACCAGGGGCACGACCGCCTTGACGGAGGCCATGATGAGCGAGGCGCCGATTCCCTTGCCCGAGACGTCCGCGATGACGAGCCCCACGGTCCCGTCGGCCTGGTGGAAGACGTCGTAGAAATCCCCCGCGACGAAACGGGCCGGCAGGTTGCGCGCCGACACGCGGTAACCGTCCCCCTCGATCGCGTCCGGCGGGAGCAGGCGTTGTTGAATCGACCGGGCGAGCTCGAGCTCCTTTTCCGCGAACTCCGCTTCCTTCAGGCGCTCGACGCTCTGCGCGAAGGCGTTCCTGCAGGACACCGAAGAAGTAGAAGGCGAGCCCGAAGACGAGGCCGAGCGAACCCGCGATGCCGAACGCGCCGCCGATGTCCCGGGCCGAGTAGTCGATCCGCGCCAGCCCCGTGACCTGCGCGACGAAGGAAGCGATGCCCCAACCGAGGACGCCGCCCAGGAAGAAGATGATCCCGGCAACGACCTGGGCGCGGAAGGATCGCGCGCCGGAGGATCGGCTCGCCGGCGAGCCTCATCAGCGTGTTGCAGCAGAGCATAGATCGAGAAGCCGCACAGGGCGCCGTAAGACGCCAGCCGCCAGGTGAAGTGCTCCGACCGGGTGAAGAAGATCAGAAAGACGACCCCGACGCCGACGAGAGTCGAAATCGCGGCCTCGCGTGCCTTCGTCCCGCGCAAGGGCGCTCGTGAGACGAGTGTCCGGTGCGGAAGCCATGCCGTATCCTACGGCGGCGATGGAGACCGGTTTCAGCGTCGCGGACCGGCAGACGTTCGCCGTTCCCGAGACCGTTCCGATTCCCGCCGGGCGGCTCGACCTTCGGGAAACGGACGGCTCGGCGCGAACGGTCGAGATCCCGTCCTTCCGGATCGGCCGCACTCCGGTCGTCAACCGCGAGTACGCGCCCTTTCTCGCCGCCGGGCGCGCGCCGGCTCCGCCGTGGTGGAGCGATCCGGATTTCTCCGCTGCCGGCGCAGCCGGTCGTCGGCGTGACGTGGGAGGACGCCGCGGCGTTCTGCGATTGGCTCTCGGAAACCGCCGGAGGGCGCTGGCGACTGCCCACGGAGGAGGAGTGGGAGCTCGCGGCGAGCGGAGGGCACTTGCGGCCGCGGACCGCCTGGGGAGAAACGATTCCTCCCGGGGAGATCCCCGAGGGTCCGATCGCCGGCCCCTGGGAGGCCGGCCGCGGTACGCCCAACGGCTACGGGCTCTTCGACGCCGGCACGATCGTTCACGAGTGGTGCGCCAACTGGCGCGAGCCCGACCCCGTCGCGCCTCCTGCCGCCTCGCTTCCCCGCCGAGCGAGCCGCGGCGGCTCCTGGCGCCACACGGTCCGCTGGTCCTCGCCATCGGCGCGCACGAGCCTGCCGCCCGGCTTCCGTTACTCCGACTACGGGTTCCGCGTTCTCCGCGAGCTTCGCCGTGACCCGCTGAGCTAGAATCCCGCGCGCCGGCACCGGAAAGGGATCCAGGCCCGCGGTGAAGCCCGACACGACGAGATATCTGACAGGGGCGGTCCTTCTGGCCGCCGTCTATGCCCTCTTCGCGAGGCTCGGGCTTTCGATTCAGCCCGTCAACGCGTTCGCGACGCTCGTCTGGCCGCCCACGGGGATCGCGCTCGCCGCGCTCCTGATCCTCGGGAATCGTTTCTGGCCGTCGATCGCCGCCGGCGCCGTCGTCGCCAACGTCTGGACCGGCGCGCCGCTTCTCGTGGCGCTCGGCATCGGGGCGGGAAATACGCTGGAAGCGCTCCTCGGCGCGTATCTCCTCTCCCGCATCCCCGGCTTTCGCCGTTCCCTCGATCGCCTGCAGGACGTGATCGGCCTGATTTTTCTCGCCGGTGTCGTGAGCACGGCCGCGAGCGCCTCGATCGGCGTCGCCAGCCTCCTGACGGGCGGCGTCATCACTCCCGACCGGATCGGAGCGACGTGGCAGGCCTGGTGGCTCGGGGACGTCATCGGCGATCTCGTCGTCGCGCCTCTGATTCTGACCTGGAAGCTCGCGGAGGACGCCGTGGTTCCGCGCGGGCGCCTCGGAGAGCGGGGAGTGCTCGGCGTCCTGCTCGTCGCCGCGAGCCTCTTCATCTTCGACCACACGAGCCAGGGCATGCCGTCCCTGCTCCTGCCCCTGCTCGTCTGGGCGTCCATCCGCTTCGACGAGCGCGGCGCGGCGCGCGCGACCTTCGTCGTGTCGGCGATCGCCGTCTGGGCCACGGCGCGCGGGCACGGCCCCTTCGCGAGGGGCACGATTCCGGAGGGCCTCTTCTCGCTGCAAGCCTTCATGGGCCTGACCGCGGGGACGTTTCTGGTGCTCGGGGCGGTCATGTCGGAGCGGCGGCGGGCGGACGCCCAACGCAAGCAGGCCGAGGATGTCATCCGGGAGAGCGAGGAGCGCTACCGCACGCTGACCGAAGCCGTGGATCAGCTGATGTGGGTCAACGATGCGCAAGGGCGCACGACCTACATCAATCGGAAGGTGGAGGAGGTGTTCGGTCCCATCGACCCCTCCCTCGACGCTCCGTGGGCGAAGATCCTGCATCCCGACGACCGGGAACCGGTGCTTCAAGAGCGGCGGCGCGGGATGGCGGCCGGCGAACCGTACCGGGTGGAGTACCGAATCCGGATGCGGGATGGCCAGTACCGTTGGGTGCTGGCGCGTGTCGTTCCGGTCCGGGATGCCCGGGGGCGCATTGTTTCCTGGATCGGTGCGGCGGCGGACGTCCACGACCTGAAAACGGCGGAGGAAGAGCTGCGGCGGGCCAAGGAAGAGGCCGAAGCGGCCGACCGCGCGAAGGACCAGTTCCTGGCGGCCCTGTCCCACGAGCTGCGCACGCCGTTGACGCCCGTCCTGGCGATCAGCTCGGTCCTCGAGAAAGACCTGGCACTGCCGCCCGCCGCGCGGCGACAGATCGAGATCGTGCGCCGCAACGCGGAGATCGAGGCGCGCCTGATCGACGACCTGCTCGACCTGACGAGGATCGCCAAGGGGAAGCTCCAGCTCGAGGTCGAGCCCGTCGAGCTGGCCGGGGCATTGGACGACGTGGTCGAGATCTGCCGGCCGGAGGCGGCCGCCAAGGGGATCGCGATCGAGCGCGAGGGGGCCGAACGCGGGAAGTTCGTGGACGCCGATCCGGCGCGGTTGCGGCAGATCTTCTGGAACATCGTCAAGAACGCCATCAAGTTCACGCCGGGCGGAGGAAGAATTCATCTGCGGGCCACCGAGCCCGCCTCCGGCAGGATCGCCGTCGAAGTCTCGGACAACGGCGTCGGAATCGATCCTTCAGAGATCGGGCGCATCTTCCTCCCGTTCGAGCAGGCCGGCCAGCGCGGCGGAGGACTCGGGCTCGGGCTGGCCATCTCCAGCGCGCTCGTCGAAGCCCACGGGGGGATGCTGACCGCGGCGAGCGGCGGCCTCGGACGCGGCGCCACGTTCCAGGTCGAGCTTCCGCTGTCCAGCGGCCACCGGCCTCGCCTCCCGCAGGCCCCTCCGAGGGCCGCCGGCATCCCGGGGCGCGCGCGCCGGGTGCTTCTCGTGGAAGACCACGGCGACACGCTCGGCGCCGCGCGGACTCTCCTGACGGAGCTCTCCTTCGAGGTCGTGACGGCCGCCACGCTGCGCGAGGCGACCGAGGCGGCGAAGTCGCAGGCCTTCGACCTCGTGGTCTCCGATCTCGGCCTGCCCGATGGAAGCGGCCTCGAGCTGATGCGGTCGCTGCGCGACTCCTACGGCCTCTCCGGGATCGCCGTGACCGGCTACGGGATGGAAGACGACTTCCGGCGCAGCCGCGAGGCCGGATTCGTCGAGCACCTCGTCAAGCCGATCACCTTCCAGCGCCTCGCGGGCGCGATCGAGCGCTTCTTCGCCGCCCGCGTTGCGCCCGACGACGTCCCGTGACGGGGCGTGCACGGAGACGGCTGGCGGCCTCCTCGCGCGAGGCCAGCTCGCGCAGCGAGGCCAGCTCCTCGGAGCCCTCCTGCACCTTCTCGAGGCCGTTGAAATAGCGGTCGAGCACGTCGTTCGAGCGGGTCGGGACGAGGAAGAGGTGCGTGTGCGGGATCCGGCGGCCGCGGGCCATGAGGCAGACGAACTCCGGGTCGAAGACCCTCTTCAATTCTCCCGCCAGCTTGTGCGCGAGAGCGAAGACGTCCGCGGCCTCTCGCGCGCTCAGGTCATGCCAGAAGGGGACGTGCCGCTTCGACAAGACGAGCGCATGGCCCGGGGCGTACGGATGGATGTCGAGGATCGCGAGCGCGCGCTCGTTCTCGCCGACGCGATGGGCCGGCGCGCGGCCGCCCACGATCTCGCAAAACACGCATGCGGCGCTGTCCCTGGCCATCGGCGTTCGCTCCCGATTATCTCAACTGATTCATTTGAGTCATGCAGGAAGAGGCCGGCGGCGACAGGATGGACCCGGAAATGGACTCCCCGAGCCCGCACCTGCGCGTGCTGCTCCCGGCCAAGCCGGAAGACGACCTGGAAGACGTTTCGCGCGTCCTCCGGGCGTTTCTTCCCGTGCCGCGCACGCACCTGCGAAGACTCTATGTCCACCGCCCCGTGAAGGCGGACTTCTACGTTCCGCGGACCTATCCCCGGTTCAACGAGATCGCCCAGCTCGAGCAGGACGCCGAGAACGCCACGCGCGTGGAGACCGAACGGGAGATGAAGACGCTCTCGGCCGACGGCTTCCGCGTCAGCGCGGACGTGATCCGCGGCACTCCGACCGAGGAGGTCCTCCGGGAGTCGAGCTCCTGGCGCGCCGATCTCGTCGGAGTCCGCACGCGGAGCCTCCTCGCGGACGACCATCGGATCGGCGGCCTGGCGTCGGCCCTCCTCTACAACGGGGATTGTCCCATCCTGACGCACCACCACGTGCCGGAGGAGTACCGGCTGCGGCGCATCCTGATCCCGACGGACTTCTCGGAGGGCTCCCGGCAGGCGGCGGACTGGGGGCTCGCGCTGGCCGCCCTGACGGGAGCGGAGCCGGTCCTGCTTCACGTGATCGCGCGGCGGGCCAACCGGCACGGGATCGACCAGGACGAGCTGCTCGAGATCGCGATGGGCGAGGTCTCGCGCTGGAAGGCGCGGCTCGATCCGATCCTTCCGGGCCTCGTCAACGAGGGGCGCGTGATCGCGGCGGAGACGCCGGCGGAAGGGATCCTGTCCTTCTCCCGGGAGTGCGGGAGCGACCTGATCGTCCTGTCGGCGACCGGGGTCTCCGCGGTCCGCGCGATCCTGCTCGGCTCCAATACCCGCAAGGTCGTCCGCGCGAGCGATTGTCCCGTGCTCGTGATCCCCGCCTCCAACCGTGTGACGGCCGAGGAATTCCTCCGGAAGGCGCAGGGGCTCCCGCCGCCCGCGGAGCCGGAGAAGAAGAAGAGAACAGGAAAGCACTTCGAGCGCATCCTCGTCGCGACGGATTTCTCCGCGGCTTCGGCCCCGGCGGTCGCGAGGGCGACGGTCCTCGCCAGGGAGAGCGGCGCGGAGCTGGTGATCGTCCACGCCTACCAGCCGCCCAGCCTGATCCTCGACGGCTACGTTCCTCCGGCGACCTACGAGAAGTGGGACCGCAGCCTCGAGGAGGAAGCCATGAAGAAGTTGCAGCGCCTCGTCGAAGACGCGGAGAAGGCGGGGGTCGTCGCCCGGCCGCTCGTCCTGACCGGCGCGCCCGACGAGGCGATCACCGAAGCGGCGAAGGACCTCGAATGCGACCTCGTGATCCTGGGGACCCATGGACGCACGGGCGTGTCCCGGCTCTTCCTCGGCAGCGTGGCCTCGCGCGTCGTCTCCACCGCTCCCTGCCCCGTGATGACGATTCAGGGCGGCTGAGCCCTATTTCCCGGGCCGCGGGACGTCGCGGTACACGTCCTCCAGCTTCTGATATCCGTCGGCGATGACCGTGGACACGAGGTTGTCCTTGTCCACCGCCACCGGCGGCAGCAGGATGCTCGGCACGTCGATCTTGCCGTTGGAAATGCCGCGGGTCGCCTCTCCGTGCGGCTGCCTGCGCGCCATCTTCACCGCGACCTCCGCCGCCTTGAAGGCCAGGCGCTCGATCGGCTTGTAGACCGTCATGCTCTGCGTTCCCGCGGCGATGCGCTGGCACGCCGAGAGCTCCGCGTCCTGCCCCGAGACGAGCGTGCTGCCGGCGAGGTTCTGTTCGGCCAGCGCCTGGATCGCGCCGCCGGCCACGCCGTCGTTGGCGGCCACCACGGCGTCCACTCTGTTGTCGCTCCTCGTCAGCGCGTTCTCCATGATCTTCAGCGCCTCGACCGCGAGCCAGTCGCGCGCCCACTGGTCGGAGACGATCCGGATGTCGCCGCGCGAAACGAACGGCTCGAGCACCTTCTTCTGCCCCTCGTGGTAGAGGAGCGCGTTGTTGTCGGTCGGCGCGCCCCCGATCACGACGTAGTTGCCCCGCGGCCGGCGGGCGACCAGGTACTCGGCCTGCATTTCCCCCACGCGCTCGTTGTCGAAGGACATGTAGAGGTCCACGTCCGCGTCGTTGATCAGGCGGTCGTAGGCGATGACGGGGACGCCGGCGCGGTGCGCGGCCTCGACGATCATGGCCGCGGTCTTCCCGTTGTGCGGCGCGACGAGCAGGACGTCCACGCCCTGCGTCAGCATGTTCTCGGCCTGCGAGTTCTGCAGGGCGTCGTTGCCGTTGGCCGCCTGGACGAGGACCTCCGCGCCGAGCTCTCCGGCCCTCTTCACCAGGAGGTCGCGGTCGCGATGCCACCGCTCCTCCTTCAGGGTGTCCATGGAAAAGCCGATCCGGATCTTCTTTCTCGCGGACGAAGCCGGCTTCTCGGCCGCGGGACGCGAGCAACCGCCGGCGAGAAGCGCCGCCACGCCCAGCGCGATCGCGATCGACTGCCGCATCATCGGCGAGAGAGCCTATCGCGGTCTCCCAAAGACGCTTGGTCTCTTCCGTGCTCTCGCACCGTAGGGGCGGGCCTTGCGCCCGCCCGCCCCTTCCCGATATGCCGAGTCGTCGAGACCGGACCGAACTTGCGCCATGCCGCAACGCCCGCGACCGGTGTCCCTCGTGCCGTAGGGGAGGGCCTTGCGCCCTCCCGCTCCTTCTCGAAACGCCACAGCGTTGGGACCGAAGCGGTCTCGCGTTATGACACGCTTCTCACGAACACTCCTCCGTCTCTGTCCGAGAGGAGTGATCGCGAAGAAGCGTGGCGACCCGAAGTGCATCGTGGTCTCGCACGCGTGTTGAATCGGAGAGGGGCGGGCGGCCGCAAGGGCCGCCCCTACGGCACGGGGGGTACGTCGTGAGGACCGTGGCGACCGGAGCTCATCGAGGTCTCGCACGCTCACTGAATTGGAAAGGGGCGGGCGGGCGCAAGACCCGCCCCTACGGCCCGGGAGCGCCACCAAAGGCAGCACGCCCGGTATTTGCAGGTCGGACTGCTGTGCGTCAGCGCGCGCCGCGCCTCCCGGCCATGTCGGCGGCGACGGCGGCGACGAGGATCGCGCCCTTCAGGACCGGCTGCCAGAAGGGCTCGGTGTTCATCAGGCTCATGCCGTTGTCGAGGGACGCCATCACCAGCGCGCCCAGCAGCGCTCCCCACACCGTCCCGCGTCCCCCGAGGAGCGAGGTGCCGCCGATGACGGCGGCGGCGATCGCGTCGAGCTCCATCAACCGCCCGGCGTCCGAAGTCGCCGAGCCGACGCGCGCGGTCAGCACGATCCCCGCCGCCCCGCACAGGAGTCCCATCAGCGTGAACACGCCGGCGATGTGCCTCTGGATCCGCACCCCGGCGTAGAGCGCGGCCTCGCGGTTGCCGCCGATCGCATAGAGACGCCGGCCGAACGGCGTGTGTTGCGACACGACCGAGAAGAGAGACGCCACGACGAGCACGAGCAGCACCGGCAGCGGGATTCCCGCGTACGCGTTCATCACCGCGGTGAAGACAACCGCCACGGCGGCGAGTCCCAGCCGTCTCCACCGTGTCGGACCGCTCGCCCGCGCTCCCGACGCGACGAGGAGCGCCGCGATCAGTCCGGCGATCGCCCATCCCGCCCCCCGGGGAAGATAGGTCTGCCCGACGAACAGGAACGATCGTCCCGGGGAGATCGAGACTCCGCCGGTGATCCCGAGGAGCGTCCCGCCGAACACGAGCATCCCGCCGAGCGTCACGATGAAGGAGGGGACGCGCAGCCACGCCACGAGGCTCCCCTGGAGGAGGCCGAGGAGCGCGCCGAGACCGAGGGCCGCGAGGAACGCGAGCGCGAGCGGCCATCCCGCTTTTTCGAACGCGATCGCCGCGACGCCGCCGAGGAGTCCCGCCATCGCCCCGACGGAAAGGTCGATCTCGCCCGTCACGATGACCATCACCATGCCGACGGCGAGGAGCGACGTCACCGACATCTGCCGCGCCAGGAGAGCCAGGTTGCGCGGGCTGGCGAACATCCCGTGCGTCGTCGCGAGGAAGACGATCCCGATGACGGCGAGCGCGCCGGCGAGCGTCAGCGCGCGCCAGGGGATCGCCGCCGTCTTCGTCCGCGCCATCAGGCGGTCGCGGCCGACAGCACCGCCTCGGGCGTCGCGAGGGAGCGGGGGAGCATGGCGGTCTGGCGCCCCTGCGACAGCACGAGCACGCGGTGGGAGAGAGCGAGCAGCTCCGGCAGGTCGGAGGAGACGAGCACGATCGCGACCCCCTCCCGCGCGAGCCGCCCGGCGATCTGGTGGATCTCCGCCTTCGAGCCGACGTCGATGCCGCGCGTCGGCTCGTCCAGGAACAGCGCGCGCGGCCGCGTCAGGAGCCACTTGCCGAGCGCGACCTTCTGCTGCGTCCCGCCCGACAGCGTGTCCACGCGCGAGCGGAGCGAGGGGGTCCGGATCGAGAGCGCCTCCACCTGCGCCCGCGACTCGCGCTCGCGCGCCGCGTCGTCCAGGAGCGCGCCGCGGCGGAACCGGCCGAGCGCCGGCAGCGTCAGGTTCTCCAGGACCGAAGCGTTGGAGACGAGGCCCTCGCGCTGGCGGTCTTCCCCCACGAGGGCGAGGCCCGCGGCGATCGCCTCGGCGGGATGGCGAAACGGCCTGCGGCTCGCGCGGCCGGCGACGGCGAGAGTCCCCGAGACGGCGGAGCGCGCGATGCCGAAGAGAGAGCTCACGAGGGCCGTCCGTCCGGAGCCCATCAGTCCCGCGATCCCGAGCACCTCGCCCTCGCGCGCCTCGAACGAGACGCCATCGAGGACGAAATGCCCCGGATTGTCCGGGTCCGCCACGCGCCAGTTCTCGACCGCGAGCGCCGTCTTGCCCGGAGAGCTCTCCGGCCGCGGGTAGAGGTCTCGAATTTCCCGGCCGACCATGGCCGCGATGACGCGGTCCGGCGTCCAGCTCTCCGACCGGCCCGTGGCGACGGTGCGGCCGTCGCGCAGGACCGTGATCCGGTCCGCGATCGTGAAGACCTCCTCGAGCCGGTGGCTGATGTAGATCGACGAGACGCCGCGGCCGCGCAATCCCCGGAGAAGCCCGAGCAGCCGCCGCGCGTCCGTCTCCGTCAACGCCGCGGTCGGCTCGTCCAGCACCAGGATCTCCGACCGTTTGTCCAGGGCCCTCGCGATCTCGACCATCTGCCGCTGCCCGACGCCGAGGGGCCTGACCGGAGCCTCCGGGTTCACGTCCGAGCCGACGAGAGCCAGCGCCTCGCGCGCCGACGCCTTCACCCGCTCCCACTGGATGAGCCCGCGCCGGACCGGCTCGCGCCCGAGCATCAGGTTCTCCGCCACGCTCATCTCCGGCACGAGCGCCGGCTCCTGCGCGATGACGGCGATCCCGTGTTCCTCCCCGGCCCGCATGCCGGCAAACCGCACCGTCTCGCCGCGGAGCCGGATCTCCCCGCCATACGTCCCGTGAGGGTAGAAGCCGGAGAGGACCTTGATGAGCGTGCTCTTCCCCGCCCCGTTCTCCCCGCAGAGCGCGTGGACCTCCCCCTTTTCGAGGTCGAACGACACGCGATCCAGCGCCCGAACGCCCGGGAATTCCCTGGTGATCTCCCGAAGCTCCAGCAGCGGCATGGCGACGGCTTATACCCTCTTCGCCTATATATAATTGATTGGTGGAACGCTCCCGGTATCCAGTCAGGAAAGTACCTCTCACAGACGAAGGCCGCGGATCAGCGGTACGAAATCTCACTCCCGGCGAGCGCGTCGCCATGGTCTGGCAGTTGACGCTCCAGGCCTGGCTCTTCAAAGAGGGCCGATTCGATGAACCGCGACTTCGTCGAGATGTTGTCCGCACTCACCGAAACCGGCACTGAGTTCCTCGTCGTCGGGGCGCACGCGCTCGCGGCCCACGGCGTCCCGCGGGCCACCGGAGATCTGGATATCTGGGTGAGGGGAACCGACGAAAACGCCGCGCGAGTTCTTGCGGCGCTCAAGATTTTTGGCGCTCCTCAGTTCGACTTGTCGGCCGCCGATCTCACCGCACCGGGGACGGTCTTTCAGATCGGCGTTGCGCCGAGCAGAATCGATATCCTGACATCCATCTCCGGCGTCGCCTTCGAGGAGGCCTGGCCCCGTCGGATGACGTTGAATGTCGGAGAGCTCGCGATTCCTGTTCTCGGCAAAGACGATTTCATTGCAAACAAACGAGCCGTCGGCCGGGCCAAGGACTTGAGCGACCTCGACCTTCTCGCCGAAGCCGATCGAGAAGCCTGACCGCCTCTCCGAATCGAACCCGAGAGGACTCCTGCCGCGCCGGGCGCGGTCACTGGAGCAGGCGGCGGAAGCTCTTGATGTCCTTCGACGTCTCGAAGAGGAGATCGCCCGTGGCGACGGAGACGACCGAGTAGCGCGGCGCGGGACCGGGCGTCTCGTTCCAGGCGTCGATCGTCAGGCCCAGGCGCTGGCCGTCCTTCGAGAACCCGTCGAGCGAGGCGACGACGTGGGCGAGCGAGCGGTCGCGCAGCGGGCGGCCGCTGGACAGGAAGGCGACTTCGCGCGCGGGCTCGTCCTTCTCGAGCGACGTCGCCACGGGAACGAGCAGCGACGGCCCGGCCACTTCCACCCACGCGACCGACCTGCCGTCGGGCGAGACTCGGAGCGACCCGGGGACCGGCAGGATCGGAACCGCGGCCTTGCGGACGGCGGCGTCGCGCGTCCCTCCGACGCGGGTTTCGACGAAGAGCTGCAGGGCGCCGAGCTTCCCCTCGATCCGCACGGTTCTCTCCTTCGGGCCCGCGACGACTTTCAGCTCCTGGGGAACGCGGGCGCCCCGTTGCCCCGCATCGCGCGGAGCACGCCCGCGCGGGCAGAGAGGCGGGCAGCCGTCGGGGGAATCCGAGACGATTTTCTTGATCCGCGCTCCCGCGGCCCGCACGCGGTCCTCGAGCTTGCCGAGGTCGTCCTGCTTGCCGAGCGCCAGGAGATAGCGCCCGAGCGCCAGGGACGCCGCGCCGGCCCGGTCGGCGGCGGAGCGCAGCACCGCCGGGTCTTCCGCCGTCTCGGCGAGCTGCAGCCACGCGCCGGCCTCCTGGGCGAGCGCCGGAAGCGATGTCGCGCGCTCCGGGTAACGGGCGCGCAGGATTCCCGCCAGCGCGCGTTCGCGCAGGGCGGCGCGCTCCGGGCTCGGGTCCTTCGCCAGCATCTCGATGGCCCGCTCGAAGGCCGCGCCGTCGTAGGAGGAGCTGGTCGCCGCGCCGCCGCTCTTCTCGACGATGTGGATCTCCTTCGGATGGGGTCCGCCCGCGGCGGCGAGTCCCTCGGCCGTCTCGCCGAGGAGCACCTCGACCTCGGGGTCCGGCGTCCTGCCTTCGCGCAGCCGTTGCGACGCGCGTTCCAGCAGCGCGGCGGCGAGCCGCCGGTTGCCGTCGTTGCGCGCGAAGGCGCGGCCGACGGCGATCATGTCCGTGGTCGAGACGGCGTCGGGTGCGAAAACGACGGCGACCTCGCGCGCGATCCACCCGTCGGGGAGACCCGGCGCCTGGACCTTGAGGAACTGCTCGCGCGCTTCCAGGAGCGTGAGCCGCGTCCCCTGGGTCAGCCTCGCGGCGACGCGCGCTCCGGCCGCCGGCTTGTCCCGCAGGAGCGCCTCTCGCGGCGTCGCGAAGACGTCGGAGCCGGGCGGCTCGTTGACGGCGGCCACCGCGAAAGAGCACGCGACCGCGATGCCGGCCGAGAGGAGAAGGGCGATCACGAAACGGGGGAGGAACATCCGGGCGAGCTCTTTCATGGCTTTCTCCTTCAGAAATGCTCCGGGCTTCTTCAATGCGTTCTGGTTTCGGTCTTCCGCCGCGCCTGGACCGTCGGCGGCGGGTCGGGCGGATCGGCCACGGCCGGCAGCCCGTTGACGACGCGCTTGATGACCTCGCCGGTGAAGGCCTCTCCTCCGATCGACGGCGTCAGGATGACCTGCACGCGCTCGGAGAGGCGGTCGGCGAACGTCTTCGGGATGAGGAGCGGGTTGGCGGAGACGAGCCGGGCCTCCCTCTCCAGGCCTTCGAACTCCGCCAGCGCCGTCGCGCGGAAGGCGTAGGCCTCCGCGTCCGCCATCGTCTTGCGCCGCTCGGCGTCGGCCTGGGCCTGGATGCGCGACGCCTCGGCCGCCGCCTGCGCCCTCTGGACGACGGACTGGCGGTCGGCCTCGGCCTCGAGTTTCTTCTGCTGGATCTGCTTCTCCTTCAGCGCGAGGACGTGCTTCATCGCATCCGCCTCGGCCCTCGCGGCGATGACGCGCTGCGCGGCCGCCGCCTCCGCCTCTTGCACCTGCCGTGCCTTCTGCGCCTCGGCGGTCAGGCGCGTCTCCTCGACCTGCTTCGCCCTCTTCTTCAACGTCACGTCGAGGCGCTCGGTGGATTGGACTTCGTCCATCATCGCGAGGCGCCCCTTCTCGAACTCCTCCGGCAGAACGAGGTCTCCGATGAGGACCTCCTTCAACACGACGCCGCTGTCGGCGAGGCGCCGGCGCGCTTCCGCCGCGGCCACGGAAGCCAGCTCTTCCCGCTTCTCGGAGACGAGCTTGCCGACCTCGTACCGCGGGGCGGCCGTGCGGAACGCCGCGAACAGGACCGGCGCCACAAGCTCCGTGGCGGGGTTCGCGGGGAGCGCCGCCCACCGCGACAGGAGCAGCCGCCGGTCGATCGCCCAGCGCGCCTGCACGGCCACCCGCGCGATGACGCCTTCCCTGGTCGCGATCTCGAACCGGCCCTGCTCCGAGGTCAGGAGCTGGTCGGAGACGCGGATGCGGTGGATCTCGTAGAGGGCCGGCGGGCGAACGTGCGCGCCGGGCTCGAGGACCTCGAGCGACCCGGTGAAACGGTTGACGCAGATGCCGACGTACCCGGGATCGACGCTCCGGAGGCTCTTCTGCGCGCCCCGCCACAGGAGGAGCGCCGCGAGCGCCGCGAAGAGGAGGACCAGGGCGCGCCGCACGGGCGCCACGGGATCTTCCCGCCGGCGCTCGGGAACCGATTCAGAACGCCGCCGAGAAACCGCGGAGGATCCGGCACTCTCGGCTCCTCGGGCGTGAGCGGGTCATCCAGGTTGAGTCCTTCCATCTCGAGCCTCCTTTTTCTTCCGGACTGGCCGGACGCCTGCGGAGACTTCAAATCGCGTGCCCGGAACGAGCGCGGGTTCTAACTACTTATTACTCCAAAACAGATATAAGTGTCTCAAAACGAATAATCGAGGCCTTGCGCGGGCTCCCGCGATGGCCGTATCCTCGGCGGTGCATGAGCGGGCGGCGGGATAGGGGAGCCGGCGCCAGGGCGGAGGCGGCCGCGCGGCTGCGGCACGATCTCGCCCGCTACATCCGTCTTTCGGCGCCCGCGGAGAGGGAGACCGCCGTGAGGGAGTTGCGCGACCGCTTGCGGTCCGACGTCCTCTCGACGCGCTCCGGGCCGGGAGGGACGCTCTCGGCGGCGCAGGTGTTCGACGCCTGGATGGGGGAGCACGGCAGGCTCTTCTCGGCTCCGGCATCCCTGGCAGAGCGGCTGTCGCGCGTGGCCGCCGCGGTCGGCGAGGTCGCAGGCCTCTCGGCCAGGATCGACGCGCTCGGCCGGCCGGAGCTCGAGCGTCTGGACGAGCTGACCCGGGAAGTGGCGGCGGAGTGCCGGTTGCTCGCGGCGGAGGCCGCCGCCGCGGAGGAGGAGACGCCGTGAAGCCGGGCCGGCGGGGCTCGCCCAACCGGGTCCTCGTCATCGACGACCAGCCGCGGACGGCCGAGGTCCTGGCGCGGATGGCCCCGGAGCTCGATCTCAGCGAGGTTCGCGCGGGCGGCGAGACGCGGCGGCACGCGCGCTCCTGGCGCGAAGCGGAGCCACACCTCGAGGGGCGCCGGGCGCCGGACGCCGTCGTCCTCGACCTGCGCTTCGAGCTGCCCGACGAGGAGCTCCTTCCCGATCTTCGTCCTCTCGGCGACGGCGCGGCGGCCCGGCGCCTGCGGCGGGAGCGGCGCGACCGCCAGGGGCTCTTCATCCTCGAGCGGCTGCGCCGGCGCCGTCCCGACATGGCCGTCGTGCTGACGACCGCCTACGAGGAGATCCCCTTCGAAGAGGAGGCGCTGGCCCTGAAGGCCGACGCCTTCACGTACGCCGCCGGAGAAGACGAGGCCGCCGGCGAGGGCCTCGCGCGCCTCTTGCGCCGCGTCCTGGCCGAGCGCGACGCCCCGCAGACGACCGGGCGTTTCTTCTGGGGAGTGAGCGCGGCGATGCGGGAGCTGCGGCGCAGGGTCTCGGCTCTCGCCCCGACGCCGATGCCGCTGCTCGTGACCGGGCCGACGGGCACGGGCAAGAGCCTTCTCGTCCGGGACGTGATCCATCCTCTCTCGGGACGTTCGGGAGCGTTCGTGCCGTTTGACTGCGCGACGGTGCCGGAGGGACTGCTGCAGGCGGCTCTCTTCGGCGCGATGCGCGGCGCGTTCACCGGAGCCATCGCCGACCGCCCCGGCGTCTTCGAGGCGGCGGCGGAGGGGACGCTCTTCCTGGACGAGGTCGAGAACCTGACGCCCGACGCGCAGAAGACGCTCCTGACGGCGTTGAACGACGGGAAGATCCGGCGTCTCGGGTCGACCGCCGAAATGCGGCACACGGCGCGCGTCGTGGCGGCCTCCAACGCCGACCTCTCCCGGCGGGTCGCCGACGGAAGCTTCCGCTCCGACCTCCTCATGCGCTTGAACCCGTCGCTCGCGCTGGAAGTCCCGCGCCTGGCGGACCGCCGGGAAGATCTGGCGGAACTCGCCCGCGCGACGGCCGCCGGCTTCTTCCAGGACGCGCGGCATCGCCGCGCCATCGCGGCTCTCGCGCGCGCCGCCGGTGCGGCCGAGCCGCAGGGGCCCTCCGCCTGCGCGCTCGCCCTCGGCGAAGACGACGCGCGCCGCCTCGAGGCGCCGGTCGTCTTCGTGCTGCCGCGCAAGGCGTGGACGGCCATGGAGCGGCATCCGTGGCCGGGCAACGTCCGCCAGTTCGAGATGGCCGTGGCCGACTCCCTGGCGGCCGCCGTCTACGCCGGCAACGGGGCGGCGCTCGACCGCTCCGGGCGAGCCCGGGTCGCGCTCGACGCGCGGCTCCTCTTCGATCTGCTCGCCGGCGCCCGCGCCTCCGGGCCCTCGCCCGCGAAGCTCGCGATCGAGCGTCCGAAGGCGCCGACCGTCGCGCGCTTCCGCAGGGAGCTCGAGCGGTCCGCTCTCCGCGCGCTCTTCCAGGAGGCGGGGGGCGATTTCGAAAGGATGGCGGAGATCATGACCGGATCGCGCCGGGAGGTCCGCGCGGTGCGCCTGCGCTTCAACAAGGTCGGGCTCTCCGCTCGCGGCGAGCGGTGATCGCCGCGGCGCTTCTGGCGGCGTGGCTCGCGGCGTCGCAGGAGGAGCCGCCCATCGTCGGAGACTGTTCCTCTGATCCCGACGCCCTCGCCGGGGAGGCGCGGGACTGGCTCGCGGATTCGAGCGCGAATCCCTCCGCGGACGAGATCTCGCGCGCCCGCGACCTCCTTCGCCGGGCGCGCCGCCTGGCCCCGTCCGCGTCCCTCGCCCTGTTCGCCGCCGACCTGGCGTTTGCCGCGGGCGACGCGGAGGAAGGGGGAGACCTGCTCGCCGAGGCGGCCGACTCGGGGCCTTCCGGGCTCTCGCCTCCGGAGCTTCTCCTGATCGCGCGGCGCGCGGAGGAGCGGCGCCGCTGGCGCGACGCGATCGCGCGTTACGAAGACCTTGCGCGCGCGCTCTCCGCGCGGGGGGAAAGGGCCGCGTGGATCCAGCCGCGCCTCTCCGAGCTCGAGGTCGAGGCGCAGGCCGAAGCGATCGCGGCTCCCTCCTCCCGCCCCTCCCTGGAAGCCCGGCTCGCCCTCGCGGACGCCAAGCGGTCGCTCGCGGCCGGCCGGCTGCGCGAGGCGAGGGAAAGGGCGCGCCGCGCGCTCGAGCTGTCCCCCTCCTACGTCGAGGCCCTTCTCGCGCTCGGCGCGGTCGAGACGCGCGCCGGACGCGCGGGCGCCGCGATCCGCGCCTACAGGAGCGCCCTGGCCGCCGACCCCGGCCGCTTCGAGGCGCTGGCGGCGCTCGCGAACCTGCTGTGGGAAGAGCCGGACCGCCGCGCCAAGGAGGAGTCGCTCGCGCTCATCGACCGCGCCGCCGCTCTGCGTCCCGACCTCCCGTCCCTGCTGCGCTTCTCCGCGGAACGCTGGGCGGAGTTCGGGGACGCGTCCAGGGCCCTGGAGCGTCTCGACCGCTACCGCGGACGCGCGAGCGCGCGGGAGCGAGAAGAGACCGACGCGCTGCGGCAGACGCTGGAGCGCCGCGCCGGCGGCGCCGCCGAGGAGAGCGCGACGGCGCCCGAGCCGGAGGAGCCCGCATCCGCGGCGGTCGAGCGCTGGAAGAAGGCGCAGGTCTACTTCGAGCGCGGCGACGCCGCCTCGCTGGCCGCCGCGGCGGCGCTCCTGGCGGAGGCGGAGCGTCTCGATCCTTCCTTCGCCCGCGCGCCGGAGCTCGCCGCCGCGATCCACGAGAGGCGCGGCGAGCGGGACGAGGCCGAAGCGGCGCTGCGCCGCGCGATCCGCGCGGACCCGGCCCGCGCCTCGACTTTCGAGAGTCTCGCCCGGCTTCTCGAGGCGGATCACAACCGGACCCGCGAGGCCGAGGAGGCGTGGCGGAAGGCCGCCGACGCGGGCTCGACGGAGGCGCTCCTGCGGCTCGCGCGCTCGGCCGAACAGGCGGGCCGGCGCGCGCAAGCGCTCGACCTCTACCGCCGCTATCGCGCGGAGGCGCCCGCGGGACTGGGCGCGGCGGAGGCGGCGAGGAGTATCGAGCGGATCGAGTCGCGGGACCGCCGTACTCTCGGCGCGGCCGCGGCGGGTCTGCTCCTCGCGCTCGCCGCCGCGGGCGCCGCGCTCCGGCGCCGCCGCTCGGGTTCGACGTTCTCCGAGTGGCTCGCCCGCGATCCTGCCTCGGCACGCCGCGCGCGCCCGGTCGTCGGCCGGCTCCGGCACGAAGTCCTGAAGCACGGCCGGATGCTTCTCTCCGACGGCGCGGCGCGCCTCTCCGAAGGAGACCGGGAGGCCCGGCGCTCCGCGGCGCTGCTCCTCGTCGGCCGCCTCTACGGCGAGCCGGGCTCCCGCGGCCTGCTCGCCGAGACGGAGTCCGCGCTCACGGAACTTCAGGCGATCGCGCGGGAAGGAGACGTTCGGCTCAACCTCACCTACCGCGATCCGGTGTTCGCCTGGCTTCTTCGAGGAATGAGGGCGCTGCGGGCTGCCGAGCGAGATCTTCGCCGGACCGCGGAGTCTCCGGCCGCGCCCGGGAGGTCCGCAGCGCGCGCCGCGCGATTGCTTCAGCGGGCCGCGAGCTCTCTCGCCCTCGCCTCCGGCGCCGAGTTGGAGCGCGCTCTCGACCGCGCCGCGGCGCTGCCGGTCCGATTCGACTCCCTGCGCGCGCTGCTTGCCCGCGTCGCGGGAGAGAAGCGTGTCGAAGCGCCTGCTCTCGAGTTGATCGGAGCCTCCTCCTGCGACGGCGGGAACTGCGTCGTCCGATGCCCGGCGCTCGACTGGGAGACGATCTGGAGAAATCTCTTCGCCAACGCGCTCTCGGGAAGCTCGCCCGGCGTGCGCCTGGGTCTCGGCGTCGAAAAGAGGCGCGATGCCGTCACCGGCGAAGCGCGTGTCCGGCTCATCCTCGCCGACGAGAGGCCCGGGGCGCTGACGACCGAGGAGATCCGCGCCCGCGGCGCCGAGCGCGGATGGGGAGTCGTCGCGGAGCTCCTGCGCCGCAACGACGGCTCGATCGCCGTGACGCCGCCCGCCCGCGCCCGGCTTCACGAAGGGGATCGCGATCGAACTGCCCGCGATCGAGGGGCCGGCGTGACGCGCGCAGGATTCTCGTCGTCGAGGACGGGAACGAATACATCGAGGCCTTCCGGCGCCTGGCGCCCGCGGCCGGCGGGGCCGAGCTCCTGCACGCCACGGCGCCGAAGCGGCGCTGCGGCGTCCTCGCCGAGCGGCCGGTCGAGGCGGTCTTCCTCGACGTCGTCTTCGACCGCACGCCCCCCGAGAAGCTGGCCGGCGACCTCGACGCGCTCACCGAACGCTTCTCCGGCGACCGCTCCCGCGCGCTCGAGCACCTCGCCCGCAACCAGGGCTTCTACATCGCGGACGCGCTCGCGCCCCTGCTGCCCCGGGGAGTCCCGGTCCTGCTCGCCTGCGACTTCTCCGCCGAGCCCGCGCGGCTCGCCGCGCTCCGCGAGAAGCTCCCCGCCCTGGACGGCGTCGCCGACGGCGCCACGGTGACCGAGATCCTCGCCAGGCTCCTCGCCTGAGCAAAGAGCAAGATAATCCTCCCCGTGACGAGCAGTTCGGGGGAGCGGTGGCGCCGGTCCGGTTCGGATACGGGCTGGTTCACGGGGCGCCGCGTGAAGTCCGCCTTCTCGTTGTGGCGCGCCGCCGTGAGCGGCACGGACATCCTCGTCGCGAGCGTCTTCGTCGCTCTCTCGCTCGGGCTGGGCGCCTACATCCTCGCGCGAGCCCAGGCCGCCGCGCACCTCGCGTTCACGCAACGGGCGCAGCTCCTCCAGGCGGCGGTGACCCAGAGGCTCGTCCTTCCGCAGGAGGACCTGACCGCGCTCTCGAGCTTCCTCGAGGCCTCGGGCATGACGACCCGCCGGCAGTTCCGCCTGCTGACGGAGCCGATGCTGGTGCGCCACCGGCTCGTGTACGCGTTCGAGTGGCTTCCGCTCGTCCGCGACTCCGAGCGCGCCGCCTACGAGGAGGAGGCGCGCGACGCGGGCTTGACCGGCTACCGCTTCTGGGAGATCGGCCTCGACGGCAAGCCGATCGAGGCCGGCCGCCGGGCCTTCTACGTTCCGATCCACTTCATGGAGCCGCCGAGCGTGCTCGCGCTCGGCTTCGACGTCGCCGCCGACGCGGCTGCGGTGGTCCACGGCCGAGAAGGCGCGCGACTCGGGCGCGATCGCGGCGTCGCCCCCGTTCCGGCTGGTCGAGGACGCGGGGAAGCCGGGACGCCCGCCGGTCGTCGCGGTGTACGCCCCTCTCTACAAGGAAGGAGATCCCGGCTCTCCCGACGGCGCGCCGCGACGCGCTCTCCGGCTTCGCGATGGCGATCTTCCGCGTCGCGCCGCTCGTGGACGCCGCCGCGGCCGCGGTGGACGCCTCCGGCCTGGGCCTCGCGCTGAAGGACCCGGAGGCGCGCGACGCGCCCGTGCTGGCGCAGCGCCCCGGGAACGCGGCCCGCCTGCCGCGCCGGGCGGGATTCGACCTGGAGTTTCCGGTGCAGTTCGCCGATCGCCGGTGGGCCCTGACCGTCTTCGCGCTGCCCGACGCCTTTCTCCCGTCCCGGCGCGGGGCGATCGGGATCGCCTCGGCCGGCGTGCTGGCCGCGCTGCTCGGCCTCGTCACGCTGACTTCGCTCCGGACGATCCTGCGCCTGCGCCGGCAGGTCGAGAAGGTCGGACCGTACCGCCTCGTCGCGCGCCTGGGGAACGGAGCGATGGGCGTCGTCTGGGAGGCGCGGCATGCCTTGCTGCGGCGGCCGACGGCGGTCAAGCTGCTCGCGCCCGGCACGCAGGGGGAGCGCACGCTCGCGCGGTTCGAGCGGGAGGTCCAGCTGACGGCCGGCCTGACTCACCCGAGCACGATCGCGATCTACGACTACGGGCGCACGGCCGAGGGGGTCTTCTACTACGCGATGGAGCTCCTGCGCGGGATCAATCTCACGCAGCTCGTGGAGTTCGACGGGCCGCTGCCGCCGGGTCGGGTCGTGCATCTGCTGCGGCAGGCCTGCGGCGCGCTCGCGGAGGCGCACGCCGCGGGACTCATCCACAGGGACATCAAGCCGGCGAACCTGATGATCTGCGTCTGCGGCGGCATCCCCGACTTCCTGAAGGTCCTCGACTTCGGGCTCGTCAAGGACGTGGCCGCCGTCGAGCGGGCGCAGGAAGGGGGCACGGCGGATCACGCCGGCGACGCCGCGCTCTCGCAGGACGGCTCGCTCCTCGGCACCCCCCTCTACATGGCCCCCGAGGGGATGAGCTCTCCGTCGGACGTGGATGCGCGCGCGGACCTCTTCGCTCTCGGCGCCGTCGGATACTTCCTGCTGACCGGCAAGTCGCCCTTCCCCGGGCGCACGGCGATCGAGGTCTTCAAGTCGGAGCGGCAGGGACCGCCGCCTC
This sequence comes from uncultured Acidobacteriota bacterium, assembly GCA_963782815.1. GTDB lineage: Bacteria > Acidobacteriota > Thermoanaerobaculia > UBA5066 > Gp7-AA6 > JAWOLE01. Next base: position 31,067 of record CAWALG010000034.1, on the reverse strand, counting down.
CTCTCTCGCGGGCCGCTCCGAATCCCGTCCCCTCCTGCCTGGAGGAGACCATCCACCGGCTGTCTCGCGTTTGGCCGCGAGGACCGGCCGGGCTCGGCGGAGGCGCTCGATGCGATGCTCGAGGCATGCGATGTCGCGCCGCCCTGGAAGACCGAGGACGCCCGGGCCTGGTGGCGGGACCGCGGGGCGGCGGCGCTGGCGGCGGCCCGCGCGCGCCGCGAGGAGCAAAGCCAGGTCCTGAGCCTGGGCTCGCGCGACCGCGCCGGATCCTGACGGGTTAGCCAAGCGGCTCCCCGGGACAATAGAATGGGGAGAGCAGAGCGAGGTCTCAAATGTTGACCCTGGACGCCGCCTTTGACCGAATCGGGTCGGCCCTTCAGCAGAAGGGGTACACCATTTCGAGAGAGGAGAGACCCACCGATTCCGCGGGCGATCGGCTGGCCGTCTTCACCTCGCCGAACGTGTCCGTTCGCGTGTTCTGGAACGGCAAGGCCCGGCTCCTGGCTCTCCAGGTCGAGGCCGACGGAGACTGGGTCGAGTTCGCCCGGCGCGGCTTCGGTCCCAAGGGCCTCGAGGACACGGCCGTCGACGCCCTGGTGCGCGCCGTCGGCAACGAAGTCGCCGAGACCTCCACCGACTCGGACTAAGCGCCCGCTCCTCCTTTCGGCAGGTTGCCCCCGTAGTCCCTGCTTCGGTCGCGGCGCGCGAAGTCTCCCGAGCGAAGCGAGGGAGGAGGCGCGCGCCGCGGGAGGCGTAGCGAGAGGAAGGGACCAGGCGAGCGGTCGAGGCCGCATCCGGCCGAGCCGATCGCCGCAGGTCCCGAGCGAGCGGAGCCGACGGTCAGCGCCGGCGCAGCGTTCCCATGTCGAGGTACTTCGGCTCGAACGCCACGACCTTCCACCCCTCGGCGGTCTTGCGGACCGTCGCCGAATGGTGGATGTGGGTCGCCATGGCGCCGCCGATGGCGCTGGTCACGCCGGCCGGGTCGAAGAAGATCGTCTGCTTCACCTCGAGCTGGAAACCTCCGTCCGGCAGACGCTCCTTCGATTCGACCTGGTAGAGCGTGCCGTGGAAGACCTCCAGGACCGCGCCGCTCGGCATTCCGGTGAACGCGTGCCGGTCCAGCGCGTCTTCCACGGTGTCGGCCGGGGCGTGTTTCGAGGCCGCTGTCCTGTCGTCGTGCGTCCACGCCTCGGCGAAGCTCTTGTATTCGCCGACGGCGCGCCATCCGCCGAACCAGCGGTAGCCGACCAGCGCGGCGCCGGCCAGAACGATGATCCCAACGAGTTTCTTCATCGCGAAAGGCGGCACGAGTGTACCGCCTCCGCGGAATCTTCCGGCACAACGCCGCGCGTCCCCGCGCCGCGGGCCGCGTGAGAGGTCTAAGGTCTAAGGTCTAAAGTCTAATGTCGGGCCCCGGGACCTTCGACCTTCGACCTTAGACATTAGACCTTCTCTTAACGGCCTCAGTTGATGTCCTTGCCCTCCTCGAGCTGCTTGACGAGACCCTCGAGGTTCTTCTTGTTCTGGGGGTCCGGTGCCTGCGCCACGGCGAGCTTCGCTTCCTCGAGCGCCTTCTTCTTGTCCCCCATCGCGGCGTAGCCCCGCATCAGGCCGACGTGGACCGGCCACTGGTTGGGGAAGCGCTTCGCGTTGAACTGGAAGACCCGCATCGCCTGCTCCTTGTTTCCGGCGGTCAGGAGCTGGCGCCCGGCCATGTGGATCTGCACCGGCTGGGCCGTCGGGTGGCTGAGCGCCTTGTCGAACGTCTTCGCCGATTCCTCGGCGCGGCCGTTCAGGCTCTGCAGGAGGGAGAGCGTCGAGAGCGTCGTGAAGTTCTCCTGCCCGCCCGACCACGTCGGATCCGACACGGCCCTCTCGGCCCACTTCAGCCCTTCGGCCAGGTTGATCTTGTTCTGCGCGCAGAAGGCCGCCGCCTGCTGCCAGCTCTGCCAGCTGAACCCGGCGAAGCCGCGGAGGTCCTTTCGCATGTTGTCGACCCAGAGCTGGTTCGGATTGTCCACGGCGATCGCGAGAGGGACCTGCAGCTCCTCCCACTTCAGGGCGAGCGTCGCTTTCGCGGGCTCGCGCTCGGTGAACTCGTAGGTCAGCCACTCGTGGTACTCGCTCTTGCCCGCCTTCGTCTTCACGCGCAACGCGTCGTCCTTCGGGTCGTACCAGAAGCTTCCCCAGTTGTCCGCGTCCTTCGAGAAGATGACCGTCCACTCGTCCTGGCCCGGGACCATGTGGAGCCCGTAGGTCCCGGCCGCGAGCGGCTCTCCCTGCACCTTCACCTCGTGGGTCACGGTGAAGGTCGTGTTCTCATTCGCCCCGGCGCGCCAGGGGCAGCTCGCGCACCCGTTGAAGCCGAGATCGGACATTCCCCAGGGGACGAGCTCGCCCCAGATCTTGCCGCGGCGGTCGTTCTTCCCGCGCACGATCCGCGGGCTCGAATAGTCGACCGTGACCCGGACCGGCCCGATCGCCTGCGTGACCGATGCCTGGGGATTCTCTCCGCTGGGCGGGAACGTCAGACCCTGCGCCCCGAAACCGGGGACGGAAAGCCCGAAGAGAGGGACGAGCGACAGGAAACCAAGACGAATGCGGCGTGTCATACGCAAACCTCCAGGCCGGCCGCGGAGAGGCGCGGTCCGGCTCTCGGTCACATACGAGCGCGCGGGGCGAGTGTTTCGGGCGGGATGGAGTCATCGGGCGGCCGTCGAGCGCGGGCGCCAGCGGAAGAGGTCGAGGCGGAGCACTCCGCGAGAGTCGAACACGACTCCCTCCCGCTCGAGTCGGAGGCGCTGGAGAATGAACTCCGGCCCCTCCTCGCGGCGAGGGCTGATCCGTCCCCGGGCGTTGACCACGCGGTGCCAGGGAATCCGGCTCCGGTCGTCGAGCGCGCTCAGGGCATAGCCGACCAGGCGCGCGTGGCCGGGCAGGCTCGCGAGCCGGGCGACCTGCCCGTAGGTCGCCACCCGCCCGCGCGGAATCCGGCGGACCACCGAGTAGATCCGCCGATGGCTGCCGGCCGGGGAGCTCGTCGCCTCGCCTCGCAACGCGCCGGCTGGATTCGACTACTTCGAGCCCGCCATCTTCATCGCGGCCTTGATCGCCGCGTCGACACCGGACTCCTTGCGGATTTGCCGGATCTTGACGCGGGCGTCTTCCGAGAGGCGGCGCACGGCGGCCATGTAGCGCCCCTGCGCCTGGCGGGCGATCCGCTGGGCGCGGGTGATGGCCTTGCGGGCCCGCGGCGCGGCGCGGCGCGCGGCCTTGCGGCCGGCGGAGGCGAGCCGGCGGGCCACCGGCCGAGCCGCCGTCTCCAGCGCGGCGAGTCTCGCCCGCAGCTCCCGGATCATCCTCTCGCGGTTCCTCAGGGCTCTCGCGACGTCGCCGGCCGCGATCTTCCCTTCCTCCATGAGCATTTGCAGCGCCACCCCGGCGTGATGGGCGGAGAGTTTCAGGGCCTTCTTCGTCTTTCGTCTCACACGGTCCTCCATTTCGGCGGCATTGTAGGACAGGACGCGTCCGGGCGCCGCCTGCTAGGTCCCGCCGGCCGGAGAGGAAGAACCGAAGGCGCCGCGGACCCGGGAGCTGCGCAGGCGGGCGATTGTCACGGCCAGTCCGACGGCGGCGGCCAGGCAGACGGCGAGTCCCAGGGGAAGCCCGATCGTTTCGAGCGATCTCGCGGACGGCGCGGGGCTGGCGGCGGCGATGCCCCCGCAGAGCCAGACCCAGAACACCCCGAACAGACCCACGAAGACGAGAACGATCCAGCAGACCGCCTCCATGGCCGCGCGAGCCCATGGGCGCAGACGCAGGAATTGCAACGCGATGAGAATCACGGCCGCGGAGAAGATCGCCTCGTACGCCTGGATCGTCGTCAGGTGGTCGAGCAGGGTCCGCAGAAGCCGCTGCTGCCGCTCCGGCACCTCGCCGAAGGACTCGAGAACGGCGAGCAAGTCCGGCCTCAGGAACTTCCAGACAACCATGTTGACGACGGTCCGACAGAGCACGAGGACGCCGACAATCAGCCACAGCCAGCCGATGACGGTGACGGATCTTGGGCGCAAAGGGTCATCGGGCTCGGACATCGGTTATTTCTCCGAAGGAGGATAACGGTTCTCGGCCTTCGGCGCCCGTTGACCGAGCGGCGTTCTTCAGACCAGAGCGCCCTCCGCCTTCGAGACGTCCTCGTCGGGCTGCGCGCTCTCCGGAAAGCCGGAGGTGAAGTAGAGATTGAGCGCGGCGAGGGCCAGGAGCACGCTGAAGACCGGCAGGAGCGATCTCTCGATCGCCTGTCGGAACAGGCCGGGATCGATCGGAGAGAGCGCCGGCGCGCCCGGCGCGTGCGCTCCCGCGAGCAGCCGGCTCGCTGTCTCCATCCCGCTCCCCAATCGCGCCGCGACCCCCGCGGCAAAGACGCCGCCGAGAGCGCCGACGCCGATCGAGCCGCCGACGGTGCGGAAGAAGGGGACGAGGCTCGTGGCGACGCCGCGCTGGCGCTCCGGCACCACGTGCTGGATCGCGAGCACCTGGGAAATGGAGGAAGGGCCGAGCCCCGCGCCGACGACCGCGCACGCCGCGCTGATCCATCGCCACGCTCGCGTTGGCGAGCGCGGCCCCGACGAGGCCGGCGAGCCCGAGGAGAACCAGCACCGCCCCCAGGCGGGCCGTCGCGCGGAAGCCGAGGCGCAGGATGAGCCGGCCCGCGGCGGCGGCGGAGGTCGCCCAGAAGAAGACGAGCGGCGTGACGACCGCTCCCGCGGCGCCGGCCGTTCCGCCGCGCGCCCCCTGCACGAAGAGCGGGACGTAGGTATCCACGCCGAAGATGGTCGTGCCGAGGAGGATCCCGGCGAGGTAAGGGGACGCCGTCTGCCAGTGGCGGAACAACTCCGGAGGCACGAGGGGATGCTCGCGCCGTGTCTGGAGACGCGCGAAGACCGCGAGCGGAGATCGCCCCGACGGCCAGGAGCGCGATGCGGACGATCGTGGGCGCTCCGGCCGACCCGGGCGCGCGCAGGACGGCGAAGAGGACGAGCGAAACCCCGAGGGCCAGCGTCGAAGCCCCGGCCACGTCCACCGGATCGGGCAGAGAAGCGCGCGACTCGATCATGCGCGTGGCCACGATGAAGAACGCGATCGCGCCGAGCGGGATGTTGATCGAGAAGATCGACCTCCACCCGAAGCGCACCGTCAGGAACGCCCCCACGAGCGGACCGACGAGCGCGGCGAATCCCCAGACAGCCGGAGAAGAGCCCCTGGATGCGCGCCCGTTGCTCGAGCGAATACAGGTCGCCCGAGACCGTCAACGCGACGGGGATCAGCCCCGCGGCGCCCAGTCCCTGGATCGCGCGGGCGGCGATCAGCTGCGGCATCGACCGGGCGAACGCGCAGGTCACCGCCCCGGTCAGGAAGACGGCGATCGCGACGAGCATCAGGCGGCGGCGTCCATGGATGTCCGCGAGGCGCCCGTAGACGGGCATCGCGATCGTCGAGGTCAGCAGATAGATCGAGAAGACCCACGCGTAGAGCGGAAGGCCCCCGAGGTCCCCGATGATCGTCGGCATGGCCGTCGAGACGACCGTGGACTCGAAGGAGGCGAGCGCCGTCACGAGCACGAGCGCCAGCGTGACGGCGCGGCGCCGCGCGGGATCGAAGCGGGGAGGGGGCGGCGCCGACATGAGCGCGAAAGCGTACAGCAGGGGAGCGCCGGCCGGGCATCTGCGTTAGCCTCACGCGATGAGGAGACGGATTCTCGGCCGGGTGTTTCTCTCCGCGATGCTTCTGCCGGCGGGTCCGGCGCTCGCCCGGGTCGTCCGGGTGGAGGTCCGGTCGCGGTCGGATCTTCTCGGGGGGAAGGCGTTCGGGCTCGCGGGCCCTTACGAGAAGGTGTCGGGCGTGATGTTCTTCGCTGTCGGCAAGAGCGACCCGCGCGACCGCGAGATCGTGGACCTGGCGCTCGCGCCGGCCAACGCGAAGGGAGAGGTCGAGTTCTCGGCCGACTTCTTCGTGATCCGGCCGAAGGATCCGGCGCGCGGCAGCGGCACGCTCCTTCTCGAGGTGCCCAACCGCGGCGGCAAGGGGATCCTCGCCCTGATGAACCGGGGGCGCGGCTCGACGGATCCCGGGACGGCGGAGGAGCTGGGCGACGGCTTCCTGATGCGCCGGGGCGCGACCGTGGCGTGGGTCGGCTGGCAATGGGACGTGCGGGACTTTCCCGGACGCCTGCGCCTCGAGGCGCCCGTCGCCCGCGAGAACGGGAAGCCGATCACCGGGCTCGTCCGGGCGGACTTCGTCGTGGACGCTCCGGCGGCCTCCCATCCGCTCGGCCACGTCCTCGCCGGCAACGTCGGCGGCACGAGCTATCCGGCGGCCGAGCCCGACAACCCGAAGAACGTACTGACCGAACGGGACTCCGCGCTCGCGCCGCGGCGCGTCGTTCCGCGCGGGAAGTGGCGTTTCGCGCGCGAGGAGAAGGGGAGCCCGGTTCCCGACGACCGCTCGGTCTGGCTTTCGGGAGGGTTCCGGCCCGGGCAAGATCTACGAGGTCGTCTATCTCGCGCGCGACCCGGTCGTGGCGGGGCTCGGGCTCGCCGCGGTCCGGGACGCCGCCTCCTATTTCAAACATGACCCCGAGGCCGTGGCGCCGGCGCGGCGCGTGTACGGCCTCGGGATCTCCCAGTCGGGCCGGTTCCTGCGGCACTTCCTCGCGCAGGGGTTCAACGCCGACGAGGAGGGACGGCAGGTCTTCGACGGCCTCTTCCTCCATGTCGCCGGCGCGGGAGTCGGGAGCTTCAATCACCGCTTCGCCCAGGCCTTCGCGGGACGCGCAGCCGGTGTCGGCGCTCTTCTATCCGACCGACCTCTTCCCGTTCACCGACCTGCCGGAAACGGACCCGGAGACCGGCCGCTCGGCCGGCCTCCTCGACCGCGCCCGCGCCGACCGCGTCGTGCCGAGGATCTTCACGACGAACACGTCGTACGAGTACTGGAGCCGCGCCGCGTCGCTCGTCACGACCTCGCCGGACGGCCGGAGCGACGCTCCGATCCCGGAGGAGGTCCGCGTCTACTTCCTCGCGGGGCTGCAGCACTTCACCGGGCCGTTCCCGCCGACGCCGGAGCCCTCACCGGGGGCTGCGCGGGACGCACCCGCAGAACCCCAACCCGATCGCGTGGCTGTGGCGGGCCTTCTTCGACGACATGGAGGCCTGGGTGCGGGACGGCGCCGCGCCGCCGGAGAGCCGCTATCCGCGCGTCGCGGACGGGACGCTCGTCCTGCCGTCGGCGCTGGAGTTTCCCCGGATTCCCGGCCTCTCGCGGCCCGCGCGCGCCCACGAGGCGTTCCACATGGACTACGGGCCGCGCTGGAAGGAAGGAATCGTGACGCTCGAGCCGCCGCGCGTCGGCAAACCGTTCGTCACTCTCGTTCCGCGCGTGGACGCCGACGGCAACGACGTCTCGGGCGTGCGCATCGCCGAGATGGCCGTCCCCGTCGCGACCTACACGGGCTGGAACCTGCGCGACCCGGCGACCGGTCTCGCCGGCGAGCGCGTCAGCTTCATCGGCTCCTACGTCGCCTTTCCGAAGACCCGCGCGGACCGCGAGAAGACCTCCGACCCGCGGCTCTCGCTCGAGGAGCGCTACGGCTCGCGCGAGCGTTATCTCGGGCTCTTCACCGAGGCGGCGCTCTCGCAGGTCAAGGAGCGTTTCCTCCTGCCCGAAGACCTGCCGGACGTGATCGCGCGCGGCGCCTCCGAGTGGGACGCCGCGGCGAAGTGACTACTTCGACGCGCGCCCTTCGGCGATGGTCTTCTCGAGGTCGGCGATCTCCTTGGGGGCGCCGCAGGAGAGGCACTCCATTCCCTGCGGGGTGACGAGGACGGTGTCCTCGATGCGCACGCCGATGTTCCACCACTTCGGGTCCGGCGTCGAGCGCTCGGGGATGTAGATGCCGGGCTCGACGGTGAGCGCCATGCCGGGCTCGAGCTTGATCTCGGCCTTCACGTAGCGGTCGGAGCGCGCGGCGCCGGCAGGCAATCCGTAGCTGCCGACGTCGTGAACGTTCAATCCGATCCAGTGGCTCGATCCATGGGGATAGAACTTCGAATAGGCGCGCGTCTTCAGGATCTCCTCGCGGCTGCCCGAGAGGATGCCGAGCCTGAGGAGGCCGTCCACGACGACATCGACCGTGGCGTTGAAGACCTCCTTGAACGGGGTCCCGGGGCGGACCCGGGCGAACCCCGCCTTCTGCGCGGCGAGGACGATCTCGTAGATCTTCCTCTGCTCCGGGGAGAACCGGCCGGAGACGGGGTAGCTCCTCGTGACGTCCGCGGCGTACATCGAGTACTCGCAGCCGGTGTCGTTGACGATGATCTCCCCGTCCTCGAGCTTCTTGTCGTCGCGCTCGTAGTGCAGGATGACGGAGTTCCTGCCCGACCCGACGATGGAGGGGTACGCCAGGCGAGCCGCTCCGCGGGAGAGGCAGACTCCCACCATCGCGGCCTTCAGGTCGTACTCGTGCCGGCCGGGAGCGGTCCGGGCCATGGCCGCCCGGTGAGCCTCGGCCGAGATCCGGCTCGCCTCCCGGAGGAGATCCTGTTCGGAGCGCGTCCTTGACGAGGCGCAGGGCGTTGACGATCGGCGCGGCCTCCGCGGCCGGGCGCGCGGATACGGCGTTCGCGTTGCCGGCGTTCCAGGAGTCGATCAGCCGCCGCTGGAACTCCTTGTCCCCGCCCGCCCCGTAGTAGAGGCTCTGCGCGCCCGCCGAGAGACTCGGGAATCGGTCCCAGAACTCCGCGACGGGATGGGCCTGCGCGGCGTGGAAGTCGTTCTTCGCGCCTTCCACGCCGGCTCGCCAGCCGGTCCACTGCTCGGCCGCGAAGTCCCTGGGCCGCACGAACAGGACGTAGCGCCCCTCCTTGGCCGTCCCCGGAAGGAGGACGGCGACCGCGTCGGGCTCTTCGAATCCCGTCAGGTACCAGAAGTCGGAATCCTGGCGGTGCGTTTCCGCGCGCGTGTCCGCCGGCGCCTCGGCGGGCGCGCGGAAGACGGCGAGGGCTCCTTCGGGGAGGCGGGCGAGGAGTTTCTCGCGGTGCGATTCGAAGAACGCGCTCGTGGGCGCCGGCGCCGGGGACGCCGCGAGCGCCGTCGCGAGGAGGGAGACGAGGGCCGCCGCAAGAACCATGAGATCTCCTTTGAGAGTTGCGGGGAGGGATTCTATGGGAGAAGAATCGGGCCGTCGGGCAAACGGGTTGCAAGCGGAGGCAGCATGATCCTGAAATGCCCTTCCTGCGGCAGGAAGAACCGGTCTCCGGCGGTCCGGCTGGCCGAGGCCGGGCGCTGCGGCGCGTGCAAGACGCCGATCTCGCCGGTGGACCGGCCGATCGAGGCCGACCCGGAGAGCTTCCGGGAAATCACGCGGGAGGCGACGGTCCCGATCCTCGTGGACTTCTGGGCCGAGTGGTGCGGGCCCTGCAAAATGGCCGCTCCCGAGGTGAGCCCGCACCGCGGCCGAGATGGCGGGCCGCGCCCTCGTTCTCAAGGTGGACACGGAGAAATACCCGCAGCTGGCGGCCCAGTTCGGCGTCCAGGGGATCCCCAACTTCATCGTGATGAAGGGGGGCCTTCTCCTCTACCAGCAGGCCGGCGTCGTCACCCAGCGCCCAGATGAAGCACTGGCTCGTCCAGGCCGGCGCCCCGGGAAGCTGAGCCGGCCGAGGCCGCCCGGTCCCGCCGCAGGCCCCCGCGCGGCCGATCTGAGGCATTTGGATCTTACGGCGCGGGCGGAGCGCCGCTAGATTGGGCGCTGGTGACAGGCGATTTTCCCCGATTTCGAAACCAGAAGGCCCTGGACCGGGTCGAAGACTGAATTTTTTGCGCCCAGAGTGACGCAGGGAGGATATATGAATGTACTCGAGTTGGAGAAGCCCGTGACCACAAGTCCGTTCGTTCGCGATCTGATGGGGGAACTCAAGGCGAAGAATCCGGCCGAGCCGGAGTTTCATCAGGCGGTGCAGGAAGTCGTCGAATCGCTCGATCTCGTTCTCGAGCGGCGCCCGGAATACCGCGGCGCGCGGATCCTCGAGCGGTTGGTCGAACCCGAGCGCGTCCTGATGTTCCGCGTGCCCTGGCAGGACGACCAGGGGCGCGTCCACATCAATCGCGGCTTCCGGATCGAGATGAACAGCGCCATCGGCCCGTACAAGGGGGGGCTGCGCTTCCATCCGTCGGTCAACCTCGGGATCCTGAAGTTCCTCGCGTTCGAGCAGGTCCTGAAGAACTCGCTGACGACCCTCCCGATGGGGGGCGGCAAGGGCGGCTCGGACTTCGATCCGAAGGGGAAGAGCGACAACGAAGTCATGCGCTTCTGCCAGAGCTTCATGACGGAGCTGTACCGCCACATCGGGCCGGATACCGACGTGCCCGCGGGCGACATCGGCGTCGGCGGACGGGAGATCGGGTACCTCTTCGGCCAGTACAAGCGGCTGAAGAACGAGTTCACCGGCGTCCTGACCGGCAAGGGCCTGAACTGGGGCGGCTCGCTGATCCGGCCGGAAGCGACCGGATACGGCGCGGTGTATTTCGCCGCCGAGATGCTCGCCACGCGCAATGAGACGCTGCAAGGGAAGGTCTGCCTCGTTTCGGGCAGCGGCAACGTCTCCCAGTACACCGTCGAGAAGCTCCTGCAGCTCGGCGCGAAGCCCGTGACCCTGTCGGATTCCGACGGCTACATCTACGACGAGGCCGGCATCACCGCCGAGAAGCTGCAGTTCGTGATGGAGCTGAAGAACCTCCGCCGGGGCCGCATCCGGGAGTACGCCGACAAGTTCAAGAGCGTGGTCTACACGCCGATCGATCCGATGGTCGAGTTCAACCCTCTCTGGAACCACAAGGCCCAGTGCGCGTTCCCGAGCGCCACGCAGAACGAGATCAACGCGAAGGACGCGGCGAACCTCTTGAAGAACGGCGTCTACGTGGTCTCGGAAGGGGCGAACATGCCGACGGTCCTCGACGGCGTGCGCCTGTTCCTCGACGCGAAGATCCTCTACGGCCCGGCCAAGGCCGCCAATGCCGGCGGCGTCGCGACCTCGGGGCTCGAGATGTCGCAGAACAGCATGCGCCTCTCCTGGACGCGCGAGGAAGTGGACGATCGCCTGCACAAGATCATGAAGGCGATCCACAGGAGCTGCCGCGAGACGGCCGATACCTTCAACACCCCCGGCAACTACGTCAACGGAGCCAACATCGCCGGCTTCCTGAAGGTCGCCGACGCGATGATGGACCAGGGCCTCGTCTAAGCTCGAAACTCGGGACTCGGACACGGAACTCGGGACACGGGGGACCGCCAAGGTCCCCCGTTCTTTTCAGCCGTCGGGTCAGGCCGAAGCCGACGATCATCCATCGTCAATCTTCAATCCTCAATTCCATTGAATCTTCGCGCCGGGTGAGGTTCACTTCTCCTTTCCGATGTCAGACTCCCGCTCCGACACGCGCGCTCCTTCCCGGGAGACGGCCCGGCTGCCGCGATTCTCGGACCTGGCGCGGTTCCGGGTTCGCGACATCCTGCTCGTTTCGAGCCTGTACGACTCGTTCATCCTCGCCGAGGACAGCGAGCTGCAGGAGGTCATCCTCAAGGAGTTCCTCGACCTGAACGTGCGCTCGACCCCCGCCGTCACGCACGTGGCGACGGCGGAGGAGGCGCTCACCCTGGCGCGGGAGAGCGCCCGCTACGACCTCGTCATCGCCTCGACCTACGTCGGGGACACGTCGGCGATGACGCTTGCCCGGCGGCTCCGGGAGGCCGGCGTCGCCGCCCCGGTCGTCGCGCTGGCCTACGACATGCGCGAGGTCGCGGAGGTCACGGCCGCGGGCGGGCCTTCCCCCCTCGACCGTGTCTTTCTCTGGCAGGGGGACGTGCGCCTTCTCCCCGCGATCGTCAAGTCGGTCGAGGACCGGGTCAACGTCGTCCACGACACCGGGGCGCTCGGCATCCAGGCCATCCTCGTCATCGAGGACAACGTCCGGTACTACTCCTCGTTCCTGCCGACGATCTACGCCGAGATGATGCACCACGCCCACAGCCTCGTGCCGGAAGGGGTCAACCTCTCGCACAAGCTGATGCGGCTGCAGGCGCAGCCGAAGATCCTCCTCTGCACGACATACGAGGAGGCGTGGCGGGACTTCCTCGACTATCAGGAGAACATCCTCGGCGTCATCTCGGACATCCAGTTTCCCAAGGACGGCCGGGTCGCCGCCGACGCCGGGCTGGAATTCGCGCGCCGCGTGCGGGAGCGCCAGCCGGACGTGCCGGTGATGCTCCAGTCCACGCGAGCCGAGAACGAATCCCTCGCGCGTTCGGTCGGCGCGTCGTTTCTCCAGAAGGGCTCGGCCACCCTTCTCCACCAGCTGCGCCACTTCATGATCGAGCACCTGGGGTTCGGCGACTTCGTGTTCCGGACCCCCGACCGCCAGGAGGTGGACCGCGCGCACGACCTGCGCGAGCTCGAGGAGAAGCTCGCGACCGTGCCCGCCGAGAGCCTGGCGTACCACGCGGAGAAGAACCACTTCTCGCGGTGGTTCAAGGCCCGGACCGAGTTCGCCCTCGCCCACGAGCTGAGGCCCCGCAAGGTCTCCGACTTCGCGAGCGTCGAGCACCTGCGGCGCGAGATCCTGCGCGCGATCCGCGATTACCGCGAGCAGACGCGCCGCGGCGTCGTCGTGGACTTCGACCGCTCGACCTTCAGCCCGCAGACGACCTTCTCCCGCCTCGGAGGCGGGTCGCTCGGCGGAAAGGCGCGGGGACTGGCGTTCGTGGATCTCCTCCTCTCCGAATCGCGCGTCTCCTCCCGGTTTCCCGGCGTGCGGATCGACGTGCCGCCGTCGGTCGTGCTGGGCACGGACGTCTTCGACGAGTTCCTGGAGCAGGACGGGTTGAAGGACTTCGCGCTGAACCACCCCGACGATGCCGAGATCCGCCGCCGTTTCGTCGAAGCGGCGCTGCCCCCCGCCGTCACGCGGGACCTGTCGGCGCTGCTCGACGCCGTCCGGTACCCGCTGGCCGTCCGCTCGTCGAGCCTGCTCGAGGACTCCCTGTACCAGCCGTTCGCCGGGGTCTACGACACGATCATGCTCGGCAACGACCACGAGAGCGCCGAAGTCCGCCTGCGGCAGCTCCAGACCGCCGTCAAGCGCGTGTACGCGTCCACGTTCAAGCGCGCGGCGAAGCAGTACCTCGCGGGCGGGCCCTACCGGCTCGAGGAAGAGAAGATGGCCGTCGTGCTCCAGCGCCTCGTGGGCGCGGCGCGGGGCGGGCGTTTCTATCCGGACCTGGCCGGCGTCGCCCGGTCCTACAACTACTACCCGCTCGCTCCCATGAGGTCGGAAGACGGCATCGCCGCCGTGGCGCTCGGGCTCGGAGAGATCGTCGTCTCCGGCCAGCCGTGCTTCCGGTTCTGTCCCCGCTATCCGCGCAACATCGTTCAGTTCTCCTCCGTCAAGGACACGCTGGCCAACGCGCAGCGCGATTTCTATGCCCTGGAGCTCGGGCAGGACAATCCGAACGGCTTTGCCCTGGGCCGCTTCGACCTCGCCGCGGCCGAGGAGGACGGGACGCTGGCGCGCGTGGGCTCGACGTATTCGCCGGAGAACGACGTCGTGTCCGACGGCATCTCCCGCGCGGGCGTCCGCCTCGTCACGTTCGCGCCCATCCTGAAACACGGCCTGTTTCCCCTGGCCGAGCTGCTCGACGCCCTGCTCGGCGTCGCGGTCGAGGGGACGAGCGTGCCCGTGGAGATCGAGTTCGCGGTCAATTTCCCGGCCCGCTCGACGCCCGAGTTCGGAGTGCTGCAGCTGCGGCCTCTCGGCCGCATCCGGGAGCCCGCCGAGACCGAGCTCGAGCCGGTCGATCGGGAACGGGTCCTGTGCGAGAGCCGCAGCGTGCTCGGCCACGGGACGATCGACGACGTGCGCGACGTGATCGTGATGGACGTGAAGCGCTTCGATCGGTCGCGCACGCGCGAGATCGCGCGGACGGTCGGGCAGTTCGACGCCCGTCTCCAGGAGAAGCGGCGGCCATATCTCCTGATCGGGGTCGGCCGGTGGGGCTCGGCCGACCCGTTCCTGGGCATCCCCGTGGGCTGGGACCAGATCGCCGGGGCCCGGGCGATCGTGGAGGCCGGGTTCGAGGATCTCAAGGTGACGCCCTCCCAGGGGAGCCACTTCTTCCAGAACCTCGCCGCGGGCAACATCGGGTACTTCACCGTGAATCCGGACGCGGGGGAGGGTTTCGTCGACTGGGAGTGGCTGCGCGCCGCGCCGTCCGTCGCCGAAACGCAGTTCGTGAGGCATCTCACGTTCTCCTCTCCGCTCGTCATCGCCATCAACGGCCGGTCGCACGCCGGCGTCATCTTGAAGCCGGCTGGATGATCACGCTGCAGGACTTCCTCGAGACGGAGGCGCTCCTGACCGGGCATTTCCGCCTGTCGAGCGGGCTCCACTCGGATCGCTACCTGCAGTGCGCGCGGCTGCTGATGTTCCCCGAGCGCGCGGAGGCGGCGGGCGGGAGCTGGCGCAGATGCTCCGCGAGTTCGCGCCGCGCGCCGTCGTTTCGCCGGCGCTCGGCGGGATCATCATCGGGCACGAGACGGCGCGCGCCCTCGCGCGTCCCCTTCCTCTTCGCCGAGCGGCAGGACGGAGTCGTTCGCGCTGCGCCGCGGGTTCCGGCTGGAGCCGGGGGAGGAGGTCGCCGTCGTCGAAGACGTCTTCACGACGGGAAAATCCACGCGCGAGGTCCTCGAGAGGGTCGCCGCCTCCGGCGGCAAGCCTGTCGCGGCCGGTTCGATCGTGGATCGCGGCCTGCCCTCCGGCGCGCTCCCGGTTCCCGCCCGCTCGCTCCTGACCCTCTCGGTGCCGTCCTGGCCGGAGGACGAGTGCCCGCTCTGCCGGGAGGGACGCCCCCTCGACACGCCCGGAAGCCGCTACCGGTAGGCGACGGGGTCCAGGTGTCAGGTTGAAGGTTTCAGCTGACACCTGTTCCCTGACACCTCAATCCTCTAGTTCGCCTCGCGACCGAATCTCCACCCCGTCTGTGTTCCTGCGGTGCTCGACTCTTCGCAACTTCGCCTCGGCCGCGCGGTTGCGGCTCTCGCGCAGCTTCAGCTCTTCGAGGAGCTGGCGGTTGATCGCGACGATGTCGGCGAGGAGCGCGATCAGGAAGGTCAGCACCCCGACGGTGACGAGCACCGCCGAGAGGGAGAGCGACACGGCATGGTTCGCCGTGTCGCCCCTCCAGTGCGCGACGAGGACTCGCACTCCGAGAGCGGCCCCGACGAGGAAGAAGATGGCCCCGGCCCCCGAGAAGATCTTCAGGGGCTTGTAGAGAGCCGTGATGCGCAGGATGTTGGCGCCCTGGATCAGCACGTACTTCGTCGGAGAGGAGAAGAGCCGCGAGGCCCGGCGGACCGGCCGCGCCACGACCGGGACGGAGACGACGCGCAGGTCCTTGAAGCCGGCCTGGATGAGCGTCTCGAGCGTGTAGGTCATCTTCGAGAAGACGTTCATCCGCCGGGCGGCTTCCCGCGTGAACGCCCGCAGCCCGGACGTGGCGTCCTGGACCTGCGAGCCCCGAGGCCTGGCGGACCATCCAGCTTCCCAGCCGCTGCAGCAGGCGCTTGACGGGCGAGAAATGCGCGAGCTTGCCCGGCTGCCGGTCGCCCACGACCAGGTCGGCCCGTCCCTCGAGGATCGGCGCCACCAGGGCGGGGATGTCGGCGGCGTCGTATTGGAGGTCGGCGTCGAAGTTGACGATCACGTCGGCGCCCATCGCCAGCGACTCGTCCACGGCGGCGGAGAAGGCCGCCGCGAGCCCCCGGTGCTTGGAGAAGCTGATCACCCTGTCCGCGAAGCCGGCGCGGGCCGCTTCCGCGGTCCCGTCGGTCGAGCCGTCGTCGACGACGAGGATCGGCGACCTCGGAGAAGCCGGGGAGGCTGCGCGGCACCGCCGCCAGCGTTTCCGGCAGCGCCTCTTCCTCGTTCCACGCGGGGATCTGGATGACGAGCTTCATCTGCGAAAGCGCGGGACGGTCCCCATCGTCATCTTCATATACGACGATCCGGCAGGGCCGTGTACAAGAATCAGCAGATTTTTCGGATGTTCTCGTCTTCGGGGCGGCGTCGGTTCGGGTTGGACCGACCAGCGCGATCGTTCTGTGGTAAATTCCGCCGTTCCGCGGGCTTGGAAGCCCGGGAGAGTTCTTTTTCAACCAGGGACGAAGGCCGGACAGAAAATGCCCCCGCGGGCTTCCGGCCCGTAGCCCCTCGGTCGGGCGACTGTCCGGCCGGGACCTTCGAACAGGCTCGTAGCTCAGGGGGAGAGCACTACCTTGACACGGTAGGGGTCAGCGGTTCAAATCCGCTCGAGCCTACCAACTTGCTTGGAGCGAAGGCGCTTAGCTCAGCTGGTAGAGCGCTACCTTCACACGGTAGAGGTCAACGGTTCGAGCCCGTTAGCGCCTACCAAAGACAAGTTCGACGCGGGGTGACCCGCGTTTTTGCTTTTTTGGAAAGAGGGAAGGAATGGAAGCCCGGGCGGATACGGTGACGGTGACGCTTCCGGATGGATCCACGCGATCCGTTCCGCGGGGGACGACCGTGCGCGAGGTCGCGCAGGGGATCGGGCCGCGCCTCGCCAGGGACGCCTGGGCGGGCAAGCTCGGCGGCAAGGTCGTGGACCTCGTCACGCCGATCGAATCGGACGCGTCGCTCGAGATCATCACGGGCAGGTCGCCGGACGCGGTGCCCATCTACCGCCACTCGACGGCGCACCTGACGGCGCAGGCGGTCAAGCGCCTCTTCCCCGACGTGCAGATCGGGATCGGGCCTCCGATCGAGAACGGCTACTACTACGACTTCAACCCGGCGCGCCCGTTCACGCCGGAGGACCTCGCGGCGATCGAGGCCGAGATGCGCAAGATCATCGGCGAAGACCTCCCGATCGAGCGGATGGACATGCCGCTCGAGGAGGCCATCGCGATCTTCGAGAAGCAGGGGGACGCCCTGAAGGTCGAGATCGCGAAGGGCATCCCGGAAGGGGAGCGCGTCTCCTGCTACCGGCAGGGGGAGTTCGTGGACCTCTGCCGCGGCCCGCACGTCGCCTCGACGGGACAGCTCGGCGTCTTCAAGCTGACGCACACGGCGGGCGCCTACTGGAAAGGGGACGAGCACAACCCGATGCTCCAGCGCATCTACGGGGCCTCGTTCCTCACGCAGAAGGAGCTCGACGACTACCTGAAGCGGATCGAAGAGGCGAAGGAGCGCGACCACAGGAAGCTCGGCAAGGAGCTCGACCTCTTCTCCTTCCACCCGTGGGCGCCGGCCTCCCCGTTCTTCCATCCGAAGGGGACCGCTCTCTACAACGGCCTCTTCGAGTACCTCCGGGCCGAGTACGCGCAGCGCGGCTACCAGGAGGTCGTGACGCCGCAGATCTTCGACGCCGAGCTCTTCAAGCTCTCCGGCCACTACGCCAACTACCACGAGAACATGTACTGGACGGAGATCGACGAGCGGGAGTTCGGCGTCAAGCCGATGAACTGCCCGGGACACTTCCTCCTCTACAAGACGCGGCTCTGGTCCTACCGGGACCTGCCGGTGCGGTACGCCGACTTCGGCCGCCTCCACCGCTACGAGCTCTCCGGCGTCACCGCGGGCCTGACGCGCGTGCGGACGTTCTCCCAGGACGACGCCCACATCTTCACGCCGTTCGAGAAGGTCGAGGACGAGATCTTCCGTTTCCTCGACTTCGTGGACGCGGTCTACGGCGCCTTCGGGTTCACCGACGTCGAGATCTCCCTCGGCCTGCGCCCCGAGAAGCGCATCGGGGCCGACGAGCTCTGGGACCGCGGCGAGGCCGCGCTGGCGGCGGCCCTGAAGAACGCGAAGCGCCCGCACGTCGTGACGCCCGGCGACGGGGCGTTCTACGGCCCCAAGATCGATTTCCGCGTGAAGGACGCGCTCGGCCGTCCCTGGCAGCTCGGCACGATCCAGTGCGACTTCGAGCACGCGGAGAGCTTCGACCTGACCTACATCGGCGAGGACGGCCAGCAGCACCGGCCGGTCGTCATGCACCGCGCGATCCTCGGCTCCTTCGAGCGTTTCCTCGGCATCCTGATCGAGCACACCGCGGGGAACTTCCCCTTCTGGATCGCCCCGGTCCACGCGGCCGTGCTGCCCGTCTCCGACCGGTTCGCGGCCACGGCGCGCGAGGTCGCCGGGAAGCTCTCCGCCGCGGGCCTGCGCGTCGAGCTGGACGACCGCAACGAGAAGCTCGGCGCGCGCATCCGGAAGGCCGAGATGCAGAAGACCCCCGCCATGCTCGTCATCGGCGAGAAGGAGGCCGCGGCCGGCACGGTCTCCGTCCGGCTGAGGCACGGGGGCGACGCGGGGACGCTTTCCGGTGGAAGAGTTTCTTTCGCTCGCCCGAAAGGCGATCGCGGAGAAGAGAGGAGAACTGACTGTGGAGGTGAAGAATCGATAAGAAGAGCATTCGTGTCAACGAACAGATCCGGTGGAAAGAGGTCCGCCTGATCGGGGAATCCGGCGAGCCTCTCGGGATCGTCGCGATGGCCGACGCCCTCCAGAAGGCGAAGGAAGCGAGCCTCGACCTGGTCGAGATCGCCCCGACCGCCAAGCCGCCGGTCTGCCGGATCATGAACTTCGGGAAGTTCATCTACCAGCAGAAGAAGAAGCAGCAGGACTCGAAGAAGAAACAGAAGACGACGCAGGTCAAAGAAGTGAAATTCCGGCCCAACATCGACGACCACGACTACGACTTCAAGATCAAGCACATCCTGAAGTTCCTGTCGCACGGCGACAAGGTCAAGGCGACCGTGCAGTTCCGCGGCCGCGAGATGGCGCGCCGCGAGAACGGCCAGAAGGTGCTCGACCGGCTGCTGATCGACCTGACCGGCCACGCGATCGCCGAGTCGCGCTCGGAGATGCTGGGCAACCGGCTCTACCAGATCCTCGCGCCCGTCAAGCACCACGAGAAAGCCGTGGCCAAAGCCGGAGCATGACCACGAGGTCGTAAGGCGTAAGGCGTAAAGCGTAAGGCGAAGCAGGCGCTTCGGGGCCTCGCCTCACGCCTCACGCCTAACGCCCACGAAAGGGAGGAACGATGCCGAAACTGAAGACCCACCGGGGCGCCGCGAAGCGCTTCCGGAAGACCGCCTCGGGCAAGTTCAAACGCGCCAAGGCGTACAAGAGCCACATCCTGACCAAGAAGGCGCCGGGGCGCAAACGCGGCCTGGCTCGATTCGACCATCGTGTCCAATTCGGACCAGAAGCGGGTCCGGGAGATGCTGCCCTACGCGTGAGGCGTAAGGCGGAAGGCGAAGCGACCCGGAAATGGGGCCTCGCCTCACGCCTGACGCCTGACGCCTCACGGCCCAAAGGAGAAACACATGCCACGCGTCAAGAGAGGACCCAAGAGAAAGAACAAGCGGGCGAAGACCCTCGCGCTCGCCAAGGGCTATTACGGAACGAAATCCAAGTCGTACCGGATGGCGAAGCTGGCCGTCGAGAAGTCGCTCGTCTACGCCTACCGCGACCGCAAGGTCAAGAAGCGCGATTTCCGCGGCCTCTGGATCATCCGGATCAACGCCGCCGCGCGCGAGAACGAGATCTCCTACAGCCGGCTGATGGACGGCCTGAAGAAGGCCGGCAACGACATCAACCGGAAGATGCTCGCGGATCTCGCCGTCTCCGATCCGCCGGCCTTCACGCACCTGGTCGGAGTCGCCAAGGCGGCGCTCGCCGGCGCCTGAGCCGGCAGGCGTAACGGCGTAACGGCAAACGGCGAAGCTTGAACGACGACGACCGAGACGGAGGCTCCGGCCTCGCCTCACGCCTCCCGCCTCCCGCCTGACGACCCCGTCGGCGGTCCTGACCGCCTTCCGGAGGAGGCGGCGGCGGCGTCGCGTCCCGGGCGGAGTTCGAGCGGCTGAAGGGGAAGTACGTCGGGAGGGAGAAGGGGCTCGTCCCGGCGCTCTTCGCCGGCATCCGGAACCTGCCGCCGCAGGAGCGCGGCGGCTTCGGCTCGCGCGCGAACGCCGCGAAGGCGGAGATCGAGGAGGCGATCGCGCGCCTGGCCGCGGAGGTCGAGCGGCGCGAGATCGAGGCCCGGCGCGCAGGCCCAGGCCGTGGACGTCACGCTGCCGGGGCGCCGCTCCGCGCGCGGGAGGCCTTCACCCCGTCACGATCGTGCGGCGCCGGATCGAGCAGATCTTCCTCCGGATGGGCTACTCGATCGCCGACGGGCCGGAGCTGGAGAACGATCGCCACAACTTCGAGGCTGCTGAACTTCCCGCCCGACCATCCGGCGCGGGACTCCCAGGACACGCTTCTTCGTGGATCGGAAGGCGAAGTCGCCCGCTGCTGCTGCGCACGCACACGTCGCCCGTCCAGATCCGCGAGCTCGCCGAAGCGCGGCGCGCCGCTGCGCGTCATCGCGCCGGGACGCGTCTATCGCAACGAGAGCGTGGACGCGACGCACGCGGCGGTCTTCCACCAGGTCGAGGCGCTCGTCGTCGAGCGCGGCATCTCGATGGCGGACCTGAAGGGGACGATCGAGGAGTTCTTCGCCGCGCTCTTCGGGCCGCGGACGAAGGTCGCGCTTCATCCCGACCTTCTTCCCCTTCGTCGAGCCGGGCGCCGACGTCGCCGCGAACTGCCTCTTCTGCAAGGGCAAGGGGTGCCCCAAGTGCAAGCACTCCGGCTGGATCGAGCTCGCCGGCTCGGGCGCCGTGCATCCCAACGTCCTGAAGAACTGCGGCGTGGATCCCGAGGAGTACACGGGCTTCGCCTTCGGGATGGGGCTCGACCGCGTCGCGCTTCTCCTCTACGAGTTCCCGGACCTGCGCCTTCTCCTGGACGGCGACGAGCGCTTCCTGTCCCAATTCGCCAACGAAGCATGAAGTTCTCTCTCGAGTGGCTCTCGGACTTCGTGGACTCGCGGCGGCCGCCGGCGGCCCGGCGGGCGTGCGCGCGCTGCTCGACCGGGCGGGATTTCCCGTCGAGTCGGCCGAAGGGGAAGGCGCGGCGACGCTCTTCGACGTCGAGATCACGCCGAACCGCCCCGACGCCATGAGCCACCGCGGCCTCGCCCGCGAGATCGCCGCCATGGCGTCGCTTCGCTCTTCTCGCCTCTCCCCGCCGGGAGAGGGCCGGGGTGAGGGCGCCACTCCCGTCAAGGACCTCACCTCCGTCACGATCGAAGTCCCGCGCCTCTGCAAGCGTTTCGGCGCCCGCGTCGTCTCCGGGCATCTCCGGCGGCGCGCCGGCGCCGGAGCGAGTCCGCTCGCGCCTCGCCGCGATCGGCGCAAGCCCATCAGCGCCGCCGTGGACGCGACCAATTACGTGATGTGGGAGATCGGCCAGCCGCTCCACGCCTTCGACCTCGACCGGCTCGCGGGCAGGCGCATCGTCGTGCGCAAGGCGCGGCGAGGCGAGAAGCTCGTGACCCTCGACGGCATCGAGAGGGCGCTCGATCCTTCCGACATCGTCGTCGCGGACGCCGAGCGCGCGGTCTCGCTCGCGGGCGTCATGGGCGGCCTCGACACCGCCGTGACCTCCGCGACGCAGAACGTCCTGCTCGAAGCCGCGTGGTGGGATCCGCCGTCGATCCGGAAGACCTCGCGGCGCCTCGGGCTCCACACCGACGCCTCGCACCGCTTCGAGCGCGGCGCCGACCCCGAGGCGATCCCGGAGGCGCTCGACCGCGCGGCGGCGATCCTCCTCGAGTCCGCCGGCGGGACGCTCGCGCCCGGCCTCGTGGACGCCCGCGGCGCCGCCTGGAAGATCCGCCGCGCCGCGCTGCGCCTCTCGCGCCTGCGGCTCCTCGCGGGGACCGAGGACCTCGACCTCGACTTCGCCGCCGACGCTCTCGCGCGGCTCGGATTCGTCCTCGGGAAGAGGAGCGGCGGCCGCCTCGCCGTCGACGGTTCCTTCCTGGCGGCCGGACGTGTCGATCGAGGACGACCTCGTCGAAGAGGTCCTTCGAATCTACGGCTACGACCGCCTTCCCTCGCGTCTGCCGCCGGGACGGCGGGCGGGCGGGCACCTGGAGCCGCTGCGGGTCATCGAGGAGCGGCTGTCCGACGGCGCCGTCGCCGCCGGGCTGCTCGAGACCATGAGCGCCCCCTTCGTGGACCGGCGGAGCGACGAGGGCGCCTACTCCGCGTGGCTCGCCGCGGCCGGGAGCGGCCGCCGAGCCCCTGTCGCTCGCCAACCCTCTGGACGACGACGCGCCGCGACCTGCGCGCGACGCTCCTGCCGGGCCTCCTCGACGCGGTCGCGCGCAACGTCCACCGGGGACAGCGCGACGTCGCTCTCTTCGAGGTCGGCCGGGTCTTCGACCGCGCCGGCGATCCGGAGGAGCCGGCGTCCTTCGAGTCGCGGCGCTTCGCCTTCTCGCTCGCCGGCGAGGCCCGCCCGCACTGGAGCTCGTCCGGCGCCTGCGGCGCGCGCCGACTTCTTCGACGCCAAGGGCCTCGCCGAGCGTCTCCTCTCCGCCTGGCTGGACCCGGGCGCTCTCGCCTGGAAGCCCTTCCCATGCGAGGCGTTCGCCGCGGGCGCGGCGGCGCTCGTCGAGAGCGCCGGACGGGAAGGCGCTCGGCGTCGTCGGCCTCGTGTCGCGGCGCCGAGCGGGAGAAGCGCAAGCTCGACCGAGGACGTCTTCGCCGGAGAACTGCGCGTGGACGCGATCCCGTCCGCCCGCGCCGCCCGGTTCCAGCCGTTCTCTTCCTATCCGCCCATCGAGGCCGACCTCTCCTTCGCGCACGCGAAGAGCGCGAGCTGGAGCGAGATCGAGAGCGTCGTCGCCGGCGCGAAGCTCGCGGACCTCGAATCGGTGCGGGTCGTGGACCGCTACGAGGGACCCGGAGTCCCGCCAGGGCCAGGTCAAGACGACGATCCGCCTCGTCTTCCGCTCGGCGGAGCGGACGCTGGAACAGGAGGAGGTCAACAGCGAGGTCCGCCGACTCGGCGACGAGCTGAAGTCCCGGCTTGGGGTAACCTTCGGCCTGTCATCCTGAGCGAAGCGAAGGATCTGCCCCGGCGATCCGAGCGAGAGCGATTCTTCGGGCCTTCGGCCCTCAGAATGACGGCAGGTGAAAGGGAAGACATGGACAACGCGAAAATCTTCGACACGCTGGAACGCAAGATCGAGAAGCTCCTCTCCCGCCTCTCGGCCCTCGAGGCGAGAGAACGCGAAACTGAAGTCCGATCTCGCCGCCGCCCGCAAGGCCGAGAAGGACGCCTCCGAATCGAAGGGCGCCGTCGAGCGCCTCGAGAAGGACCAGGAAGCCGTGCGCGAAAGACTGGAGAAGCTCATCGCCTCCCTCGAGGCCGCCGAGAAAGGGTAGGTGACAGGGTGAGCCAGGTGACGGGTGACCAGGTGTCAGGTATCGCTCGACGAGCGGTCCCAGTCTCCCGCTCCCAGACCGCTCTGACACGACGACAGCGTGCGCTGAGACCTCACCCTCGAAGTCCCTGACACCTCTCCCTAAGCTGTTGACTCCACGAGAGGACAGCGGCTAGACTGCTCGTCTGAAAGGAGTCAGCTTTTCAATTGGAACGAAGGGGAAGCGTGACTCAGGTGGAGATCTTCGGACAGACGTACAACGTCCGGGCCGAAGGTGACAGCACCTACATTCACGACCTTGCCCGCTTCGTTGATTCACGGATGAAAGAAGTAGCCGAGAGAACGGCAACCGTCGATACGACAAAAATTGCCATTCTCGCGGCGCTGAACATATCGGACGATCTACACCAGAAGGAGAGACAGCGAAGGGACAATCCGACCGACGCGGTTGCGCGGGCGGAGCGTCTGATTCGAAAACTGGACGACGCCCTGGGCGCCTGAAGGCGCGGCGTCGGCTGACCGAGACAATCGGACACGAAGGATAGCGAGTGGTCGGTTTGAGAGCCCTGGAATTCGAGATCGCAAACCCTCGGCGGGAGAAAGACTTCCGCATCATCGTGTAGCCGGCCGCGTGACTTCGGCGCGCCCCCGGGTATGGGGGAGCCGAGATGAATACAGACCTCGCGATCGCGATCGCGGCGGGCTTCGTTCTAGCCGCCGCGATCTCGGTCGTCGCGTACGTTTTCCTCAGGAAGAAGCTCCAGGACGAGCGCAAGAACATCCGGACCGAGGCCGACCGGGTCCTGGCGGAGGCCAACCGGGGGGCGGAGGCGAAGCTGCGCGAGGCCTCGATCGAGGCCAAGGAGAAGGTCCTCGCCGCCCGGGCGGAGTTCGACAAGACGATCCAGGCGCGCCGCCAGGAGGTCGCCGCCCTGGAGAACCGGGTGGTCCAGAAGGAAGAGAACCTGGACCGCAAGCTCGCCCAGCAGGAGCGCCGCGAGGAGGAGCACGCCCGCAAGGAGAAGGCGCTCGCCGAGTCCCAGAAGAGCGTGGAGGCGACGCACGCCGAGGCGCTGCAGGTCGTCGAGGAGCAGCGCAAGAGGCTCGAGCAGATCTCGGGCATGACGGCGGTCGACGCGAAGCGGGACCTCGTCAAGTCCATCGAGAACGAGGCGCGGGTGGAGGCCGTCCGGGCTCATCCGCCGCATCGAGGAGGAGGCGACCGAGCAGGCCACGCAGAAGGCCCGCCGCCTGATCGGCATGGCCATCCAGCGGCTGGCTTCCGACACGGTCGTCGAGGCGACGGTGTCCGTCGTGGAGCTGCCCTCCGACGACCTGAAGGGGAGGATCATCGGCCGCGAGGGGCGCAACATCCGCGCGCTCGAGGCCGCGACCGGCGTGGACCTGATCATCGACGACACCCCGGAGGCGATCGTCATCTCCGCCTTCGAGCCGCTCCGCCGCGAGGTGGCGCGGCTGTCCCTCGAGAAGCTCATCGCGGACGGGCGCATCCACCCCGCGCGCATCGAGGAGATCGTCGAGAAGGTGCGCTCGGAGCTGTGGGAGAAGATCCGCCAGGAGGGGGAGGCGACCGCGCTCGAGTTCTCGATCCCGGACCTCCACCCCGAGCTCATCAAGCTGCTCGGGAGACTGAAGTACCGCACCTCCTACGGCCAGAACGTGCTCCAGCACTCCAAGGAGGTCTCCTGGCTCGCGACCAACATGGCGGCCGAGCTCGGCGCGGACGTCGAGGTGGCCAAGCGGGCCGGCCTGCTCCACGACATCGGCAAGGCGATCGACCGCGAGATGGAAGGGACGCACCTGGAGCTCGGCCGCGAGGTCCTGAAGAAGTTCGGCGAGTCGGGCGAGGTCATCCACGCGATGGAGTGCCATCACGGCGACTACGAGCCGCGCTCGCTCGAGGCCGTGCTCGTCAACGGCGCCGACGCCCTCTCGGCCGCGCGGCCCGGGGCGCGCCGCGAGATCCTCGAGACCTACGTCAAGCGGCTGGAGAAGCTCGAGCACATCGCCGACGGGTTCAAGGGAGTGCAGAAGGCCTTCGCCGTCCAGGCCGGCCGCGAGCTGCGCATCGTCGTCGAGGCCGGCCGCGTCACCGACGACGAGGCCCTCTGGCTCTCCCGCGACGTGGCCAAGAAGATCGAGTCGGAGCTCCAGTACCCCGGCCAGATCAAGGTCACCGTGATCCGGGAGACCCGCGCCATCGAGTATGCGCGCTGAGGCCGTGAGGCGTAAGGCGTCAGGCGTAAGGCGGAGGATCGAGAGGCCTCGTCGCTTCGCCTCACGCCTCCCGCCTCACGCCTCACGGCTCTTCATGAACCTCCTCTTCGTCGGCGACGTCGTCGGATCTCCGGGACGGCGCGCCCTGCAGGACGCGCTGCTCCCGCTGATCGACAAGCGGCGCATCGACTTCACGGTCGTCAACATCGAGAACGCGGCCGGAGGATTCGGGCTGACCAACGAGCTCTTCGCGGAGCTCTCCCGGATGCCGATCGACGTCTTCTCCTCCGGCAACCACATCTGGGACAAGAAGGAGATCTACGACGCCCTGAACTCCTCGGACCGCCTCCTGCGGCCCGCCAACTATCCTCCCGGGAATCCCGGCCGCGGCTTCACGGTCCAATCCACGGCCGCGGGGATCCGGGTGGGCGTCCTGAACCTTCAGGGTCAGGTCTTCATGCCGGCCAACGCCGATTCCCCCTTTCGCGTCGCGGACGAGGAGCTGGCCCGCGCGGGCGACGTCAAGGTCATCCTGGTGGACATGCACGGGGAGGCGACGTCGGAGAAGCAGGCCATCGGCTGGTACCTGGACGGGCGCGTCTCCGCCGTCGTCGGCACGCACACGCACGTGCCGACCGCGGACGAGACGATCCGGCCCGGCGGCACGGCGTACCTGACCGACGCCGGGATGACCGGCGCCTACGAGGGGATCATCGGATTCACCCGCGACCGCATCATCGAGAAGTTCCTCTCCCAGACGCCGCGCACCTTCGAGACCGCCAAGCGCGACATCCGCCTCTCCGGCTGCGTCATCGGCGTGGACGAGGAGACCGGCAAGGCGACCGGGATCGAGCGGGTCCAGGTACGGGTCGACTAGAAAGAGCGCCCCTCACCCCATCCCTCTCCCGCCGGGAGAGGGAGCAAGCGCTTCCCCTCTCCACCCGGAGGGGGGAGAGGGCAGGGTGAGGGGGGCGTCGTCAGGATGCCTGCGCGAGAAGTTGACCGCGATCGTCACGACCCTCAACGAGGAGGGGAACATCGCGGAGTGCCTCGCGACGCTCTCCTTCGCCGACGAGATCCTGGTGGTGGATTCCTTCTCGACGGACCGGACGGCCGAGATCGCGCGCGCGGTCCCGAAGGTCCGGGTCCTCCAGCACGAATACGCGGGCAACGGCCCGCAGTGCAACTGGGCGATGGACCAGGCCGCGCACCCCTGGGTCCTGATCGTGGACGCGGACGAGCGCGTGAGCCCGGCCCTCGCCCGGGAGATCGGGGATCTGCTGGCAGAGGGACCTTCCGCCGAGCACTACCTGCTTCGCCGCGACAACGTCTTCGCGGACCGCGTCATCCGGCATTCGGGATGGGGACAGGACCGGCTCGTGCGGCTCCTCCGGCGCGGCTCGGCGCGGTATCCCGAGCAGCGCGTGCACGCGGACATGCATCCGGACGGGCCGACGCCGACGCTCGACGCGCCGCTCCTCCATTACACGTTCCGGTCGATGCCGCAGTACCTCGAGAAGCTCCACCGCTACGCGGAGTGGGGAGCGCGGGACCTCGCGCAGCAGGGGCGCCGCGCGGGATTCGTCGAGGTCGTCCTGCGCCCCGCCTGGCGGTTCTTCCGGATGTTCGTCCTCCAGGCCGGCTTCCTCGACGGCCTCCACGGTTTCGTCGTCTGCGCCCTGCAGGCCTACGGAACCTTCCTGAAGTGGGCGCGCCTCTGGGAGCTCCAGCGGCTGGAAGGCGAGGACGGCCTTCTACCCTCTCCCGCCGGGAGAGGGCTGGGGTCGAGGGCGCCGACTTTGCAGCTGCGCTCGACACGTCGAAGGCGCGGCAGGACGTCGACCCCTCAACCCGCCCCTACGGCACGGGAGACGCCGGACCAGCATCCTTCGTAGAAGCCTTTCGCCTTCTCGGCGAAACGCTCCGCGGTGAACGCGAGCGCGCGCTGCCGCGCCTTCTCTCCCATCCGCCGGCGCATCTCTTCCGAGGCGGCGAGCCGGGCGAGGGCGCGCGAGAGGCCCTCCGAGGTCGGCGGCGATGAACCCCTCCTCGCCGTCCGTGACGAGGTCGCGCACGCCGGGGATGTCCAGCGCGGCGATCGGAAGGCCGCTCGCCATCGCCTCGAGGATCGCCCGGTGGCCCTGGTCCGAGCCGGAGGCGGTGAAGAGAAAGATGTCCCAGGAGCGGTAGAGGTCCGGAAGCGCGTCTTCCTGGTAGCCGTGCCAGAAATTCCTCGCGGAGGCTCCGAGGCCGGAGGCAAGCTCTTTCAGATCCGGCATCCGCTCTCCGTGGCCGACGTGCGCCAGGGCGAGCGGCGGGACTCCCGCCGCCGCCCGGATCGCTTCCTCGTGTCCGCGGCCCGCCGCCATCTTCCCGACGGTGCCGGCGACGAGGAGCCCTTCCGGCACGCCGAAGCGGCTCGCGCGCCTCGGAGCGATCCGCCCCGGGCCGGAAGCGCTCCGTCTCCACGACCGGGAGCCAGGACGGTCCCCGGCCCGCCGAACGCCTCGGCGATCGCGCGGTTGGAGAAGGCGAACCCGCTCGTGCGCGGGAAGAGCGCGCGCGAGGCCGGTCCGGGCCGCGCGTACTTCAAGTGATGGAGGGTGCGCGCGACGCGTGCGCCGGCGTGCCGCGGGCCGCGAGGACCGCCAGCGCGTGGTCGTGCGTCGTGTGCGCGTGCAGGATGTCGAATCTCTCCCGCAGGATGGTCTCGCGCAGGCGCCGGGCATCCCGGAGGACGTTGCCGGGAGTGCGCGGATGCGTGATGAGCGGCCTCGCCCATCCGAGCGGCAGAATGCGTTGCGCGAGGAGACTCCCCGCGACGAACGCGAACTGCGCCTCCACCCCCGCCGCGACGAGCGCCGCCGTCTGATCGAAGGCCACGGCCGCCGGCCCCGTCCATTTCTCGCCCGCCACCAGGTTCAGGATGCGCACGAGCGCAACGCTACGCGTTGCAGCGGTCTCATGTCTAAGGTCTAAGGCCTGTCTAATGTCCCGGGACCGAGCCCTCGTTCTCCCGGACCTTAGACTTTAGACCTTAGACCTTAGACTTATACTGGAGGCAATCATGGCCGTCGATCCCGAGCTTCTCGCCATCCTCGTGTGCCCCAAGACGAAGGGGCCGCTCGAGCTCATCGAGTTGAAGGACGAGACGCGCCGCCAGCTCGTCGAGAAGTACCGGGAGAAGTTCCGCGGCGAGGAGCCGGTCGTGACGCAGGGCCTCTATTCGAAGCAGGCCGACCTCGTCTATCCGATCGTCTCCGACATTCCGGTCATGCTCGTGGAAGAGGCCCTCCCCGGCTCGGAGGCCGGATGACCCGGGCCGGGAATCGGGAATCGGGAATCGGGAATCGGAAGGAGTGACACTCCGGAGACTCCTGTTCCCTCTCCTCGTTCTCCTCGCGCTCCTCACCTCGCAGATCTCTCCCGCCTACTTCGCCTTCGGCATCCTCGCGGCCGCCTGGCTGCTGGAGATGCGCCGGCGGGGGCGTTGGGCGCCGTCCCTGTCGTCGCCGATCGTGGCCATGGCCGGCCTCCTCGCCCTCCTGACGGCGCTTTCGACTCTCTTCTCGCGCGATCCGGCCGCGAGCGTCCGGCATCTGGCGGGAGTCTCGCTTCTCCTCCTGCTCCCGATCGCCATGGACCTTCTGGACGAGCCGCGCAAGGCCCGGATCGTCTTCCTCGCGCTCGCCGCGAACGCGGTCGTGCTGTCCCTCATCGGCTTCTGGCAGTTCGCTCACGGCGGAGACGATCTCGAGAACCGGATCAAGGCGACGCTCTCCCACTGGATGACCTTCTCGGGCCTCACGATGATCGCCGGCTGCCTGCTGCTCGGGTTCGCGTTCGAGGAGCGCGGCCGCCGGCGATGGATCGGACTCGCGGCGGTCGTCCCGTTCACCGCGATGATCCTGACCTTCACCCGCAACGCCTACGTCGGGACCCTCGCGGCAGTGCGCTCTATCTCCTCGTCCGCAAGCCGAAGGGACTCCTCTTGCTCGTTCCCGCGCTCCTCGTCCTGTTCCTCCTGGTCCCTCCGCACGATCCGCGCGCGGATCGAGCTCGATCGCCTCGCTGAACGAACGCACGAACCGGGACCGCATCGCGATGATCCACGCCGGCCTCCGAATGATCCGCGAGGCTCCGCTCTTCGGCATCGGCCCGGAGATGGTCAAGCGCTACTACCCGCTCTACCGCGACGAGGACGCTCCGCAGTGGCACGTCCCCCACCTTCACAACAACACCCTGCAGATCGCCGCCGCCAACGGCCTCCCCGCCGCCGCGGCCTACCTCGCGCTCATGCTCCTCTTCTTCGCGCGGACGATCGCCCTCCTGCGGCGCGAGAGCCGTCCCGATCGCGCCGCCCTCCTGGCGGGCGCCCTCCTCGCGGGCGCCGCCCTCTTCGTCGCGGGTTTCTTCGAGTACAACTTCGGCGACACCGAGGTCGAGATGGCGACCCTCCTGGTGCTCGCCGTACCGTTCTCGGAAGCGACGGCGCCGGCGGCCGCCGGTTAACTGCCGGATCCCCGGACCCGCCTCGAGAATGATGCATCGGCATCGGCGAAGCCGGTTCGGCATCGGGTACTGTCTTCGGTAAGTGCGGGGGAAATCGACGAGCGACGGACGCCTCAACCCGGACCTGGTCCGTGCGATCAAGGAAGCGCGTCTCGGGCATCTGGACGTGGCAAAGCAGGCGGCGGAGCGGGTCCTGGCTGCGGACCCGAGGAACGTCGAGGCCCGGCGATTCGCCTTCGACCTGGCGGTGGAGTCCGGATTCCGCGAAGAGATCGCGAAGTGCGCCAGACGCCTGCTCGATCTTTACATCTCGCGCGGCGAGAAGGACCTGGCCCGCGGCCTTATCCGGAACATAGGCGAGATCGGGTTTTCGCAGGCCGGCAGCCGGTTTCTCCTGCGCGGGCGACTTCCTCGCGCGGGACGGCGAGATGGCTCGGGCGCTCAGATCTACGATGTTTTCCTGCGGATGTACCCCGAGCACCCGAGCATGCTCCCGACGAAGCTGAAAGTCGCGGAGTTGCGGCAACGAGCGCCGCGCCGCCGGCGGCGCCTCAGGAAGCTCTCGATAGGGCGCATCTTCGATTTCAAGTGGTGGGTCGGTTTGCTTATGTGGCTCGAATCCGCCCCGCGTCGGTCCGCCTCCCTCGTCGGCACGCGCCGGCCCTGCCGCGATAAGAGAACCGGGCCGTCGCTCGTCGCTCAGTCGCAGTCGCAGTGTGGCGACAGGGATCTGTGGCGTGCTCCTTCGCTCATGGCCTCCTCCGGGAGGCGGCCCGCCGCCGTGGCTTCACGCCGAGCTTTGGGGCGGGTTCTTCGCCGACACGCTGAAACTGCACGCGAATTCAAACTGACCCACGGCCCGATTTCATGGTCTCGAAACAGCTTGCTGCGGGTCGCA
>CAWALG010000033.1:0-58489 GCA_963782815.1 uncultured Acidobacteriota bacterium | reverse complement strand
GCGTAGCGACGGTATTGGTGGAGCTGAACGGGATCGAACCGTCGACCTCCTGAATGCCATTCAGGCGCTCTCCCAAACTGAGCTACAGCCCCACGGCGAAGGCGGAGGATAGCACGACACGAAGAGTGCGAAGAGGCGCTGCTGACTGAGGGCTACGGTAGCGGACTCTCGGCCGCCGCTCGCGCAGCGAGCGCCTTCGGCCGAAAGCCCTGAACGGGATCGAACCGTCGACCCCCTGAATGCCATTCAGGCGCTCTCCCAAACTGAGCTACAGCCCCACGGGAGGGCGGAGGATAGCACGACACGAAGAGTGCGAAGAGGCGCTGCTGACTGAGTGCTACGGTAGCGGACTCTCTCGGCCGCCGCTCGCGAAGCGAGCGCCTTCGGCCGAAAGCCCTGAACGGGATCGAACCGTCGACCTCCTGAATGCCATTCAGGCGCTCTCCCAAACTGAGCTACAGCCCCACGGGATCGGCGAGGGCGGAGGATAGCACGGTGGCCGGCTCGGTTTAATCTCTCGGCGCCGCTCGAAGCGAGCGCCTTCGGCCGAAAGACTAGAATCCGTGCCGGAAGCGCATGGGGTCTGGTGGCCCTCGCGGACTTCAAATCCGTCGGCGTCGCGGTTTTGCCGGGACGGGTCGGTTCGATTCCGACACGCTTCCGCCACCCGTCAGAACGGACGCATCTCTCCCGGTACTCTCCCGGACTCCCACTGGTTCATGGCGCCCGGGACCGTGCCCTCGTAGAGAGAGGCGAGGACGTCGGCGTATTTCTGCTCGATGACGCGGCGCTTCGGCTTCAGGCTCGGCGTCAGCTCTCCCGATTCCACGGAGAACTCGGTCGGCAGGAGCGCGAACTTCCGGATCGACTCGTGCCGGGGGACCCTCGCGTTCAACTCGTCGACCGCGGACTTGACGAGCGCCCGGACGCTGTCATGTGCCGCGAGGTCCGCCAGGGACGTCTGCTCGAGCCCGTTCTGACGCGCCCAGACGCGGATCTCCTCCCCGTTGAGCGTGATCAGGGCCGAGCAGAACTTGCGGCTGTTGCCGTGGACGAGAACCTGGTCGACGTAGCGGCAGAGGAGCGCGAGGCGCCCTTCCAGGGCCCGGGGAGCGACGTACTTTCCCGCGGAGGTCTTGATCAGGTCCTTCTTCCGGTCGGTGATCTTCAGGAACCCGTTCGCGTCGAGCTCGCCGATGTCGCCGGTGTGGAGCCAGCCGTCGCGGTCGAGCGCCTCGGCCGTGGCGTCGGGCCGGTTGTGGTAGCGGCGCATGACGCCCCGCCCGCGCAGCAGGATTTCGCCGTCCGGCGCGGTCCTGACCTCCGTGCCGGGAAGGGCAAGTCCGACCGTCCCGAACCGGTAGCCGTCCGGGCGATTGACGAAGGTCGCCGCGCTCGACTCCGTGAGGCCGTACCCTTCGAGGATCAGGAGGTTAAACGCGTGGAAGAACTCCGCGAGGTCCCGGGCGAGCGGCGCGCTTCCGGAGATGAAGAAACGCAGGCGCCCCCCGAAGGTCTCGCGGACCTTCCGGAACACGAGGAGGTCCGCGGCCGCGGCGCGGAGCGCGAGGAAAACGCCCGGCTTCTTACCGGCCTGCCGGAGCTTCGAGACCTTCGCGCCGACATCGAACGCCCGGAGGAAGATCTTCTGCTTGAGTCCCCCCGCCGCCTGGGCCTGGGCCAGCACCTTGTTGCGGACCTTCTCGAAGATGCGCGGGACGGCGCAGATGAACGTGGGCCGGATGACCTTCAGGTTCGCGACGAGCCTCTCCACGCGCCCGTCCACCGCCGTCGGGAAGCCGATGTGGATCTGGGCCGCCTCGAGCACCTTGCCGAAGACGTGAGCGAGCGGCAGCCAGAAGTACTGGAGATCGTCGGGGCCGATCATGCGGAGCGCATCGATGGCCTCGGCCTCGTAGACCCAGCAGTCGTGCGTCAGCTCGACCCCCTTGGGCTGGCCGGTCGTGCCGGACGTGTAGATGAGCGTGGCGAGGGAGTCCGCTCGGATGCCGCGGATCACCTCTTCGTATCGCTCCGGGTACGCCGCGTCGTGCGCCCGGCCGAGCGCTTCGAGGGCCGCCAGCGGGATCGCCCAGCCGTCCTCCCCGCCCGGACCGTCGAAGAGAATGATGTTTCGGACGTTGGGCAGGTCCGCGCGGCGCCTCGCGAGTTTCGCGAAGGAGGACGGCGTCCTCGACGAAGACGAACGCGGCCTCGCTGTCCTGCAGGATGAAGACGCAGTCGTCCTCGGAATTCGCGGGATAGATCGTCGTCGTGGCGCCTCCGGCGCAGAGGATGCCGAGGTCGGCGAGGATCCACTCGACCCGCGTCGAAGAGAAGATCGCGCAGCGCTCCTCCGGGGCGAGACCGAGGGAGGAGCAGCCCGCAGGCGATCGCGCGGACTCTGTCGCCGGTCTGCCGCCACGACAGGGTCTTCCATTCCTCCCCCTCGGGATGGAGAAACGCCGGCTGATCGGGTGTCGCGTTGACCCGGCGCAGGAGCATTTGCGGGACCGACTTGTCGAAGGTTCGTTCCGCGGGGACAGGCTTTGCCCGCCGCTTGAGATTCGGGCTTTCCATGTGCATCCTTCCCACCGCCGACAGTGGAACGAAGACGTTCCGCCTGCGGAATCCTCCAAAATTGATACACGCCCGGGCCGACCCGCCAAAGATGTGTTCGGATCAAATGGCCGCGAGACCGGCGCTTCCCGCGCCGGGAGGCCCCGGGAGAGCCGGCGAGGACCGAGGTTCGGTAAACTCATCGCCTGCTTTGAGATAGACGTCTTCTTCTAATCGAAAGGAGAGCTTGGGCGAGCGCGGGCAGGAGAGAAGCGAGGGGAGGCGGCCGCCGCTCATTGCGGCGAGCGGCCTGTCGCGGACCTACCGCCTCGGAGCGGCCGCC
The DNA here is from genome assembly GCA_963782815.1 of uncultured Acidobacteriota bacterium. Classification (GTDB taxonomy): domain Bacteria; phylum Acidobacteriota; class Thermoanaerobaculia; order UBA5066; family Gp7-AA6; genus JAWOLE01. The sequence goes on along the minus strand of CAWALG010000033.1, from coordinate 55,587 downwards.
GTGCCCGCCGTGCGGGACGTGACGCTGTCGATCGACCGCGGCGAGTTCGCGGCGCTCCAGGGGCCGAGCGGATCCGGGAAGACGACGCTGCTGAACCTGTTCGGTCTGCTCGACCGGCCCGACGCGGGGATCGTCTCGGTCGAGGGGGAGAACGGCGAGTCGCTCTCGGAGAACGCGCGGTCGGACCTGCGGCGGGACCGGTTCGGGTTCGTCTTCCAGACGTTCAACCTGATCCCGGTGCTCTCCGCCGAGGAGAACGTCGCCTACCCGATGGTGATCGCGGGGGTCCCCGATCCGGAGCGCCGGCAGCGCGCCGGAGAGCTTCTCCGCTCGGTCGGGCTCGGCGACAAGGCCGGCGTGCGGCCGGACCTGCTCTCCGGCGGCCAGCGCCAGCGCGTCGCGATCGCGCGCGCCCTGGCCAACCGGCCGGCCATCGTCTTCGCGGACGAGCCGACGGCGAACCTCGACTCGCACACGGCCGAGGAGATCCTGGATCTCATGCGGACGATCAACGAATCGAGCGGCGTCGCGTTTCTCTTCGCGACGCACGACCCGCGGGTCGTCGCCCGCGCGCGGCGCGTGATCCTCCTGCGCGACGGAAGCGTGGAAAAGGACTCGGCCTCGTGAGCGCGTTCTCGCTGGCCTGGCGCAACCTCGTTCGCCAGAGGCGGCGGACGATCCTGATGGGCGCCGTCGTCGCCTTCGGATTCGCGGCGTTCGCGCTGGCCGGCGGTTTCGTCGCGCAGTCCTTCGAGCGCGCTGAAGGAAGGCACGATCCGCACCGTCGGCCAGCTCCAGGCCGTGGACCGCCGCGCCGTGACGCGAACCGAAGAGATGACCCTGGAGTTCGGGTTGCACGATGCCCCGCGGGCCAGGGCCATCGCCTCGGCCGACGCGGCGGTGTCGGCGGTCCTGCCCCGGATCGACTTCGTGGGCCTGGCGACGAGCGGCGCCAGGTCGGTTCCCTACCTCGGCGTCGGCGTCGATCCCGAGCCCGAGGCCGCGGCCACGTACGCGCGGGAGCTCGATCGCCGCGGGGAAGTACCTCTCCGGAGACGGGGGAGATGGAGTCGTCCTCGGCACGGGCCTCGCTTCGGCCCTGCAGGTGAAGCCCGGAGACTCGGTGACCCTGATGGCGACGACTCCCGACGGTTCCCTGAACGCGGTGGACGCGGTCGTGACGGGGCTCGCGGACGTCCAGATCAGGGAGTTGAACGACCGGTACCTCGCCTGCGGAATCGCGCTCGCCTCGCGCCTCCTCCAGAGCCCGGACACGGTGACGAAGCTCGTCGTGTTCCTGAAGCCGGGGGCCGACGAAGGGAAGGCCGCCGAGCGGCTGCGCCTCGCCTTGAACGCGGCGGGCTATCCCGTGGCGATCCGGAACTGGCGGGAGCTCGCGGTCTTCTACGGGCAGGTCAAGCTCCTCTACATCGGCATCTTCGGCTTCGTCGGCGCCGTCCTCGTCGTGATCGTCATCCTCTCGGCCGCGATCGTGATGACCATGGCGGTGACCGAGCGCACGCGCGAGATCGGCACGCTGAGGGCGCTGGGGACGCGCCCGTCGGGGATCCTGAAGATGTTCCTGATGGAAGGGGCGGCGCTGGCGATCGCCGGGTGCGCGGCGGGAATGATCCTCGCGCTCCTCGTGAGGGCCGTCCTCAATGCCTCCGGCATCATCCTGCCTCCGCCCCCCGGGGCGACGCACGGCATGCCGATCCACGTGCAGTTCTACCCTCTCGCCTACGCCGCCGGCCTCTTCGCGATGGTCGTCACGATGCTGGTCGCCTCGTACTTCCCGGCGCGGAGAGCATCGCGGCTCTCCATCGTGGAAGCGCTGGCGCACATTTGAGCGGTCTAAGGTCTAAGGTCTAAGGTCGTCGGGCCCGACCACGTGAGCGGTCTAATGTCTAAGGTCTAATGTCGGGCCCCGGGACCTTAGACGTTAGACCTTGGACCTTAGACCCCGGCGCGGCGGAGGAACAGTGATCGAATCGTCTCTGTTGCGGTTCGCATGAAGGCTCTTCTCCTCGCCGCTCTGCTGCCGCCGCCGCGCCGGACCTGCAGCAGTGGCTGCAGGAAGCCGACGCTACTCGTAATGCTTTTGACTCGGCGGTCATCACGGCGCGGGCGAGCCAGGTCGCCGACGGGAAGGTGACGGGGAGCGCCGACTTCGAGGTGTACACGAAGGGACGCGACCGCGGTCTGATCGTCTTCAAGGGCGGATCGAACGGCGGACGCAAGGTCCTCACGAACGGTTCACGCATGTGGCTCATCGTCCCCGGAGCGAGCCGCCCGATTCCGGTCTCGCCGAACCAGCGCCTTCTCGGAGGCGCCTCCATCGGGGATGTCGCGAGACTGCGGTTCGCCGAGGACTTCACGGCGGTCCTGCGCCCGGAGCCCGAGACCGTCGGGGAAAGGACGTGCCGCGTGCTCGATCTCACCGCGAAGGCTCCCAACGCTCCCTATCCCCATGTCGTGCTCTGGTGGGACGAGGCCGCGCACCTTCCGGCCAGAGTCCTCTTCCATCTTCCGTCCGGGAAAGAGGCCAAGGAGGTCACGTTCACGAAGTTTTCGAAGAAGGCGGGAAAGACGATCGTCTCGGAAATGGAGATCCGGGACCTCCTGTCGCGGGATCCGCGCGTCGTGACCAGGCTCGAGTACATCGATTACCGGCCGGTGAAGATCGATGACGCGGTCTTCACGCCGGAGGGGGCGAGGAGCTCTGTGAAGAGAGATTTGTGATTGGTGATCAGTTTCTCGTGGCCGCGATTCCGAAGCGGATCAGTCTTTCGCCGGCGAGGCGGGCGGCGAGGCTGCCGAGCGCCGGGTTGAGCATCAGCAGGCGCAGAACCCGGCTCCACTGAAAGCGCCGATGGAGGGAGCGCTTCCAGGCCGTGACATAGGCGGCGGCGATTTCCTCGGTCGTCCGGCCTTCCGATAGACCGTTCGCGATCGTGTCCCCCGCGAGGATTCCGGTGGCGAGAGCGGCCGCCTGCCCTTGCCCGGAGAAGGGATCGAGGACACCGGCGGCGTCCCCCGACATGAGGATGCCGTTCTCGACGGGAGGCTTGGCGGTGAAGAACACCGGGCCGGTGCCCAGGAATCCCGTGGGACCGGGGTCGAGAAGCGCGAGGTGCCTGTCGAGAGACGGGTTGGACCTCCTGGCGTGCTCGCAGACGGCGTCCCAGCCGGGAGCAAGGCGGCGCCGCCGGCTCTCCGAGATGACCCCCGCCAGGTTGACCGCGCCTCCTTCGACGCGCGAGAGGCCGCAGTAGCCTCCCGCAAACACGTACAGGCGGACCTCCCCGGCGAGCGCGCTCGTATCGCCGCGATAGTCCCGGCTCCACCCGAAGAAACGCTGCCGGCCGCGGAGGAATCCCCGAGCGAGCGTCCGATCGAGCGAGTCCCAGCGGCCCCAGGCCCCGACCGCGGCGCGCGCGTGGACTTCCTCCTCGACCTGGTCCTGTGTGAAGCGGACCCGGAATCCCGCTCCTCGCTCTCTTTCGACAGACAGCGCGCGGGCGCCGAACCGGACGTCGGCGCCCGCCTCGCGCGCCATCCGGGCAAGCAGGTCGTCGAAGCGGAAACGGGAGATGCCGAGAGCGGGCGCCGGCAGGCGAAAGCTCACGGCGGGGCCGAGCGGCGGGTGAAAGGATCCGCGCTCGATGCGCTCCGGCCCCTGCTCCTCGACGGCCTGCCGCGCGCCCAGCCGTTCGAGCGGAGCCAGGGCGTCGCAGGAGAGGAACTCGCCGCAGACCTTCGGCCGCGGGAACCGGTCCTTCTCCAGCAGGAGCACGCGGCGCCCCGCCCGCGCGAGCAGGATCGCGGCGGCCGAGCCCGCCGGCCCGGCGCCGACGACGGCGGCGTCATAGCCGGACGTCACAGCGAGATCATCAGGCGGCAGGGGAACACGCGCTCGACGCGCGCCCCGGGGAGCGCCGCGGATACGATCGCTCGCGCTTCCGCGGCCGTGTAGGACTGCCGGACCGACGTGATGCCGTCCGCGACCGCGTAGCGGCTCTTGCAGGTCATCCGGCCGACCGTCGAAAGAAACAGAAGCGGCAGGTAGCCGCGCCGGATGTCGAGGAGCGCCAGGCCCCTCCGGGCGACCCGAGCGAGCTCCTTGAGGAGCCGGACGTTCTCCTCCGGAGAGAAATGGTGAAAGAACAGCGTGGAAACGATCCAATCCGCCGAGGCGTCCGGGAAGGGGAGGCGAAACGCGTCGGCGGCCACCGAGGCCGGCGCGTCCCCTCCAGAGAGCGCGCGCCCCGTCATCAGGTGATGCCAGTTCAGGTCGAGGGCGACTCGGAAGATCGGCGCGCGCTCGCGGCGAAGCCTTTCCACGCAGGCGGCCGGACATCGTCGCGGCCCCCGCTCCGACGTCGAGGAGGATCCAGGAGGAGCCGTCTGAAGCCAGCAACGCGGGGCGCAGACGGCGGGCGAGGGTTCGAACGTTGCCCCATCGCCGGTTGACGAGATCGAGGTCCTCGAAGAAGAGCTTCAGCTCGCCGGAGGACAGATTCGTATGGTCGAGGATCTCGCGGGCCGGCTTTCGAGGCGGCACGAGAAGAGACTTCAATCCGGCCGCCATGACCGATGCCGTTCCGTCAGCCCGATTGCGAGATCACGAGCGCGCTGTTCTTGGACCCGAAACCGATGCAGTTGCAGAGAGCGTGCTCGAAGGACGCCGGCCGCGCCTCGTTGGCGACATAGTCGAGGTCGCAGTCGGGGTCGGAGTGTTCCAGGTTCACCGTCGGCGGTAGAAACGAGTCGCGCATCGCGAGGAGCGTCGCCGCGACACCGGCCGCGCCGCAGGCGCCCTGCGGGTGTCCGATCATGGACTTGATGGAGGAGCCCGGCAGCGCGGCGGCCCGGCGGCCGAAAGCGCGGCGGACGGCGCGGGTCTCGACGCGATCGTTCAATTCCGTCGAGGTGCCGTGGTACGCCAGGTAGTCCACGGCGTCGGGCGGCAGTCCCGCCTCTTCCAGCGCGAGAGACATGGCGCGCGCCGGCTCCTCGCCCGTCTCGTCCAACCGGACCCGGTGATGCGCGTCGCAGGTCGCGCCGTATCCCCGGATCTCTCCGTAGATCTTCGCGCCGCGGGCGCGGGCGCGGCCCTGCTCCTCCAGCACGAACATCCAGGCTCCCTCGCCGAGCACGAAGCCGTCCCGGTCGGCGGAGAACGGGCGGGAGGCGCGCGGCGGATCGCTCTCCCAACCCGTCGAGACGATACGCATCATGACGAAGCCTTCCATGATGCCGCGCACGACCGTCGCGTCCACGCCGCCGCAGAGCAGGACGTCGTCCGTCCCGAACTTGATCGAGCGGAAGGCGTATCCGAGCGCGTCGGTGGAGGAGGCGCAGCCGGTCGAGACGACGTGAGAGGGGCCCCGCAGGTTGAACTGCATCGAGATCTCGGAGGAGAGAGTGCCGATGGTCCCGGAGGCGATCGAGTAGACCGAGGCCTTCTTCACCTGGTTGGTGTAGTAGAGGTGGTACATCCGCTCCGAAAACTCGATCGGGCCTCCTCCCGTCCCCAGCACGACGCCGAGCTGCCGGCGCTGTGAAAGAGTCAGGGATGCCGCGTCGATGCCGGCATCGGCCAGGGCCTCGGCGGAGGCCGCGATCGCCATCGGCACGGCGCGCGAGACGTGCCGGGCGTCCTTGGCCGAGAGGTGCGCCGCCGGGTCGAAGCCCTTGAGCTCCCCGGCGATCGTCGCCGGCAGCCCCTCGGGATCGAAGAGCGAGATCCGTCCGACGCCGCTGTTGCCTTCGCGCAAGGCCCGCGCGAAGGCCTCCCGCCCGTTGCCGTTGGGCGAGAGGCAACCGATCCCCGTCACCACGACGCGCCGCGTCACGGCGTGGATTCTAGCCGCACGCCGCGGTGGGAGTTGACTGCTAACAGAAACCTTAGAGCCGTAAGGCGTGAGGCGTAAGGCGTGAGGCGAAGCTGGCTCGGGTGGTTCTCCGCCTAACGCCTAACGCCTGACGCCTCACGGTTTCATGGGGGCGCGTTGCGCTCGAACCACCGGTCGAGCAGGCGCAGGAGCGAGCAGCGGGACGTACCGGACGAGGGCGTCGGCGTGGAGCGAGCCCGGCAGGTCCAGGTGCACGTGGTCCACCGGGGGCGCCGCGGCCTCCGCCAGGATCCGCCCGTGGGAAGGATCCACCAGCCAGTCCCCTTCCGCCGTCACGATGAGCTTCGGAATCGTCAGGTGCGCCAGCGCCCGGGCGATCCGGGGCTTGGGGGCGAGCAGGTCCCTGCCCGCGATCCTCGGCATGCGAAGGACGTTGCGCAACCGGACCTGGCCGGACGGCGCCCGGCTTCCAGGGACGCGGGCGCAGCGAGGAGACGTGGGCCGGGGAAGAGATCAGGGCGAGGGCGCGGCAGGGCGGGCGCGGGTGCCGCGCGACCGCCTCGGCCGCGATCGAGCCGCCCAGCGAGAATCCCAGAACGGCGAAGCGCGAGTAAGGCTTCCCCTCGCCCACGAGGTCTCCCACCACGGCGAGGAAATCGTGCGTCTCGGAGGGGCCGAAGGTGTACGCGCCGCCGCTCTCTCCATGGCCGCGGAAGTCGATGGACGCGACGTCGTAACCGCGCCGGACGAAATGAGTGGCGAGGTAAAGATTCTCCCTGGCGCCCCGGACGCGCCAGAATCCCGGAGCGAGCAGGAGGATCTCCTTCGAGGGGCGGCGCCACCACGTGTACGCGATCGTCACGCCGTCGGAGGTGCGCACCCGCCTCTCCTCCGTGGCGCAGGGGACAGGTCTTGCGGACCGCGTTACAGAAGCAGGCATTCGACTGTCGAGCCGGCCGGCTGCGGTCCGGCGCCGGCCGGAACGAGGATCAGGGCGTCGGCGCGCGCGTGCGCCGCGATGTCGTGGCTCCCGGCGGAGATCAGGGGCTCGACGAGCGCGACCCCGGCGGAGTTCTCGAGAATCCCGTCTCGATAGGTCTCTCGCGCCCCGCCCGGCGGCAGGTCCCGCGCGAGCCGGGCGGCGATCCGCGGCGCTCCGGGACTGGGGTCTCCCTCGAGGCGGTCGAGCGCGAAGCGCACGAAGAGATGGAAGCAGACCGAGCTCGAGACGGGATTGCCGGGAAGTCCGAACCAGAGGGTTCCGCCCCTGCGGGCGAAGGCGATCGGCTTGCCGGGCCGCATCGACACGCCGTGGAAGAGGATTTCGAAGCCCCGCCGGCGGGCGATCTCGGGCAGCAGGTCGAAGTCTCCCGCCGAAACGCCGCCTGAGGTCACGAGGACGTCCTCTTCCGTGCCGGCCGAGTCGAAGAGGGCAGCGACGCCGGCGGCCTCGTCCGCCACCCGGCGGCGCTGCACGGCGGCCCACCCTTGAGCGCGGCAGAGCGAGGAGAGCATCGGTCCATTGGAGTCGCGGATCTGTCCGGGCCGCGGCTTCTCGGCCGCCGGCACCAGCTCGTTTCCGGTGGCCGCGATCGCGACGCGCGGCCGGGTGAAGACCGTCAGTGCCGCGGCGCCGGCGAGCGCGGCCAGCGCGATGTCTCCCGGCGTCAGGCGCCGGGGCGCGGAGACGACGCGAGAACCTTCCCGGATGCTCTCTCCGCGCCGCCGAAGGTGGGCGCCGGGCACCGGCTCGATCTCGAAGACCACGCGGCCCCCTTCGCGCCGGGCGCGTTCGACGGGAATCACGGCCTCGGTTCCCTCGGGAAGCGGCGCCCCGGTCATGACGCGGACGGCCTCGCCCGGGCGCAGGGGGCTCGGGAGGACGCCGCCCGCCGCGACGGATTCCGCGCGCTCGGGGAGGGCCTTGCCCGCCGGCGAAACGTCGGCCATCCTCACCGCATAGCCGTCCATGGCCGATGTGTCGAACGGCGGCCAGTCCGCGTCCGAAACGACCTCCTTCGCGACGACCCGTCGGAGCGCCTCCTCCAGCGGAATCCGCTCCTCCCCCCCGGGGCGGTATTTCGCGCGATGATCGCCAGGGCCTCCGCGACGCTGATCACGCCTGCATTCTAAGGGGCTCCCTCTATCCTCCGCTCCTCCTTCGGATTACGATTCCGCGAGCCACACGATGTCCAAGAAGTTCGAATACCGCGGCGATCTGGCCGTCACGCCTCTGGCGGAGATCCTCGCGACGATCCACCGGTACCGCGTCCCCGGAATCGTGAACGTTTCCGCGGATGGCCGCGCGCGCCGGATCGTCGTGGACGACGGCTCCGTGATCTTCGCGACCTCCAACGAGAAGGAGCTCGGGCTCGCCGCGTACCTGCTCAACCAGGGAACGCTCGACGCCGAGACGGCGCGCGAGGTGGAAGGGCGCCAGGCGCGCGACGGGCTGAAGGTGGGACAGGTCCTGTTGCAGATGGGAGTCGTCACGCCGGAGCGGTTGAACTCCGCAATCGCCGGACAGGTCCGCGAAATCCTGCTCGGCGCGCTCGAATGGGAGGCGGGAGACGTCGTCTTCGAGATCGGCGCCCGGCGGACATCCGATCTCGTCCGGATGGATTTTCCGCTTCCCGACGTCCTCCTCGAGGGGATCCGGCGCGCCGCGAACGTCAAGCGGCTGATCCAGCGTCTCGGCTCGGCGCAGGGGATTCTCGACAAGACTCCCGGCGCGGCCCTCGACCTCTTCACCGAGCCGGAACGGGCGTTCTTCGACGCCGTGGACGGAAAGACCCCGCTCCAGCAGCTCTGTTCGCGCGGGCCCGGAGGTCTGGCGGAAAACGCCCGCTTGCTCTACGCTTTCTTCTGTCTCGGGCTGCTGCGCCGGGTGCGGGCGACCTCTCCCGGCCGCAAGAAGATCCAGTACAAGACGGAAGGAGGAAGCCTGGCCTGATGTCTGTCATTCTGAGGCCCGAAGGGCCGAAGAATCTGCTCCGATGGGAAAGAGAGCAGATCCTTCGCTTCGCTCAGGATGACAACTGAAGAGAAGAGCACACCGCCATGCCTCTTTACGAATACGTCTGCCAGGATTGCAAGCGCAAGATCGAGGTCCTGCAGCGCCTGCGGGAACGGCCTCTCAAGATCTGTCCGCACTGCGGCGGGAAGAAGCTGAAGAAGGCGTTCTCGGCTCCCGCGATCCAGTTCAAGGGGAGCGGCTTCTACATCACCGACTACGCCCGCGGGACGAACGCGGGCAAGTCCGGGACCTCTCCGAAGTCGGAGCCGGAATCCAAATCCTCCGATTCAAAGCCCTCCGAAACGAAGGCCGCGGAAACCAAAGCCTCCGGATCGACAAAGTCCGACGCGAAATCCGATTCGAAGAAGGAATCCAGGAAGAGTCCCTGAACGGCGATTCGTGACCTCAATCACAAATCACAAATCACAAATCACCAATCAGAGCTTCAGGCCCTTCAAGTACTCCCGGAACGGCGCGCCCAGGTCCTCCCGCTTCAGAGCGAACTCGACCGTCGCCACGAGGAACCCGAGCTTGTCCCCGGCGTCGTAGCGCCGCCCCTCGAAGAGGTAGCCGTCGATCGGCCCCTGCTTGAGCAGCGTCTTGAGCGCGGACGTGAGCTGGATCTCGCCCCCGACGTCGGAGGCCGTCGCGGCCAGGATCCCGAAGATCTCGGCGGGAAGCAGGTAGCGCCCGATGATGGCCAGGTTGGACGGGGCGGCGTCGGGGTGCGGTTTCTCGACCATGTCGGTGATCTCGACGACGCGGTCGTCCCCGGGCAGGGGGCGCGCCGCCACGATCCCGTACTGCCGGGTTTGCTCCCGCGGGACCTGCTGGAGGGCGATGACGGGATTGCCGCGCCGCTCGTAGACCCGCAACATCTGGCCGATGCAGGGCTCCTCCGCGTCCACGATGTCGTCGCCGAGCATGACCGCGAAGGGCTCCTCTCCGACGAGGTCGCGAGCCTGGAGGACGGCGTGCCCGAGCCCGAGCGCGGACTTCTGCCGGACATAGGAGATCCGGGCCAGCGCCGAGATCTCGCGCACCTGCCCGAGCAGGTCGCTCTTGCCCCTCTCCTCGAGCATCCGTTCGAGCTCGAAGGAAGTGTCGAAGTGGTCCTCGATCGCGTTCTTGCCCCGGCCGGTGACGATGACGATGCGCTCGAGGCCCGCGGCGCAGGCCTCTTCCACGACGTACTGAACGAGAGGCCGATCCACCAGCGGCAGCATCTCCTTGGGCTGCGCCTTCGTGGCCGGCAGGAATCGGGTTCCCAGGCCCGCGGCGGGGAAGACGGCGACGCGAATAGGCGGAGGCATCTCGGGAATCCTACCCGATGGGGGAAAGGTGTCAGGTTGTCAGGTGTCAGGGTAAATGCAGGTTTCAGGTGCCAGGTGTCAGGTGTCAGGGACGAAGGCCGAGCCCGGGCCCAACCTGACACTTGATACCTGATACCTGACACCTGCATTTCACCTGACACCTCAAACCTGACACCTCGACCTTGCTAAACTAACGGGTCCCATGTCGGATGAGACTTTTTTCAGTCACCTCACTGAACAACTCGCTTCTCGCGGCCGACTCGCGCTCGCGACGGTTGTCGAGACGAAGGGATCGGGGCCGTCGAGGATCGGCCGGCGGTTCCTCATCTTCGAGGACGGGAGCTTCGCGGGCACGATCGGCGGAGGGCCCTTCGAGGCGCTCGTCATCGCCGACGCCGGCGCGCTCTTCCGCGAGGAGGGGGCGGAGCGCTTGATCAAGTGGTACGACTTCTTCGACCGGGAGATCCGCTCCGGGGAGGAGCGCGAACCGACGAACATGATCTGCGGCGGCTCGGCGCGCGTCTACGTCGAGCTCCTCAAGGCCGCGCCCTCGCTCCTGATCCTGGGGGGAGGGCACGTGGGGCAGGCCCTGGCCCGGACGGCGATCGGGCTCGGCTACGACGTCGTCGTGGCGGACGACCGGGAGGAATACGCGAGACGCGAACGCTTCCCGCCCGAGGCCGCCGTGTTCCAGACCAACCGTCTCTACGAGCTTCCACGGGAGGCCGGGAAACCGGGGCGCGAGCGTTACGTCGCGATCGTGACCCGCTGCTGGGAGACGGACCTCGCGGCCCTGCGTCCCTGGCTCTCCGACGGAGCGCCCGCGGCGAAGTACGTGGGACTGATCGGGTCGGCTCGCAAGGTGCGGGGCGTCTTCGCGCGGCTCGCCGAGGAAGGCGTGCCCGGGGAGCGCCTGCGGCGCGTCCACGCCCCCATCGGAGTGGAGATCGGCGCCGTCACTCCCGAGGAGATCGCGGTGTCGATCCTGGCCGAGATGACGGCGGTCCGGCGCGGCGCGGCCGCCGGGACCGCCCGGATCGTCGCGGCGAGGGGGGCGCAGCCCGGGGAAGACCGCTAGCGAGAGCTTCACCCCATGGTCTCAAAGCTCCCACGCGCCCTGTCACTGCTCTGTCTCGCCGCCGTCGTGGCCGCTTTTCCCGCCACGGCCGCGACATGGTGGCGGCTGCCGGTCTGGGGCGCGGATATCCGGGTCTTCGCGACCGATCCCTTCGCGCCCGGGAGCGTCTTCTGCGGCACCTCGCGCGGAAACTTCTACGGCTCGAGCGACGGCGGCTCCTCCTGGGCACCGCTGCGGCAGGGGCCTGCCTTCCAGGGCTACGTCGTGACGGCCTTGATCGCGGATCCGAAGACGCCCGGGCGGCTCTGGGCGGCCCTCGCGGGCCAGTACGCGGGAGGCCTCGTCGTCCGGAGCGAGAACCGGGGCGCCGATTGGACGATCCTGGCGCGCTGGAAGGAGACGGTCGCGACGCGGTCGCTCGCCGTCGTGCCCGGCGATCCCGCCGTCCTCGCCGTGGGCGGCGACGACGGCGTGCGCCTGTCCCGCGACGGCGGGGAAACGTGGTCGCGGACGGGGACGGAGACTCCGGGACTCCTCCAGGTCGAGTCCCTGGCCTTCGATCCCGCCGATCCCCGGGTCCTCTACGCCGGGACCTGGCGCCAGGCCTTTCGCACGCGGGACGGCGGGGCGGCGTGGTCCCGGATCGCCGACGGGATGGTCCTGGACGCGACCATCTACTCCTGGGATTTCGCCGGCTCCGACCCGCGCGACATCTGGGTCTCCACCTGCGGCTGGGTCTACCGCACCAGGGACGGCGGCGACCACTGGACGCGGTTCAAGAACGGATTCACGAACCGCCGCTCCCAGGCCGTCCGGCGGGACCCGAAGCGTCCCGGCGTGGTCTATGCCGCCACCGTCGGCGGGCTCCACCGTTCCGTGGACGGCGGCGAGAACTGGAGCCGGGTTTCGCGGGAGAGCCTGGTCGTCACCGCGCTCGAGGTGGACCGAGTCACGGGGCGGCTCTACGTCGGCACGGAGGGGGAAGGCGTCTTCGTCTCCGACGACGGGGGAGTGACCTTGAACCGCGGATCGGTCGGGCTGACGGAAGGCCGCGTCAGCGACCTCGTCGCGGACCCCAACGACCCGGGCCGCCTCTTCTTCTTCCGCGCGTACGGGGGGGAGGAGAGCGGAGTCTGGGAGGCTCGCGGCCTCAAGGTGCAGCGCGTCTCGCGCGACCCGCTCCCGCCCGCCGCGACGCTCGTCGCGTTCCGCGACCCGGCGGGAAAGACCGTGCTCGCGCTCTCGTCCTCTTCCGGCCTCCGTTTCTCGCGCGACCTGGGGGAGCGCTGGTTCGCGCCCGCGGATCCCCCGCCGGCGCCGGCGGTCGCGCTCTTCGGGGCGCCCTTCCCTTCGCCCCTTCTCGTCACGACGGCGGGTGTTTTTCGGGTGATCGGCGCCGGCGAAGCATTCGCGCCGATGGGCGGCCCGGTCTCGCCCGTGTCCGCCGAGCTTCTCTCGGACGGGGCCGGCGTTCCCCTCCTGGAGGTTCGTTCCGGCGAGGGCGTATTCCGCTGGAATGGCCGCGGCTGGAGCAGCCACCGCGTCGGCCTCCTGAAGGGAGGCATCTTCCAGGACGGCGTCGCGGGGACCGCCGCCTCCTACAGTTCGCTGCAGGAGATCGGCGGAAAGCTCGTGTGGGAGGAGGCAGGCCGGCGGCTCTCCGTGTCGAGCCCGCGCGCGGGTCTGGCCCTGGCGACGGCCGCCCCGGCGCCCGGTGGGCGACTCTATGTCGGAACGACGGGCGACGGGCTCTTCCTCTTCGAGCCGTAAGTAGCTCCGGTCGTGCCCCCGTGCCGTAGGGGCGGCCCTTGCGGCCGCCCGCCTCTGACAGTTACGCCGGTACGTCGAGACCGCGAGACTCTCCGCAAGCCACAGAGCCAACGACGTGCCACTCGCGCCGTAGGGGCGGCCCTTGCGGCCGCCCGCCTCCGACGGTTACGCGGATGCGTCGAGACCGCGAGACTCTCCGCAAGGCACAGAGCCGACGATGTGCCCTACGGCACGAAGAAGCGTGATCGTGAGCATGAAGGCGCGACGAAGGACCGTTTCCGTCCGGACGAGGCGGCACGATGAGCCGAGGCGGGAGGGCGCAAGGCCCTCCCCTACGGCGCGGGGGAGACGAAGGGAGCTCTGGAAAGAGCTTCTACTTCACGTCGAGGAACTGAAGGACCGTGCCGACGCCGATCTTCTCCTTGATGGCTCTTCCTCCGGCAATCTCCAACACCATCGCGGCGGGGGATTCGGGGCCGTAGCTCGGACAGGGGTCCGCCTTGCAGGGGGGCGTGTCGGCGGAGACGAACAGGACCCTTCCCTCCGGATCCATCCAGACCATGTCGAGCGGGATCATGGTGTTCTTCATCCAGAAGCGGTGGACACCCTTGTCGCCGAAGAGAAAGAGCATCCCGGTCTTCTCCGGGAGGCTCTCGCGGAACATCAAGCCCTGCGCCTGCTCCTCGGGGGTGCGCGCAAGCTCGAGCCGGTAGGCTGATCCCGACGGCAGAACCACCCGCGGTCCGCCCGGCGCCGGGGTCGCCGCCGGCTTCGAAGACGATTGCGGCGCCGCGCCGCACGCCGCGGCCATCAGGAAACCGGCGAGAAAGAGCAATTTTGGATTTTGGATTTTGGATTTTGGATTGAGCACGATGCTTCCTTTTGGTAATCCAAAATCTAAAATCTAAAATCCAAAATCGTCACGTCGTCTCTGCCTCCGCGGCCGGCGACGTCTCCTCCTCGTACAGGTCTTCCTTGCGGACGAGGTTGTATTTCTTGGCGTAATAGCGGAAGGAGCGGAAGGACATGTGGAGCAGCTCCGCCGCCTTCGTCTGCACGCCGTCGCAGCGGTCGAGGGCCTCGCGCATGAGGCGCTTCCCGACCGCCTCGAGATAGGCCTCCAGGTTGATCCCCTCCGCGGGGAGGCTTTCGAAGTCGGGCACCCGCGTGCGCACGCCGAGCGCGATCGACTCGGGGAGGCTGGAAGCGCTGATCACGCCCCCCGCTTCCAGGGCGACGGTCCGCTCCAGCGTGTTCTCGAGCTCCCGGACGTTGCCCGGCCAGGGGTAGGCCTCGAGCAGGCGCATCGCCTCGGTGGAGATCTTCTTCTCCGCGATCTTCTGTTCCTTGCAGATCATCGTGATGAAGTGTTGGGTCAGGGGGGCGATGTCCTCGACGCGGGAGCGCAGCGGGGGGAGCGCGATCGGGATGACGTTGATCCGGTAGAACAGGTCTTCCCGGAACCGCCCGGTCGCGACGAGATCCGTCAGGTCCTTGTTGGTCGCCGCGATGATGCGGACGTCCACGCTGATCTCTTCGTTGCCGCCGACCTTCCGGATGAGCTTCTCCTGGATGGCGCGCAGCAGCTTGACCTGCATCGTCGGCGTGGTCTCGGAAATCTCGTCCAGGAAGAGCGTCCCGTTGTCCGCTTCGGTAAAGAGCCCCCGCTTCTCCTTGACGGCCCCGGTGAAGGCTCCCCGCTCGTGGCCGAAGAGCTCGGACTCCAGCAGCGTCTCGGGAAGCGCGCCGCAGTTGATCGAGACGAACTTCCGGTCCTTGCGGATCGACGTGTAGTGGATCGCGCGCGCGATCAGCTCCTTTCCCGTGCCGCTCTCCCCCGTGAGAAGGACGGTCGAGGAGACTCTCCCGATCCGCTCGATCGTGCGGAAGATCTCCTGCATCCGCGAGCCCTTGCCGATGATGTTGGCGAAGGTGTATTTCGCGGCGAGCTCCTGCTTCAGGTAGATGTTCTCGTCCTGGAGCTGCTTCTCCCCGAGCGCCCGGTCGACGAGGAGGCCCAGCTCCTCGACGTCGAAGGGCTTGGAGATGTAGTCCACGGCGCCCGCCTTCATCGCCTCGATCGCGTCCTTGGCGGAGGTGTGCGCCGTGATCATGATCACCGGCGTCTTGGGATTCTCCGCCTTGACCTTGCGGAGGAGGTCGAGCCCGTTGCCGTCGGGCATCTTGATGTCGCAGAGGATGAGATCGGGCGAGGAGCGGATGGCCGACGCGGAGCCTTCGGCGTAGTTGGAGGCGGTCAGGACCTCGAAGCCCCGCTTGTGAAAGAAGAAGGCGAGCATGTCGCGGATCGAGGCCTCGTCGTCCACGATCAGCAGGCGCGCGCCGCTGCTCATGACGCCTTCGCTCCCAGGGAGGCCGGCGCGGCGGCCGCTTCCTCCGGCGCGATCTCCCGCGGCAGCAGGACGGTCACGGTCGTTCCCTCGCCGGGCCTCGATTCCGCGTCAATGGCTCCTCCGTGGTCTTCCACGATTCGCCGAACGATCGCCATTCCGAGCCCCGTCCCTCCGTCGAACGCCGTGGAAAAGGGGGTGAAGAGACGGCCGAGCTCCTCTTCGCTCATTCCTCGACCAGTGTCGGTGAAACGGATGCTATACCAGGCGTCCTCTTCGCGTCCAAGGACGGTCAGCGTTCCGCCGGCCGCCATGGCGCGCACGGCGTTCTTGGCGATGTTGTAGATGATCTGCCGGATCTGGTCCCGATCTCCGGAGAGCTCCGAATGCGCCGGCGAGACGTCGACTTCGATGCGGTGCGCGTCGGAGACCTCGTCGGAGAGACGGAAGAGGTCCATGACCTCGGCGACCGTGTTGGCGACGTCGAAGTCGGCCACGCGCCGCTCCTGGGGCCGGACGAACCGCAGGAAGTCCTCCAGGATCTTCGACAGCCTGTTGGATTCCGAGACGATGATCTCCATGAGCCGCCGCTCGGCCGAGCCGACCGTGAGCTCGTTGGAGAGGACCTGGACGGAGCCCGAGATCGAGGCGAGCGGGTTGCGAATCTCGTGGGCGATGCCGGCCGCGAGCTCTCCCACGGCCGCGAGCTGCTCGTTGAACCGCGCCCGGCGCTCGAGTCTCTTCAGGTCCGTCAGGTCCTGGAAGAGGATCAGGAGCCCCTGCTCCCCCTCCTCCTTCAGGCCGCGCACGGAAAACCCCAGGACCTGCCGCGAGCTGGCGCGTTCCGTCTCGAACTCCGCCCGGAACGTCTCCCACCCGTGGCCGCTGTCCCAGACGGTCGTCCAGTCCAGCGGCAGAACGAAACCGAAATCCGACAGGGGCCTTCCGAGGACGCTCGACGGATCCACGCCAAGGAGGTCTCCCCCCGCGCGGTTCAGGAAGGCGATCCTCTGCTGGGAATCGGTCGTCATGAGGCCCGAGGACATGGTCGCGATGACGTTGCCGTAGAGGTTCTGGAGCCGGTGGAGAGCCTTCTGCCGGCGCGCCAGCTCCATTCCCGCCATCCGGAGCTTCTCCGAGAGGTAGGCGGCCATGAAGGCCACGCCGTAGAAGCCCACGATCGAAACGGCGAGGTTGTAACGGACCCGGGGGCTGACCCAGTCAAAGGCCGGGGCCAGGGGGGGCGGGGGAAGGACCCTCTTGGCCAGGAGCTCCACGACCGATCCGTAGAGGAGCGCTCCCGCGGAGGCCACGATGACGGCGCCGGTGCGGAAGAGCAGGAACGCGGAGGTCCCGATGACGACCAGGTAGAGGAAGTTGAAGACCGAGTAGGGACCGCCCGAGCAGTACACGAGGATCGTGACCAGGACGACGTCGGCCAGAAGCTGGAGATACGCCGACAGGCGGACCGGGAGCCGGCGGCTCATCGTCCAGTGGAAGACCGCGAGGAGGGCCGCCGCGGCGTTCAAGCCCACGAGGAAGTCGACGAACGTCGAAGGCAGGTCCACGCCCGAGCTCGCGTGGAGAAGGAGGGCGGAGAGGAGGATCAGCAGCAGGACGGCGATGCGGATCGTCGTCAGCCAGTTGAGCGAGCGCCGGAGGGAGTCGTTCATGGGAATCGCGAGTCGCGCGTCAGCGCCGGGCCAATCGTGAATTGTGAATCGCGCGTCGGGAATGGGAGAACGGGGTCCTCCGGCCTAATTCACAATTCACGACTCGCCATTCACAATTCGGTCTCAGCCGATCTTGTTGATCAGCGTGAACATCGGAAGGTACATGGCGATGACGATGCCGCCGATCACGATCCCGAGGATGAAGATCATCAGCGGCTCGAGCAGCTTGACCAGTCCGGCGACCGCCGCATCGACCTCGTCTTCGTAGAAGTCGGCGATCTTGTTCAGCATCGCATCGAGCGCGCCCGTCTGCTCGCCCACGCCGATCATCTGGGTCACCATGTTGGGGAAGACGTTGGTCGCCCGGAGCGGCTCGACGATCGTCTTGCCTCCTTCGACGCTCCGCCGCGTCTCGTAGATCGCGTCCTCCACGATGGCGTTGCCCGCGGTGCGGGCGGTGATGTCGAGGCTCTCCAGGATGGGAACGCCGGAGGAGGTGAGCGTCGCGAGCGTCCGGCAGAAACGGGCCACGGCGACCTTGCGCAGTATGGGCCCGAGGATCGGCAGCTTGAGGGCCGTTCCGTCGATGACGCGGCGCCCCGAGTGCGTCGCGTAGTAGCGCCGGAAGCCGTACGCGCCCGCGACGATGAGCAGGCCGAAGGCCCACCAGTAGCGCGCCAGGAAGTTGGAGGCGGCGATCACGACGCGGGTGGGGAGCGGAAGCTCCGCGCCGAGGCTCATGAACAGGGCCGCGAACGTCGGGATGACCTTCAACAGGATGACGGCCACCACGATGGCCGCGATGACGATGACGGCGATCGGATAGATCATGGCCGAGCGCACCTGCGAGCGCAGCTTCACGGCCTTCTCGATGTAGATGGAGAGGCGCTGGAGGATCGTGTCCAGGATACCGCCCGCCTCGCCGGCGGCGACCATGTTGACGTAGAGGTTGTCGAAGGCCTTCGGGTGCCGGCGCATCGCGTCCGCCAGCGTCGAGCCGGCCTCCACGTCCTGCCGGACCTGCAGGAGGATCTTCTGGAAGTTCTTGTGCTCCTGCTGGTTCGCCAGGATCTCGATGCACTGCACGAGCGGCAACCCCGCGTCGATCATGACCGAGAACTGCCGGGTGAAGACCGCGAGCGTCTTGGGCGGGACCTTGCGCCCGACCTTGGTGAGGGAGATTTCCTTGCCGCGCTCCCGGATGCCGGTGACGACGATGTTCTGGCGGCGCAGCGAGGCGAGCGCGACTTCCTTGGTGTCGGCGGCGAGGACCCCTTCCTTGATCAGGCCCGCGCGGTTTCGCCCTTTCCAGGCGTAGTTGGGCATCGCGCTAGCCTGCAATCATCCTGGTCACGCTAGCGCCGTCCCGCGATGGCCGGAGCCGTCGGCGCGTTCAGCCCGGCGCCGCGCCCGATGAGCTCCTGGAGCTCGTCGGGGCTCGAGGAGCGCGACAGCGCCATCTCCAGCGTGATCAGCTTGCGGTGATAGAGCGTGGCGAGCGACTGATTGAACGTCTGCATCCCGAACTTGGTCTGGCCCGTCTGCATCATCGAGTAGATCTGGTGGACCTTGTCTTCGCGGATCAGGTTGCGGATGGCCGCGTTGGGCACGAGGACTTCCATCGCCATGATCCGCCCCTTCCCGCTCGCCCGTTCCAGGAGCGACTGGCAGAGGATCCCTTCCAGGACGAAGGAGAGCTGGGTGCGGATCTGCGTCTGCTGGTGGGAGGGGAAGACGTCGATGATGCGGTTGAGCGAGGAGACGGCGGAGTTGGTGTGAAGGGTCGCGAAGGTCAGGTGTCCCGTCTCGGCGATGCGCAGCGCCGACTCGATCGTCTCCAGGTCGCGCATTTCACCGATCAGGACGACGTCGGGATCTTCGCGCAGCACGGCCCGCAGGGCGTTGGGGAAGGAGTGCGTGTCGGCATGGAGCTCGCGCTGGTTGACGAGGCACTTCTTGTGGGCGTGAAGGAACTCGATCGGGTCCTCGATCGTGACGATATGGAGCTGCTTTTCGCCGTTGATCTTGTCGAGCATCGCCGCGAGCGTCGTCGTCTTGCCGGATCCGGTCGGTCCCGTGACGAGAACCAGGCCTCGCGGCCTGTCGCAGAGAGTCTCGACGACCGACGGCAGGCCGAGCTCCCGGAACCCGAGGATCTGGTACGGGATCTGCCGGTAGACGCCCGCGACCGCGCCCCGCTGCATGAAGTTGTTGGCCCGGAAGCGCGCGAGCCCCTTGACGCCGAAGGAGAAATCGAGCTCCAGGCTCTCCTCGAAGCGGTGCTTCTGGCTGTCGGTCAGGACCGAATAGGCCAGCTGCTTCGTCTCCGAAACGGTCATCGGCGGATAGGGAAGCGGAATGAGCCTGCCGTCCAGCCGGACCATTGGCGGAGAGCTGGTCGTCAGGTGGAGGTCGGATGCACCCATCTCGACCATTTGCTTCAATAGCTGATGAAGTGTCGTATCGCTGGGCATCGGTCCCCTTAGTGGAAGTACCTTAGTCTAGCCCCTGCCGGGCCGAAAGGGAAGCCGGGAGAAGGTGTTAGGTGGCAGGTGGTAGGTGTTAGGGACCGGGCTCCTCCACCTTCCACCTACCACCTACCACCTCGTCTAGAGGACCGTCTCCCGGATGACTTCCTCCAGCGTAGTCACCCCGCCCCGGATCTTGTGGAGGCCAGAGGAGCGGAGGCTGACCATCCCCTCCTCGATCGCCTTGCGTTTCAACTCGATCGAGGTCGAGCCGGAGAGGACCATTTCCCGGATCTCGTCGGAGAACTGGAGGACCTCGTAGAGGCCGACTCGCCCCTTGTAACCGGAGTTGCCGCACCGCTCGCACCCCCGCCCGCGCTTGATCTCGAGGTTCTTGACCTCATCCGGAGCGAACCCCACCTGGATGAGCATCTGCGGCGGCGTCTCGACCTCCTCGGCGCACGCCGTGCAGATCCGCCGCACCAGGCGCTGCGAGCAGATGGCGTTGATCGACGTGGCGACGAGGAAGGGCTCGATGCCCATGTTCATCAGGCGGCTGATGGTGGAAGGGGCGTCGTTTGTGTGGAGGGTCGAGAGGACGAGGTGGCCCGTCAGCGCGGCCTTGACCGCGATCTCGGCCGTCTCGAAGTCGCGGATCTCGCCGACGAGGATGATGTCGGGATCCTGCCGGAGGAAGGAGCGGAGCGCCGAGGCGAACGTCAGGCCGATCTGCTCCTTCATCTGGACCTGGTTGATCCCGGCGAGGTTGTACTCGATCGGGTCTTCCGCCGTCAGGATGTTGACCGTCGGGTCGTTCAACTGCGCGATCGCCGAGTAGAGCGTGTTGGTCTTGCCGGATCCCGTCGGGCCCGTGACGAGCACGATGCCGTAGGGACGGTCGATCGCGTCCTTGAAGCGGCGAAGCGGCTCCGGCTCGAAGCCGAGCTGCGTCATGTCGAGCTGGAGCTTGGTCTTGTCCAGCAGGCGCATGACGACCTTCTCCCCGAACTGGGCGGGAACCGTCGAGACGCGCAGGTCCAGGTCGCGCGAGCGCTCTTCCACGCGCAGGCGGATCTTGATGCGGCCGTCCTGCGGCAGGCGCTTCTCCGAGATGTCGAGCTTGGCCATGATCTTCATGCGCGAGATCAGCGGGTCCCGCGTGCGCATCGGGAGCGCCATGATGTTGTGGAGGATTCCGTCGATCCGGAACCGGACCCGGAACTCCTTCTCGTACGGCTCGATGTGGATGTCGGAGGCGCCCGCCTTGAGGGCCTCGACGAGGATCAGATTCGAGAGCTTGATGATCGGGGCGGATTCGCTCGACTTGGCGAGGTCGATCAGGTCGATCTCCTCGCCCTCCTCCCCCTTCAGGACGTCGACGTCGGCGCCCGTCTCGACCCCCGTGATCTCGTCGATGTTCATCTCGCCCAGGCCCACCCCCGCCATGTCGTCGGCCGTGAGCGCCGAGGAGGCCATGACCTCGTCGAGGGATCCTTCCGGAGTGGCGTAGCCCGCGGCGGACTTCGGCTTTTCCTTCAGGACGACGGACCGCGGCGTTCCGTAGTGCCGGTCGATCGCCTTGCGGAGGGCCACCTCCGAGGCGACGACCGGTTCGACGTTGTACCCGGTCATGAACTTGATGTCGTCCATCGCGAAGACGTTGGTCGGGTCGCCCATCGCGATCGTCAGCGTCGCTCCGGTCTTGTTGACGGGCAGGACGCCGTATTTGCGCGCCACGTCGGCCGGGACGATCTTGACGACCGAAGGATCGATCTCGAAGCTGGCGAGGTCGATGGAAGGCACCCCGAACTGCTGCGAGAGGGTCTCGGTGATGTCGCCTTCCGTCACGGCTCCGACGCGAACGAGGGCCTCACCGATCTTCCCCCCTCCTCGCGCTGCGACTTCAGGGCGGCGTCGAGCTGGTCCTGCGTGATCAGCTTCGCTTTGAGGAGGAGGTCGCCGAGCTTCACCGCCATGGTTGTGAGGGACGATTCTACCTCAGGGGGGATTCCCGATCGGGTGATCGGGTGATCGAGCCATCGGGTGATCGCCGTCTTCGATCACCCGATCACAATCACCCGATCGCGTCATTTTGTTTCGATCGACTTCAGCTTGCCCACGAGCGTGCCGACCTTGAGTCTGGAGCGGAGCTGGACGGGGATCTTCCGCGCGTCGTCGGTCAGCCAGAGAACCAGGTTCTTCCCCATCAGGCCTCCGGCCGTGCTCTTGGGTTCGACCCGGACCGTCTGAAACTTCCCGGCGGGAACCGTGATCGTCTCGCGCCCCTGGATCTCGATCTGAAGCAGGCGGGGTTGCGCGGAGAAGACCTGGAGCTCGATCGGCTTCTCCGCGTCGAATCGGAGCGTCCGCAGGTAGTAGACCGAGGAGAGGCTGTCGAGCGTGGCGTCCTCGAGCGGCACCGATTTCTCCTCGTACCGCGCCACGCCCTTCTCGTAATCGAACTCGGTCAGCTCGTCTCGCGCGCGCTTCCCTTCGATGCTGTGTTTCTCGAAGCGAAGCGACCGAAAGGACTTCGGGTCGATCCACGAAACGATGGTGTCCCGGACGAGGAAGAACTTCGACAGGAAATCGTTGGACACGGCCGACATCTCGAACTTGTAGGTCCGGCGCCCGTTGAGCTCGGCGGGAACCGCCGACAACGTCAGCTCGCCCCCGGCGATCCCCAGGATCGTCATCGCGTAGCGGAGGGTCTCGCCCAGGAAGGCCGGAGGGTCAGGCCTTTCCTGGATCGAGGAAAATGCGGGCCCGGGCAGGATCGCCAGGAGGAGGAGAGGAGAGAAGAGACGCCTCAATGTTCGGGACCTTGATCTTCTATCCTGCGTCTTTGGCCAATCCCGCGGTCGCGACGAGCTCGACGGCCTTGAGCGCAACCGCTTCAACGGATCCGGTCTGATCGTAACTCAACGCCGCGCCCCGGTAGGGCCGGTTCCTCTCGGGAGAATTGCGGCGGTGCGACTCCGGGCCGAAGAGGGCGAGGCAGGCGACGCCGAGCGCGTCGGCCAGGTGAAGAGGACCCGTATCCCCCGCGACGAAGAGACTCGCGCGCGCCGCCACGGCGGCGAGTCCCGCGAAGTCGAGAGGGGGGATCCTCGCCGCGTACGGGAGCCGATCGAGGAGACGCTCGACGCGCCCCTCGTCCCCCGGTCCCCAGGAGACCACGGGAAAGAAGCCGAGATCCTGGTGGAGGCGCGACGCCAGCTGCGCGTAGTTCGCCTCCCCCCAGGTCTTCTTCGCCTGCGCCGCGCCGGGATGGTAGAGGGCGAAAGGCGTGGGCAGCGTCTGCAGGAAGGCGCTCGCCGCGGAGTTCTCGCGCGAAAGCAGATACCGGGCATCCGGTGCCCTTCGGTTCGCGGCGAGGCCGAGGCCGCCGAGCAGGGTCAGGTTCTGATCCACGACGTGCACGGCTCCGTCCGTCAGCGCGATCCCCCTCGCGGCGAGCAGGGCCGAGGCCGGCTCGCGGCGCGACTCCGCGGAGAAGCCGACGACCGGCGCTCCGGCCAGGCTCGCCAGAAGCGCCGATTTCCAGAGACCCTGAGCATCCAGGGTCGCGTCCGGCTCGAATTCGAGCAGGACCCTCCTCAGGTCCGCGATCTCTTTCCAGTTGGAGGGGGAGAAGGGGTTGCGGCGCCACCGGCCGGTGTCGGCGAGGAAGAGGTGCTCGATCGAGGGATTGCCCGCGAGCAGCCCCCCGTAACGGCGGTCGGTCAGCCATCCGACCGTTGCCCCGTCCATGTGCGCGTTGAGCGCGAGGGGGAGCGAGTGGATGATGTCGCCCATCGCGGAGAGGCGCACGATCAGGACCTTCATAGGCCGTGAGGCGTGAGGCGTAAGGCGTGAGGCGCGGCACCGTTCAACGCTTCGCCTTACCCCTTACGCCTGACGCCTGACGCGCGCGCAATGCGCGCGATCAGGTCCGTGGTGGCGTGATCCTTCGGATCTCCCACGATGACGGTGCGTCCTCCGTAAGCCGCGACGACGCCGCGCTCGGGCACCGTCCCGGGCTCGTAGTCGGTGCCCTTGGCGTGGACGTCGGGCTTGAGTTCCGACAGGAGCGAGGCCGGGCTGTCCTCGTCGAAGACGACGACCGCGTCCACGCAGGCGAGGGCCGCAACGATCTCCGCGCGCTCCGACTCGGGCAGGATCGGACGGCCCGTCCCCTTGCCGCTCCGGACGGAGCGATCGGAGTTGACTCCCACCGCGAGCCAGTCTCCCTCCCTCCGTGCCGCCTCGAGATACCGGACGTGGCCCACGTGCAGCAGGTCGAATGCGCCGTTGGCGAAAACGACCCGGCGCCCCGCGGCTCGCTCGCGAGCCGCCGCTTCGAGCAGCTCCTTGCGCGAGAGGATCTTGTGTCGTCATGCCGGAGCCGTGAGGCGTGAGGCTCGGCGTGAGGCTTGGCCGGAGAGCTCCGTGTCTTGCCTCATCGGGCTCCCGGCCTTACGCCTTACGCCTCACGCCTCACGGACCCAGGATGGTCCTGTCCGACCGCGACGGCGTCCTTCAGCTCCTCGGGGGTCACGACGGCGGTTCCCATCTTCATGACGGCGACGCCCCCGGCGAAGTTGGCCAGAAGAGCCGCTTCCAGGGCCGTCGCGCCCGATGCGAGCGCCAGCGAGAACGTCGCGAGCACCGTGTCCCCCGCTCCGGTGACGTCGGCGACCTGGTCCGTGCCGTGGACGGGGATCGAGAGGGTCGGCGCTCCGTCCTGGAGCAGGGCCATTCCGCGCGAGCCCCGGGTGACGAGCACGATCGGACACCGGACCACGCCGGCCAGCGAGCGGGCGGCGTGTTCCAGCTCCTCGGGCGAGTCGCCGAGCGGCCGTCCGATCGCTTCCTCGAGCTCTTCCTCGTTGGGAGTGACGGCGTCGGCGCCGGCAAACCCGGTCAGGCCATGCCGGGAATCCACGAGGATCGGCGTCCCGGAAGGCAGGCCGGCCCGGAGGCGGGCGACGGCATCGGCCGGCACCGCGCCGTAACCATAATCGGAGACGACGGCGCCACGCGCTTGTCCGGCCGCTTCCGCCAGAAGCCTCGCGATCTTTCCTGCCACGGCCTCGTCCGGCGCGAGGCGGAACTCCCGGTCGTAGCGCACGACCTGCTGCTTGATTCCGTGAGGGGCCCCGGCGAGGATGCGGGTCTTCGTGGGCGTGCCGTATCCCGCCGCCGTCAGAAGGCCGCCCGTTTCGATGCCGCGTTCCTCGAGAACCCATTTGAGCGTCCGTCCGGCCTCGTCGTCTCCGAGGGCGCCGACGGGAATTGGCACGCCTCCCAGGGACCGGACGTTGGCGGCGGTGTTGCCCGCGCCTCCGGGCAGATGCTCCTCCTTCCAGAACCGGAGGATCAGGACCGGTGCCTCGCGGCTGACCCGTTTGGGATGGCCGTAGAGGAACCGGTCGAGCACGTAGTCCCCGGCCACCACGAGGCGCCGGCCGGCGAAGGCTTCGATGAGCGAGGAGAGACGCTGCCGGGAGATGTCGAAGCTCATGAAACCCGGACTATAATTGCCGCCCTCGAGAAAGTCGCATGCTGGATTCTCATGTGCTCGTCCTGAACCGGGTGTTTCAGGCTATCCAGGTCACCTCGGTTCGCAAGGCGTTCTCCCTTTTCTACAAGGGGCACGTCCGGGCGGTGCTGCCGGATTACTCGACCTACGAGTTCGAGAACTGGTGCGACATCCCGGTGCAGCCGCAGGACGAGGTGGTCCTGACGCCTTCCATGGCGATCCGGGTCCCTCGCGTCATCGCGCTGAAGGACTTCGACCGGCTCCCGCGGCAGGACGTCAAGTTCTCGCGCCACAACATCTACCTGCGGGACGGAAACCGCTGCCAGTACTGCGGCCACAAGTTCTCTTCTTCCGAGCTGTCGCTCGACCACGTCATCCCGCTGTCCCGGGGAGGGCGCTCCACCTGGGAGAACGTGGTGTGCGCCTGCCTCTCCTGCAACGTCAAGAAGGGAAACCGCAGCCCCCACGAGGCCTCGATGAAGCTGATCGCCCATCCGAAGAAGCCGCGCTGGCATCCGGTCGGCCACTTCGGCTCCAACAAGGTCCACCCCGCCTGGCGAAACTTCCTCGACCTCGCCTACTGGAACACCGAATTGAAGTGATAGCGTCGACGGTGACGTCTGCACTGTATCAGCTGAGTGCAGCGAAGGTCTGCCCCGGTCACTCCGAGAGCAGATCACTCGACCTCGCTCCTCAGCATGACCGGGTCAGCCTGAGCAGCTCCTCGACCGCCTCTCAATGCCATCTCCGGCGGTGATCTCCCTCATGCACTCGTGCCCGTAGGGGCACTTCTTCAGGAAACAGGGGGAGCAGAAGACGTAGCGGTCGAGGATCCTGGAAGGGGAGCCGGTCGGGGCGGTGCGTCCCGGATCCGTCGGCCCGAAGAACGCGACGACGGGAACGCCGGCCGCGGCGGCCAGGTGCATCGGGCCCGAATCGTTGGCCACGATCGACTCGCGCGCAGGAGATGAGCGCGGCAAGCTCCACCGGGTCGAGGTCGGCGCCCAGGACGGGCAAGCGCGCGCCGGCCGCGGAGGCCGTGGCCGCGCCGAGAGCCTCCTCTCCGGGCCCGATGACGACGGCGCAGGCCAGACCGCGGCCTTTCAACAGGGCGCCCAACGCTCCATAGCGCTCCGGGGGCCAGCGCTTGGTCTGGCCGAACGCCGCGCCCGGGGCGAAAAGCGCCAGCGGCTCGTCGCGATCAATGCCCGCGGCATCGAGCGAAGAGACGGCGCGGTCCAACGCCTTTGCCGTCACCGGCAGCCGCGGCGCTTCGAGGTCGGGCTCGATGCCGCGCGACCGGAGCAGCGCGTCATAGTCGCGGAGCTGGTGCTCCGTCCGGGAAGCCGGACGCAGGGCGAGTGTCAGCAACGGGCCGCGGTGGTCGGTGTCGTATCCGATCCGCTCGGGGATGCCCGCAAGCCACGGGGCGAGCGCGGAGCGGAAGGAGTTCGGCAACAGCCACGCCTCGGCGAATCCTCCGACCCCAGCCGCCGGACGTCGCCGAGGAGGCCCGAACGCTCGAACACCGTGTCGGCGCTCCCTTCCGCGCGGAAGAGCGACGCGGTTCCCGGCCGAGCCAGAACGGCCAGGCCGTCTCCGCGGATGCGCCCGCCGGATCGCCCGCAGCACCGGCATGGCCATCACGCAATCCCCCAACCAGTTCGGCGCCACCACCACGCGCGCGCTCACGTCGCTCGACCTTAGACCTTAGACCTTAGACCTTAGACCTTAGACTTGGACTCGTCATCCGGTCTCGTGCGCCAGCGGTTGTGCATCCAGAGCCATGCGGCCGGGTCCCCGCGGATGGCCTTCTCGGTCACCGCCATGTATCGCTCGCGTGGCGCGAAGGACGCGCTCCTCCCGCCCGACGCCGGTCGCCGCGAATTCCTCGGCGAGGATGGGCTTCTCGAATTGAAGGCGGTACCGGCCTCGCCCGAGCGGCCAGGTGAAGACCGGCACGACCGCGGCGTCGGTCTTCATCTGAAAGAGAGCCAGGGACGGCGTCGTCGCCGCCGGGCGTCCGAAGAAAGGAACGAAGACCGCCTCTTCCGCCACCACGTTCTGGTCCACCAGGATCGCCACCGTCTCGTTGGCGCGGATGGCGCGCAGGATCTCGCGCGTCGCTTCCTTCTTGCGGATGACCCGGTTGCCGAAGCGGGTCCGCCGGTATTCGAGGTCCTCCTCCAGGAGAGGATTGTCGAGCGGGCGGACGACCGAGGAAATCGGCCCGTCGATCATCCCGGCGCGGATGGCGCCGATCTCCCAGCTTCCGAAGTGCGCCGACAGGAGGAAGACCCCTTTGCCGCGGGCTCGGGCCGCGGCGAAATGCTCTTCTCCCGCGAGCGTGACCCGCGAGAGGATGTCCTCGCGCGTCAGCCGCGGAAGACTCCAGAAACTCCATGAACGCGGCGCCCAGGTTCTCGGCGCAGGCACGGGCGATCCCACGGATCTCGGCGCCGCTCTTCTCCGGGAACGCGCGGGTCAGGTTCTCCCGGAGGATGCGGCGGCGGGAGCCCGAGATCCGGAAGTAAAGCCGGGACGCCGCGCGGCCGAATCCCGCGGAGCCGCCCGCGGGCAGGAGCTCGACCATCCCGAGAGCGCCGCGCAGCAGCGGCGCGCTCGAGCCTCTGACGAACGAGGGATCGCCGGGCTCGGCGGCGCCGGGCCGGCTGTCCCGAGTCCCGGGTCCCGAGTCCCGACTCGCCGTTCTTGAGTCCCGAGTCCCGATGCGGCTCGCTCATCTTCCGGCCCGCGCGGCGGCCCGCGGCGCGCCCGCGATGAGCGAGGCGAGGAACGGAAAGAACCCGGGCTCGACGATCTCCACGGAGAGACGCAGCGTCGCGAGCGGAAGCCGCAGACGCCCCGAGAGCTTCACCGCGTCCTTTTCGGTCGTCAAGATCCAGGACCCGCCGCTCGCCTCCGCCTTGCGGTGGATGCGCTCGATGTCGCGCAGTCGTGTAGCGGTGATGGTCGCGGAACACCAGGGTCTCCTCGGGAAGGAGATCGAGGGAGGCGAGCGTCGAGGCGAAGCTCGCCGGCTGGGCCACGGCGCAGACCGCCACGAACCGCCGGCCGGTCAACGGGGCCCCTTTGATCGAGGCTCCCTTCTCGTCGTACAGCCCGGCCGGCTTGAGCCGCGCCGTGAAGACGGGAGCGCCCGGGATTCCAATGCGCGAGCGTCTCGAGCGCTTCCGCGGGAGGAGCGTCCCTTTCGGCCCGCGTGAAAATGAAGGCGTCGGCCCGCGCCAGCGCCGACAGAGGCTCGCGCAGGCGGCCGCGGGGCGGAAAGCGCCCTCCGCCGAACGGGTCCCGGCCGTCCAGGAGAAGCAGGTTCGCGTCGCGTTCGAGAGCGAGGTGTTGATAGCCATCGTCCAGGATGAAGAGATCGGCTCCCAGCTCGCCGGCGGCGAGACCGGCCTCGACGCGCCGGTTCGCCACGACGACGACGACTCCCGGCAAGCCCAGGGCGAGCGCGACCGGCTCGTCGCCCCCCGCGTCCGCGGAGACCAGCGGGCCGTCTCCCGCCGAGACGACGACCACGCCCCTGGACCGGCGGCCGTAGCCGCGCGAGAGTATGGCCGGACGCTTCCCCTCGAATCGCAGCCGGCGCGCCAGGTGCGCCGCCATCGGCGTCTTTCCCGTGCCGCCCAGCGTCAGGTTGCCGATCGAGATGACCGGGTGAGGGAGGCGGGCGGACACGGCGCGGCCCGACGCGAACCGGCGCGCCCGGGCTTCCAGGAGACGGGCGTAGAGACTGGAAATCACGGCGCCGCCGCGCGCTCTCTCCGGCGGTTGGGTGGATCGCCGGGGCCCTCGTCGAGGCGGCGCCCCGGGCGGAGGAGTCCGGCCACCGATTCGGCGGTCGAGGCAGCGGCGCCCCGGCTCTCGGCCACGAAGCGGCGGGCGCGGTCCCCGCGCGCGGCGGTGCCTGCCCGGTCCTTGACCGCGCGGTCGAGCGCCCGCGCCAGCTCCCCCTCGTCCGCGACCCGTTCGAGAATGCCGAGGCGCTCCCCGGCCTGGGTGATGTCCCGGAAGTTCCCGGTGTGGGGGCCGACCAGGACCGCGACACCCTGGGCCCACGCCTCGATCGGATTGTGGCCGCCGGTCGCGATCAGACTGCCGCCGAGGAACGCGAGGAACGCCTCGCCATAGAGCGAGGCGAGCTCGCCGATCGAGTCGAGAAGGTAGACGCGGGGATTTTTGATTTGTGATTTGTGATTCGTGATTTGCCGGAGCTCGGGTCCGGAGAGCGAGCGTCGAGACGACGGTGAACCCACGCGGACTCGATGAGGCGGGCAACCTCGTCGAAGCGTTCGGGGCGGCGGGGAGCGAGGACGAGGAAGGGACGGGGATCGAGCCCCTTCCAGGCCTCGAGGACGATCCGCTCCTCGCCGTCGCCCGTCGAGGCGGCGACGAGAACGGGGCGGCCCGCGGCGGCCGCCTAGAGACGCGCCGCGTCGGCGAAGGGAGGAGCCGGCGCCAGGTCGTACTTGATGTTTCCTGTCACGAGAATCCGCTCCGGCCGGGCGCCCAGGCGCTCGATCCTTCTCGCGTCCTCATCGGTCTGCATGGCGAAGAGGGAAACGCTGTCGAGGACCCGGCGAAACCAGCCGCGCAGGAGAAGGTAGCGCCGGAAAGAGCGGTCGGAGATCCGGCCGTTGACCAGGGCCACGGGGACCCCCCGGACACGCGCCCGTTCGAGCACGAGCGGCCAGAGCTCCGTCTCGGTCAGGACGAGCAGCCCCGGCCGGACGGCCGAGAACGCCTTCTCGACGGGTCCCGCGAGGTCGAGGGGAAAGGAGAAGACCGCGATCGACGGTCCGGCGAAGCGGCGCGCCGACTCCAGCCCGGCCGCCGTCGTCACCGAAAGACCGAGCCGGACGCCGGGCATCGCCTTGCGCGAGCGCAGCCAACAGGTTGCGGGCCGCGCCGACTTCCCCGACCGACACCGCGTGGACCCAGATGCCGCCGTCCAGATCGGGGTACGGCGAGAGCCCCAGCCGGCCGCGGATGTCCCCCAGGCGGCGCCGTCCCAGAGCGGACCGGACGAGCGCATAGGGGGCATAGACGATGAGGGCAAGGACGGAGAGAAGGCGGTAGAGGAGCATTCCGCCGCAATTATCGCCGAGGCGGTTGATGCGCAGGACACTGATTTTCCGGGTTCGGGCTTACAATTCAACGGTTTATGTTTCGAAAAAAGCCTCCAACGGACGCCGGGCCGCCTCCGTATAAGGAACGAATGGAGCTCGTTTACAGCGAAGACCGCCGCCGCCAGGAGACCCGGGAGCTTCCCGACAGGGAACTCGCCATCCAGGCCCGCGGGGGGGACATGCTGGCATTCGAAGCCCTGGTCCTGCGCAAGACGCCGGCCGTCATTTCCGTCGCCCGCCGCATCGTGGGCAACCTCGAGGACGCCCGGGACGTGGCTCAGATGGCCTTCCTGCGCGTCTGGGAGCAGCTCTCCCGGTACGACGAGACGTACTCCTTCAATACCTGGCTCTATCGGATCGCCACGAACCTGTCGATCGACTTCCTGAGGAGCTCGCGCAGCCGCGAGAGGGCCCACACGGCGACGCTGCACCTGGTGCGCCTGCGCGAGAGCGAGACCGGCAACGAAACATCGCGGGCCGCGGAGGACGACTCGGCCTCGCGCCTCTTCCAGAGAGTCTCGGGACGGCTGACCGGAAAACAGAAGGCGGCCTTCGTCCTGCGCGAGATGGAGGACCTGGACACGAGCGAGATCGCCGCCATCCTGAACTGCGGCGAGTCCACGGTGCGCAACCACCTCTTCAACGCACGGAAGGTCCTCCGCCGCGAGGTCGAGAGGATCGCGCCGGGCCTCCATCGCGGGGCGCCGAGGCCGGAGGAGGAGAAGCCGTGACTCTCTCCTGCGGGGAAGTCCGGGCTCGCTTCGGGCATTACACGGCCGAGGCCCTCCCGGCCGCGGAACGCCGCGCGGTGCGCGGGCATCTGGGAGCGTGCGCCGCCTGCCGGGATGCGGCGGCCGCCAACGATCCCCTGCTCATTTTCGCCGCCTCTGCCGCGGCCCCGGTCCGTCCCGAGGAGACCGGCTCCGTCCTCGCGGCGGTGCGCGCGGGCATCGCGCTCCAACAGGCGCAGGAGCGGCTCGCGGCGCCCGTCGCCCGGCGGCGCGTCGGGGCGCTCGCCTCGGCCGCGGCCGCCCTGGCTTTGACTCTGCTCGCTCCCGGCGCGCCGGCGCGCCGCGCGCCTTCCGTTGCCGCGGAGCGCGAAGCCGTGAACCCGAGCTTCGTTCCCGCGGCCAATCCCGCGCCGCCGCCGGAGATCTTCGAGAAGACGGGCGGGGCGGGCAAGTACCCGGCGGACGCCACGATCTACGAGTTGAACCCGGGAGCAGGCCAGCCCCGCGTCGTCTGGATCGTGGATCGCTCGATCGACATTTAGGGATTGGAAGATTGAGAGATTGAGAGATTGAAGGATTGGGCGACGCGCTCAATCCGACAATCGTCAATCACTCAATCTTCCAATCCGTTTCGGGGGATTTCATTCGAGTGAGAAAAGGAACTCTCTTCGCGGCCGTCATGGCCATTTCGCTGACCGCGCTGGCGGTGCCGGCGGCGGCGGCCCCCCTCGCTCCCGGGAGCGCGGCGGAGTCCGACGCCTCCGTGCGCGTCTTCGTGTTGAAGTACAGGCGCGTGGAGGAGGCGGCGCTGCTGATCCGGCCGCACCTGTCCGAGTCGGCCTCGGTCACGCTGACGCCGAGGTTAAACGCCATGACGATCACCGACCGGGAGGAGAACCTGAAGACGGTCGCGAAGGTGATCGCCGATTTCGACGCCCCTCCGCGCGGCTTCAGCTTCGCGATCAAGCTCGTGCGGGCGCGGACGGACGCGCCGGCCGGCACGATCTCGCAGGAGATCGGAGGCCTGGGAGCGAAGTTGAAGTCCATGTTTCAGTTCAACGACTACGCCTTGCTCGATTCCGCCGTGATCCAGGGGGTGGAGGGGAAGCCGCTTTCTTACCGCCTGGGCGACGAGTACGTCCTGACCTTCTCCATCGGCGCCGCCGGCTCGGGCGAGGAGCTCCTCCTCTCGCCCTTCGCGCTCTCGCGGGTCAAGAAGGACGAGCAGGGCCGGCTCTCCACGGTTCCGCTCTACCGGGCCTCCATCACGGTGACGCTCAACCAGACGCTCGTCGTCGGGGCCTCCAAGGAGGAGGGCTCGAAGAACGCGCTCATCCTCATCCTGCTCGCGCAGGAGACGGCGCAGCAGGGGTCGCCCGGCGGGAAGTCGGTGGGGAAGCGATGAGCCGGGAATTCCGAGTCAAGATCGGCTGGCCCGATGGCTCCGTCGCGGAGGAGGCCGTGCAGGCGCCCGACGCCGCGGCCGCGCGCGTGGAGATGGAGCGGCGGGGAGGCCACGTCTTCGAAGTGCGCCGCGAGGGCTTCTCCTTCGCCTCGCGGCGGCGGCGCCGCGGCCGAGTGAAGATGCGGGACTTCATCATCTTCAACCAGGAGCTGATCGCGTTGCTCAAGGCCGGGCTGCCCGTCGTTCACTCCCTCGAGCTCCTGATCGAAAGGCAGGAGAGCGCCGTTCTCCGGCGGGTTCTCCTCGAGGTCCGGGAGCGCGTCAACGCGGGAGCCGCGATCTCCGATGCCTTCGCCGAGCAGGCGGATCTCTTCCCGCGCCTCTACTGGACCTCGCTGAAGGCCGGGGAGAAGAGCGGCGAGATCGAGAGCGTCCTGCGGCGGTACGTGAAGTACCAGAAGACGGTCATGTCGCTCGCGCGCAAGGTGATCGCGACGCTCGTCTACCCGGCGATCCTGATCGTCATTTCGATCGTCCTGATCGCGATCCTGATGACCGTCGTGATCCCGAGGTTTCAGGAGTTCTTCGCCGATTTCGAGGCGCAGCTGCCGCTCCTGACGGTCGTCGTCATGAATACCGCGAAGTTCCTGCGGGCCAACATCGTGTTCTTCTTCCTCGGCGGCGGGGCCCTGTTCTTCTTCGGATCGCGCTGGCTGAAGTCGCAGCGGGGCGGCGTCTGGGGGGATTCCGCGATCCTCCGGATCCCGGTCATCGGGGGCATCTTCCAGCGGTTCGCGATCACGCAGTTCACGAGGAGCCTGGCGACGCTCCTCGGAGGAGGCACTCCGCTCGTGCCCGCCCTCGAGAACGCGGCCGCCGCGGTCGGCAACCGGTACGTCTCCCACCGCGTCGCCGAGGTCATCCCGCGGGTTCGGGAGGGGGGAGAGCTGTGGAAGGCGCTCGAGGGGACCGGAATCTTCACGAACCTCACGATCGAGATGGTCAAGGTGGGCGAGGCGTCCGGGGCGCTGGAGGAAATGCTCTCCTCCGTTTCCGATTTCTATGACGAGGAGATCGACCTCCTGCTCGCGCGCGTCATCTCGTTCGTCGAGCCGGCGATCCTGGTGATCATGGGAGGGGTGATCATGACGATCCTCCTCTCCGTGTACCTGCCGATCTTCCGGCTCATGTCGGCGGATCAAGGGGTGAGGATGAGTCCGAACGTGAGAAGGAGCGGCTGAACACGATGGCAAAACAGCTTGTCAACGGAACCGCGCTGGCGTCCGAGTCGGAGGCGCAGGCGATCGCCCTGGCGGAGCGGCTCGCCATCCCCTACGTGGACGTGGCCGCCCACCGCGTGGACCCGGAGCTCTTCCGCTCCATGCCGGTCGAGTGGATGCTCCGTTTCGGGTTCATCCCCGAGAGCCGGTCGGAGAAGTTCCTGACGGTCATCTGCGCGGATCCGACCGACGTCGTCAAGCTCGACGAGCTCGAGCTCCTGACGGGCCTGCCGCTCCGGTTGAAGGTCGGCAGCCGCGCCGCGATCAACGAGATCCTGCAGAAGAGCGAGTCTTCGCAGCGGGTCCTGGACGAGGCGACCGAGGAGTTCCGCCTCCAGCTCGTGTCCGAGGACGAGGAGGGGGAGGAGACCCTCACCATCGACCGGATCACGCAGGACGCGTCGCCGATCATCAAGCTCGTCGACTCGATCGTCTTCAACGCGATCCAGCGCCGCGCCTCCGACGTCCACATCGAGACGCAGGAGAACGTCGTCATCATCAAGTACCGGATCGACGGGGTCCTCTACCAGGCCATGGACCCGATCGACAAGAGGCACCACGGGACGATCATTTCCCGGATCAAGGTCATGTCCGAGCTCGACATCGCCGAGAAGCGCATCCCGCAGGACGGCCGTTTCAAGCTGCGGGTGCGCGGGAGGACGATCGACTTCCGCGTCTCGATCATGCCGACGGTCCACGGGGAGGACGCGGTGATCCGCATCCTGGACAAGGAATCGGCCAACGCCGAGTTCAAGAGCCTGAATCTCGAGATCCTCGGGTTCGACATCGAGACCAAGAAGAAGCTCCGCAAGTTCATCCGCGAGCCGTACGGCATGGTGCTCGTGACGGGGCCGACGGGCTCGGGCAAGACGACGACCCTCTACGCCTGCCTCTCCGAGATCCAGACGGTCGAGGACAAGATCGTCACGATCGAAGACCCGGTCGAGTACCAGCTGCGCGGCATCACGCAGATCCCGGTCAACGAGAAGAAGGGCCTGACGTTCGCGAGGGGACTCCGGTCGATCCTGCGGCACGACCCGGACAAGATCATGGTCGGAGAGATCCGCGACGAGGAGACGGCCCAGATCGCCGTGCAGTCGGCGCTGACGGGACACCTCGTGTTCACGACCGTCCACGCCAACAACGTCGTGGACGTCCTCGGGCGGTTCCTGAACATGAAGGTGGAGCTCTACAACTTCGTCTCGGCGTTGAACTGCATCCTCGCCCAGCGACTGGTGCGGAAGATCTGCGCGCATTGCCGTGAGAAGGTCCAGATCCCGCCGGAGGCGCTCGTGGAGGCGGGACTCGACGTCGAGGCCGTCCGCGACCAGGTCTTCTACGAGGGCAAGGGCTGCCTCGAGTGCAACGGGACCGGGTTTCACGGCCGGATGGCGATCGCCGAGCTGCTCGACCTCTCCGACCGAATCCGCGGCCTGATCCTGGAGCGGCGTCCCGCGGCCGACATCAAGAAAGCCGCCAAGGAAGAGGGGATGGCCTTCCTGCGCGACGCCGCGCTCGCCAAGGTGTTCGAGGGATGGACTACCCTGAAGGAAATCAACAAGGTGACGTTTGTCGATTAGAGAAGTCCCGTGAAGCTCCCCTTCGTGAAGCCGATCGTGCCTCCGCACGTCTTCTGCCTGATGGCGGAGGGGCTGACCTACGGGCACGTGAGGCGGACCGCGCCGCCGGGGATCGCGTTCTCCCAGCATTTCGCCTATCCGGCCAACACCCTCGGGGCCGGGACCTCCGGGACGCCGCTGTTCTCCGCCGGGGCGATCGCTCCCGCCGTCGAAGCCGCGCGGCGATTCGCGCAGGGGCGGCTCTCCCGCGCCTCGGTCGTCTTTCCCGACGCCTGGGCGCGCATCCTGCCGGTGGAGTTCGACTCTCTTCCCTCGTCGG
The DNA here is from genome assembly GCA_963782815.1 of uncultured Acidobacteriota bacterium. GTDB lineage: Bacteria > Acidobacteriota > Thermoanaerobaculia > UBA5066 > Gp7-AA6 > JAWOLE01. The sequence continues at coordinate 20,068 of CAWALG010000033.1, read as the reverse complement.
CCGAAGCGGCCCGCGAGATGGTCGGCTGGAAACTGAAGAAGCTCCTGCCGGGGATCACCGCGGATCTCGAAGTGGTCTTTACCGAGATGACGCCCGCGGGAGAGCAGAAGCGCCTGCTCGTGGCGGCCGCGCCCGCCGACACGCTGAAGTCCATCGAGGCGGCGTTTGACGCGAAAGGCGTGCGGGTCGGAGCCCTCGCTCCCGCGAGCCTCGCGCTCTTCGAAGGGCTCGCGCCCGTCTTCTCCGGCAAGGCCGCGGGCGACTACGCCCTGCTCCATCGCAGTCCCGGCTCCTTCGTGCTGATCGTCGCGCGGGGCGAGGCCCCGATCTTCTTCCGGCAGAGACCCTCGGAGGCGGAGAGCGAGGGCCACGAGCAGGAGATGCGCCTCTCGCTCTCCTACTACACCGAGAAACTGAGCGGACAGGGCCTCTCCGCCGTGTATCTGCACGACGCGGCGCCCGCGGAGAACCTGCCCCTCGATTCTCTCCCGGTCCCCGCGCAGCCGATCTCCGGCAGCCTGTTCGGCGCCGACCCCACGTTCGACGAGCGTCTCTCGTCGCGGCCCGAGCTGCTTCCGGGGTTCGCGGCGGTCTTCGGGCGATGAGAAGGGCAATCTCATGAGGGCCCGGAGGCTCGATTTCGCCCGCCGGCCGTTTCGAGACGAGCGGCCGGTCTTCCTCGTCGCCGGCCTGGCGCTCCTCGCGGCGGGTCTCCTCTTCGCCGGCAATGTGCGGCTCTATCGCGACTTCCACCGCGAGATGCAGGGCACGGGCCTGCAGATCGAGTTTCTCGAGAAGCGCCGCGAGCAAGGCCACGCGGGCGGCGGAGACGGCCCGAACCGCCATGAACAACATCCAGGTGTCGGCGCTGGCGCTGGAGAGCCGCGGCCTGATCCGGATCGTCCAGGAGCGGCGATTCTCCTGGACGGGCCTGCTCGCGCGGCTCGAGCGCACGCTGCCTGCGGATGTCCGAGTTACACGTCTGGCGCCGCAATTCGAGGAGAGCGGGAAGACGACCTTGAGCATCGCCCTGCTGGGCAAGGACGCGGACAGCGTCGTGCGAACCATCGCCGCGTTCGCCCGCGACCCGGCCTTCAGCGCGATGGTCCTGCATTCCGAGTCGAGCCCCGAGAGGGGTGTTCCGGAGGGGCGCACCTTCCTCATGACGGTGGTCTACCGCGCGGGGTCGAAGCCGTGAGGGACGCACGCCGGATCTGGATCCGGCGCGCGGGACTCCTGGCGGCGGCCGGGATCCTGCTGGCCGGCAACCTCGGCTTCTTCCTCTGGTACCGGGGGACGGCGCGGGACCGGAAGGTCGCCCTGGAGGCACGCCGGGCGGCGCTCGAGCGCGAAGTCCTGGCCAGGGAGCAGGAGGCCGGGAAGCTCGGGACCGATCGCGATCGCCTCCTGGAGGTGCGCTCCGCGATCGATCGGTTCTACGGCCACAGCGTGGGCCGGCGCGAGGACACTCTGGCGGGGGTCGTGGACGAGATCCACGCGATCTTGAAACGCGTCGGAATCTCGACCGCAGAGATCAGCTACGCGATGAGCCCCGTGACGAATCCTCCCGTGACCCAGATGCAGATGTCGTTCGGATTCAAAGGGGACTACGGCAAGTTCAAGCAACTGCTGGAGGAGATCCACGCGGATCGAAAGTGGCTCGCCGTTCGCGAGGTCGGCCTGGCCCGGGACCCGGACACGCCGGGCTCCGTGCAGGTCCGCCTCTCGCTGGTGACCTACTTCTCCGGGGAGGAGACGGAGACGGCGAGGGCGAGCCTGGAAAGGGGTAGGGCCCGATGAAGGCGCCGTCGGCCGGCACGCGACGGCAGATCTACCTCCTGACGGTCCTTGGGAGCCCTGCTGATCCTCGCGCTGGTCCGGTGGGGAGGGAAAGGACCGGGCTCGGCCGGAGCGCCCGGTCCGGGCGCCTCTGTCCGCGCGGGCTCGTCCGGCGCGGAGGAGGACCGCCCTGCCGCCGCCCGGGGGCGCGCCCGGGCCTCGCAGGAGAAGAAGGTCGCTCCGGAGGACGTTCCCTTCATTTCCGTCGGGGACCTGGAGCCTCCCCGGGTCCGGCGGCCGGGGGACCAGGGGCGCAACATCTTCGATACCCGCGAGCCGACGAAGCCGCCCCCGCCGACTCCGACGCCGGCGCCGCCGCCTCCGCCGGCTCCCGGGAGCGCGCTCTTCGTCGGGCCGATGCCGCCGCCGCCGCCCACGCCGACGCCCGTCCCGCCGGAGATCGCCTTCAAGTTCATCGGGACCTTCGGCCCGAAGGACCACCCGATCGCCGTCCTGCTCGCGGGCGATCAGCTCCTGAACGCGCGGGCCGGCGACGTGGTCTTCGACCGTTTCATCCTGCGCAGCATCGGGTACGAGTCGGTGGACATCGGCTTCGTCGGATACCCTCCCGCGGTGACGAAGCGAGTGGGAATCACGCCATGAAAAGAACCGGAGCGTCTAAGGTCGAAGGTCCAAGGTCTAAGGTCAGACCGGGCCCCGACTTTAGACCTTGGACATTAGACCTTAGACCTCCTCTTCGAAGGGATGACCACAGATGAAGTCACTGAGACTCCTTGCACTCCTCACGCTCCTCCTCGCTGTCGGCCTGCGCGGGATCGCGCGCTTATCACGAGGCGTCCGAGGAAGAGAGCCTCGGACATTGGGATCTGGCCGTGCTCAAGTACTCGCATGCCCTCGACCAGGACCCTCGCAACGCGCATTACAAGATCGCGCTCCAGCGCGCGAAGCTGAAGGCGTCACAAGTCCACTTCGAGAAGGGGAAGCTCTACCGGACCGCCGGACAGCCGGAGCTGGCCGTCGTCGAGCTCGAGCAGGCGTTCCTCCTCGATTCGACCAACAAGTACGCCGAAACGGAGCTGCGCAAGGCCAGAGAGGACGCCGCCAAGGCAGCGGCGGAGCGCTCGGGAGAGTCGCAGATGGAGGCCGCCAAGCGCAAGACCCGCGGGCTCCGGGCGCACGCCCCGATGCTCGAGCCCGCGAGCGACAGGCCGATCAACCTGAATTTCCCGCAGCCCAAGCCGGTCAAGCAGATCTACCAGTCGCTCGCGTCCGCGGCCGGCATCAACGTCATCTTCGACCCGCAGCTGAAGGACGACAACGTCTCGATCGTGCTGACCAACATCGAGTTCCAGAAGGCTCTCGAGACCCTGCTGCGGCAGGAGAACCACTTCTACAAGGTGATCGACGAAAAGACGATGCTCATCGCCGCCGACAACCCCCAGAATCGCAAGACCTACGAGGACCTGGTCATCCGGACCTTCTTCCTCTCCAACGGCGACGTCACCGAGGTCTCCAACGCCCTGCGTTCGCTTCTGCAGACCACGCGCATCTCGATCAACAAGTCGGAGAACTCGATCACGCTGCGGGACACGGCCGACAAGGTCGCGATCGCCGAGAAGATCATCGAACAGAACGACAAGCAGCTCTCCGAGGTCGTGGTGGACGTCGAGCTCCTCCAGATCAACACGGACAAGACCCAGGACATCGGTCTGCTCCTCTCCTCCTACGCGGTCTCGGCCGGGATCCCCAGCCCCGGAGGGAAGACGAACCTCGGCGGCGACGTCCCGGCGGGCAGCTTCACGTGGGATCAGTTGAAGCAGATCTCCATCCAGTCCTTCGGGTTCCAGATCCCGTCGCTGACCTATTCGTTCATCAAGAACAACTCGGACGCGGAGCTGCTCGCCAAGCCCCAGCTTCGCATCTCGGAAGGGCAGAAGGCGCAGCTCATCATCGGCGACAAGGTCCCGATCCCCACGACGACGTTCAACACCGGCACGACGGTCGGCGGCAACATCGTCCCCGTGACCTCCTTCCAGTACCAGGACGTCGGCATCAAGATCGACGTCGAGCCCCGGGTCCATCACAACAGGGAAATCACGATGAAGCTGACCGTCGAGGTCTCCAACCTGAACGGCTTCGTGAGCGTGCAGCCGGGGCAGAACCAGCCGATCATCTCGACCCGGACGATCTCCTCCAACATCCGGCTGAAGGACGGAGAGACGAACTTCCTCGCGGGACTCCTGCAAAACGTCAGGACGGGCACGACGGACACCATCCCCTTCCTCGGCGACATCCCCGTCCTGGGCCGCCTCTTCTCCAAGAAGAACACGACGGGCAAGACGACGGACCTCGTGCTGACGCTGACGCCCCACATCATCCGGATCCCGGACGTGACGGAGGAGGACCTGACGCCCGTGTACGTGGGCACGGACGCGAACATCTCCTTCCAGGGGACGCCCCGGATCGAGTCTCCCGCCGGGGCCGGGCCTTTCGATTTCGGCCGGCGCGAGGCGCCCGCGCCGCGGGTGACGCCGGCCCCCGGCGCCCCGACGACGCCCGCCCCGTTCAACCTCGCTCCGGGCGGCATGCCGTCCGACCCGTTCCAGCCGCCGCCGAAGACGACGCCCAAGGCGCCGGGAACCCTCGGAATCTCCGGGATTGTCGAGAATCCCGCGAGCGCCGTCTTCGACTTCGACCCTCTGAGCATCTCGCTCGCGGCGGGAGAGCAGAAATCGATCCTGGTCCGGGCGTCCGGGGACCAGTCCTTGAGCAACCTCTCGCTCGCCATCCGCTTCGATCCCAAGGTCGCCGCGGTCGTCGCGGTGCGGCCGATCCTGCCGGAAGGGGGCGCGGCGGACGGCCGCGTGGCCTCGGGCCGCGTGCTCCTGGACGTCTCGACGCCGCTCACGCTCTCGGGCACCCGGGCGATCGCCGAGATCATCCTGCAGGGAATCGCGCCGGGCAATGCCGTGCTCTCGTTCGAGAAGGCTCCCGACGGAGCGAGCGTCTCTCCAGGCGATCGTGGAGGTCCGCTAAGTCATGATCCGTTTCCGACGCCGTCCCGCGCTTCCCGGCGTCCGCCACGGCGGCTTCACGGTCGTGGAGCTCGCCGTCGTGGCCGCGATGGTCGCGATCCTGACGGCGATGATCCTCCCGCTCGCGAGGTACTCGGCCCGCCGGCAGGACGAGATCGAGCTGCGTTACCAGCTCCGGTTGATGCGGGACGCGATCGACAAGTACAAGCAGTACTCGGACCTCGGGTTGATTCCCCCCAAGCTCGGATCCGAGGGTTATCCGGAGGACTTGAAGACCCTCGTCGAAGGGGTGACGCTCGTCGGCCAGCTCGACAAGAAACAGAAGTTCCTCCGGAGGATCCCGACGGATCCGATGACGAAGAAGGCGGAGTGGGGAATGCGATCATTCCAGGACGATCCGGACTCGATGTCCTGGGGAGGGCAGAACGTCTATGACGTCTTCTCCCTCTCCGATGCCCGGGGAATCGACGGAACCTATTACAAGGACTGGTGAGGCATGCGTAAGGCGTTAGGCGTTAGGCGTAAGGCGAGGCCCGGGAGGGACCGGCGTGTCGGCGTCGGTGCTTCGCCTCACGCCTCACGCCTCACGCCTCACGACTCCGGATTTACGTTGCTCGAACTACTGGTCGTGATGACGATCATCGGCATCCTGGCGGCGATCGCGGTCCCGGCCCTTCGGGATTCGCCTCAACGGGCGCGGGAGGCCACGCTTCGCGAGGATCTCTTCACGTTCCGGACCGTCATCGACCAGTACCACGGGGACAAGGGGGTCTATCCGCCCGACCTGCAGACCCTGGTCACCGCCGGGTACATCCGCAAGATCCCGATCGACCCGTTGACGAAATCGGCCGACACGTGGGTGCTCCAGATGGAGGAACCCTCCACCGAGGCGGAGGCGAGCGGGCCTGCCGACCAGCCGACGACTCCCGGGATCGTCGACATCCACAGCGGCTCCACCGGGAAGGCCCTCGACGGCACCCTCTACAAGGACTGGTAATGGGCCGTAAGGCGTCAGGCGTAAGGCGTCAGGCGAGGCGCTCAGTCTCCGAGCTGCACGGCGTCGCCTCACGCCTCACGCCTCACGGCTCACGGCTCCGAGCGGGCTACACGCTGGTGGCGGTCGTCATCGGGATGGCGATCCTGGCGATCCTCATCATGGGGGTGGCGCCTTCGGTCGCGACCATCATGAAGAGGGAGCGGGAGCAGGAGCTGCTTTTTCGCGGCAAGCAGTACGCGCGGGCCATCGCGCTCTTCCAGAGGCGATACGGGAGATTCCCCAACGAGTTGAAGGAGCTGTACGAGAACCGGCCCCGGACGATCCGCAAGCTCTGGAAGGAGCCGATCTGCAGCTGCCCGGACTGGCAGGTCCTCTACCAGGGTTCTCCGGACGCGCTTCCGGGGGGTCAGGGTGGACAGGGCGGCACGGGATTGCCGGGGGCGAGGCCGCTCCCGACTCCGACTCCGGGCGTCTTCGGTCAATCCGGCCAGACGAAGACGGTCGGTCCGATCGTGGGCGTCCGATCCAAGGTCCATGAGGAAGCCCTGACCGAGTGGCGAGGCCAGAAGTTCTACGACCAGTGGCGTTTCATCGTGGGGGACGCCGACAAGGACACCGCCGTTCGGCATGGGCCCCGGCGTCGGCGCCGCCACCGGGAGCTCCTCCGTTGGCGGCCTCCGAAGCAAAAGTAAGTCTCTCGAAATAAATCGCTTGGCGACGTTCCGCCGGGTCCGGAGACGGGTTCGGCGGCCGCTGTAGAATAGGGTCTCCTACCGGGAGCCCCAATGGTCCAGAAATTCATCCTCGACAACGGCACGACTGTCCTGATCGATCGGATGCAGGACGTCCGATCCTTCGCCCTCGGCTTCTTCGTGGCGGCCGGCTCCGGCGACGAGCCGCCGGCCAGGCAGGGGATCTCCCACTTCCTCGAGCACGTCCTCTTCAAGCGGACTCGCCGCCGCTCGACCGTGCAGATCGCCCGGGCGATCGACCGGCTGGGAGGCGACGTGGACGCCTTCACGACCAAGGAGTACACCGGTTTCTACGTCCACACGCTCGACTCGCGGTTCTCCGAGGCGCTCGACCTCATGGGCGACGTCGTTCTCTCGCCGGCGTTCGACTCGGTGGACATCGAGGCCGAGCGCGGCGTGATCCTCGAGGAGCTCGGCGAGGCCAACGACAATCCGGAAGACCTCGTCCACGAGATGTTCGTGCGCTCCTTCTGGAGGAGCCACCCCCTGGGAGCGCCGATCCTGGGGAGCGCCGAGACGGTCCAGGCGATCGGCCTCGCCGACCTGTACCGCTACTACCGCTCGCAGTACCGGCCCGACAATCTCATCGTCTCGGTCGCGGGGCATCGTGCGAGTGCGCGAATGCCTCGAGGAGATCCGGAAGCTCTTCCGCCGGCGAGCCTCCCGCTCCCGCGCGGGCGCCACGGCGAACGGCGCGTCGCGCGCCCCCGAAGCCACCAGGACCTGCTCCTGAAATCGCGCAAGGGTCTCGGGCAGGCGCACCTCTGCCTCGGGGTCGAGGGGCCGTCCCAGTCCTCCGAGCGGCGTTACGCCGCAAACCTGCTCGACATCGTGCTGGGGGGCGGGATGTCGTCGCGGCTCTTCCAGGAGGTCCGGGAGAAGCGCGGCCTCGCCTACTCGATCGCCTCGTCGCTCAATTCGTTCCGCCTCGGGGGGTACGAGACGATCTCCGCGGCCTGCGCTCCGAAGAACCTCGGGCGGCTCCTGGAGGTGACGCTGCGGGAGCTCAAGAGGTTGAAGCGCGAGGGAGTGCGCCCGCGCGAGCTCGCCTGGGCCAAGGAAAACCTGCAGGGCAACATGATGCTGGCCCTCGAGTCCACGGTCTCGCGCATGTCGATGCAGGCGCGGCACGAGTTCTACCTCGGCCGGATCCTCTCCGCGGAGGAGATGATGGCGCGCGTCGAGGCGGTCACGGCGCAACGACGTCGGCCGAAGAGGCGGAACGCCTCTTCGACGGGCGCGTGCTCTCGCTCGCCGTCGTCGGAAACGTCGGCAAGCTCCCCATCTCCGGCTCCGACCTGGCCTCCTCCCTGTAGCGGCGGTCTCCCCTCTCCCCCGGGAGCAGGGGAGCGCGAGGGTTTCCCTCGCTTCACTTCAGCGCCGGCCGTGGCCGCAGGCCACGCTTCCCGCGAAGCGGGCGGCCGGCAGGGGTGAGGGCGCTCTCAGGGTTCGAACTGGCAATCTCGCGCCAGAGTACGATTGGACCGCATGCCCGAGATCCTCGTCCCGATCCAGGTCCTGCCTCACGGAGAGGGGATGGTCCTGCCCGCTTACGCGACGGCGGGCTCGGCGGGATGCGACCTGCGGGCCGCGATCGAGGCCTCGCTGCTGATTCTGCCGGGAGGGAGGGTCGCGCGTCCCGACCGGGATCGCGGTCGCGATTCCGGAGGGCTACGAGGGGCAGGTCCGGATGCGGAGCGGGCTCGCGCACGACAAGGGCCTGGCGCTGCTGAACGCTCCCGGCACGATCGACAGCGACTACCGCGGCGAGATCCAGGTGATCCTCGCCAACCTCGGCTCTGAGCCCGTGACGCTCGAGCGTGGAGAGCGCATCGCGCAACTGATCTTCGCGCCGGTGGCGAGGGCCCGCTTCGAGAAGGTTCGAGAGCTGCCATCGAGCTCTCGCGGCCAGGGAGGGTTCGGCTCGACCGGCAGGGAGTAGGCCCCTGTCATCCTGAGCCCTTCGCGTCTCTCGTCATCCTGAGCGAAGCGAAGGATCTGCTCTGGCGGCTTCGACTGACCACTGCCGGGTCAGGACAGGCTCCGCGAGGATCTGCTCCGTCGCTTTCCACCCAATCGACCGGAGCAGATTCTTCGTCGCTTCGCTCCTCAGAATGACAGGGGCGAGACGCTTTGCTACTCTAGAGGTCCATGCGCGTCTCGATCCTGGCATCCGGCTCCGGCGGCAACGCGTGCGTCGTCGAGTCGGGGGGGACGCGGGTGCTGGTGGACGCGGGGCTCTCGGCGCGGGAGATCGAGCGGCGCATGGCGGACCGGGGGATGGAGCCGGAGTCGATCCGCGGGATCTTCGTCACGCACGAGCACATGGACCATTCGAGCGGCGCTCTCGTCTTCTCGAGGCGCTGGGAGTGCCCGGTCTTCACGACGGCCGGGACGGCGGACGCCATCGGCCTGGAGGGGGATCTCTTCTCTCCGTTCGTCCGGATCGAGGCGGGGCGCGAGGGGCGGATCGGCGACCTCGGCTTCCGCGCCTTCGCGACGCCGCACGACGCCAACGAGTCGGTCGCCTACGCCTTCGAGGGGGACGGCGCGCGGGTCGTCATCGCGTCGGACCTGGGGCGGGCCGAAGAGGATTTCGTGGCGTTCCTGCGCGGCGCGACGGCCCTGCTGCTGGAGTTCAACCACGACGAGGACATGCTGCGGGACGGGCCCGTACACCTGGCCGCTCAAGCAGCGGATCTCCGGGCGGCTGGGGACATCTCTCCAACCGGCAATCGGCGGACGCGGTTCGCCGGGCGGCGGGACCGCGCCTGAAGCGGGTCGTCGCGACGCATCTCTCGCGCACCAACAACGTGCCGCCGCTCGCGCTCGCCGCGCTGGCCGAGGCCCTGGAGCGCGCGGGCTGTCCCGCCGTCCCGGGATCGCGGACCAGATCCTGGGGTTCGACACCTTCGACGCGTGAAAGTCGAAGTCCGCGTCTATCCGCGCCAGGACGTCCTGGACCCCCAGGGCAAGGCGATCGCCGCGGCGCTCGCGCGCCTGGGCCATCGCGCGGTCAAGGACGTGCGCGCCGGGAAGGTCTTCTTCCTGGAGGTCGAAGGGTCGCGACGCGGCGGCGGTCGAAGCGGACGCGCGCCGGATGGCCGAGGAGCTCCTGGCCAACACCGTCATCGAGGGGTACGACGTGAGGGTCGTGTCTTGAAGTTCGCGATCGTCGTCTTCCCCGGCTCCAACTGCGACGCCGACTGCTTCCACATCGCGAAGGACCTGCTCGGCTGCGAGGCCGAGTACGTCTGGCACAAGGAGACGGACCTGAAGGGCGCCGACGCCGTGATCCTGCCGGGAGGATTCGCCTACGGCGACTACCTGCGGGCGGGAGCGCTCGCGCGGTTCTCGCCGGTGATGGAGAGCGTCGCGGAGTTCGCGAAGGCCGGCGGCCCCGTCCTCGGCATCTGCAACGGCTTCCAGGTCCTGCTCGAAGCGGGGCTCCTGCCCGGCGCGGTGCGCGTCAACAAGACGCTTCGCTACATCTGCCGGGACGTCTTCATGCGCGTCGAGAGCAACGAAACCGCCGTTCACCCGGCTCTACGAGCCGGGCCAGGTCGTCAAGATGCCGATCGGGCACGGCGAGGGCAACTACACCGCGCCCCCCGATGTCCTCGACGCCCTCCGCGGGAGCGCCGCGTCGTCTTCCGCTACTGCGACGAAGCGGGCCGCGTCACCGACGCCGCCAACCCCAACGGCGCCGAAGACGCCATCGCCGGCATCGCCAACCGGGAAGGCAACGTCGTCGGCCTCATGCCCCACCCCGACCGCTGCTCGGAGGGCATTCTCGGCAACGACGTCGGCCGGAAGATGTTCGAGTCCGTGGTAGCCGCGCTTGCGACCCGATAGACGTCTCGCGCGGCTCCGGACCTTAGACCTTGGACCTTAGACCTGGACCCTTCGATGATCACCCCCGACTGATCGCGGAACACAACCTGTCGGAGCAGGAGTACTCCCGCATCCTGAAATCCTGGGCCGCGAGCCCAACCTCGTCGAGCTCGGGATCTTCTCCGCGATGTGGAGCGAGCACTGCTCCTACAAGTCCTCGCGGGTTCACTTGAAGAAGTTCCCGACGTCCGGGCCCCGGGTCATCCAGGGGCCGGGGGAGAACGCCGGCATCGTGGACATCGGCGACGGGCTCGCGGTCGCCTTCAAGATGGAGTCGCACAATCATCCTTCCTTCATCGAGCCGTACCAGGGCGCGGCGACCGGCGTGGGCGGGATCCTGCGCGACATCTTCACGATGGGCGCCCGGCCGATCGCGTCGCTGAACTCGCTGCGGTTCGGCTCGCTCGACGCGCCGCGGATGCGGCACCTCGTGGACGGGGTCGTCCGCGGGATCGCGGGCTACGGCAACTGCATGGGGATCCCGACGGTCGGCGGAGAGACGACGTTCCACCCCGGCTTCAACGGCAACATCCTCGTCAACGTGATGAACGTCGGGATCGTCCGCAAGGACCGGATCTTCCTCGGCCGCGCCGAAGGGCCCGGCAACCCCGTCGTCTACGTCGGCTCCCGGACCGGGCGCGACGGGATCCACGGCGCCACGATGGCCTCGGAGGAGTTCATCGGCGACGAGACGAAACAGAAGAAGCCGACCGTGCAGGTGGGCGATCCCGTTCACCGAGAAGCTCCTGCTCGAGGCGTGCCTCGAGCTCTTCGAGACCGACGCCGTCGTCGGGATCCAGGACATGGGCGCGGCCGGCCTGACCTCCTCCGCGTTCGAGATGGCCGGACGGGCCGGCAGCGGCGTCGAGCTCGACCTCTCGAAAGTTCCCGTCCGCGAGACCGGGCATGACGCCCTACGAGATCATGCTGTCGGAGTCGCAGGAGCGGATGCTCCTCGTGGCGCGGCGCGACCGGCTCGGCCGCGTCTTCGAGATCTTCCGCAAGTGGGACCTCGAAGCCGCCGAGATCGGGACGGTGACCAACTCCGGCCGCGTCGTCCTCTTCTTCGAGGGCAAGGTCGTGGCCGATCTGCCGGCCGAGCCGCTCTCGAGCGAGGCGCCGCTCTACGACCGCCCGCGAGCCGCGCCCGCGCCGCGCCCCGCGCCGTCGTGGCCCGACGAGCCGGAGCCGTCGGACTACGGCGACTGCCTGCGCCGCATCCTCGCCGGCCCGAACGTCGCCGAGAAGTCCTGGATCTGGACGCAGTACGACCACATGGTCGGCACCAACACCGTCGAGCGCCCGGGAGGCGACGCGGCGCGTGGTGCGGATCAAGGGGACCACGAAGGCCCTGGCCCTCAAGAGCGACGTCAATCCCGTTCTTCTGCGCTCTCGACCCCTACCGGGGCGCGGCGCTCGCCGTCGCGGAGGCGGCGCGCTCGATCGCGTGCGTCGGGGCGCGCCCGCTCGCGATCACCGACTGCCTGAACTTCGGCAACCCCGAGAAGCCCGAGGTCATGGGGCAGTTCGAGGCCGCCGTGCGCGGGATCTCCGACGCCTGCCGCGCCCTGGAGATCCCGGTCGTCTCCGGCAATGTCTCCTTCTACAACGAGACCGACGGCCGGGCGATCCCGCCCACGCCGACCGTCGGGATGGTCGGCCTTCTCGAAGATGTCGAGAAGCGCGTCCGGATGCCGTTCCGCGCGCGAGGGGGACGTCCTCGCCCTCCTGGGAGAGACGCGCGACGAGCTCGGCGGCAGCGAATTCCTCCGCGTCGTCCGGGGCCGCGACGAGGGGCCCTGCCCGGAAGTGGACCTCGCGGCCGAGAAGCGGCTGATCGACCTCCTCGTCGACCTCGCGCGAAGAGGGGAGCCTCGCCTCCGCGCACGATCTCTCCGACGGCGGCCTCGCGGTGGCGCTGGCCGAGTGCGCGATGAAGTCGGGCCTGGGCGCCGAAGTCGCGCTGCGATCCGGCCTGCGGCCCTCCGCCGTCCTTTTTGGCGAGACGACGGCGCGCGCTCTCGTCTCCTTCGGCCCGGACGAGGAAGCGGCCGTCCGTGCGACCGCAGAGAGGCGCGGTGTGCCGTTCCGGATCCTCGGCCCCGTCGGCGGCGATCGCCTGCGGGTCTCGCTCGAAGACAGCGTCCTGATCGACGAGAGCGTCGGCTCGGTCGGCCACATCTGGACGAATGCCTTCGCCCGAGCGATGGAAGCCGCCGACGTCCTGTAGCGGCTGCGGCGCCTACGGGTCCTGGCGATGAAGGTGCATCTGACCCCCGGGAATGAACCCGAAGCTGTTGTTGAGCGTGATCTCGAGAGCTGCGCCCGAGAGAGTCCCGCTCGCTGTGCTGCCGCCCGTGAAGCGGTCACCCTTGATGGTGCCCGAGAGGCTGCTTCCCCTGAGGGTGCCCTGGAAGGTGACGTTGCCAAACCCGCAGAAGTTCTCAGTTGCGCTCAGGGTTCCAACAACGTTCTCTCCTTTCCGTGTAAGGCTCGCCTGAGCGGGAGTGTTGCTGTCACAGTCAACGAAGTCGGCCGAGTCGAACTTTCCTGTCCACGCCCCCGCGATGACGTCCACCGGTCCCAGACTGAAGGATCCCTGGAAGACGTTGTCGGCGGACATCGTCCAGAGAATCGCGTTATCGTCGGCATCGCTCCACAGGGCACGCGTCAGGCCGTCGGATCCCGCGGCGATTCGGCTGGCCGTGAAGCCCGGCGGCGGCGGGTACACCGGGCCCAGGGCCGTCGGGTTGCCGTCGCCGTCGACACGCCAGAGAGCCATGCGACCGTCCTGGTGGGTCCAGAGGATCCGGGTCTGGCCGTCGGCTCCGACCGCGATGTCGACCGCTCTCCAGCCGGCGACGGGACCGAAAGGGTGAGAGGCGACGAGGCCCGCGGCGCCGAAGAGCGCCAGAGCAGCCGATCCGTCGGCTCTGTTCCAGAGCACTCGAGTCAGGCCGTCCCGGCCGTCCGCAATGGCGGTTGCGTTCCACGCCGCATAAGGGCCGTAGACCTGACCGGCTGAAACCTGTCCTTCATTGTCAACGCTCCACAGAGCGATCCGGCCGCCGGCATCTGTCCAGAGAAGATGGGTCGTGCCGGAGAATCGACGCGGCCACGTCCACGGCCGTGAATCCGGCGACCGGGCCCAGCCGGTAGGCGCCCTGATTGCTTTCCCGACCAAGCAGCCACAGCGACGCGGAGCCGTCGTCGTTGGTCCACAGAACCCGGGTCAGGCCGTCCGATCCGGACGCGGTCCTCCGGGCTGTCCATCCCGGGTAGGGGCCGAAGGGCCCGGTTCGCAGGGAGGATCCAGCTTCGTCCACGCTGTCCAGAGCCATGAGCCCGGTAGCCGGGTCGAATCGAAGCACGCGCGCCTTCCCGTCCGCTCCCACCGACAAGTCGATGCCCGCGTCGCGCGTTCCCCGAAGAGCGACCCGACCTATGCGACTTGCGCCACTCTCGGTAAACCAGATGTTCCCGTCGGGTCCCGCGCTGATTCCCAGGGGTTGCGCGCCGGGTGTCGGAACGGCGAATTCGACGGAGTCGCCTCCGGTCGTCATTCGTCCGATCGCCTGCGCGTAGGGTTCCGTGAACCAGAGATTGCCGTCCGGGCCGGAGGCGATTCCGAACGGAGCGCTCTCGACGGCAAGCTCGATGAGGCTGTCGCCCGAAGCGGAGATGCGGCCGATCTTTCCCGCCACCGCCTCCGTGAACCAGATGTTGCCGTCGGAACCAACGACGACGGAGAAGGGTCCCGCATCCCCGGGGACGTCTGATCTTCCGCGAAGGGGCCATCTTGTCTCGAGGCCGGACGGCGTAACGCGAACAATCGCGTCGAAGGCGGCCTCCGTATAATCCGGAACCCAGAAGTTGCCGTCCGGACCCACCGTGATGTCTCCCGCAGCGGCTTCGACCGGGAACTCGGTAATCTGGCCGTCGGTGGTCGCTCGACCGAGGTAGTTGTTGGGCCTCGAGAGGGAGCTCCCCACCTCGGTAAACCAGATGTTGCGATCCGGTCCGACCGTGATTCCCGAGGCGCTGCCGGCCAGGGGAAAGTCCGTGACCACGCCGGCCGGCGTCATCCGCGAGAGAAACCCATCGGACGTAAACCACAGATTGCCGTCGGGCCCCGTGACAATCCTCGCCGCGGGGCGGTTGACCTGGAACTCGGAGACGCGCCCCTCCCGCGTGATCCGTCCGATCCGGTTCACGTCTTCGGTAAACCACATCCCGCCCGGTCCGGGAGCGATGTGGATGGGTTGACCGGAGGAGGGCACGCGAAACTCGGCGATGACCTGGGCGGCGGCATTGCGCGTCAGGCAGAGGACACAGCAAAGAGCGAGGGCGACCTGTCGAAGCTTCTTCCCGAGAATGTACCGCTCGCGGTGCTGCAATTTGTTCATGGCATTTCCTCCTCTCGCGATGATCAGCGTGCCACCCGGACAGCCAGAAGTCCTTGGAGAAATTCAGGGATTTCATGGGGTTTCTCTAGCCCAGATAATTCACGGACACCCAGCCGAAACACGTGCAACTCGTTGAGAGATAAGCGGGCTGCTACACGCGAGACCGCGTGTTGCCAGGTACACCTTGTTCCCGCGAGAGATTTTTCGTCGGGACGTATCCGGCGGAAAAGATCCGCGGGACGGCTGGAGTCGTTCGTGAATTATGCGGGCTAGGTGTCAGTTCTCATGACGTTGTTCCCGGAGGTGGGGGGCTGGAGCTTGTCTGCCGAGTGAAGCATGAGGCCTCCTGTGATTGTAGTAGGAGATGAACCTGGGGAGTCTCAGGGTGCGCTGAGCGGAGGTCGGATAGGGACGGTGGTAGGCCCAGCCGCGCAAGAGCGTTTGGATGAAGCGTTCGGCTTTTCCGTTGGTGCAGGGGCGGTAGGGTCGTGTGCGCAGGTGACGCAAGCCGAGCCTTCTGCAGGCCGAGGCGAAGCGGCGGGAGACGTAGCAGGAGCCGTTGTCGGTCATGATGCCAGTGACCGTGACGCCGTGGGTGGAGTACCAGGCGACCAGTCGTCTAAGGAAGGCGGCAGCGGTCGGGGATCTTTCGTTAGCGAGGACTTCGGCATAAGCCAGACGGGAGGCATCGTCGACGGCGACGTGAACGAACTCCCAGCCGGCACCTCGGCCGTGTTGCCTGCGGTTGCCGGTGATGCGGTGGCCGATGACCTGGATGCGGCCCAGCTTCTTGGTGTCGATATGGATGAGCTCTCCAGGATGGTCTCTCTGGTAGCGGCGGACGGGTTGCTTGGGGTCGAGGTTCTTGAGCCGAGAGAGACCCTCCCGAGCCAGGACGCGGGCCACCGTGGCCGGACTCGATCCGACTCGAGAGGCGATCTGAGGTCCTGTCTGCCGACGCCGGCGCAGTCGGAGGATCTCTTCGACAACGATCGGAGAGGTCTGACGAGGCGAACGATGGGGCCGCGAGCTGCGATCAACCAGCGCCGCCGAGCCGGCCTCGTTGATAGCGACCTTTCCATTTAGAAGCAGTTCGGCGGGAAACACCGGCCGCCTCGGCGGCGCTGGTCACGGGGATGCCTGCCTGAATCCGCTGGATCAGCAGCATTCGACTGGCCGGGCAAGTTCGGGCATTCTTGTGAAGCTCCATCTGGGCTCCTTCGTTGAGACGGTGGCGTTGAACACCTCCAGCCTCACCGAAAAGGGCCCAGATGGGCAACTCCAAATAGGCGGGAAGGAGCCTGCAGGCCTGGTTTCGGGGGATCGCAGGGCCCCCGCTGGCACTACTCGGACGCGGTTCTCAGTATCTGACGCTTTCCAGAAACAGCCCCGAGGGGGGCGAGGTCCATTTCGCGGGCTCGCCGGACTTCTGGCGAAGGAGCTCCTCGACATCCGCCGCGGCGAGATTTCCGCGTCCGACCTCGACGAGCGTGCCCACGAGGCGCCGGACCATCTTCCAGAGAAAGTGGGAGGCTTCGACGCGGTAGTGAATCTCACGCTCCCAGTCGAGCATCTCGCTCTTCTCGACGACGACCAGCGTCGAGGTCTGCCCTTCGGCGTTCTCGCAGAAAGAAGCGAAGTCGTGCCGCCCCGCGAAGAGCCGCGCCGCCCCGGCCATGGCCGTGAAGTTCAACCGGTCCTTGACCCACCAGACATACCGCTTGTCGAACGCCGTGCGGCGGCGCGAGATCCGGTAGAGGTACGTCCGCGACAGGGCATCGTGCCGCGCATGGAATCCCGACGGAGCGGCCCCGACCTCGAGAACATTGACGTCGAAGGGAAGCCGGTCGTTCAGACCGTGCTCGATGGCGAGGGGCGGCAGAGACTTCTTCGCCTTCAGGTGCGCGACCTGCGCCAGCGCGTGCACCCCCGCGTCCGTCCGCCCCGATCCGCCGAGCGACGCGTCCTCCCCGAGAAGCTCCCGCGCCGCGCGCAGGAGAACCCCGGCGACCGTCCTCTCGGTGTTCTTCTGCGACTGCCACCCGCGATAGCGGGTCCCGTCGTACTCGAGCGTGAGCTTCCAGGTCGGCATGCCACGGACTCTATCGAAACGCGGCGCGCTGTCGGTAGTCGCATCGCGATGCGGTGTGGCGCCCGGGAATCGGCCCTTAGGGATCCCTTATGCAAAAGCTATTTGACATGAGGCCGTGCAAGTCCAGAATCGAGAAGAAGGGTCGAAGGTCGATGAAGTGAGGTGACATCATGGACCGGTTCGTTGCCTTCATTTGCAACTTCCTGTGCGCGGCCGCTTTGTTCGGGTCGAGCGGGAATCTCGCTCCGGAGACGCAAGAAGACGACAGAGGACCCGCTCAGGGAGCGGTCGTGCAAAACAAGTCTCCGGCGGTCATTGGGTGCCCTGTCGCGCGCTATCCTGTCAGATTCGGCAGGGATGACGATGCGAGCCTCATCGATCTCTCGGCGTTCACACGCACGACGGTTGAGGAGATGAGGTCCTGGCCGGCTCCCGGCATCATTCCGCCGGCGAATCGGATCTCGCCCTACGAAACGACGGTTCTGGCCCTGGAGGCCACGCTCATCGAATACCGACAAGAGCGAAGTCTCGACGATTCTGACTATCGTCTGGTGCTCGCGGATGAATCGGGAAGAACGATCATCGCGAAGATCTCCTCTCCGAACTGCGCGGTGCCAGACAGCGAGGAACCGGGGGCGGTGGATCTTCCCGACAGCCGGTTTCTGGCGGGGATCAATTCCTCTCGAGAAGAGTTCGCTGGCCGGCTGTCGCCGACAATGACAGTCGAGCGCGCCAGCATTCACGTTCGAGTCCTGGGAATCGGCATGTTCGATTCGCTGAGCGGCCAGACCGGCGAGGCTCCCAACGGCATCCAGCTTTGTCCGGTTCTCAGCATCGCCTTCGATGAAGAGAGGATGCCTGTCGTCCACGCGCCGGTGCCGCATTACCCCCACGGCGGAGGTGTCCGGCGCTGAGGTCCGAAGCGGCGGCCCGAGATCCAGCGATCGTCACGTCTTCCCCGAGGAGCTCGCGCGCGCGCCGTCAGCGCCCGCACCGCGATGCGACCAGATCGTTGATCTGGGAGCTGGTCATGAGCGGGTTCTCGGTCCGCGCAAGATCCCGGGCCTCTGCGCCCCTGCGAGCCTCCGGGAGGCCGAGGGTGTGCAGCTCTTCATGAATCAGCACGTTGCCCGCGCGGAACCGGTCCCGTCGCACGAGCCCCTGGAAGCGTGAGAGGCAGAGAAAGACGACGAGACTTCCGGGCCTCGTGAACGCCGCGACGCCTCCGGCGCAGGTCGCATCGCCGCTTCCATCCCGGAACGACAGCCGGAGAAGATGTTCCGTCACGTTGCCGCTTTCCCCCCGCAGGACTTCCTCGAGCGTCGTGCCCCGGGCGTCCCGGAGATCGGCGAAGAGACCTCGACATTCGGGCTGTTTGAGCTTTTCGAGAGCAACACGCCGGGCGAGATCCAGGTCGTAAGCGGAACTCCCCGCCACGGAGCCCGCGGCGTCCCGCGAACCGTCGATCTCCGGCTCTTCTGCCCGGATCGGGGACGCCGCGAGACACAGGAGGAGGGCCAGGACTTGCTCGCAGCAGAGCGGGCCGCGCGAGCCGTTCATGTGACCTCCTTCTCCCGCCGGACGACCGGACGTCGCCGCCCGGGCTGCTGCTAAGATGGAGATCGCGTAAGAAAAAGTCGCAAGAGTTCCACACGGGGTTTCCACGGTTTTTCTCAGGGCGACGATGCGGCTGAGATTCGAGGGTTGCGTCTTTGACTCTGACACCCGGGAAGTGTTCCGGGGTGCGAACGCGGTTTCTCTTTCCCCCAAGGCGTTCCTGCTCCTGGAGATCCTGATCCGGGTGCTCCGAAAGCGGTGTCCAAGGAGAGCATCCACCGGGAGCTGTGGCCGGAGACCTTCGTTACGGACGCGAACCTCCCGAACCTCGTGGTCGAGCTCCGCGCGGCGCTCGGCGACGACGCGAAGAAGCCGCGGATCGTTCGGACGGTCCACCGATTCGGCTACGCGTTCGCCGCCCGCGCGGCTGCGGTGCCGGAGAAGGCGCCGGCCCGGGCCCCGGCGCCGTTCATCTGCCGCCTCGTCTGGGGACCTCGCGAGATCGCGCTCGATCCGGGGGAGAACCTGATCGGCCGGGAGCGGGACTCGGTCGTCTGGATCGACGACGCCTCCGTCTCCCGCCGCCATGCTCGGATCTCGATCGATGACTCGGGGGCGACGGTCGAAGACCTCGGCAGCAAGAACGGAACGCATCTGCGCGGCCGCCGGATCGAGAAGCCGGCGCGGCTCGCGGACAAGGATGCGATCAAGATCGGGCCGGCCTCCATGATCTTCCGCCTCTTCAAGCGAACCGGCTCCACGGCTTCCACGATCGAAGAGCGGAAGCGAAAGTGACGCTGGCCGCGGGAACCCGGCTCGGGTCCCATGAGGTTCGCGGCAGGTCCGAGCCGGCGCGGGGGTTCCCGTGGAGGAAGTCGGTAGGTGTATAGTCATACACATTGGAGGCCGCGATGAGGACGAACATCGTGTTGAACGACGAGCTCGTGAGAGAGGCCTTCCGCCACAGCCGGGCCAGGACGAAGAAGGCGCTCGTCCATGAGGCCCTGGAGGAACTGATCCGGGTTCGTAAGCGCCGGTCGCTTCTCGACCTGAAGGGCAAAGTGCGCTTCGCGAAGGGATACGACTACAAGAAGCTGCGGACAGCGACGTGATCCTGGTGGACACGTCCGCGCTGCTTCCGTTTCTGGCCGGGCGCTCGACCCGGGCGAGCGAAGCGGTGGCGAAGGCGCTCTCCGAAGGCCTCGAGATCGGGCTTGCCCACGTCGTCGTGCAGGAGATCCTGCAGGGAGCGCGAGATGAGTCCGAGTGGCGAAGGCTCAAGGGCTACCTGCAGACGCAGATGATCCTGGCTCCGCGCGATCCGCTCGCCACGCATGTCGCCGCGGCGCGGATCTACTACGACTGCCGCCGACGGGGGCTGACGGTCCGGAGCACGCTCGATTGCGTTATCGCTCAGATCGCCATCGAGCACGGCGTGCCCCTCCTGCACGACGACCGTGACTACGACGCGATCGCCCAGGTGAGGGCATTGAAGTCGCTTCCGTGAGACCGGAGTGATGCTCGCCGCGGGAACC
>CAWALG010000032.1:0-196439 GCA_963782815.1 uncultured Acidobacteriota bacterium | reverse complement strand
GACTGGCCGTCGGGGGAGGTGGTCCGCACGGCTCCATTCGCCCTTTGATCCGGAATTCTGCGCTCCTGAGATGCCGAAGTTTAGTTCGTTTGAATCTTGCTCCGGGAGAAATTGATTCAATCGGGTCATGACAAAAGTGCCCCCCGGGTGCAGAGTCCTGCTGTTGCGAAAGGAGGGTTCATGAACTTGATTCGTCGCGAGCCCAACGTCCCTCTCTTCACCCGTTTCGAGACGCCGTTCTACCGGGAGATGGAAGAGATGTCTGACCGTCTCGGGAAGCTCTTCGGCACCTGGACACGCCCCTTCGAGATCAAGGAGTCGCTGAAAGTCGCCGACTTCACGCCGGCGGTGGACATCCAGGAAACCGAGAAGGAGTACCTCCTGAAGGTCGAGATTCCCGAGGTCAAGAAGGAAGACGTCTCGGTGGTCGTCCAGGAGAACGTCCTCACGATTACCGGCGAGCGCAAGCTCGAGAAGGAAGAGAAGGGGAAGAAATTCCACCGGATCGAGCGCGCGTACGGCACGTTCGTGCGGACGTTCGCCCTTCCGATGGATGCGGACGAGACCAAGATCGCCGCCGAGTACAAGGAAGGCCTGCTGCTGCTGCATCTGCCCAAGCTCGCCAGGCCGCTGCCCAAGACGATCGAGGTGAAGGTGTTCTGAAGTCTCGTCCCCTCGATGCCGCCCAATTTCGGGCGGCACGCTTTCCGCGGCCGGCGTTCGCCGGCCGCTTTTATTTCCAGGTTCTTTCTGGGGCCAACCTCATGAGGAGCGGGCGTCTCCCGGAGCGGGGCCTCTCGGCCGGCACACCCTGAATTCGCAGATGATCCGAGTAATGTGCTTCCGGTGGAGCCCGGTGTCTCACTCTCTGGGCCGCTGCTTCGCGAAGCAAGCGCCGCGGCCGAAAGCCTTATGTGATCTCGATGTTCCTGCCGAGCACGTCGCTGCAGAAGCGCGCCAGGTCCGCGTTGGAGAACTCGTCCCAGCCGCGGCAGGTCCCGTGCTCGCGCACCTGCGCGTCGCAGGCGAGGGTGACCCCGAGGCGGATCTGCTCGGCGAGCTCCCAGAGGTTCGCGAACTCCTCCATCTGCTCGCGGGAGAGGTACGTGCTCCTCCCGATGGCGTTGCGGAAGCGTTCGTCGAACTCCCGGGCGTTCCACCGGCGGAACCCGTGGCAGAAGATGCCGCGCGCGGCGGCCACCTGGCAGATCGAGTGCTCGTCGTCGGTCAGCTTGACGAGGGCGTCGCGGAGATTCGCGATCGCTTCGCCGCGAGTCCAGGTCGGAGCCTGGGTGATCACGAGACCGGATTCGTTCCGGCCTCGGACTCGCGGGGCGCCGGTTTTCGCGGGTCCTTGACGACGCGATCCGGATAGCGGCGCAGGAAGCTCTCGGCGACCTGGCAGCTCCAGCAGATGGGCTTGTGCGTGGCGAGGATCGTGGGGAGGTCCTCCGAGACGACCTCGCTCCAATCGATCGTCTTCAGGTCGGGAGCCAGGAGCCCGGGCTTGCGGTCCGTCCAACGGATCGCCCCGATGGTCCGGCCGCAAAGAGCGCACCGGGAGTCCCGGTACCAATCGGCCAGCCGCTCCCGAACCAGGCAGCCATCGGGGGCCGCGGCGATCTGGGCCAGGCATTCCTGCCCGCAGTCCGCGCGTTCCGGCCAGCGGGAGCAGGAGGAGAGCCGGAGCTGCGGATCGTCAAAGAGGCCGCTCGCGGCCGCCCTGGAGGCATTGACTTCGACCGCCACCGTTCGCTTCGTCTCCGGGCATGTCACGACGCGCGCTCCGCGGTAACGCCGGTAGGACTTCACGAGGACGTAGGCGAGCGGCACGAACGACAGGGCGAAAATGATCGCGACGATCAGAAGGAGCGTAGGCATGCTGCACCTCCGGTGCTTGGGAGCACTCTAGTCCCTGCTCGAAAGCGGTTTCCATGATTCATATGAATCAGAAGGAATCTCGCGCCCCTCCGGGAACCGGAGCGCGAGAGGCGCTATCTCGCCGCGAGCAGGTTCTTCTCGTCCATTCCGCCGCAGCCGTCGCCGGAGAACGTGCGGCCGCAGCCGCCGGCCGTATCGCAGATGTCCCCCGAGAAGCCCTTCGAGTTGACGAACTTCAACCAGCCGCGGACGGCCGACTGGACTTCGGCGGCGTCGGCATGCTGGCGGACGATCAGGTAGTTGGAGAGCCCCCAGACCGTCTTGGCGAGGTTGCACGGGCAGCAGCAGGTCGCCTGCGAGAACTTGTCGCAGCAGGCGGCCGGCATGGCCGCGAGGGCCTTGTCGCGAAGCTTCCGCTGGCCGGGGTTCAGCGTGATCGACCGGTTGTAGCCGATGAACTCGGCCGCCTGCGAAGGCGCGTCGAAGAAGCGCACCGGCGCCGCGGACCGGCTCGAGGCGGCGTGCTCCAGGGCCAGCGCGGCGCACAGGGGCGCGCCGAGAATGAAAAGCGATACGACGAGACGGCGGGGAGGGGAAGGCATCTGGCTCTCCTTTGCAGCGGCAGAATAGGATTAGCCCTGGCGGGCATTCATGATGCAGTTGCATCAGGACCTCCAAATCCGCCGGCGGGAGACTGACGAGCGTTCATGGCGGACACGCTGGACCTGGCGGCCGCGCTTCTCTACGCGCGCTGGAGGCGGGCGGTGGACCTGCTCTGGCGGGAAGCGGTGCGGCGCCGCCGCTCCATCCCGGCCGAGCGGGAGCGGGCGCGGTCCGCGAGGCGCGTGAAGAACCTCCAGAAGATCGTCCGCAAGGCCCTGGCCGACTACCACCGGATCGAGCTGGAGAGGCAGAGCGCGAGTCCAGGGTCCAGGGTCCAAAGTCCAAAGTAGCCCGGACATGACGGCCGTCATGGACGGCGTTCCTCCCTCAACACATGCTGCGTGCATGAACAGTTCCGTTCTCGATCGGGCCCGGAACCTCGTTCCCCCCACGATGTCGGTGCGCGAGGCCCGGCGCCGGTTTCCGGCCACGATCCCGGTGTTCACGCGCTACGGCCTGGGAGACTGCGGCGGCGAGGAGGGCCCCGACGAGCCGCTGGCCTGGTTCGCGACGGTCCACCGCCTGCCGCTCGAGGAGTTCCTGCGGGACATCCGCGAGGCCGCGATCGCCGACGCCTCCGCGGCTCCGGAGCCCTCCCGGACCGCGGCGGCGGCCCCCTTCTCGCCCCACTTCATCCTCGGCTCCCTCTTCCTGACGCTGACTCTCGGCGCGACGACCGGCATGGTCAACCTGCTGCGGATCGCCGCCGGAGCCGACGTTCCGATCTCGCACCGGCAGATCCACGGCCATGCGCAGGTCCTCGGGTTCGCGGGGCTGTTCCTCATGGGGATCGCCTTTCACGCGTTGCCGCGGATCCTCGGCATCGGCGCCCTGCGCGCGACCTCGGCCCGCGCCGCCTTCTGGCTGATGTTCTCCGGGGTGATCGCCCGCAACATCGGACAGCCGCTCGGCTTCTATCCGGCGGGACGCCTGATTTCCCTCGTGTCGGCCGGCCTCGAAGTCGCCTCCGCGATTCTCTTCGCCCGCTTCGTGTTCGGCCTGCTCGCCCGGGTGCGCGGGGGCAAGTACGATCCCGGCGACCCGATCCTCCGGTTCGTGCGGTGGGGAACGGTCTTCTTCCTCGCCGCCACCGCGTTCGTCGGCGCGCAGGGCGTCTGGCTCGCGGGGCACGTCGAAACGGCCGTGCCCGTCTCGCTCACGGAGCCCTTCTATTTCGCGGCGCTCTACGGGTTCCTGCTCGCCTGGATCTACGGCTTCGGCAACCGGGTCGTGTCGATGTTCCTCGGCGTCGGTCCCGCCCTGCGCGGGACGCCGGAGGCGACTCTCTTCCTGCAGATCGGGGCCGTCCCCCTCTTCCTCGCCTCGTACCTGCCGTGGATCGCGTTGCGGCCGGCGCTCCTCCTGCGCGACGCGGGGCTCGGGCTCGCGGCGCTCTCCGCCCTGGTGTACCTGGCGGGAAACGGGTTCCTCTGGCGGCGCGCGATTCTTCCGGCCATGCGCGCGCCGGGGTCTCCGACCGTGGCGATCCGTTGCGCCTTCGGCTGCCTGGCGCTCTGGGCGATCCTCGAGCTCGCGGCGATCGCGCTCTCGCGCGCGACCTCGATTCCCGCGCAGAACCTCTGGTGGGCCGACGCGGCGCGGCACATGTTCACGGTCGGGTTCCTGACGCTCCTGATCGTCGGGATGAGCCTGCGGATCCTTCCGGTGTTCTCGGGGAAAACGCTCTGGTCGCCCCGCCTGGCGCGCGTGACGTACGCGCTGCTGCTCGCGGGCGCCGGCATGCGTCTCTTGCAGTATCCCGCCGCGTTCGAGCCGCTCTTCTACCGGATCGGCTCCTGGATGGGAGTGCCGGTGGTTCTCGCGATCCTGCTCTTCACGTTCAACCTGGTGCGGACGATGAAAGCGCGAGCCCCGAATCCTCCCGCGCGGCCCGGCCAGCCGCGGCCGCCCGCGTTCGTTTCGACCCTGCCGGTCCGCTGACCGGAGTTGATCCGTTTGCATCTGGGAACCGGCGGCGGCGGCGCGTATGCTGGACGCGGAGCTCAGGAGAAGGGAAGCCTTTCGGACATGAGATCAATGCTCAAAGGTCTCCGCGCTTTAGCGCCATTGCAGCTGGCTCAACTCTTCTCCGTTCCGGGTCCGCGTCGTGCTCGCCCCGAGCTTCAGAGAGGATCTGGCCGCTTCCTCGCCTCGGGGTGCGAGCCGCTTCTTTCGGTGTTCGCCAACCACTGACCGCGAACCCGGCGCTCCCTCACCGCGAGGCCGGCCGCGACAAGGCGACACGAGGTCGCCGGGCGGCCGGCCCGCTTTATATCCGTCGCTCCGCGCTTGCGCGGGAAATGCGCCCTTCGGGCGCACCGGCGAGCGAGTCGGCCGGATGCGGCCTCCATCGCTCGCCTTTTCCCGCGCAAGCGCTCCGCTCCCGCGGCGGGAGGCTCCTCCCTCGCCTTCGCTCGGGAGACTCCTCCCGCCGCGACCGGGGCCTAGCACGACCGGGGCTGAACCCACCCTGTCATCCTGAGCGAAGCGAAGGATCTGCTCTGGCGCGGGTTCGGGGCCTCCGGATTGATCCGTCCGCATCTGGCGGGGAGGGTTTCCGCGCGGGTGAGATTTCGGGCGCTCCGTGTCCGCTTCGGGAAGGGAAAAGAGGAAAAGCGCGCCGCCGGATGATCTCCGTCATAGGTCGCCGGGCGCCCGCCGTCCGATGCTTTCGATGGGCTCAATGGGAATAACCGTTCGTTTTCCGGATCTCTCCCACTGGAAGGCGCAGGTCAAGTGCCAGGCGGGCTGCCCGGTCGCGACCGACGCCGGCCGGTACGTCCAGCTCATCGCGGAGAGACGGGACGAGGAGGCGTACCTCGTCGCCCGTTCCCCCAATCCCTTCGCCTCGGTCTGCGGGCGCGTGTGCGCCGCGCCGTGCGAGGACGCCTGCCGGCGCGGAGCGATCGACGAACCGATCTCGATCCGGGCCCTGAAGCGCTTCGTCACGGAGCAGTACGGCGTCGAGTCGGTTCATCCCGACACGCAGGATCGGCTGCGCAAGGAGCTCGTCTCCGAGGGGAACCGCTACACCGGACACCTCCCCGTCCATCCGGTCTCGGCGGCGCCGGGCGCGGCGGCGGCGACGAAACGAAAGGTCGCCGTGATCGGCGCGGGGCCGGCCGGCCTCTCGGCGGCGCACGACCTCGCTCTGCTCGGCTATTCCGTGACCGTCTTCGAGGCGGCCGAGGAGCCGGGCGGCATGATGCGCTTCGGCATCCCCGAGTACCGTCTTCCCCGCACGCTCATCCGCTCCGAGATCGACCGGATCGCCGCTCTCGGCGTGGACATCCGCCTCGGGCAACCGCTCGCCGAGGGCTTCGGATTGAAAGAGCTGCGAGCGCAGGGGCACGAGTCGGTCTTTCTCTCGGTGGGCGTCTCGAAGGGGCGGGACCTGCAGGTGCCGGGCGTGGAACTCGACGGCGTCGTCAAGGCCGTCGATTTCCTCTTGAACGTGAACCGCGGCTACCGCATGAACCTCGGCCGGAGGGTCGTCGTCATCGGCGGAGGCTTCGTCGCGTTCGACGCCGCGCGCACGGCTCTGCGCCTGTCGCGCGAGGAGGAGATCGCGGCCCGGGAGCCCGAAGCGGACGCTCGCATGAAGGAGGCCCTGGACTCCGCCCGCGCGGCCCTTCGCGGCGGAGCGAGCGAGGTGACGATCGTCTCGCTCGAGACCTTCGACGAGATGCCGGTCCTGCAGGACCACGCAGGGGCACGAGGAATTCGAGGAAGCGAAGAAGGAAGGGGTTTCGTTCAAGACCCGCCTCGGACCGAAGGCCTTCCTCGGGAGCGGGCGGCTCGCGGCGATCGAGCTGAAACGCGTTCTCTCGGTCTTCGACGAGAGCGGGCGTTTCTCCCCGGCCTACGACGAAACGGAGATCACGACGCTCGAGGCGGACGGATGCATCCTCGCGATCGGCCAGAGCCCGGACCTCGGCTTCCTGAAATCGGGCGACGGCGTCGCGCTGGCGCCCGGCGGGACGATCCGCGTGGATCCCGAGACGCTCGCGACCTCCGCGCCCGGCGTCTTCGCCGGAGGCGACGTCGCGTTCGGGCCGAGGAACCTGATCGAGGCGGTCGCCAACGGCAAGCGGGCGGCGCGCTCGATGCACCGCTACCTCTCGGGAGAAGCCGCGGCGGTCTCGGCGCACCTCTCGATCGAGAAGATCCCGACGCCGCGCTACCGGATGATCGCCGGCTTCGAGGTTTTCGACCGGGAAACCCCGCCGACGCTCGATGTCGGGCGCCGCACGGGCATCGCGGAGGTCGAGACGGGCTACGGCGAGGAGGAGGCGCGGCGGCAGGCGGCGCGCTGCCTGATCTGCCACGTTCAGACGATCTACGACCCGGAGAAGTGCGTCCTCTGCAGCCGGTGCGTGGACATCTGTCCCGAGTACTGCCTCGCGATCGTCCCGTTGCCGGACCTGGATCTCGACGAGGCCGCGCGGCAGGAGCTGACCGAGCGGGCGGAGGGGAACGGGCTGCCGCTCTCGGCGATGGTCAAGGACGACGACCGGTGCATCCGGTGCGGCCTCTGCGCGACCCGCTGCCCGACCGACGCCATGACGATGGAGAAGTTCTCGATCACGGAGCGGTTCGCCGCGGCCGCGGCCCCGGCTTCGAACTGAAGGGGAGACCATGGAAGACAAACCGAAGGCCAGCCGGCGGGACCTGCTCGTCAAGCTCGGGATCGGAGGCGGCGTCGTCGCGCTCGCGGGCCAGGCCGTGGCGTCGCTGCGGTCGCTCGTTCCCAACGTCTCCTACGACGCGCCGACGACGGTGAAGGTCGGGATGCCCAACGACTTCCCGGACGGCATGAAGTTCCTTCCCGTAGAGCGGCTCTTCGTCTTCCGCGACGGGAACGTCTTCCACGCCGTGTCCGCCGTCTGCACGCACCTGGGGTGCACGGTCCGCGCGGAGGCGCTGTCGCAGCCCGAGACCAGGACCGTCGAGGGGAAGCCGCTGCGCCTGACGCACCGGTTTCTCTGCCCCTGTCACGGCTCGAAATACAACGGCGACGGGACGAACGTCTCGGGACCGGCCCCGAAGCCGCTCGCCTGGTACCACCTCTCGGTCGCTCCCGAAGACGGCCAGCTCGTCGTGGACCTGGCCCGCGCGGTGGATCGCAATTTCCGCCTGAGCCTCGTGTGAAGGAGAGAGCATGAGCAAGCCCGCGACGGCGCCGGGTGTTCACCCGAAGCGCTTCTGGAGCCTGCGCCCCGCCTCCGACCGGGAGTCGGGCGACGCGGTCGTGTCGAACTTCCTCCTCCACTGGTTCCCGGCCAAGAGCTACAAGCCGTCCCTCTCCTGGAGCTACTCCTTCTGGCTGGGGACGGTCTCGGCCGCTCTGCTCCTCCTCCTGACGGTGTCGGGACTGCCGCTCCTGTTCCTCTACATCCCCTCCGTCGAGCGGGCCTACGCGTCGGTCAAGGACATCGAGTACGTCATCACGTTCGGCTTCTGGATCCGCGCCGTGCACCGCATCTCGGCCCATCTCATGGTCGCCGTCGTGTTCCTCCACATGGCGCGCGTCTTCCTGACCGGCGCCTACAAGAACGGCGTGGGCGCGGGCCAGAAGCGGGAGTGGAACTGGGTCCTCGGCGTCGCGATGCTCCTCGCGACGCTCTTCCTGTCGTTCACCGGGTACCTGCTTCCGTGGGACCAGCTCGCGTTCTGGGCGGTGACCGTCGGGACCAACATCGCGTCCTCGATCCCGGTGGTCGGCCCGAAGATCCGCGAGCTCTTGATCGGCGGCCGGTCGATCGAGCAGCCCACGCTCATCCGCTTCTACGTCCTCCACGTGCTGCTCCTGCCGGGCGGACTCGCGGGGCTCTTCCTGTACCACATGTGGCGCATCCGCAAGGACGGCGGCCTCGCGCGCGCCGACGGCGCCGCCACGCTCCCCGAGCCGGCGCAGGTCGCGCCGTCGAAGACCAAGACCTACACGCTTCTGGGCGTGGCGCGCGGGACGTCGCCCGTGATCCGCGCCTCGACCCTCGAGGCCCCGGACACGACCGTCAACTCCGTGCCGGATCTGACGCGCCGGGCAGCGATCGTGGTGCTCGGGACGATCGCGCTCGTCAGCATCCTCTCCGTGTTTCTCCGCTCGCCGCTCGAGGAGCCGGCCAACGCGCTCGTGACGCCGAATCCGGCGAAGGCGCCCTGGTACTTCCTCTGGCTCCAGGAGATCGTCACCGACACGACGTTCCGGATCGGATCGCTGACGGTCAACGGCGCGTTCCTGGGAGGAGTGCTGCTGCCGGGAGCGCTCATCCTGCTGCTGACTCTCTGGCCGTGGCTGGACCGGAGTCCCGGCGCGGCGGCCGGCCTCTGGTTCCCGAGGAGCCGAAGCGCGCAGAACGCGGTCTTCCTCTTCCTCTGTCTCGCCGTCATTCTCCTGACCGTCGTCGGGACGTTCCTGCGCGGCCCCTACTGGCACTTCTACTGGCCGTGGCAGCCATGGCCGGAGCTGCCGGGGAGGATCTGAGATGGAAAAGCGCACCGACTCGCCCTATCCGAAGAAAGACCGGCCGATCCTCGCCGTCATCGGCGTTCTTCTCATCGTCTCGACGATCCTCTTCGCCTGGAGCGACCGCAAGCACGACTGGCGCTACTACCAGTACAACTTCAAGAGCCAGGTCGCGGAGAAGTACGGCGCCGAGAAGGCCGCGACCGTGACCTCCGGCGTGCAGCAGATCTGGGTGCCCGACCTGCGCCGCGCCGACCGGTGCGTGACCTGCCACCAGGCGGTCTATTGGAAGGGCTTCGAGACGGCCGAGGAGCCGTACCGCTCCCACCCCGCCGCGCCGCTGAAGAACCATCCGATCGAGCGCTTCGGCTGCACCGCGTGCCACGGCGGGCAGGGGTACGCGGTGGACGCCGCGGAGGCGCACGGCCCGATCGAGCATTGGGAAGAGCCGCTGCTCGGATCGGCGCTCGGCGAGGCCTACACGATCGCGGAGAACAAGAAGGCCCTGATCCAGATGAATTGCAACACCTGTCACCGCTACGACCGGGAGACTCCGAACGCGGATTTCATCAACCTGGCCAAGAAGATCGTCCGGGACAAGGGGTGCCGGGCCTGCCACGTCGTCAACGGCCGCGGAGGCACGATCGGGCCGGATCTGACGTACGTCGGGGACAAGGCGGCCGAGCAGTACGACTACAGCCACCTCTCCGGCCAGAAGACCACGTTCGCCTGGCACGTCGCGCACTTCAAGGACCCGCGCGCGCTCGTGGCCGAGACGGTCATGCCCAACTTCCACCTGTCGACCAAGGAGGCGCAGTCGCTCGCGATGCTCGCGCTCTCCTGGCGCAAGGCGCCGCTCCCGGCCGACTACCGTCCCGGCATTCCCCGCACCGATCCGCAGACACCCGAGGAGATCGCCGACGAGGCGCGGATGAAGAGCGGGCCCGGAGCCTGGTTCGTCAAGACCGGCTGCTTCGTCTGCCACTCCATCCAGGCGCTCGGCGTCAAGAGCCCCGCGCAGATCGGCCCGGACCTCTCGACGGCGGTCGAGGACGTGCAGTCCCGCTTCGGCCGCACGGTGGACGACTTCCTGAAGGCGCCGACCGGCACGATGGCCGTCGTCCTCTCGCGCCAGATCATCCTGACTCCCGAAGAGAAGGCGGTCGCCGTGTCGAAGCTCCGCGAAGCGTTCACGGAATTCCAGAAGCAGAAGCAGCAGCCGGACCGGAAGGAATCCGGCGGGCACTGAAGATCAGTGAAGGACAAGGAGGAGGATCCATGAAGAAGGCACTCATCATCCTGACCGGCATCGCGGCGGCGATCGCCATCTACTGCGCGCCGAGGGCTCCCGAAGGGGAGCAAGAAGGCGCCGGCCGGCGCCTCGGACCTCGCGGTCGCGGCGCAGAAGACCTACGTCGCGCCGGGGGACCTCGACGAGTACTACCTGTTCTCCTCGGGCGGGCACTCCGGGCAGGTCTACGTCTACGGCGTTCCGTCGATGCGCCACCTTTCGACGATCCCCGTGTTCACGCCGTATCCCGGCACGGGCTACGGCTTCGACGACGAGTCCCGGAAGATGCTCGGCAACCTGACGTGGGGCGACGCGCACCATCCGGCGCTCTCGGAGACCAACGGGGACTACGACGGCCGCTGGCTCTTCATCAACGACATGAACGGCCGGCTGGCGCGGATCGACCTGCGCGACTTCAAGACGAAGCAGATCTTCGGCCCTGTGGCCAACGTGTCCGGCAATCACGCGTCCTCGTTCGTGACGCCCAACACCGAATACGCGCTGATGGGCACGCGGTTCTCGATCCCGATCCCCAAGGGCGCCGCCGCGCCGATCGAGAAGTACGCGACCGATTACAAGGGCGTCGTCGCGGCCATGAAGATCGACCCGAAGTCCGGCGAGATCTCCTACGGCTTCGAGATCCTGATGCCGCCGTTTGACTATGACCTCGGCGACGCGGGCAAGAAGGTGTCCGACGGGTGGGTCTTCTTCACCTGCTACAACTCCGAGCGCGCCACCGGGAAGCTCGAAGTGACCGCCTCGCAGCGCGACCGCGACTACATCGCCGCCGTGGACTGGCGCGCCGCCGAGAAGGCGGCGGCGGAAGGAAAGGGAGACGTCATCGGCGGAGTCAAAGTCCTGGATCCGAAGAAGGTGCCGGGCATCGTCTACTTCCTGCCGTGCGGCAAGTCTCCCCACGGCGTGGACGTCTCGCCCGACGGCAAGTACATCATCGGCTCCGGCAAGCTCCAGGGGGTCACGACCGCCTTCAATTTCGAGAAGGTCCAGACCGCGATCCGCAACAAGGACTTCACCGGAGACGAGGACGGCATCCCGGTGCTGAAGTACGAGAACATCAAGGACGCGGAGGTCGCGGTCGGCCTCGGCCCGCTCCACACGCAGTTCGGTCCGGACGGGTTCGCCTACACCTCCCTCTTCGTGGATTCCGCGATCGCCAAGTGGAAGCTGGGCACCTGGGAAGTCGTGGACAAGGTCCCGATGTCCTACTCGATCGGCCATCTCTGCGCCGCCGAGGGAGACACGGTTTCGCCGAAAGGCAAGTACCTCGTCGGGCTGAACAAGCTCTCGCACGGGCGGCACCTCTCCGTCGGGCCGTCGCAGCCGGAGTCCTCGCAGCTCGTGGACATCTCCGAAGAGAAGATGAAGCTGATCTACGACGCGTTCACGGAGCCGGAGCCGCATTACGCGCAGATGATCGAGGCGAAGAAGCTCCACCCGATCGAGGTCTACCCGAAGGAAGAGAACAAGAACCCGCTCGCGATCTGGGACGTCAAGGACGCCGGCGTGACGCGCAGCGGCTCCAACGTGACCGCGAAGGTCGTCCTCGTGCGCTCGACGATCACGCCGACCGCGATCGAGGTCAACCTCGGCGACACCGTCAAGATCGCCATGACGAACATCGAGCAGACGACCGACGAGCTCCATGGATTCGGCCTGCTCGACTACAACATCAACATCGTCTGCGACCCGGGCGAGACCAAGGTCGTCACGTTCAAGGCGGACAAGCCGGGGGTCTTCCCGTACTATTGCACCAACTTCTGCTCCGCCCTTCACCAGGAGATGCAGGGATACCTGATCGTCAAGGGGAAGGGCTAGGGGGTTCGGGGGACCGCAAGGTCCCCCGCCAGGATATTTGAAGGGGATGCCGGCCGGCGCGAATGCGCCGGCTGGCAAGGAGAATCCATGAAGGCTGTCTTCGAGCGAGCCAACCACCTTCTCGCGGCGCCTCTCGGGCTGGGCCCGCGCGGGCTGCTGGTGCTGGCGGCGCTCTTCCTCGTGCCGGTGTATCTGATGCCGCTCTGGAAGCTGACGATGTTCGCGCCGCAGTACCCGGACGGGCTGCGCCTCTCCATCTACAGCTACAAGCTCGTCGGGGGGAACTCCGGGCAGGACGTCAAGGAGATCAACGTCCTGAACCATTACATCGGGATGCGCGACCTCG
Organism: uncultured Acidobacteriota bacterium; assembly: GCA_963782815.1. Lineage (GTDB taxonomy): Bacteria > Acidobacteriota > Thermoanaerobaculia > UBA5066 > Gp7-AA6 > JAWOLE01. The sequence continues at coordinate 183,953 of CAWALG010000032.1, read as the reverse complement.
CGGCCGCGGACTTCACCGAGTTCAAGTGGATCCCGTTCGTCGTCGGCGCCCTCGGGCTTCTGTTCCTGCGCTGCGCCGTGCTCGGCAACCTCGCCACGGTCGTGGACCTGCTCGTCCTCTATCTGTATTTCGGGCTCTTTTCTCTCTGGTCCTTCGCATACAAGCTCTACCGGTATGGTCACGACCTGGCGCCGACGGCGGCCGTGAAGGTCCCTCCCTTCATGCCGCCCCTCTACGGCCGCAAGCAACTGGCCAACTTCGAGGTGTACTCCTACCCGGGCGTCGGGTCTTACGCGCTGGCGGTCGCGGTCCTCTTCGTCGCCGGAGCGGCGGTTCTCGCGTGGCGCGAAGCGAGGGTGATGGACAAGGCGGACTCCCTCGTGGCCGGATGATCCTGGCCCTGATCCTGCTCGCGACGATCTCCGGCGACGAAATGCCGGCCGCCGCGGCCGCGGGAGTGGAGGGCCGGCCGCCGGGGGCGCAGACCTCGACACTCCAGGCGCGCGTGGACGCCGCGGCGCCGGGCGCCGTCGTCGAAGTCGCGGCCGGCTCCTACCCGGGCGATCTCGTCATCGACAAGCCGCTTCGACTGGTGGGGCGCGGACGGCCTCGGCTCGTCGGCTCGGGCGCGGGGAGCGTCGTCCGCGTCCGCGCGGATGGCGTGGTGATCGAGGGCTTCGACATCGACGGCCGGTCGGGCGGCGATCTCGGCCGCGACTCCTCCGGTGTTCACGTTGCGGCGCGGCATGTCACGGTCCGGGATTGCCGGATCTCGCGGTGCCTCTTCGGCGTCTATCTGCGCGAGGCCGACGAAGCCCGGGTCGAGCGCTGCCGGATCGAGGGGATCCCGGGCAAGGACCCGGGCGAGAAGGGGAGCGGGATCCACGTCTGGAACACGCAGGGGTTCACGCTCGCCGACAACGAGATCGTCAACGTGCGCGACGGGTTCTACATCCAGTCCTCCTCCCACGGCGTCGTCCGCGGCAATCTCGCGCGCGACCTGCGTTACGGCCTCCACTACATGTTCTCCGACGACAATCTCTTCGAGGACAACCTCTTCGAGAACGGCGCCGCCGGCACGGCGCTGATGTACTCGAAGAGGATCGTCTTCCGCCGCAACCGGTTCCTGCACAACCGGGGCTTCGCTTCGGTGGGGCTCCTGCTCAAGGCCTGCGACGACGTGGTCGCGGAGTCGAACCTGATCGCCGACAACGCCCGGGGGATCTTCCTCGAAGGCTCCTACAACAACATCTTCCGCGGCAACGTCGTCGCGGAGGCGGACGCGGCGATCGTGCTCTACGACTCCTGCGCCGGCAACCGGTTCGAGGGGAACTCCTTCGTCGCGAACCAGACGCCCCTGACGCTCGTGGGGCGCCGCACCGACACGCGGTTCGACGGGAACTACTGGTCCGACAACGGCGAGCCGGACCTGGACGGCGACGGCCGGAGCGACCGGCCGTACCGCCTCTCTTCCGTCTTCGATCACTTCCGCGGAAACCTGACCGCCGCGGACCTCTTCACGCAGGGTTTCGCCGCGGCCGCTCTCGGAGCGGCCGAGCGGGCGTTCCCGGTGCTCGACCCGGTTCCCGTCGAGGATCATTCGCCGCTGGCGCGGCCGCCGCTGCTTGCGCAGGTCCCGCGTCCCGTGAAGCGGCCGGCGCGGCCCGACGCCGCGGGAATCGCGGGCTCGGCTTTGGGGCTCGCCGGAGGGCTCGCGGCCCTCCTGGCCGGACGCCGGTGATCCGTTTCGAGGGCTTCACCAAGCGCTTCGGCGTCCACGCGGCGGTCGAGGCGCTGACCTTCGGCGTCGAGCCGGGGGAAGCGGTCGCATTGCTGGGCCCCAACGGCTCCGGCAAGACGACGACGTTGAAGGGCGCGGCCGGCCTCGTGCGCCCGACCTCGGGGAGGGTCTTCGTCGGAGAGCCCGAGCGGGACGCCTCCGAGCCCGCCGCCCGGAGAGCGATCTCCTACCTGCCGCAGCGGGTCTCGTTCCCCGAGGCCCTGACCGGCCTCGAGGTCGTCGAGTTCTACCGGCGGCTGCGCGGCGCCGCCCCCGCGAGGAGCGGCGAGGTCCTGCGCCTGGCGTCCTTGAACGGCGCTTCGGCCCGGCCGGTCTCGACCTACTCGGGGGGAATGATCCAGAGGCTGGGCCTCGCCGTGGCGGCGCTGCCGGACACCCCCGTCATGCTCCTGGACGAGCCGACCGCGGCGCTCGATCCCGACGGGCTCTGCGCGTTCTACGGCCTCGTCGAGCGGCGCCGCCGGGAAGGGCGCACGCTCCTCTTCACCTCCCACCAGCTCGGGGACGTCGAGCGCCTCGCCGACCGGTTCCTGCTCCTCGTCGGCGGAAGGCTCGCGGCCTCCCTGTCGCGCGCGGAGCTCTCGCAGCGGCTCGCCTCCCGAGGCGTCATGCGCCTCTCGCTCGCCGCGCGCGTCCCGGGCCTGCTCACGGCCGTGCGCGCCGTGGCGCCGCAGGCGGCCTGGCTCGCGGAGGAGCTCATCGTGCCCGGGCCGGCCGCCGACCGCCCGCGCGTGCTCGACGTGGTCCGGGCCGCGGGGGGCCAGGTCCTGAATCTGGTGGCCGAGGAGGCTCGTCTCGATTCGCTGTACCTGGAGTTGGTGGGATCGGGGGACGAGGGACGGGACGGGGAGACCGGGAGACCGGGAGACCGGGAGAGAAGGACGTGAGGCGGATGCTCGTATCGCTGGCAGCGGTGGCGATCGGCTGTTCCGGTGGAGCACCCGGGCCGGCGCCGCTGGACACGAAGACCGAGACTTGCCGCTCCTGCCGGATGCCTGTTTCGGACGCGAGCCTGGCCGCGCAGCTCGTCGCCGCCGGAGAGGAGCCGAAGTTCTTCGACGACCTCGGCTGCCTGAGGGACTTCCTCGCCCGCTCGCCCGCGCCTCCGGGAAGCGTCGCCTACGTCGCCGACCATCGGACAAAGCGGTGGGTGCGCGCCTCGGCGGCCGTGTACACGCGCTCGAAGCTCGAGACCCCGATGGGATCGCATTGGATCGCCCATGCCGACACGGCCTCCCGCGACGCGGACCCGGCCGCCGCCGGGGGAGTGCCGGTGGCCCCGCGCGAGATCTTCGGATTAGCCGGGCCTCCGGACGCGCGTTCGAAGCAAGGAGCGCCATGAGCGGGGAGGACCTCCGCGAGTCCCCCCTCCTTCTCTGCGCCCGGCAGGAGCTGACGCTCGCGATGCGGTCGAGATGGACCCAGATCTTCGCGGCCGTGTTTGCCGCGCTCTCCCTCGCCGTCGCGTCTTCGGGTTACATCCTCTCCGGCGGAAGCGGCGTCCAGGACTTCGCGCGCACCGCGGCTTCGCTCGTCGGGCTCGTCCTGCTTCTCGTCCCCCTGACTTCGCTCGTGATCGGCGTTCTGTCTCTCTCGCCCGAGCGGGGAGCCGCGGAGCTCCTGTTCTCCCAGCCCGTCTCGCGCAACCGGATCCTCTTCGGCCGCCTGCTCGGTCTCTTCGCCGCCCTCGCCGCGGCCCAGGCAATCGGCCTGGGCGGCGCGGGGATCGTGATCTTCTGGCGTTCCGGCCAGGTCGGCGCCGGGGCCTACGGGTCTCTCTTCGCGGCCTCCCTGGCGCTGACGGCGATCTTCCTCTGTCTCGCCGCGGCGCTGTCCTGCGGCGGGGTCGGCCGGAGAACCCGGACCCTGGCTCTCGCGCTCATCCTCTGGTTCGCGGCGGTCGTGCTCTTCGACGTCGCGGCCCTGGGCGCCGCGATGCTCCTCCCTTCGGGAAGCGCGTCCCGGCTGTTGATCACGGCGACCCTGGTGAATCCCGTGGACGCCGTCCGGACGGGGACGCTTCTGGCGATCGAGGGGACGGCCGCCTTCGGCCCGGCGTCGCTCGCCCTCCTGCGCGCGACCCGCGGCCCCGCGGGAGCTTCCGCGCTGGTGGCGCTCTCCGTCCTCTTCTGGATCGTTGTTCCCGCCACGGTCGCCTCGCGGCGCCTCGGGAAGGCGGATCTCTAACAGGCCTCGGGCTTAGCGGTATCCACTCGGCGTGGGAGGAGGCTCGGGCGGAAGGCTCTCACGCAGCTCCTCGGAAACCAGGTCGGGGCCCGGAGGGAGGATTCCTCCACCTTCCGGGACTCCTACGCCGCCAAAGCCCCGCCCCCAGTGGATCGTGCCGGTGTGCTCGTGGCGGAGCGGCGATCCGAAACCGCGATAGCCGTGCCGGCGGCGTTTGACTCGGTTCGTGTTCTGGGTGTCCCCGTTGGAAGGCATGGATCCTCCTCCTAACTGTCCATACCTAATTCAAACGACGGAGGGAGCCCGAAGGTTTCGCGATCCGGTGCCTATAATCGGCCGGTGGTGGAAAGGCCTCCCATCCCGTTCGACGCCATTCCGGTCCTGGCGACGCTGAAGGCCGAGGACCGCGCCGCGCTGTCGCCCCTGTGCGAGCTGCAGGCCTACGAGAAGGGGGCGAAGATTTTCGAGGAAGGGGAGCCGGCCGAGAAGATCTACTTTCTCTTCGTCGGACGGGTCAAGATCGTCAAGTCCACGCCCGATCGGGACCTGATCCTGGAGATCCTCGGACCCGGGGAGCCGGTGGGCACGGTGGCCGCCTTCGAGAGGCGTCCCTTCCCGGCGACGGCGGTCGCGATCGAGGCGTGCGGGGTGGTCTCGATCCCGGAGCGGGAGTTCTTCGCCCTGATCGAGCGCCGGCCGGAGATCACGCGCCGGCTCCTCGCCGGACTGACCCTGCGCCTGATGATCCTGAACAAGAGGCTCGCGGACATGACGGGCTCGGTCGAATACCGCATGGCCCGCCTCTTCTCCACGCTCGCGGAGCGGACGGGGCGCAAACAGGGGAAGGAGGTCTTCATCCCGCTTCCCCTCTCCCGCCAGGAGATCGCCGATCTGGCCGGAACGACGATCGAGACGGCGATCCGCGTGATGAGCCGCTGGCAGAAGGACAACATCATCGAGACCGACAAGACGGGTTTCTTCATCCGCAACTTCGCCGCTCTCCGGGAGTTCGCTCCGGCCGAATAAGGCTTGCCTTCACCGCGCAGGGTGCCCGCCCGGGAATGATGAAAACGCCTCTCGCGGCTTGAACTTCCGCGCGGTCTGATCTGAAAGGAGCCGGGCAGCCTCACCGCTCCTCGACTCCCGCGGCCACGCGCCGCGCGCCGGGCACACAACGTGCCGCAGAAAGGAGACGAATCATGGGATCCGTTCTGCTTCAGGCCGAGCGCCTCTATCCCACCAGGAACGACGTCCCGGAGCCCATCCGCCCGCAACTCATCGTCCTCTTGAACCAGCTCCTGGCCGACGCCGTGGATCTCCAGACCCAGGCGAAGGCCGCGCACTGGAACGTCAAGGGGCCTAACTTCATCGCGCTTCACAAGCTTTTCGACGAGGTTTATGCCTCGGTCGCCGAGTACGTCGACCTGCTCGCCGAGCGCGCGGTCCAGCTCGGGGGCGTCGCGGAAGGAACCGCGCGGATCGCGGCGCGGCGCTCGGATCTCGAGGAGTATCCGCTCGGCATCGCCGAGGGCGGACGGCACGCGGAAGCGCTCGCGAATGCCCTGGCGTCGTTCGGAGCCGGCGTTCGCCGGGCGATCGACGAGGCCGACGGGCTCGGCGACAAGGGCACGGCCGACCTGTTCACGGAGGTCTCCCGCGGCATCGACAAGTGGCTCTGGTTCGTCGAGGCGCATCTCCCGGCATAAGCGGCCCGGCGTCTTTTCGCCCTGATCTCGTCCCGCCGGCGGCAACCGCCGCCGTGGCAGGCCTTTGCCCGATTGTCCCGAGGGCGCGCCCGGCCGCCGGCAAGGGCCCCTGGTCACCGGAGGCGCCCCGGGGGGCGTCCACCGCAGCCGAATGATGAAAACTGATCTCCTCAAATAGCGGCCGGCGGAGTTTCATGAATGTGCTTGGCAGGCTACTGAAACATGGATGCGGACATCGTCTCGCCGTTTGCAACCGGGAACGCAAGGGAGTCTTTCTCGCAGAGACAGACCCGGGGGGACGGCATGACCGGCCCCTCCCGAGCCGGATCGCTGCTTTGCTGAAAGGAGCCGTTCGATGAACACCCTGTGGATCGTGATCATTGCAGCCACGGTCATCTACCTGGCCTACAACTTCTATGCCCGGCGGATCGACCGCAACGTCATCAAGGCCGACAAGAAGAGGGCGACGCCGGCCAAGATGTACATGGACGGCGTGGACTTCATGCCGACGAGCAAGAACGTCCTCTACGGCTATCACTTCAAGTCGATCGCCGCGGCGGGTCCGATCGTCGGCGTCATCACGGCCGCCAACATCTGGGGGTGGCTGCCGGCGCTCCTCTGGCTCGTGATCGGCGTCGCCTTCATCGGATGGGCGAGCGATTACTCGGCCATCATGGTCGCGGTCCGCAACGACGGCAACAGCCTGAGCGCGATCTCGCACCGGCTGATCGCCCCTCGAACGCGAAGCATCCTCTTCGTGTTCATCTTCTTCTACCTGATGCTGCTCGCCGGCGCCTTCGTCGGCATCCTGGCGGCGATCCTGTCGGCCCGTCCCGACGTTCCCTTCGGCATCATCGTGCTGGCGCTCATGGGCCTGCTCGCGGGGCAGATGATGTACCGCTGGAAGATGGACCTGATCCTCGTCACGGTCATCGTCGTGGCGATGACGCTCGGAGCGATGGCGCTGGGACCCTGGGGTCAGCACAAGGACGACAAGGGCAAGCTCGTGCAGGGACCCGTCGGAGCGGCCGTCGTGTCGCTGAACAACTCCGTCGACACTCTCGCGGGCAAGGAAGCGCTCCTGAGCGTCACGGACCCGACGAACGCCGATCCCCGCATTCCTCCTCCGGGAAAAGACGGCAAGCGCCCGACCACGGCCGCCTATGACTCCGCGACCGGGCTCGTCCGCACGCTGCCGAACTATCTCGTCTGGATGCTGTTCCTGTTCGCGTTCTCCTACATGGGAGCGAACATGCCGATCTGGCGCTTCGCCCAGCCGGTCAACTACATCGGGTTCTGGGTGATGCTGATCACGATCGTCCTTTCCGCGGTGGGCGCCTTCGTGGCCCCGCTGACCGGCGTCAAGGACGCCGCCGGCAACGTCATCGGCGCGTTCGCGCTGGCCGCGGTCAAGATCAAGGACTTCGGCTTCGCCGTGGAGGTCGGCAAGGCCTGGCAGCCGCTCTGGCCGATGCTCTTCGTGACGATCGCCTGCGGCGCGATCTCGGGCTGGCACGCGCTCGTCGGGTCCGTCGGGACCGCGCGGCAGCTCGAGTACGAGACCGACGGCCTCCCGGTCGGCGGCGGCTCCATGTTCGGGGAGTACACGCTGGCGTGTCTCTCCCTGGTGGCCGTCTCCATCGCCGGAGTCGGCGGCGGCGGCGGACGTTTCGCGGCCGGCGTCGGGAAGCTGATCTTCGCCGGAACGTTCGGCTTCATCCCGGAGGTCCTCGGGACCGCCCTCGGGTTCGGCGCCTTCGTCATGATCGTGCTCACGGTGACGCAGCTCGTCTTCCGCGTGATGCGCGTGACCCTGGCGGAGTGGCTCGGCGACAGGATCCCGCTCGTGCGCAACATGCACGTGGCGAGCATCATCTCGATGGCGCTCACCCTGGCGCTCGTCCTGACCGGGACATGGGTCTACCTGTGGCAGATGTTCGGCGCCTCGAATCAGCTGATGGCCGCGCTCTCCCTGCTCGTGGTCACGGTGTGGCTCCGGTCCGAGAAGCGCAACCCGACCTACGCGCTCGTGCCGATGGTCTTCATGTACGTCACGACGCTCTTCGCGACCGCCGTCACGGCGCGCAACCTCTACGTGACCATCGCCTCCAATCCGAAGATGAGCGGGCTGCCGGTCGCCGGCGCCTGGGCGATGATCATCGTGGCCGCGCTCCTGATCGTGGCCGCGCTCGTCATCGGGTGGGACGGGCTCAAGGCGTACAGGAAGTACAGCAAGATGCCCGCGGCGCCGAAGTCCGCTTCGGTGGCCGCCTAGGAAGGTCCCGCGTGCTGCCCAACCGCGCGGAGCGTCTTGAAGATCTCCGCGGCGGAGAGGGAGTCGGCGGGGAGATCGATGTGCAACTGGAAATGAGGCTCGACGCTCCGCACGGAAAGGCGCCGCACCGTGATCCCGGTGCCGCGCAGAAGTCCGAGGAGCGTGTCCCCAAGGGCCAGGGCGCCGCCGGATCTGGAGAACGCAGACAGAGGCTCCTCGCCCGCCGGCTCCCGTACGGTCCATTGCTCCGGACGCGATGCGCCGGAGCGCGTCGCGTCCCGACCAGCTCGTCTTGTCGAGGATCTCGAGGTCCTGGAGCGGCGCGCGGGAGAGCCGCGCGCGGAGGATGAGGGTGTCGCGCCGGCCCCGCGCGCGGGTGAGCCCCCAGATCCAGGGCACGTCCCGGGGCTCCAGGAAGATCACCAGAGTCACCTGCTCGAAGGGGGACTTCGCCTTCTGGATGACCATATCGACGGAGTTCGTTCCGAGCCAGCGAACCGTCGTGCGTTCGCCCAGGCGCGGCAGGCCGTCCTGCATCCAGCGCATGGTGGCCTTGCCCTTGCGGACGTTCCAGGCGCTTCCGGCGGCGAACCAGACCATGACGACCGCGACCAGGACGGTCACTGCTCCGATCAGGGCAAACCTCCTCGGCCGGGAATCACGGCGGTGACGATCTCCTCGGTTCCCGGGGAAGATAGCAGAGCCAGCGGAGGAGCCATCGTGGGAAAGCGCGGCGGACGGGCGAGGGCATTTCGGGAGTTCCTGTACGGCATGTTCGGTTACGAGACCGCGCAGCAGGCCCTGGAGATCCGCTCTTCCATGGAATCCCTGTTCATGCTGGTCACCTTCGGCGACATGATCGGCGTGCCGATCATGCCTCCTTACTACAGCCTCCGCCTGCTGCCGTACGCGGCGGGCATGATCCAAGACTGGAAACGCCGGACGCTGCGCGAGCGCCAGTTCGGCGACGGCCACGATCACCATCTGCACGGAGTCTGAGAGCGCAAGCGGATCCAAGGTCCGGAAGGAGTAGCAATGCCAACCAAGAGCGAAGAGGTCAGACCGGGAGGCGTCAAGGGGCTGTGGCGGGGGTTCCGGGAAACCATCTACGGCATGTCCGCGCACGACATGAGCCGCGCGGCGCTGAGGACCCGCGCCTCGATGGAGCACCTGTTCATCCTCATCACGATGGGGGACCTGCTCGGTGTCCCGATTCTCCCGCCCTACTACAGCCTCCGGCTGCTGCCTTACGTCGTGCCGTCGATCGCGACGTGGAAGCGGCGGATGCTGCGGGAGAAGGATGTGTCCGATGCCATGTTCTAGGAGGGCGCTCGCATTGGAAGGCGCCCGGAGATCAGGAGTAACAGAATGGGAATGAAACAGGTTTTCGAACAGAACCCGAACCGCCGCTACATCATGTTCGGCGGCAAGGGAGGACTCGGCAAGACGACGTTCTCGGCGGCCACGGCCTACTGGCTCGCCTCGCAAGGCAAGAAGGTCCTGGTCTTCTCGGTCGACCCCCAGGCCTCTTTGACCGACATTTTCCAGCGCGACATCTTCGGCAAGGGGCCGGTGAAGATCATGGAGAACCTGTGGGCGCAGGAGATCGACGCCGACAGCCACATCAAGGCCTACCAGGGGGAGATCCGGCAGAAGATCCTCGACCGCTACGGCCTCGACGCGGTGCCCGAGGAGATCGAGAACTACATCCAGGCGGCGAGCGCGGAGCCGGCCATGGAGGAGAGCGCGATCTTCGACGCCGTCGTCGACGTCGTCGTCAAGGGGGACTTCGACTACTACATCTACGACCTCGTCCCGCTCGGCCACGCGCTCTATTACCTCTCCATGGCCAAGGTCTACGACGAGTGGATCAACAAGGTGACGAAGCTGCGGGAGGACATGCGCGAGTACGAGGAGATGGTCAGCCGCCTGAAGAGGCAGAAGGACACGGAGCAGGACGAGATCCTGAAGGAGCTCCTCTACATCAAGGAGCGCATCAACGCGTCCTCCTCCATCCTGACCGACAAGAACAAGACGGCGTTCTTCTTCGTCGTCACCCCGGAGGACATGATCATCGTCGACACGGAGAAGGCCGCGAAGCTCTTCGCCCAGTTCGACGTGCCGATCGGCGGGTATGTCGTCAACCGCGTGATCCCTCACGAGCTCGTCGACCAGAAGATCCCCGATTACCTGCGCAACCGGATCCAGATGCAGGACAAGTACCTCGGCAGCATTCGCACGACGTTCGGGGACGGGGTCCTGGCGTACGTTCCGGAGCTCGAGCGCGACGTGACGGGGCTCGCGATGATCGAGAAACTCGCGGGAATCATGTATGGCAACGGCAAGCTCGCCTGAGCGCCGCTTGGAGGGAAACGAAATGCCCAACGTCCAGGAATCCATGCGCGACTACTTGAGCGACCACGCCGGCCTGAAGTACATCTTCTTCGGCGGAAAGGGGGGCGTCGGGAAGACGGTCTTCGCCGCCGCCACCGCGATCTGGCACGCGCGGCAGGGGCGCCGGACGATGCTGGCGTCCACGAACCCGGTTCACAGCCTGTCGAGCCTGCTCGGCCAGAACGTCCTCGGCAAGCACACGCCCGTCGAGGGCGTGCCCAATCTCTGGGCCTACGAGATCGAGACGAAGGACACCATCGAGCGGAGCAAGGTCGAGATCCGCGAGAAGATCCAGTGGTTCCTGAAATTCGCCGACATCTCGACCAAGGCCGAAGAATTCGTGGAATCGGCCACGATGAACCCGGCCTTCGAAGAGTCGGCCATGTTCGAGAACATGATCGACCTCATGTTCAAGGACGAGTACGACGTGTACATCTTCGACACGGCGCCCACCGCCAACGCGCGGCGCCTGCTCGGGATGTCCAAGGTCTATTCGCTCTGGGTCAACAAGATGTTGAAGAGCCGCGAGGAGGCCAAGACCCTGCGGGAGATGCTCTCCTTCTCGAAGAAGAAGGAGGAGGACCCGCTCATGGCGTACCTCCTGAAGTTCCGCGACCGGATGGAACACGGCCGCGTGCTCCTGACGGACCCGGCCAAGACGTCGTTCTTCTTCGTGACGCTGCCCGAAGCGCTTCCGATCGCCGTCATCACCCGTTTCATCCAGTGGTTCCACGATTTCGGCATCCCGGTCGGCGGCGTCCTCGTCAACATGCTGATCGACAAGGCCTCCGTCGGCGCCGGGGCCGCCGACTTCGTCAAGAACCGGGTGGCGATGCAGGACGAGCACATGCGGACCGTCTGGGAGAAGTTCGACGGGAGCGTGCGCGCGATCGTGCCCCTCTTCGAGACGGAAATCCGGGGGCTCCCGATGTTGACGCGCCTCTCCGAGGCGATGTTCGACGCCTCGGCGCGGCCGGAGCTCCACTCGAGCGGCGTCCTGGTTTCATCCTGAGAGATCCGGCGAAGAACCCGGTGGCGGGCCCCGTGGGATGATCCCGGCCGCCGTGAAGAACGACTTCTGGGAGTCGGCCGAGAACGTCGCGCGCTTCGCCGCGCGCGAGCCGGACGTGCGCCTCACGCAACTCGTCCCCGGCTTCCCGGAGCCGGGCGCCGTGCGCGTGCTCGACATCGGGTGCGCCGGCGGGCGCAACGCCGTCTACCTCGCCCGGCTCGGCTTCGACGTCCGCGCGCTCGACGCGTCGGAGGCGATGGTCGCCGAGACGCGGCGCCGCCTGGCGGCGATCCTGGGGGAGGTCGAGGGGTCCCGCCGCGCGCGCGTCGGGCGGATGGACGACCTCGGCTGGGCGGGGGACGCGAGCTTTGACCTCGTCATCGCCCTCGGCGTCTATCACTGCTCGCAGAGCCGCGCCGAATGGGACCGCGCGCTTTCGGAGTCCGCCCGTGTGATGGCGCCGGGCGGAAGACTCCTCGTGTCCGTCTTCACGCCCGAAACCGATCTGACGGGCCGAGGGATCGCGCCCGTTCCCGGCGAGCCGCACGTCTACGAGGGCTTCGAGAGCGGCCGCTCCGTTCTCGTGGACGCCGCGACCCTGGACGCGGAGCTCGCGCGACACGGTCTCGCCTGCGTCGTCCCCACCGCCATCGCCCGCCCGAAAGTCGAGACCGGCCGCCGCGTCTCCGCCAACGGCCTCTACGCGAAGACCTGACCCTCCCTCACTTCTCCCGCGAGCCCGTGGCTCAGATGAAGATGATCTGCGCGCCGGCGCTCTTGTCGAAGAAGTCCATCGCCGAGATCACGTCCTCGACCTGGGGAAGCAGGTCGTCCTTCGTGAGCTTGAACATGTCCATGGCCATCCGGCAGCCGTAGAGGTGCGCCCCGGCGTCGGAGAGGTCCTGGATCAACTCGCGGATCGTCGGGATCTCGAGCTTCTCGATCTCCTTCTTCATCATCCGGCTGGCGAAGGACTCCATGCCGGGAAGTCCTCCGAGCATCGTCGGCATGGGCATCGAAGGATTGCCGACGGTCGAGACATGGAGGCTGTCCACCTTGCTCTTCGTGACGATGTCCAATCCCCAGAACGTGAAGAAGAGCGTCGCCTCGATCCCGCTCATCCGCGCGGCGTTGGCCAGGATCAGGCCGGGGTAGGCCATGTCGAGGCTCCCCTTCGAGCAGATGATCGAGACGCGCTTGATCGGCTCCGGCTTTTCCTCCTCGAAGAGAGGCGGCGCGGTGGAAACGGTGGGAGTCGTGAATTGGGTGCTCATCGTTCTCTCCTCTGTCAGACGCAGCTTTTCGGTTTCGGCAGGCCGGCGATCCGTGCCGCGAGCTTGCCGGGGCCCCTGGGGAAGAGCTGATACAGGGTCTTCATGTCGACGCCGGAGTTCTTCGCGATGCGCCGCATCCCGGGCGGCTGCCCCTCGCGCGCGGCGTCCTCCCGGCAGAACGTGATGACGCTCCAGTGCCTCTCGGTCAGCGGCCAGACGCCGGTCTCCCGGGCGATCGCTTCTCCAATTTCCGGCGTCCATTGCGAGGCGTCGGTGAGGAACCCCTCGTCGTTGGTTTCAATTGCGCGCCCGGCGTATTCATGAGTCTGCATGCGGGGTCTCCTTCTCGGCAGGACGGGAGGAAGGCATCGCCGCGAGCGGTCTCTTTCCCGCCATCGACATGCGGTTGGAAATCGGAATGGGGCGTCCCGGCAGAAGCAGATGCCAGTACGCCCACTGGAACGCGAGCTTCCCCCAGTGGTTTCTTCGCGCCTCCTTCAGCAGCGGCATCGGGCCCACGACCGGCAGGGGAAAGACCCCGGGGAGGGGATCGGTCTCGTAATTGAAGTCGATCAGGAGCGCCTTGCCTTTACCGCTTTCGATGAAGCAGTTGGCGTGGCCGTCGAACTCGGATCGGGGGCTGCGTCCCGCGACGGCCGCGAGGAGGTTCTCCTGGAGGATCTCGGCCTGGAAGTGCGCGACCGAGCCGGCCTTGGAGGCGGGGAGATCCGTCGCGTCGCCCAGGGCGAAGACGTGGTCGTCCTTCTTCGCGGCGAGCGTGCGCGGATCGGTGGGGACGAAGCCCATGTCGTCGCCGAGCCCCGACTCCTCGACGAAGGAGGCTCCCTTGTGGACCGGCACCGTGACGAGCAGGTCGTAGGAAGTCTCTCGATCGTCGTACGATCGGAGCTTCCTGCCTTCGGCGTCCACTTCCGCCGCCGCGAAATCCGTCTCGACCGTGATTCCCTTCCGCGTCAGGAGCGAGGAGAGAAGCAGCGAGCAGGACGGTCTCGTAAACGCGCTGTCGAGCGGGGTCACGAAGACGAGCTCGACCGAGTCGCGGATGCCGCGCCGGGCGAAGTAGTCGTCGGCCAGGAAGAGGAACTCGAGCGGCGCGACCGGGCACTTGACCGGCATCTCGACGACGTTGACGACGAGCCGTCCTCCGTCGAAGCGGTCGAGAGCGCCCCGCAAGGCGCGCGCTCCCTCGAGCGTGTAGAAGTCGTGAACCGTGTTGCGCCAGCCGGGCCCGAGCAAGCCGGGCGTTTCCTCCGGGCAGGTCCGGGCGCCGCTGGCGACGACGAGGAGGTCGTAGGGGATCGCTTCGCCGGTTCCGAGGACGACCCGGCGCGAGTCCGGATCGACCCGGGCGACCGGCTCGCGCACCCACGCGACGCCGGGCCGGAGCGTCCCGCCCCGCGGGCGCTCGATGGCGTCGGGCCCTCCGAACGGGATGAAGAGGAGGCCGGGCTGGTAGAGGTGGCTCGAGGAAGGGTCCACGACCGTGACCGACCAGTCGGAGGACAGCCTCTTCGCCATCCGGTTGGCGACGGTCGTTCCGCCTGTTCCGGCTCCCAGGATGACCAGGTGCTTCATCGGGATGTCGCGCCCCTCAGGCTTCGATTCCCGCTTCCCGCATCATTCGCCAGAGGGTCGTGCGGGAGACGCCGAGGGCGCGCGCGGCTTCCGAGCGCCGCCAGTGGTGTTCCTCGAGGACCGCCTGCAGCCTCCGCGCCTCGAGCGAGAGTTCGCTCCCGGCCAGGGACTCCGGATCGCCGAGGCTCGACTCTCCGCGGGCGCGCTCATCCTCCGCCGGATGCAGAACGACCACGAACGCGACGCGCGGATCCCAGGCCCCCTCGGGAGGATGAATCGGCGCGGCCATGACGGAAACCAGCCGCGAGGGACTCTCGCCGCGCCCGCTCAGGATCGCGAGCAACCCCTCGCGCCGTTGCCCGGCGAGGAGGGCCTGCCGCAGTGGAGCGGCCGGGCCGAAGAGCGGAGCGCCCAGGAGCTCCTCGGCGGAGCATCCCTCGGCCCCACTCGCGGCGCCCGGTCCGAGCAGTTCGTCGAGAACGGAGGAGGAGTGAAGGATGCGAAGATCGCCGTCCAGGCAGAGGAACGCGCGCCCCAGCGCGCCGAAGGCGGCGCCGACCGCGAGCCAGGGGGCCGAACCGGGATCAGTCATTCCCTCGCCCTCCTCTACGCCGCGCGGGGGCGGCGCTTCCAGGCGATGTACGGGCGCGCGAGCTGGCGCAGGGCCGCGAGCTTCCACTGGTAGAGACGGGTCGAAAGGCTCGGCGGCAGCAGGTCGGCGGTCTCCTCGGGCTGCACGACGAGCGAGACCTCGATGGGAAGCACTCCCACGGGCAGGCCCGCGTCGCGGCAGGCCTCGTAGAGGTGCGCGAAGACGTCCTTCATCGCCTCGGGGTCCGGAGGCGGCGTGTTCTCGAGCTCGCTGTCCACCGTCGGGCGGAAGATGCAGACGGTCGGGAAGGCGCCGGCCGCGACGATCCGGTCGATCCCGCGCATGGTCGCCTCGACCGGCTCGAGGCCGGCGATGATCTCGCCCGAGACGCGCCCGCGGCCGAGCTTCTTCGACGTGTACTCCATCGCCTCGAAGAACCCTTCCTGTCCGAGCGTCTCCGCCTTTCCCGGGCAGAGCTTCGCGAAGTAGGCCGGGTCCTCGAATTCGTAGCAGAAGGAGAAATGGTCCGTTCCCGCCTCGATCAGGGCGTCGTATTCGTGGAACATCCGGCGCGGAACCGGCATCGCCTGCACGCCGATGAATCCGCCGACTCTCTCTCTCACGGCTTTCACGAACGGCTCGCTCTGCCGGAGGCCGTGGATCGGCTCGAGCTTGTCCACCTCTTCGAAGTGATAGCCGGTGTTCAGGTGCGTGAAGACGGAGCCCGATTCGTCCCGGGCGGCCCGGGCCACCTCGACGACGTCCTCGACCGACTTGCGCGCCTGTTCGGCGAGGCCGACGTTCTTTCCGGTCGTGCAGAACTTGCAGGCGCGGGAGGGCTTGGACGCCCAGTAGAGGCAGGCGTTGGAGACGTAGATGCCGAGGTAGTTTCCCTGGAGCACTCCGACGCGGCTCATCTCGACGCCCGAGGAGGTCTGTCTCGAGTACCAGGCCGGCTCCTCCGGGACGCGGACGGGGTGGCCGTCCGTCGTGCGATCGTCCAGGATCAGGTACCCCTCGCGGTTCTTGACCAGGCGGAAAGGGGAGGAGGCGACGAAGCTCTCGACGACCGGGACGTTGACCCAGATCGGCTTGCGGGGCGCGGGCAGCACGATCTCCAGTCCGGAGCCGAGCCCGGCGCGGGTGCGCGAAACCCGGCGGCCGTCCTCGTCGAGGTTGCACGACTCGTCGATGCGCATCCCCCGGCAAAAAAGCTCGATTTCCAGCTCGACAGGTGAGAGCATTCCTTCTCCTCGACCGACACGCTAGGCGCTTTCCCCGCCGCCGTACATGATGCAAATCATCCAGAGGGCCCTTTTGACGCCATTGAGCAAAATGATCTGTTTACATCAGAATTGGAGGGGCCTTCCGCGCCCAGAATCGCCGGATGATTTCCATAAAAGAGGAAGGCTCCATGGCTCCGCCCGCGCCCTTCGCCAGGGTCGCATTCCTGTCGCGGGGAGAGGTCTCGCGTCTGTTCGGCGTCTCCGCTTCGACGGTGACCCGATGGGCGCGGCAAGGTCTCTTGAAGACCCTCCGGACACCGGGCGGGCACTACCGCTTCCCGGCCGAGGAGACGCGCCGCGCCGCCGGATGCGGGCTCCCGGACGAACAGGGAGAGCGTCGGCCCGATTGAAGCCCGCGCTCCGCAATCTCGAAGGAGTTCCATGACGAGAGATCAACTCCCGCCGGTCCTGACTATGGAGCACGAGGCCATCCGCGAGGAGTTGGGCCGCGCGACTCACGCCGGAGGGAAGACCGGAGAGGCCGCCTGGCAGGTCACCCGGGTGCTCTTCCCGCACGTCTATCGCGAAGAGCTGTTCGCGATTCCGCCGCTGCTTCTCCTCCCGCGCCTGGCCCGGGGAGAGTTCACGCCCGACATGGAGGACATCCTGGCGCAGACGGAAGTCATGAAGACCGAGCTTCCGCGGATGCTCGAGGAGCACAAGGCGATCGTCTCGGCTCTCCAGAAGCTCCTCCAGTCCGCGACGGCGGAGCGGCTCATCGGGTACGCGCGCCTCGCGCAGAAGCTCATCCTGCACGCGCAGACGGAGGAGGAGCTGCTCTACCCGGCATCCATCCTCGTCGGCGAATACGTCAAGCTCCGGCTCGCCAAGGCGTGACCGCTCCGACACATGGCACGGACTGAGACGGCCTCCGCGATCGCGGCTCCGATCCGGGCGTTGCTCCCGGTCGTCGGCGCCGAGGAAAGGGTCCCCGTGCTGAACGGGAAGAGCCGGCGCTACGTCAATCTCGACAGCGCGGCCTCGACGCCGGCGGCCGCCTGCGTGCGGGACTCGGTCGACGAGTTCCTGAGCTGGTACAGCAACGTCCATCGCGGAACGGGGTACAAGTCGCGCCTCTCCTCCTGGGCCTTCGACAGCGCGCGCGCAAGGGTCGCCCGCTTCGTCGGCGCCGATCCCACCGATTCCGTCGTCCTCTTCTGCCGCAACACGACGGAAGCGATCAACCGGCTCGCCCACCGCTACCCCTTCCGAAAGGGGGACGTCGTGCTGACGAGCCTGATGGAGCACCATTCCAACGAGCTGCCCTGGCGCCGCGTCGCCGAGGTCGTCCACGTCGGCGTCGAGAGCGACGGCCGCGTGGATGAGGCGGATCTGGCGGGCGAAGCTCGCCGCCTACCGCGGGCGCGTGCGCCTGCTCGCCGTGACCGGCGCTTCGAACGTCACCGGCTACATCAATCCGATCCACGACTGGGCCCGCCTGGCGCACGCGGCGGGAGCCGAGATCGTCGTGGACGCCGCGCAGCTGGCTCCTCACCGGCCCATCGCCATGGGGGGCAAGGGGGAGTCGGACCACCTGGATTACGTCGCCTTCTCCGCTCACAAGATGTACGCGCCGTTCGGCTCCGGGGTCCTCGTCGCGCACCGGGCGGCGTTCGAGACGGGCGACCCGGACATCGTCGGCGGGGGCGCGGTGGACATCGTGGGCCTCGAGAGCGCGTACTGGACCGATCTGCCCGACCGGGAGGAGGCGGGGACGCCCGACATCGTCGGCGTCGTCGCGCTCGCCCGCGCCATCCGCGCGCTCGAGGAGATCGGCTGGGAGCGGATCCACCGGCACGAGACGGAGCTGACCGCCGCCCTCCTCGAGAGGTTGTCCGCGATCCCCGGCGTCACGGTTTACGGCGACGCCGACCCGGCGCGCGCCGCCTCGCGCCTGGGCGTCGTCCCGTTCAACGTCCGCGGCGTATCGCACGCCCTGGCCGCCGCCGTGCTCTCCTGCGAGTGGGGGATCGGCGTGCGCAACGGCTGCTTCTGCGCGCACCCCTACGTCAAGGCCATCCTGCACGTCTCCGAGGAGGAGGGCCGCGCGGTCGAGAAGAGCATCCTCGCGCGCGACCGTTCCGCGATTCCGGGCGCCGTCCGGGCGAGCTTCGGCCTCTTCAACACGATCGAGGACATCGACGCTCTCGGCGAGGCCCTCGAAGCGATCTCGCGCCACGACTTCGACCCCGGCTACGTCCTCGACCCCGAACGCGGCGAATACACCCACCCGGCCTTCGTTCCCGATTTCGCGAGCCGCTTCACCTTCTGACGCCGGCTGGACACGAGCTCAACGCGGCGCGATGAAAGACGACCGGGCCGGAGCCGTGACGACGATCGCCCACTGGTACATTTGCATCATTGCCCCTCTCCCCGGATTCCCGAACACTGTCGGCGGATCTCGCGGACTTGCGAGCGCCGGGAAGGAGACTCGATTCTGATGCCGACGAAAGACCTGACGATCGCGATGGTGGGCTCCGGGGGAGACGGTGTCGTGACGATGGGAGACCTCATCGCGCAGGTCGCCGCGCGCGAAGGCCTTCACGCGATCAAGACCGAGGCCTACGGGCCGCAGATCCGCGGGGGAGAGGCGTCCTGCACCGTCCGGCTCGCCTCCAAGGACATCTTCGCGCAGGGAGACACCGTGGACGTGCTCGTCGTCTTCCGCCGCGCCGACTTCGCGCGATTCCGCGGGGAGCTCTCGGTCTCGGAGGACGCCGTCATCCTGACCGAGGCCGACGATCCGACGCCGGAAGGGGAGCAGGATCTCGCCGGCCAGGGGGGCGCGCGCCTGATCCAGGTGCCGTTCGGAGAGCTCGCGCGCGACTCGGCCGGCACGCCCGCCTCGAAGAACGTCGTGGCGCTGGGAATCCTCTCGGGTCTCTTCGGACTCCCGGAGGAGGGCCTGCGCCTGGCCGTCGGCCACAAGTTCGGGCGCAAGAAGGAGTCCGTCCGCGAGGCGAACATGAAGGCCTTCGAGGCCGGCGTCGCGTTCGCGCGCTCGCTGACGGAGGATTTCGACGGGAAACGGCTCGAGTACGTTCGGGGCGAGCCTCTGCTCCTGATGTCGGGCAACGAGGCTTCGGCGGTCGGAGCGATGCACGCCGGGTGCCGCTTCTTCGCCGGATACCCGATCACGCCCTCCTCCGAGATCCTGCACTTCCTCGCCGAATGGCTCCCCCGCGCGGGCGGTTCCTTCATCCAGACCGAGGACGAGCTCGCCGCGATCGGAGCCGTGATCGGCGCGTCCTTCGCCGGGGTGAAGTCCATGACGGCGACGTCGGGGCCGGGTCTTTCCTTGATGACCGAGATGCTGGGGCTCTCCGCGATGGCCGAGGTCCCGACGGTGATCGTGAACGTGCAGCGCGGCGGCCCTTCGACCGGAAATCCCACCAAGGGGGAGCAGTCGGACCTCTTCCAGGCCCTCTACGGAACGCACGGCGACGCTCCCCGGGTGGTCCTGGCGTGCGGCGACGTCGAGGACTGTTTCCATGCCACGGTCGAGGCGTTCAACATCTCCGAGGAATTCCAGCTCCCGGTGCTCGTCCTCTCCGACCAGGCCGTCGGCCAGCGCAAGGAGACGCTTCCGGCTTCGAGGCTCCAGCACGAGGTGATCGACCGCGCGAGGCCCTCGGAGGCGGAGCTCGTCAATTACCAGCGGTACGCGGACTCGCCGAACGGGGTCTCCCCGATGAGCGTGCCGGGAACGAAGAACGGCATGTACCAGACCAACGGCCTCGAGCACGACGCCTCGGGCGGGCCGTCGTCGGCCTACCTCACGCACGAGAAGATGAACACGAAGCGGTACCGCAAGATGTGGCCGATCCGCGAGCGCTACCACACCTTCCGGCGATACGGTCCGGAAGAAGCGGAAGTCGGCATCGTCTGCTGGGGCGCCTCCGACGGGCCGGTCCGGGAAGCCGTTCTCGCGGCCAACGCGCGGGGCGAGAAGGTCGCCGCCTTCGTGCCGCAGATCCTCTACCCCTTTCCCAAGCGGGCATTCCAGCAGTTCCTGGCGAGCTCCAAGGACCTTCTCGTCATCGAGCTCTCCTACACGGCGCAGTTCTACAAGTACCTGCGGACGTTCCTGACGTCTCCCCGAGGGGCGGACGCACGTCTTCAAGCGGTCCGGCGGAAAGAACCTCGGCGTCGCCGAGGTGACGCGGGAAATCCGGAAAGTCCAGACCATTGCATCCGCGAGGAAGGAGGAGGTGGCATGAGCACTTCCGTAGCAGAAATCCCGACCTTCCAGCCGGCCGACTACAAGTCGGATCTGAAGCCCGTCTGGTGCGCGGGGTGCGGCGATTTCGGGGCGCTCGCCGCGCTCCACCGCGCGATGGCGAAGCTGCAGCTCGAGCCCTGGAACACGGTCGTGTTGTCCGGGATCGGCTGCTCCTCCCGGCTGCCCGGGTACGTCGAGACCTTCGGCTTCAACGGCGTCCACGGGCGCGCGTTGACCCTGGCGACCGGAGTCAAGGCGGCGCGGCCGGAGCTGAACGTCATCGCCGTCGGCGGGGACGGAGACGGGATCGCGATCGGCGGAAACCACTTCCTTCACGCCGCCCGGCGCAACCTCGACATCGCGTACTTCCTCATGGACAACGAGATCTACGGCCTGACGAAGGGGCAGGCGGCGCCCACGACTCCCACCGGCGACAAGACCAAGTCCACGTACTGGGGCAACCCGGAGCCCTCGGTGGATCCGTGCGAGCTCGCGGTCTCCTTCGGCGCGACCTGGGTCGGGCGCGGCTTCTCGGGAGATCCGAAGACGCTCACCGAGCTGATGACGCTCGCGATGCAGCACAAGGGGTTCGCGTTCTTGAACGTCATGTCCCCGTGCGTGACGTGGCGGGGAGACGACCAGTTCAAGATCCTCAAGGCGAAACTGAAGTCCCTCCCGGCCGATCACGACCGCGGCAGCCGCGCGGCGGCCCTGGCCTACACGCGCGAGATCGACACCCTGACGACGGGCGTCCTCTACGAAGTTCGGGAGCCGTCGCTCGTCGAGAGGATCGAAGAAGTGAGGACCAAGGCGCTGAAAGTGGGTTCCGTGAAGAGCACCGCCGAGGTCCTGCGCGCCTTCGCCCCCGCGTTCTAGCCGTGGAGCCCGGGCGGGCTCCTCAAGAATGAAGTCCGCGACCGAGTCGGAAACGCAAGAGCGGCTGGCCGCGCTGGAGCGGAAGCTCGGAGAGTTCTCGCTCGACCTCCGCAGGCTCGAGAAGAGGGTGGCTTCTCTCCCGTCCGCGGTCCCCGAGTCCGAGACGGAGCCCGAATCCGTTTCCGCCTCCGTTGCTGCGGAGCCTCTTGTCCCGACGCTCTCCGAACAGCTTCCCCGGCAGGGAGCCGTGCTCAACGTCCTGACGGAGCTCGGCCGAAGCTGCCTGGTCCTCGGCGGGGCGTTCCTCGTCCGCGCGCTGACCGACTCCGGGACGCTGCCGCGCCCGGTGGGGGCCGGCCTCGGTCTGGCCTACGGGATCCTGTGGGTCCTGCTCGCCGACCGGTCGGCGGCCCGCGGGCGTTCGACCTCCGCGTCTTTCCTCGGAATCACGTCGGTCGTGATCGCCTACCCGCTGGTCGTGGAGACGAGCACGCGCATGGCTGTGTTCGGGCCGCCCGGCGCGGCCACGATTCTCGTCGTCCTGACCGTCCTTTGCCTGGGCGTGGCCTGGAACCGCAGACTCGAGTTGTTCGCATGGGCCGCGCTCGCCGCGGCCGTGGCCGCTTCTTCCGTTCTCGCGCTGGTGACCGGGTCGGTGGAGCCGTTCGCGGCGGCGCTCCTGGCGATCGGTGTCGCGTCGCTCTGGCTCGCTTATTCCCCGCGGCCGTGGCGCGGCCTGCGGTGGCCGGCGGCGGCGGCGGCCGACCTGTTCGTCCTCTGGGCGGCCCTGCGCCTGGCGCCGTCGGGCCCGCCGTTGCCCGGATCCGCTCCGTCGCTCTCCTTCTTCCTCATGCTTGCCTTCGCGCTTCCCTTCCTCTACCTCGGGAGCTTCGCGGTGCGCACGCTCGCGCGCCGGCGCGACGTGGTGCTGTTCGACGCCGTGCAGGGAATCGCAGCGCTCGCGGTGGGCTTCGGCGGCGCCGCGCTCGTCGTCCGCTACCTGCAGAGCGCGCAGCCGATTCTGGGAGCGTCCGCCGTCGTGATCGCCGCGGGCTGCTACGGCGTCGCGTTCGTCTTCGTCGAGCGGCAGCAGGGGCGCGGGCGCAATTTCCTCTTCTACGCGACGCTGGCGCTTCTGCTGACGCTCTCCGGAAGCGCGCTGATGGCCGGAAGCGCGATTCTCGGCTTCCTGTGGTGCGCGCTCGCGCTCGCGTCCGCGATCCTGGCCCGACGTTTCAATCGCGTGACCCTGGCCGTCCACAGCGCGGTCTACGCCGCGGCGGCTGCCTGGCAGACGGGCTCGGCCGGGGCCACGCTCGACGCCTTCATGTCGCCTCCCGCGCAGAAATGGACGCCGCTGACACCCGCCGGCTTCTGCACGATCGCGGCCGCCGCGGCCTGCTACGTCCTGCTTGCGCTGGAGAAGGAGGAGGCCGGCCGCGCGGGGGAGCGCTTCCCTCGTCTTCTGCTGGCGGTCATCGTGGCCTTCGGCGGCGGCGCCTTCGCCGTCGGGCAGTTGAGAGATCTCGTCGGAGGAGGGGCGGCGGGGCCGGATCCGGGCGCGGTCGCCGCGGCCCGCACGGTGGTTCTCGCCGCCGCCGCTTTCCTGCTCGCGGCGATCCGCCGGCGCGCCGCTCTTCCCGAGCTGGGCTGGCTCACGTACGGCGTCCTCTCGATCGGCGCCGTGAAGCTGCTGGTGGAAGATCTGCCGGGCGGGCGTCCCGCCACGCTCTTCGTCGCCTTCGCGTTCTACGGCACGGCGCTGCTGGCGGCTCCACGCCTGTTGCGCGGCGCTCCGCCGCTGCCCGCGCGCGAAGCAGCGGATTCTCGCGCCCCATGACCGGCTCTCGCCTCGGAGCCCGTCGCGACCGCGAACGCCGCACGGTTGCCGCCATGATCGCGATCTTCTGCCGCGAGCGGCATGCTTCCGGCGCGTCGCCGTGCGGGGAGTGCTCGGAGCTGGAGGCCTACACGCGCCTGCGGCTGGAGAAGTGCCCCTACGGAGAGGAGAAGCCGACCTGCGTCGACTGCCCGATCCACTGCTACCAGCGGGCGCGGCGCGAGCAGATCCGCGGCGTCATGGCGTTCGCGGGGCCGAGAATGCTCCTCTCCCATCCGGTGCTCGCCATCCGGCACATGATCGACGGCCGGCGCAAGGCGCCGCCGCGGCCGGCCCGCGTTCCGGCCCGATGACGCGGTTAACCCGCTGACCGGCCGCTGCCTGCGCTCGCGTGGGGCGGGACGGGAGCTTCCACGCGTGGCGAGAGACACCCCTGCCCGCAGGCCCGGCGCTCCGGCCAGCGCGCGCAGTTCTGGACCGCCAGCCGCACGCGGCCGACGATCGCGCCTCGCGCCGCGCGCCCGGCGTCCACCTGGACCGCGTAGCCAGTCCCGTCTCGGGGCAGACGAGCGACTTGGGCTCCCGATGGTCCGCCAGCGTCGTCAGCGCCACCGGGAGGACGACGGTCACGAGGCCGATCGCGAGGACTCCCAGAATCACCAGCACCGGATACTCCATGGGGACCTCCTTCTCACCGCGCTCCAACCGAATCCTTGAGGCTCCGTTCGAGGACCAGCCGCTTGGCCGGGCCGAAACCGTTCTTCCCGAGAAAGCCGACCAGCTCCCGATCGTTCCAGGCAACCTCCGTGCGGACGTGCTCGATGCCGAGGGCCTCGAGGTTCTTGACGAGCTGGTCGAACATGGCCGTCGCGATGCCGCGGCCGCGAAAATCTCCGTCGACGAGGATCGTGTCGAGGACGGCGACCGGTTCGGGCAGGCCGAACTCCCCGTAGTGGAGGGTCCCGAGGACGGCCCCGACGAGCGTCCCGTCCACCTCCGCTCCGAGCGAGATCTTCAGATCCGACTCTTCGAGCGCGCGTTTCAACTTCCCTTCGTACCAGGTTCTCCGGTTGCGCCCGGTCGCCCGCTCGTCCATGCGAGCCAGGCGCGCGACATCCTGCCAGGCGAGCGTCCGAATGGTCAGGCCGTTGTTGTTGCCGTTGCCGTTGTTGTCGTCGTTGCCGTCCATGCGGCACCTCCCATTGCGAGTCGGGCATGACGAAAGGCTCCCCACAGGGCCGCGCCGATGGCGCCGGCATGAGCCGAGAGGGGATGCCGCACGATCTCCGGCGCGGCTTCCGACGGCCGCGCCAGCATCCGGAACGCCTCCGCCAGCGCGGCGAGGAGTCCCTCGTCGGCCGCGAGGCCGCCGCTGACGAGGATCACGCCGCCGGCGCCGATGGATTGCAGCAGACGCGCGAACCGCCCGGCCATGCTCACGTGGATCCCCCGCAGGATGTCGGCGGTCGCGACTCCGCGGGACACCATGTTGATGACGTCCGTCTCGGCGAGGACCGCGCAGATCGAGCTGACCGGCTCCGGGTGGGCCGACGCGAGCGAGAGCGGCCCGATCTCCGCCTGGGACACGCCGAGGTAACGCGCGATGTTCTCGAGGAACTGGCCGGAGCCGGAGGCGCACTGGCTCGTCATCTTGTAGCCGGTCACCCGCCCGCGCGCGTCCATCGCGACGGCCCGCGCGTGCAGCGCGCCGATGTCGAGCACCGCCCGGGCCCGCGGCTCCAGGTGCAGGGCGCCGCGCGCGTGCGCCGTCATGCCGTAGAAATGCCCGGTCGCCAGCGGCGAGTCTTCGGCGTCCCCGGTCGTCGCCACGTAGTCGATCGAGGCGACGCGGGCCGCGGAGCAGGCCTCGGCGAAGGTCTCCGCCACGACGGACGCGACGCCGCGGCGGCGGATCCGTCCAAGGCTGTGCGAGAGGATCGTCTCGTTCCCTCCCTCGACGCGCATCACGACCGCCTTGACCGCGGCGGTGCCGACGTCGATGCCGGCGGTCGTCCTCATGCGACCGCCCTCCTCGCGAAGAGCGCCGCCCCGAGCGCTCCCGTGTAGATCGAGTCGGGAGAGATGTTGATCCGGCGCCGGCCGTAGTTCTCGGCCACGAGCTCTCCGAGCGCCTGGACGGCCGCCGCGTTGCGCGCCACGCCGCCGGTAAAGGTGAACTCCTCCTCGATGCCGCCCGATCGGGCGAGGAGGCTCATCGCCCGGAGAATGACGGCGCGGTGGAGGCCCGCCAGGATGTCTTCCCTCTTCTCCCCGAGCGAGAGCCGTTCCCGCAGCTCCGCGCCGGCGAACACCGTGCAGGTCGAGGTGATCCGGACCGGCCGGCGGCTCTTGAGCGCGAGCGGGGCAAGCTCGTGCAGCCCCATGTTCATCTCGTCGGCGATGTATCCCAGGTAGCGTCCGCATCCGGCCGCGCACCGGTCGTTCATTTGAAAGCTCGTGACGATCCCCGCGCGCGTCCACCTGGATCGCCTTGGTGTCCTGGCCTCCGATGTCGAGCACGGTTCGCGTTCCGGGGAAGAGAGCGTGTGCGCCGAGGCCGTGGCAGAGGATCTCCGACCGGATCTGTTCCTTCGGAAACGGGAGCCGCGCCCGCCCGTAGCCCGTGCCGACGCTGCCGGCGACGGTCAGCGGCGCCGAGGCGGCTCTTTCGACGCCCGCCCGGACTTCCGGAGGATCGCCCACCCGCTCGAGGGCCTTGCCGATGTGCTCGCGAAACCCGAGCTCGAGCGGCTCGTTCTCCACCTTCACGATGCACTTGTCGTAGAGGCCGGCGAGGAGGTCGAAGGGGACGGCGGGGGGATCGGCCAGCTCCTGGGCGATCCGCGCGAAGGCCGACCCGGCCGCGTCCCGGAAGAAGTCGGAGCGCTCGGAGGGAGCGGCTTCGCCGAACCGCTTCTCCTCTTCGAGGACGAGGCGCGCAAACAGCGTCTCGAGGGTCCGGCAGAGCGGCCGGCGGCGATCGGGGGAGACAGTCTTCTCGGCCTCCTCCTCCATCCGCCGCCGCAGGCTCTCGAGCTGGACGAGCGTCTGCTCGAGGCGGAAGGCCTTCAGCAGTCGCGCGAGAACGGGCTTCCCGGCGGCGCGCTCGACTTCCTGCTCGAGCAGAGCGAAGCGCGCCGAGACGAACGCTTCCGTGCGCGCGAGCTCCGCCGCCAGGTCGTAGTTCGAGCGCGAGTTCGTGATCCCGCGGCCGAGCGTCCTTCCCTCCTCGTCCAGGACCACGGCCTTGGTCGTCGTCGAGCCGAGGTCGATGCCGACGAAACAGTTCATGCCGTCGCCCGTCCCGGGCCGGAGCGCCGGGCGTCGAGCATCTGGAAGTAGCTCTCCAGCCGGTTCTTCAGGTTGGCGGGGGAGAAGTAGCGCGGGTCGACCAGATCCGACTCGAGGAACCCTCCGGGGATTCCCGTCCGCTTCTCGACCTCGCGCAGGATCGTGAGCTGGCCCGCCGAGAAGGAGTTGCAGGACTTGACGGAGTGGATGAGAAACCCGTCCGCGTTGTAGTCGCGCGCGTAACGGACCAGCATCGCCACGCGCTCGGGAAGGGAGAGGTTCGTGTAGCAGCCGCTGCAGTAATCCGCCATCGTCCCGATCGGGTCCGCCGGGTCGTGCCGGAACCCGAGGTCGTAGGTCCCTCCGACCTTCGAGTAGGTCGAGGCAACGGCGACGGCCCCCTCGTCGGAGAACATGCGCCAGAAGTCGCGGAAGTGCGTCCAGTTGGGCGGGCCCTCGATGACCAGGCGGTACTTCTGGCGGTCGAGCCGACCCGAGGGGGTCTCCGGTCCCAACCGCTTGCTCGCGCGCTCCTCCACTTCCGCGCGCAGCGCCCGGTAGTAGGCGGCCCCTTCCGGCGTCCCGCGGAACGCCGAGAAGATCGGACCCACGTAGTAGACGGCGCCGAAGTAAGCGTCGATGGGGGAGGGATCGAGGCGCGCCGACTCCAGGACCGACACGAGGTCCTCCTCGGACGCGGCGCTCCTCGCGAGGTTCTCGCAGAGCCGCTCCTCGTCGTAGCGCTGACCGGAGATCTTCTCCAGGGCGGGGATCAGGTCCTTGCGGATCTGCCGGGCCACGTAGGCTCTCCCCTCGGGAGTCTGGCGGCCGTCGGCCTGGTAGGGGACGTGGAGAAAGACGGTCGGGCAGCCGTACTCCTCGCGGAGGAGCTCGAACCACTTCATGAAGGTGTAACAACCCGTGTAGGAGAGGAGAAGCAGGTCGGGCCTGGGCAGCCGCGTCCCGGTGGGTCCGAGGTTGCCGCTCTTGGCCATCCCGAGATCGCACTTGACGTAGGAGCAGACATCCTCGGAGTGCCCGGCGCGCTCCGCGGTGGCGATGTAGGCCTGGCTCTTTCCGCGCATCGCCGACTGCAGCGCGTTGATCTCCGGCAGCAACGGCAGAGCGTCGAAGGAGCGGATGAGCTCCGTCAGGTTCCCCGGGACGAACGTGTAGACGACCGGCTCGCCCGTGTCCGGCGCGCTCTCGAGGCGGCGATAGTGCCCCGCGAGCATCTCCTTCTGCAGCTCCATCGAGCGGTCCTTGCCGGCTTCGCTCACGGCTCGCCCCCCCATAACTTGATCGAGTCGGCGAAGGTGCCGGTCTGCTCGCGGAACTGCTGGAACTGGCCGGTGTTCTCGGCGTACTTGAACGCCATGCACGGGAGGCCGGCGGCCTCCGCTCCGGCGCGCAGCATCGGGCGGTCGAGCAGGGCCGGATCGCAGAAGCTCGCGGAGGCGAAGAGGACGCCGTCGGCCCGCACGGCGGCCGCGCGCTCGGCGAGGAGCCGGCGCTTCCCCTCCGGATCGGGCTCGAACATCGTGGAGGTCCCGGCCCGCCCGCTGACGAAGGCGAGCGCGAGATTGCGCAGGAGGTCGCCCTCGGTCGGGACGTCGGCGGTGAGGAGGCGGTTGCCGAGCACGAAATCGTCGTCCACGATGAAGCAGCCCGACCGCTCGATCGTCTTGATCAGGCCGAGCGGCGGCGGCTCGCAGAAGGCGCCGACGACGAGGACGCGCGACTTGTCGCGCACGCGACCCGGCTCCTCCTCGATGGCCGCGAGGTACTCCCGCATCTTCTCGAGGAACTCCTCGACGGGAGCGATCTCGCCCGCCCGCATCAGGACGTACAGCTCCTCGGTCGGCACGCTCCAGGGGGTCTCGCGCCGCGCCCGGTAGAGCTCCCGGATGAGCGAACGCGCCGCGTTGTCCGTCGCGATCGCCTCGCGCAGGGACGCCTCCGTGGCCGGCGATCCCGAGACCTCCGAGAGGTCGGCGAGGAGCGTCGCGAGCTCCTGTCTCCAGAAGTCCGCGCCGATTTCCTGATCCGCGACCTGCGGCAGGTCGAGGTACCGCACGTAGATCTCCGGAGAAAGAATCTGCCAGACGCCCGAGAGATTGCGGATCACGTCGCAGGTGGAGGGGAACAGGACCGCCGAGAGCATGGACAGGCGTCCGGACTGAGCGAGCTCGATCACCGAGCGCGGGAGGTGGCAGATGTAGGACTGATAGAAGGCGTCCCCCTTGATGATCTCGAGCCGCTCGCCCCCGCCGTGGATCCCGACCGGCAGCATGCCGGCGGCCCGGATCACCTCGCGCGGAGCGTAGACGGGCAGATACCCCGCGGCCTTGCTCCCCGGCCGGGCGTCGAGCCACGCGCGCACCGCCGTGAAGTCGAGGTCTTCGTAGATCTCGAACGCCCAGTCAAGGACGTTCTTCCGACTCACTGGTGGGTCCAGACCGGCGCGCGGTGCTCCAGGAACGCCGAAAGCCCTTCGACCGGATCGCTGTGCGACATCAGGTCCGTCAGGTAGTACTTTTCGAGCGACCAGATGTCGTTCTTGAGCGTGTCGGCGAGCAGGCGCCGCGAGGCCCGCCAGGCCGCGCGCAGGGCGACGGCAGACTTGGATGCCAGGCGAGTCGTGAACCACTCCTCGAGAGCCGCCTCGGCGTCGTCGGCGCAGAGGTCCGCGATCCCGCAGCGCGCCGCCTCCTCGCCGGAAAGGGACTCGCCCGAGAGGATCATCTGCGTGGAGCGCGCTCCGCTCACTCGCCACGGGAGCGCCAGGGCCGCCATCGGCGGAAAGACGCCCAGCTTCGTTTCCGGCACGCCGAAGCGGGCCGAGGGCTCGCACACGACATAGCCGCACCAGAGGGCGAGCTCGAAGCCTCCGCCCAGGCACTGCCCGCGCACCACCGCGGCCGTCGGAATGGAGAGCCTCTCCAGATCCAGGAAGAGCCGGTGGAACTGGCGCAACAGACCCGCAACCCTGTCGGGCAGATGCTCTTCGACCGAGGCGCCAAAGCTGAAATTCCCGCCGGCCCCCTCGAAGACGAGGAGCTTCGCGGCGCCCGGCGTCTCGGCGAGCTGCGCGATCCGCTCGCGGACGGCCGCCAGCATCTCGCAGTCCAGGATGTTCGCCTTCGGGCGATCGAACACGATCCTCTCGAGCTGCCCCGAATGCTCGGTGGTACATCGGATGGGAGACGTCATGAGACCTCCTCGCCCGCATCGGGCGTCAAAACGAGCCGCCGGCTCGTCCGGTGATTTCGGACCTCTTCCAGCGCGGCTTCGATCTCCGCGAGCGGCCGCAGCTCGGTGTTCGAGAGGACGTCGATCTTCCCGGACAGGACCTTTTCGAGGATTTCGGGATACAGCTCCGGCGCGCAACCCCAGTTGCCGAGCGCGCGGGCATCGAAGGCCATGAGATTGGAGAGGCGGACCTCGATCGTCTCGAGCGTGAAGCCGACGACGACGAGCGTCGCGCCGGGCACGAGCAGGCCGAAGGCCGTCTTCTCGCCCGCCGCCGTCCCGGAACATTCGAGGATCGTCCAACCGGTCTCCGGCGCGCCGCTCCAGCGAGCGAATTCCGCGATTCGAGCCTTGGCGTCGCGGGCGGAGAGAGCGCGCGGATCGAGCACGAGTCCCGCGCCCGCGGCCGCAGCCGCTTCGAGCCGGCGCGGATCGGGGTCGATGCCGGCGACGGCCGCGCCCCGCTCGGCGGCGATCTGCGCGGCGTAGCCGCCCACGCCTCCGAGTCCGACGACGATCGCGAGCTCGCCGCGGGCGAGGCCCGAGCGCGCGACCGCCTGGTAAGCCGTCGAGACGGCGTCGGCGACGACCGCCAGGTGGCGCAGTGTCAATCCCGGCACCGATCCGAGCGGAGCGTCGGCGTCTTCGCCGGCGCCGGGAACGCGGCACAGGTCCCGGGCCGGCAGGATCACGTGCGTCGCGAACCCTCCATCGCAGTCGTTTCCCGGCATGAGCTGGCTGCGGCAGATCGTCGAGCGGCCC
Organism: uncultured Acidobacteriota bacterium; assembly: GCA_963782815.1. Classification (GTDB taxonomy): domain Bacteria; phylum Acidobacteriota; class Thermoanaerobaculia; order UBA5066; family Gp7-AA6; genus JAWOLE01. The sequence goes on along the minus strand of CAWALG010000032.1, from coordinate 153,587 downwards.
GACAGGCAGAGCGCGCAGGTCCGGCAGGGGAGCACCGCCGGCACGACGACCGCTTCCCCGATCCGGGCCGCGGCGTTGCGGCCGGCATCCTCGATGTGGCCGCTGATTTCGTGGCCGAGGATCAAGGGCAGGGCATGTCTCGTCCGCACGCCGCCGTAGAGGAACCCGAGGTCCGTGTGGCAAACGCCGCACCCGGCCATCCGCAGGAGGGCCTCGTCCGGCTCGAGCCGGCGCAGGGCCCGCACGACTCTGCGAAGCGGCTGCCCGGACGCCTCCATCTCGTATCCGACGATCGATGAGGCCTTCAGGTGCGGGCGTCCGCTGCCCGAACGTTGGCCGAGAGAGTCCAAACGAAGGCTCGTATCCGTGCTTCTCACGTCTTACGCCCCCATTCCCTGTCCGCCGGCTGGCGGCCGCAGGCGTTCGCTTCGCGAACGGCGGCCGGGAGAGTTAAAGCGGGGGCTCGTATCTCCGCTTCTCAAGGCTTACGCCCCCATTCCTTGCCCGCCGTCTACTGCGAGGGACTGGCCGGTGATGTGAGAGGCGCCGGGGCCGGCGAGGAACGCCACGGCGGACGCGATGTCCTCGGGCCGTCCCGCGCGGCCGAGCGGAGTCTCCGAGAGAGCGCGCCGCCGGATGCGTGCCGGCAGGCCTGCGGTCATCGGGGTCGTCGTGAATCCGGGCTCGACGACGTTGACAGTGACTCCCTTGCCGGCGAGCTCCCGCGCCGCGGACCGCGCGAGCCCGATGAGTCCCGCCTTCGCGGCCGAGTAGTTGGACTGCCCGAACTTGCCGCGGCGGCCGTTGATCGAAGAGATGAGCACGACGCGCCCTCCCCGCCGCCGCAGCGCCGGCGCGGCCGCCCGCAGAACGTGCGCGGCGCCGGAGAGGTCGACGTCGATGACCCGCGACCAGGCCTCGTCCGTCATCTTCCAGAGGACGGCGTCGCGGCAGATGCCCGCGGCGAGGACCAGGACATCGAGCCTTCCGGCCCGGCGAGTCAGGTCCGCGACCACATCGCGCACCGCTGCCGCGTCGGAGACGTCGATCGCGTAGAGGTTCTCCGAGCCGAATCCTCGCGCGAGACGGGAGAGACGGCGCGCGTCGGCGTCGGCGATGGCGACCACCGCTCCCCGGCGGGCCAGTTCGCGGGCGCAGGCGAGACCGATTCCGCCGGCGCCGCCGGTCACGAGAGCGACCTGCCCCGAGAGCTCGCCGCGCCGGCTCATGAGGAGGAAGGCTCCTTCTGTCCGGGGACCTCCGCGCCGCAGAGACCGCAGTGCGTGAAGGATGCGGGAAGGCCGGTGGCCCCGCAGGCGGAGCAGGCCAGCACGTGGGCGCCCCAGGGTGTCTCCGGCGATCCGCCGGGCTCTGTCGCGCGCCGGCGGACGGCCTCGAAGTCCACGGCTCGCTTCTCCGCGAACGCGTTCATCCCTTCCAGGGGCTCGTAGTCGGTGTAATGAAGCGCCAGCCAGTCCTGGGCGTGGCGCGCGGTCATCGCCCAGGAAAAGTCCTTCCAGAAGTTCGTCTGTTGCTTCGTGTAGCGCAGGCATTCCGGGAATGTCGCGAGCAGCTCGGCAACGAGGCGGTCCACCTCTTCGTCGAGCCGGGAGAGATCGAGGCCGTATCCGTCGAGCCCCTTCTGAGCCTTCCGGATCTCTTCGGGCGTCGCCCGCTCGACGAACTCGCCCTCGCGTCGCACGGACGGCGCGACGCGGTTGACCAGTCCCCAGTCCAGGGCCATCCGGGCCGGGATCTGGCGGTTCGTGAAGAGCATGTCCCGCGCCCGCTTGTCTCCCACGACGAGGGGGAGCCACTGGGTGGCGCCTCCGCAGGCGACCGAGCCGACCCGCACGCCGACCTGGCCGACGTAGGCGTGGTCGGCCATCACCGCGAGATCGCAGGCGAGGACGGACTCGTTTCCTCCGCCGACGGCGACGCCGTTGATGCGCGCGACGACGGGCTTCCCCGTCGAGAGGATCGAGTCGATGTACGCGCGGAAGAGCGTCATGTACTTCCAGTAATCGCGGGGCGTGGCGACGTAGGTCTCCGCGTACTCCTTGACGTCGCCTCCGGTGCAGAAGGCCCGGTCGCCGGCGCCGGTGAGAACGATCACGCCGACGGCGTCGTCGAAGGCGGCGTCCCGAAACGCGCGAGCCAGCTCCTCCAGGCACGCCGTCGAGTACGCGTTGTAACGGGCGGGGCGGTTGATCGTGACGCGGGCGGCGCCCCCCTCCTTCGCGTAAAGGATCTCCTTGAAAGCGAAGGAGGAAGCCGGCCGGGACGGGAAGGCGCGCACGGCTCACATGTTCGGCCGGCCGCGCGGGGGCGGCAATGGTTCAAACGCATCAGGGAAACGGCGTTGACCGGGCACGGCAGCGGTGCCACAATTGGTTCGTTTGAATCAGGTGCGTCATTTGCGCCGGCGCACAGAATCGCTCATGGAGACCTCCCAGAAGCCATCGCTTCCCCACATGGATGTCCTGACTCGCCCGCAGGCGATCGACGAGATCCGGCGCATCCTGAACGCGTTGCCGCAGGACGACCAGTGCGCCTGCGCGATCGCCGAGCGCTACGGCATCTTCTGCAAGGGCTTCGCGCGCTATTCCGACGAGGAGCTGAAGAAGCGGTTCGCCTGGATCGCCCGCCCGCGCCCGGGCGTGTCGCGCGCGGAGCTCGAGCGGCTCGCGAGCGCGTATCACCGGGGACGGCAGGAGGTGACCGGGGCGGAGATCTGCTGCGACGTCGAGACGCGCGAGCACTGCGGCTGCGACGGGTGGAACACCTTCGACAACGCCGCCCTGGAAGACTTCTACAAGAACCTGACCGGGCGTCCCTGCCGCATCGGATAAGTCGCTGCTCGGAGAGGCAGCGAGGCGCGGGCGGCGCCCTCACCCCAACCCTCTCCCGGGGGGAGAGGGAGATTACTAAACGAGTCCGTGGCGGTAAGCCAGGACGACGGCCGCGACCTTGGTGTGCACGTCGAGCTTGTGAAGGATGCTCTGGACGTGATTGCGGACCGTCACCGTCGCGATGAAGAGCTTCTTCGCGATCGCCCCGGTTCCCATTCCCTCGGCGAGGCACCTGAGGATCTCTTTTTCGCGCGAGGTCAGGACGACCGTCTCGCCGCCGGAGAGCGTGACGGGGGAGAGGGGCTCGGAATCCGCCGGCGTCTCACTCGCCTCGGGCCGCGGGAGCTCGGCGGGAGGCGTGGCGCCGTTGGTCTCCCGGAGCACGTGGACCAGCGTATTCAAGGCGGGATGGTAGGAGGCGACCGCGAACATCGAGGTGGAGATCCGTTTCTTCTTCCCGTCGCCGGTCTTCGCCGTCAGGGTGAAGTTGCGCACCGGATCGTCCCTCATCTCGCGGGCCTGGAAGGCGACGGCGCAATTGCGATGGCAATAGATGTTCCCGTTGACGTCGCGGCCGCAGAGGACGTCGTAGCAGCATCTGCCGACGGCGCTGCGGGCCGGGCGGGAGAGAAGCCGCTCGCACGCCTTGTTCCAGAGGATGATGCGCTGGGCGGAATCCACCGCGAAGACCGCCTCGCCGCTCCTCGAGATCCGCTCCAGAGTCTCGTCAAAGCCCCGCATGGGTCGTCCCTCCAAGAAGTCCCGCCGCTAATCTTGGTCGGGGCCGGAGGGGGAGGGGATGATGTGTTTGCATTATTTGATGCGGACGCATCAGACCGGTGATTGACGATTGGATGATTGAAGGATTGACGATTAGGGGCGGACCCCCTTGTGCGTCAATCGTTCAATCGTCAATCGTTCAATCTTCAATCAGATGAGGTTGTGGCGGTAGGCGAACACCACCGCGGCGAGCTTGGTGTGGACGTCGAGCTTGTGGAGGAGGTTCTGGATGTGGTTGCGGACCGTGACGGGGGAGATGAACAGGGTCTTGCCGATCGCGCTCGTGGACAGGCCCTGGGCCAGGCAGCGGAGGATCTCCTTCTCCCGCGACGTCAGGTCCACCGGCTGCCCCTCCTTCGTCGTCATCGGCCACAGGGGCTCCGCCACCGGGGCGGCGTCCTGCTCCAGCCGGCGTTCGAGGGAGGAGGGCTTCCCGTTCTCCTGCCGTACGACGTGGACGACCGTCGAGAGGGCCGGATGGTAAGAAGGGATCGCGAAAAGCGAGACTTCGAACCACTGGCGCCCCGCCTTGCCGACGTCGATGGAGAGGGGGAAGCGCTGCACCGGCTCCTTGGGTCTCTCACGGGACTGGTAGGCGACCGGACAGTTCCGGTAGCAGTAGACGTTGCCGTTGGCGTCCCGCCCCCCCATGACGTCGTAGCAGCGCTTTCCGAGCACGCTCCGGGCCGACTTGCCCAGCAGCTCCTCGCATTTCTTGTTCCAGAGGATCACCTTGTCGGCCGAATCGATGGCGAAGACGGCCTCCCCGCTCCGGGCGATCTTGTCGAGGGTTTCGGACGTGTGAGGCATAGGGGTGCCGGATAAGGTACCACCGACACACCCCGTCCTGCCAGCCCGAAGCGTCCCCGGGCCGGGCGGGCGGCTTATTTTCGACGCGCTCAGCTCGCCTTGCGGCGCCGGGGGGGACGCACGACGGTCACGGGCCGGCGCGCCACGTAAATGAGCCTCAGGGCGACTCCGCCGACGACCCATTCGTTCAGAGTGTCCCGACCCTCGCTCCCGACCACGACGAGGTCCGCCTTGAGCCGGTCCGCTTCGCGGGAGATCGCCTCCGGAACCGGGGTTCGTTTGTCGGCCGACACGAAGCGATAGCGGGCCTGCAGCCCGCAGCGCGCGAGATCGCGCGCGGCGTCATCCAGGATCTTCTGGGCCTTCTGCTTCTCGAGCGCTTTTTCGAACGCGGAGCCCAGATCGGCAACCGGCTCGTCGAGGGAGGGGCCGGTGGCGCCGTTGGTCGGTTTCCCGATCGTCACGATGACGAGGTCGCTGCCGGTGTCGCGCGAGGCGAGCCGAGCGGCGAACTTGAGCGCGGCGACTCCGCCGCGCGAACCGTCCGTAGCGACGAGGATTCTCATGGAGGCTCCTTTGTGTCCCCGGTCTCCCGATGGGCGCCGTACTGGTTTTTCCAACTCGGATCAGATGTGTACCAGCCCGCGGCTCCGAAGAGAGTGATGTGTTCGCATCAAAAAATCAGAGATCCCGGTCCCGGAGAGTCTGCCGGCGCTCCCCCCGGCCCGAACTGATTAAAAAACATCACTTGCCTTCCGCCGCCGGGGCTTACCGTTTCCCCCGATGAACAAGAACAAGAACACGGTCATGATCGATGGGAACGAGGCGGCGGCGTCGGTCGCTCACCGGGCGAGCGAGGTCATCGCGATCTATCCGATTACGCCCTCTTCGAACATGGGCGAGCTCGCCGACGAGTGGTCCGCCGAGGGGCGGAAGAACCTCTGGGGCATGGTCCCCACCGTCGTCGAGATGCAGTCGGAGGGGGGCGCCGCGGGCGCGGTGCACGGCGCGCTGCAGGCCGGCGCGCTCGCCACGACCTTCACGGCGTCGCAGGGCCTCCTGCTGATGATCCCCAACATGTACAAGATCGCCGGAGAGCTGACCCCGTACTGCATGCACGTGGCCGCGCGCACGCTCGCGACGCACGCGCTGTCGATCTTCGGCGACCATTCCGACGTGATGGCCTGCCGGCAGACCGGCTTCGCCCTGCTCGCCTCCGGCTCCGTCCAGGAGGCCCAGGACCTCGCCGCCATCGCGCACGCGGCGACCCTGCGCTCCCGCATCCCCTTCCTCCACTTCTTCGACGGGTTCCGGACCTCCCACGAGGTCGCGAAGATCGTGGAGTTGCCCGACGAGGACCTGCGGGCCCTCCTGGACGACGAGGCGATCTCCGCGCACCGGCGCCGCGCCCTGACGCCGGACCGGCCCGTGCTGCGCGGGACCGCCCAGAATCCCGACGTCTTCTTCCAGGCTCGGGAGGCCTGCAACCGCTTCTACTTCATCTGCCCGGAAATCGTGCGCGAGACGATGGAGCGCTTCGCGGAGCTGACCGGGCGCTCCTACGGCCTCTTCGACTACGTCGGGCATCCCGAGGCCGAGCGCGTCCTCGTGATGATGGGATCGGGCGCCGAGGTCGCCCACGAGGCCGTGGACTGGCTCGTCGCGCGCGGAGAGAAGGTGGGGCTGGTCAAGGTCCGGCTCTATCGTCCGTTCGACGTGGAGAGCCTCGTCGCGGCACTCCCCGCCGAGCGTCCGCTCGATCGCGGTCCTCGACCGGACGAAGGAGCCGGGCGCGGTGGGGGAGCCTCTCTACCAGGACGTCGTCACGGCGCTTGCGGAAGCCCGCAACGACGGCCGGATCGCCCGCGAGCCCCGGATCGTCGGCGGCCGCTACGGCCTGTCGTCCAAGGAATTCAATCCGGCGATGGTCAAGGCGGTGTTCGACAACCTCGCCGCCCCGCTGCCGCGCAACCACTTCACCGTCGGCATCGTGGACGACGTGACGCGCCTGTCGCTCCCGGTGGAAGCGGGCTTCGACATCGAGCCGGACGCCATGGTCCGCGCGGTCTTCTTCGGCCTCGGATCGGACGGGACGGTCGGAGCGAACAAGAACACGATCAAGATCATCGGCGAGACGACGGCCAACGACGCGCAGGGCTACTTCGTCTACGACTCGAAGAAGTCGGGCGCCGTCACGATCTCCCATCTGCGCTTCGGCCCCGGGCCGATCCGCTCCGCGTACCTTGTCGGCAAGGCGAGCTTCGTCGCCTGCCACCAGTTCGAGTTCGTCAACCGCTACGACATGCTGGACCACGCCGGCGAAGGGGCCGATTTCCTCATCAACTCCCCCTACGGCCCCGGCGAGGTCTGGGACAAGCTGCCCCGCGAGGTCCAGGAACAGATCCTCGGCAAGCGGATCAAGCTCCACGTCATCGACGCGTATGGTCTCGCGCGCGAGATCGGACTGAAGGGGCGCATCAACACGATCATGCAGACCTGCTTCTTCCAGATCACCGGCGTGCTGCCGGTCGAGGACGCAATCGCGAAGATCAAGGAGACGATCCAGGATACCTACGGCAAGAAGGGCGGCGACGTCCTGAAGCGCAACTTCGAGGCCGTGGACCGGGCGCTGGCGGCTCTTTCCGCGGTTCCGGTTCCCGAACGGGTCACGGCGGAGCGCCGGCGGCCCGCCGTCGTCTCGCCGGAGGCGCCCGGCTTCGTCCAGGGCGTCACGGCCGTCATGATCGCCAACAAGGGCGACCTCCTGCCCGTCAGCGCGTTCCCGGTGGACGGCACCTGGCCCGTGGGCACCAGCCAGTGGGAGAAGCGCAACATCGCCGCCGAGATCCCGGTCTGGGATCCGGCGATCTGCATCCAGTGCAACAAGTGCGCGCTCGTCTGCCCGCACGCGGCGATCCGCGTCAAGGTCTACGAGCCGGGACTCCTGGACAAGGCGCCCGCCACGTTCAAGTCCTGGGACTTCCGGGCGGCCGATTATCCCGGAGCGAAGTACACGGTCCAGGTCGCGCCCGAGGATTGCACCGGCTGCACGCTCTGCGTGATGTTCTGCCCGGCCAAGGACAAGTCGAACCCCAAGCACAAGTCGATCGACATGCATCCCCAGGAGCCCCTGCGCGAGACCGAGCGCGAGAACTACGCGTTCTTCCTCGACCTGCCCGAGCCCGACCGGACGAAGCCGCGCGTCCTGGACGTCAAGAGCACGCAGTTCTTCCAGCCCCTCTTCGAGTATTCCGGGGCGTGCGCGGGATGCGGCGAGACGCCCTACATCAAGCTCCTGACGCAGCTCTTCGGCGACCGGATCCTGATGGCCAACGCCACCGGCTGCAGCTCGATCTACGGGGCGAACCTCCCGACGACGCCCTATGCGTCCAACCGCGAGGGACGCGGTCCCGCCTGGTCGAACTCTCTCTTCGAGGACAACGCGGAGTTCGGCATGGGCATGCGGCTGGCGCTCGACAGCCACCGCGACTCGGCGCGCGAGCTCATCACGCGCATGGTGCCGGGACTCCCCGGGGACCTCATCAACGGGCTCCTGACCGCGGACCAGTCGGGCGAGGCCGGCATCGCCGCGCAGCGGGCGAGGGTCGCGGACTTGAAGTTCCTGCTCGCGGGCCGGACCGACCCCGAGGCGGTGAGGTTGAACCTCCTCGCCGATTACCTCGTCAAGAAGGGCGTCTGGATCGTCGGCGGCGACGGCTGGGCCTATGACATCGGCTACGGCGGCCTCGACCACGTGCTCGCCTCCGGACGCGACGTCAACGTCCTCGTGCTCGACACCGAGGTCTACTCCAACACGGGAGGGCAGCAGTCCAAGGCCACTCCGCTCGGCGCGTCCGCGAAGTTCGCCGCGGCGGGCAAGGAGATGCCGAAGAAGGACCTGGGACTGATCGCGATGAGCTACGGCAACATCTACGTCGCGTCGTCGCCTTCGGCGCCAAGGACGCCCAGACGGTCAAGGCGTTCCTCGAAGCCGAGTCGTACCCGGGCCCCTCGCTCATCATCGCCTACAGTCACTGCATCGCCCACGGCTACGACATGGCTTTCGGCTCCGAGCAGCAGAAGCTCGCCGTGGACAGCGGGGTGTGGCCCCTCTACCGGTTCGACCCGCGGCGCATCGAAGCGGGCCAGCCTCCCCTCCAGCTCGATTGCGCGGCGCCGAAGATCCGCGTGGAGCAGTACATGAAGAACGAGAACCGCTTCCGCATTCTCGAGAGGCTCGGAACGGACCGGGCCCGCGGGCTGGCCGCCGCCGCGCAGCGCGACGCCGAGCGCCGGTTCCAGCACTACCAGCAACTTTCCGGGCTCTCCGTCGGCAAGCCGCCGGCGGCGGAGCCGGTGAAGGCCTGATCATGGATCTCTCGACGAAATACCTCGGCCTCGAATTGCCGCATCCCCTGATGCCGGGCGCCTCCCCGCTGGTCGACGACATGGACATGGTGCGCCGCCTCGAGGACTCGGGCGCGTCCGCGATCGTCATGCACTCTCTCTTCGAGGAGCAGATCGCCGCCGAGCGGCGGGAAGCCCACCTGATCGAGACGCACGAGGAGTCCTTCGCCGAGGCGGTCTCCTACACGCCCGACACGGGGATCTTCGCGCTCGGTCCCGAGGAGTACCTGGAGCAGGTCCAGGAGATCCGCCGGGCGGTTTCGGTCCCCGTGATCGCCTCCTTGAACGGCACGACGCCGGAGTCCTGGATCGAGTACGCGCGGCTGATCGAGCAGGCCGGGCGCGCACGCTCTCGAGATCAACGTCTATTACCTCGCGACCGATCCGCTGGAAAACGGCGAGGACGTCGAGACGCGCACGCTCCAGACGGCCGCCGCGGTCAAGGGCGCGGTCTCGATCCCCGTCGCGGTCAAGCTCTCGCCGTTCTTCTCCTCCTTCTCGAACCTGGCCGTCAAGCTCGAGAGCGCCGGCGCCGACGGCCTCGTCATCTTCAATCGCTTCTACCAGCCCGACATCGACATCGAGGCGCTGGACGTCGTCCCGACGGTCCGCCTCTCCGATTCCGGGGACCTGCTCCTGCGGCTGCGCTGGCTCGCGATCCTCTCCGGCCGCGTCCGCTGCTCGCTCGCCGTCACCGGCGGCGTGCACACCGCGGCCGACGCGATCAAGGCGGTCATGGCGGGCGCTCACGCGGTCCAGATGGTGTCGGCGCTCCTTCGCCGCGGCCCGGAGCATCTGAGGCGCGTCCGCGATGAGATGTCCCAGTGGATGGAGGAGCACGGCTACGAATCGCTCCGCCAGATGCAGGGGAGCATGAGCCTGGCGCGGAGCGGAAACCCGGGCGCCCTCGAGCGCGCGAACTACATGCGCGTCCTCCAGAGCTGGCGAGCGTAACCGTCGCTCCGCGCTTGCGCGAGAGATGCGCCTGACGGCGCACCGGCGAGCGGCTCGGCCGGATGCGGCCTCGACCGCTCGCCTTCTCCCGCGCAAGCGCTTCGCTCCCGCGGCGCGAGGCTCCTCCGCTCGGTTACTTCGCGGAGACTCCTCTCGCCGCGAGCGCCGGCGGCAGGCGGTAGTCAATGAGATTTGTCGGTGCGGATGCGTCGAGGGAGCCCTTGCCCTGTCATCCTGAGCGAAGCGAAGGATCTGCTCTGTCGTTTCGGGGTTCGAATTCCGCTGGCAGCGAATTCGGGGTTCCGCTCGCAGCGAATTCTTGGTTCATTTTCATCAAGCAACGGGGCGCGCCATCCGGTACCTTGAATACGGTGTAACGGAGGCCCCATGCTCAATGTCGAAGACTTCACCTTGCTGCGGCGCGGATTCGAGGTTCCCCTCGAGGGGCGCGTCGAAACCTGTCCGCGCTGCGGGCGCAACGGCATCGAAGAACGTCCCGAGTGTGGGGTTCCCTATTTCCTGCACGTTCAGACCTCCGATGTCCTCGGAGACGGGATGCGCGTCGAGCCCCTGGATTCCTGCGCGCTGCCCGTGAACTAGCCCCCGGCAACAACGGAACCGGCCCCCCGCGGGAACCGCGCGCCGCAGGGCGCCGGGTTTGTTTATGCTCCGCGCCGTGGCCTCCTCGCGCAAGTTCCTGCTCGTTGGTCTGGCCGCGGCCGGTGTTCTCTCGGCCGCTGCCTGCGTCGCGGATCGCCCTCCGGTCGAGCGGGGTTCCTTCCGCAGCCCGGATCTGGTCGAGCTCGTCCGGCTCGACCCGACGATACGGCTGGACATCCGTTACGCGACCGCCGACAACCTCGTCCATCGCCCGGTCTACCGGCAGGCGCGCGCGTTCCTCCAGCGGCCGGCCGCCGAGGCGCTCGCCCGCGCCGGCCGCGTCCTCTCGGAGAAGGGCTACGGCCTGCTCGTCTTCGACGGATATCGTCCCTGGTCCGTGACGAAGATCTTCTGGGAGAGCGTCCGGCCGGAAGAGCGCGCTTTCGTGGCGGACCCGAAGAAAGGCTCGAAGCACAACCGCGGCTGCGCGGTCGACCTCTCGCTCTACTCGCTGGCGACAGGAAGGGAAGTGGAGATGCCGAGCGCCTACGACGAAACCTCGCTGCGCGCCTCTCCGGACTACACGGGCGGGACGCAGGAACAGCGGGCCCGCCGGGACCTCCTCCGTTCGGCGATGGAGAAGGAGGGCTTCACCGTCGAGCCCAACGAATGGTGGCACTTCAACTACAAGGACTGGAGAGAGTACCCGATCCTCAACATTCCCTTCGAATCGATTTCCGGAGCGTCCGAGGCAAAACCTTCCGCGTTGGGACGCTCGGCCGCGGCGTCATTCCGCGCGAAGCGCTTCGAGAGGATCGAGTCGAGCGGCGCGGCGCGCCGGGAGGACTCCGCCGGCTAGTCCAACCGCGAGACTGACCGCGAGGGCCGCCGCCACGAAACCCGGAGCGGTGTGGAGCGATACCGCCGGGACCGCCCACCCGATCACGGCGCCGATTCCCATCCCGGCGGCGACGCCGAGGACGCCCCCGGCCAGAGACAGGAGCGCCGCCTCGAAGAGGAAGAGGCGCGCGATCTGGGCGGGCGTGGCGCCGATCGCCTTGACGAGGCCGATCTCGGAGGTCCGCTCCCCGACCGAGATCCACATCATGGTCAGGATCCCGATCGCGCCGACGAGGAGCGAGATCGCCCCGATTCCTCCGACGGCGAGCGTCACGACCGACATGACGCGGTCCAGGACGTCGAGCATCTCGGTCTGCGTCGTCACCGTGAAGTCCTCCTGCCCGCCGTGGCGCCGCATGAGGGCCTCGCGCGCCCCCGCCTTGACGCGGGCGGGCGCCGCCTCACGGGAGAACGACACATCGATCTCCAGCAACTCCTCGGTGTTGAAGAGACTCTGAGCGCTCGCGACGGGGATGTAGGCCGTGTCGTCCATGTCGAAGCCGAGCAGCTGGCCCTTGGAGGCCATGACGCCGATCACGAGGAAGCGCCGGCCTCCGATGCGCACGCGCTCTCCCAGCGCGTTGGCCTCTCCGAAGAGCTCGCGCTTCAACGTCGGCCCCAGCACGGCGAGCGGGGCCGCGCGGCGAGGATCCCCGGCGGGAAGGAACCGGCCCTGCCGGACCTCGAACTTCCAGACCGCGGGCACTTCGGCCGTCACGCCGTAGATGACGACGTTCCTTCCACGCTCGCCGGCCTCGACGCGCGCCGAGCCGAACGCGACCGGAACGACCTGCTCGACTCCGGCAACGCGCCGCAGGGCCTCGGAGTCCTCGATCGTCAGCCTGCGGGTCGTTGCGCCGACCGCGCCCGGGATCCCGGAGGTCGTCGTCTTGCCGCGGTGGATCGCCATGACGTTCGTGCCGAACTGCGAGAAGTCCACGGCGATCGCGCGCCGCGTCCCCTCGCCGAGCGATGTCAGGAGGATGACGGAGGCGATCCCGATGACGATGCCGAGCGTCGTCAAGCCGGAACGGAGCGGATGGGCCGCCACCGAATCCCACGCGAGCCTCCAGAATTCGCGGCCCGGCACCGCATCACCTCCGCGCCAGTGCCGCGATCGGGTCGAGCCTCGATGCCCGCCGCGCGGGGAGCGCCCCGAAGAGGAGTCCCACGGCGAGCGAGACGCCGATCGCGGCGGCGACGGCCCAGTCCGGCGCCCGGGCGGGAAAGCTCGGATAGATCGCGCGGAGGAGGCGGGTCAGGCCGAAGGCCGCGCCGAGCCCCGCCACGCCGCCGGCGGTCGAGAGGATCGCCGCCTCGACGAGGAATGCCGCCACGACCTGCCGGCCGGTCACGCCGACGGCCTTGAGCAGCCCGATCTCGCGCGTCCGCTCCGCCACGGAGACGAGCATGACGTTCATGATTCCGACTCCCGCGACCGTCAGCGAGATCCCTGCGATTCCCGCGAGGGCGGCGGTCAGGAGCGCGAGGATGCGGGAGAAGGTCGCCAGGACCGAGTCCTGCGTCCAGACGGTCACGTCCTCGACCCCCTGGTGGCGCTGCTTCATGAGCGCGATGACCGACTCCCGGGCGGCGGCGATCTCCTCGTGGGAAGAGACCTCGACGAGCACTCGGAAGAGGCTCGTCTTGTTGAACATCTTCATCGCTCGGGAGACCGGCACATGGACCATTTCATCCAGATCCACACCCATCGACATCCCTCGCGCGGCCATGACGCCGATCACGCGGAACCGCTCGTCTCCCAGCCGCAGGATTTCGCCGAGCGGACTCGCGGAGCCGAAGAGCTCCTGCCGGATCTTCGCCCCGATCACGCAGACGGGCTGGCCGCGGGCCGCCTCGCCGGCCGGCAGGTAGCGGCCGGCGCGGAGCTTGATCTTGCGCACCTCCTGCATGTCGGAGGTCGCGCCCCAGACGCCTGCGTCGCGGCGCCGGCCGCCGTACTGCGCCGTCGCTCCGCCGAAGACGAGCGGCGCGACCCGCCGCGCCCGCGCCACGCGGCGGAGAATCGCCTCCGCGTCGTCGAGCGTCAGGTCGTGGGTCGCGCCTGTCAGGAACGGCGACATCCCCGTCGTCTCGGTCTTGCCGGGAAAGACGATCAACAGATTCGAGCCGAGCGAGACGAACTCGCCCGTGACGTAGCGCCGAGCTCCCTCGCCGAGACTCGTCAGCAGGACGACCGAGGCAACGCCGATCGCGACCCCGAGAAGCGAAAGGCCCGTGCGGAGCCGGTGCCCCCGCAGCGCTCCGGCGGAGAACGCGACGAGGTCCCTGAGTGTCATCGAGCGCGGGCGCCGGCCGCCGCCCGCGTCCGGCCGACGCCGCCCTCCTCCGACACGATCTTCCCGTCCACGAGGCGAAGCCGGTGCCGCGCCCGCCGGCCGATGTCCGGATCGTGCGTGACGACGACGAGGGTGAGCCCCTCGGCGTTCCTCTGCTCGAGCAGATGGACGATCTCCGCGCCGGCGGCCGTGTCGAGGTTGCCCGTCGGCTCATCGGCCAGGAGGATCTTCGGCCCCATCACGATCGCGCGCGCGATGGCCACGCGCTGGCGCTCTCCTCCCGAGAGCTGTTCGGAGCCGTGGCGGGCCCGTCCGGAGAGGCCGACGGCCTCGATTGCCCGCGCGACACGGAGTTTCCTCTCGCCGCGCTCCACGCCGGCGAAGATCATCGGCAGCTCGACGTTGCCGGCCGCCGTCAACCGCGGCACCAGGTGGTAGAACTGGAACACGAAGCCGATCTGGTGCCTCCGGACCAGCGAGAGCTCTTCTTCGGGCAGCGCCGCGACTTCGCGGCCGTCGAGCACGTAGGATCCGGCGCTCGGGCGGTCGAGGCACCCGATGATGTTCAGAAGCGTGGATTTGCCCGACCCCGACGGTCCCATGAGGGAAAGGTAATCGCCGTCGGGAATGATCAGGTCGATCCCGGAAAGAGCGTGGACCGGCTGGCCGCCGACGTCGAAATCGCGGCCGATGCCCGCGAGCTCGATCACTTCTCCGTCTCGCCGGCGATGGAGACGCGGGCGCCCTCCTTGACCTCCGCGCGGTCGAGCGAGACCGCGACCGCTTCGCCGGCGGCGAGCCCCTCGGTAACCTCCGCGAACTGCCAGTTCTTCAGGTTCGTCTTGACCGCCCGGGCGGCGAGCCTGCCGTCTTGCACGACGAGCACGCGGTTGCCTTCCAGCAGGGCGTAGCTCGGGATCCGGAGGACCCGGTCGCGGGCGTTCAAGATGACTTCGACGTCGGCGGAAGTCCCCGGCAGGAGCGTCCGCGCGAAGGCGGCGTCATCCAGCTCCGCTTCGATCTCGAAGGTCCGGTTCTGTTCCTGAACGTCGAGCACGTAGGGCGCCACGCGCGTGACCTTCCCGGAGAAGGGGCGGCCCGAATACGCGTCGAGCGTGACGCGCGCGGGCTGCCCGAGCCGCACCCTGGCGACGTCCACCTCGTCCATCGGGGCGCTGATGTAGGTCGCTGCGTCGTCGTAGAGAACGATCACGGGCGGGATGGGGAGGCCCGGCGGCGACGGCGTGATCCATTCGCCGAGCTCGGTCGTGACATCGGCGACGATGCCGTCAAACGGCGCCCGGAGCACGGTCTTCTCCCGGTTCGCCCGCGCGACCGCAAGGCCCGCCTCGGCCTGCCGGATCCGGGACCTCGCTGTCTGGCACGCCGCGACGGCGACGTCCCGACGGCTCTCGAGCTGGTCGAGCAGCTCGGAGGAGACGATGTTCTCGGAGGCGAGCTGGCGGTTTCGCGCGAGGTCCCGTTGCGCCAGCTCCGCCTGCCGGCAGGCCTCCGTTGCCGCCGAACGCGCCGTCTCGACGGCGCTCTCCGCGACCTGGACCTGGGCCAGGATATCCGCGTCGGCGATGCGCATGAGGACATCGCCCGTCTTGACGCGCGCGCCTTTTTTCGCCGGCAGCTGTGCCACCCGCCCGCCGACCTCGGGGGAGAGCGTCGCGCGCCTCCGGGACTTCACGGTGCCCGCCTTGCTGTTGGTGACGCTTTCCTCGACGCGGCCGGCCGCGACGCGGAACACCGTGACGGGAACCATGGCCGGGGCGAGCAGAGTCAACCGCAGGAGGAGGATCGTCGCGAGGATCGCGACGAGGCCAAGGCCCCGCCACAGCCACCGGACGCCCCCCTGCGTCCGCGCTCTTACGACGAGCGGAAGCGTGGTTTCCACGAGCTCTCCCTGGCCAGAGTGGCCGGATCGGCGCCGGATCGATCGCCGGATCCGCATGGCGCCTCCCATCAGCAACGCGACGCCAGCCGGGACGGTGTGCGGGGCTCAGCCTGCGACGACGGCCTTCCTGCGCGGTCCGCGGCTCTTCATCACCCACCGCTTTCCCTTCGAGACCGGGCGCTCGGAGCCGCGGCCGATGAGGTCGAGCAGGTCGGTCGTGGTGAGAATCCCGACGAGCTTTCCGCCGTCCAGGACCGGAAGGCAGCCGATCGTCCTTCCCCGAAGCAGGTTGGCCGCCTCCCGGACGGTCATGTGAGGAGTGCCCGTCGCGGCCGGGGCGCTCATGACGTCCTCGACGGCCCAGGCCGACCGGTCGCGGGCGAGCGATTCGAGGTCACGGATGGAAACCACGCCCACGGCTCCGCCGGGAAGTTCCACCACGAGGTGCCGAATCCGTTTCGCGCGCATGGTGCGGAGCGCGTTCTCGGCCGACTCCCGGGCCGGCACAGTCTCCACCCGATGCGTCATCACCTCTCCGATTCGCATGGGGCCTCCTCTCCGCCGGGACCCCTCTCGGGACTCCTCAGGCGGCGCGAACGGTCATCACGGGGCAGGGGGCGGTCGAGATGACGCGGGCCGCGACGCTCCCCAGGAAGAAGCGCGCCACTCCCTTGCGGCCGTGCGTTCCCAGGACGACGAGATCGGCGTCGTTCAGCCTCGCGGCTTCGACGATCGCCTCGTAGGGTTCTCCCGCGAGAACGAGCGTCTCGGCCTTGACGCCGTCCTTCGCCACGTTTTCGACGAGCAGGGCGAGCTTTCCCTCGATCTCCGCCCGGATGTTCCGGTCCCACTCCGCGTAGACGCCTCCGGCCTCGGATTGCGCCTGGGAGATGCTGGGCGGCCGGTATACGTGGGCGATGAACAGGTCCGCCCCGTTTTCCTTCGCCAGAAGGGACGCCTCCAGGACCGCGGGCTCCGAAGCCGGAGTCAGGTCCGTAGCCACGATGATCCGTCTGAAGGGATTCATGACGTCCTCCTTTTCTGTCTTCCTTCCCCCGCACACAAGCGTGGCTCCGGCGGCGTGGCGTCACAAGATGCGTTTGAATCGCCGGCCCTCGTTGCCGCCCGCCCGCGTCTAATGCGTTTGCATCAGGAAGCCGGGATGCCGGGAACGCTAGGCTCGACCTGTGAGATCGAGTCTCAATCGCGCCGGCGGGGAATCGGGTCCCGAAACCGCTTCCCCTTCGTCCGGCGTCGTCCTCGTCGGGAACCCGAACGTCGGCAAGAGCGCGCTCTTCGGAGCGCTGACGGGCACCTACGTGACCGTGTCGAACTACCCGGGCACGACGGTCGAGGTCTCGACGGGGCACGCGGTCCTGTGGGGCCGGCGGGTGGCGGTCGTGGACACGCCGGGCGCGGCGTCCTTCGTGCCCTCCTCCGAGGACGAGCGTGTGACGCGGGACATCCTGCTCGAAGGCCCGCCGCGGGACGTCGTCGTGGTCGGCGACGCGAAGAACCTCGAGCGCACGCTCCTCCTTGCCGTCCAGGTGGCGGAGATGGAGATCCCGTTCGTTCTCTGTCTGAACATGATGGACGAGGCGCGCGCGCGAGGCCTGGACGTGGACGAAGACGGACTCGCGGAGCGTCTCGGCGTGCCCGTCGTCTCGACGGTGGCCGTTCGCCGCGAAGGGATCCCGCGCCTGGTCGCCGCCCTGGAGCGGCTTGCCCCGCCGCAGATCCGGATCGTCTACCCGGAGCCGGTCGAGAGAGCGGTGGAGGCGGTCGTCCCGCTCCTGCCCGAGTCTCGGATCTCCGCGCGGTCGCTCGCTCTCATGGCTCTCTCGGGGGACTCCACTCTTTCCGCGTGGCTCTCGCAGCGGATGGCTCCCGAGTCGCTCGACCGCCTGGAGCGGGTCCTCCAGAATCTCCGCCGCCAGTTTCCCGAGCCGGTCGCCTACGTCGTCAACCGCGCGCGCCTGGCGCAGGCGTCCCGTCTCGCCAGATCCGCGGGGCCGCTGCCGGCGCGGGAGGAGCGGCCGCGCCGCCGTTTCGTCCGGCTCCTCGACGCGGCCACGACCCACCGGATCTGGGGAGTCCCGGTCCTCGCGGCGGTGCTGTATCTCTCCTATCTCTTCGTCGGCGTCTTCGGCGCGAAGACGCTCGTGGATCTCCTGGAGAACGGCCTCTTCGGGAAGATCCTCTCGCCGGCCGCCACGGCCGCGGCGAACCGCTGGATCCCCTGGGCGATCGTCCGGGACCTCCTGGTGGGCCCCTACGGCGTCATCACCATGGCGCTCGCCTACTCGCTCGCGCTCGTGTTGCCGATCGTCGGCACGTTCTTCCTCGCGTTCGGGGCGCTGGAGGATTCGGGTTACCTGCCGCGCCTGGCCGTGATGGTCAACCGCCTCTTCAAGAAGATGGGGTTGAACGGCAAGGCCGTCCTGCCGATGGTGCTGGGCCTCGGGTGCGACACGATGGCGACGATGACGACGCGCATCCTGGAGACCCCCAAGGAGCGGTTGATCGTCATCCTGCTGCTCGCCCTGGGCGTTCCGTGCTCGGCCCAGCTCACGGTCGTCATGGCGATGCTCTCCGGCCTCTCTTTCTGGGCGGTCCTGATCTGGGCCGGCGTCGTCGTCGGGGTCATCGTGCTCGTCGGCAGCCTCGCGGCGAAGGTGCTGCCGGGCCGCGGCAGCGACTTCGTCCTGGAGCTGCCGCCGCTGCGGGTGCCGCAGATCGGGAACATCCTGGTCAAGACGCTCGCCCGCATCGAGTGGTACCTGAAGGAAGCGGTGCCGCTCTTCGTCCTCGGCACGCTCATCCTGTTCGTCGCGGACCGGCTCCGGCTCCTGGGCCTCGTCGAGCGGGCGGCCGAGCCCGTCCTGACGGGGCTGCTGGGGCTGCCGAAAGAGACCGCGGGGGCCTTCGTCCTCGGGTTCCTGCGCCGCGACTTCGGCGCGGCCGGACTCTTCGAGCTCGCCCGCCACGGAAGGCTCTCCCCCGAGCAGATCGTCGTATCCATGGTGACGATCACCCTCTTCATCCCGTGCATCGCGAACTTCTTCATGATCGTCAAGGAGCGCGGCTGGAAGACCGGGCTCGCGATCGCCGCGTTCATCACGCCATTCGCGCTCGGGGCCGGGGCCGCCGTCCACTGGGCCCTGACCGCGTTCTCGGTGACGCTGAAATGAGCCATTCCACCGCGAGGCCGTTGGAGTCATTCCAGGCGCGTTCGGCGCTCGCCGGCGGCACCGCGTTCGCCTGCTCCCTCTGCGGATCGCGCTTCACTCACGGAGGCCGTGTCTGCGGCGCGTGCCCGATTTCGAACGGCTGCGAACTGGTGAAATGTCCCGACTGCGGCTTTCAGTTTCCCCGCTCGTCGAGGATCGCGGAGGGACTGTCCCGCCTCTGGAACCGATGGAGAAAAAACGCATGAGCCATGACCGGGACCTGGCGGACCAGGACGTCGAGGAAGTCGCCGAGGAGCTCTGGACTCTCGGCGAGCAGGGGCGCGACCGGCTCGCGGACCTGCGTGAGACGACGCAGGTCGCCCTCCTCGACGCGGCGCTCGAGAAGCTCGCCGGCCGCAATCTCGCCCGCATCTCCGGCGACCGGGTCGTGCTCACGCCGGAAGGGCGCGAGCTGGCGGAGCTGCAGGTGCGGCGCCACCGGCTGGGGGAGAGCCTCTTCACGACGGTCCTGGAGGTGAAGGACGAGAAGCAGGTCAACCGGACCGCGTGCGTGCTCGAGCACGTGCTCGGGGACGGCATGACCGACTCGATCTGCGCCTTCCTCGGCCATCCCAGGTTCTGCCCGCACGGCAAGCCGATCCCTCCGGGGCGGTGCTGCGAGTCCCTGACCAGGACCGTCGAGCCGCTCGTGCAGCCTCTCGACAGGCTGGGAGTCGGGCAGAGCGGCCGGATCGTCTACATCGTCCCGCGAGAGGCCGAGCGCCTGGTCAGGCTCTCCAACCTCGGCATCGTCCCCGGCGCCACCGTGAGCCTGCGCCAGAGAAGCCCCGCCGCCGTCCTCTCGATCGGCGAGACGACCCTGGCCATGGATCCCGCGATCGCCGGCGAGATCTACGTCCGGAAAGTGGGTTGAGGATCCCTCTTACTTCACAAGGAGCACGGGGCAGCGGGAGAGGATTCCGACCTTGTAACTGACGGTTCCCCAGCTTTCTCCGCTGCGCCGGAGGGGGAGCTTGTGGGAGCTCATGACGATCAAGTCCGTGCGGTCGCCCTCCGCAAACCTCAGGATCTCGGCCACGGGCTTGCCGTACAGGATCTCGGCCCGCACGGACAGGCCCTTGGAGAGGAAGGGAGCCAGGAGTCCCTTCAACTTCTCCCTCGCGGCCGACTCGAGCTTCCGGTAGAACGACTCGAACGCCCGGGATTGGTCGTCGTCGAGCCGCTCGATGACGTGCAGGAGCGTCGTCCGGGCGCGGGTCGTTGCGGCGACCTTCGCCGCGGCCCGGACGGCGCGGAGACTGCGGGGGGTGAAATCGACCGGAACGAGGACGCGCCGGAACACCGGCCTACTTTGCCGTGTGGCTGTTTATGTAGGCGAGCGCGAACTCCTTGGTGCTTTCACTCTTCAGGCCGGCGACCTTGGCTTCCCTCTCGGCATCCTCGAGGTCCCACTTGTCCACGAGCACGCGCCGGATCATCCAGAACGCCGCGACCCGGTTGGCGGTGCCGCAGTGGATGAAGACGGGAGAACGCGCGTCCTTCATCAACTTCAGGAACGCGTCCACCTGCTCCGCCTTCGGTGCGTCTCTCGGGACCGGGATGTTGACGTAGTCGAGCCCGTTTTCCTTGGCCGCCGCCTCTTCCGCGGCCGCGTCGTACTCGGAACGCTCGCGCAGGTTCACGATCGTCCGGAATCCCGCGTGCTTCAGAGCGACGATCTGCGCGACCGTCGGCTGCCCGCCCGTGGCCGTCTTCTCGCTGACCCAGTTGAACTTCTCGATGTCGGTGACCGCCGTCCGCGCGGCGAGCACGAAACTCGAGACGAGCATTACCAGAAAGATCCCGATTGCCTTGGCTCTCATGGTCATCCCCTTTCCAGAAAATCGCGTACGAAATCCGCTTCGGTGAGAATCCCGACGAGGCGCAGTCCCTCGACGACCGGCAGGCATCCGACCTTGTTTTCCAGCAGGATCTCCGCGGCTTCCTTCAGCGTCGCATCCGGCTCGATCGTGTCCGGCTCGGTCGCCATGATGTCGCGGATCCTCCGCCGCCGCAGGATGTCGCGCTCGACGGAGAGAGGCAGTTCCTCGACCGACCCCAGCGCGCTGCGCGACAGGTCGCGGTCCGTGACGAGACCCACCAGCTCGCCGTCGCTGTCCACGATCGGGACGTGGCGGACGTGCCGGGTGTCCATCAGGTCGTAGAGCGCGGCGAGGTCGTCCTTGGTCTTCAAGGTGAAGACCCTCTCGGTCATCAGGTCCCGCACGAGCCGCTCGCGCGTGACCCGGATGGTCCTCTTCTCGGCGGGCGCGGGAGGGAGCGTTGCGCCTTTCGGCGATGGGGCGGCTTTCGATCCCCGGCCGCCCCGGGAACCGGCGCCCGCCCTGGCCGCCGAGATTCCGCTTTGCAACATAGGCATCCTCCTTCTCACGACTCGATGTTCTACGAGACGCGGCCGCGGGAAATGACTCAAACACATCAGATGGGAAGGCGCCCCTGCCGGAGCGGCATCATCCGTTACCGAGGAAGAGGCGCGGGTCCGGCTCGAGAAGCACGCGATGCCGGGAACGGTCGGCCGCGCCCGCGCGGGAAGGACGTGAGGGGCAGGCGATTTGGTGCGTTTGCATCATCCGGTCGGGCCTCGCGCGCCGGAAACTCCGGCCATGTCGGCGTCATCGAAGCGGGTCTCGAGAATCGCGGCCACGCAAGAGCCAGAAGCGCCCGTGGGCCATCGTGCTCGCGGGAGGG
Organism: uncultured Acidobacteriota bacterium; assembly: GCA_963782815.1. GTDB lineage: Bacteria > Acidobacteriota > Thermoanaerobaculia > UBA5066 > Gp7-AA6 > JAWOLE01. The sequence goes on along the minus strand of CAWALG010000032.1, from coordinate 132,142 downwards.
CAGGCGATCCGATTACGGCATGGAAGACGGTACGCGATCCGGCCCGGCGGCCGCGGGGCCGCCAGCGGGGACCCGCGAGGCGACCTCCTGGAGAACCACCAGGACAGCCAGTGGCATTAGCCGGAATCGCCCGGGTAACGAGCCCCGTCACCGCGCCGTATATCCGCCGTCGATGACCAGTTCCGATCCGGTCACGAATTTCGATTCGTCCGACGCGAGGTAGAGGATGCCCCAGGCGACCTCTTCCGGTTCGCCGATCGCGTCCCACGGGATGCAGCGCGTCGAGGCCCCGTCGCAACTCCGCGACATCGCCCAGGCTTCTCAGGTATTTCTCGCACCATGGGAGTCCAGATGAAACCGGGGTGCACCGAGTTCACCCGGATTCCCTGCTTCGCGTAGAGAAGCGCGTCGGTCTTGCTCATCAGCCGGACGGCGCCCTTGGAGGCGTGGTAGGGGGGAGCATCGGGCGCGCCGACCAGCCCGTAGATCGAGGACAGGTTGACGATGCTTCCTCCTCCGGCCCGGAGCATCCAGGGGATCGCGTGTTTCGTGCAGAAGAACACCCCCTTGACGTTGACCGCCTGCACCCGGTCCCATTCTTCTTCGGTCAATTCGTGCGTGGGCTTGCCCGACCCGGAGATCCCGGCGTTGTTGACCAGAACGTCGATCCGACCGAACGCATCGCCGATCTCCTGGAAGACCCGCCGGATGTCCGACTCCCTGGCGACATCGGCTCGCCAGTACCAGGCCGCGCCGCCCGCGCGGCCGATCCTCTCCGCGAGCTCCTTTCCCCTCCTCATCCCGGAGATCCACGATGGCCACCCTCGCGCCCTCGCGCGCCAGGAGCTCGCAGGTGGCGCGGCCGATGCCGAGCGCTCCCCCCGTCACGATCGCGGCCTTCCCCTCCACTCGTTTCATCGGACTCTCCTTTCGCAACGACGAGCGCGCCGGCTCGGCCGTCTCAACTTATCAACCCGAACGGTCTGCGCGCGATGCGAGCGGACCAGGGAGGTCTCCTTCCGGGATAATGAGCCTCCATGAAGGAAATCGCGCGTTGAATGAGCCCGGGCCGCATCCCGCGAAAAGTTTCCATCGAATTCTCGTCGCGACCGATTTCTCGTCCGCTTCCATGCCGGCGTTCGAGCGGGCGGTTCAGTTGTCGAAGAGCTCGGGCGCCCAGTTGTTGATCGCCAACGCCTTCCCCGAGTACGGGCCGCCGGAAATCGGCTACGCTCCGGCGAGCGGCTACGAGCAGTGGAGACACGACGCCCTGGCCGCGGCCGAGAGAAAGCTCCAGCCGCTCGTCGAGCAGGCCCGCAGGGAGGGTCTCGACGCTCGCCCTCTCGTCCTGGCGGGCTCGCCCGGCGAAGCCATCGTGGAAGCGGCCAGGCGGGAAGGCGCCGACCTGATCGTCCTCGGCACTCACGGCCGCCGGGGAGCCGAGCGCTTCTTCCTCGGCAGCGTCGCCTTGCGGGTCGTGTCGGTCGCGGAGTGCCCGGTGATGACGGTCAGAGGCCGCTAGGGGCCTCGGGGGCGGGAAGACGCCCGCCCGGCGAAGACCGCGTCCGAGCTCCCGTTCCCTGTCGTCTACGGCTTCGCGGCGAATATGCAGCCGACGCCCGCGATCACGGCATGCTTGCTCTTTGTAGCTGCGCTGGCCGGATCGCGAAACGGCTTTCCGTCCCACCAGTCGGGAGAGTATTCCTCGCCGCTTTTCGGGTGGATCTTCCAGTCGACGATGAGCTGGTTCTTGAACCAGGGGTGCACGGAGATCCCGAGGCCCCAGTGGATCTTCGGCTCCTCCGGGAAATCGCGACTCTCCACGGCATAGGTGTCCAGGTTGTCGGATTGCCAGTTCAGGTCGTTGAATTCCTTTACCGGCACGTCCGCGTCCCAGACGTGCAGCTGATGAATCATGGCCCCGCCGGCGTCCTTCCTCCACCTCTGGTCCGCGTTCACCCCCGGGTACTTGGTGAACCAGCCCGGTTTGTCGCAGTCGGTCGCGAACTTCAGCATCACCTTCTTCAGTCGTGGAGCATCCACGGCTTCGGGCCGGAGGGCGGCGATGGGTATGTGGAAGTGCACCCAGGGCATGGCGTCGGGCGAATGGTCCCGGACGTTGACGTCCATATGGAGACCCCACCCGACGGGCATCACCCAACCCCAGTCGTCATTCCAGACCTCGATCTCGCCGCTCGTGCCATGGACCCATGTTTCCTGAGTGGTCATTGGACTCCTCCCACCGAGAACGCAAAGTCCTTCAAGCGCACGGGAAGGCGCCGCGCGCCCCACGTTCCCGGCTCTTCTTCGAAGACTCCCGGGCAGGGTTCGCCGCAGGTCTTGCACAGGCCCCGATCCAGATTCCACGTAGTCAGCTCGTAGCCGTCGCGGCCGATCAACTCGGCCGCGCAGACGTGGCAGAACGTGGCTTCCCCTTCCGTGTCGCGGACGTTTCCCGTGTAGACGTAACGAACTCCGGCCTTGAGCGCGATCCGGCGGGCGCGGGCGAGTGTCGCCGGCGGTGTCGCGGGGACGTCCAGCATCTTCCAGTCGGGGTGAAAGGCCGTGAAGTGCAGCGGGACGTCGGGCCCGAGGTTCTCGACAATCCACCGCGTCATTTCGGCGATCTCCTCCTCGGAGTCGTTGTGGCCGGGGATAACGAGATTGGTGATCTCGAGCCAGACGTTCGTGTGCGTCTTCAAATAGAGGAGGGTCTCGAGCACCGGCTGGAGATGGGCGCCGGTGATCTCCCGGTAGAACCTGTCGGTGAAGGCCTTCAGGTCCACGTTGGCGGCGTCGATCTCCCGGTAGAAGTCGGCGCGGGGCGCGTCGCAGATGTATCCGGCGGTCACGGCGACCGTGGCGATCCCCCTCTCGTGGCACGCCTCCGCGACGTCGATCGCGTATTCGAGGAAGATCGTCGGGTCGTTGTAGGTGAAGGCGACGCTCGCGCAGCCGAGCTCCTTCGCCGCCCGGGCGATGATCTCCGGCGAGGCTTCGTCGGCGAGCTTCGCGATCTCCCGCGACTTGCTGATGTCCCAGTTCTGGCAGAACCGGCACGAGAGGTTGCAGCCTTCCGTGCCGAAGGAGAGGACCGCTGTCCCGGGGAGGAAGTGGTGGAGCGGCTTCTTCTCGATCGGATCGACGCAGAACCCGCTCGATCTCCCGTAGGTCGTCAGGACGATCCGGTCGTCCTGCCGGGCGCGCACGAAACAGAGGCCGCGCTGACCTTCCCGCAGCGCGCAGAACCGCGGACACACATCGCACTGAATCCGGCCGTCCTCGAGCCGGTGCCAGTACTCGGTCGCAACGACGGGGCCCGAGTCTGATTTCGTCATGGCTCCTCCCGCGCCGCCGTCCCTCATATCCTGCTCGCTCCGGCCGGGTTTCGCATGGGCCGTTTTCATCAGCTCCCGACCCGACGCCGCCGATTGATGCGCCTGAATCTGGCGAACCGCGCAGGACCCAAACACGATGCGGCCCGGGGAGGTGGGTGATGAACGTCCAGTCGCTGATGATCTCCGATGTGAAGTCCGCCGGCACGGACGCCTCCGTGGCGCAAGTCGTCGTGATCATGGAGGCGAACGAATGCGGCGCGGTTCCCGTCGTCGATCCGGAGAACAGAGTCGTCGGCATGATCACCGACCGGGACATCTGTCTTGCGCTGGGACCGCGCCGGCTTCCCGCGGCCAGGATTGCCGTGACGGACGTGATGTCCAGGGGTGTGTACGCCTGCAGTCCCGAGGAGGATGTCCTCGACGCCCTCGAAACGATGAAGAACAAGAAGGTGCGGCGCCTGCCCGTCCTCGACGGCGATGGGCGGCTCGTCGGGATTCTCTCCATGGACGATGTCGTTCTTCACGCCGAGAACGGGAAAGTGGAGAGGATCGAGGAGAACGGCGAGCTTGGTTACGGGCCGACCGTGGACACCCTGAAGGCGATCTACGAGCGCCCCGACGCCAGGAAGGAGCTCATCGCTCACCCGTAGAGCCGGCCGCTCCTCCTCCGCCTGAGAACTTCAGACCGCGGTCCTCGCGGTCCCGCCGCGCGGGGACCTGCCTCCTGCGGGAGACGTCGCCGGGCGCGCGAGGGTGGGCCTTGACCTGGCCGCGACGCCGGCGCTCGTAGTCCTGGAGCTTGCGCCGCGCGGCGTCGAACGCCTTCCGGATGGAGAGGTGCACGTCCTCCTCGCTCGGCTGGAGATCCACGGAAAGCTCCTCCCCGGGCACCGTCAGCCGGATGCGAACGCCGTACAGGTCTCCCTTGCGGTGGTGACCGTGCGGGGACTCGACCCACACCTGGCAGTTCTGGATCTCCTCGGAGTAGCGTGACAGCCGGTCGCCCCATCGCCGGATCCGGGCTTCGACCGCCGGCGACGGCGCCATGTCGAGCAGGTGGATCTGCAGCATCGAGATCTCCTTCGGCGTCGCCGGTCCGCTCAGAGGCGGTCGGCGCCTTCCGGAATGATGAACCGGAACCGCTCCGGGGTCATGAGCCAAACGCACCGGCGAAGGCCCGGCTCGTCAGGCCACCATGACCGGAATCGGCGAACGGGCGATCGTTTCCTGGACGGTGCTGCCGAGCAGGAACGCCGCGACACGGCCTCGCCCGCGCTCCCCGAGGACGAGCAGGTCGTAGCCGCGGCCCGCCCGGCGGCAGAGAGCCGGAGCCGCGGCGCCGCGCAGCAGGAGCACGTCTTCGTTCGAGCCTCGGAGCCGCAGCCTCGCGAGACGGCGCTCGTAGTGGTCCGCCATCGCGGCGGAGAGCGCGGCCGCCGGCCGGCGCAGGAGGTCTCCGCGATCCTCGACGACGGCCGCCCGCGTGTTGGAGGTCGGGCGGACGTGAGTCAGGGTGATATGGCCCCCGACCTTCGCCGCGAGCGCCCGAGCGGCGCGCAGGGCGCCCAGCGACTCGCGGGAGAAGTCCACGCCGACGAGGATCCGGATCCGGCCTCGCGCCACGCGCCGATCCTATCCCGTCCCGCGGCGCCCGGAATGATGTAGGCGAATCATGCGGAGAGTCCCGTTTTCTCTCATCATGTCCGAGCCGGCGAGCGTCGCGCCCGGCAGGCCAGAGCAGCGGGGCGCGAGCGAGCCTGGCAGGAGGAGGCTGCCATGCCTGTTGCGGCCAGGACCGACCAGGAGATTCAGCAGGACGTCCTGCGCGAGCTCCAGTGGGACTCCCGGGTGGACGGGGCCGAGATCGGCATCGAGGTGAGTGGCGGCATCGTGACCCTGACGGGAACGGTGGACGGCGAGTCGAGGAAACACGCCGCCCGGGGGGCGGCGCTCCGGGTGATCGGCGTCCTCAGAGTGGCCGACGAAATCCAGGTCCATTCGCCGGGGGTTCCGCAGAGAACGGACGGCGACATCGCGAGGACCGTCCGGCTCACGCTCGAATGGGACCCGTTCCTGCCCGACAGGAAGATCCGCTCGGCGGTCTCCGAGGGCCGGGTCACGCTCGAGGGAGAGGTTTCGACGCCGCGCGAGAAGGAGGACGCGGAGCGGGTCGTGCGGGTCCTCGCGGGCGTCCAGAGCGTTCACAACCTCCTCGAGGTCTCGCGCGACCACCGTCGATCCGCAAGTCCTCCGCCGATCCATCGAAGACGCGCTCGAGCTCGAGGCGGAGCGGGAAGCGGAGAGGATCAGCGTCAACATCGACGGGGATACCGTTACGCTCGAAGGCAAGGTCCGGACCTGGCCGGAGAAGAACTCGGTCCTGGGAACAGTCAGTCACGCTCCCGGAGTTCACGAGGTGAAGGACCACTTGTCCGTCGATCCCTGGAGCTGATCCGGGCCGCGGAAAGTGGAGGGTTCGATGAGAACCGGCATGAGCATCAATGATCCTTGCCGTTCTCTCGGGGTAGGGCAGGAGGCGGCGGGGGAACGGCTCCCCTCCGGGCCGGGTCAGGAACCGCAGGCCGCTGAAGGGAATGCGCGCCGCCAGCCCGGCGACTCTCCCTCCTGTCGCGTGCGTGACATCATGACGCGAAACGTCCGGTCCTGTCGTCCGGAAGACACGCTGGCCGCGGCGGCGATCGCGATGTTCGAGGCGGACTGCCGTTTCCTTCCGGTCGTGGACGGCAGCGGGCGTCCGATCGGCGTCGTGACGGACGGCGACATCTGCCTGCTCGGATCGACCAGTCACCGCCGGTTGAGCGACATGTTCGTCCGCGACGCGATGAGCGGCCCGCCCGCGACGTGTGAGACCGGAGAGGACGTCCTGAATGCCCTGAGGGCCATGCGATCCCGCCGGATCCGGCACCTCCCTGTCATCGGCGCGCAGGGGCTTCTCGAGGGTGTCGTGTCGCTGACCGACATGGTTCTCTGTGCCGAGGAGGAGGGCTCTGCTCCTTTGCGCCGGGAATTGGCCGCCGCTCTCCGGGAGATCGTCCAGAAGCAGGGAGGCCAGCGGATCATCATTCACAATCCCTTCGTCGAGGACTGACGAAGAGGGAGAGCGGAGTCCCGAACGGAAGGATTGGTTGGGGGGCGGAAGATGGGAGCCGAGAGCGTTCGGGCATCGACCCGGGACGGCATCCATCGTGGAGCCGCGGTGGCGCAGCAGGGGATCCGGAGCGCAATCCAGACTCGGCGAGGACGCTCGATCTTCCTGCCGCCCAACGAGCGCTGCATCGCCGTCGTCTTCCTGGCCGCCAACGGACATCCTCAGCAGTGCCGGTTCCGGCGCCACGACGGGGTCTTCTGCTCCCGTCACCGGAGGGAGCGGACCGGAGCCTCCTGAAGATCCGAACGGTTGAGAGCGCCCGGCGTCTTCCCGGCGTTGGAGCACGAGGTCCCGGGCCGCCGCTACGGGCGAAGAATGCCGTCCACTTCCCGCGGGAGGGAGGCCGCGTGGAACTGTACGATGGTCTTCGTCCCGTCCTCTGACTCGATCTCGACCGCTTCTTCCGCGCCCTCCGGGGAGAGCTCGACCCAGACCTGCCGCGGATCGGGCACCTCGTGTTCGACGTGGTGTTGCGGAGACCGGCCCACGTGAATCGCGATCGGACCGCGGCCGGCATGATCGGCGACGATCCCCTCGAGCGGGAGATCGCTCGATTCGACCTGCGACCCGAGGTCGGGGTTCATGACCCGAACCGTGACGAGCCAGTCCTCGTGGCGCCGTGAGAAATCTCGGAAGAACCGGTACCACTCCGTTCGCGGGACCTGGCGATTGCGCATGGAGTTCTCCTTGTCGGCTTCCGGCGGCGGGTCCGCGCAAGCCAGAAGATCACGGACCTGCTCGTCACTGATCTGCTCGAATTCCTCATAGAACATTCCGACGGCGAGAAAGGGCTCCGGCGTCGCCAGGCACACGACCTCGTTGGTCAGCCTCTCGAGCAGGAGGACCGTCGAGTGAGGGGCGACCGGGACGGCGACGACGACGCGAGCCGGCGACAGCGGCGCGAGGGCCTCGACCGCGGCACGCATCGAGGACCCGGTGGCCAGCCCGTCGTCCACCAGGATGACGGTGCGGCCTCTCACGTCGAGCGGAGGCCGCCCGGCGCGATAGGCGGTCTCGCGGCGCTTCAACTCCTTCAGCTCGACCGCCGTGACGCGGACGACTTCCCCCTTGGACACATGGTACTCGCGCAGGATGACGGGATCGAGGACACGGACGCCTCCCGAGGCGATGGCTCCCATGGCCAGTTCCTTGTGGCCGGGAAGGCCGAGCTTGCGCACGAGGAAGACGTCCAGAGGAGCGTTCAGGGCCTGAGCGACCTGGAGAGCGACCGGCACGCCGCCGCGGGGGAGAGCGAGGACCGTGACGTCGGACCGGCCGGCGTAGAACATGAGCCGCCGCGCGAGCGCCCGCCCGGCATCCTGGCGGTCGCGGAACAGGATCATCGTCTTCCTCTCGAGGAAGAAGCCCGCACGAGAACGACGGGCCGGTGGGACAGATCGAGGACGCGCTGAGCCACGCTGCCGAGGACGAGGTCGTTGACCGCGCTCCTTCCTGTGTTGCCGAGCACGATCAGGTCCGATGCCTGGCGCGCGGCTTCCCGGACGATGGTCTGCGCCGCCCGCGTCGGGCGGCCCGGTTTCCGGTAGACGAACCGCACGCGTTTGCCGAGCTTGCGCGTTTCCTTCGCCGCCGCCCGGAGAATCCTGTCCGCGGCCTCCCGCTCCGCGCGCTCGAGATCCGGCAGCACTCCCAACGCATGCACGAACGTGGCCCCCGTGAGCGCGATGTCGGCCGCGAGAGTCGAGACCGTCAGGACGACGAGCCGGGCTCGGGGGATCGCGGCGGCCAGGCGCGCGGCGAAGGCCACCGCCGCCCGGGACGGCTTCGATCCGTTGGTCGAGGCGAGGATCCGGATCGGGCTCCGGGCGGTCCTCGCGTCGGCGCGCACGACCGCGACCGGGAGCCGGGACACATGCACGAGCCGGTGCGTGATACTGCCAAGAGTGTAGCGAAGGAGCTCCTTCGCTCCGCCGCTGCCGACGACGACGAGGTCCGCCCCGTCGCGGACGCCGGCGCGGGCGATCGTCTCGGCGATCGGCTCGAGCCGGTTCGTCCCCGCATACGCGGTACGAACACGCGCCCCGAGCCGCTGCGCGTCGCGTCGGCCCCTCTCCAGGACTCGCTCGGACCAGGCGAGCTCCTTTTCCTCGATCGGGGATTCCAACCGGCCGGGCCGAGGACGCGCGAGCCACCTCCGCGATGGGAGTCGCCCGACGGTGATCACGGTGAGGCTGCCCCTGCTGCACTTCGCGGCCACCACGGCGGCAAACCGAACGGCGGCTCCGGATGTCCTGGAGCCGTCTGTCGCGGCCAGGATCCTCACGGCGAAAGTCTAGTTGACAGGAGGCCGCGCCGATAGATTTGTTCGCATCAGGACGAGTTCTTCCCGCGAGCGCGACACTCTTCATCGCTATCATCGTGTCCTTCCCGCCGGCAGGGCGCCCGAGCAGAAAGGAGAGCCAGCCATGGGAATTCTGAGCCGTATCCTCGCCGCGACGGATTTCTCTCCGGCCTCGGCGCCCGCGGTGGCCCAGGCGGTCAGGGTCGCCGGCTCGGAAGGCGCGGAGCTCACCCTCGTGCACGTCTACGAGCCTCCGGGCGCCGCTTCCTTCGGGAGCTACATCGCTTCTCCGGGGCTCTACGACGAGATCGAGGAGGCCCTGCGGGCGGGAGCCGAAAAGAGCCTCGCGCCTCTCGTGGAAGCCGCCCGAAAGCAGGGGGTGAAGGCCACGGGTCTGGTCCTGCGCGGGATTGCGCACTCCGGGATCACCGAGGCGGCCGCGAAGATTCACGCCGACCTGATCGTCATCGGCACGCACGGCCGCAGCGGTTTCTTCCGCTTCCTCCTCGGCAGCGTGGCGCAGAAGGTCATCGCCGCCGCGCCCTGCCCGGTGATGACGGTTGGTCCCGCGCAAGGGCAGAAGCGCATGGCCACGAAGAGACGGACGCCGCGCCGCAAGAGCGCCGGCCGAGCCTGAGTGACAGCCGCCTCGGCCGGGCTCTCTAGAGAAGAAGGGAACCGAGTCCCGAACCGATCGCCAGCAGGAGGAACGCGAGGAGCGCCTGGCGCTGTGCCGGGACGATCAACTCCGTTCGGTCGAAGTTTCGAGCGACGGTCCGGGCGGCCAGCGCCGCTGGAATGAGCCCGAGCGCGCCGAGCCACACACCTTCGGGCAGGCCGAGCAACGGCTCGGCGAGGAGCAGAAGAGCCGCGGTCGCGATGAGGCCGATGAAGACGAAGCTCGCGGCGCGGCGTCCGAGCCGGACGACGAGAGTCCGTTTCCCGGCTGCGCGGTCCGCGCGGAAGTCCGGAAACTCGTTGATCCAGAGGAAGCCGGCGATCAGGATTCCCAGAGGCGCCGAGAGCGCGAGGATCGGCGCGGGCAGAGAGCCGCGCTGCACGAGGTAGGTCCCGGAGCAGATCAGCGGACCGTAGCAGATCGCGACGGCCGCTTCCCCCAGCCCGCGATAGGCGAGGGAGAGCGGCGGCGCCTGGTAGAAGTAGGCGCACGCCATCCCGGCGGCTCCCGGCCAGAACACCTTCGGCTCCCGGAGCAGCACGATCGCGAGGCCGCAGGCGGCGCCGGCGGCATAGCAGACGGCGGCTGCCGTGGCCGTCTCCCGCCGTGTCAGCAGCCCGTCCACCAGGACGCGCTTTCCGCCGGAGAAGGGGCTCCGGTCTTCGGGCGCGACCGAGCGGTCCGTGCCGGAATCGAAGTCGAAGATCTCGCCCGAGGCATTCTTGGCGACTTCGATCGCGAAGATTCCGGCGACGGTCACCGCGAGCCATCCCGGGTCGAGCGGTCCGTCGCGCGCCGCGGCGCAGGCGCCGAGGAACATCGACGCCATGGACGCGAGGGAGATCTTTGGATCGGCGAGCCGCCAGATCCCGGCGGCGATCGAATGCCTGCCGTCCGCCATCGCGGGGCTTACCTCCGCAGGGAGCCCGCGGCGGAGGACCTTCGAGAGTTGTCGATCAGGCCTCGAGCCTTGCGGGCTCCTTCCTGGAGACCGGCCGCCTGTAGATGGCCTTCAGAGTCCTGACCGTCTCTCCGAAGTCCTCCTCCGCGCGGAGAACCACGTCGTCCATCGAGAGGATGCCGACGAGCAGCCCGTCGGAGTCGATGACGGGCAGCCGGCGGACTTTCCGCTGGCGCATCGTTTGAAGAGCGGCCGAGACGTCCTCTTCCGGAGAGCAGGCGTAGACCTTCTTCGACATGATGTCGGTGATGGGTATCCCCGCCGCCGGAATCGGGCGGAACCCGAGGCCGAGGCAGATGTCCCGGTCCGTGACGATTCCCACGAGCTTGTTGGCCTTGTTCAGGATCGGGACGGTTCCGCAGTCGTACTTCTCCATGATCAGGACGACGTCGGCGACGGAGGCGTCCGTCCCGGCGGATTTGACCCGCGGGTTCATGAGCGCTTCGACCTTCATGCGTTCTTCCTCCCCGGAGAAAGCATCGTCCGACACGGGGGGAATCACCAGATCAAGCTGCATCAAACGACTTGGTTCCGGCGAGGGGTCGCCGGAGGGGTCCGGCGAGGCGGACGAGCGCACGCTCGCGTGCCGTATGATCCGTTCGTATCAACACCCGGGCGCAAAATTGCAAGAACCTGTCCGCGGGAGGTTCTCATGTCTTCCAGAATCACAGGCGGCACCACCGCGGAGCCTCCGGCCGGCTATCCCGCCCAGGAGGAATCCGACGTCGTCCTGAAGTCCGGGTCCACCCTGCGCCTTCGCCCGATCCGGCCGGAGGACGCCGCGGCTCTCCTCGCCTTCTACAAGCGGCTGTCGCCCGACAGCCTCTACTTCCGCTTCTTCTCGGTCCCTCAGTTGAACGTCAAGAAGGCGGAGAGCGTCTGCCAGGTGGATTACCAGAACACGTTCGCTCTGGTGGGAGAGACCGCCGGCCGGATCGTCGCCATCGCCCACTTCTTCCGCAACGACAAGCGCCCCGAGCGCGCGGAGGCCGCCTTCACGGTCGAGGATGCGCTCCAGGGACAGGGCATCGGAACGCGCCTTCTGGAAAGGCTGGCCGAGATCGCGCGGGCCCGGGGGATCCAGATCTTCGAGGCGGAAGTCCTCGCCCAGAACCGGCGGATGATCGGCGTCTTCCGCAACTGCGGGTTCGAGTTGAAGCAGACATTCGAGGGGGGCGTCGGGAAGATGGTCTTCTCCCTGACGCCGACTCCCCGGTTCGAGGAGAGCTACGCCGAACGCTCGGAGCGCGCGGCCGCGGCTTCGATGAAGCTCCTCTTCGAACCGAAGGTCGTCGCCGTGCTCGGGGCGAGCCGCGAACGCGGGAAGATCGGCGCCGAGCTCTTCTTCAACCTCGTCTCCAACGGCTTCCAGGGCACGCTCGTCCCGATCAATCCGAACGCCGGGGAGATCCTGGGTGTCCGGTGCTATCCGCGCCTGGAGGATTACCCGGGGGCCGTGGACCTCGCCGTCATCGTGATCCCCGCCGCGGGGGTCGAAGCCGCCGTGGACGAGTGTGTCGCCAAGGGCGTCAAGGCGATCATCATGATCACGGCGGGATTCTCGGAAACGGGCACGGAGGGCCGGCAGCGGGAGGCGGTGCTCGTCGAGAAGATCCGGGCCGCCGGGATCCGGATGGTGGGGCCCAACAGCATGGGGCTCATCAACACGGATCCGAAGGTGCGCCTCGACGCCCAGTTCGGCCCCGTGCACCCGCCGGAAGGGCCGCGTGGCCCTCTCCTCGCAGAGCGGAGCGCTCGGGCTGGCGCTGCTCGACTACGCCTCGAAGCTGAATCTCGGGATCTCGACGTTCGTCTCCGTCGGCAACAAGGCGGACGTCTCCGGCAATGACCTGATCCAGTACTGGAGCGAGGACCCGCGCACGGACGTGATCCTGCTGTACCTGGAGAGCTTCGGCAATCCCGTCCGCTTCTCCCGCATCGCGCGCCGCGTCGCGCGCAAGAAGCCGATCATCGCGGTCAAGGCCGGCCGCTCGCGCGCGGGCTCGCGCGCCGCCACGTCCCATACGGGCGCTCTTGCCGAGTCCGATCCTGTCGTGGACGCTCTTTTCCGGCAGGCGGGCGTCATCCGGACCGGGACCCTCGAAGAGCTCTTCGACGTGGCCACGCTTCTCGCGCACCAGCCCGTCCCCCTCGGCCGGCGCGTCGGCATCCTTACCAACGCCGGCGGCCCGGGGATCCTCGCGGCCGATGCCTGCGAGGCGCAGGGGCTGGAGCTGCCGCTCCTGTCCGCCGCCGCGGCCGCGAAGCTGCGCGCCGTTTCTTCCGCGCGGCGGCGAGCGTGGGCAACCCGGTGGATATGATCGCCTCGGCGACGGGGGAGCACTACCGGAAAGCGTTGAGGATCCTGCTGGACGAGGAGAATTTCGACAGCGTCCTGGTGATCTTCATCCCGCCGATCGCGAGCCAGGCCGAGGCCGTCGCCACATCCATCGTCGAAGGCACGAAAGGGGCGCGAAAGCCCGTCCTCGCGACGTTCATGAGCGCCAAGGGAACGCCCCAGGTCCTGTCGGCGGCGATCCCCTGTTACCCGTTCCCCGAATCCGCCGCGATCGCGCTTGGCCGCGCCGCCGACTACGGGGAGTGGCGCCGGCAGCCGCCGGGGAAGGTGCCGGCTCTCGAGGGCCTCGCCGTGGACCGGGCCCGCGCGGTCATCGCGAAGGTGCTCGCGGGGAGCGGCGGATGGGTCGGACCGCTCGAGGCGGAAGCGCTCCTGACCGCGTTCGGGATTCCCGTCGCGGCGATGCGCCTCGCCCGCGACGAGACCACCGCGGCCGCCGCGGCGAAAGAGCTCGGGTTTCCGGTCGCGGTGAAAGCGGTCGGCCCCGCGATCCTGCACAAGACGGAGGTCGACGGCGTGCGTCTGAACCTGGCCGACGAGGACGCGGTCCTCTCGGCCTGCCGCGAGTTGAAGCAGCGGCTCGGCACGGACCTCACCGATTTCCTCGTCCAGGCCATGGTGCCCGGCGGCGTCGAAGTCCTCGTCGGCGTCACGCAGGACCCGACGTTCGGACCGCTCGTCGTCTACGGCAGCGGCGGGACTCTCGTCGAGCTCGTCGCCGACGTGGCCTTCCGTCTCCACCCGCTCACCGACAGGGACGTCGCCGCCATGCTCGATGAGGTGAAGGGCACCGCCCTCCTGCGCGGCTACCGCGGAGCTCCGCGCGGAGACGAGGCCGCTCTCAAGGAGATGTTGCTGCGCGTCTCCGCCCTCATCGAGAACTGCCCCGAGGTGCGCGAGATGGATCTGAACCCGGTCAAGGTCCTGACGAGCGGCGTGTGCGTCGTGGACGCCCGGATCCGCGTGGGACGCCCGCCGTCTCTCACTCCGTCTCGCCGCATCGCCTACTGATTCAGCATCGTGTTAAATCGGGAACCATTTGCGTTCACGGGAAGGTCGAGAGTCGAGAGTCGAGAGTCGAGAGAACCGGGGGCTCAACTCTGAACTCTCGACCCTTGACTCTCGACGGCCCTGCATGTACGTGCGCGACACGGCAGCCTGTGATGCGTCTGGATCATGCGTGGAGGGGCGGTGGGGGAGACGATGGGGGCCTCAGGAGGTCCGCAATGAGAGTTCAAGACGCGATGACTTCTCCCGCCCATTCGTGCACGCCGGACGCGAGCCTGGCGGCGGCCGCGCTGGCCATGCAGGAATACGGTTGTGGAGCGCTTCCCGTCCTCGACAACGCCGGCCGGCCCGTCGGGATCCTCACGGATCGAGACGTCTGCCTGGCCGTGGCCCATAAGAACCGGTTTCCCGCGGCGATCCCCGTGCGGGAGGTCATGACCCTGAACCCCTTCACCTGCGGTCCGGGAACCGATCTCACCTACGCGTTGAGCGTCATGGCGGACGGGCACATCCGGCGACTGCCGGTCGTGGACGGCGACGGAAGGCTCGTGGGAATCCTGTCCTTGAGCGACATTCTGACCTCGGTTCAGGAGACACGTCCGGCGGATTCTTCCATTCTGCGCAAGCTGGTCGCGGCGTCGCGGCCGGCGGCCCGGCTTCGCTCCTCGCGTCAGGGCTCGGCCCCGCCGAATTGAGCTTCGTTTCCGGGGCAGCGCCTGGGAGCGCAGGGACGCGGCGGTCCTGCTCCTGGCGATTCTTCCGATCGCCGGAATGGATGTCTTCCTGGCGCTCGTAGCCTGGCGGGCCGCCCGCCCGTCGTTGCGAGTTTCCCCGCGATCGAAGACCCGCGCGCCTGATTCAAATGCATTCCGAACCCTGGCAGCGCGCCGCGATCACGGGTCGCCCTTTATCGATGACTGAACTGTGCAAGGCGCTTTCCTGCTGCTAATCTTCGGGCGAATGAGCACGAAACCCGGGATAGCCTGCGTGCACCCTGGGCGCGCCGCGATCCATCCGCGAACCGGGCGCCTCATTCCGTTGTCGAGGGATGGCGCAGGTCTCCCGGTTCCCTGGTAGACATGATCGACAAAGAGACGATCGCAGGCCTCTCGGCCTCCCAGGCCGCCGAGAGGCTGCGGAGCGACGGCCCCAATGAGCTGCAGGCGGGCGGCGGCCGGACCTTCTGGCGCGGCCTTCTCGACGTCGTGCGTGAGCCGATGACGGCTCTGCTCATCGGGTGCGGGGCCATCTACTCCGTCCTCGGGGATCGGCAGGAAGCGCTGATGCTGCTCGGGTTCGTGTTCCTCATCGTCGGCATCACGCTGTATCAGGAGCGCAAGACCGAGAGCGCAATCGAGGCACTGCGCGATCTGGCGAGCCCGCGCGCCATGGTCATCCGCGACGGCCGGCGTCAGCGCATCGCCGGGCGCGAGGTCGTGCGCGGCGATGTCCTCGTCCTGAGCGAGGGCGACCGGGTCGCGGCCGATGGTGTCGTCCTTTCCACGAGTCATTGCACCATCGATGAGTCGCTGCTCACGGGCGAGTCGGTTCCTGTCGCCAAGACCGAAGGGGACCCCGCGAGCGCGTCCGGGCGCCCCGGAGGCGAAGGTCTCCCGTTCGTCTACGCCGGCACGCTCGTGGTCCAGGGCGCCGCGATCGCGCAGGTCACGGCGACCGGGGAGCGCACGGAGATGGGCGCGATCGGCCGCGTCCTCGGCGTCACGATGACCGAACAGACGCAGCTCCAGCGCGAGACGAAGAGGCTCGTTTGGAAGCTGGCGGTCGTGGCAGGCGCGCTGTCCGTCCTCGTCGTCGTGGTCTACGGTTTCACGCGCCACGACTGGCTTCGCGGCCTCCTGGCCGGACTGACGCTCGCGATGGCGATCCTGCCCAACGAGTTTCCCGTCGTCGTGACGATCTTCCTCGCGCTTGGCGCCTGGCGGCTCTCCCGGCGGCGCGTGCTTACGCGCCGCATTCCCGCGGTCGAGGCGCTGGGCTCGGTGACGGTGCTGTGCGTCGACAAGACCGGCACGCTCACGCAAAACCGAATGACAGTGAGCCGCCTCGCCGTCGACGGCGCGTCCTTCGACGTGGAACGCCTCGCGCGAGAGCCGCTGCCGGAGGACTTCCACTCGGCCGTTGAGTATTCTGTCCTGGCCAGCCGCAAGGATTCGTTCGATCCGATGGAGGTCGCGTTCAAGCGCCTGGCCGAGGATCAGCTCGCTGGAACCGAGCACCTTCATCCCGATTGGATGCTGGTCCGCGAGTATCCGCTCACGCGCGAGCGGCTGGCCGTGATCCAGATCTGGCGCGCCGCAGGCGGGGAGCTCATCGTCGCCTGCAAGGGGGCCCCGGAAGCCGTGGCCCTCCTCTGCCGGCTCGGCGACGCAGAAGCGCAGTGGATCGGCGACACGGCGCGATTGATGGCGGCCGACGGCCTTCGGGTGCTGGCCCTTGCCCGAGGCGCGCTCGCCCCGGACGCGGCCCCGCCCGACGGTCCTGGCGCGCTCTCGCTCGCGTTCGTCGGGCTCGTCGGCCTCTCCGATCCGGTGCGGCCTACGGTGCGCCCGGCGATCGACGAGTGTCACGCGGCCGGGATTCGCGTGGTCATGATCAGCGGCGACTACCCCGCGACGGCGCAGAGCATCGCGCGTCAGATCGGCCTCGACAGGCATGCCGTGGTCATCACCGGAGCAGAGCTGGCGGAAATGGATGACGAGTCGCTGCGCGGGCGCATTCGCTCGGTGAACGTCTTCGCGCGCATCATGCCCGAGCAGAAGCTCCGCATTGTCGAAGCCCTCAAGGCCACAGGCGAGATCGTGGCCATGACCGGGGACGGCGTGAACGATGCGCCGGCGCTCAAGGCCGCGCACATCGGCATCGCGATGGGCGGTCGCGGCACCGACGTGGCGCGGGAAGCCGCCCAGCTCGTGCTCCTCGACGACGACTTCGCCTCGCTCGAGCTCGCCGTGCGCACCGGACGCCGCGTCTATGACAACCTGCAGAAGGCGCTGGCGTACATTCTCGCCGTCCACCTGCCGGTCCTTGGCCTGACAGTCGTTCCGATTCTCGTCGGCTGGCCGCTGGTGCTGATGCCGATCCACATCGCCTTCCTGCACCTCATCATCGATCCTGCGTGTTCGATCGTGTTCGAGGCCGAGCCGGAAGAAGCCGACGTGATGCGCCGCCCGCCGCGCGCGGTCACGGCCCGCCTGTTCGGTAGGAAGCTCATCGCCGTCAGCCTCTCCCTCGGTCTCAGCGTCACCGCGATCCTGCTCGGCGCGTTCGCGATCGCGCACTATGGCGGGCGCGGCGAGCTGAAAGCCCGTGCCATCACCTTCACCATCCTCATCCTGTCCAATCTGGCGCTGATCTTCACGAGCCGCTCCTGGAAGACCTCGGTCGCGGGCAACGGCGCCCGCAACCCGGCGCTCTGGTGGATCACCGGCGGGGCGCTCGCCTTCCTCGCAGCGACGCTGTACGTCCCACCGCTGCGCGTCTTGTTCCGCTTCGACTTCCTCCACGTGACCGACATCGCGATCTGTGTCGGCGCCGCCGCGCTCGGCACCGCCTGGTTCGAGCTGCTCAAGGCAATCCGAAATCGCCGCGGGGCTACAGCTGCTAGGGACCGCGAGCTGGGACGTGCCGCATGAGCGTCGCGGTGAAAGGGGGCCCCTCGAAATCGAATCCAGCTCTCGTGGATTGAACTGGTGGACCACCCGGAGACAGCGCTTGCGGTCGCCCGGGAAGTCAGGATCGCCTCGCGGAGGAGGTCCTGACGGAGGCAGAAGCGCGGGCGCTGGCGCCGGAGGATTTCGCGGCGGCCGGCAGGCGCGCCCGTGTCTTCTCGCCGCGGTCTTCGGCGTCGCCGAGCGGCTGATCAGATCCGGTCGGGGAGCTTCAGGGCCTTCTTCATCCGGCGGTCGAAGAAACGGTCGGGGAGGAAGCGCCGGAGGAGGATCAGGGCGCGAGCCATCCGCGTGATCCGGTAGCGCGTCCGGGGATTGTCCGACTCGATTGCCTCGACGATGACGCGGGCCACCGCCTCGGGCGGGAGCTTCCCCGCCTGGAAGTCGGTGTCCATGGCCCGCTCGGCGTTCGGGTAGAACGCGGAATACGGGCCGGGGCTCACCAGCATCCGCGCGACGCCGGCGCGCGCCCGGTCCCCGAACCGGGTCTCGATCGGTCCCGCCTCGATGACCACGACGCGGATGCCGAAGGGGGCGACCTCGACGCGCAGCGCGTCGGAGAAGGCCTCGAGGGCGTGCTTGGAGGCGCAGTAGGGGGCGGCGAAAGGGATCGCGATCTTGCCGGCGACGGAGGAGACATTGACGATGGTGCCGCCGCGCGCCGCGCGCATCGCGGGAAGGACCGCCCGGGCGGCCTCGATCGCGCCGAAGAGATTGACGTCGAACTGGCGCCTCCATTCCTCGGCGGTGACGTCCTCCGCGGCTCCGTACTGGCCGTAGCCGGCATTGTTGACGAGAGCGTCCACTCGCTCCGCCTCGGCCAGGACGGAGGCGACGGCGGAGCGGATCGAAGCCGTATCCGTGACATCCAGGGAGAGAGGCCGGATCTTCCCGTCCCTCGCCAGGTCCCGCAGGCTCTCGGGATTGCGGGCGGTGGCGAAGACCAGGTGGCCGCGTCCGGCCGCCTCGATCGCCGCGGCCCTCCCGATGCCGCTCGAGCAGCCCGTGATGAGGATCACGCGTTCCGAGGGCATTCCGTGATGTTACCCTTGCGCGGGCAAGAGCATGGGCTATACGGAGAAGAACCTGGCGGAGGGGGAGACGATCCTCTACCGCGCTCGCTACCACTGGGTCTACTACAGTTTCGTGGTCATCGTTCTCGTTCTCGCCGCGGCTCTCGGCTTCGCCGCGTTGCACGCCAGGAACAACCAGGCGGGAGACGAGGTGGGACGGCCGCTCGCCTGGCTCGCGGCCGCATTCGTCCTCATCGGGCTCGTCGGGTTCCTGGCGCGCCGGATCCGCGTGAGCAGGGACGAATTCGTCGTGACCAACCGCCGCGTCATCCGGAGGGTCGGCCTCTTCGCGCGCGAGGTCCAGAACGCGCCTCTCGAGAAGATCCAGGACATCACGGTCGAACAGGGGATCTTCGGGAGGATGCTCGGCTACGGAACCGTTATCGTGGAGACGGCGTCTGAGAATGGAATGCTGATCTTCCCGAAGATCGCGTCTCCGGAGGGTCTCCGGACCAACGTCTGGCGCCAGGCGCCTTCCGCCGGCCAGACCCGTTCGGAGGTTCCTGCCACCCCGGAGCCGCCGACGCTCGAGGCGCGCCTGGAGGAGCTGGAGAGTCTGAAGCAGCGGGGTCTCCTGAGCGCGGAGGAGTACGCCGCGAAACGGCAGGAGATCCTTTCGCATCTATGACTTGCCATCGGCCCCCACGCTCTTGCCGGCGTAAACCGGGAGGCACCCCGGTCGTCTATCTCCTGTGCCCGCGCTCGCGATGATTCCCCGCCAGACAGATCCCGGAGTCGATGAGGCCCGGCTGATCCAGGAAGTCCGCGCCGGGAAGACGGATTCCTTCGAGTACTTCGTGCGCCGCTACCAGCAGAGGATCACCCGCATCGCCTACCGCCTGCTGCGCGATGCCGGGGAGGCGGATTGCGCGGCGCAGGAGAGTTTCCTCCGGGCGTATCAGAGCCTCGCCGATTTCCGCGAGGGCTCGACCTTCGAGACATGGCTGACGCGGATCTGCATCAACTGGTGCAAGGACCGGTTGAAGCGCCGCCGCCTCGTCCTCTATTTCCACCAGGCTCCCGCCGGCGAGGATGAGGAGACCGGGCCGCGGGAGATCGCGGCGCATCCGGACCCCTCCCCCGAGCGCCGGGCGCTCTCCCGCGAGATCCGCGAGAGGCTGGGCCGCGCGATGGAGTCCCTGTCGCCGCGGCAGAGATCCGTTTTCGTCCTGAAACATTTCGAGGAGCTTTCGATCCCGGAGATCGCGGATCTGACGGGATTGGACGCCGGCACGATCAAGTCCCATCTCTTCCGGGCCGCCCAGAAGATCCGCGAACGGCTCGCCGATTTCCAGAGGCAGGCGTGAACATGGAACCGAAGACCGACGACCGGCACCTGACCGACGCGGAGCTGTTCAATCTCGCGATCCCGCCCTTGGGAGAGCCGGAAGCCCTGCCGCGGCATCTGTCCGAGTGCTGGAGCTGCAGCCGGGCTCTCCAGGAATGGAAGAGCGCGGTGCGGGATCTCGCGGACGAGGAGACGGAGGAGCTCGACCGGCGGTCCGCCGCGGAGTGGCAGGAGCGGGAAGAGAAGACGATCGAGGCCATGAGACGCGCCGGACGCACCCGGCGAGCGCCCGCCGTCAAATGGGCCGTCTCGCTCGCCGCGTCCCTGCTGCTGGTGGCCCTGCTGATCCCGGCCCGCAAGTCCGGCCGAGCCGCCGTCGCGCAGCGCGAGGGGACCGTCGCGGCCTTCTCGGCGCAGGACCAGAAGGACGACGCGCTGCTGCGCGACGTGGCGCGCCTGTCGCAGGGAGAAGACAACGGCTCCTGGAGCACGCTCGCTCCGGAGCCCGCGGGCACCGAGGAGGAACAGCTGTGAGAAACATCCTGCTTGCCGCCGCGCTGGCGGCGTTCCTCGTCGCTCCGGCCTCGGCGGCCCCGGGAATGGCGGAGGGGAAGTGGTGGAAGAACCCGAGCGTGGCCGCCGAGCTGGGGCTGACGCCGGAGCAATCCACGGAGATCGAGAAGGTCTTCGTGCACTCGCGCTCGAAGCTGATCGACCTGAAGGCCGATCTCGAGAAGAAGCAGCTGGATCTCCAGGTCGCGATGGAAGACAAGACGGCGGACCGGGCCGCCGTCGAGAAGAAGATCGAGTCGGTCGAAACCGCGCGGGCGGCTCTCCAGAAGACGCGCGCCCTGATGATCCTCGACATGAAGCAGATCCTGAAGCCCGAGCAGTGGGAGAAGCTCGTCCAGAAGCAGCAGGAGAGGCGCGAGCAGATGCAGGAGCGCCGCCGGATGTTCCGCGAGGAGGGCGCCCGCCCTCGCCCCGCGCCGCCGGGCCGCCCGAACGGCTAGAGCCCGGAGCCCGAGAAGGTCTGTCATTCTGAGGCCCGCAGGGCCGAAGTATCTGCTCCCTTGATCCTGGAAGGGCAGATCCTCCGCTTCGCACAGGATGACACTTGCTACGATCCCTTTGATGGACGAAGCGACGCGGCGGCGCATCGAGGAGTATGTCCGGCCGCTGGCCGCGGGTCTGGACGGCGTCACCCATTTCGGCGATACGCGCCGGATCGTTTCTGCCTGCGAGAAGATCGCCGGTGATCGGACCGACCTCGACCGAGACCTTCTCTATCTGCTGGCGGTGTTTTCGGGACAGGAGCGGTGGGTCTCGCGGATGGGGCACCGCAGCCGGACGGAGATGTTCCTCGCCTCCCTGGGAATCCCGGGTCGGAGAATCCAGGCGCTGTTTCGGGGCCTGGCGCGCCTGGAGTCCGGCCCCGCGACGCCCGAGGAGGAAATCGCCCACGACGCCGTGAAGATCGACGAGATGGGGGCCCGCGGCATCGCCCGCCGGCTTGCCGAAGGACGCCGCGAGGGCGCGAGTTTCCTGGAGATGTCCGCCGCGATCGAAGAGGCCGCCCGCGCGCCGCTTCGAACCGAGAACGGGGAGGCGCTCGCCCGCGACCGCCGCCGGATCATGCTGGACTTCGCGCGAAGGCTCGCCGCGGAGGAGTCAGAGCTGCAATAACCGTCCGGCGACCGTGTCATCCCGAGCGAAGCGAAGGATCTGCCCCGGTTACGATCGGCGAAATCGACCGGAGCAGGTTCCTCGTCGCTGCGCTCCTCAGAATGACACCGTGGCGGCTCCTGGAAAGGGCAGGGGTCACGTCAGGGACTTGCCCCCGTCGACGGCGAGGACCTGGCCGGTGATGAACGCGGGGCCGGCGCAGAGGAACAGGACCGCCTGCGCCACGTCTTCGGGAGCGCCGTTGCGCCGCAGGGGAACGCGGCGCGCGAGCTTCTCGGCCTCCTCCGGCGCCGTCCCCTCGGGGACGAGAACCGTGCCGGGCGCGACCCCGTTGACGGAGACCTCCGGCGCCAGTTCGACGGCGAGGGCGCGGACGAGACCTTCGACGGCGGCCTTCGAGACCGCGTGGGCCAGGTAGTGGCGCGCCGGGTCGCGCGCGAGGAAGTCGGAGATCAGGACGACGCGGCCCCGGCGCTCGCGCAGCATCGGCGCGGCCTCCCGGGCGAGGAGGAAGCCCGCGCGGGCGTTGATGTTCATCGCCGAGTCCCAGAGCCGCTCGTCGGTCTCGGCGAGCGAGGCGCGGTGGAAGTTCGCGGCCGAATGGACGAGGAGATCGAGCGTTCCCAGTCCGCTCACGGCTTCCTTCACCGCGCGGCGGCACTCCTCGGGGCTGCCGAGATCGGCGCGGACCGCGAGCGCCCGCCGGCCGAGCGCGCGGATGGCTCCGACAGTCTCCTCCGCCCGCGCTCCGGAAGAGAAGTGGTGCACGGCGAGATCGGCGCCGGCGCCCGCGAGCGCCAGGGCGATCGCCCGCCCGACGCGAACCGCGCCTCCCGTCACGAGCGCGACCTTGCCGGCCAGCCTCGGCTCGCTCATGCGCCATCGTAACCTTTGGAAGGAAGGGAGCGTAATCTGTTGTGGATCAATCGCTCGGGAGGAGACCATGAAGAAATCGGCGGCTGGTCGCTGGAGCACGCTTGCCCCGGTGTTGATGTTCTTCCTGGCGGCCCAGGCCCGGGGAGGCTCGGTTACCGGGCGGGTCCTGGACTCCGCCGGAAAGCCGATCTCCGGCGCGAAGGTGCAATGGACGAACTACCGCTCCGATGAGGAGGTCCTTCTCGACGAGACGGCCGGAAAGGACCCCGCGGTCCTGGGTGAGACGGCGTCGGACGCGGAGGGAAGATTCCGCGTCGCTCTCGACAAGCCCGGAGTCTCCGTGGCTCTGCGCGTCGTGGCGCAGGGACGCCCGTCGGCGCGGTTTCCGGGTCCCTTCGACTCCTCGGAGGAGAACTCCCTGTTCGACATTCCGATCCAGGGCGCGCAGCCCATGTCCGGCCTCGTCGTGGACGAAGCGGGCAAGCCCGTCGGCGGCGCCAGGGTCCTCGTGGTGTCGACCGAGGGCGCCCTCGACGGAGAGAAGCGGTCGCTTGCGGAGGCGCGCACGGGAGCCGACGGGACCTTCACGGTTTCCGACGCCCCGGAGGGCGCCAGGGTCGTCATCGTGCGAGCGCCGGAGTTCATCCCGGGCAACCGCATCCAGCTCGAGGCGAAGGCCGACGAGAAGATCTCGCTCCAGCGCGGCGGCGCCGTGCGAGGCGTCGTCACCGGCGCGGCGGGAAAGCCGGCCGCCGGCGTCATCGTCACCACGGACGACGCGGCCGCGCAGACGGACGCGGAGGGGAGGTTCCGCCTGACCGGTCTCTCGCCGGGCAGTCTTCCTGTGCAGGCGCTCTCGAAGGACGATTCCGCGGCTCGCAGGGACGGAGTGCGGGTGCGCAAGGGAGAAGAGACGCAAGCGGACCTGAAGTTGAAGCCCGGCGTCGCGATCTCCGGCACCGTGATCGAGGAAGGCTCGCGCCGCCCCGTGGCCGGGGCGCGCATCTCTGCCTATGCCGCGACCTCGACGCGGTTCGGGCGCCTCGGCCGCCGGCGCGCTGAGCGCGCCGTCCGGACCGACGCGCGCGGGCGCTTCCGGCTTCCGGGCCTCGCCCCGGCCCGCTACTCGGTCGAGGCCGCGAGGGACGGGTACCTGACCGCGTCGATCGCGGGGATCAACGCGGCCGTGCCCTCCGTGCCGCCGGCCAATCTCGCGCTGCGGAAGGCGGCGAGCATTTCGGGACGCGTGACGGACGAGAAGGGGCAGCCCGTCGCCGCAGCCCGGGTGCGGATCCTGCGCGAGATGGGGATCCGCCGGCTCCTGCGCGGAGCGGCGTCCAATCCCGCCGCGGTCCTGGGGGGCCAGGGCGCCCAGACCGCCGCCGACGGCACGTTCCACATCCGCGGCCTGGAGCCGGAGCGCAACCTCTCTCTCGAAGCGAGCAAGACCGGCTACGCCGCGGCGCGCAAGCCCGGCGTCTCGCTCAAGGCGGGAGACGCGATCAAGGACGTTGCCCTCGTCGTGCGCCGCGGCCTGGAAGCGCGCGGAAAGGTCGTGGACGCTCAGGGACAGCCCGTGGCCGGGAGCGGAGATCCGCGCGATCCGCCGCGAGGAAGGAGTCATGGGGGGCGCGAGGGTCCAGATGCGTCTCATGGGAGTCTCCCAGGACAAGCCGGATGCGGTGACGGCCGGCGACGGCTCTTACTCGCTCAAGGGCCTCGAGGAGGGTCAATACACCCTGACCGTCGCCCGCGACGGCTTCGCGCGCAAGTCGGTCCCGTCCGTGGACGTGAAGGCGGCCGGGGAAAACGTCTGGCCCCCGGTCACGCTCGCCGCCGGCGCTCCGATCGCGGGGAGCGTGCGGGATGCCGCCGGAGCGCCGGTTGGCGGCGCGCAGATCTTCGGCATCGACGTGGGAGGCTCGGGAGGACGGCCGCAGAACGCGACGTCGGACGCCGACGGCAGGTTCCGCCTGGACGGATTCGTCGCCGAGCGCGCCATCCTCGTCAATGTGTCGGCGCCGGGATACGCCACGCTCCAGAAGAACGTGACGCCTCCGGCCGCGGACCTCGCGATCGTGTTGAAGAGCGCCGGCACCGTTCGCGGCCGCGTCGAGGACGGCGACACGAAGAAGCCGGTCACCGACTTCACGATCTCCCGCGGCGGCGCTCGCGGCGGCGGAGGGATCCAGATCGCCATCGGGCGCCAGGGTGGGGATCAGACGTTCCAGTCCGACGACGGGACCTTCGAGCTGACCGACGTGCCGCCGGGCAAGTGGACGATTCGCGGAGCGGCCGCGGGCTACCGCTCGGCGGAGACCTCCGGCGTCGAGGTGGGCGAGGGAGAAACGAAAGAAGGCATCGTCCTTTCCCTGAAGAAGGGAGGCGGCCTCTCCGGGCGCGTGACCGATTCGCGGGGCGCGGCGGTGGCCAACGCCTCGGTCTCGTGGCACCCGGCGGAGTCGGGAGGGGGGCCGATGGGCGCCGCGATGGCGCGGATGATGGGGGGCGGGGCCGGCGGCTCGACGACTTCGGACGCCGACGGCCACTACCAGTTCGACGGCCTTCCGGATGCCCGGGTCACCGTGACCGCGTCGCACCCCGACTATCTCGACGCGTCGCGCGACATCGATCCTTCCAGGGAAACGGCGGCGGACCTGTCGCTCGGCACCGGGGCGAGCATCTCCGGAACCGTCGTCGGAAGCGACGGCCGCTCCGCCGTCCCGGGCGCGCTCGTGCAATTGAACGAAGAGGGCGCGAGCGGAGGCGGCTTCGGGGGCGGGCCCGGCGGCGGCGGGGGAGACTCCACCCGCGCGGACGGCTCCGGCAGCTTCCTCTTCGAGCATCTCGGAGGTGGCCGCTACAAGCTCGTCGCGTCGGGAAACACCGGCAAGTCGACGGCGAAGGACGTCGTCGTGGCCGAGGGCCAGCCCCTTTCCGGGGTGCTCGTCCAGATGGTGACCGGCACTCTTCTCCACGGCACCGTGAGCGGGCTCCCGTCGGGGCAGCTCGGCGGAGTGCGCATCATGGCGTCCGGCACGAACTACTCCGACACCGCGCAGACGGACGACAGCGGGGCCTATTCGCTCCATGACGTACCGTCGGGCGTCGTCCGTTTGACGGCCATGACGTCTCTCCTCTCGGGGCGCTCCACCTCGAAGACGGTCGAGGTGCCCGAGGGAGGAGACTTCCAGGCCGACATCGCGTTCCAGGGCGCGTCGCGTCTGGCGGGACGCGTCACGCGGGGAGACCGGCCGCTGTCGGGTCTCTTCGTCAACGCCATTCCCGATCCCCCGCGTCCAAACACCGGGCGCTCCTCCGGCCAGACGGACGACAACGGCAGTTACGCGCTCGAGGGGCTGGACGACGGGAATTACTCGGTCATGGTCAACGGCCAGGGCGTGTCCTACCGCCGCGAATTCACGGTTTCGGGCGACACCTCCGGCGACATCCCGTTGCCGGCGATCTCCGTGACCGGCACCGTGACGGAATCGGGATCCGGAGTCCCTCTGGAAGGCGTCACGGTCCAGGCCCAGACCGGGACCGAAACGCAGACGTTCGCGATGAAGCAGGGTGTAACCGACTCCTCCGGGCACTACTTCATCGATGACGTGGACCCGGGCAACTATCAGCTGACGGCGCGAAAGGCCGAGTACCAGATGAAGACGCAGAGCCTCATGGTCGGATCCGAGAGCGCGCAGTCGGACTTCGCGCTTTCCCGCGGCACCGGCGTCGGCATCCAGGCCAACGACGGCCTGACGGGGCTGCCCCTGCGCGGGGTCTCCGTGATCGCGTTCGGAGCCGGTGGCTCCATCGCCTTCAACGGCACCATCAGCCTCGATTCGAGCGGCCACGGCGACATCGGCTCGCTCGGGCCGGGCGCCTACGCGCTCTACGTCTTTTCCAACGGCTACTCGCCGCGCTCGTTCCCCAACGTGATTGTGCCCTCCGCGACCCTGGGCGTGGCGTTGACTCCCGGCGGGCGCGTCGAGGTGCGTCCGGCCGTTCCGGTATCGGGGCGGATCGTGGACGGCGCCGGGTCGATCTATCTGCTCGGCCCCTTCCGGCTGGACGGCACCGTGCACCCTGGTCCGCCCGTGACGGTCTGGGACAACTTCGCCCCGGGCTCCTACCAGCTCATCGTTGCCGGCGGCACCGGCGAAGCGTCCTACCCCTTCACCGTCGCCGAAGGCCAGACCACGACCCTCGTCGTCAAGTAGCCGCGCCGGGCCGGGCTCTCCGCGCGTAAGCGAGGGGATCGTCCATCAGCCTGTGGTTCTCGGCGAAGGTCTTCCACTCGGCGGCAAGCGCCCAGGAGTGGATCGCCACCGCCGCGAGCGATGCGGTCAGGTGCGTCCATGGGGGGAGCGCGCTCGTGTGCACGGCGCCTCCCAGGACGAAGACGCCGATCGCGGAGAGGAGCGCGAACGTCGCCGGGGGCGACGTCTTCGCCTTGAAGCGGCGCAGGGCGGCGAGGACAGCCCGGCGCTCGACGTCCTGGTAGGAGGCGATCTCCTCCTTCACGAGCTTGCCGGTGCCGATGAAGTAGAAGATGACCATGGACTGCGAAAAGAGGGAGAAGAGCACCGTCGGGATCGCGTATCCGACGTGCCGGGTGACGAGGCGGCCGGCCAGGGGCGCGGCGGAATGGAGGGCCGACGCAACGAGGAGACCCTGCGCGCCCGTCGCGAGAAATCCCGCGAGGGCCAGGACCGTCGTCAGGAGCAGCGCGATCGCCATCGTTGCGATTATGCGCGATCGTCTCGCTTCGTCGCTCGACCCTTCCTCGGCGTTGCCCGGGCGTGGCGCGTCTGGAACTCTTGCTTCTTTTGCGCGACTCCGTGAAAGCGGCGGGCCGCCGCCTTGACCGGGGGTGGAGCGCGGGACAGAATGCGATCGCGCCCCGGAGGGAACAATGAGCGACGAAGTCCGCACTCTCTGCGACATCTTCCTGAAGGCGGCGGCTTTGCAGAAGCAGGACCTGCTCGTCTCCAGGGTCGGCGGGCAATGGAAGCCCATCTCGGCCTCGGACTTCGGCTACACGGTCCGCGCCCTCTCCCTGGGGTTGAACGCGCTCGGCCTGCAGCCGGGCGACCGCGTCGCGATCCTGTCGGAGAACCGGCCGGAGTGGGCGATGGCCGACTACGCCATCCTCTGCGCCGGCGGATGGTCCGTCCCGATCTACCCGACGCTCCCCGCGCACCAGATCGCTCCGCAGCTCAAGGACTCCGGGCGCGCGGGCGATCTTCGTCTCGACGCTGGAGCAGCTCGGCAAGATCCTGACCATCCGTTCGCAGTGTCCGGCGCTCGAGTACGTGATCACGTTCGACGCGAGTCCTCCGGGGGAGCCGGGATTCCTGACCTTCGGGCAGGCCGTGGACCGGGGCCGCCCGCTTCTCGAGATGAACCCGGGCGCCTTCGAGCAGCGCGCGGGGCGGGTCCGGGCCGAGGACGTCGCGACCATCATCTACACCTCCGGCACGACGGGGGAGCCCAAGGGCGCGATGCTCACCCACCGCAACTTCGTTTCCAACGTGCTCGGCGCCTGCGAGGTCGTGCCGATCACGGGGGACGGCACGGCGATGTGCTTCCTGCCTCTGTCCCACGTCTTCGAGCGGATGCTCGACTATGCGTACCTGTACCGGGGAGCGACGATCGCCTACGCGGAGTCGATCGAGAAGCTGAAGGACAACTTTCTCGAGGTCAATCCCCACTGCTTCGGGGCGGTGCCGCGCGTGTACGAGAAGGTCTTCGCGCGGATCATGAACAAGGTCGAGTCGGGAAGCAGTCTCAAGAAACAGCTCTTCCACTGGGCGGTTGCCACGGGCAAGGAGAGGCTCTCCTATGAACAGAAGGCGGCGCCGGTGCCGGCGGGGCTGGCCTTCGCGGCGAAGGTCGCCGACAAGCTCGTGCTCGGGAAGATCCGCCATGCCCTCGGGAAACGCTTCCGGTACGCCGTCTCCGGCGGCGCGCCGCTCTCATCGGAGCTCGCGGAATTCTTCTGGGGAGCGGGCGTGACGATCTACGAGGGGTACGGCCTGACGGAGACCTCGCCCGTCATCTGCGTCAACGGGCCCCACGCGTGGCGCCTGGGCACCGTCGGCCGTCCGATCCCGGGCGTCGAGGTCAGGATCGCCGAGGACGGAGAGATCCTGACGCGCGGCCCTCACGTCATGAAGGGGTACTTCAACAAGCCGGAAGCCACGGCCGAGGCGATCGACCCGCAGGGGTGGTTCCACACCGGGGACATCGGGCAGTTCGATTCCGACGGGTACCTCAAGATCACGGACCGCAAGAAGGACCTGATCGTCCTCGCGAGCGGCAAGAAGGCCGCGCCGCAGCCGATCGAGACGGAACTGAAGAAATCCGCCTACGTCAGCCTGCCGATCGTGCTGGGGGACCGGCACAAGTTCCTGGCCGCGCTGATCGTTCCCAACTTCGAGAGGTTGAAGGAGGAGGCGGCGCAGAAGGGGATCTCGTTCGATCCCCTGACGATCGACGCGAGCCCGGCGATCCGCGCCCTCTTCCAGAAAGAGATCGACGAGTACAACGCGGACAAGCCCCACCACGAGCAGATCCGCGCCTTCGCCCTCCTGCCGGCGGACCTGTCGGTCGAGGACGGGACGATCACGCCCACGCTGAAGGTCAAGCGGCGCATCCTGGAGACCCGATACCAGGGCCTGATCGAAAAGATGTACCAGTCCGCGGAAAAACCGCATGTCGCGTGATGTCGTCGTCGTGGACGGCGTGCGGACGCCGTACGCGAAGGCGAACACCGAGCTGAAGGACGTCCCCGCTCAGGAGCTGGGCCGCATCGTCACGGTCGAGGTGCTGGCTCGCACCGCGTTCGATCCCGCGCGGCTCGACCAGGTCATCTTCGGCAACATCGCGCAGCCTCCCGACGCGGTCAACGTCGCGCGGGTCGCGGCGCTCCTGGCGGGGGTCCCGGCGAGCGTTCCGGCCTTCACGGTCAACCGCCTCTGCGGGTCGGGGCTCGAGGCGATCGTCGAGGCCGCTTACCGGATCGCGGCGGGGGACGCCGACGCGATCGTCGCGGGGGGCGTCGAGTCCATGTCGAACATCCCGCTCCTCTACTCGAAGGAGAGCCAGGAGGTCTTCACCGAGGTCTTCACCGCGAGGGCCACGGGCGGGAAGATCGCGGCCGCGGCGAAGTTCCGGCCGAAGCACTTCAAGCCGGACATCGGCCTGCAGATGGGATTGACCGACGCTGTGTGCGGTCTGAACATGGGGGAGACGGCGGAGATCCTCGCCAAGGAGCACGGCATCGGCCGGGAAGAGCAGGACGCCTTCGCGCTGCGCTCGCATCAGCGGGTGACGATGGCGCGGGAAAGGCTCGCCGAGGAGATCGTGCCGGTGCCGATCCCCCCGGACTACAAGGCGATGTCCGTCCGGGACAACGGCGTGCGCGAGAACCAGACGCTCGAGGCGCTCGCGAAGCTGCGCCCCTTCTTCGACCGGAGATTCGGGACCGTGACGGCGGGCAATTCCTCGCAGATCACCGACGGGGGCGCGGCCACGCTCGTCATGAGCGCCGCGGCGGCGAAGGCCAACGGGTACAAGCCGCTCGCGAAGATCCGCGGCTTCGCGTTCTGCGCGCTGGAGCCCGAGCGCATGGGCCTCGGCCCGGCGGTCGCGACGCCGCTCGCCTTGAAGAAGGCGGGGATCGAATGGAAGGACGTCGGTCTCGTCGAGATCAACGAGGCCTTCGCCGCCCAGGTGCTGGCCAACGCGCGCGTCTTCCCGTCCGCGGCCTGGCACGCGAAGTACGCCACCGGCGGCCCCATCGGCGAGATCGACTGGGACAGGACCAACGTCAACGGAGGCGCGATCGCGCTCGGGCATCCCGTGGGCTCCTCGGGGACCCGGCTCGTGACGACGCTCGCCAGGGAGATGCGCCGCCGCGGCACGCAGTTCGGCCTCGCCACGATGTGCATCGGCGGCGGGCAGGGCGGCGCGATCGTGCTGGAGCAGATGTGAACGAAGGCGTCGAAGGTCTAAGGTCTAAGGTCTAAGGTCAAGCACCGAGATGAACGCGTTCCAACTCGACGTCGAAGAGGATGGGCTTGGCATCCTGACGTTCGACCGTCCCGGCGAGAAGGTCAACACGTTCTCGCGCGAGGTGTTCGAGGAATTCTCCGACGTGCTCCTGACGCTCGAGCGGGAGACGCGCTTGAAGGGGCTCCTGATCCGCAGCGGAAAACCGGGCACGTTCATCGCGGGCGCGGACGTGAAGGAGTTCGTCGGCCTCCCCGCGTCCCGGATCCGCGAGGGCTCGGCCCGCGGGCAGGCCCTCTTCGAGCAACTGGCGCGTCTCCCGATCCCGACGGTCGCGGCGATCAACGGGACCTGCCTCGGAGGGGGCACGGAGCTCGCCCTGGCGTGCGACTACAGGCTGATGTCCGATGCCCCGAAGGCGAGGATCGGGTTTCCGGAAGTGCAGCTGGGGATCTTCCCGGCCTGGGGCGGATGCGCGCGGCTGCCGCGCCTCGTCGGTCTGCAGGCGGCGCTCGACCTCATCCTGACCGGCAAGCAGCTCGACGCGAAGCGGGCGAGAAGGATCGGGCTCGTGGACGAGGCCGTGCCCGCCGCCATCTTCGAGGACTGGACCCGTCGTTTCGCGCGCGGGAAGCGCGGCGGCGGCAAGCCTCGTCCCGGGCGCCGCGGTCCCGGCGGGGTGCGGAACTGGGTGCTCGAGAAGACGCCGCTCGGGCGGCGCCTGATCTTCAAGACCGCCCGCGAGAAGATCGTGAAGACGACGGACTTCCACTATCCGGCTCCGCTCGAGGCCCTCTCGGTGCTCGAGGAGTCGTCCGGGCTGTCGATGGAAGCCGCGCTCGAGGTCGAGAACGCGCACATCGCCAACATCTTCGGCGGCGAGGTGCAGCGAAACCTCCTCTCGATCTTCTTCTGGACCGAGGAGGTCAAGAAGGAGACGGGAGTCCCGGACGCCGCCGTCCGGCCTGTCCCGGTGACCCGGGTCGGAGTGCTCGGCGCCGGGGTCATGGGGGGCGGGATCGCGCAGCTCGCCGCGGACAAGGGGATCCCGGCGCGCATGAAGGACATCGAGCCCGACGCCCTCGCGCACGGCTACGCCGCGGCCGCCGCCGTCTGGAAGAAGGCGGTCGAGCGGCGGAGGTTGAAGCCGCGGCAGATGGCGGGGAAGATGGCCCTTCTCTCCGGGACCCTCGACTACAGCGGCTTCTCGCGCTGCGAGGTCACGATCGAGGCGGTCGTCGAGAAGCTCGGCGTCAAGCGCGCGGTCCTGAAGGAGTGGGAGGCGGTCGTGCCGCAGGAGGCGATCTTCGCGTCCAACACCTCGACGCTTCCGATCGGAGAGATCGCGGCGGCAGCGCTCGCCCCGGAGCGCGTCGTCGGGATGCACTTCTTCAACCCCGTGGATCGGATGCCGCTCGTCGAGGTCATCCGCGGCCCGCGTTCGTCCGATGCGACCGTCGCGACCGTCTTCTCCCTCGCGAAGACGCTCGGGAAGACTCCCGTCGTCGTCAAGGACTCGCCGGGCTTCCTGGTCAACAGGATCCTCGCCCCGTATCTCTCGGAGGGGGTCCGGCTGGTGAAGGAGGGGTGCCGGATCGAGGAGGTGGACCGCGCGATGACGGACTTCGGCATGCCGGTCGGGCCGCTCGCCCTCCTGGACGACGTCGGCCTGGACGTCGCGGTGAAGGCGGGCGAGGTCCTGGAGAAGGCCTTCCCCGACCGGATGAGGAGGTCCGGGGACGAGGCGCTGGCGGCGGCCGGCCGGCTGGGAAGAAAATCCGGGCGCGGCTTCTACGACTACCGGGGGGGCAAGCGCGTAGGCCGCGTCCCGGGAGGCCTACGAGATCCTCGGCGCGGCGCCGGGCAAAGCGCCGCCGGCCGGACCGGACGAGATCGAATCGCGGCTGACTCTCTCGATGATCAACGAGGCGGCGTACTGCCTGGCCGAGGAGGTCGTCGCCTCGGCCTCGAAACTCGACCTCGCGATGATCTTCGGCACCGGCTTTCCCCCCTTCCGGGGCGGCCTCCTTCGATACGCCGATTCCCTCGGCGCGTCGCGCGTTCTCTCGACCCTCGAGGACCTGGCCTCGCGGCTGGGCACCCGCTTCCAGCCCGCGCCCCTGCTGCGGGACATGGCGAAGTCGGGCGCCAGCTTTCATCCGGAATCGTCCGCGGGTTGATCCATTGAGGAGAATCCCATGAGCACGGCAAAGCCCCTGCCCGAGTCGCAGCTCCCCTCGCCGATGCGCGCGTTGATGGCGGGCCAGGTTCCCGGAGGACGTCGTCTTCCCGTTTCCCGAAGTCCCGGCCGAGGAGCGGGAGACGGTCTCCGCGTTCCTCGAGTCCTTCCGGGGATTCGCCCGCGCCCACATCGATCCGGTCCGGATCGAGAGGGAGCATCGCATCGACGACGACGTGGTCCGGGGCCTCGCCGACCTCGGCATCTTCGGGATGACGATCCCGGAGGCGTACGGCGGCTACGGATTCTCGGCGTCCGCCTACTGCCGCGTGATGGAGGAGGTCGGCACGATGGACGCGTCGCTCGCGATCCTCATCGGCGGCCACCAGTCCATCGGCATGAAGGCGCTCCTCCTCTACGGCACCGAGGAGCAGAAGAAGAAATGGCTTCCCCGGCTCGCCTCGGGGGAGCTGCTCGCGGCCTTCGCGCTGACCGAGCCGGAGGCGGGCTCGGACGCGGCCTCGATCAAGACGACCGCCGACTACGACGAGAAGACGGACACGTTCGTGTTGAACGGGACCAAGCACTGGATCTCCAACGGCGGCTTCGCCGGGTTCTTCACGGTCTTCGCCAAGGACGTGAAGCTGCCGGCGAAGGACGAGCACCGCCGGATCACGGCGTTCGCCGTGACGAAGGACCTGCCGGGCGTCCTGCCGGGGAAGGAAGAGCGCAAGCTGGGCCTGAAGGGGTCCTCGACCGTTCCCGTCGAGCTCCAGAACGTCCGCGTGCCGGCGGGGAACGTCCTCGGCGAGCGGGGCCAGGGCTTCAAGATCGCCGTCGAGGTCCTGAATACGGGGCGCACGTCGCTCGCGGCCGGATGCGTCGGCGGATCGAAGGTCATGATCCGCCTCGCGGCCGAGCACGCCACGCAGCGCCGCCAGTTCGCCACGCGGATCGCCGACTTCGAGATGATCCGCGGCAAGTTCGCTCGGATGATGGCCAACACCTACGCCCTCGAGTCCCTCGTCTACCTGACGGCGGGTCTCGTGGACCGCGGCCTGCCCGACTACGCGCTCGAGGGGGCGTGCTGCAAGGTCTTCGGCACCGAGGCGGTCTGGCAGACGATCAACGACGCGCTCCAGATCGCGGGGGGGAACGGCTTCATGGAAGAGTACCCGTACGAGCGGGCGCTCCGCGATTCGCGCATCAACATGATCTTCGAGGGGACCAACGAGATTCTCCGCGTCCTCGTCGCGCTCTCGGGGATGCGGGACGCGGGAGAGGGCTTGAAGGAGGTCGGCCGGGCCCTGAAGGCGCCGCTCTCCTCGCGCGGCATCCTCGCCGGATACGCCGCGCGAAAGATCCGCTCGGTGAAGCCGGCCCGGCTGACGAAGGCGGCGCCGGAGCTCGCCGCCGAAGCCGCGGTCGTGGCGAAGTACGTCGGGGCGGTGTCCAACATCCTCGAGAGGGTCCTGAGAAAGCACGGCAAGAAGGTCATCGAGAAGGAGTACCAGCAGGAGCGTCTGGCCAACATCGTCATGGACCTCTACGCGTGTCTCGCCGTTCTCTCCCGCGCGACCGCGGCCCGGGAAAAGCGAGGCCGCGAGAAATCGCAGGAAGAGATCCGCCTGGCCCGGGCGTTCGTCCAGTCCGCGAAGTACCGGATCGTCGGCCAGTTGAAGGAGATGGACCGCAACGTCGACGCCTCCGCCAGGACCCGCGACGCGCTCCACACCGGCATTTCCGAGTCCGCCTACTCCCGCCTCGCCTACGGCTTTCACTACTGGGAATAGGAAGGGGTGAGGGCGCTGGAATCGCGGACGCTTTAGTAGACTGCGGCGCCATGAACAGAAGAGATCTCTTGAAGGGCGCCGCCGCGGGCGCCGCGGCTCTCGCGTTGCCCACCCGTCTTGCGGCCGCCGCATCGTCGCCGGATCTGAAGCCCGTGCTCGCGCAAGTCGAGAAGCAGCACGACGAGGCTGTCAAGAGGCTCCAGGAGTGGATCCACCAGCCGTCCATCGCCGCGGAGAACCGCGGGATGAATGAAGGGTGCGACCTGCTCATCCGGATGCTGAAGGACGCGGGCTTCGGCCGCGCCGAGAAGGTGCCGACCGACGGCCAGCCCGGCATCTTCGCCACGCTCGACGCCGGCGCTCCGAAGACGCTCGCCCTCTACTTCATGTACGACGTCAAGCAGGTGGATCCGGCCGAGTGGTCGTCGCCGCCGTGGGACGCGGCGATCGTGGAGAAGCCGGGAATCGGGAAAGCGGTCGTCGGCCGGGGCGCCGTCAACCAGAAGGGGCCGGAGGCCGCGTTCCTCGCGGCCCTGCACGCCTACCGCGGCGCCGGCCGCAAGCCGCCGGTCAACTTCGTGTTCGTCGCCGAAGGGGAGGAGGAGATCGGCTCGCCGCATTTCCCGCAGATCGTGCGCAGGCCCGAGATCCAGGCCGCGCTGTCGAAGTGCATGGGCGTCTTCATGCCGAGCGCGTCGCAGGGCCTGGACGGCAACGTGACCATCACTCTCGGGGCCAAGGGCGTCATCGAGCTCGAGCTGACCTCCTCGGGCGAGAGGTGGGGCCGCGGCCCGCGCCTGGACATCCATTCATCCAACAAGGCGCGCGTGGACAGCCCCGCGTGGCACCTGGTGCAGGCGCTCCAGACGCTCGTCACGCCCGACGGCAACACCCCCGCGATCGAGGGATACCTGGAGCACGTCCGCCCGATCTCCGCCGCGGAGAAGGCGATGGTCGCCGAGGGGGCGAGGCGGATGGACGAAGCGATCCTGAAGAAGCAGCTCGGGGTCGAGCACTGGATCGGCGACGCCACGTTCGTCGAGTCGCTGGAGCGGCTCGTCTCGCGGCCGACGGTCAACATCGAGGGTCTGGTCGGCGGTTACACCGGACCCGGCGGGAAGACCATCCTTCCGCACAAGGCCGTCGCCAAGATCGATCTGCGGCTGGTGCCCGACATGAAGGCGTCGGAGTCGCTCGACCTCCTGAAGAAGCACCTTGCCGCGAAGGGCTTTGGCGACATCGACGTGAACATGACCGGAGGCTACGACCCCACGAGCACTCCCGCGCGACGCCGCGGTGATCCGGGCGCAGCTCGCCGTCTACCGCCGCTCCGGGATCGAGCCGATCCTCTGGCCGCGCAACGCGGGGTCCTGGCCGGGCTACGTCTTCACGGGAGAGCCGCTGCGCCTTCCGGCCGGCCACTTCGGCATGGGCCACGGCTCCGGCGCGCACGCCCCCGACGAGTACTACGTGATCGAGTCCTCGAACCCGAAGGTCCAGGGCTTCGACGGCGCGACCCGCTCCTTCGTGGAGTACCTCGCGGAGATTGCCGTCGCTCCGCGCTAACGTGGAATCTGCGCCCTTCGGCCGCACCGGCGAGCGACTCGGCCGGATGCGATCTCGATCGCTCGCCGGGTCGCCGCGTTAGCGCTCCGCTCCCTCGTCGCGCGCCTCCTCCCTCGGTTACTTCGGGAGACTACGCTGGCCGCCTTTCGGGTAAATCGCCGAGCTCAGGCGGCACCAACGGCCTTTTACTGGCCCTTGTAGGTCGCGGCCATCGCGCGCCAGCCGCCCGTGCCGCCGCCTGTGCCGTTGGCCTGGTACTGGCGGTTCGTGCTCACGATCCGATACACCGGCCACACGCTGCCGGACTGGCCGGCGAAGTGGTACGGATCGGAGTTGGGCGGGCTCGCGTAGGTCTCGGCCGGGTTGCTTCCGGTCGTGGCGGGGACGAATGAGACGGAGTGCACGAAGCCGAAGACCAGCTCGTTGTTCTGGACCGTCGCGGGAGTCAGCCCGCTGTTGGGGGAGTTGTTGGTGCCGCTGGCCGAGGCCGTGCCATCCAGCGGAGCGGCCAGGAGCCCGGAGAACTCGTTGACGCTCATTGCGCTCCCGGTGCTCGTCGTGGGAAATGTGCACGTGATCGTGTCGCCGGACAGCAGGGCAGCCACGTTGTGGGCCGAAACGATCGCGGCCCTGGGAACGCCGCCGCCGCCGGACGCCACATCCTGGGCATAGACGTTGCCCCTGGGATCGGAGCAGAGAAAAGTCCCGGTCGAGCTGCCCGCGAAGATCGAGATGATCAGGCTCTCGCCCGAAGCCACTCCGGCTGCCGGAACCGAGACCTGGAGGCTCGTGAAGAACCCGGTCGAGTGAGACGCGGTGCCGACATTCTTGACGAAGGCGATGGCAGCGACGCCGCCCGGCGTGGGCGTCGGCGTCGGAGTGGTGATCGGCCCTTGCGTCGGCGTATCCGTCGCGGTGTTCGTCGGCGCGCCGGTCGCCGCCGGAGACGGCGTGCCGGTCGGAGTGGCTGGAGTCGCCGTCGGTGTCTCGTCGGCGTTCTGGTCGGCGTGACCGTCGGTGTCCTCGTCGGCGTTCTGGTCGGCGTGACTGTCGGCGTCCTCGTCGCCGTCCTCGTCGGCGTGGCGGTCCGGGTGTTGGTCGGAGTCCTCGTCGGTGTGGCCGTCCGCGTGCTGGTCCGGGTGTTCGTGGGCGTATTCGTCGCCGTGCTCGGAGGGGTCGCGGTCGGAGTGCCGGTGTCGGGAGGCAGACCCCACGCGGTCATGTGCCCCGCCTCGTCCTGCAGGTAGACCCGGGCGTTGAAGACGACGGGACTCTGCCAGTGCCTGCTCCCGACATGGGTCGTGTCGCTCCAGAGCACGCTGCCCGTCAAGGGATCCATGGCGCGAAGAGTGAAGCCGCCCATCTGGTAGAGCACGTTGTTGGCCACGAGCGGCGATGTTCCGTTGAGCGAGCTCTGCCACTGCTTGACGAGCGAGGGCACGCCTCCGGGAAACTCGAGCCTCAGCGCGGAGAGGCCGGAGTTGTTCGAGTAGAAGACCCAGGTGGTGACGTCGGCGGGATTGATCCAGACCGCCGGAACCGTGAGGACGCCTCCACCCTGGGGGAGCGACTGGAGCTCGATCTCGCCTCCGGCGTGTCCCGGCCCGCCCTGCCCGCTCATGTCGGTCAGGTCGATCAGGCGCAGCTTCGAGTCCTTGCCCGACTGGACGGCGAGGCGCCCCGGGTAGCCCGCGGCCGGGAGAATCGCGGGCCCGGTCGATCCCAGGTCCAGGTCGCCGCTTTCGAGCGCGGCGTAGTTGGACGGCGTGTAGCTGTCCACCGGCATGCCGCCGCCGCTGCCGGTGCCGTCGGGATTGAGCGCGAGGACGCTGTCTCCCCAGTTGTGGCCGCCGGCGTTGGCGTCGAAGGGCCCGTTGCCCGTCGGCATGTAGATCCGGTCGGTCGCGGCGTCGTAGAGGATCCCGTCCTTGGGCCAGATCGCCGCCCGCCGAGAGCCGCAATCGGGAACCGAACTGGTGAAGTGCACGAACTGGTCGCTGCACAACATGTTGAAGATGTTCTGCGTCCCGGTCGTCAGGTTGATCGCGGTCACGTGCCCCTGGTAATCGCCCCCGTCGCCGTTGTATCCGCCGTGGGGCACGTAGAGGTAGCGCTCGCCGTTCCCCGCCGTCGCGGTGGAGAGGGCCCCGGCGACCTTTTCGACGTTTCCCTTCAACGTCGCCAGCTGCGGCCATCCCCCGGTCGTGATCTCGGCGCCGTCTCCCACCAGGTGCTTGTGAGCCTTGCCGTCGAGCCCGTAGCTGTAGACGTAGAGCCGATTGGGATCGATCGCCGGAGAGGAGTTCGTGACGCTCGACGCTCCGGCGTGCGGCTGGGCCCAGATCTGGGCTCCGGTCGCCGCATCCAGGGCGACGAGAGTGCCCGTCTTCGTCGTCGAGAACAGAAGGTCGAAGGTGCCGCCCGGCGTCAGGACCGAGGACAGGGCGACAGGAGCCCCGTCGGCGGCGGACGGCAGCGCGACCTGGAACAGGAACTGGAGGCTCGCGACGTTGCCGGGGCCAAGGACCGTTTCCTGCGTGTTGTTCCCGCTGTGCTGCGGGTCCCCGTTCATCTGGAGCCAGTCGTAGGGCGCGGCCGGTGCCGCGGCGGGAGCGGTCCCCGCGCGCCCGGCCCCTTGCCCCGACAGGGGCGAACGGTTGGCCGGGATGAGGGCCAGGCCAAGACCGGCGCCGACGGCCATCCCGAGGGAAAGGAACCGCCGGCGCACAGGAGGAGTCATCCCGCCGTTACGGGTTGATCGTGAAGTTCGTGACGCTGGAGTTGACGGAGGTGCTGGCGGCCCCGGCCACGAGGCCGACCTCGCCGGCCGCGTCGACGCCGGCGGGCCGGGCCCCGTTGAAATTCAGTGTCACGCCCACCTGCGTGCCCGTCGGGCTGTTGGGGTCCGTCGCGACCGTGTGCCGGAAGACCTTTCCCGTCACCGCGACGTTGGCGCCGCTGATGGCGACGTTCACCGTCAGGCGATACCACGCGTTCTCCACGATGTTCCCGCCGAGCGAAACGCTCGTCAATGCCGTGAATCGTCCGGTCGCCGGGTCGACCACAACGAGAGCCAGGCTGTCGGAGTTTCCGCTGTCGTAGAGGATCAGCGACAGCCCCTTCTGGCCGGTCCCTTCGTTGAAGAGCGCCAGCAGGCCGGCCCCCTTCTTGTTGTTGTAGGTCTGGATCAGGACATCCGCGGAGAGGTTCACGCTTCCAAAGACCGGGTCCTCGTCTGGCGTGCCGGGGGTCGCGTCGTAGACGGTGATCCAGGCGTCTCCTCCCGACCCGGCCGATCCGGTGAAGTTGATCGCCGGATGCCCGGTGCCTCCCAGGTCGGTTCCGACATTGATGTCGGCCGCCCGACGGACGTCGCGGAAATCGGTCAGCGGAGGAACGATCACGCCCGCCGGCGTCGGCGTGGGCGTCACCGTGGGCGTGTTGGTCGGGGTGTTCGTGAGAACAGGGATCGGAGTATTTGTCCGCGTGTTCGTCGGGGTCCGAGTCGGCGTCTGCGTCGGGGTCCGCGTCGGCGAGCTCGTCGGCGTCCCCGTGCTGGTCGTCGACGTCGGCGTCGGCGTGTTCGTCGGGGTCCGCGTTGGCGTGTTCGTCGGGGTCCGCGTCGGCGTGTTCGTCGGGGTCCGCGTCGGCGTGTTCGTCGGCGCAGCGGTGCTGACGTTCGTCGGCGTGGAGGTGGGTGTGTTCGTCCGGGTGTTGGTCAGCGTGTTCGTGCCGGTGGGGGTATTCGTCGGCGTGTTCGTGGATGTTTGCGTCGGCGTTCCGGCTGGCGGCAGCCCGTAAGCGGTCAGGTGAGCGGACTCGTCCATCATGTAAAGCCTGCCGTTGGCGACGACGGGGCTCTGCCAGTGGAGGCTGCCCACCTTCGTCGCATCGCTCCAGAGGACCGCCCCCGTCGTGGGATTGAGGGCGCGAATCGTCCCGTTGCCGGTGATGTAAAGGACGTTGTTGGCCACGAGCGGGGAGGAACGGCCGATCGTGTTGTTCCACTGCAGCGCGAGCGCGGGCGAGCCCGAGGGAAACGTCAGCTTGTAGGCCGAGCTGCCGGACCCGTTGGTCACGAAGACCCACGTGCTGCCGTCGCCCGGATTGACCCAGACCGCCGGTACCGTCAGGACGGGGCCCCCCTGCGGGAGGGAGAGGAGCTGGAGCTGACCCCCCACGTGCCCCGGACCCCCCTGGCCGCTCATGTTGGTCAGTTCGATCAGTCGCAGCGCGGAGTCCTTGCCCGACTGCGCCGCCAGGCGCCCGGAGTAGCCGGGGGCCGGCAGGATCGCGGGGCCCGTGCTGCCGAGATCGACGTCCCCGCCCTCGAGCGACGCGTAGTTGATCGGCGTGTAACTGTCCAGCGGGTTCCCGTTCGCCCCCGAGCCGTCCGGCGCCAGCGCGAAGATGCTGTCGCCCCAGTTGCGCCCGCCGACGTTGGCGTCGAAGGGACCGTTTCCCGTCGCCATGTAGATCCGGTCGGTCACGTCGTCGTAGATCACGCCGTCCTTGGCCCAGATGGCCGACCGCTTGCTCGCGCAATCGGGAGTTCCCGGCGACTGGACGAAGTGGACCGCCTGGTCGCTGCAGAGGGAGTTGAAGACCTTCTGCGTTCCGGTCGCCAGGTTGATGGCCGTCACGTGCCCCTGGTAGTCGCCGCCGTCACCGATGTATCCGCCGTGGGCCACGTAGAGGTAGGTCGCTCCGTTGCCGGCGGTCGCGATCGCGAGTGCCGGGGCGAGCTTCTCGACACCCCCCTTGAGCGTCGTCAGCTCCGGCCAGCCGCCCGTCGTGATCTCCGTGCCGTCTCCGACCTGGTGCTTGTGGGCATACCCGTCCAGGCCGTAGCTGTACACGAAGAGGCGGTTGGGATCGATGGCCGGAGAGGAGTTCGTGTTACCCGTCCCGGTGTGCGGCCGCGACCAGACCTGGGCACCGGTGGACGCGTCCAGGGCGAGAAGGAGGCCCGCCTTCGTCGTGATGAAGAGGAGGTCCTGCGTGCCGTTCACGGTCGTCACCCCGGAAAGCAATACGGGCGCCCCGTCCGCGGCGGAGGGGAGCGTGGCCTGGAAGAGGAAGGTGAGCTGCGTCACGTTGGAAGGCCCGAGCACCGTCTCCCGCGTGTTGTTCCCGCTGTGCTGAGGGTCTCCGTTCATCTGGAGCCAGTCGTAGGGCGCGGCCGGCGCGCGGCGGCCGCGTTCTCCTGGGCCTCCTGGGGCGATCGGTGCGCGAGGATCAGGGGCCTGGATGCTCCGAGGAGCAGAAGGGCCGCGGGAAACACGAAGCGTCCGAGCGCGTGCGCGCATTCGTGCAGTCTATAAGCAAAACTCCTGCCTGCGGAGGTCCCGTGTGCGAATATAGACCAGATGAGTGAGACGAAAGAACCCTTCGTCGGGATCGACCGGGCGGTCGAGGAGATGAAGGCCGGGCGCTTCGTCGTCGTGGTGGACGACGAGGACCGGGAGAACGAAGGGGACCTGGTCCTCGCGGCGCAGATGACGACTCCGGAGGCGATCAACTTCATGGCGCGGGAGGGGCGGGGCCTGATCTGCCTCGCGCTCACCGAGGAGCGATGCCGCGCAGCTCGAGCTTCCTCCGATGGTGGAAGAGAACACCTCGAACTTCGGCACGGCGTTCACGGTCTCGATCGAGGCGCGCGGGCGCACGACGACCGGCATCTCCGCCGCCGACCGCGCGGCGACCGTCCTGACGGCGATCGATCCGGCGACGAAGCCCTCGGACCTGCTGCGGCCGGGGCACATGTTTCCGCTGCGAGCCGCCCCGGGAGGCGTCCTGAAGCGCGCCGGACAGACCGAGGCGTCGGTGGACCTCGCCCGGATCGCGGGACTCGACCCGTCGGCCGTCCTCTGCGAGGTGATGAACGAGGACGGCACGATGGCGCGCGTGCCGGACCTGACGAGGTTCTGCGCGAAGCACGGTCTCGCGATGGTCACGGTCGCCGACCTGATCGGCCACCGGATGAAGACGGAACGCCTCGTCCAGAGGATCGCGTCGCCCCACCTGCCGACGCGCTTCGGAGACTTCCGCGTCTTCGCGTACAGGAGCGACGTCACGAACGAGGAGCACATCGCGCTGGTCCACGGCGAGATCCGCGAAGACGAGCCGGTGCTCGTGCGCGTCCACTCCCAATGCCTCACGGGGGACATCTTCGGCTCCGCCCGGTGCGACTGCGGCGAGCAGCTCGCCCGGGCGATGGAGAAGATCGTCGAGGCGGGGCGCGGCGTCTTCCTCTACCTGCTCCAGGAAGGGCGCGGGATCGGCCTCTTCAACAAGTTGAAGGCGTACGAGCTCCAGGACGAAGGCCACGACACCGTCTCGGCCAACGAGAAGCTCGGCTTTCCGCCCGACATCCGCAACTACGGGGTCGGGTGTCAGATCCTGCGCGATCTCGGAGTCCGCAAGATGCGCCTGATGACCAACAATCCCTCCAAGTACGTCGCGATCGGCGGCTACGGGCTGGAGATCGTCGAGCGCGTCGCTCTCGAGATCGACCCCACGGACCGCTCCCGCAAGTACCTGGAAACCAAGAAGAACAAGATGGGACACCTGTTGAAGATGGTGTGAAGACGATTTGTGATTTGCGATTGGTGATTTGTGATCTAGGGACGACCGAACGCTTCCTTCACTGCCTGCCCTCCCGCCTCGCCATAGACTGAGCACCGACATCTCTTAACAACAAGGAGGAGCCATGTCACCACGTCTCATCGACGTCAGCGGTACGCCCGGAGGCGGCCGGAGCCTGCGAGGCCTCGCCATCGTCGTCGCGGTCGTTCTCCTGATTCTTCTCGGCAATCCCGTCAGGGTCATCCCGGCCGGACACGTCGGGGTCAAGGATTTCTTCGGAAACGTCTCTTCCAGCGTCCTGGGGCCGGGCGTCCGGGTCGTCTTCCCGTTCACGCGGGTCGTGAACATGTCGATCAAGACGCAGGAGGTCAAGGAGACGGCGGAGGTCCCCTCCAAGGAGGGGCTCACGATGGACCTGGAAGGCTCTCTGCTCTACCGCCTGGATCCGACCAAGGCGGCCGAGATCTACAAGACGATCGGGCCCAACTACCAGGAGATCGCGGTCGTCCCGCAGGTCCGTTCCGCCATCCGCGAGATCACCGCGACCTACGAGGCCAAGGTGCTCTACTCGGCCGAGCGCGACAAGATTTCCCGCGAAACCCTCGAGCTCTTCCGCAAGATGTCGGAGGGGCGCGGAATCATCACCGAGGCGATCCTCCTGCGGAAGATCGGCCTTCCGGCGGTCGTGGCCAACGCCATCCAGGAGAAGCTGCGCCGCGAACAGGAGGCCGAGCAGATGAAGTTCGTGCTGCAGAAGGAGTCGCAGGAGGCCGAGACGCAAGCGCATCGAGGCGCAGGGCGTGGCCGATTTCCAGAGGATCGTCGCCTCCGGGATCAGCCAGCAGTTGCTCGAGTGGAAGGGAATCGAGGCGACCGAGAAGCTCGCCCTCTCGCAGAACACGAAGGTGGTCGTGATCGGAAACCAGAAGTCCGGCCTGCCGATCATCCTGGGAGGGGAAGGGAAGTAAGCCGGGGGATCAGGTGTCAGGTTGAGTGTCAGGGGAAATGCAGGTTTCAGGTGCCGGGTATCAGGTTTCAGGGACCAGAGCCCGAACAGGGCTTTCGTCACTTCGCAACCTGACACCTGATACCTGACACCTGCAGTTCACCTGATACCTTTTCCCTGACACCTGTTACCTCTGGTTGTACCAGCGCTCGAGCTTCTCGGAGGAAACCCCCGCGAAGTAGCCCAACAGGACCTTCCAATTTCTCAGCACCTGGCGGAGGGCGCCGCGCTCCCGGTAGCGGCGCGGCGACGTAACGGTCTTCTCGGGGAGGACCCGGAACGGGCCGGCGCGCTTCAAGCGCCGCACGATGTCGACGTCGTCGCAGATCGCGAGGTCGCGATAGCCGCCGGAGCGCTCGTAGGCGTCGCGCCGGCAGAAGAGACCCTGGTCGCCGAAGGGGAGACGCGAACAGCCGCGAACGCAGGTTCGCCCACCATGCGATCCATCGAAGGGCCGGGGTCGCGTTCTCGTAAGCGAGCGAGAACGCTCCCGCCACGGCGCCGGATTCGAGGCAATCGCGGATGGCGGACAGCGCGTTTTCAGGCGGCCGCGAGTCCGCGTGGACGAAGAAGAGGATCTCGCCCCGGGCCTGCCGCGCGGCTCGGTCCAGGCGCAGGCCCCGGCTCCCCTCGCCGCGGGAGATGCCCGCTCCGATCGCCTCGAAGGCGCGGGAGGTCTCGGGACGCCCCCCGCCGTCCG
Organism: uncultured Acidobacteriota bacterium; assembly: GCA_963782815.1. Taxonomy (GTDB): domain Bacteria; phylum Acidobacteriota; class Thermoanaerobaculia; order UBA5066; family Gp7-AA6; genus JAWOLE01. Next base: position 87,866 of record CAWALG010000032.1, on the reverse strand, counting down.
CCACGACGATCTCGGTTTGTCCGCGAACGAGGAAGGGGCGGAATCGCTCGGCCGCCTCCGGAGTCTCGTTCCGGACCGGGATAATCAGCGAGATCAAGTGAGCGGCGATGCTAGCATCGTCGTCCCAATGAGAATCGCGATGCCGGCGGCGGTCCTGGCGGGCGGCGGCTCGCGGCGGATGGGCGTGCCGAAGGCCTCGCTCCCTTACGGCAGGACGACGCTGCTCGCGCATCAGACGGAGAGGCTTTCGCGGATCTTCGAAGAGGTCCTCGTCGTGGCCAAGGAAGCGCCGGGCTTCGACGCCGGGCCGGCGCGCCTCGTGCTCGACCGGACCGCCGACCAGGCTCCGATCCACGGCCTCGCGCGGGCGCTCGAGGAGGCATCCGACCGGCTCTTCGTTCTCGCCGTGGACCTGCCGTTGCTGTCGGAAGAGGTCATCCGGGCCATCGCGCGAGGCGAGCCTCGAATCGGAGGGGCCGGCCGTAATCCCCCTCGCCGACGGGCTTCTCCAGCCTCTGGCCGCTGTCTGGCGCAAGAGCGTTCTCCCCGTCGCGCTCGCGCGGATCGCCCGGGGTGAGCTGTCGTTCTACGGACTCGCGCAAGAGGTCGGAGCGGAGATTCTTTCTGAAGAGGCGTGGCGGGCGGCCGACCCTTCGGGCAACTCTTTCGCCAACGTCAACACGATCGAGCAATACAACACGGCGCGGGAGCGCGCATGACGGAAGAAGGAAGACCGCCCAAGCAGCCGCGGCGGCCCCGCTCGACGGGCCCGCTGCGGGGGAGCCTGCTGCATCTGGATTCGCGCGGACGCGCGCGAATGGTGGACGTCGGCGCCAAGGCATCCACGCGCCGGCGCGCCGTGGCTCGAGGAAGGGTGCGCTTGAACGAGGCGGCATTCGGCGCGCTCGCCCAGGGGAAGCTGTCGAAGGGAGATGCCCTCGCCGTCGCGCGGCTGGCCGGGATTCTCGCGGCCAAGAAGACTTCCGAGATCGTGCCGCTCGCTCATCCGGTCGCCCTCGACGCGGTCTCGGTCGAGTGCGAGCTCGCCGCGAGGAGCCGCGAGGTCATCGTCACCGCGACCGCCTCGACGGCCGCGCGCACCGGCGTCGAGATGGAGGCGCTCACCGCGGTCGCCGGCGCCTGCCTGGCGCTCTACGACATGGCCAAGTCGCTCGACCGCTCGATCGAGATCCGCGAGATCGTCCTGCTCGAGAAGACCGGCGGGCGCTCCGGGACCTACAGGCGCCAGCTCTCATGACGATCCGGGTCGTGATCATGACGGTCTCCGACGGCGTCGCGGCCGGTCGGCGCGAGGATGGCGGGGGGCCCGCCTGCGAGGAGGCGCTCCGCGCGTCGGGCATCGTCCACGAGATCGTCTCGCGGGAGATCCTGCCGGACGACCGGCAGCTGATCGCGCGCGCCATCCGGATGACGGCCTACTCGCGCCACGCCGACCTGATCGTCCTGACGGGAGGCACGGGCGTGGCGCCGAGGGACCGGACCCCCGAGGCCGTGCGGGAGGCCGTCGAGTTCGAGATCCCCGGCCTGGCCGAGAAGATGCGCTCCGACACGGGGAGGGACTTCCCGGCGGCCTACCTTTCGCGGCAGGTCGCGGGAGTGCGGGACCAGACCCTCGTCCTCGCGCTCCCCGGATCCCCGCGAGGCGCGGCCGACTGCCTGCGCGCGATCGTGGACCTGCTCCCTCACGCGATCGCTCTCGTGCGCGGCGAGGCGGCCGCGCACCCGGGCAAGCCGTGAGAAGAGTCCTCTGCGGAATCGATCACCTCCTGGCCGACCCGTCGCCGATCGCGGGAAAGCGCTTCGGTCTCATCACGAACCCTTCGGGCGTCACGTCCGAGGGAGTGCCGGGCTGGAAGGCCCTCGCGCAATTGAAGGACGCGCGGCTCGTTCGCCTCTTCGGCCCCGAGCACGGCGTGGACGGGGGAGCGGTCTACATGGAGGCGGTCGGCAACTCGATCCACGCTCCGACCGGCATTCCGTCGGTCTCGCTCTACGGCGCGACACGCGAATCCCTGAAGCCCCGCCGCGAGGACCTGGCGGACCTGGACGCCCTCGTCTTCGACGTCGCGGACGTCGGCGCCCGTTACTACACGTACATCTGGACGATGATGCTGGCGATGGAGGCGTGCGCCGAGTCGGGAAAGAGGCTCGTCGTCTGCGATCGTCCGAACCCGATCGGGGGGGAGACCGAAGGCGCGCCCCAGGAGGAGGAGTACCTCTCGTTCGTCGGGATGCACCCGGTGCCGGTCCGCCACGGGATGACGGCCGGCGAGATGGCGCGATTGCTCGCGTCGGAAAAGAACCTGGACGTGGACGTCGCCGTCTGCGCGATGTCCGGCTGGGCCCGGGACATGGACTTTGCCGCGACGGGGCTCCCCTGGGTCTCGCCTTCGCCCAACATCCCCTCGCCGGGGACGGCTCTCGTCTACCCGGGGATGTGTCTTCTCGAAGGAACGAACCTTTCGGAGGGGAGGGGCACGACGCGCCCCTTCGAAATCTTCGGCGCGCCCTGGCTGGACGCGGTCGCGTTCACCGGCGAGCTCAACGCGCTCGAGCTCCCGGGAGTGTCGTTCGTGCCCGTTCACTTCCGGCCGATGTTCGACAAGCACGCGGGACAGACCGTCGGCGGCGCGATGATGCACGTGACGGGGCGCGAGCAGCGCTTCGGCCGGCATCCTTCGCCGCGGCCGGGAGCGGCCGTCCACCGGCGCGGCTTTCGGTCCTTCGAGACCGGAATGAGAGTGATCGAAACCGCGCGCCGGCTCGACCGGGACCGCTTTCGCTGGCGGACCGAGCCGTACGAGTTCGACCCGCGGCCGGCGATCGACCTCCTGACGGGCTCGCCCCGGTACCGCGAGCTCGTCGAAAGGGGAGACGACCTGACTCCGGAGATCGCCAGGCACGACGCGGGAGCGAGGGAGTTTCTCCCGCGGCGCGAGCCGCATCTGCTCTATCCGGACCACAAGCCGGCCGCCGGTGGCCTTCGTCGGCGGCCACGAATCGGGAAAGACGACGCTGATCGTGGAGCTCGTTCCCTGGCTGACCGCGAGAGGCCTCCGGGTCGGCACGATCAAGCACAGCTCCAAGGACGCCGAGGACGACGTGGCGGGCAAGGACTCGCACCTGCACGCGACTTCGGGCGCCGCGGTCTCCGCCTTCGTCACGCCGGCGCGGGAGACCGCCCGGAGGTTCGGACAGGAGGAGCGGCTCGACGACCTCCTCGCGCGCGACTTCGCCGACTGCGATCTCGTCCTGGTCGAGGGGTTCAAGTTCCTCCCGATGCCCAAGATCGAGGTGACACGGGCGCGGGCCGCCCGCCCGCGGATCGAGGGAGCCCTCGCTCGCGTCTCCGACCAGCCGCCCGAAGACGACCTTCCCACGCATGCGTTCGGCGACGTCCAGGGCATCGTCGCCACCGTCTTGCGTCTCGCCGGCCTCGACCGGGGCCGTAAGGCGTGAGGCGTAAGGCGTTAGGCGAGTTGTGAGAATCCGGTGCTTCGCCTGACGCCTGACGCCTGACGCCTCACGCGAATGACGAAGCCATTCGTCGTTTTCGACCTGGACGGGACTCTCATCGACGGATACGACGCGATCGGAGACGCGCTCGCCTACGCGATGGAACGCCTCGGGGAGCCGCCGCTGCCTCCCGAGGCGGTGCGCGTCCTGGTCGGTCACGGAATCGAGAGGCTCCTCGGGAAGGCGGTCGGCCCGGCGCGGGCTCTCGAAGGAGTCCGGCTCTTCCGCGAGCGCTATCCGGCCGTGGCCGTCGAGAAGTCGCGCCTGCTGCCGGACGTGCCCGAGGTCCTCGCGAAGCTGGCCGAACGCGGCCATCCGATGGCGGTCGCCTCGAACAAGCCGGAGAGGTTCTCGCGGATGATCCTCGAGGCGCTCGGCGTCGCCCATTTCTTCGGGGCGGTCGCCGGGCCGGACGGCGAGACGCCGACCAAGCCCGATCCGACGATGCTCCGGCGGCTGATGGCGGCCGTCGCCTCGCCGCCCGGCGACACGCTCGTCGTCGGGGACATGGAAGTGGACTCGGAATTTGCCAGGGCAGCCGGCTGCCGCGTCGTCCTCGTGCCGTCCGGCTCGCGCACGCGGGAGGAGCTTCTCGGAGCGGACCGCGATGCCCTTCTCGATTCCCTGGCGCGGTTGCCCGCCTGGATTGATGAGAATGCACCTAGGCCGGCGCGGGCTGTAAGCTTACCTTTCCACGCATGAGCAAAGTTGTTGTTGCCGACAAGATGGATGAGAGCGGCCTCCAGAAGCTGAGGGAGGCGGGGCACGAGGTCGTCAACCTGGGGGGCGCGCCGCGCGAGAAGCTCGTCGCGGCGCTCGCGGACGCGGACGCGCTCCTCGTCCGGAGCGCGACCAAGGTGGACAAGGCCCTCCTCGACGCGGCCCCCAGGCTCATCGTCGTCGGCCGCGCCGGGGTCGGAGTGGACAACGTGGACGTCCCGGCGGCGACCGCGCGCGGCGTGCTCGTCATCAACGCTCCGACCGCGAACGTCGTCTCGGCCGTCGAGCACACGTTCGCGCTCCTCTTTTCGCTGCTGCGCCGCGTCCCGGCGGCCGCCTCCTCGATGGCGTCGGGGAAGTGGGAGAAGTCGAAGTTCGTCGGGAGCGAGCTCTCGGGAAAGACCCTCGGCATCATCGGCATGGGACAGGTCGGCTCGCGCGTGGCGGCCCGGGCGCGCGCGTTCGAGGCGAAGGTCATCGGCCACGACCCGTTCCTGCTGCCCGACCGCGCCCGGGAGATGGGGGTCGAGCTCATGGGGCTCCCGGAGCTCCTGCAGGCGGCCGACATCGTCACGCTTCACGCCACCGTCGCCGCGGGAGGCAAGCCGATCCTCGGCCGGGAAGAGCTTTCGCTCATGAAGAAGGGCGCGATCCTCTTGAACGTCGGGCGAGGCAAGCTCGTGGACCGGCAAGCCCTCCACGACATCCTCGCCTCCGGGCATCTCGCGGGGGCCGCGCTCGACGTCTTCGATCCCGAGCCGCCCGATCCGAACGATCCGCTCTTCAAGCTTCCCAACGTCGTCGCGACGCCGCACCTGGGCGCTTCGACCGTCGAGGCGCAGGAGCGCGTCTCCCTGCAGACCGTCGAGGCGGTCGCCGACGCCCTGGCCGGCGCGACCTACGTGCCCGCGGTGAACCTTCCGTTCCGGGGCCCGGCCGACCCGTCCGGAGCGGCGGCCTGGATGCGGCTGGCGGAGCGGTCCGCCCACTTCCTCCTGGCGATCGGCGCGGACGGCGCCACGTCCGTCTCGGTCGAAACGTGGGGCCTGCCGGAGGACCTGCTGCGCCCGGTCGGCGTCGCCGCGGCGAAGGGCGTTCTGGAAGGGCGCGTGCCGGAGCCCGTCAACTTCGTCAACGCGCTCGTCGTCGCCAAGGAGCGGGGCCTCTCGGTCGTGATGACCCGCCATGAGGATCCGGGCAACTACGTGCGCTCGATCCGCGTCACGGTCGCCGGGCCCGGGTCGACGGTGAACGCGGATGCGACGCTCTACTCCGGCAAGGACGCCCGGGTCGTCAAGGTGGACGGGCTGCCGCTCGAGTTCCATCCCGAGGGCACGGTCGTCTTCGTGCGAAATCAGGACGTGCCCGGCGTCGTCGGGACGGTCGGGACCGCGCTCGGCGAGGCGGGGATCAATATCGCGGGGTTCGCGCTCGCCCGCGGAGACGGCGCGAAGGCGGCCGCGGTGATCGCGGTGGATTCCGTTCCCCCTCGGGAGGCGCTCGAGCGCCTCCGCCGGGCGCCGGCGATCGAGGACGTCCGAGTCGTAACCTGGTGATCGTTTGAGCCGCCTGCGGGTCGTGGTCCTCTTCGGAGGCCGGTCCGTGGAGCGGGAAGTCTCGCGAATCTCCGCCCGCACGATCGCCGGGGCGCTCGACCCTTCGCGCTACGACGTGATCCCCGTGGCGGTCGGCCCCGACGGGCGCTTCCTCCCCGCGGAGGAGTCGCGCCGGCTCCTCGCCGCCGGTCCCGTCCCGGAGAAGTTCCGCCTGCCTCGATCCGGTGAGGCGTCGGCGCAAGCCGGTCAGGCGCTGGTGCCGGCCGAGATCAGCCCCGCGAAGGCCGATGTCGTCTTCCCGATCATCCACGGCACGACCGGCGAGGACGGCATGCTCCAGGGATTTCTCGAGTTCCTCGGAATTCCCTACGTCGGCGCCGGCGTCACCGGCTCCGCCATCGGCATGGACAAGTCCGTCTTCAAGTCCCTCCTGCGCGACGCCGGAATCCCCACCACGCGCTTCCTCACCCTCTCCCCCCGGGAGAGGGCAGGGGTGAGGGCGCAACTTTCGGCCTCCAACTCCTCCTTTTTCGCTCCCCCTCTTCGTCAAACCCTCCAACGGCGGCTCCTCCGTCGGCGTGACCAAAGTGAAGGACTGGCCCCACCTCGACCCCGCCCTGGACCTCGCCTTCCGCTACGACGACCGCGTCCTCATCGAGGAAGGCGTGGACGCGCGGGAACTGGAGTGCGCCGTCCTCGGCAACGACGACCCGCGAGCCTCGATCGTCGGCGAAGTCGTGCCGGGCCGCGAGTTCTACGACTACGACGACAAGTACCGCGAGGACAACGCGAAACTCCTGATCCCGGCGCCCATTCTCCGACTCGGTCTCGGAAGAGGTCCGCTCGCTGGCCGTGAAGGCCTTCCGCGCGGCCGGGATCTCCGGCATGGCCCGCGTGGACTTCTTCCTCGAGCGCGGGACGACCGCGTCCTCGTCAACGAGCTGAACACGCTCCCCGGCTTCACCGCGATCTCCATGTACCCGAAGCTCTGGGAGGCGACCGGCCTTCCGCTCGGCCAAGCTCCTGGACGAGCTCATCCGCCTCGCGATCGAGCGCAAGGAGAAACGCGACCGCCTCTCCCACGAGCCCCCGGCCGAGCTGACGTGAGCTTCTCCTGGCCCCCTGTCATCCCTTCGCTCCCTCCCTGTCATCCTGAGCGAAGCGAAGGATCTGCTCGGGATGACTCTGCAGGATCTCCGTCTGCGCCGGCGGTCCCGGCGGACGTCGAGAGGCTCACCGCGCTCATGCGGCAGTCGGTCCTGGGTCTCTCAGGAGGTGACTACTCGCCCGAGCAACTCGCGAGCTCCCTGCGGCACGTCTTCGGCATGGATACCCGCCTGATCGAGGACGGCACCTACTACGTCGTCGAGGCGGGGGCAGGCCCGTGGCGTGCGGGGGTGGAGCCGCCGCCGGACGCTTTTCGGCGGAGACCAGTACGCCGACCGGTCCGACGACCGGCTCGATCCGCAAGACCGAAGCCGCGCGCATCCGCGCCTTCTTCGTCCATCCCGACTGGGCGCGCCGCGGCCTGGGCGCGCTTGCTCCTCCAGGAATGCGAGCGCGCGGCGAGAGCCGACGGCTTCCGCCGGCTCGAGCTCATGGCGACCCTCCCCGGCATCCCCTTCTACGAGCGCGAGGGCTTCATCCTCCTGGAGCGCCACGAGCTGGAGCTCCCCGACGGCGTCCGTTTCCCCCTGGCCCGCATGACGCGCGACCTCTCTCCTCCCTCTCCCGGCGGGAGAGGGCCGGGGTGAGGGGGCCCTCGGCGACCTCACGGACCCTCGACTTTCGTGCAGTTGTCCCTTGCGAACCTGGCCGCGGATAGACTCGCGCCGCTCGAGTCCCTGAAACCCGACGCCTCTGGAGGCGCGTTCGCGAAAGGAGCCGCAATGAAGAAGCCGAGCTTCTCTCCGTCACGCGAGTCTCGCGGTCGCGCTTGCGGCCCTCGCCGTTGTCGCGATGAGCCCTTCCTCGGCTCCCGACTTTGGAGATCCGCTGCCCGGTTTGACGGGGGCTGAGCGGGCGCGATTCACACGCCGGCAAAGCGGAATTCATGACGGTCGAGACCGTCGAGGACGGCCTCGGGCCCGTGTTCAACGACGTCTCGTGCGCGAGCTGCCACTCCCTGCCCGCCGTCGGCGGAGGCAGCGCAATTCTGGAAACCCGCTTCGGGAAGATGACGAACGGCCAGTTCGATCCCCTCGCGCAGTTCGGCGGTTCCCTGATCCAGTCGCAGGGAATTGGTTACTACGGAAACTGCAGCTACCTCGCGGAGATCGTGCCTCCGCAGGCCACGATCGTCGCGGGACGCCGGTCCACGCCGCTCTTCGGCCTGGGGCTCGTCGATGCCGTCCCGGACGATGTCTTCCGCGCGCTCGCCGCGCTGGAGAGGCTCGATCCGGATGGGGCCGGGGGGGTGGTCAGCGTCGTCACGAACCTGACGACCGGCGGCCCCGACGTCGGCCGATTCGGCTGGAAGGCGCAGGTTCCCACTCTCCACCAGTTCGCCGGAGACGCCTACCTGAATGAGATGGGGATCACGACCCCTCAGTTCCCCGACGAGAACTGCCCGCAGGGAGACTGCGGGGCCCTCTCCTGCAATCCCGCGCCCGGGTTGAACGACGGCGACGACGCGGTCCAGGCTCTCGCGGACTTCATGACGATGCTGGCGCCGCCTCCGCGCGGCTCCGGACGCCGGCGGCGGGATCCCCTCGGGGGAGGTTCTCTTCGTGCTGGCCGGGTGCGCGTCGTGCCACACGCCGGCCTGAGGACGGGTCCCAACACCGTCAGGGCGCTCGACCGCGTGACGTTCCACCCTTACTCCGACTTTCTGCTCCACGACATGGGATCGCTCGGTGACGGGATCACGCAGAACCGGGCGACCGGGCGCCTGATGCGCACGGCGCCGCTCTGGGGCCTGCGCAAAGAGACAACGCTCCTCCACGACGGCCGCGCGACGACGATCGAGCAGGCAATCCTCGCGCACGACGGCCAGGGCAAGAAGTCGCGCGACCGCTTCGCCGCCCTCCCGCTCCGGCCCGAAGGCCCGTCTCCTCGGGTTCCTGAATTCTCTCTAGTCCTCGGCTTCAGGAGGGACGCCGGCGGTAAGCTGCTCGCGTGCCGGAGCTGCCGGACATCGTCGCCTATCTCGAGGCGCTCGAGCCCCGGGTCGTCGGACGAGCGGCTCGAGGCGATCCGCGTCGCGAGTCCCGTTTCTCGTGCGCTCGGTCGATCCGCCGCTGCTCAGAGGCGGCAGGGCAAGAGAGTCGTCGGCGCTTCGCCGGATCGGGCAAGCGGATCGTCTTCGAGCTGGAGGGCGATCTCTTTCTCGTGCTGCACCTGATGATCTCCGGGCGCCTGCACTGGAAGCACGCGCGGCGCGAAGGTCGCCGGAAGGATCGGCGCTCGCGGCCTTCGATTTCGAGAACGGAACTCTTCTCCTGACGGAGGCGAGCACGAAGAAGCGGGCCTCGCTCCATCTGGTCGCCGGGGAGAAGGCCCTCGCGGCAGTTCGACCGCGGCGGGATCGAGCCGCTCGAGGCGGACCTGCCCGCCTTCCGCGAGGCGCTGACGCGCGAGAACCACACGGTCAAGCGGGCCCTGACGGATCCGCGCCTCTTTTCCGGGATCGGCAACGCCTACTCCGACGAGATCCTTCACCGCGCGCGGCTCTCGCCGGCGAAGCTGACGAGCCGGCTGAGGAGGAGGAGATCGAGCGGCTCCACCGCGCGACGCGGGAGACGCTCGAAGGCTGGGCCGGCCGGTTCGTCGCGGCGAGGCCGCGCAAGGCCTTCCCCGAGAAGGTCACGGCGTTCCGCGAGGGGATGGCCGTTCACGGCCGTTACGGCGAGCCCTGTCCCGTCTGCGGCTCGCCGGTCCAGCGGATCGTCTACGCCGCGAACGAATCCAACTACTGCGCGACCTGCCAGACGGGAGGAAAGCTCCTGGCCGACCGGGCGCTCTCTCAACTCATGAGAGGCGACTGGCCGAAGACGCTCGAGGAGCTGGAGGAAAGGAAGGGAAGCGGCCGCGCCTGAAGAGCCGGTCGATGTATAACTTGCCATTGAGGCATCAAGTTGGAACAGTCGATTCAAGATCGTTTGGCTGCGCACCGGCTGCTCGTCGGCGCGCCGCCCGAGCAGCTGGCCTGGCTCGCCGCCCGCGGCCGCCTGGTCCAATTGGAGACGGGAGTCGTGCTCACGCCGAAGACCGGACCGGTGCTTGGCCTGTACATCGTCCTTTCCGGCCACCTGTCGATTCACATCGACCGGGGCGCCGGGCCGCACAAGGTCATGGAGTGGCATGGGGGCGATGTGACCGGGCTCCTGCCGTACTCGCGTCTCGTGGCGCCGCCGGGCGACGTGAAGGCCGAGGTGCCGACCGAGCTCCTGCTGATCCCCCGCGAGGAGATGCCGGCGCTGATTCGCGACTGCTACGAGCTCACCTCGATTTTCGTGCATGTCATGGTCGACCGCGCCCGCGTTTTCACGTCGAGCGACCTTCAAGAAGAAAAGATGATGTCCCTTGGCAAGCTGGCGGCGGGGCTCGCGCACGAGTTGAATAACCCTGCTTCGGCAGTCGCGCGGAGCGCCCAGGGACTCAAGCTCCGGTTGTCGGAGGTCGAATCGGCGTCCCGCGCGCTCGGCGCCGCGCGATTGTCGCAGGCGCAGCAGGCCGCCGTCGACCGAGCACGCGAGCTCTGCCTTGCCGCGGCGGGCGGCGAAGTTCGGGCGCTCGCCCATCGAGCAAGCGGACCGTGAAGACGCCATCGCCGGCTGGCTGACGCGTCACGGCGCCGATGTCGCCGCCGCCGAAGCGCTGGCGGAGTCCGCGGTAACGCTCGACGCGCTCGACCAGCTCGCGGAATCGCTCGACGGCGAGGCGCTCCATGCGACCCTGCCCTGGCTCGTGGTCGGCTGCGCAACGCACCAGCTGGCATCGGAGATCGAGGCGGCCGCGTCCAGGATCCACAAACTCGTTACCGCGGTGAAGGGCTTCACCTACATGGACCAGGCGACCATGCCCAAACCCGTGGATGTCGGCCAGGGGCTGGCCGATACGCTCGCGGTGCTCAACGCCAAAGCCCGCGGGAAACAGGTGGGCGTGAGCCTCGACGTGGAGGCCGACCTTCCGCGGATCCAGGGGTTCGGCGGCGAGCTCAACCAGGTGTGGGCGAATCTGGTCGACAACGCGCTCGACGCGGCCAGGAGTCGCGTCACCGTTGCCGCCGGCCGTCATGGCCATTCCGTCGTCGTGCGAGTCGTCGACGATGGACCGGGGTTGCCGCCGGAGATTCGCGAGCGCATCTTCGATCCTTTCTTCACGACGAAGCCGGTCGGCCAGGGCACCGGTCTCGGCCTGGACATCGCGCGGCGCATCGTGCTCCGCCACCGCGGAGAGATCGAGGTCGATTCCCGCCCCGGGCACACGCAGTTCAGCGTGACGCTGCCGATCGACGCGGGCAGGGACTGACGTGGTCAGACCGGTAATTCTGGCCGTCGACGACGACCCGGAGGTGTTGAGCGCGGTCGAGCGCGACCTGCGCCAGCACTACCGCAGCGACTACCGGGTGCTCAAGGCCGGCTCCGGCCGCGAAGCCCTCGAGGCCGCCCGGCAGCTGAAGCAGCGCGGCACTCCCGTCGCGCTCTTCCTCGTGGACGAGCGGATGCCCGAGATGTCCGGCACGGAGTTCCTGCGCGAGGCGCTCAAGCTCTTCCCGGAGTCGCGCCGGGTCCTCCTGACGGCCTATGCCGACACGCAGGCCGCGATCTCCGGCATCAACGACGTGGGCCTCGATCACTACCTCCTGAAGCCCTGGGATCCTCCGGAAGAGCGCCTCTATCCGGTCCTGGACGACCTGCTGTCGGACTGGAAGGCGAAGGCGCGCCTTCCCTACGACGGCATCCGGGTCGCCGGCGCGCGCTCCTCGCCGAGGAGCTACGCGGTCAAGGAGTTCCTCTCGAGCAACCAGGTTCCCTACCAGTGGATCGACGTGGACCAGGACGCGCCGACGAGGGAGCTGATCGGCTCCATCGGAGACGCGAGCCGGCTGCCGGTCCTCCTCTTTCCCGACGGCAGCCGCCTCGTCGCGCCGAGCGACCGCGAGCTGGCCGAAAAATGCGGGATGCAGACGCGGGCGAGCCGGCCCTTCTACGATCTGGTCATCGTCGGCGCGGGCCCGGCGGGGCTGGCCGCCGCGGTGTACGGCGCCTCGGAGGGGCTTGCGCACGCTCCTCGTCGAGCACAGGGCTCCGGGAGGCCAGGCGGGCACGAGCTCCCTGATCGAGAACTACCTCGGGTTCCCTTCGGGCGTCTCCGGCGCCGACCTCGCGCGCCGCGCCGCGACGCAGGCGCGCCGCTTCGGCGCCGAGATCCTCGCGCAGGAAACGGTCGCGGTGCGCCGCGAAGATCCCTACCGCATCGTCCGGCTCGCGGACGGGACGGACATCTCCTGCTACGCGGTGATCCTGGCGACGGGCGTCTCCGTGCGGACGCTGGACGTGCCCGGCATGGCGCCGCTCCTCGGCATCGGCGTCTACTACGGCGCCGCCATGACCGAGGCCGCGACCTACCGCGGCCAGGACGTGTGCATCGTGGGCGCGGGAAACTCGGCCGGCCAGGGCGCCCTCTTCTTTTCCCGCTACGCGCGGCGCGTGACCCTGCTCGTCCGCGGCGAGTCCCTGGGCAAGTCCCTGTCGCGGTACCTCGTGGACCGCATCGCGGCGACGCCGAACATCGAGGTCGTGACGAGCGTGGAGGTCGACGCAGGTCGCCGGATCAGGAAGGCTCGAGCGCGTGTCGGTCCGCCACGTCGAGACCGCGGAAGAGCGCGCCCTCGACGCGGCGGCGATGTTCATCTTCATCGGCGCGAAGCCGCGAACCGAGATGGTCGCGGATACCATCGAGCTCGACGAGAAGGGCTACGTGCTGACCGGGCCCGACCTGCCGCGGGCGGACCGGCGGCCGCGCGGCTGGACGCTCGACCGCGACCCGTACATCTTCGAGACGAGCGTCCCCGGGATCTTCGCCGCCGGCGACGTGCGCGGCGGCTCGGGCAAGCGCGTCGCGGCGGCCGTCGGAGAAGGCTCCGGCACCGTCAGCATGGTCCACCGCTACCTCGAGACCGTCTGAGGCGGAATCTTCCCCCTCTCCGGCGGGAGAGGGCGGGGGTGAGGGGCGCCCTCTCAAGGTGGTACGTGCTCGCGAGTTCAGAGAGCGCGCCACGAACCGCTGAAAGCAAGACTCTGGCGCTCGCCTGCGTGACTCGACAAATCGCAGGGGCCAAGTTCCGGCGCCAGCACCCCATCGGAGAGTACATCGTTGACTTCTATTGCGACGATTGCTCGCCTCGCGATCGAGCTCGATGGGGGCGGTCACGCTCTGGAGGACCAAACCGACTACGACCGGGTGCGAACTGCTGAAGTCTGGAACGAGGCGCGGCATTCGGGTCCTTCGGTTCTGGAATAACGACGTTCTGGGAAACTTCCAGGGGGTGCTGAACACCATCCTGAAAGCGTTGAGAGATTCGCCCCCCTCACCCTGACCCTCTCCCCCCGCTCGCGGGTGGAGAGGGGAGGGACTACGGGATCTCTCCGTTCAGGATCTTCGCGAGCTTCGCGGGGTCGATGTTGCCGCCGGAGACGACGCAGACGACCTTGCCGGCGCCGGCCTTGCCGGTGAGGGCGGCGGCGACCGACGTGGCGCCGGCGCCTTCGGCGATGACGCGGTTCCGCTCGGCGAGGAGGCGGACGGCGGCGGCGGCCCGGGCGACGGAGACGACGAGCGATCCGGCGAGGAGCTGACTGGCGAGAGGCCACATCTCCGGGAGCATGCGACTTGCCGCCGATGCCGTCCACGAAGCTCGGCGTGTGATCGACGGCGACGGGCCTGCCGGCGGCGAGCGACGCCGCGAAGGGCGCCGCCGTCTCGACCTCGGAGGCGAAGACGCGCGTCTCGGAGCGCAGAGCGCTCGCAGCGCCGTCGCGATGCCGCAGGAGAGGCCGCCTCCGCCGAAGGGCACGACGACGGCATCCACGTCGGGCAGGTCCTCCAGGATCTCGAGGCCGATCGTTCCGTTGCCGGCGATGACCGCGGGATCGCTGACCGGATGGACGAAGAGGCCCTCGATGCCGGGATAGCCGTGGTCCTCGAGCACCTGCCACCAGCGCGCGAAGGGGAGCTTGACCGCCTTCGCTCCCAGCCGCTCGATCGCCGCGAGCTTGGTCTGCGGGGCGTGCTCGGGAACGACGACGGTCGCGGGGACGCCGAGCCGCCGCGCGTTCCAGGCCACCCCCTGCGCCATGTTGCCGGCGCTCGCCGTGTAGACGCCCTTCGCGAGGGCTTCGCGCGGCGCGAGACTCATCGCGTTGCCCGCGCCGCGCACCTTGAAGGAGCCGATCGGCTGGAGGTTCTCGAGCTTGAGCCAGATCTCCGCCGGACCGTCGTCGATGTTCAGCCGAACGCAGCGGAGTCCGGAGCGCGAGCCCCCCCGCGAAGAGGCGCTCCCGGGCGGCCCGGATGTCTTCGAGCGAGGGCGGCTCAATCGTTCGCGTGACGCTCTCCTCCGAAGTCGAGGAAGCGCCCGGTCCCGGACGCCTTCGCCTTCTCGTAGATGTGGCGGGCCGACGCGACGTCCTCGACGGCGATGCCGAGCGACTTGAAGAGCGTGACCTCGTCGGGCGAGCGCCTGCCCTGCAGCCGCCGGAGCAGGACCTCGCCGATCTCGCCGACGATGTGATCGTCGCCGATCGCGCCCTTCCTTCTTCGGGATCAGGAAGTCCCCGGCCTCGTTGACGGCGCGACTCGCGGCGGTCCACGTAGAGGCGCGACCGCGACGACGGCCGCCGTGTCGAGCTCGCGCGCGAACGGGACGCTCGAGCCGACCGCGTTGACGTGCGCTCCGGGCGAGATCCATTCTCCGAGGAGGACCGGCTCGCGCGAGGAGGTCGCGGTGCAGATCAGGTCCGCGCCGGCCACGGCCTCGCGGACCGACGCCACCGGCTCGATCGCGATGCCGAGCCTGGCGGACTCGCGCTGCGGCGAAAGCCCTGGCCCTCTCCCGGTCCTTGCTCGCGACGCGGACGCGGCGCAGCGTCCGCGCCACGCTCATCGCCTCCAGGTGGGTGCGCGCCTGGATGCCGGAGCCGAGGATCGCGAGGTCGCCGGCGTCCTCCCGCGCGAGGAGCGCGCGTCGCCACGCCGCTGACGGCGGCCGTGCGGATCGCCGTGATCGAGGTCGCGTCGATCACGGCGAGGAGCCGGCCGCGCTCCGCCTCGAAGAGGAGGACCGCCCCCTGGTGCGTGTCGAGCTCCGTCCCTTCGTTTCCGGGGAAGAACGTGATCACCTTGACTCCCGCGACCCGCTCCGGCAGGAGCGCCGCGGGCATCAGGCCCAGGCCTCCGATCTTCTCCGGCAGCCACAGGATCGAGCGCAGGGGCAGCATCGCCTCCCCGCGCGCGAGGGTCGCGAGGACCTCCGCCATGGCGTCCATGCACTCGGCCATCGGCAGGAGCCGGGGCACCTCCTCCTGGTTGACGACGAGAACCTGCATCGCTCTCCTCCTACTGCCAGCGGAAGATCTTCAATGCGATCACGTAGCTGACGATGCCCCACACGGCCAGGATCGCCAGCTGCGACGGGAGGGTCGCGAGGCTCCTCCCTTCCAGCATGACGGCGCGCAGCGCCTCGTTGGCCGCCGTCAGAGGCAGCGCCTGGATCGCGGAGCCTGGAGCGCCTTCGGGAACCGCTCCGGCGAGAAGAAGACGCCGGAGAAGAGCCACATCGGGACGAGGATCAGGTTGATCAGGCCGTTGACGCCTTCGAGGGTCTGGACGCGCGACCCGCAGAGGAGCCCGAGACCCGCCGAAGGAGAGCCCGCAGACGACGCAGAGCAGGGCGAGCGCCGCCGGCGAGCCCCGCAGCGGCACCTGGAAGACGAGCATGCCGAAGGCGACGATGACGGCGGCCTCCAGGGCGAGGAGGACGAAGCGCGACAGCATCTGCGCCAGCAGGAAGTCGGACCGCCTCATCGGCGTCGCCGTCATGAGCTTCAGGGTCTTCTTGATCCGGGCGTTGACGATCGAGTAGCCGATGCCCCACACGCTCGTCGAGAGGAGGTTCAAGCCGAGGAGCCCCGGCATCAGGAAATCGATGTAGCGCGAACCCTTCTCGCTGACGAGCTCGTCCCGGACCGGCGCCGCGTCCCTGCGGCCGGCCGCCTCCTGCACGGCCTTGTCCACCTCGAACCGGGCCAGCCGCGAATCGGGGCGGGTCGGGTCGTACCAGTAGACGATCGAGGAGCCGTTCTCGATCAGGAGCGCGATCTTCCCGGTCCGCAGGGCCGCCCGCCCCTCGGACAACGAGGAGAAGAGCCGCGGCTTCAGGAGCGCCGAGCGCGTCATCGCCTCCCGCAGGACGCTCGTCTGCGCCTGGCCGGTGATGCCCACGGCGACCGGCTCGGGCGCCTTGTCCCGAAAGGCGAAGCCCAGGGCGAGCGCCATCCCGATGGGGAAGATGAACACCCAGAACGTCGCCTCCGGCTCGCGGAGGAACTCGAGAAGCCGGGCCCGCGCGAGCTCCGTCAGCGGATGGAGCCTCCGGGAGCTACTCATCGCGCAGCTCGCGGCCGGTCAGGGCGAGGAACACGTCTTCGAGCGTTGCCCGGCGCGTCGAGAGCTCCTCGAGCTTCGCGCCGGAGCGTTCGAGAGCCAGAAGCAGCGCCGGAACCGCCTCGACGAGCGAAGACACGCAGACCGACCAGCGGCTCCCGTGCTGCCTCGGGTCGAAGGCGCCCGGAATGCCGGCGACGAGATCGGGGCCGGCCGGCGGATCGGAGGAGAACTCCAGGATGTTGGGCGCGTGGAGGCGGCCGATGAGCTCCGCAGGGCTTCCCTCGCCGATCGTCCTGCCGTGGTCCACGATCGGCCACCCGGTCGCAGAGCTGCTCCGCCTCTTCCATGTAGTGGGTCGTCAGGAGAACGGTCCCGCCGCGCGCGCGAAAGGCGCGGATGTGCTCCCAGAGCTGGCGCCGGCTCTGCGGGTCGAGCGCCCGTCGTCGGCTCGTCGAGGAAGAGGATCTCCGGGTTTCCCGTCAGCGCGCAGGCGACGGCGAGCCTCTGGCGCTGGCCGCCGGAGAGCTTCCCGACGCGCGCGTCGCGCTTCTCTTCGAGCGACATGTCGCGCATCGCCTCCTCGGGGTCGCGTCCCTCACGGTAGAACGAGCGGAAGAGGCGGAGCGTCTCGAAGACGGTGAGCTTGTCGTGGAAGCGGCTCTCCTGCAGCGAGACGCCGAGGCGCTCCCGCAGCTCCCTCTCGTGCGTCCCCCAGCGCCGCCCGAGCACGGTGACCTGACCCGCGTCGGGCCTGTTCAAGCCCTCCAGGATCTCGATCGTCGTCGTCTTGCCCGCGCCGTTGGGCCCGAGGAGGCCGAAGCACTCCCCGGCGCGCACCGCCAGATCGAGGCCGTCCACGGCCGTGACGTCACCGTAGCGCTTGACGAGGCCGCGGCTCTCGATCGCGAAGGAGGTCAGGGTCTCCATGAGGGTCGGGATTCTCTCATCGGGCGCTCCGGAGACCGGAGCAAGCGGGGCGACACTGCGCCCTCACCCCGTCCCTCTCCCGGGGGAGAGGGGGAGGCTACTTCAGGAAGCCTCGGCGGACGGCGTGGATGTAGTCGGTGTAGGGGGGCTCGTGGCCGGCCGCCCGGATGTCGCTCGCGATCTGGCCGCGATGGTGAGAGGAGTGGAGGACGACGTGCGTCAGGATGTCTCCGACCCTGCTCGTCCACGGTTCCCCCTTCGAGTTGACGTAGGGCACGGTCTTGTCGAGATCGGGGGGTGTCAGGGCATGCAGATAATCCGCCCGGAGGAGTGAGAGCCCGTCGAAGGCTCCGCGGCACTCGGCCAGGGAGAGTTCCGGCCACACGGGGCCGGGCTTGTCGCCCCTGAGCCGTCCCGTACCAGAGTTGTTCCGCGCCGACGATATGGCCCAGGAGTCTGACCGATCTCGGCGGCGGGGAGTCGATCGCCTCCAACGACACGAGCGTCTCCCGGTTGGCCCAGTCGTCGTAGGCGAGGAGGCGCTTCAGGTCGAGACTCAACATCATCTGGCCGGAACCAGGATCCCCTCGAATCCCTGCTGCTCGAGAGAGGCGAGAACATCCCGCGCTTCGTCGCGGGAGCCGTAAGACCCCACCTTGACGCGGGTCAGGCCGTTGTACGGCTCGAGAGACACGGAACGTCCGGTCGCGCGCGCTCTCTCGGCCTGGCGGCGCGCGTTGGCCGCGTCCGCGAAGGAGCCGATCTGGACCGCCCAGAGGCCCGACGGCGAGACGGGCGGCGGCTCCGCTGCGCGTTTGAGCACCGACAGCCGCACGCGGCCCGTGCCGGGACCGATCAGGTCGAGCCTGCCGGCGGCCGCCCGCGAGAGGTCGATGATGCGCCCCTTGATGAAGGGTCCGCGGTCGTTGATCCTCACGCGGACGCTCTTTCCGTTCTCGACGCATCCAGACTTCGACGAGGCTTCCCAGCGGCAGCTCCCGGTGGGCCGCGGTCAGGAGCGAGGAGTCGTAGATCTCGCCCGAGGCCGTGGGCTTTCCTTCGAAGCCGTCGTCGCCGCCGTACCAGGAGGCGATGCCCTCCTCCGACCATTCGGAAGGGGAGACCGGCGGCGGCCCGGCGGCCCCGGCGGAGGGCGTCGACGGGGGCCGGGAAGAGGCGCAGGCGACCGAGACGCCGAGGAGAAACGCGAGGAAGAGACGCCGGCTGCGGGCTCCGGTTCTCAAACTCGAATCGCCGCCGGCTCGAGGTGGGCGGCGCCTTCCAGGGCGGGGTCGAGCTCCTCCCGGATGAAGATCTCCACCTGCTCGGCGGCGCGGCCGACGAGCTCTGCCGGGACTGGCCGCCGCGGCGATCTCTTCCCGGGTCAACCCGAACACGGGATCGCTCGCGATCCGCTCGAGCAGGTCGGCCGGCTCGCCGTCCCGCGCCCGCTTCTCCGAGGAGGCGCGGGCCAGGAGGCGCAGCGCTCGTGCAGTTGCTGGCGGTCGCCGCCGCGGCGCACCGCCTCCATCAGGATCTCCTCCGTCGCGAGGAACGGCAGCTCCGCCTCCAGGCGGCGCCGGCAGACCTCCGGGCGCACGACGAGGCCCCCCGCGACGTTGGCGAGCAGCACCAGGATCGCGTCGGCGGCGAGGAACGCCTCGGGCACGCGCGATGCGCTTGTTGGCGGAATCGTCGAGACTCCGCTCGAGCCATTGCGTCGAGGCGGTCATGGCCGTGTCGAGCGAGAGGGCGATGACGTGGCGCGCGAGGGCGCAGATCCTCTCGGCGCGCATCGGGTTCTTCTTGTGCGGCATGGCGGAGGAGCCCACCTGAGAGCTCTCCGAGGGCTCCTCGATCTCGCCGTCGTGCTGGAGCAGGCGCAGGTCCGTCGCGATCTTGTGCGCCGATTGGGCGAGGCCGGAGAGGGCGTGCAGGACCATGTCGTCCTGCTTTCGCGAGTAGGTCTGTCCCGAGACGGCGACGCGTTTCTCGAAGCCCGCCCGGGCCGCGAGGGCGCGGTCGAGCTCCTCGACCCGGGACGAGTCTCCGTCGAAGAGGGACAGGAAGGACGCCTGCGTGCCGGTGGCTCCCTTGGCTCCCAGGAACCGGAGGTTCGCGCGCGCGGCGCGGATCGCCTCCAGGTCGAAGAGAAGGTCCGCGCTCCACATCGCCGCGCCGCTTTCCGGCCGTCGTGGGCTGCGCCGGCTGGAAATGCGTGTAGGCCAGGACCGGCAGGTCGCGGTGCGCGAGCGCGAACGCGCGCAGGCGCTTCAGGACCTCCACGAGGCGTCTCTCCGAGAGCGAGAGCGCCTCGCGCATCTGGATCAGGTCGCCGTTGTCGGCGACGAAGGCGGAGGTCGCTCCCCAGTGGATGATTCCCTTCGCGGCCGGCGCGGCGAACCCGAAGACCCGGACGTGGGCCATCACGTCGTGCCGCGTCTTCTCCTCCTCGCGGGCCGCCGCCTCGAAGTCGATCTGCCCGAGGCTGCGCTCCGCATCTGGGCCAGCGCCTGTTCCGGGATCGGCAGACCGAGGCGCTTCTCCTCCTCCGCGAGCCAGAGCCAGAGGCGGCGCCAGGTCTCGAATTTGAAGCGAGCGGAGAAGATCCGCGCCATCTCCGCCGAGGCGTACCGTTCGAGGAGCGGGTTGGAGTAGGTCTCGACGTCACTCATGCTCTTCCTCGGCGATGTTGAAGAGGAGGATGTCGTCGTTGCCGCACATCGTGCACTGCGCCTCCAGGATCTGGCCCCTGTCCATCTCGAAGACGTAGCACGGGCTGTTGCACTGCCGGCAGATCAGGTAGTCGACCTCTTCGCGCTCGTCCTCCGGCAGGGGCTTGCGGGGCGGAAGGTCTGGCACGGCGGTTGCGTCTCCGAAGTATTCTCGCACAGGGCGCGCGGGAAACCCGGCGCCCGGGAGGTGCCGCAATGGAATTCACCCTCTGGACCCTCCTCATCTATCTCCTGATCGCGGCGGTCGCCGGCGGCATCGGCCGCGCCATCGCCGGCGGGACGAGCGGAGGTTGCCTCGTCTCGATCGCCCTCGGTTTCATCGGCGGGATTCTCGGCTCCTGGATCGCCCGCAAGGCGGGCCTGCCGGAGCCATTGATGATCCACCTCGACGGCGGAGCGCAATTCCCCTTCGTCTGGTCCGTCGTCGGCGCGGCCCTCTTCGTGGCGGTCGTCGTCCTCATCTCCGGCCGACGCGGATAACGATCGCCGTTTGCGAGTCGTCCCGACGGCGAGGGTAGGACATGGTTTGTCCGGGGCCGGCTGCTACTCTGGCCAACGATGTCCTCATCGGCGGCCCTCGCGCTGATCGCCCTGGCTCTCGTCGCGGTCGCCGGCGCGGTCGCGCTCTTCGTGCGAGCCCGGGCGTCGGGGCGCTTCGACCGGCTGCTGGCGGAGGCGGCCAGGGCGCGCGAGGCTTCCGAATCCGTAGACCGCCGTTTCGACGAGTTCCGCCGGTCCGTCGAAGAGCGCGTTCGCGGCGTCGAGCAGAGCCTGTCGGACGGGCAGAAGGGCCTGACCGAGCATCTGGGGGAGTCGGGCAAGCTGATGAAGGACGTCGGGGAGCAGATGGGCCGGGTCTTCGAGGCTTCCCAGAAGATCGAGCAACTCGCGGGCAACGTGACGCGGCTGGAGGACCTGCTCAAGCCACCCAAGCTGCGCGGGACGCTCGGCGAGACGTTCCTCGAGCAGGCGCTCGCGCAGGTGTTGCCGGCGAGCTGCTGGAAGATGCAATACCGTTTTCCCGACGGCGTGACCGTGGACGCCGCGGTCTTCGTCGGGGAGCGGTTCGTCTCCGTGGACAGCAAGTTCCCGCTGGACAACTACCGGCGCGCCCGCGAAGCCGCCGACGAGAGCGAGCGAAAGAAGGCGTTGCGCGACTTCCAGGCGGACGTCCGCCGCCACGTCGATGCGATCCGGGCCAAGTACATCCGCCCGGAATGCGGCACCTACGATTTCGCGCTCATGTACGTCCCCGCCGAAGCCGTCTACTTCGAGGTGGCCGGCGACGGAGAGAAAGGCGCGCTCGCCGACTACGCCATCGAGCAGCGCGTGGTGCCGGTCTCTCCCCGGCTTCTCTACGCCTATCTGGCCACCGTCGCGATGGGCCTGCGAGGTCTCGAGTTACAGCAGGGTGCGCGCGATGTCCAGGAGAAGCTGTCGGACCTGGCGCGTCTCTGGGAGCGGGTGGAGACCCCGTTCGAAAAGGTCGGCGCCCACCTCTCCAACGCCCAGAAGCAGTACGAGGAGGCCACGAAAGCCGTGGGCCGCTTCGGCGCGAGGCTGGAGGGGATCGCGGAAGGCGCCGCCGAGAAGCTCGAGACGGAGATGCCCGATCTGCCGTCGCTCCTCCCCCCGACGTAGGCTCCCGCGCTGGTAGAATCTCCCGCCCCTTCGGGCACCTATGACATTGCGTGTCAACTCCGAGGTCGGGAAGCTCTCCTCGATCCTCGTGCATCTTCCGGGGCCGGAGATCGACCGGATGATCCCCGCCATGATGGAGGAGTCTCTCTTCGACGACATCCTCTTCGGCGCGCGGGCGCGCGAGGAGCACCGGCGTTTCCAGCAGGTCCTGGGCTTCGTCGCCGAGGAGGTCCTGGAAGCCCAGCAGCTGCTCGCGGACGTCCTCGACGTCCCGGAGCAACGCGATGCGGTTCTGGAGGACCTCGCCGCGTCGCTCCGCTGGGGACCGGACATGGACCACAGGCTCCGCGAACTCCCCGCCCGGGAGCTCGCCTCGGCCCTCATCACCGGAATCGAAAAGCCCGCGCGGGAGGAGGCGCAGTCCTCCTCCGAGCTGTACTGGCTTCCGCCGGCCCCCAACTACCTCTTCCAGCGGGACCCGCTCGTGGTTGTCGGAGATCGCGCCATTCGCTGCTCGATGGCGACTCCGGCTCGGGCCCGGGAACCGCTCCTGTCCGGATATGTCTTCCAGTACCACCCCCGTTTCGCGCGCCCCGGCGGCGCCTTCTGGTTTGACGAGTTCTCCGCGGAGTACGGGCCCCAGGCCTCTTACGCGCGGATGCGCCCGACCCTCGAAGGGGGAGACGTGCTGGTCCTGCGGTCCGACCTCCTCGCGATCGGGTATTCGGAGCGAACCGAAAAGACCACGATCGAGCGGCTCGCCGAGAGACTCAAGGCCCTGCGCTCCCCGGTCAAGCGGATCTTCGTGGTCGCCATTCCGCCGGCGCGTTCGACGATGCACCTGGATACCGTCTTCACGGCGATCTCGCGGGAGGAGTGCCTGGTCTACGGGCCGATGATCCTCGCCGGGGGCGAGGAGGAAGCGGATGTCTACCAGTGCGACCTGACCCGGCGGGAGATCAGCTGGAGATCGGAGAAGGACCTGCTGACGGCGCTGAAGGCCCAGGGGCTCGACCTGGCGCCCGTCCGCTGCGGAGGGGACGATCCGATCGCGGAACGCCGGGAGCAGTGGACCGACGGCGCCAACGCCTTCGCTCTCGCGCCCGGGGTCGTCCTTCTCTACGACCGCAACGTCCGGACGACCGAGGAGCTTTCGCGCGCCGGGTACAGGACCGTGGACGAGGCCGATCTGCTTCTGGGCCGCGAGGAACTGGACGTGCGCAAGGGCAAGTGCGTCATTCTTCTCGCCGCGCACGAGCTGTCCCGCGCCCGGGGCGGCCCGCGCTGCATGGCGATGCCCCTGGTGAGAGAGAACCTGGAGCCGTAAGACGTGAGGCGTAGGGCGTGAGGCGAAGAGAAACAACGAACAGCACGGCGCCTCGCCTGACGCCTTACGCCTGACGCCTGACGATCATGAGCACTCCCTTCTTCTCTTTCGTGCGGCCGCTCGCGGTCGTGGCCTTCGGGGGGAACGCGCTGCTGCGTCCCGGGGACTCGGGCACGACGACGCAACAGCTCGAGCGGGCGCGCGAGGCGGTGCGCCACCTGCTGCCGATTCTCGCGCGCGGCTACGAGCTCGTCGTCGTGCACGGCAATGGCCCCCAGGTCGGGAACCTGCTGATCCAGGCCGAGATGGCTTCCAGCGAGCTGCCGCCGCAGTCGCTCGACTACTGCGTGGCGTTGACCCAGGGCTCGCTCGGCTTCCTTCTCGAGCTGGCCTTCGCCAACGAGCTGCCGCGGGCCGGCTTCCGCAAGGAGGTGGCGACGTTCATCACCCAGGTCATGGTGGATGCGGCGGACCCGGCCTTCCTGACCCCGACGAAGCCGGTCGGCCCCTTCTTCTCCCGGGAGCGGGCCCTGGAGCTGGAAGAGAAGCTCGGCTGGAGGATGTCCGAGGACGCGGGGCGCGGGCTGGCGCAAGGTGGTCGCATCTCCGCGGCCGCGGGCCATCCTCGGGGTGGCGGTGGCCGCCGCTCTCGTCAACCGCGGCCACATCGTGATCGCCGGCGGGGGGGGCGGCATCCCTGTCGTCGTGAGCGAGGAGGGGGAGGTGAGGGGAGTCGAGGCGGTCATCGACAAGGACTACACGGCGTCGATGATCGCGGCGTCTCTCTCCGCGGACCTCTTCATCATCCTGACGGGTGTCGAGAGAGTGGTCCGGGACTTCGGACGTTCGACCGAGACGCCTCTGCCGGAGATGACCGTCGCGATGGCCCGCGAGCTCGCGGCCCAGGGGCAGTTTCCGGCCGGAAGCATGGGACCGAAGATCGACGCCGCGGTGAGGTTCGTCGAGGCCGGAGGCCGGCAGGTCCTGATCACCCGCGCGGAGTCGCTCTCGGAAGCGCTCGAGGGGAAGACGGGCACCCTCATCAGGGAATCGGGTGATCGGACGATCGGGTGATCGGGTGATCTGGTGATCGGGTGATCGGACCTTAGACCTTAGACGAGGGATTTCTTCATGAAACGCGACTACATCAACGAGAACGACTGGCGGCCGGAGGAAATCCGATCTCTGCTCGACCTGGCCGGGCGCGTCAAGAAGGACCCCGGCCGCTTCCGATCGGAGCTCGCGGGCAAGACCCTCGCGATGATCTTCGAGAAGTCTTCGACGCGCACGCGCGTCTCCTTCGAGGCCGGGATGTTCCAGCTCGGCGGCCTGGCGATGTTCCTCTCCGCCCGGGACCTGCAGGTGGGCCGCGGGGAGACGGTGGCGGACACCGCCCGGGTCCTCTCGCGATTCTCCGACGGGATCATGGCGCGCACGTATGCTCACGCGACCGTCGAGGAGCTGGCCCGGTGGAGCACGGTGCCGGTCATCAACGGCCTGTCGGACCTCCTCCACCCCTGCCAGGCGCTCGCGGATTTCCTGACGGTGCGCGAGCGTTTCGGTACGGAGAGGGGGTTTCCGCTCTGTTACATCGGGGACGGCAATAACGTGGCGAACAGTCTCCTGGTGACCGGCGCCAAGCTCGGCGCCCGCGTGTCGGTCGTCACGCCAGCCGGGTTCGAGCCGCCCGCGCAGGTCCTGGCCTGGGCGCGGGAGGCGGCACGGGAGACGGGCGGCGCCGTTCTCGCGACGCATTCGCTCGAGGAAGGCCTCGACGGGGCGCGGGCCGTCTACACCGACGTCTGGGCCTCCATGGGTCAGGAGGCGGAGGCGGCGGATCGGGCCGAGAAGTTCGCGAGGTATCGCGTCACGCGCGAGGTGTTCGCGATGGCCGCTCCCGACGCCATCTTCCTGCATTGCCTGCCCGCGCATCGTGGCGAGGAAGTGGACGGGGAGGTGATCGACTCGTCCGCCTCCGCCGTCTTCGATCAGGCGGAGAACCGGCTTCACGCCCAGAAGGCGCTGCTCCTGACGCTCCTGCGCGGCGGCGGGGGGACGCCCTCCTGAACAGTCCGACGGACTCCCCGGCCTTCCGGGCTCGCGCCGCGTTCCCCCGCTGGGCCGCCATTTCGGCGGCGAGCCTGGTCTTCGTTCTCGTCCTCGGGTTCCTCCTTCTCGTGGCGCGGCCCCGCAGGACCCGCGTGTCCGCCCCGGCCGTCACCGACTCCTCGGCGACCGTGACGGCGGAGACCGCGGATCTGCGCCGGGAGCCTTCGGCGGCCGGTCCCGTGGCGGGAGTGATCCCGAAGGGAGCGCGCCTGACCATCGTCTCGGATCGGGGGCGCTGGCTGGAGGTCCGCACCGGAAAGGGAGAGACCGGCTTCCTGCCGGCGGAAGCGATCGAGACCGACTCGGAGCGACAGGCGAGGCGGGAACGCGGCAAGCAGATCCTGTCGTTTGTTCCCGTCTCCGGCGTCGTCGCGGAGGAGACGGATCTCCTGCTCGCTCCCTTCCCTTCGGCTCCCCGCGCCGGGCGCCTTCGCCGGGGCACGGCGATTCCGATCTACGGCGTGGACCACGATTACTACGCGGTGCGGGCCGACGACGGCTCGGTCGCCTTCCTCCACTCGAGCGACGTGGACCTCGTCCCCCCCGACCCGAGGCTCCCGGCGATCGTTCCCGGCACCGGCAAGACGGTCAAGGACGTGACCGTGACCGACCTCTCTCCCACCCCTCCGGAGCCGCCGGCTTCCGGGCTTCCTGCCCGGAGCTCCCCGCCGACCGCGGAGGCGGAAGCGCCGGCGATCGAGGAGCCGCTCGAGCCGGCTGTCCTGGTCTCCAAGGTGGACCCCGAGTATCCGGAGGGCGCGCGGCGCGCGGGAGTCGAAGGAACGGTCATCCTCGACGCGTCGATCAGCGAGACCGGCCAGGTCACCCGGGTCGCCGTCGAGCAGGGACTTCCGCTCGGGATCTCGGAGGCCGCGGTCGCCGCCGTGCGGCACTGGAAATACCACCCCGCGCGCGGCCGGGCGGGGCCGGTCGCCTCGCACAAGAAGATCCGGATCGCGTTCTCTCTGGGGGGATGAGGAGGTCTAAGGTCTAAGGTCTAAAGTCTAATGTCCCGGGGCCTGGCCCTGGGACCTTAGACCTTAGACATTAGACCTTAGACCTTCGACTTCTCCGGGGCGACTATAATTTTTGCCTCAATGCTTCAAGTCCTCTACGAGACGGACGGGCGGCCGCAGGTCTTCAACCTTGCCAGGGACGAGGCGACGATCGGGCGGTCGAACGACAACGACATCGTCCTGAACGACTTCTCCGTGTCGCGCCGGCATGCCACCCTGCGCAGGGAAAACGACGCGTGGGTCATCTACGACAACCAGTCCACCAATGGCGTCCGCGTCAAGGAGAAGCTCGTTCAGAGCGCCAGGCTCGGGGACGGCGACCAGGCGGTGGTGGGGACGTTCGTTCTGAGGTTCCGCGAGGAGGCCGAGGCGCCGCCGGCCACGGTCGCGCCGCGGAAACAGGATTCCACGTCCACCTGCATCCGGCCCATCTCGGAGTTCAATCTCGACTTCGGCCTGGAGAAGGGACGAGTCCGCCGCCAGCGAGTCCACGCGGGGGAAGAAGCGCGCGGTGCTGGACCTCGCCTACAAGAACAAGGTCTTCGAGATCCTCGTTCAGGTCGCCAAGACGCTGATCTCCGTCAACGACATGGAGACGGTGCTCGGGACCGTCATGGACCTGATTTTCGAGTACCTGCCGGTCGACCGCGGCTTCCTCCTGCTCGAGGAGGAGGACGGCTTGAAACTGCGCATCAGCCGATTGAAGTCCTCGTCGCGAATGACGGGGGACGGGTCCGCTCCCTACTCGCGCACGATCGTGGACATGGTCGTCCGGCAGAAGGTGGCGGTCCTGACCTCCGACGCCCAGACGGACGAGCGCTTCGAGGCGGGGATGTCGATCCGCATGCAGCAGATCCGCTCCGCGATGTGCGCCCCCCTCTGGAGCCGCGACTCGGTGATCGGCGTCATCCACGTCGACTCTCCGTTGCACGTCGGGTCCTTCACGGAAAAGGACCTGGACCTGCTGACGGCGCTCGCCAACTTCGCCGCGGTCGCGATCGAGCGCGCGCGCCTGCGGGAGCGCTTCGAAGAGGAGCGGCGCATCCGCGGGCGGCTCGAGCGTTACCACTCGCCGCAGGTCGTCGAGGAGATCATCGCGCACGCGGAGGCGACCGGCGCGCGCGAGGTCGCCCTGACCAAGTCGGTTACCGTCCTCTTCGCCGACCTGGTCGGATTCACCACATGGTCGGAAAAGATGGAAGCCGGCGAAATGGCGAGCCTGCTCACGCGTTTCTTCACGCTCGCGTCCGACGCGATCTTTTCGCAGGACGGCACGATCGACAAGTTCATCGGCGACGCGGTGATGGCGTTCTTCGGCGCTCCGATCGACCAGCCGGATCACGCCGTGCGCGCGGTCACGGCCTCCCTCAAGATCCAGGAGGAGATGGCGGCGTGGAACGCCGAGCGAGCGGCCGGGGGAGAGCCGCCCGTGGCGGTGCGGATCGCGCTCAATACGGGCGAGGCGATCGTCGGCGAGATCGGCTCCGAGCGGCGCGTGGACTACACCGTGCTCGGCAACGCCGTCAATGTCGCCGCGCGCATGGAAGAGTTCGTCGCGGGAGCGGGCGACATCGTGATCGGCCCCGGGACGTACGAGGGGGTCGAAGGACCGCTTCTCCGTCGCGCAGATGGGGCAGTTCGCGCTGAAGGGCCTCTCGGCCCAGGTGCCGATGTACAAGGTCCTCGGGTCCCTCTCCAACGACGAGACCCTCTACGCCGCCCGCTCGGGTCCCGGCAAGAAGCGCGCGCCCTGACTTCGAACCCCGGAACCGGAAACCTGAAACCCGCTCCTACTGGCCGGCCTGGCGGACGCTTCGAGCCAGGTCCGGGTCGGGGGCGAGAACCGGAGCTGGCGGTAGGCCCTGTAGAAGAGCCGGGCGAGCTGCGGCTGGCCGTTGCCGAGGGCGGACTCCGTGTCGGATTTCAACGCCTGCGGCAGCCAGCGTTTCAGCTCCGCCGTGTACGGGTCCTCGGGATGGGTGACGGCAAAGAAGTTCGCGGCGCCGGCGATCTCCATCGCCCGGTGAGCCCGGCGCTCCACCGGCCGACGCGACCATGCCAGGAGGTACGTCTTCAACTTTGCGGCGGTCACCGCGCCCTCCATCGGCGCATCGCCGGCGTCGGCGGACTCGGCGGCGGTGGGCGCCGGCGGAGGGTGAGTGGGCGGCGCAACGGGCGTCCGCGCCGGCAGAGAATGGGTGGGGGGCTCGTTGCTCTGCGCGGGCTCGGTCGGCGTCCTCTGTTCCACGATCCGGGGGGCGATGACGACCTCGTCGGGCCCGGTCGTCGGCGCGGCGGTCGGAGGAGCGAGCGCGGGGAGGGTCGGGACCGCGGAGGGCGCGTGCCTGGGCGAGGCCGACCGATGGAGGATGGCGAAGGCCGCCGCACCCGCGGCGGCCAGCAAGAGCGCGGAGCCCCAGAGGAGGAGCGTCCGGCTGCCCGCGCTGCCGGCCGCGTCCGCGGAAGGCCCCTCGAGGGGCCGCGCCGGCGCGGGGCCGATTCGCTCGAGGGCGGAGGCGAATTCCGCGGCGGTGGAGAAGCGCCGGTCCGCGCTTCTTCTCGAGCGCGCGCATGACGATGGCGGCCAGGGCGGAGCCGGTCCTCGCGGGGAGCCCCGTCGTGTCGAGCGGCGGCGGCGCGGCGTGGAGATGCTTGCCCAGGTAGCCTTCCGGGGTCTGCGACTCGAACGGCGCGCGCCCCGCCAGCATCTCGTAGAGGACGACTCCAAACGAGTAGAGGTCGCTCCTCCCGTCCACCTCTTCTCCCTCGGGGAGCGCTCCGGCCTGCTCCGGCGAGCAGTACTTGAGCTTGCCGAGGAAAAGACCGGTCCCCGTCATCGCGAGCGACTCCGCCGCGACGCGCTTGGCGATGCCGAGGTCGATGATCTTCGCGACGAGCCGCCCCTCCCGGTTCTCGCGCACGAGGATGTTGTCGGGAGAGAGGTCGCGGTGAACGATCCCCTGGGCGTGGATCTCGGAGAGGCCCGCGAGGACCTGCCGCGCGACGTCCAGGGCCTGCGCCAGGGGGAGCGGGCCGTGGCGGCGCATCCATTCCTCCAGCGTGACTCCGTCGATGAACTCCCAGACCATGTAGTAGGAGCCGTCCGGCAGGCGCGAGAAGTCGTAGAGCGCGGCGACGTTGGGATGGCGCACGAGGGTCGCCATCCGCGCCTCCTCCTGGAAACGGCGCGGATCGGGCCCCTCGCCCAGGGCGTCGGGCTTGGTGACCTTGATGATGCGGATCTCGTCCAGATGGACGTGGCGGGCCTTGTAGACCTGGCCCATCCCTCCTTCGCCGATCTTTTCCAGGATCTCGTACTTGCCGTCGAGCGTCTGTCCCGGCGTCAGGCGGGCCGCCGCGTATCCGCAGGCCGGGCAGAACCGCGCGGGCGCGGGGATTCCCGCTCCGCAGCGCGGGCAAATCGGGTTCTCTGTGGCCATTTCCATCATTCTAGCGGGACACCATGCGTGGGCTTCGAGTTGCAGAGCCGGTGAAACTCTCATGTCACAATCGCTCCAATGCAGACTCCGGTCTTCGTTACGGGACGTCCCGAAAAGGCTCGGGAGGCCGAGCGGCTCGGATTTCGGTTCGAACGCGTGAGCCTCGACCTGTCGGAGCCCCAGGCGCTGGATCCCGCCGACATCGTGGAATCGAAGGCGCGCGACGCGTACGCGAAGCTGTCGCGCCCCGTCGTCGTCGAGGATTCCGGGCTCGCGATCCGCGCCTGGAACGGCTTTCCCGGAGCCCTGGTCAAGTGGCTCGAGAGGAGCGCCGGCCTCGAAGCAATGGCCCGGATGCTCGATCGGTTTCCCGACCGTTGCGCCACGGCGACGTGCGCCGTCGCCTACTTCGACGGAGAGCGTGTCGTCCAGGGGCGCGGCGAAGTCCGCGGCGCGATCGCCGACGCTCCCCGTGGAGAGGGCGGGTTCGGATGGGACGCCCTCTTCATCCCGGAGGGGAGCGACCGGACGTTCGCCGAGATGTCGGGAGAGGAGAAGGACCGCGTCTCGCATCGCCGGAGGGCGTGGGAGTCTCTCGCGCGCCGGATGCCGGAGCTGTCGGACCCCGAGAACGGCCGCCGGTAGACAGGAAGGAGGAGGTCCCATGCGCATTCCGAGCCTGGCGATGACGGCGATTCTTCTCCTCGGGGCGGCGGGCGCCGCCCCCGACAGCCGGAGCGTGAAGACGAAGGACGGGGTGGCGCTGAAGGTCGAAACCTTCGTGGACGGCCTGGAGGTGCCGTGGTCGCTGGCGTTCACCTCGCCGGCGCGGATGCTCGTCACGGAGCGGCCGGGCCGCGTTCGCGTGGTCGAGAACGGCGTGCTCCGCAAGGATCCGCTCGCCGTGATCGCGGACGTCGAATCGAGGGGCGAGACGGGGCTCATGGGACTGGCGCTGGCTCCGGACTATCCGTCGAGCCGACTGCTCTACCTCTCCTACGCCTACACCGTGTCCGGCGGAATCCGGGTGCGCGTCGTTGCCTTCCATGACGGCGGCTCGGGACTCTCGGACAGGAAGGTGATCCTCGAGGGGCTGCCGGCGACGCAGTTCCACGCGGGCTGCCGGCTCCGGTTCGGGCCGGACGGCAAGCTGTACGTGACGACGGGCGACGCGACGACGCGGGAGATCGCGCAGAAGATGGACTCTCTCGGGGGGAAGACGCTCCGCCTGAACCCCGACGGCTCGATCCCCGCCGACAACCCGTTTCCGGGATCTCCGATCTACTCGCTCGGCCACCGCAACTCCCAGGGCCTCGACTGGCAGCCGGGGACGGGCCTGCAATTCCAGACCGAGCACGGCCCCTCCGGCTTCGACGGCCCCGGCGGCGGCGACGAGGTCAACATCGTCGAGAACGGGAAGAACTACGGCTGGCCCGTGGTCCACCACAAGGCGTCTCATGAGGGGATGGTCTCGCCCGCTCCTCGAGTTCACGCCCGCCGTCGCCCCCTCCGGCGCCTCCTTCGTCACCGGTTCGAAGCTCCCGGCGTTGAAGGGCGACTTCCTCTTCGCCTGCCTGCGGGGCGAGCGGCTCATTCGCGTCCGCCTGGATCCGAAAGACCCGCGCCGCGTCCTCGCGACCGAAGACCTCTTCGACCACGAATTCGGCCGCCTGCGCGAGGTCCAGAACGGCCCCGACGGCGCGATCTACTTCACGACCAGCAACCGCGACGGCCGCGGCTCCGTCCGCCGCGGCGACGACCGCATCCTCCGCCTCACGCAGGCCTCCAATTGAGTCCCGAACGGTCGGGGATCTGCGCGCATTGATAAACTCAGAACCGAGGAAAAACGAATGGACGAGAGACCGATCCGGGTCCTGATCGCCAAGCCGGGGCTGGATGGGCATGACCGGGGAGCGAAGGTGATCGCGCGCGCGCTGCGGGACGCCGGGATGGAAGTCATCTATTCCGGGCTGCGGCAGTCGCCCGAGCAGATCGCGGCGGCGGCGATCCAGGAGGACGTGGACGTCGTCGGGCTCTCGATTCTCTCCGGGGCGCACAACGTCCTGTTGCCGGAAATCCTGAAGCTGCTGAAAGAGAAGGGGGGCGAGGACATGGTGGTCCTCGCCGGCGGCATCATCCCCGACAAGGACATCGCCAACTTGAAGGCGCTCGGCATCCGGGAGATCTTCCTGCCGGGCACTTCAACGCAGAGTCTGGTGGAGTTCGTCCGCAAGGAGGCGGGACGGCGGGTGAGAAGCTGAGGACCCGCGGAAGAAGAAAAGGAGCGCCGGCCGAGGCCGCGCCTCCGGCCGAGCATCCGGCGGCGGTCTCCCATCCGGGCGAGGCGCTCGAAAGCGGAGTGGACACGGGCTCGGCGGATTTTCGCGAGCGAGCCGCCGCGATGGAGCGTCTGGTCGAGAAACTCAGAGCGGAGCTTGCCCGGGCGCGCGAGGGGGAGCGGGCCGGCAGCGCCACGCCGAGCAGAAGAAGATGTTCGTCCGGGACAGGGTGGACGCGCTCCTGGATCCGGGGTCCCCCTTCCTCGAGCTTTCGCCCCTGGCCGCGCACGGCATGTACGACGGGGAGGCGCCGGGCGCCGGTCTCGTGACCGGCATCGGACGCGTTTCCCGCCGCGAAGTCATGGTCATCGCCAACGACGCCACGGTCAAGGGCGGGACGTACTACCCGATGACCGTGAAGAAGCATCTGCGCGCCCAGGAGATCGCCGAGCAGAACCGGCTGCCCTGCGTCTACCTCGTGGACTCCGGGGGAGCGTTTCTGCCGCTGCAGGCGGACGTCTTTCCGGATCGCGAGCACTTCGGGCGGATCTTCTACAACCAGGCGCGAATGTCCGCCAAACGGATTCCCCAGGTGGCCGTTGTCATGGGCTCCTGCACCGCGGGAGGGGCGTACGTGCCCGCCATGTCGGACGAAGCGGTGATCGTCAAGGGGACCGGCACGATCTTCCTCGCCGGGCCGCCGCTGGTGAAGGCGGCCACGGGCGAGGAGGTGACGGCGGAGGAGCTCGGAGGCGGCGACGTGCATACGCGGATCTCCGGCGTGGCGGACCATCTGGCCGAGGACGATGCCCACGCGCTCGAGATCGCCCGCTCGATCGTGGCGAACCTCCACGGGGGCAAGTCCCTGCCGGCGGACCGGACCGAGCCGGAGGAGCCGGCCTACGATCCGAAGGAGATCTACGGGCTCCTTCCCGTGGACGTGCGGCAGACCTACGACGTGCGGGAGGTGATCGCGCGGCTCGTGGACGGCTCGCGCTTCCACGAATTCAAGTCGCGGTACGCGACGACGCTCGTCTGCGGATTCGCGCGGCTCTCCGGGTTCCTCGTCGGGATCGTCGCCAACAACGGGATCCTCTTCTCCGAGTCGGCCCTGAAGGCGACGCATTTCATAGAGATGTGCGCGCGCCGCAAGATCCCGCTCCTCTTCCTGCAGAACATCACGGGGTTCATGGTCGGGCGCAAGTACGAGCAGGGGGGGATCGCCAAGGACGGCGCGAAGATGGTCCACGCCGTCGCCAACGCGGCCGTTCCCAAGTTCACCCTCATCATCGGCGGCTCCTTCGGGGCGGGGAACTACGGCATGTGCGGCCGCGCCTACGGGCCGAGGTTCCTCTGGATGTGGCCCAACGCGCGCATCTCCGTCATGGGCGGAGCGCAGGCCGCGTCCGTCCTTTCGACCGTCAAGCAGGAGCAGTTGACGCGCGCGGGCAAGCGCCGGATGACTCGCGCGCAGGTCGCCGAGTTCGAGCGCCCGACGCTCGAGAAGTACGAAGTGGAGGGGAACCCTTACTACTCGACGGCCCGCCTCTGGGACGACGGCGTGCTCGATCCGGCCGCAGACGCGAACCGCGCTCGCCCTCGCGATCTCGGCCGCCTACAATGCGCCGGTGGAGGAGACCGAGTTCGGGGTCTTCCGGATGTAACGCTGCGGAGGGACCGATGTTCTTCCTGTTGATTCTGCTGGCGGGAAACCAGGCCGTAAACCCGACGCCAACCCAGGCGGCGACGCCGGCAGCGAGCGTTCCCGCGCCGGATCCGGCGCCGCTCCTGCAGCTGGCCTCCTTCGAGCTGACCGGGCTGTCGAAAACGAGGACCGAGGGGCGCGCGATTCTGGCGGTGACGAACAAGTACTCCTTCGAGATCCCGTCGCTTCTCGCGAGCTGCCGCGTGCTCGTCAACGGAAAAGAGATCGGGAGCGGCTCGGGCGTGCGGAAGAAGAAGCTGCGTCCCGGAAAGATGGTGGGGCTCGAGATTCCTTTCCGCGCGGATCACGACCGCTTCGTCGAGGCGGCCGGCGGTGATTGGTTCGTCGGCGCGAGCGTCGATGCGCAGCTCGAGGGCTCGCTGACCCTTCGCCTTCCGTCGGGCGACGTCTCCGTCCCCCTGCAAGTTTTCCCACAAGATGGGGACCGACGGCGCCCGATCCGGGGTCTTCTCACACCCCGCCGGCGCGACGTCGCTCTCTCCCCGCTGATGAGCGAGAGCGGGCCGACGAGCCGCTTGCGCCGCCTGCGGGAGGGCTCCGTCGCGCGCATCGTGCTCGCCCGGCCGGAGGTGCGCAACGCCTTCGACGACGCGCTCATCGCCGAGTTGACCCGAGCCTTTTCCGAGGCCGCGGCCGATCGGGAAACCCGCGTGGTCGTGATGTCGGGAGAGGGGCCGGCGTTCTGCGCCGGCGCCGACGTCGCCTGGATGCGGAAGGCGGGAAGCTCGTCGCGCGAGGAGAACGAGGCGGACGCCATGCGGATGGCGCGCATGCTGCGGGCGATCGATTCGTGCCCGAAACCGGTCGTCGCGCTCGTGCACGGAGCGGCGATCGGAGGCGGCGTCGGTCTGGTGGCCGCGGCGGACATCGCGATCGCCGAGGAGGGGACCGTCTTCTCGCTCGCCGAGGTCCGGCTCGGGATTCTTCCGTCCGTCATCTCTCCGTACGTTCTGCGCGCCATCGGCCCTCGCCAGGCGCGCGACCTCTTCCTGACCGGGGACCGCTTCGACGCGCGGGAGGCGCACCGGATCGGCCTCGTGCACGCGGTCGTCCCGCCGGGCGAGCTCGAGTCGGCCGGCGGAAGAAAAGTCGAGTCTTTCCTCTCCTGCGGACCGGAGGCCGTGGGCGCGGCCAAGCGTCTCATCGAGGAGGTGGCGGGGAAGAGTCCCGAGCGAAGTCATCGCGCTGACCGCCCGCACGATCGCGGAGCGACGCGCGTCCGCCGAAGCGAAGGAAGGACTCACCGCGTTCCTGGAGAAGCGGGCGCCGTCGTGGGCGGTGAAGAAGTAGAGTCTAAGGTCTAAGGTCTAAGGTCAGTTCGTCGGGGGCGGTTGCTCCGTCTTTGGAGCTTCGGCGGGGGCGGGAGCAGGTGCCGGTGCGGGAGCGGCGGCGGGAGCGGGTGCGGGGGCGGCGGGGGCGCGGAGCGGGCGCGGGCTCGGGGCGCGGGCGCTTCGCCACCTCGTCCTCCATCTCCTTCTTGCAGAAGTAGCATTTGATCTTCGCTCCCGGAGCGGTGTCCGGCCGCCAGGCGAAAAACACCTTGCCGCAGTTGACGCAGACGATGCGCCGCTGCATTCCGCTCATCCCGCCTTCAACGGACACGCACGGCCTCCCGGAAGATCACGGCGAGGAGCATAACCCAGGACGCGAATTAGAATGGGCTTCGAGGGAAGCAGAGAAGATGAAACGCGTCTCCCGGTTTCTTGCGCTTTCGCTGTGCCTTCTCGCGGCTTTCGGAGCGCGCTCGCCGGTTTCGGGGCAGGCCCCCGAAGCGGCGGCGAGCCGGACCCGCCGAGCCCGGCCGCGTCTGATCGGGGAAGTCCTCTCTCCGCGCAACCGGATGGAGGAAAACCTGCGGGTCCTGACGGACGAGATCGGGGGGCGAGTCACCGGCAGTCCGTCCTACGAGGCCGCGCTGAAATGGGGAGTCGAGGCCTTCCGGCGAGCCGGCGTGGACTCGGTCCGGCTCGAGCCGTACGACGCGCCGGCGCGATGGGAGGCCGAGTCCGCGTCGGCGGCGGTCGTGTCTCCGTACCGGTTTCCCTTGCGGGTCGTCTCCTTCGCGCTCGCTCCTTCGACGCCCGCGGGATTGACCGCGCCGCTGGTGGATGCCGGAACGGGCGGCCGCGCCGACTTCGAAAGGCTCGGCGCGAAGGGGAAGGGCGCGATTGCCCTGGTCCGGACGAAGCCGATGAAATCGCTCGAGGACCTCTTCGGCGAGTACCTCATGGGCCCCGAGATGCTGGAGGCCGCCGGGAAGAGCGGCATCTCGGCGATCCTGTTTCTCTCCAGCCGCCCGCGCGGCCTGCTCTACCGCCACCAGGTCAGTCTGGACGGAACCGTCTCCCCGCTCCCGATGGCGCTCATCGCGCGCGAGGATGGGACGCGCCTGGCGCGCCTGCTCGAGAGGGGACGGGAGATGAAGGTCTCCCTGGAGCTGAAGAACCGCATCGGAGGCGCCTGGCGCCCCGAGAACGTCGTGGCGGAAATCCGCGGCGGCGAGAAGCCGGACGAGATCGTCCTCCTGGGCGCTCACCTGGATTCCTGGGAGCTCGGCACGGGCGCCCTCGACAACGGCGTCAACTGCGCGCTCGTCGTGGAGGTGGCCCGGGCGCTCGCGGCGGGGAACCGGCCCCGGCGGACCGTCCGCCTCGTCCTCTTCACCGGGGAGGAGCTCGGGCTGCTCGGCTCGCGGGGATACGTGGCGAGCCACCGCGGCGAGATGGACCGCCACGTGGCCGCGATCGTCCACGACATCGGGGACGGCCGGATCACCGGCTACTACGACAACGGGAGGCCGGAGCTGGCGGCGTTTCTCTCCCCGCTGCTCGGGCCCGTGGCCGCCTGGGGAGCCAACCATTTCTCCGACGAGGCGCTGCTCGGCACCGACAACTTCGATTTCCTTCTCGAGGGAGTGCCCAACCTCGTCGCCAACCAGGAGGCGGATCGGTACCTCCCCGACTATCACGCCGAGTCCGACACGTTCGACAAGGTGGACTTGCGCGAAGCGCGATTGAACGCGGCCGTCGCGGCCGTGACCGTGGCGGGCATCGCCAACGCTCCCGCCCGACCGGGACCGCGCCAGTCGCGGGCGGAGGTCGCAAGGGTCCTGGAGAAGAGCGGAATCGCCGACCAGATGAAGGCCTACTCCCTCTGGGCGGACTGGGAAAGCGGCAAGCGCGGAAGGAAGAATTGATCCGATCGCTCTTGATCGCCAACCGGGGCGAGATCGCCGTGCGCGTGGCCCGGACCGCGCTCGAGATGGGGATCGAGCCGGTGGGTGTCTACGCGGAGGCGGACGCCGGCGCCTTCCACGTGGGCCGGATGGCTCGAGCGTTTTCGCTGGGCCCCGGAACGCCGCAGGAGACGTACCTCTCGATCTCCCGCATCCTCGAGGCCGCCCGCGAGGCCCGCGTGGACGCCCTTCATCCAGGCTACGGGTTCCTCTCGGAGAGCGCCGCGTTCGCGCGGGCGGTCGAGAAGGCCGGCCTGACCTGGGTCGGACCGCCCGCCGCGGCGATGGAGCAGATGGGCGACAAGCTCTCCGCCCGGCGCCGCGCCCGGAAGGCCGGCGTGCCGATCGTGCCCGGCACGGACAAGGCCGAGACGGACGACTCGGTGATCGCGAAGAAGGCCGCCGAGATCGGGTACCCCGTCCTCGTGAAACCGAGCGCGGGAGGCGGCGGCAAGGGGATGACCCTCGTCGAGAAGCCGGAGGGGCTCCCGGCGGCGCTGGAAGAAGCGCGGCACCTGGCGCAGGCGGCCTTCGGCGATTCCCGCGTCTATCTGGAGAAGTTCCTCGAGCGTCCGCGCCACATCGAGTTCCAGGTCTTCGGGGACCGGCTGGGAAACGTCGTGCACCTCTACGAGCGCGAGTGCAGCGTCCAGCGGCGGCATCAGAAGATCGTCGAGGAGACGCCGAGCGACGCCCTGGACGCGCGGCTGCGCAACGCCATGGGACGCGCCGCCGTGGAGATCTCCCGCTCCGTCGGATACGTCGGAGCCGGGACGGTGGAGTTCCTCCTCGATGGGCGAAGGAACTTCTATTTCCTGGAGATGAACACGCGCCTCCAGGTGGAGCACCCGATCACGGAGGAGACCCTCGGGCTCGATCTCGTTCGCGCCCAGCTCGAGGTGGCGGCCGGGGCCGCGCTGCCGCCGGCCTGGCTCGAAGGCCGGCTCTCGCCTCAAGGACACGCGATCGAGCTGCGCCTCTATGCCGAGGATCCGGCGACCTTTCTGCCCCGGGTGGGCCGCGTGCTCGTCTTCGAGCTTCCGTCCGGCCCCGGCGTGCGCGTGGACGCGGGGGTGGAGGAGGACTCTTCGGTCGGCCTCGAGTACGATCCGCTGCTCGCCAAGCTGGTCATCTCCGCTCCCGACCGGGCCTCCTGCATCGCCCGCGCCCACAGGGCCCTCGAGGACTGGGTCGTCCTCGGCGTCGAGACCAACAAGACGCTTCTCTCCGCGGTGATCGACTCGAAGGAATTCGTTTCGGGCGACTACGCGACGGACTTCATTCCGAGGCTGACGCTCGCGTCTCCGAAAATCCCCGACGCGGCCTGGATCGCCGCGGCGCTCTCGTTTTCCGACGCGAAGCCGGGCGGCGCGCCCCTCCTCTCGCGCGAGCCGTGGGACGCCGCCACGGGGTGGAGGCCGGGCCGATGAAACTCTCCTCCGGCGACGAAGCGGCCGAGGTCCGGATCGAAGGGGAGAGCGCCCGCCTGGACGGCCGTTGCGTGACCTTCGAGGCCTCGCGCCGCGACGGAAAGATCGAAGCGATCCGGATCGGCGAGGACGTGTTCCGGGTCCGCGTCGCGCGGGGAAAGGACCGCGTCTTTGTCTGGTGCGCCGGAGAGGTCCGGGAGTTTCTCCGGGCCGGCAAGCGCTCCTCCCGGATGGGGGAGGCGGCGGGGGGCCTGCTCGCCCCGATGCCCGGGCTCGTCCGCAAGATCGTGGCGAAGGCCGGGTCGCGCGTCGCGCGGGGAGACATCATCCTGATCCTGGAGGCCATGAAGATGGAACACGCGATTCGCGCGCCGCGCGAAGGAACGCTGGTGAAGATCCTCCATTCCGAGGGGGACCTTGTCGAGGCCGGCGCGGTTTTGGCGGCCATCGACTAACCCCTGTCATTCTGAGGAGCGCTGCGACGAAGAATCTGCTCCCGAGTACCGACCGGGCAGATCCTTCGCTTCGCTCAGGATGACATTCCCTGAATGGAGACATAATCGGAGCCATGGAGCCTTGGGAAGAGCACGCGATCAAGCGGCCGCACCTGCCCGAACGCGTGACCGTCTACGAGGTGGGCCCGAGGGACGGCCTGCAGAACGAGTCGAAGGCGCTCTCCGCGGATGTCCGCGTCGAATACGTGGACCGGTTGACCGAGGCGGGATTGCCGGCGATCGAGGTCGGTTCCTTCGTGTCGGCCAGGGCGATCCCGCAGCTCGCCGACACCGAGGAAGTCTTCGCCCGGATCCACCGCGCCAGCGGCACGCGCTACCCGGCGCTCGTCCCGAACCTGAGGGGTCTCGAGCGCGCCCTCGCCGCCGGCGTGCGGGAGGTCGCGGTCTTCACGGCCGCCTCCGAGACATTCAACCGGCACAACATCAACGCCGGCGTGGACGAGTCGATCGAGCGGTTCCGCCCCGTCGTGGCCCGCGCGAGAGAAGAAAAGGTGCGCGTCCGCGGCTACGTCTCGACCGCGTTCGGCTGCCCCTACGAGGGCGCGGTCTCGCCCGACGCCGTTCGCGAGGTGGTTCACAAGCTGCTCGACCTGCCCGTGGACGAGATCTCCATCGGGGACACGATCGGCGTGGCGACTCCGGCGGGCGTCTACAACGTCGTCGAGAGCCTCTACGACTCGGGAGTCACGCGCGCCGTCCTGGCGATGCACTTTCACGACACGCGGGGCACGGGCCTCGCGAACGTCTACGCGGGACTCGAGTGCGGGATCTGCACCTACGACTCCTCCTCCGGCGGCCTGGGAGGCTGTCCCTACGCTCCCGGAGCGGCGGGGAACCTGGCGACCGAAGACCTCGTCTACATGCTCGAGGGGCTCGGAATCGAGACCGGAATCAACCTGCCCGGGGTCGTGGAGGCGTCGCGGTTTCTCTCCGGGGCCCTGGGCCGGCGCCCGCCCGGCCGCTATCTCGCCGCGGTCTGGGAAGAGGAAGGGTCTAAGGTCTAATGTCCAAGGTCTAAAGTCCCCGAGCCGTTTTCCGGGCCTTCGGACCTTAGACCTTAGACCTTAGACCTTGGACTTCTCATTGACAGTACCGGGCGACCCGAGTAGCGTCATTGCCCGCACATCGTGACCGACAACATGGGAAAGAAGATACTGCTGGCCGACGATAGCCTGACGATCCAGAAAGTCGTCGAATTGACTCTCGCCGGCTCGGACTACGAGCTGACCTGCGTCTCCAATGGTCAAAAGGCTCTCGAGTCGATTCAGCGCTCGAGGCCGGACCTGATTCTCGCCGACGTCGTGATGCCCGAGAAGAACGGCTACGAAGTGTGCGAGGCGGTCAAGGCGGATCCGGATACGGCGGGTATCCCGGTCCTCCTGCTCTCCGGGACCTTCGAGCCGTTTGACCGAGATCGGGCGGATCGGGTCCGTGCCGACAGGGTCGTGTCGAAGCCGTTCGACGCGCCGCACCTGCTCGGCCAGATCGATTCCCTCCTGTCACGAGATGCCGGCGCGGCTTCGGATTCCTCCGCGCCACGGGAGGCCCGCTTCGAGACCGCTTTCCTGGACGACACGCTTCCCATGGCCAGAGCGGGCCGCGGGAGCGGGGGTGCCGAGGAGACCCCGATCCCCGACGGAACTCCGCCTTCTGAGGGCGCGGCGGGGGCCGGTGAGGGTTCTGCCGGGACCGGGGCGGAACCGTCGGGTGCCGACGAATTCTCCGGCGGCCCCGTCTTCCTCCCCGTTCCCGAGCCCCGCTCGGCAACGGAAGGGGCGCGGGTTCGCCCTCCGAGCGAAGGCTCGAGTGCGTCCGAAAGCCCGCCGGACGGGTCTCCCGGCGGGGAAGTCGAAATCGAGATCTCGGCGGAGGAGGCCAGGGCGTTCTTCGATGTCCCGGCCGGCTCCGCGCCCTCCGCTGCCCCCACGCCTCCGGCCGTGTCCGACCTCACAGAGGAGCAGATCGAGCGGATCGCCGCCCTCGTCGTCGCGAAACTCTCGGACAAGGTGCTGCGGGAGATCGTCTGGGAGGTCGTTCCGGACGTCGCCGAGACGGTCGTCAAGCGCCGAATCGAGGAGCTGGAGAGCGGCGTCGAGTAAGGCGGTTGCGGTTTCTGATATTTTCAAAGGGGCAGCCGCCCTTTTTTTTATGTCTGAAAACCGGAATCCCGCGGCCTCGGAAGAGAATCCCAGGAAACTTCCGAAGACCTTCGAGCCCTCCTCCTTCGAGGAGCGCTGGTACCGTCTCTGGGAGGAAGAAGGGCGTTTTCAGCCCACCGGACCGCCCGGCTCGCCCCGCTACGTCATGGTCATCCCGCCTCCCAATGTGACGGGGAAGCTCCACATCGGGCACGCTTACGGCCGCACGATCGAGGACATCCTGGCGCGCTGGATGCGGATGCGGGGCTCCCGCGTCCTCTGGGTCCCCGGAACCGACCACGCCGGCATCGCGACCCAGATGGTGATGGAGCGAAACCTCGCCAAGCAGGGGATCGACAAGCGCGACCTGGGACGCGAGAAGTTCATCGAGCGCGTCTGGGC
Source organism: uncultured Acidobacteriota bacterium (assembly GCA_963782815.1). GTDB lineage: Bacteria > Acidobacteriota > Thermoanaerobaculia > UBA5066 > Gp7-AA6 > JAWOLE01. The sequence goes on along the minus strand of CAWALG010000032.1, from coordinate 46,522 downwards.
ATGGAAGCGCGAGGCCAAGGACACGATCCAGTCGCAACTGCGCAAGCTCGGCTGCTCCCTCGACTGGAGCCGCGAGCGGTTCACGCTCGACCCCGACCTCTCGCGCGCCGTGCGCCGCGCCTTCGTGCAGCTCCACCGCGAGGGGCTCGATCTACCGCGGGCGCTACGTCGTCAACTGGTGCCCGCGCTGCGGAACGGCCGTCTCCGACCTGGAGGTCGTCCACAAGGACGTGGAGGGGAGTCTTTACCGCATCCGCTACGACGTGCCGGGCGTGCCTGCGGGAGCCGTCGTCGCGACGACGCGCCCCGAGACGATGCTGGGCGACACGGCGCTCGCGATCCACCCCGACGACCCGAGGACGGCGAAGCTCCGCGGCAGGACCGCCATTCTCCCGATCGTCGGACGGGAGCTCCCCGTCATCGAGGATCGCAATCCTCGTGGACCGGGAGTTCGGCACCGGCATCGTGAAGGTGACCCCGGCCCACGACGCCAACGACTTCGCCTCCGGCCAGCGGCACGGGCTCCCCGCGATCGTGGTCATCGGCCCGGACGGGAAGATGACGGCCGAGGCGGGAGAGTTCGCCGGGCTCGACCGATTCGAGGCGCGCAAGCAGGTGCTCGCGCGGCTGACCGCGGAGAACCGGCTCGTCGCGGAGGAGCCGTACAAGATGACGCTCGGAACCTGCCAGAGGTGCGAGACGGTCATCGAGCCGTACCTCTCGACGCAATGGTTCGTCAAGATCGAGCCGCTGGCGGCGCCGGCGATCGAGGCGGTCGGAAGAGGGGATCGTGCGCTTCGCCCCGCCCAACTGGACCAAGACCTACTTCGAGTGGATGCGCAACATCCGCGACTGGTGCATCTCGCGCCAGCTCTGGTGGGGGCACCGCATCCCCGCGTTCACCTGCGCCAACGGGCACCTGACGGTCTCGGAAACCGACCCGAAGGCCTGCGAGGTCTGCGGCTCTCCGTCGTTCGAGCAGGACCCCGACGTGCTCGATACCTGGTTCTCTTCCCAGCTCTGGCCCTTCTCCGTGTTCGGCTGGCCGGAGGAGACGGAGGACTGCAGGAGTTCTATCCGACCGACACGCTCGTGACCGGTTACGACATCCTCTTCTTCTGGGTCGCCCGCATGATCATGGCGGGAATCCACTTCACGGGACGCGCTCCCTTCTCGGTGGTGCACCTGCACGGCCTCGTCCGCGTCGGCGGCGAGAAGATGTCCAAGACGCGGGGCAACGTGATCGACCCGCTGGAGGCGATCGCCGAGTTCGGCGCCGACGCCGTCCGGTTCACGCTCGCCGCGGCGGCCGCCTCGGGCCCGACCGTGTCGGTCGAGAGGGGCCGCATGGCCGGCTCCCGCAACTTCGCGACGAAGCTCTGGAACGCGGCGCGTTTCACGCTCGGGCAGATCGAGGGCAAGGACGTCCCGGAGTCTCTCGAGGGGCGGGAGAAGAGCTTGCCGGACCGCTGGATCCTCTCGCGCCTGGCGGCGGCCGCGCGGGACGCCAACCGGCACCTCGCCGGCTTCCGGTTCGACGAGGCCGCGCAGGCGGTCTACGCGTTCCTGTGGCACGAGCTCTGCGACGGATACCTGGAGATGGTCAAGCCTCTCCTGGCTGCGCGCGACGGCCAGGAGGCGGACGGGAGACCGCGCCGCGCCGTGCTCGCGCGCTGCCTCGCCGACTCGCTCGCCCTGCTTCACCCCTTCATGCCGTTCGTGACCGAGGAGATCTGGGAAAAGATGACCGGCAAGCCGGGCACGCTGATCGTCGCCGCCTACCCGCAGGGGGACGGACGCCTTCCGCGACGAACCGGCGGAGCGAGTCGTCGAGGCGCTCCGCGCGCTCGTCACGCGCGTTCGCAACTTCCGGACCGAGCGGGGCTTCTCGCCGACCGAGCCGGTGCGCCTGGCCGATCGATCCGGATTCGCCCGAGCGGAGTCTCGCCGGCGAGATTTCGGCTCTCGCCCCGCTGCTTGCGGCACCTCGCGAGGCTCTCGGACCTGACGTTCGGCGCGCCGGCCCCCGAGATGGCCCGAGACGTGACGGCGGGCCTCTCGATCGGCCTCTCGGTCGGGACGGCCGCGGCGGGCGCGGATGGCGCGCGAATCGGCCGGACGCTCGCGGCCCTCGACGAGGAGATCGCCGAGCTCTCGGCGAAGCTGCAGAACCCTTCGTTCCTGGACAAGGCGCCGCCGGCGGTCGTGGAGAAGACGAGAAAGCGGCTCGTCGAGTTGGAGGGGCGCCGGTCGCGCGCTCTCCACGGGAGGCGCGTGATTCCCTTCGCGGGAGGGGAGCTCGAGGCGCGGCGGTGGCGCGTCTTCGAGAACCTCACCTGTCCGTCGCCGTGATGGATTCCTCCAACGACCTGGCGCGGGAGCTGATCGACATGTACTTCGAGGAGGCGGAGCGGTTTCCCCCGACCGTTCTCGTCGCCGAGTCGCAGACGGGCGCCCGGGGACGCAAGGGACGCTGGGAGGCGCCGGGCGGCCGCGGCCTCTATTTCACGTTCATCCGGGAGGCCCGGACGGGGGAGCCGATCTCGCTCATGCCGATCGCCGTCGCGCGCTGGCTGCGCGAGGTGATCCGAGGACGCCTGCGGCGTGAAGGTCGAGCTGAAATGGCCCAATGACCTCTACGTCGGCCGGCGCAAGATCGGAGGCATCCTGACCGGAGGCCGTGCACGCAGGGGGAGGACACGTACGTCGCCGTCGGCATCGGGCTGAACGTTCTCGGTTCTCCGAAGAGCCTCGGCGTCGCCGGGCGCGACGACGCTCGAGGAGGAAGCCGGCCGCGCCTTCGCGCTCGCCCCGCTGCTCCAGGCCGTGCTCGACGGTCTCGATGCCGAGATGGCGGCGCCGCGCTGGGAAATCGAGGTCGCCGCGTGGGAGAGGGCCTCCGTGCACCGCCTCGGGCGACCGGATGAAGATCCGGCACGACGGCCAGGAGATCGTCGGCAGGTACCCCGGCCTGACGGCGGAAGGGTTCCTGAGGCTCGAGACCGGCTCGGGCGAGGCGGTGCTCTCCCATGGCGAGGTCGCGCGAATGGTGACGCGGCCGGCGCGGGCGCTCCTCGCGGTGGACGTCGGCAACACCAACACGGTGCTCGGCCTCTACGAGGAAGGCGAGCCTCCTGCACCACTGGAGGCTCACGACGCGGCGGGAGGCGACGGCCGACGAGATCGTGCTGTCCGTGCGAGGGCTGCTCGAGGCCTCCGGCGGCCGGGAGGCGCCGCGGGAAGTCATCGTCGCGAGCGTCGTGCCTTCCCTGAAGTTCCCGCTGCGCCAGGCGCTGCGCCAGATCTCGGGGCAGGAGCCTCTCTTCGTCGAGCCGGGCGTCAAGACGGGGATGCCGATCCTCTACGACGTGCCGCAGGAGGTCGGCGCCGACCGCATCGTCAACGCGGTCGCGGCGCACGCCCGGCTGGGCGGCCCCTGCATCGTCGTGGACTTCGGAACGGCGACGACCTTCGACGTCGTGACGGAGAAGGGGGAGTACGCGGGGGGCGTCATCGTGCCGGGCATCTCGGTCTCGGCCGACGCGCTCTTCGAGAAGGCGGCGCGGCTCTGGCGCGTGGAGATCCGGCGTCCCGGACCGCGTCATCGGGAAGACGACGGCGGCCTCGGTTCAGTCCGGGCTCTATTTCGGTTACCTCTCCCTCGTGGACGGCGTCGTGGACCGCATCGCGAACGAGCTCGGTGCCAGGCCGCGCGTCATCGCGACGGGGGGACTGGCCGAGCTCTTCGGAGCCGGATCGGAGCGCATCGAGGAAGTGGATCCTCTCCTGACGTTGACGGGGCTACTCCTGATCCATGAGCGAAACCGAGGAGGATAGGGGCTACTACCAGGCGGCCGAGGCGGCGTTCATCCGCCGCCGCGGGACCCCGTTTCTCCTGTCGCCCAGGGACTTCGCGTTGCTCAAGGAGTGGCGCGCGCTCGGCGTGCCGATCGAGACGATCGAGCAGGGAATCGAGGAAGCCTTCTCCCGCCGCGAGGAGCGCGCCGCGGCCGGACGCGTCAACTCGCTCTCCTACTGCCGCGACGCGGTGCTCGAGGCCTGGGAGCGCCGGATTCAGACCTCCGTCGGGCGCGGCGGCCGCGTCGGCGCGGCGGAACCGGACGTGCCGCGCGCCCTCGAGGGGCTCGCCGGGAGGCTCCGTGCATGTCGCGCGCCGCCGGCCGGACCTCGCCGCTCCTCTCGAGTCGGCGCTCCGCTCCCTCGAGCGGCTGGAAAAGTCGCGCAAGAGCGCCGGGGAAACCGAGGCTTCCCTCGCGAGGCTGGACAAGCGCCTGGCCGGCGCGCTCCACGACGCGCTCTCGCGAGACCGAGCGCCAGCGACTCGACGCGGAAGTCGGAAGCCTCCCTCGCCAGGGCGCGCATCCGCATGGATGCCGAGGCCGCCGAGAGAACCGCCCGCGCCCTGACCCGCCGCACTCTTCGCGACCACCTCGACCTCCCCCGCCTGACCCTCCTCTAACCATCCGGAGCGGGACGGAACTCGACGAGGGGCTCTCGGGATCGTGTCGTAGGGGAGGGCCTTGCGCCCTCCCGCCTCTGCTCGATGCGTGACTTCGGCGAGACCGAAACAAGCTGCCGTTACGACGCGATGCTTGCGACCGTGATCTCCGCTGCCGGGGCACGTCGCTGAAAGCGGAGCGGTTCGGAGGCATCGGGATCTCGTACGCGCCGCGAAATCGAGGGGAGGCGGGCGGCGCAAGCGCCGCCCCTACGGCGCGGGGCGCGACGGGGGCTTAGCATTGCCGGATGCTGCGGCGCGTCACGATCACCAACCTTGCGCCGACGGGGGAGGGCGTTTCGAAAACTTCCGACGGGGTCGGCTTCGTCGCCGGCGCCCTGCCGGGCGAGGAGGTCGAGGCGGAGGTCCTGCAAGTCCGCAAGAAATTCTGGAAGGGACGCGCCGCGGCGATCCTGTCGCGCTCCGCGCTGCGCCGGACGGGAGTGCATGCGGAGGGGTGCGCGCGGCTGCGACTGGTCGCACTTCGACGTCGGGGCGGCCCTCCGGGCCAAGCGCGAGCTCTTCCTGGAGACGATGGAGCGGATCGGCGAGCTGCCGGCGCATCTCTTCGGCGAGCTGCCGATTGAGCCGTCCCCTCTCGCGTACCGTTTGCGCGCCCGGTTCCATGTCGCCGGGCGCGGCGGCGCCGCGGCCCTCGGCTACTTCCTGCCGCGAACGCACAGCGTGGAACCGGCCGGGAACTGCGAGGCTCTCTCCGACTCGCTGCGCGCGCTCCTGCCGCGGGCGCGCGAGGCGATCGCGGCCAGCGCAACGGCAGCCGCCGAAGTCGCGACGGCGGAAGACCTCGGCGCCTCCCGCCGGCTTGCGCGCGCTTGCCTTCCACCCGGCGCCGACCGCCGCGATGCCAACGCCCTTCTCGAATCTCTCTCCGGTCTCTTCGACGGCGTCGCGGTCGCCGCCGCGCAAGGGCCGATCCTCGCGAGGAGCGGGGAGCGGCGTCTCTGGGTCCCGGTCGGGGACCGAGAGTTCCCGCTGACCGCCGGAACCTTCTTCCAGGGGAACCGGCATCTTCTCGGGTCCCTGTCCGCCGCCGTCGCCAGGGAGGCCGCGTCCGCTCCTCCCGGCCGCGCTCTCGACCTCTACGGCGGCGTGGGGTTCTTCGCCGGCGCGCTCCTGGACGCGGGGCGCGAGGTCGTGACGGTCGAGGCCGACCATGCCGCCGTCGAGCAGGCGCTCGCCGCGAAGAGGCGCTGGCGCGCCGACGCGTGGACGGTCCGGCACGCGGACGCCCTGGCGTTTCTCGGCGTGTCTCGCGATTCCTTCGCCGTCACCGTCGTGGATCCGCCTCGCTCGGGCCTCCCCGCGCCGCTGACGCGGTCGCTCTCTGGCCGGGAGGGCGGCCTCCTCCTGTACGTCTCCTGCGAGCCGGCGACGCTCGCGCGGGACCTGGCGGCGCTCCTCTCCGGGGGACTTCAAATCCGGAGCGCCTCACTGTACGATCTCTTTCCCCTCACTCATCGGGTCGAAGCGGTCGTGGCGCTCTCCGCCGGCGCGGATTGAGCGAAGCGGTCCCCGGTTCCCGCGCGGCCCCGGCGGCCGCGGCGGCGGCCTTCTTCACCGGCGGGATCCTGCTCGGGGCGCGATCGGGGACCGGCTCCGCAGGCCCGGCCGCCCTGGCCGGCTGCTGCCTTCTTCTGCTCGTCTGCCGGTCCGCCCGCGGTCGAAGAGGCGCGCCCTCGCTCGCGGCTTTCGCGCTCCTCTGGGCGAGCGTCGGTTTCCTCCAGGCGCGCGTTCGCATCGTGGTGCCGGCGATCGCGGCCAGGGCCTCGTTCGCGCGGGTTGACCCGCGGCGGGACCGCGCCGTCCGAGTCGAGGGGGTCCTGACGGACTTCTGGAGCGGGTCGCCGCCGCACGTCACCGGACGCCTGAGGGCCGAGCGGTTGTGGGTCCAGGGGAGCGCGCTCCCCTTTCCGGCGGAGGTGTTCCTCTTCGTGGCGGGAGATCTCTCCGCCGAGCGCGTCGGGGACAGGGGAGACCGCATCGTCGCCGCCGGCCACTTGATCCCGGAGGACCTTCCCGCCTCGACGCGGGACATCGCCATGCCGTGGCCGCAGTACCGGCTCTCCATCAAGAGCCCGATGCTCATCGAAAGGAGCGGCCGGACACTGATGTCCTGGCTGACGCTCCCGAACCGGTGGCTGCACGCGCGCCTTCCGGCGGCGGGATCGCTCGGGAGGACCTTCGACCGCGACGTGCGGGGACCGCTCTCGGCCCTCCTGCTCGGGAGGACTTCAGAGCTCGAACGCGGGATGGTCGCTCGCTTCCGGCGCGGAGGCCTCTACCATATGCTCGTGGTTGCCGGCCTTCACGTCGCGCTCGCCTGCGGGTTCGCCATGCTCGGCCTGCGCGCCCTTCGCGTCCGCGGCAAGGTCCGCGACGCGGTCTTCCTCGCGCTCGTGATCCTCTTCGTTCTCGTCGGAGGCGGCCACCCCCCGGCCGTGCGGGCCGGGATCGTCTTCGGGATTCACCGCGCGGCGCGCCTGCTCGAACGGCCGATCACGAACCTGCAGGCGATCGGGTTCTCGGGACTGATCCTCTTCGGGTTCGACCCGGCGCAGGTCTATTCGATCGGCGCCGTCCTGACGTTTGCCGCGGTGCTCGGCATCGCGCTCTTGACCGGTCCCATTCGGTCCCGCCTGCCCGAGCGGCCCCGCGAGCTGTTCTCGGGGCTCGCCGCGGCCTTCGCGGCGCAGTCGGCGACCGCGCCGATCCTCCTCTGGAGGTTCAACATCGTGGCGGCCGGCGCCTGGCTGACGGCCCCGCTGGCGATCCCTCTTCTCGGAGGGATGATCGCGCTCGGCGCGGGATTGCTGCTCTTCTATGCCGCCGGCTCCCCGCCGCCGCCGCTCGTCGGTCTCTTCGCGCTGGGAACGCGAGCGATGGATCTTCTCGCCGACGGCGCCGCCGGCGGCTCGCTTCCTGAGGCCGACTCCGCCTCTCCCCGCGGTCCTCGCGGTCTCCGGGCTCACGGCCGGCGGCGTCTTCGCTCCACGGCGGCTTCGGGCCGCGGCGTTCCTGTGCGCGGCCGTTCTCTTCCTCGTTCTCGCCCTGCGGCCGGGCCCGGCGGGGCCGCCGCGGGGTTTCCGGCTCGAGGCCCTCGACGTGGGGCAGGGGGACGCCCTGCTCCTGCGGTGGCGCCGGCACGCGATCCTCGTGGACGGCGGAGGTCCCTTCGATCTCGAGCGGCGCGACTTCGGAAGGACGCGCCTGCTCCCGAAGCTGCTCGACCGCGGAGTGACCGCGCTCGACGCGGCCGTCCTGACCCATCCGCATCCCGACCATGCGCTGGGCCTGTTTGTGGTCCTGGAAGATCTTCCGGTTCGAGAGTTCTGGCGTTCCAGCGGGGAGGACGAGTCCGATTTCTTCGCCGGTCTGGACGCGCTCGCCGCCGCGCGCCGCGTGCCGGTGCGCGTGCTCGAGGCCGGGGAGACGATCGACCGGGAGGACGCGAGGATTACCGTCGTTCATTCGGGCGGCCGCCGCCGGAAAGTGGACGCGATCAACAACCAGTCGCTCGTGTTTCTCTTCGAGAGGGACGGAAGGAGCGCGCTCCTGACAGGAGACGCGAGCGCGGCCACGGAGGAAGCCCTGTTGCGGGAGCAGCGGGTCCCCCGGGCGGACCTGCTCAAGGTCGGCCACCATGGAAGCCGCAGCTCGACCACGGCGGCCTTCCTCGACGCGGTCTGCCCGCGCGCCGCCGTCCTCTCCTGCGGCAGGGAGAATCGCTTCGGCCACCCGGCAGGCGCGACCCTCCAGACGCTCGCCGCCGCCCGCGTTCCCGTTTTCCGGACCGATCTCTGTTCCGACTTGAGCGTCGAACTCCTCCCGGAAGTCACTCGCCTCGCCTGGAGGGGTCTCGAGTGAGCGTTGCCAGGCCGCCCCTGCTCCTCCTCCTCGGCCCGACGGGCTCGGGCAAGAGCGCCGTAGCGCACGAGATCGCCCTGGCGCGCGGCGCGGAGATCGTCTCGGCCGACGCCTTCGCGGTCTATCGGGGCTTCGACATCGGGACGGCGAAGCCCGGGTTGCGGGAGCGGAGCGAAGTCCCCTATCACCTGATCGATGTCGCCGATCCCGGCGAGACCTTCTCGGCGGGGCGGTGGGCGGCGGAGGCCCGGCAGGCGATCGAAGAGATCGGCCGCCGCGGCCGGCTCCCCATCGTGTGCGGCGGAAGCGGCTTCTACATCGAGGCGCTCTGGAGGGGCCTGCCGCCCGGAGCGGCGGCGGACCCGGAGCGGCGCGCTCGACTGGCCGCGTGGGGGAAGGCGAATCCCGCCGCCGCCCGCCGGTTCCTCGAGATCCACGACCCCGTCTCCGCGGAGAGGATCCCCCCCTCCAACCTGCGATACGTCCTTCGAGCGATCGAGATCGTGCTCGAGACCGGCGCTCCCGCCTCGGCGAGGAGGCGTCCCGGCGGAGGGTTGTCGGAGCGCTGGCGAGTGATCCCGATCGGCCTGCGGCCCTCGCGAGAAGACCTCTATGCTAGGATCGCCGCCCGAGTGCGGCAGATGCTGGATGCGGGCTGGGACGCCGAGGTGCGGCGCTTGCTCGCGAGCGGCGTCTCGCCGGACACGAACGGGTTTGCCGCCATCGGGTATCGCGAAGTGGCCGAGTGGGTCTCCGGACGCTCGGACAGGGAGGAGACGGAGCGGAAGATCGTCGCGGCCACCCGCGCGCTCTCGAAGAGGCAGCGGACATGGTTCGCGCGCGAGCGGGAAGTGGAGTGGGTTCGGCCGGACGAGGCGGTCGGGATCGCGCTCGTGAGGCTCGGCGAAGGTCAGAGCGGAAGGGAAACGGACGACAATGAATAAAGTCCCCATCAACGTTCAGGACTCCTTCTTCTACAACCTCCGCAAGGACAACGTCGTCATCTCGGTTCGCCTGACTTCGGGGGAAGAGCGGATGGGCCGGCTTCGTCGCTTCGACAAGTTCGCCCTCGTCCTCGAAGTCGAGGGGCGGGAAGAGATGATCTACAAGCACGCGATCGCGACGATCCGCTCGGAGAACCTCCCGCCAGGCGCGTGACTCCGCGCAGAGCCGAGAGTCGAGAGTCGAGAGCCGAAAGTTCAGCCAGAGCCTCCCAACTCACGCCGGAAATCGCGCTCGCCGCGCGGCGCGCGCTTCCCGCCGCACTCCGCGCCGCCGCGGTCCTCCTGTCTGCGCTGGGCTTCGCGATCGGCTGCGCCACGTCCCCGCGGCCGATCAGCCAGAAGGACCGATTTCCGCTTGATCCGCGGGAAGAGCTGATGGGGCCGTTTGCCGCCGAGGCGATCCGAGGATGCGCGCTGCTGGAGAGCGGAGACGCGCGCTCCGCCGAGGCCGTCTTCGCCGCGGCACGGTCCGGTCCGAGCCGGCTCGTGGCCGAGATCGGATGGATCGAGGCCGTTGTCCTGCAGGACCGGGCGGCGGAGGCAGTCACCGTGTGCGAGAAGGAGCTCTCCATCGGGGATCCGACCGTCCCCCTTCTCGTGGCCTGCGGCGAGGCGCACGCGCGCGACGGCGACGCCGTCGAGGGCCACGTCCTCTATCGGAGGGCGCTCGCCCGCGCCACGGACCGGGCTGGACTGAGCGCGCGCACCGAAGAGCTGAGGCTGGCGGCGCGCGACGAGCTCGCGGAGCGCGCCCGCGCGAGCGCGGCGAAGAAGGACTGGGCGGCCGGCCGCGCATCGATCGCCCGGGCGATCGAGCTGGCGCCGGAGTCTTCCGCCCTGCGCGCCGAGGCCGGAGACATCGAGCTGGAGGCGGGGGAGAAGGCCGCCGCTCTCCGGCGTTACCGCGAGGCGATGGAGATCGAGCCGCGAAACACGGCCGTCCTCGAAAAAACAGGCAACCTGGCGCTCCAGGCGGGGGACTACGCCCTGGCCGTTTCGGTCTTCGAGCGCCTGGTCCGCAACGACCCGCGGTTCGCGGGGCGCGCGGCGGACGCAAGACTCGCGTTCCGCGTGGCGAACTGGCCTCCGGCCGAGCGCCAGGCCGCCCAGGCTTCCCGCTTGACGCGGGCGCAGGCGGCGCAACTCGTCTGGTGGATGGTCCCCGAGGTGCGCGAGGCGAAGGGAGGAGCGGGCGTCATCGCGAGCGACGCCCTCTCCCGCCGCGACAGCCGCCCCCTGACTCGCGCGGCGGCGCTCGGGCTGCTCGAGGTCGACCAGGAGACTCACCGCGTCAGCCCCGACGCGCACCTCTCGGTGCCGGCGGAAGCGAAGCTGCTGGTCCGGCTCGTGGCGATTCTCAAGCCGCCGTCCTCCGAGGTGCCATGTCTTTCCGGACCGGCGCGGGGCACCCTCTCCAACCGCCGAGGCGGTCCGCCTGGCGCAGGGGTGCGGCCTGATTTCCGGGCGCGAGGGGGGGAACGTCGGCGGACCGATGTTCCTGCGGGCCCTGGACCACGCGCGCTCCGTCGCCGGAGGGGAGCCCCGGCGATGACCGCGCTGGAGCGGCTGCGAGGCCCGTTCACCCTTCCCAACTTCATCACGCTCTCGCGGCTGGCCCTGCTCCCTTTCTTTCTCTTTTCCATCGCCGACGGGCGGTTCGGCATCGCGCTCGTCATCTTCGTCATCGCGGGAATCTCGGACGGCATCGACGGCTACCTCGCCCGGCGGTTCGACATGAAGTCCGCGCTCGGCGCGTACCTCGACCCGATCGCCGACAAGCTCCTGATGATGAGCTCGTACCTGTTCCTCGCGGTTCCCTCCTTTCCGGCCGCCGTGAAGGTGCCGGTGTGGCTGGCCGTCATGGTGATCTCGCGGGATCTCCTCCTCATGACCGTGGCGCTGCTCCTGATCCTCTCCTCGAGCGTGCGCCAGTTTCCGCCGACGTGGCTCGGCAAGGTCACGACCGTGACGCTCATCGTGACCGTCCTCTTCGTCCTGTGCGCGAACCTGTGGGGATGGCCGATGGCGGTCGTCCAGATCGCGTTCGGCGCCGCGGCGACCACGACGTTCCTCTCCGGCTTCCACTACGTGTACCTCGTCTCGAAGTCCCAGGCGCATCGTTGACCGAGATTGACGCTCGCTGTCCCGCCCGGGCTGTCACCTCTGCGAGGAGATGCGCCGCCAGGTGGACGCGATCCTCGCGGGCGTGCCGCTCGACTGGGAGGAAGTGGACGTGGACTCGGATCCCGAGCTCGCGCGCCGCTACGGCGACGAGATCCCCGTCCTCTTCGTCAACGGCCGCCTCTTCGCCAAGGTCCGCCTGCCGCGTCTCGCCATGGCTCTGCGCCTGCGCCGCGCGGCCGGATATCCCCCGTCCTCCTGAGAGAAGCCGGAGCTGACCCGCTACCGCTGGCGGACCGGGACAACCAGACGGCGCTGGGAAGGACGCGAGGCCGGCGACGGGCGGAGGCGAGCCGGCAGGACGGTGACGGTCTGGCCGCGTTGACTCGACCCGAAACCGTTGGAGGCCGTCAGCGAGACCGTGAACGTCCCGGCCGCGGCATAGACGTGGGACGGGTTGCGCAGCGTGGAGGTGGCGCCGTCGCCGAAATTCCAGGACCACGACGTCGGCGCGCCCGTCGAGGTATCGGAGAACGCGATCGGATTGACCCGCGTCCACGGTCTCGGGCGACATGCGGAAACCGGCGTTGGGCGCGGCGCCGGTGTCCGGCCCGTAGTACCAGAGGATCGCCTGGATGTCGTCGGCCTGAGGCGCCGAAGGCTGCGAAGGAGGCACGCTCGACGCCATCGCGGCCGAGGCCCGCTCGGCCGGGCCGTCGTGGCGTGGACGCTCGCCGCCTGGTCGGGATGGCCCAGGCCGAGCGTGTGGCCGAGCTCGTGCAGGACCGCCGTGCGGAACGTCCGGGAGGAGTAGCAGCCGCCGGTGACCTTCCTCATCGAGACGCTCGCGCTGGCGATCGCGTAATAGCCGCCATCCCCCTTGAAGCTTCCGGCTGCTGCTGACGGAACCGGGGCCGCTCACTCCGATGACGCCGCCGCTCGGCGCAGGGAAGCGGCGTCGTCCAGTAGGGGGACTTGCTCTCCACGTCGAGATTGACGACGACCGGGGCCGAGCCGGACGACAGGCTGTAGCGCACCGTGGCCCCCGGGACGGCGCTCCACTGCGTCACCGCGTTCTCGACCGACGACAGGCCGTCAGACCCGTCCGTCAATCCGCTCTGCGTGCCCTTCGGCGGAGACGATCGCGGGGGAGGATCGGCCCGTGTCCCAGAACCACCGGTAGAGGCTCCCGCTCCCTTCGGCGCCCCCGATGTTGACCCAAGCGGGCTCGCGCCCGGCGGGCCGCGGAGCTCGCCCTCCGGCGCCGCGTAGACGACCGGGAGGAACCTCTCCTGCGCCGCCGCGCTGGCGAGCGACGCCGCGAACGAATCGGCATCGCGCAGGCGCCGGGGACCGCCGCCGGCCGCGGCCGCCGCATCCTCGCGCAGCGAGAGAACGTCGTCCTCCCCGGGCGAAAACACGGATCCTGACGGCGAATCGCCGTTGGGCTCGGTCCTCGACGACATCGAACTTGGAGAGACCGAACTCGGTCAGGCTGAAGACACTCGTCACCCCGCGCGTCCGGTGAGAGAAACAGCACGACTTCGGCGAGCGCCGCGAAGGAAGGGGTCCCGGGAACCCATGTCGCCACATCTCCGACGACGCCTCCCGGAAGCTCGATCTCGAACGTCTCCGAAGCGATCCGCCCCTTGATGACCTCGAGAGGCTGGAAGCGCGTGACCGTCATGGCCGTGTCCCTGCCGTCCACCGTCTCGACGCGCGTCTCTTGCGCGACGACACGCGCCCGAACGATCACGGGCGCCCTCCGCGCGAGCTCCTCGTCGGAAAGAGGGAGATAGGTGGCCGCGCGGGCGGCGCCGGCCAGAGTCGAGATGCCGGCGAGTGCGAGGAGCAGGGGAAAGGACCGTGAGACGGAGTTCATTCGGGGCTCCGTGCAGGAATTTCAGCCGGCAGGATGATTTCCGGTGTTGGACAAAGGCCTGATCGGTATTCGGTTGTTCTGTTTCCCCTCCATCGTAGCCGACACCGGCCCGCCTGTCCACTGGAAGAACAGAGAACGAGCCGCCGTTGCCGCGACGCCGCTCTTTCGCTATATTCCGAACTGCCCGAGCGGGCATAGCTCAGCTGGTAGAGCGTCAGCTTCCCAAGCTGGATGTCGCGGGTTCGAACCCCGTTGCCCGCTCCACACGTCGCTCCGCCCGCTCCGCTTGGATTTTGCCCTTCGGGCTCATCAGCTCCGGGGCTACGCTCCCGCGGCGCGCGCCTCCTCCCCTCTGGGAGACTTCGCGCGCCGCGACCGGGGCAAGCGCCGGAGTTAGGTCTCCTCTAGAATTGCGGCAAAGGAAGATTCGATGACGCTTCCTGCCGGAACTCGCCTCGGTCCCTACGAGATCCTGGCGCCTCTGGGCGCGGGCGGGATGGGGGAGGTGTACCGGGCCACCGACCCGAGGCTCGGCCGCGCGGTCGCGATCAAGGTTCTTCCGGCCTCCTTCTCGAGAGACCCGGACCGCCTCAAGCGCTTCGAGCAGGAAGCCCGCGCGGCGGGCGTGCTCAACCACCCCAACGTCACGATCGTCTACGACATCGGCCAGCACGATGGCGCTCCCTACGTCGTGCAGGAGCTGCTGGAAGGCGAGACGCTGCGCTCGGAGCTGGCCGGAGGCCGCTTCTCCGCGCGCAAGGCGATCGACTACGCCATCCAGATCGCCCAGGGCCTGGCCGCCGCCCACGAGAAGGGCATCATCCACCGGGACTTGAAACCCGAGAACCTCTTCGTGACCCGAGATGGCCGCGTCAAGATCCTCGACTTCGGCCTGGCGAAGCTTACCCAGGTCGAGGGCTCGCCCAGCTTGTCCGAGATCCCGACGGCGACCGAGCCGGGCCTCGTCATGGGGACGCTCGGCTACATGTCGCCCGAGCAGATCAAGGCTGGGCCCCCCGACGCCCGAAGCGACATCTTCGCTCTCGGGGTGATTCTGTACGAGATGCTTGCGGGCGAGCGCCCGTTTAAGGGCGACTCGGCCAGCGAGACGATGGCCGCGATCCTGAAGGAAGACCCGCGGGATCTCTCCGCCACGAACCAGAACATCAGTCCCGGCCTCGAGCGGCTCGTGCATCACTGCCTCGAGAAGAGTTCCGAACGGCGGTTCCAGTCCGCCAGGGACCTCGCTTACGACCTGGAGATGCTGACAGGCGTCTCGGCGCCTTCGACCGGAGTGAGGGCTACTGCGGCGCCTTTGCAATTCTGGCGGAAGTTACTCGTGCCAGTCGCACTGCTCGGACTCGGGCTTCTCGCCGGCTGGGGCATCAGCGCGATCCGACAGAAGCCCTCCACGCCTTCTTACAGACGCCTGACCTTCCGTCGAGGCACGGTTGTCGGGGCGAGGTTCGCTCCCGACGGGCAGACGGTCGTCTACACAGCCTCGTGGGAGGGACAGCCCTATCGAGTTTTTGCAACGCGCGCCGGCAGCATCGAGTCGCGCAGCCTGCAATTGCCGGACGCCAGGGTCCTGGCTGTCTCCTCCACCGGAGAGCTCGCGATCTCCATCGGCCATGAGACGACCTGGACAGGCAAGGGAACGCTCGCCCGCGTGCCGCTCGAGGGAGGAGCGCCGCGCGAGCTGCTCGAGAACGTTTCGCTGGCGGACTGGTCCCCCGACGGACGCGACCTCGCGGTCGTGCACAACGTCGCCGGAAAAGACCGCGTCGAGTTTCCCATCGGAAAGCTCCTCTACGAGACCGCGGATGAGATCGAGTCGGTGCGCTTCTCTCCCCGGGGCGACCGGCTTGCCATCAGCCTCGAACGTGGGGATATCGTCAGCCTCGACCTGTCTGGCAAGTCGAGCATCCTTCTGAAAGGCTGGGTCGGCATCGGCAATTTGGCCTGGCGGCCCGACGGCGGTGAGATTTGGTTCTCCGGTCTAAGGCCAGGCCAGAAATTTGCGCTCCACGCCGTCACGCCTTCGGGTCGGGAGCGACTCGTCCGCCGGGAGGCGGGCGGCCTCTACCTCCACGACATCTCGAGAGACGGCCGCGTGCTCTTGAATGACTACTTCATGTATTCGAGCCTCGTTGGAATGTCCGCCGGCGAGAGCGCCGAGCGCGAGCTTTCTTGGCTGGACCACCCCTACATCAACGCAATCTCGAACGATGGCCGGCTCCTCGTTTTCGACGAGGTGGGGGAAGGCAGAAGCGAGAGCGAGACGATCTATCTCAGAGCGGTGGATGGGTCACCGGCGGTTCGCCTCGGCAATGGCCATGGGTTGGCGTTTTCCCCCGACGGCCGCTGGGTCCTGTCTTGGCCCTCGTATTCGTCCGAGGATTTCGTGTTAGTACCGACCGGACCCGGTCAGGCGAAGACGCTTCCGCACCGGGGCATCACTGCGGCGCACCTTGGCCGGTACTTTCCTGACGGAAACGCGTTCTATTTCTCGGGCGAACCGGGTCCGGCTTCTGGCGCCTCTACGTCCAGAATCTCGACGGCGGCGATCCGAGGGCCATTTCTCCCGAGGGGATTTCGGGCGAGTTCGTGGCGGTGTCTCCCGACGGGCGCCTGGTTGCCGCACAAGGGCCGGACTCCAAGATCGCGATCTACCCGGTCGATGGAGGCGCTCCGCGCCCGCTTGCCGGCGCCGAGGCCGGGGAAAGCCCGATCCTCTGGAGTTTCGACGACCGATCGCTCTACGTCTATAGAAGAAACGAGACGCCGGCCCGGATCTTCAAGATCGGCATCGCGACCGGCCAGCGGGAGCTCTGGAAGACGATCGCTCCCGCCGATCGCTCGGGACTCATCACGATCGAGAACGTCGTCATGACCCCCGATGCGCGCAGCTACGCATACTGTTACACGCGCATCCTCACGAGCCTGGAACTGGCTGAAGGGCTGCGCTGAGCGCTCTGTTCAGAGAGCGTGGCGCACAAAGGCGAGTTCAAAGAGAGTTCAAACGGAGTCTAAAGGATGCTCGCGGACGCTTCGGGACGTTTGAGGATGGAGGTTAAAGTCGTTCATCCGCAAGCGTCGCGTAACGTCCCGAAGCGGACCCTCTTCTTCCCAAGCTGGATGTCGCGGGTTCGAACCCCGTTGCCCGCTCCAACCGTCGCTACGCCGGGGGGAGGTCCTCTGTTTGGAGATCCTTTCGTGCGAAGGACCGGCGTTCGCGCCGGCGCGAATTCCCGCCGGGAGCGTGCCGGCAGGCTGACTCCCTCGTCCGACGGGAGAAGATCGTCCTATGACTGACCGTCGTGTCTGAGTTGAGAGGCGCGAATGCCGGCCTGCCGGCGTAGCGTCCCTCTCGAAGGAAAGGTTAGGCCGCATTCTTTGGCCGGGCTGCCCATTGGTCCTTTTGGCCTCGCATGCCCAGCGGCAGCGCGAGGCCAACCCTGTGGTGGGACATTTCGCCTCCCCTGGTCAAATTTGCGAGCATCAGAGCAGCGGCGTCGGCGTAGGAGATGATCATCTCCGGAACGAGGTACGCGAACACGGGCAAGAACAAGGCGCCTGGCAGGACTCGGCCAAGAGCAGGGACTTGAACGGGTAGTCGCTCCAGCGAGATCCGGAGTTTGGCCAGGCCAAGGGGAGGCTGTTCAACCATCGGGCCGGGACATAGCAGCCGCCAATCCAGATCGGAACTGCGGATGCGTTCGAAGTTCACGCGATGCGGCCAGTAAGTGGAGCTGATGCGAGGGAGGTCCACTCCTCTCCGGCCGGAAGCATCGATATCCAGCAGCCCCGCACCTGCAAGGAACCAGCAAGCGGGACGATCGGAAGTTGATACTGCCTCGAGACTGGTGACAAGCCGATCAACGAGGTTGACGAATGCCTGACCTTCGGTGACAAGACCGGCGGTGTTGATGACGGCATCGTGACCGCGAAGCACTGCGGTCAGATCGCCAATCGAAACCGAACTCAGGTCGCACTGGTGGACCGACACCTTGTCGCGTACCTCCGCGGTCAGCTTAGAGGGTGTACGGACCACGACTGCAACATCATGCCTGGCGGATATGGCTTGTTGAACAACATGCCTTCCCAGGGAACCAGTTGCGCCGAGGATCACGACTCTCGACATTGAGGGATTCTCCTATGGACGGTCGATGTGGGACAACGGACGCCAAATGGCCTGTGGCGAGACGCCGAAGTGCGAGAGCGGCGGCTTTCGCGGCACGTCCACTCCATAGATCGCGCGGAAGATGGCGAGGGCCGCGAAGCAGCGGCCCTCGCTGAACGAATCCCGTGGCGCAATACGGAGGCCCATCTGGATTCTCCTCCTGTGAAGTGCGGCGCTTCAGACGGGGGTCTGCGCCAGCTCCTTGAGCGCCCGGCCGGCGGCGGCGGCGTTCTTCTTCAGGATTTCGAGCTTCGCCTTCTGCCGCGCGTGGAAGGCTTCCCGGCGCTCCTTGGCCTTCTTCTCCTGCGCGTCGATCTTCGCGTCGAGCTGATCGATCTTCTTCTGGAGCTTCGCCTTCCGCTCGGCGTTCGCCTTCGAGATCTCGCTCTTCATCTGGGCGAGATCCGCCTTCATCGCGGCGACATCCTCGTCATGGATCTTCTCCCGCACTTCCCAGAGAGCGCGGCGGAACACGACTCCCCCGAGCGCCTCCATCCGGGTGTCGACCGGCGTCGTCCACTCCTCGTCGACCTCCGCGACGAGCGCGACCTTGTTCGGCGTCAGCGATTTCGACACGTCGTCGACGAAATCCTCGCCGACGCGGGCGGTGTCGATATCGTAGAACGCACCGAACGTCAGGCCCGAAGGGCGCCGATGGCCAGCCCCACCGGTCCACCCAGCAGCCCGATCAGGCCGCCGACGGCCGTCCCGGTCAGCGTGCCGACCGGCACGGCCTCGTTCGATCTGCTTGACGGTGACGGTGCCGTCCGCATGCTTGACGACCATTGCGCCCGCGTAAACCGTCACGCCGCCTTCCCGCTGGAGCTCGCCGAAGCGCCGACTTGCCTTCATACGCCTTCTTCTCGTTGTCGAAAACCACCACTAACATCCGTTCCATGATCCGATCCTCCTTTTCTGTGTTCTCGGGCTACTCGAAGAGGCGCATCACTCCAGTTCGCCGAGTCTCGGTTTCTCCAGGTTGACCCACTCGCGGACGTACGGCGGAAGGTGTCGGAGCTCGATTCCTCTTCGTTCGGCCGCCGCCAGAAAGCGGACCGCGTCGAGATCGACGAGCCGCACTTGCTGGAGGTCGAGAGCGACGGGCCCTGGCGCTTCGGCGATCTGCTCCTTCAACTGCTGCACGTCCGGCGAGGTGATCCTTCCGATGAGCATGACAGTCGTCTGCGAGTCGCTTGGCATGGGTTCGATCCTCAGCACCATCGGCGATCCAAGAATCGCAACCGGAGTGCCACAGTCCGATCACTGAGGAAGAAGGAGTTAGCGGCGGCGGGCCGTGGCGAATCTCGACAAGTGTCGAGTTTCGACAGCGGCGTTCGTCAGCGCCGGGCTATTGGGCCCGGAAGCGGTTCTTGTCGATCTTGAGCGAGCGGATCTTGGACTCGAGCGTGGAGCGCGGAATTCCGAGCGTTGCTGCGGCGCCGTCTTTCCCGGAGACGCGGCCGCGCGAGTCCGCCAGCGCCTTCTCGATCCACTCCTTCTCTTCCCGGCTGTTCGGGCGAGCCCAGGCGCGCGTTTGCCGTCCGCGGGGCCGAACCTCTCTCCAGCCACTTGTCGTCGATCTCGAGCGTGCCCTCGTAGAGATCACGGCCCGCTGGATGACGTTCTGCAGCTCCCGGACGTTGCCGGGCCAGTCGTACGCGTTGAGCAGCTCCATCGTCCGGCGACCGACGCTCGTGATCCTCTTGCCCAATTTCGCCGCATACCTCTGCGTCAGGTACTTGACGAGCAGGGGGATGTCTTCGGCGCGCTCGCGCAGCGGCGGCACGTGGATCGGGAAGACGCTCAACCGGTAGTAGAGGTCCCGCCGGAAGCCGCCGCTGCCGATCGCGGCGTCGATATCCCGATTCGTCGCCGAGATGACGCGCACGTCGACCGGGACCGGCCGGCTGCCGCCGACGCGTTCGAACGTCCGCTCCTGAAGCACGCGGAGGAGCGCGATCTGCGTCTCCGAGGGCAGCTCGCCCACTTCGTCGAGGAAGACGGTCCCCCGGTTCGCCAGCTCGAACCGGCCCAGGTGGCGCTGCATGGCTCCCGTGAACGCTCCCTTCTCATGTCCGAACAGCTCCGAGTTGATGAGCGATTGCGGGATGGCGCCGCAGTTGACCGACACGAAGGGTCCGGCCGCGCGCGGCGATCGCTTGTGGATGGCCCGGGCGATGAGCTCCTTGCCGGTGCCCGTTTCCCCCGTGATCAGCACTGTCGAATCCGTCGGCGCCACCTTCCCGACGAGCCGCCAGGACCCGCCGCAGCGGTTCGGAGGAGCCGACGATCTCCTCGAACATCGAGGTCTGGCTGATCTCGTCCCGCAGCGCGATGTTCTCTTTTCGGAGCTGCTCCTTGAGGTCGTGCAGCTCCTGCTCCGCGCATTTGCGGTCGTGGATGTCCGTGAGCGTCCCGTACCAGTGGAGGACCGCGCCGGCGTCGTCGCGGAGCGGAACCGCCCGAGCCAGGAACCATCGATAATTCCCGTGGGAGTCGGGAAGGCGGATCTCCTGTTCGAAGAGACGGCCGGCGGCGACCGCCTCTCTCCAGTTCCGAACGGCGCGGTCGCGGTCCTCGGGATGAACCGAGTTCGACCATCCCCAGCCGAGGAGATCCTCCGGAACCTGGCCCATCCGCTCGAACGAGCTTCGGGTTGTGAACTCGATCGCGCCGTCGGGCCGGGCCGTCCAGACGAGGGCGGGGATCGTCTCGAGAATCGTCCGGAGGTCCCGCTCCGCGTTCTGGATCGCCTCGCGGGCGCGCCTGGATTCCTCGATGTCGACGCTCGAGCCGAACCACCGAACGATCCGGCCGAGCTCGTCGCGCAGCGGCAGCGTCCGGAAGAGCATCCACCGATACTCGCCGTTGACGCGGCGGACGCGAGCCTCGGATATCGCCGGGTCGCCGCTCGCGAGCGCGGCCTCCCAGATTCGCAGGTGCTCCTCCAGATCGTCGGGGTGGATGAAGTTCATCCAGCCCCTGCCCTCGACCGCCTCGAGCGGAGCGCCGACCTCATCGAGCCACCGCCGGTTGACGTAGTCGATGTAGCCGTCCGGACGGCCGCTGAAGAGCAACGCCGGCACCTGATCGAGGATCAGCCGCGGATCGAGATCTTGCTGCTTCATCGCACGCGACGGCTGCCTCCGCCGGCCACCTTACCCGATGGGATCGACTCCTCTACAAATGAGAAAGCAGTGACCGGGAAGCGCCCATAGCGCCCGTGGCCACCTCGTTCGGCCTCACGCGTCGAATTCTGTCACCAAACGAAGAGGCTCGAAAGCGCGGAGGCCTTCGACGTTACCTGACGGCTGCGGGTGTGAACTTATCGCGCCGCGCTGAATGCTTCTCTTGCGCACAGGCAGAACTTCTCCGCTGCCGGACTAAGTCTTCCTTTGCGCGAGAACACTCCGAATGGAACGCGCTTTGGCTCAGGCGTAAGAGGAAGAAGTTTGACCCGATTGCCGAAGGGGTAGTCAAAAGCGTCCGAGGCGATGGCTACCCCGGTCCCGGCGTCCACCGCAGCGAAAAGGCCGGCCCAACCATCGTGCTCCTCCACGAATCTCGGCTTATCTTTCACGCGTGCGAAGATCGCATCCACATATATGCGGTGTTGCGGAAACTCCTCGTGCAACAGCCCAATGAAGGGCTGGCGCGCTGCTTCAGTTAATGAGACGGCCTTGCGTTGCGCGAACGGATGGTTGCAGGAAACAGCGAGGCAAACGCGCAGGCTCATCAACTCTTCGAAGCGGAGCTGACGGCGCCAGTCTCCGGTGAGTGGAGGAATGGTGATCGCAAGCTGTAACTGGCCATCGCGAACTGCGGCGATCTGCTTCTCCTCCGGCCAATCGTGCAGCTGTACATGCACGTTGGGCATGGCCTTCTGATAGTCCCGAAGAAGCCGGGGCATTATCCGCGCGGCCACGAGGGGAAAATCCCCGACTTGTAATTCAGTCTCGCGCTTGCCACCGATCGCTCGGGCTCTTACGCACTGCGTCGTCGGTGTATTTGAGGATCGCGCGCGCCTCATCGAGAAAGGCGCGGCCGGCGTCAGTCAAGCGGACGGCTCTCGGGGTGCGTTCGAGTAACGGCACACCGACGTCCTTCTCGAGATCGCGGATCTGCCGGCTCAGTGACGGCTGCGCGACATGTAGTCTCTCTGTCGCAGCGCGCGGAGACGTTTTCCATCTCTGCTACTGCAACGAAGTAGCGCAAATGCCGCAGTTCCACGGCAAGGAAGTCTATGCCTAAAAGGTATGCTGAGGCAAGTAACAAAGTCTTTTACAGCCGGGGTACCGCCGCCCCATGGTCACGCAGGGCGGGGGGTAAACCAAATGAATAAATGGGTTTCACGCAGTGGGGTCATTCTGGCTGCGGTGACTGCGATCCTGCTTTCCACCACTGCCGGGCTGGCGCAGATGCCAAAGTCTGCCTGGAAGAAGGCGGCGCCGTTCCCCGAACCGGATGAAGAGCTCTACGGCGTCGCCTGCAACGGCAAGATGTACGTGATTGGCGGCTGGGACGATGGGAAGGCCCGCGGGGCCAACTACGAATACGACCCGGCCACCGATAAATGGACCAAGAAAGCGTCGATGCCGCGCAAGGCCCATCACGCGGCGCTGGCCTCGTACAAGGGCAAGATCTACGTGTTCGGCGGCTTCGTCCCGCCGGAGAACACGAACGTGCCGCTCGGCGGCGCATGGCAACCCATTGACAACGCGTGGGAGTACGATCCGGCAGCCGATTCCTGGAGGTCGCTCGCGCCGCTTCCCGGCACGCGCGGGTCCGCGGTGGCCGTCGAAACCGGCGGCAAAATCTATGTGATCGGCGGCGCCACGACGGTGGAAGGATCCAAGGAGCCGTGGACGATGAGCAGTGGGGCGGCTACGTCGCCGGAATCGGTCTCGCCGTTCTTCACGTTCTTCGGACCGGCGCGGGTTCTCGCTACGAACGATGTGTACGATCCCGCGACGAACAAGTGGGAAACCCGCAGGCCGATGTCCGTGCCGCGCAACCACGCCTTCGCCGCCGCGGTCAACGGCAAGATCTACGTCATCGGCGGCCGCACCGGCACCGCTTACATAATGACGGCGACGAACACGAATGTCGTGGAGGAGTACGACCCCGCCACGGACAGGTGGGGCGGTCCGCTCCAGCGGATGCCGACGGCTCGAAGCGGCGGGGGCTGGGGCACCGACGGCCGCAGGATCTATTGCGCGGGCGGCGAGGTGACGACCACACAGCTGACCGGCGCGTTTCGCGCCGTGGAGGCGTTCGATCCGGCAGCCAATACGTGGACCACGCTTCCGTCCATGCCGATCCCGCGGCATGGCGTCGCGGGCGCAGTGATCGGCAACGAGTTCCACCTGGTCAGCGGGATGATACAGACCGCCGGCGCGCTGACGTTCATGGATCCACAGCTCGACACGAAGACGGCGGTGCACGACGTCCTGGACCTGAAATTCAATCCGAATCCTCCGACGAGTGCGGCGGGTGCCACGAGCAAGACGGGGGAAAAATGAAAACTATTGCGTTGGAAAACCAGATGGCTAAGCGCACTTCGCGCGGTAAGGCGATTCTGACCGTGATCACGGCCAGCCTGCTTCTCGCCGCCGCCGTGCTGGCTCAGATGCCCACGTCTCCCTGGAAGAAGGCGGCACCGTTCCCCGAACCGGATGAAGAACTGTATGGCGTCGCCTGCAACGGCAAGATGTACGTGATTGGCGGGTGGGGCGATGGCAAGGCGCGCGGGGCCAACTACGCATACGATCCGGCGACCGACAAATGGACGAAGAAGAAGTCGATGCCCCGCCCGGCTCACCATGCCGCGCTGGCCTCGTACAACGGCAAGATTTACGTGAGCGGTGGTTTCATAGCGCCCCGAGAACACGCAGATCCCAACCGGTGGCGCATGGCAGCCCATCGAGGACGTGTGGGAGTACGACACGGCGGCCGACTCCTGGAAGGCGCTGGCGCCGATGCCGACCAAGCGCGGCGCCGCGGTGGCGGCGGAAGTCGGCGGCAAGATCTATGTGATCGGCGGCGCCACGACCGCCGAAGGGTCGAAGGACCCGTTCTTCACGTTCATGGGACCGTCTCAGGTCCTCAGCACGAACGAGGTCTACGATCCCGCGACCAACAAATGGCAAACCCGCAGGCCGATGTCCGAGCCCCGCAATCACGCTTTCGGCGCGGCGGTCAACGGCAAGATCTTCGTCATTGGCGGCCGCACCGGCCACGCCTTCATCATGACCGCCACGAACACCAATGTCGTGGAGGCGTACGACCCGGCGGCCGACATGTGGAGTGTTCCGCTGGAGCGGATGCCGACAGCCCGAAGTGGCGGGGGCTCGGGCACGGACGGCCGCATGATCTATTGCGCGGGCGGAGAGGTGACGACCGCAGCAGCTCGTCGGCGCCTACCGGGGCGTAGAGGCGTATGACCCGGCAACCAATTTCTGGGTCACGCTACCCTTTATGCCGCTGCCCCGTCATGGGGTTGCGGCCGCCGTGATCGGCAACGAATTTCACCTGGTCAGCGGGATGGTCCAGTCCGCCGGCTCGATGTCGTTCCTCGATCCGAAGCTCGTAACCCATACGGCGGCGCACGACGTGCTGGAGCTGAAGTTCTTTGCTCCGACGAATGCGGCGGCGAGCAAGCCGCGAGCGCCTTCGAGAGCTCGAGTGCGAAACGTCCGACGGGTGCCAAGACGGAGGCGCGGGCTTCTACCGACAGTCCGAAGAAGGTCCACGTTCGCTACAACGTCAACAGCCCCGAAGGCCAAAAGATGCTCGCGAAATACGTGCGGGCTATCGACATCATGCGGACTTTGCCGGACGACGATACGCGCTCCTGGACCTGGTGGTGGTATACGCACTGGATCAAGGGCCCCCCGGCGTTCCTGTGGGACTTCGCCAGAAAAAAGAAAACGGAAGTCGTCGCATTACTCCCGCCGGAGAAGCGCGAGACTCGCGGAGGCCGTGTGGAACGGCTGTCAGGCCCACCCGTACGACCCCACCGACCCCGAGCATTATCAACAGTGGTATTTCCTGCCGTGGCATCGACTCATGCTCTACCGAGTTCGAGGGAGTCATTCGCGAGGTGCTGCGCGACGAGGACTTTACGCTTCCCTACTGGAACCCGGTCACGGAAAACCCCGGCGATCTCGTCGTCCCCGCCGTGTTCCGGCAGCCGGGCACCACGCTATACAACGCCACCCGCTGGTTCTGGGTAAATGGGGGCGAACCGCTCGATGTACTCTGGAAGGGCTGGCTCAGTCTGGATTGCCTTAACGAGAAGTTTTACATCGATTCGCCCACCGGCAACCTCGGCTTCAACCCCCGGCTGGACCAGAACCCGCATTTCTTCACTCACATCGCACTCGGGGGCGACATGGCCGACTTCGCCACCGTCGGCGGTGACCCGATCTTCTATCTTCATCACTGCAACCTGGACCGGATCTGGGAGAGCTGGAACCGGCTCGGCAACAAGAATCCAACCGATCCGAAATACCTGACGCGGAAGTTCGCGTACGGGGATCGGACCGGCAAGCGCGTCGATCTGCCGGTCAGCGCGGGCGACCGCGTCGCGCAGCTCGGCTACGAATACGACGCGTATGAAAAGCCGCCCGTCGCACGGCTATCCACGAAGGAGGCGGCTGTCAGAGACGCGACGCTCAAGTCCCTTTACGCGCGTCAGTGTGGCAGCCCGCATGACCACGACGGGACCGACACCCCGGACCATCATGCCGCGCAGTAATGCGCGGCTCGATAGGAGAGCGGTGGCTCGAGCGACGGGTATCTTCTATCTCGGGGCGCTGATCGCCGCTCAGCCGGTGCTGAGCTGCGACGTGAGCGACGATACGAACTTCCCGAGAGCAGCCGCGTTGGCCAGGAGCACGAAGCGGCCGCTCCTGCTTGCGTTCGTAGGCACGGACTGGAGTATCTCCAGCCTCAAACTGGACCGCGAGGTGTTCGATCAAGCGGACTTTGCCGACAACTCGAAGTACAACTTCGTTCTGTGCAAGATTCACTTCTATCAGACTCGGGAGCAGTCGCCCGAGACTGCCCGTCAGAATGATGAGCTCGCTACGAGGTACAACATCAGGGAATTCCCTACAGTGGTTGTCCTCAGCCCCGATGGGCGAGAGATTGGGCGGCTCGGATACATTCCGGGCGGGGTGACGGCGTTCGCCGCCGCCGTGAACGCTGCCACTGCAAGAGCTATCCGGTAGGCGCAGCACTCGCGGTCTGCCATGTCAACGCCCACTGCACGGCGGCGTCAGACCGGCACGCTTCTTCTACTGTGCATAATTCTAGGGCCAAGCCATGCCGCGGCACAGCAGACCGTAGCTCAATTAGCCGGCAGGGTAGATGGTGAGGTCGCCGCGATGCTGAGCATGAGCTCATCGAGCAAGATGCGGCAACTGAGCGCCAGCCTGGCACAGCACGTCGCCAGGCTCAGAGAACAATCGATCATGGTGTTCGGCAGTCGCCGGGATCAGCTCGACGAGAAGCTGCGGCACTTGATCCAGTCGTGTGCAAAGTGGGAGTCGGGCTCCCGGGACGCGGCGCGTGCTGCGGCCGCGCGCGCGCAAACGCTGTGGGCGGACGCCAAAGCACTGTATCCACGGGAAGCCCTGGAACTCCTTCCACCGCTCTGGTCATGCCCCATGCATCAGGAGCTGATTGAGACGGCCGCTGGAAATTGCCCGGTCTGCGGCATGCCTCTGGAGCCGATCTATGTCACCCAGCCGCAACTGACGGAAGGCCCGATCATCGGCGCCGTCATAATTGCCGATGGACCACTGAGAGTGGGTCAACGCACTGAGTGTCGAATCCGGCTCTTCTTTCTCGATGACGGCCAGCCGGTCCGTCTCGCTGATCTGGAGGAGACGCATACACGCAAGATTCATCTGTTGATCAGCGATATTGCCGAAACCGATTACCACCATGAGCACCCGGAACCAGCAGGTGATGGTGAGTACGCGTTTGGCTTCACCCCGCGGCGGCCGGATACCTACCGCGTGTGGGCTGACCTGCAGCCGATGCGAACGCATGTGCAGCAATATTCGGTAGCGGACATTCCGTCCGACACGCCGCGCCAGGCAAGACTGGCCGAGAACGAAGGGGAAACCCGGCACGCCGAGATCGACGGCTACAAGTTCGATCTCTCCTTCGAGAAGGACATCCGCGAGCGCGAGACCGTCGCCGGCAAGCTGCGCGTCACCGCGCCGGACGGCCGGCCGTGCGACAAACTGGGCGTCGTCATGGGGGCCTTCGGCCACTTCGTGGCCTTTGGCGATGACTTTGCCACGGTCCTTCACCTGCATCCCACGGGACCTCTGATTACCGATCCGGGGGCGCGGAGCGGTCCTGATCTCCCTTTCTACTTTCGGTCGAAGAAGACCGGGCTATTTCGACTCTTTGCGCAGGTAAGGATCGAGGGCAAAGACTTCTTCCCGCGCTTCGTGCTTCGCGCGGGTCTTCGCCCCCCCGGCGATGCGGGGCCATCCGAAAAACCAATTCGGGTCGGCGAAAAAACATCTCGGCGTCTCGGGGAACCAGATGGTGAATGCGGCGAAGCGGATGATCGCGGATGTCAGCCACGAGCTCGACGCTGAGGCGCTCGATTGGATGAGAGATCGATTCTCAGCATCTCGAGCAGGGGGGTCCGGCTTCCGCGCGTCTGCCTCGCCCTGGCGCTCCTGTTCACCTCGGTGACCTCGGTCAGGCCTGCGGCCGCCCAGGATGCGCCGCCGCCGCCACCCGCGCCTCCGATCGAGCGTCTCTTCGCTCCTGTCAGGGAGGCGATAAAGGACCTCCCGCCATTCTTGCGGGACACCGACCTGAAGCTTCATTTCAGGAGCTACTACTTCGACCGGGAAAACCCCGAAGGCGGCCCCGAGAACGAGGCCTGGGCGTTCGGAGGCTGGGCCAGCTACCAGTCCGGCTGGCTCTTCGACGTGTTCGGGATCGGTGCGACCTTCTTCGGCTCGGCGCCGCTCTACGCGCCGGACGACAAGGACGGGACGGGCCTCCTCGAGCCGGGGCAGGGAGGCTACTCCGTCTTCGGCGAGGCGTACGCCGCGGTCCGGTACCACGATTACGTGCTCGTGAAGGGCTATCGGCAGCTGGTCAACCAGGCCTACATCAATGCCATTGACAACCGTATGACCCCGAACACCTTCGAAGGCATCACTGCCGCCGGCAAGGTCGATGTCGTCCAGTACTTCGCCGGCTATCTCTCGAAGATCAAGCCCCGGAACCAGGACAAGTTCGTCTTCATGTCGCAGCAGGCCGGCGCCGTGGGGAGCGACGACGGCGTCATCCTGGGCTCGGTTCATGTGACACCCCTGGCGGGGCTGCTCATCGACGCCGCGGAGCAGTACGGCATCAACACCTTCAATACGGTGTACCTGGAAGGCGCCTACCTCCTGCCGCTCGACGCGAACTGGAAGCTCCGCCTCGGCGCCCAGTTCACGGACCAGCGCGCGGTGGGCGACAAGCTCGTGGCCAACGCGGCGAAGCCGAGCTGGAGCACGCAGCAGGAAGGGGTGCGGGTCCAGGCGCTCTATCGGAAGCTGACGCTCACCTCCGCCTTCTCGATCACCGGCTCGGGAAACTCCATCCAGTTCCCCTGGGGTTACACCCCGAACTACCTCTTGATGATGGACCGGGACTTCAACCGCGCCAACGAGAAAGCGGTGGGTTTCGGGGCAGCCTGCGACTTCTCGACGCTGGTTGCCCAGGGGCTCAGCGGCAACTTCAATTTCGCCGCGGGCTGGGACGCCATCAATCCCAGGACTCGGGCGAGCGCGCCGGACCAGCGGGAGTACGACGCCACCTTCGACTACCGCCCGCCCTGGCCCCGGCCGGCGTTCGTCCAAGGCTGGTGGCTCCGCGTGCGCGGCGGCATCCTCGATCAAGAGGGATCGAGGCTCGGCTGGCAGGTGCGCCTGATCCTCAACTGGGAGCGAGACCTCTTCTGAAGCCCTCTGCGGATGTGGATATCTGATGTTAGGCTCTCGGCAGCCGTCGCGTCGTGATCCAGGAGGCCGGCCATGACACGGAGTGCTCTTCGCTCGTTTGGCGCCGTTCTCACCGCGACCGTGGTCGTGGCATTTGCCGCCTCGCTCCTCGGCTGCGCCAGTTACGGGGCCGCCACCCGCGTCGCGGTGCCGGACGTCAAGTCCCTGACCGGTACGTGGAAGGGGACCGTGTACCGATCCGGTTTCGAGCCCGACTCCGTCACCCTGACGATCCACGACGACGGCTCGTTCGATGTCGTGTCGGTCCTGCCGGTCGGCACGTCGACCGGAACCGGCAAGATCGTCGTGAGCGACGGACGCCTTTTCGTGGAGGGCAAGAGGGGGCGCGGCACGGGAACGCTGCTGAGAAACCCCGCCGGCGATCTCGTGCTGAACGTCGAAATGACCCTCAACGACAACAGCATTCTGACGGCCAAGCTCTGGCCCAGCCGCTAGAGCGTTCCGAGTGGGGGTGGGCCGATGAAAAACGGGTTCTCCCTGCGGGGCTTGAAGGAGATTCTGCTGCCCCGGCACGGGCAGGCCGATTCATCGGACGCCGAGGGAGTTTCGGCGCTCGCCGCTTTCGGGCCCCTGCCGGGAATGACCGAGGGCAAGAGAAGCAGCCTGGTCGATTTCCTGGGACAGGTCACCCTCTTCGAGGATTTCAGCCGGACCGAGCTGCTTCGGCTCGCCCGCAGCGCTCACGAGAGGAGCTACCGGGACGGCGAATCCATCTACGCGCAGGGGACGCCCGGGGCAGCTCTCTTCCTCGTGCGAAAGGGCATCGTCGAGATCCTGCAGCGCAAACGCAACGGCGAGGAAGTGTCTGTCCTGATGCTGGAGCCGCCCGCTTCCTTCGCGGAACTGGCGGCCCTGGGCGTCGACGTTGTCCGCTGGACCTCGGCGAGGGCCCGCGGCCCGGTCTCCCTGGTGGCCCTCGGGAGCTCCGACCTGGAGGCCCTCGGGCGCACGTTTCCCCTCCTCGCCAACAAGATTCTCCGGAAACTGGCGCAGATCATGGCAACCCGGCTCCAGCTGCTGCTGGAAGCCGAGTTCTTCGGCGAAGAAGCGCCACCGGCCCCGAGCGCGCAGAATGGCCCCGCGCACTAGCACGAGCGCGAGCGCCCGCCTGGACTCCTCGGCGGCGTTTTTCAAGTCTCTCGTGGTCGTCGCCGGTCTGCTCCTGTCGGGGTTTCTGATCTGGGCGCTCCGGAGGCTGATCCTGCCGTTTGCTGTCGGCGGTCTGCTGGCCTACATCTGCTACCCCCTGGTCGCCGGCCTGGAGCGTTTCCGTTTGACGCGAGGCCTCGCGATCGGTCTGTTGCTGCTGGCCTTCGTTTCTTCGGGTCTGTTCCTCGTAAATCGCGTCCGCGCCGGAATACCGGACGACGCCGGAGTCCTCGAGCTCCGAGTCCGCCTGCTTCACAACGTCAACCGGCGCTACGGCGCTCTGATGGGGCTCGATCCGTCGCTGACGCGGGGCAACCGGATCTATCAGCTGGCCCACGAAGACCTGGATCCCCTGGTGAATCGTCTCAACCGCGCCCTCGCTCTGACGCCGGAAGAGCAGGCGCGGTTCCTTTCGTCGCGTCCTCATTCCGCCAACACACCGACCGGCTTGGATCGGCTGGAGGAATACCTTCGAGAGGATCTCCGCACCCTCGAGGCGCGCGCCCGGCCGGTTATCCCTCGAACCGGAACCGGAGATTCTTCGGCTGCAATGGTTTCCCCGGCACCGAAGAGCGTCCCAAAGACGCCGTTGGCGGCCCTGGCCGGCCTCCTCTCAACCTGGGTCGTCGCTCCCGCGGTCTTCCTGCTTCTCCTGCGCGATACCGGCGAGATCAAGTGCGGCTTTCTCCAGACTGTCCCGAACCGGCTGTTCGAGCCGGCGCTGGCAATCCTGACAGACCTCGATCGCGCACTGGGCGGTTACGTCCGCGGTGTTTTCCTGGAGAGCGCCGCGCTGGGAATTTCGGTGGCGCTGCTTCTCGCAATTCTCGGAGTTCCCGTCAATTGGGCGATTCTGATAGGGCTTGTGTCGGGTGCAACGAACCCGGTCCCTTACGTCGGGTCCGCCGTCGCCCTCCTCGGCGGCTTGACCTATAGCCTGTTCTCCGACGAGGTTCACCCATTGCTGCCCATGATCCGCGCGGAGAACGTGGCTCTTTGGATGATCCTCGGTGTCGCCATGATCGAGCTCTTGAAGAACCTCCTCTTAGAACCGCTCCTCCTGGGGAGCACGACCAAGCTTCACCCACTGGTCGTGTTGTTCGCCGTCCTCGGCGGCGGCATCCTTTTCGGAGTGGTCGGCCTGATCCTCGCGCTCCCGACGGTCACGATCTCCAAGGCCCTGGTCTCGAGCGCTTCCCATCAGCTCAAGGCCTATGGGCTGATTTGACACTGAGCAGCGCGCGTAATGACACCCAGGATGCTCGAGAAGGAGAGTCGCCGTCGAGCCGGTCGCCGGCTGCGCGGGGAAGACGTTGCGGCCATGCCGACTCGAGTCGAGCTTCGTGCGGGGTCCGACGGCGCGGTCCTGGCGATTTCCGGCCCGCTCAACGTTGAGACGGCCGCGGCGGCCCGTAGGCAGATCGAGACCGAGTTGGCGGCAGCGCGCGTGTCGAGGATCGAGGTCGACGCGAGCGGGATCGACCGCGGCGACATGTCGGGGATGTCGTTGCTCTACGAGCTGACCGAGGGGCGTTTGACGCCAGGCGTGCGAGCGGGAGTGGCCGGACTGAAACCCGAGTTTGCAAGGCTGCTCGCCGCGTTCCCCTCGCGGGAATCCATCGGGGAGCTGGCGACGCACCCGGTCCGGAAGTCGCTGCCGGAGGAGATCGGCGCCGCGACCGTGTCGGTCTTGACGGATCTCCGAGAGCAGCTGACCTTCCTGGGTAGCGCCGTGCAGGCGTTTGCCGCCGCGCTGCGCCGTCCCCGGACGATGCGCTGGCAGGAAGTCGGGGTGGTTTTCGAGAAGGCCGGCGTCAACGCGGTGCCGATCGTGTCGCTCATCTCCTTCCTGACCGGCGTCATCATCGCGTTCGAATCGGCCCAGCCGCTGGCGATGTTCGGCGCCCAGGCCTACGCGGCGAACATCATCGGCATCGTCATGATCCGGGAGTTCGGCCCCATCTTCACTGCAATCATTCTGGCAGGGCGCTCCGGCTCCGCGTTCGCAGCCGAGATCGGCACCATGAAGGTCAACGAGGAGCTCGATGCCCTGACGACGATGGGGCTCGAGCCGATGCGGTTCCTCGTCGTGCAGCGGATCCTCGCCGGGACCCTGCTGATGCCGGCGTTGACCGCCTTCGCGATGCTGACCGGCGTGGCCGGCGGAGTCCTGGTGATGCTCGGTATGGGCTTTGCTTTCGCCGAGGTCTGGAACCATCTGACGCGCTCCGTTGGGGTCTCCGACGTTCTCGTGGGCACTTTCAAAGCGGTCGTGTTCGGCGCGATCGTCTCGGGCCTCGGCTGCCTGCGGGGCATGCAGACGAAGCAGGGGCCGAGCGCGGTCGGCGACTCGACCACCCGCGCGGTCGTTTCGGGCATCCTGATGATCATCGTCGTCGACGCCTTCTTCGCCGTGCTGACGCACGTTCTCAAAGTATGAGCGCGGCCCCGGTCGTCATCGATGTGCGCGGCGTCATGGTCGGCTACGGTGAAAGCGTGATCCAGCAGAACCTCGACTTTCAGGTCCGCCGCGGCGAGGTCTTCGTCATTCTCGGAGGCTCCGGAACGGGCAAGAGTTCCGTGCTAAAGGCCATGATCGGCTTGATCGAGCCGCTTGCCGGGCAGATCCTCCTGGACGGGGAAGACATCGTCACAGCCGAAGGCGAAGACCGCCGGCGCCTCCTCAAGAAGTTCGGTGTCACGTATCAGAGCGGAGCGCTTTTCGGCTCGATGACGGTGCTCGAAAACGTGCGCCTGCCGCTGGACGAGTTCACGGACCTCGAGGTCGGAGAGAAGGAGCTCATCGCGATGGCGAAGCTCAATCAAGTGAGCCTGCTCGCGGCGGCGAGTCGGATGCCCTCCGAGCTCTCGGGCGGAATGCAGAAGCGGGTCGCCATCGCGCGTGCGATGGCGCTCGATCCGGGCATCCTCTTTCTGGACGAGCCTTCGGCTGGCCTCGATCCGATCACGTCCGCCGGGCTCGACCAGACGATCCGCGGCCTTTCGCGGGGGCTCGGCATCACGTTCGTCGTCGTGACGCATGAGCTTCCGAGCATCTACGCGATTGCCGACCGCTGCATCATGCTCGACGCCCGGCGAAAGACCATCATCGCGGAAGGCGCCCCCGCGGACCTCCGCGACCACTCCGAGGACCCCTACGTGCGGCAGTTCTTCTTGCGGCAGGCCGAGCCGGCCGCCGCCACGAGTGGCGAAAGGCAGGCGCCATGAGCGCGAAGGCCAACCAGTTTCGGATTGGGATCTTCGTCGTGGCCGGCGTAGGCATCCTGACCGTCGCCCTGTTCCTCTTCGGTATTCGGAGTGCCCTCGACCCCGTGAACCGTTTCGAGACTTACGTGACCGGCGACGTCGAGGGGCTTTCGAAAGGGTCCGCCGTCAAGCTGCGAGGCGTGGCCGTAGGCAAGGTGACCGAGATCGGATTTAGCTGGAGGATCTACCGCGACGCGCCTCCGAGGTGTATCGTCGTCCGCTTCGAGGTCAAAGAGAGCGTCAGTCCTGTGCCTCCCGGAGGCGATAAGGAAGCGGAGGTTCGCCGGGTTGTGGAGCAGGGATTCCGCGCGATCATCCAATCGGAGGGGATCACCGGGTCGAGCATCGTGGCGCTGAAGAATCTCGATCCGAAAATTTATCCTCCGCTGGCGGTGCCGTGGAAGCCTCGGTACCTCTATATTCCCTCGGCGCCCAGCCAGTTCGGCCAGATCCTTGCCTCCCTCGACCGGACGCTCGCCAACCTCGCGGCGCTCGACCTGGCGAAGATCGGAGCCAGCGCCGACCGAGCGCTCAACTCCGCGGACGCGACGATCCGAAAGCTGGGCCAGCTCGACATGCCCGCTCTGAACCGGGACGTTAACCGCGTCGCGACCGACGCGAGCGCAGCGGTCCGCGAGTATCAGGGGCTGGCCAGGGACGCACGACAGACGCTGGAGGCTTTGAAGCTCGAGAGGGTGGGGGCCGATGCAGATCGGCTCTTGAACGATCTGGACGGCCAGCTGAAGGTCTTGATCGCGAAGCTCAATGCCGTCGACGTGCCGGCGTTGAATGACACGCTCGCAGGCACTCGTGAAGCCGCCAGGAACCTGAACGACGCGCTCGAAGCGCTCAAGACTCATCCCTCCGGCTTCCTCTTCGGAGCGGCGCCGGCGCCAGTGTCGGGCTTGTCGAAGGATGGGAAATGAGGGCGATCCTGAGGCTTTCAGGGCTCGCGCCGATCGCGGCTCTGTTAGCAATGACGGGCTGTCTCTCCAAGCCGGCCATGGTCTCGCAGTCCTTTTCCATCGACCCGCCCGATCCACGGTCTGCAGTTGCTCCAGCAGGCGTCATCCTGATGCTGACGCGGGTCGAGGTCATGCCCCCTTACTCCGGGCAGTCGCTGATTTATCGCACCGGAGAGCATGGCCTGGGACGCGATCCCTACGCGAGATTCGCTGCCCCGCCGAGCTGGCTGCTGACTGCCGCGATTCGGGGTTACCTCGCCAATGCCGACTTCGTTCGTGACGTCGTCGCGCCGGGAGCGGATATGCGCTCACAAGCCACGGTCGAGGTGGCTGTCAGCAAGCTCGAAGGATAGCTCCACCCGGGCGGCTCCTCCGCCGTCCTGACGCTGCGGTTTCGCGTCGTCTTGGGTCCGGACGCTGCCACCGGCCCTTCGGAAATCCTCCTGAAGACCTATTCGAAGACCATCCCGCTTCCGCGTTCGACGGCGAAGGAGATCGTCAAAGGCTGGAACCTGGGCCTGGCCGCGATCATGGCCGAATTCCAGGCCGATCTGCGGGGCTCTCTGGCCGCCGCAGGAGTGCTGTCCTCCAGCGGCGGCATCATAGAAGTCCGGCCCGCGGCTCGATGAGGACGTAACGATGGATCCTGCGATACTCACTGCTTCCGCGGCTGTCCTGGGCTCGTTGGCTGGCGGATTCGCCTCACTGGCAACCGCCTGGCTCAACCAGAAAACGCAAGCAAAGCGAATGTCGGTTCAAGTCGAGACGCGCAAGCGCGAGCTTCTCTACTCCGAATTCATTACCGAGTGCTCGAAGCTTGTCGTCGATGCCCTGGGCCACACGCTCGAACGGCCCGACACGTTCCAGCAGGCTTACACGCTCGTGAACCGCATCCGACTTACCTCAGGCGATCCCGTGCTTCAGGCGGCCGAAGCCGCGATCAAGGAAATCCTCGCAAGGTACCGGGCGCCGAATCTCCCGATCGAGAAGCTTCGCGAGATGTCGTTGGACGAAATCCACGACCCGCTGAAAGCCTTCAGTGAGGCATGTCGAGTCGAGCTCAAGGCGCTTGCCCGCGACGCGATCTAAAGAATAACGACACTTCTATTGGATCGGGTTTTCGAGCAGTCCCGCCTTGGGCTTTACGCAGTTCTGGGCCTTGCGGTCGAGGCAGAGGAGATAAACCGCTTCATCCGACCAGTATGTCAAGATGTTCTGGACGTCGCCCCAATCTTTCATCGTCGCCTTGCCCAATTGATTCCCTCCGACCCGGCGATCGGCACCGGCCGCGAGAAGCTCTCCGGTCTGCGTGTCATGGATCATGAACTCGAGCGAAGCCTCGCCGGAACAGCTACGCCCGGAGGAACCTCCGAGCAAAGAAGTCGGTCTCCAGGAGCTGTTCTTCAGACCCCGCCGACTTGCTTCGATGAATTTCGCGTGCCGATCCAGGTCGGAGCGGAGCGTTCCCGCGCCGACCTCCACGGTAGCGGATCGAACTGTTGCCTCCGGCAGCCCCCGCCGCCGAGCATGGGAGAGTGCGGGTAGCGGGAGTCCGAAGTCACCAGGAAGCCCATGACGCACTCCGCTAGAAGCGTTGAGTCACATCGACCTTTCCCGGGCCGGTCTACGTCGAGGGCGGGTGCGCCAGGTCCCGCGACACCGCCCGCGCTGTTTCAGGCACGGACCGTCGAACCGTCGTGGACCCACGCCTTCGGCGTGCCCGCCTGGCGTCCGCCGGCGAGCTCGAGCTACCGAGTATCCCTATAGCTTACTGGTCCGACGCCTCGAAGTCGCACGCCGGCTCGACGATGCGCCAGGACCTCGAGCGAGCGCGACACGCTCAAAGTCCCCCTGCGCGAGCGCGTGAGTGAGCATCGTCGCCGCGAAGGCGTGATGGATGACGTCCCACGGAAGCGGGTTGGAGGCGGGGCGCCCGACTGTCTTGGTCCACGTCGGCTCCGTGACCACAGAGACGGTTCGGTTGGTTCGGTTGGTGCTGGTAGAACCGGCGAAGTACGGTGGGGCTGGCAGAGTCTCGTCGATCAGCTTCTGGAGTGAATCCCACTTGAACTGCATGTAGAGCCGGATCCGCTTGTCGGGGTCCTGGTCCGCCCACTTCAGCGCTGAATCAACGAACGTGTCGAGCACTTGGACCATCTTGCCTGTTGGTTTGTCCTGATAGGCCCGCATTGGCTCGAGGAAGTAGACGGCTCTGACGACCTTGGAAAGGAAGTGGCCTTTCCGCTTCGCTTCGTCTTTCAACCAGTTGCCGAGGAAGAACGTGCCGGAACTGAAGGCTGCGATGGCAGTCTTGCCGATAGATGTCGGCGGTGAGTCGACCAACCCTTTCCAGAACATGAAGGCCTGCAGTTCCAGCAGGATCGCTTCAGTCGCCTCGGGGTCGTTGAGAACGCCGAATTCCGGCGGGTCCTTCTCGAACAGTTTGAACTTGTTGCATGGGAAGACGCACACGACGTTGGCGCCCGCCTTGGCGGCCTGGTAGGGCACGCCTTTCGCATTCGGAAACCAGAGCGGACTGCGTGCGCGCACGCGTAGTCTTGGGCTATCCGGTGTCGGCCCCGCATAGTGCAGGCTTTCGAACATTCCCACGTCTGCGTAGTCGAAGTTCTCCGGATACGGCTTACTGTCGAGTTCGCCGCCGACAAATATCCCATTCTCCGCGTAGTTATCCCTGTTGAACTGGCGGATATAGATGAGAAATGGGGCGGGAGCTGGGTTCAAATAGAGCGCTCGCGGCCAGGTGACCGCAAAGAACCGCGGCACCTGGTTGTTCCCCGCGAGCTCCAGGACGACACTGTCGACGTTGACGTCAAGCGGAGTTCTTAGCGACGGCGGGGCAGGGGCGAAGTTCAATGCGCCCGACGTCAGTGGGTTCCCCACGTCGAGGAAGTCGACGTGGGGTACGCCGTCGAGACGCCACTCCGCCGTCGGTGGCCACGTTCCGTATCGATCTTGGTGGAACTTGAGCTCATCCACCCCGTCAGCCTTCCCTTTGATCACTGGCTTCTTCCCTCCAACCGAGATGCTCCTCGTTTTAGGGGGGTCTTGCAGAAGCTTGACGGCTCTTTTGGTGCTGTCCTGGAACTGACTCATCTTGAACTTCGCATTGGTGAGTTGCTTCTGGGGACTCGGCGCGGACGCCAACCACACGAAGCCTTTCGACTCTCGGAGTCGGGGGTGAAGGAACCACTGTCCGAGACGGAGAACGAGATGGTCCTCGGCCAGTAGGTGTCTCCTATCGGCGTCGCCGTCACCGTCACCTCCTTGGTCTTGGGCGGAAGTTCGTACACGGGCGCTTTGCTCTTCCCCCACTCGTCGTTGCTGGGGGAGAGCATCTCAAAGAGTCGGCAGTTGCCGTGAAGTAACAGGGGACCGGCCTGTCGCGCCAGTCGCTCGCGGTCACCGTCAGGAAGATCTTCATTACGCCGGCTCCTCTAGCGCGGGGTCGAGTAGTCGGACCCTTCCGTTGCCCACGGACCGTCCGGTTCCGGAACTTCCGTTGCGAGTCCCTCGGTCGCATCACCTTGCGGGAGCGAAGCGAGAAGCGCGTCGATGTCGGCCTGGGCAGCCCCGTCAGCGAGCAGCTCGTCGATGGCGGCTTGGAGCGCGGCGCTGACCGCCCCCGCGCCTGAACCGCCGCCGCCGCTTCCCGCGCCGCCGCCGACGGGTTTGGGCCCGGGCGAAGGCGCGAGGCCTTTGCTGGCGGTCAACCGGCGATAGTCTTGCCCTTCGGCAATCAACACATCCTGGTCGATGATCTGCGCGAGAACCGCGACGGTGATCGCGAACTGGGTCTTCTCCGGGTCCGCAGCATACGCATCGGTGCCGCTGATGGCGGTGACCACCGTCGTGTCGTCGAGGTCCAACGCCGACGTGGCCAGGGCCGTGACCGGATCGCCGTTCGAGCGTGACGCCAGACTGGCCGCCGCTTCGGCCGCGCTCTGCGGTCCTTGCGGGAAGATCTGGATGCCCGCCTCGAAGAAGAACGTCGGTCCGAATGTCGTGGTGGCGTTGGCAGCGGCGTTCGTGAGCATGTCCTTCAGGCGGTCCGTGCCGACGGGCTCATCGGGGATCGCGACCCGCCCGAACTTGAGGGACGCGTCGTCCACGAACGTGGTCCGGTAGTTCGGCCAGCCGCCGGCCGGGGCGACCGCGCTGTCCAGAATCAGCGGCGGCTGCCGCACCAGCGACCAGGTTTGCGCCTGCCGGTAGTTGACGGTGGTGCCGTCCAACGTGAAGACGCCCAGCCGCCTCGGCGCGAGCACCTCACCCGGATCACCGAACAGACCCGAAAGCATCCGGAGGAAGCTCTCGGACCGCCCGACGTCGCAGCCGTAGATCACGATCCGTGTCTTGTCCGTGACGGCGGCTGGACCTGGGGGCGCGAGCGACTTGGCTGCCAGCGCGTCCTGCAGGTCGTCGACGGTCATGGTGCGCCTGCCCGCGGCCTGGCTCGCCAGCGTCACCGGACATTCCATCGACGCGAATCCGGACGCGCGACTGACCAGGTTGATCGTTGCGGGGACGTCGGTCCGCGACGTGAGGTCGTTGAACACACCTTCGAGCGTCTGGCCGCCCGCCGGCGCGTCGACGACGTCGACCCCACGGCGACGAAAACTGCTTCGCAAGAGATAGAAGGGGTTCGGATCCCGGGGGGGTCGACGTTCATGAGGAAAGTGAGGTCGGCCATCGTCGCTACCCTCGCGCCGTCTCGGCGACGTCGAAGCGGAGGCCGCTGGCGCCCTCGCCGCGACCGACGGAGACGGTGCGCGCCGCCCACGCGTGCCGTCCACCGTCGGCGGAGCGGGCGAGGAACCAGCGTCGCCGCACGACGACGCCCGCGGTCGGAATTTCCTCCTCCGGAATGACCAGCCCGCGGAGCTCCTGCAACACGCTCGACTGGGGCGACGAGGTCGCGACATCGCCGAGGCTGTTCGGACGGGGAAGTAGCGCCTCGACCAGTCCGACCTGTCGCGAACCGCCCGGCAAGTGAACGGGAATGAACGGCACCCAGTTGTCGGGGACGTCCGTCATTAAGCGGTAAGAGACGGCCGCGTTCGGCGGAATCGGAGAGGACGTCACCCCTCGCGAACGTATTCGTCCACGAGGTCGCGTCGGGCGCCGTCGGCGTCGGTGATGATCTCCTCGACGCCCCAGACAAGGTTCGCCATCTCGTCGCGCAGGAACCGCACCTGCTCGACCACGTCGCCGGCGAGCGGCGCGACGGTCACGGCGGGCACTGCCAGCGCCGGGATCGACACGGCGGGTGACCCGGTCGGTCGATACATGGCCCATTGCGGATCGGCTGCCGGCGCGATCAGCTCGTGGGTGCCGAAGGTGTCCCGCACGACGAGATCCAAAACGGCCTGCATCGATCCGTAGGTGACGGGGACCGGGAACGTGAACCAGTCGTTGCCGTAGATCGTGCTGAACTCGACGAGGGCGAGGCGGCCAAGGTCGGTCGTCGTCGCGTCGATGCGGGACAGCGCAAGGGTGGCCTCCTCGAATTCCCAGAAGCGGTTACGCGGCTGGCCCGGAAACTGGATGGTCGTCGGCACGCGCTTGCGCGGCGCCGAGGTTCCCGCGGCCATCGGATTGGCCTTGGTGACGAAGTCGAAATCGAACCAGTCGACCCTTTCGCGAGCGTGGCCGGGGCTGCCGAGCACGGGGGTGCCGGCGACCGCGAGCTGGAAGCGACGCTCGAGTCGCTCCGGAACCCAGCTGTTCGGTCCAGTGCCGAACGTCACGCCGCACCAGCGCGCGAATGCGGTCAGGTCGTCTCGGGCGGCTGTCGCGTCGGCGGTCGGAACCTTCAGCGCGGTGCCGAGCTCTGCATCCGTTCCGCCGGCAGCGACGGCGATCGCCGCGGCCACGGCGAGCCCGTCGGCGAACAGTGTCGCGGCGCGAACGAGCATCCTCGGTGAGTCGGGGGTTACCGGCAACGGGAAGGCGGCGAGCAGTTTGGCGCCGACTGACGTCGAAACCGCGGCGGCCAATGCCCTTCCCGCCTGCAGTCGATCGAGCGTGCTGTGCGCGGGCCCGGCGGCTTCGCCCGCGGCCAGCGCCTCGACCACGTCGGTCTGGGGCGAATACGGCAGCACCGTGCCGCTTTCCGGCTTCCAGCCGTCGAAGGGCGTTTCCGCCTGCAGGAAAGCGACCTGCACCGGAGAGCCCGCGTCCTCGCCGGTCAGCTCGCCGAACTGCCGTTGACGCGCGAGCATCCAGAACGGGTCCTGGACGGTGGCGGCGAGCCCGCGTCCCGGATCGCCGCCACGCGAGACGGGCTCGACCCTGGTGAACGAGTAGACGGTGGTCATGTCGTCTCCTTCGCGACCCAGCGGACCGGAAACTTGTCGGCGGCGCCCAGGAATCGGCGGACGCCCAGGTCGTTCTCGTCGAACTCGGCGAGGTAGACCGCCGGCAGCAGCGCGGGGACCCGTCGTGCCGCGTCGAGGTCGACCATTCGACAGTCGGCCAGCTCGAGCGCCTCGTCGACGACGGACAGCAGCGAGGCATCCGTCCACGATTTGCTGGTGTCCGGCGGAACCGCGAGCAGGATCAGGTTGGGCGCGCGCGCGTCCGGCGCCGAAAGGTTCGCGGTCACCGCGGCCGTGCCGCTGGGATTGGGGACGACCTCCGTCCAGGCATCCAGCTCGATGCCCGTCACCGCGCCGCTGGCATCGTCACCGACGATGACGACGCTGGTGATCGGCGCGGGTCCGAGCGCGGCGGGGAACGGCAACCCGACCCAGGCGTGCGCCGATGCGTTGCCGACCGTGTCCACGTACGGCGCCCCGGGCGACTGGGCCGCCCACGACCGGACGGGCGCGCTGCCGGCGAGATCGTCGCGCAAGAGCGCCTCGTTGAGGTTCGTGACCGGCGAACGAACGCGCGCGGTATCCTGGAGCCAGCGCGCCAGCATACCTTTCCGGGGACCGAGCACCGATGACTGGTCACCCATGCTCGTGCGTATGTCCGTCGGTAGCGCAGCGAGCGATCCTTCGACGACAGCGGGACCGCCGAGGAGCACGCCCGCCGCCTTGACTGGATCGGAAATGGAAGCGGTGGCGGCGACGCGGCCGTCGGCGGCAGCGCGGGCGGTCGGCGCGTCCCCAACGATCCCCCAGGTCTTGAGCGCGGCCGGCGCTGCCCCGCCAAGCTCGGTGGCGAACGATGCGACGGTGGCCGCGAGGCTTGAGGTGTCCGCGAGCGACTCGAGCGTCGCTCTTGGGACGAAGGTCTCGGCGGTCAGCGGGGTCCGCCCGGCGAGCACGCGCTGCCATGCGGCCGCGTGGTCGAGCAGGTCGAGGAGCTCGGCGTCCTGAGTCAGATCGAAGTCGACCGTCACTGCGCCGGGCTGGTCGGCAGCGAGCAGAAGGCGGGCGACGCCCTGGCGACCAGGGTTCGAATTGGGCGCGCCGGGCATCGTCTCGGGCGCGGTGACACTGGACAGCATCACGTTTTCCGTCGAAAGATCGAGCGCCGCGAGATCGAGCGCCGACAGGCCGAGAGACGACAGCTTCGGCGCAGCGATCTGGGCGCCCGATGCGGCGAGGAGGCGCACGCGGATGTCGCCGAGAGCGCCGAGCCGACGCGCCACGAACGCATCCGCCGCGGGCGCGAGACGCGCGCGCGGCGTGTCGCTCGCGTAGCCGGTCGGGCGTGCTCCCGTGCCGAACGTGACGACCAGCCGCTGCTCGATGCCGCGGCCGCCCCGGGGCGTCGCCATGGATTCGAACACGTCGGGCGGCGACGACGCGCGGCCCATCATGTCGGCGGCGGCGGCGGCGCGCTCGAGGTTGGCGCCGGCCAGCTGGTACATGGATTCGGCGAGCCCGAGATCCGTGAACGAGTCGAGCGCCGCGACGACGTTGGAGATCACCGACTGCAGGGCGCTCTTCTCCGCCGGGCCAAAGGTGGGTTGGCCGGCGCCAGTCGGCGGGGCCGGCACGGCCGCGACCACGGCCCCCGGCGTCTTCGTCTCCACTTGCGCTAGCTTCCAGCCGTCGGCGACCAGTCTTTCCGCGCTGGCCTGCGGCGCGTTGTCGATCGTGTCCACCTTCAGCGGGTACTGGCGGCGGAGCTCGAACACCACCCAGTCGATCTCGATCCCGCCGACCCCCGATGCATCGTGGATGCCCCGCTCGAGCAGGTAGCCGAGCAACGCCCCGAGCTTCTGGCCGTTGCGCATCCCCTCCGCGATGGTGAGCGCGCGCCGAACCGCCGTCGACGTCAGGACCGTCGCGAACGGGGCGAGCGCGCCACCCGACGGCCCGCCGTGCGCGCGCCATGCGGCGCGCAGGACGCCCGCGGTGCTCGCCTGGCGTGGTGACGGCGCCATCACGAAGCCGCCGCTCGACGGGTCGGTGACGGTTCCATCGGGAACGGAGTCGGACGCGGGCACGGTGGTCACCTGCCGGCGCTGGATGCCGCGAACGGCGCCCCAGGCGCCGATCTGGTTCCCTTGCTTGCTCGCCTGCATCCCGGCGAGCCGCGCGGTGGCGAGAGACGTCACCCACGCGTCGTAACGGTGCGACGCACAGTCGATGATCTCTCCCGCGAGGACCGCCCGCCGGTCGGTCGAAATGCCGGCGAGGGGCGCAAGCGCATCCCGGAACGCCGCGAGCGCGTCGCTGTTGAAGTAGCGCGTGTAGTCCGGCGAGAACTTCACGGTATCGCCGACGATGTCGGTCAGACGGTCGCGGATCGTGAAGGTCGCGCCGCTCGCATCCTTGCCCGGCCCCGCAGCCTGCGACGCCGGCGTCGCGATGGTCGTCGCGGCG
Source organism: uncultured Acidobacteriota bacterium (assembly GCA_963782815.1). Taxonomy (GTDB): domain Bacteria; phylum Acidobacteriota; class Thermoanaerobaculia; order UBA5066; family Gp7-AA6; genus JAWOLE01. The sequence continues at coordinate 3,692 of CAWALG010000032.1, read as the reverse complement.
GCGAACCCGGAGAGAACCGGAATCGCGCGTCCGGCCGCGGCCGGAGATTCGCGATCGGCAGGGCGCTGGTCGCGCGGGCGATCTGGCTGACCGACATCCCCGGCCCCGAGGCCGGCGAACTCGTTCGTCGCATCCGCGGCAACCCGCAGCGCGGAGTTGCGCAAGAGCAGGCCGAGGACGCTGTTCGCGTCCTTCGGGGCGGGCGCGAGGATGTTGAACGCTGTGTCGCCGTCCGCCGCCATCGGCAGCCACAGGTCAGCGGCGGTCTTGGGGAAGAGCTGGGTGAACACCGACGGCATCGCGTTCGTGAACCCCAGCTCGGCGAGCAGCGCGCGACGATTGACCTCCGGTTGCCGTGCACGACGGCATCTCCCAGGGCGACCATGTAGTCGACCGCGGCGCTCGCGTTCGTCGTCCGAAGGCGCACGTGCGTCGATACCGGTTCGTGGGCGAACAGGTCGGGGCCGGACGGCTCGTCGACGATTCCCGAGGTCCAGAGCGGGCGGATACGCGGCAGGAACTCGCTCAACCATTGCTGGAATGCGCCTTCGGCCACCGGAGCCCACGCGCCCCGGGCCATCACCGGCGCGATCGAATACGGCTGGCGCCCGAGTCGAATGGCCGGCAGCGGTCCGCCGCCGCGCACGAAGGACGTCACGTGGGCGTACACCTGCGCCAGGAGGTTCAGGTCGAAGCCCGGCTGCGCTTGCTGGCGCAGGTAGGATCCCCAGGTCGCCTCGAACAACGCGCGGCCCATCAGGCGGGCCTCGTCGAGCCCACGGCTGGCGGCGCCGTCGATCGGGGCGAGCGCTATCGGGTCGATGCTCCACGCGGCCGCGACACGGCGGCAACGGATCCGTCCACGGGAGCGGTGATCGGCCCGGGCGGCGGCACCGCCGTGATCGAGTAGCCGCTCGAGGAATCGGCGAGGTTGTTCGTGGGCGTGCCCGGGGGAATGAAGGCGGCCCCGTCGCTCAGCCGGTGCGACTCGACGAGCGCGGCGAGCAGGGCCGCGCCGTCCGCGTCCTCCACCGGAACGCCGACGGCCACCACGTCCTGTACGAAATTTGTCTGAGCGGGCAGATCGACTGTGACTGCCATACCGACGGCCACCGCGGCGTCGAAGTCGACCATCCAGCGCATCCCTTCATCGAGAACGAGCGTTGCGTCGTCTGCGACGGGAGGCGCCGCCGGCGTCGTTCCGGGAGGGGCATCGCCGAAGGAAACGCCCACCTGGAGGCTGGTGGGGATCGCGCTTCCCTGAACGATCTTCTCGCCGCCTGCGAAGCGCACGCGAACGATGAACGAGCCGGGCAGCGCCCGTGCGGCCGCCGCGATACCCGCGTTGCCTTCGACCGTCGCGGCGTCCGGAAACGTCGGGGCACCGGCGGTGTTCGTGGGAGTGAGCGCCTCTCGAACCCAGATCGCGCGCGTCGGACCGACGTCCTTCAATAGCTGCGCCCACGCCTGTTCGTCAGCGGTGCCGGCGCGGAGGCTGGTCCAGTAACGTGTCCCCGCCGCCACCTCGCCGCGGGTGAGGCGCGGATCGTGGTGGTCGACGTGAATATCGTCCGGATACAACCGAACCTGCAGTTGGGGCGACGCCGGCGTACCCGCGAACCGCGTTTCGATTCGAACCGGCAGCATCGTGATCGGGAGCTTGGAGTCGATCACGGCGTAGGCCTCGGTGGCAGGAGGTCGGTGCCGCGCATGCCGCGACGGAATGGGTACTGCAAAAGAATCCAGGCGATCGATGAGCTGCTGCCGTGCCAGTCGTATTTCGGTCCCGGAGGCGTGCCCGGTTTCGACTTTGGCAGCGGCGGAACGGCGAAGCTGTCTGCGTCGAGTCGCCCGGCTGCGTCGACCACCGCGCTCGCCCAGGAGGCGTTGTTCCAGTCGGTGAATGTGGCCGGAGCGCCGGTGGGGGTTGATCGAGACCGAACCTCGGTTCGGTGAAGTGTTCGGCGAAGAAAAACCACCAGGCGGTGTCTTCGTTGCCGCCGAGCGACCACACATCGTCGGCGCTCAGCGTTTCGAAGCCGACGAGGAGCACGTCGGGCTCGAGCCTTGCCATGAAGTCCGGCTGGATCTCGGTCGCCGGATCGAGGGTGCGGATGGACCCGCTCTTCTTCGTCTTCGCGGCGGTCACCAGCATTCCCGGATAGCGACGGACCAGGTCGCCTTTGACGACGAGAACGAGCGGCGACACCGCCTGACCGGGTTTCTCACCGAGCCGCTCAGGGTCAGCTCTGGCGCCTCGTGAAGCCGGTGCTGGAGATCGTACTGATCGGTCGGGTCCCCCGGTATTCCGGTGAGCCCAGAACTGGCGGCTGTAGGTGCCGCGCTGGTCGGTCGGGTATTCGCGCCACAGGAGCTCCCGTGCCAGCTCGTGGTTCATGCCGACCAGGAAACCGCTGATGAACGTGCGATTCGACTCGACCAGCGTCGTCGTGTCGGCGGGCAGGGTATCGATGCCCGGCAGCAACCAGTCGTGAGAGATGGCGGCGAGCGCCTCATACGTGGGTTCCGAGAGATCGGGCGCCGCCATGATGTCGTCGAAGCCCTGTCGCCTGGGCGTCGGTCAGCGCCGAAATCCGGTGGTTGACCATCCGCGCCATCGTGACGGTCGGGTCGAGCGCCGCCACGATGCTCTCGCGAAGCGAGTCGAAGCCCCCGGTCAGGCTCGTTTCCGGCAAGGAAACCGCGTCCGATCGGACGATCTGCCGATCGATGATCACCTTCGCCACATCGGACATCTGCTGTTTCAGCGGTGCGACGGCCTGCGCCGGGATCGCGAAATTCCGGACTGGCGCGGCGAGCTCGGTGAATGCGCCCGTGATCAACTCGTGGAACACGGACGGGCTGATGGTCAACGACGCCGGGGAGCTCAGCGAGAGAGCCGAGACGGCCGACGGTGTCGACCGCAACCCCGGTCGGGCCATGCGTGATCAATCGCTGGTGCTCGGCGATGACGTCAGCGACGACGTGACTGATGGGCGTGATTGTCGCGTCGCGGGCGACGAGAGAACGGCCGGGGTACTGAGCGCGGCAGGCGTCCCGAACACGGAGTGCGGGACCGATGGGCAACCGGCGAACCGGGCTGACGGGCGCCGCCGGACTCGCCGGAGGGCTCGCGACCGCCGTGAGGACCGTCGCGACGGGCAGCATTCCCACCGCGGTGAGCACCCGCTCCGCGTCGATCGATTCCGCGTGCGACGCGGCCTCGTCGGCGGTGGCGAAATCGACCGCGTCGAGCTGGATCAGCGAATCCATCTGGGTCGCGGCCTGCGCCGCCGTCAAACCGGTCTGGTCGAGACCAGGCACGAGCCGCCCCAGAATGGACGGCGCCGCGTCGAGCCCCCGAGACGCGGCTGGGGTTTCGAGCGTGTCGATCGTGTCGAGCGCGACCGCGACCTTCAGCGGCTGCGCGGCAGCAGACCGGGACGCGAGAACCTCCGGACCAACCGCGGCGCGCCACGCCGTCGCGCCAGCCCGGGTGCCGCGCGCGCGCGTGACCCGGCGATATTCGACCGAGACGATGGATGGCGGCAGCGGCGACCGACGAAGTAGTCCGGTGATCGTGAGATTCTGGCTGACGAACACGCGCGCGTGAACGGGCGCGGTCGACGTGACGAGGTCGACAGGCGAGAGCTGGGAGATCCCTTTCTGTGGAGGGTTGCGCTGGCGGCCAT
>CAWALG010000031.1:0-39290 GCA_963782815.1 uncultured Acidobacteriota bacterium | reverse complement strand
GAAGAACTATGAACGATTTCGCAGAGTTTATGGATTACCTTTCGCCACTGGCGAGAGCTGGGTGGCTAAGGATACAAGTGAGAGACGGCCGGCTCGCAGGGCGGTTGCCGAGCTGGCCCGCTACCTGTACGAGGTTCGTGGCAGGCAGCACGGCCATGACGTCGAAGATTGGCTCAGCGCTGAAAGCCTGCTCGCGCATGGCCTCGCCGAGTCGCGCCTGGAGGCCAGGTAGGGGGAAAGCACGTCGCCAGGCGCCTTCTCCGAGACCGATTTCACCGAGAAACCTCACGAAGTTCGAAAGGACCCTCACACTGCCTCGCCCCACAGCGAACAAGGAGACAACCATGCTGAAGAGACTCTTTATTGTTCCGCTCGCCCTGGCGTGCATTCTTGGAGTCATCGGAGTGCGATCGAGCATCGCAGGCGCAGCGACCCCGGTACGAAACGTCGTACTGGTGCACGGGGCGTTCGCGGATGGCTCGAGCTACGCCAAGGTCATTCCTCTGCTCGTAGCCAAGGGGTTCCGCGTCACGGCAGTTCAGAACCCGCTGTCGTCGCTGGCCGATGACGCCGCGGCCACACGGCGCGCGATCGCCCTGCAGGACGGGCCGGTGATTCTCGTTGGCCATTCCTGGGCCGGGATGGTCATCAGCGAGGCCGGTAACGATCCCAAGGTTGTGGGACTCGTGTACATCGCGGCAATCGTCCCCGAGGAAGGCCAGACGGCCAATGACGTCCTGAAGCCGTACCCGCCGACTCCGGGGCTGGGGCACATGACGCCCGATGCTGCCGGCTACCTCTCGCTCACACGCCAGGGAATCGAGGAGGATTTCGTTCCGGATCTTCCGGCCAGCGAGCGAGCCCTCGTCTTCGCGACGCAGGGCCCGTGGAATTCGACAGCGCTGGCAGAGAAGGTGCCCAACCCGGCGTGGAAGACCAAGCCGTCCTGGTTCATTGCCGTGAACGACCGCATTCTGCCGGCGGATTACGAGCGGGTGATCGCCAAGCACATCAACGCGCGCACGACGATCCTGCCCTCGGGCCACGTGCCGATGTTGTCGCGACCCAAGGACGTCGCTGCGGTCATCATCGATGCGACCAACAACGCGGGCACCACGGTTGCAGCCGGGAGCGGTGGCAGCCAGTGATCGGCGTCGTTCGCGGCGTAGTGTCGGCTATGGGCTCCGCGGCGATCCTGTGCGCCGCGGAACCCCTTCATGCCCAGTGCGCGAGCGCCCAATATCACCAGTTCGATTTTGTCGTCGGCAATTGGCTGGTGCGCGATTCCTCAGGCCATGCGATCGGGACTGTCACCGTGTCGAACGAGTACTCCGGTTGCGTGCTGATCGAACGGTGGCAAGGGGTGGCGAACTCCGGTGAGGGCCTGGGCGCGATCGGCTACCAGCCGGCGAGCAAGCTCTGGCATCGGGACTACATCGGCGAGGGCGGATTCCTGCTGACGCTGGACGGACACCTGGATAATGGAGCCATGGTGATGACGGGCAAGGACTACACGCCCGATGTCGTGCGGATGAATCGCGTGACCTGGAAACCAGCGAGCGATGGCTCGATCGAGGAGCGATGGGAGACGTCGACCGACGGCGGGCGATCGTGGCAGGGCCATTTCTACGGTGTGCTGCAACGCATCGCGGAGTAGCGCGCAGCGGTGGCGCGGATGGAATCGGGGACGCTTCGGGCAATATCTCACGAGGAGACGAATACCATGAGAACGCCATTCGCACTTCGTCAGGATCGTCAGCAGACCAAGGCGCTCCCGGATGCGCCGGCGCTCACGGGCGGAAAGACCCGCGTCCTGGCCGGCATCACGGTGATCGACACGCCGCTGATCACCCGGGCAATGGAGTATGCCCGGGCCAATTCCGAACCGTTTCTGTTCAACCACGCAGTCCGATCCTGGCTCTTCGCGGCCAGGCTTGGACAGCTGCAGGGCATCGCTCACGACGCGGAGGTCGTCGCCGTCAGTTCGCTGCTCCACGACCTCGGGCTGACGGACAGCTTCACGGGTCCACAGGCGCTTCGAGATCGAAGGAGCCGACGCCGCGCGCGCGTTCGCCCGCGCGGAGGGGCTGGAGGATCGCCGGGCTCAATTGATCTGGGACAGCGTGGCCTTGAATTCCACTCCTTCGATCGCCCTGTACAAGGAAACGGACGTGGCGCTCTGCACGGCCGGCATCGTTCTCGACTTCGGCGGACCGCAATTCGACCGCATCCCGCCGGACGAGATGAAGGCTGTCCTCGCAGCATTTCCCCGCCTCGACATGAAGCGGGCTTTCACCGATGCGGTCTGCCACATCGTCAAGACCAGGCCGGGGACCACCTACGACAACTTCGCGCGCGACTTCGGCGAGCGTTTCGTGCCGGGTTACAAGCCGCCGTCCAGCGTGGACTTTCTGATGAATGGGCCGTTCGAGGAGTAGATGGACCAAATGCGCATAAATCAGGGCGGCGGCCGGAGCGGTGCCTATCGGGAACTCCGTGCGCGAAAGGCGCGCGGGTTCTAATTACGCGCTCGATTCACGGTCAGATCGACTTCGCGGCGGTGCCGTCGGTCGCGTGAACCAGCACGGGGGCGCGCGGGGTCGCCGCCCCTTCGGGCTGGCAGGGAATGGAAAACGAGAACGTGGCACCGGGACCGTCGTTCGGCTACCGCCCAGAGACGGCCCTGATGGCTCTCGATGATGGAACGGCTGACGGAGAGCCCGATCCCCATGCCCCCGTTCTTGGTCGTGGAGAACGCCTCGAAGAGACGTCGATGTCTTCCGGGTGGAACCCCACACCGGCGTCCCGCACGGTCAGGCGCACGCGGCCGCCTTCTTCGCGCTCGGTCCGGATAAGAGCTGCCTCGGCCGGTCTTCGACGCCGCTCATCGCGTCCGCGGCGTTGCGGAGGAGATTCAGTATGACCTGCTGGAGCTGGACACGATCGCCCGTGACCGGCGGCAGGTCTTCGGCGAGCTCCGGCTGCAGGACGACCCGGTTCCTCTGGAGTCTGCTCAATGACAGCGCGATGACCTCCCGGTGGCGTCGTTCAGATCCAGCGTTTCGGCCGCGGCGTCCTTCTTGCCGAAGAGCGCGCGCAGCCGCTGGATCACATCCGACGCGCGGTTGCCGTCGCGAATCGTGCGCCGCGCGGTCTCGCGCGCGCCGTCGAGGTTGGGAGGATCGGCGGCCAGCATCCGCAGACAGGTGCTGGCGTTGGTGATGATGCCCGAGAGCGGCTGGTTGACCTCGTGCGCGATCGAGGCCGTCAAGGACTCCGAGCGTCGTGACCCGGGCCACGTGCGCGAGCTCCGACCGGGCCTTGCCGGCCCTCTTCCGAGGCGCGGCGCTGCGTCACGTCCTGGACCGCGCCGATGTACTCGATTTGCCGTGGGGATCCCGGGTGCCGTGGGCGACCATGTGCAGGTACTTGACCGAGTGGTCCGGCATCAGCAGCCGGTGCTCGAATTCGAGATCGGCGTCGCCGTCGCGCGCCCGGTCGGCCAGGCCGGAAAACAACGGGGCGTCTTCCGGATGGACGCGGGCGCCGATCCGTTCGAGCGTCACGGGCGTGCCCTGGTCGAACTCGAAGATGCGGTAGAGCTGCTCGGACCATGTGATCTCGCCCGTCGCCAGGTGCCAGGAAAGCTGCCCGTCGAGCTTAGGCGCTGGGCTTCCGCGAGGAACGCCTCGCTTCGCCTGAGCTCCTCCTCCGCGCGTTTTCGTTCCGTGATGTCGCGCAGGTAGCCGGTGAAGGACGGCGGCCCGTCCAGCGGGATGCGCGTGATCGCGAGCTCCACGGGGAATTCGCTCCCGTCGGCGCGCACCGCCGTCATCTCGACGCGTTTTCCGAGTACCCGCGCCTCTTCCGTGGCGACGTACCGGGCGAGCCCCCGGCGGTGGGCCTCCCGCAGCGCCGGCGGGACGATGACGTCGGCCAGGGGTGCGCCCACGACCTCGTCCCAGCGGTGGCCGAACGTGCGCTCCGCAGCCGGATTGAACTCGGTGATGCGGCCTTCGTGGTCGATCGTCACGATGCAGTCGAGCGCGGAATACGGGATCGCGGTCTTGCGCGCCTCGCTGGTCTTGAGGGCGGAGTCGCTCTGCGCCGCTTCGATGGCGATGCTCGCGATCTGCGCGAACTGCCCGATGAAGATCTGATTGAACGGCGTGGGCGTCCTGGGCTCTTTGTAATAGGTCGCGAACGCGCCGAGGACCTTGCCGGCCGCGGAGCAGATCGGGGTTGACCAGCACGCCTGCAGCCCGTAAGCCAGCGCCAGCGGGCACCATTTGTCTTGCGCCATCGCGTCTCCGACGCGAGGTCGGCCGCGATGACCTGTCGTTCAAGTACGCCGCCATGGCGCTCGGGCCCGCGTCGGCGTTGACGGGCCGGCCGACGATCGAGGCGATGAAGCTCGCCGGAAGGCTCGGCGCGGCCCCGTGCTCGAGGCTCGCTCCGCTCGAATCGACGAGCACGACGCTGCAGTAACAGCCGCCGGCCGTGGCTTCGACGAGCCGGCAGAACACTTCGAGGATCTACGGCATCGAATGGCCGGGCGCCACCATTTCGAGGAGCCGTTTCTCGCCGTCGAGCAGGGTCTCCGTGCGCTTGCGGTTCATGTCCTGTTCGGGCCGTCCGCCCCCGGGCCGGTCTCGCCGCGCAGCGGCGCTGCCCGGCTCCGGAGCCGGCGAAACGCTCCATCGGCTCGGCGCAGCCGGGCCTCGAACTCGCCCGGCTGCCCGGATTCGAGCGTCCTGCGCCAGGAGTCGAGCGCTTCGGCCAGATCGTCGTGACTGGCCCGCCGTCCCAACCGGCCGCGTCCTGCAGGCTGATGCCCGTGTAGTCGCGCCACTGTTGTTCAGAAAGTCCACAGTCCCGTCGGGACCGCTGGTCACGCCGGGCCGGGAATGGCATCGACGACGCGGCTGAGTCGTCCTTCACGCCGGTCCCCTCTCGACAGGCCTCCGTCACCCGGAGATATGGCGCGCTTCGGGCGAACGTCGATAATACCTTGGTATCGGTTTTCGGCGGATTTCGGCGCCGGCGCACGCGAAAGCGCGACGGCCGCCGCCGGGCGTCGGGCGGGCCGGCAATTCCACCAGAGCCGGAGATGCGCTCCGAGGCTGAACCAGGCCAGTCGCACACAAAAACCATACGCCGACCAATGCCAAGGTATCGATCGATACCAACGTGTAATTGCGTTGCCGCAACGCGCGGAATCTGATCGTCCTCGCTCGATTGAATCGGACAGGCGCAACGAACCGTCTTCTCAGAAAGGAGTCCACCGTGACCCAAGTCGAAAAACAGAGGCACACCGACCTTCGTTCCGCGAAAGCGCGCGAGTCGGTCGGTCCCGACGCCGTCCGCACCTTCCGTGTCCAGTTCCCGGACGAGCGCTCGCCGACTTGAAACGCCGCATCGCGGCGACGCGGTGGCCGGAGAAGGAGACCGTCGCGGACACGTCGCAGGGCGTGCCGCTTGCGCCGCTCCAGGACCTCGCTCGCTATTGGGCGACGGACTACGACTGGCGCAAGTGCGAGGCGAAGTTGAACGCCCTGCCCCAGTTCATCACCGAGATCGACGGACTGGACATCCACTTCATCCACGTCCGCTCGAAGCACAAGGGCGCGCTGCCGGTCATCATCTCGCACGGATGGCCCGGCTCGATCCTCGAGCAGATCAAGCTCGTCGGCCCGCTCACCGACCCCACGGCCTTCGGAGGCCGCGCGGAGGACGCCTTCGACGTCGTGATCCCGTCGATCCCCGGTTATGGGTTCTCGGGCAAGCCGGCGGCGACCGGCTGGAATCCTGCCCGCATGGCGCGCGCCTGGATCGTGCTGATGAGGCGCCTGGGATACACGCGATACGTCGCGCAGGGCGGCGACTATGGCGCACTGATCACGGACGCCATGGCGGTCGAGGCGCCCGCGGAGCTCGTGGCCATGCACACCAACTTCCTGTTCGCCCTCCCGGAGGACGTGTCGAGCGCGGTCACCGGAGGACCGGCGCCGTCCGATCTCTCCGACCTGGAGCGACGCGCGCTCGACAAGCTGAAGGGCTTCTTCGCCAAGAACGCGTTCTACGCGCTCGAGATGGCGACGCGTCCACAGACGCTCTACGGACTCGCCGATTCGCCGGTCAGCCTCGCGGCCTGGCTGATCGACCACGGCGACGGCGACGACCAGCCGGCGGCGACGGTCCTCGTGGCGATGCGCACGCCGACCAGGGACAGCCCCCGGAGCGGCTGACGCGGGACGACGTGCTCGACAACATCACCCTCTACTGGCTGACAAACACCGGGATCTCCGCTGCCCGCAGCTACTGGGAGAACAAGACCTCGTGGTTCGGCCCCAAGAACTTCTCCATCCCGGCTGCGGTCACCGTCTTCCCCGGCGAGGTCTACCAGCCCTCCCGGCGCTGGGCGGAGCGCGGCTATTCGAAGCTCTCCTACTTCCACGAGGTGGACAAGGGCGGGCACTTCGCGGCGTGGGAAGAGCCGCTGCTCTTCGCGTCGGAGATGCGCGCGGCGTTCAAGTCGTTGCGGTAGATCAATGGACAAAGGAAACGACCGTGACCACCGACACTTGAAGCAGTTGCCGTTGCCCAAGCGCCCGCGCGCGGGGTTGAGGTCGCTGCGCAACTAAGAGACAGAGTCGCACTTCGGAAAGGAAAGGAACGATCGACATGACCTAGACACAGATGAAAGCCAGCTCGAAACGTGAAGCGCACTTTTCATAGGAGGAATCACAATGACCCAGACAGACGATGGAAGTCATGCCCGAGACCGCGGTCGAGGGCAGCGACGCCATCCGCCCCTTCCGCGCCCACTTTCCAGACGACGCGATCGCTGACCTGAAGCGGCGCATCGCTGCCACGCGCTGGCCCGAGAAGGAAACCGTCCCCGATGCATCGCAGGGTGTGCAGCTCGCGACGATTCAGAAGCTCGCGCGCTATTGGGGGACGGAGTACGACTGGCGCAAGTGCGAGGCGAGGTTGAACGCACTGCCGCAGTTCCTCACCACGATCGACGGGGTTGATATTCACTTCATTCACGTGCGTTCGAAACATCCGAACGCCCTGCCGATGATCGTCACGCACGGATGGCCGGGCTCGATCACCGAGCAGTTGAAGATCATCGATCCGCTGACGAATCCCACGGCGCATGGCGGAAGCGCAGCCGACGCCTTCGACGTCGTGATTCCATCGCTGCCGGGCTACGGGTTTTCCGGGAAGCCCACCGTGACCGGCTGGGATCCCATCCGCATCGCTCGCGCGTGGGTCGTGCTCATGAAGCGTCTCGGATACAAGAGATTCGTGGCGCAGGGAGGCGATTGGGGAAATGCGGTCACGGAACAGATGGCCCTCCTGGCGCCTCCGGAATTGATCGGTATTCACACGAACATGCCTTGCGTCGTGCCGCCCGACATCGACAAGGCCGCTTTTGCCGGTGCGCCGGCGCCGCAGGGTCTCTCGGCCGACGAGAAGCACGCCTACGATCAGCTCGTCCTCTTCTACACGAAGGGCCTGGGCTACGCCCTCGAGATGGCGAACCGCCCGCAGACGATTTGCGGGGTCGGGGATTCGCCGGTCGGGATGGCCGCCTGGATGATCGACCACGACCTCCGCAGTTACGAGCTCATCGCGCGCGTCTTCGACGGCCAGCCCGAGGGGCTCACGCGAGACGACATCCTGGACAACGCGACGCTCTACTGGCTGACGAACACGACGATTTCTTCGGCCCGTCTCTATTGGGAGAGCCATCTCGGGTTCTTCAACCCGAAGAACGTCCCGGTCCCGACCGCCGTGAGCGCATTTCCGGAGGAGCTCTATCAGGCCCCGCGGAGCTGGACGGAGAAGGCTTATCCCAAGCTCATCTTCTACGCCCGGCACGACAAGGGCGGCCACTTCGCGGCCTGGGAACAGCCGGAGATCCTCGTGACCGACCTCCGCGCGGCGTTCCGACCGCTTCGCTAGACAAGGCTCGAAACAAGTTCCTTCTCACAGGAGGAATCTCAATGACCCAGACAACGATGGAACCCGAAACCGCGGTCGAGGGCGGCGCCGACGCCATCCGCCCCTTCCGCGTCCACTTTCCGGACGAGGCGCTCGCCGACCTGAAACGCCGCATCAGGGAGACACGGTGGCCCGAGCGGGAGCTCGTGCCGGATGCAACGCAGGGCGTGCAGCTCGCGGCCACTCAGAAGCTCGCGCGCTATTGGGCGACGGAATACGACTGGCGAAAGGTCGAAGCGAGGATGAACGCCTTGCCTCAGTTCATCACCGAGATCGATGGGCTGGACATTCACTTCATTCACGTTCGTTCGAAGCATGAAAACGCCCTGCCGATCATCGTCACGCACGGATGGCCCGGCTCAATCATCGAGCAGCTGAAGATCGTCGACCCGCTCGTCAATCCCACGGAGCATGGCGGCAAGGCGTCGGACGCTTTCCATGTGGTGATTCCGTCGATGCCGGGCTACGGGTTTTCCGGCAAGCCGACCACGACCGGCTGGGATCCCGCCCGCATCGCTCGAGCGTGGGTCGTGCTGATGAAGCGCCTCGGATACAAGCGCTTTGTGGCGCAGGGCGGCGATTGGGGCGGGATCATCTCCGATGCGATGGGGGTACAGGCCCCTCCGGAGTTGATCGGCATTCACACCAACTTCCCTCGCGTAGTCCCGCCCGACGTTTCCAGTGCGATGCAGAGCGGCGGCCCGGCGCCGGCCGGTCTCTCCGACGAGGAACGGGTTCAGTTCGAGAGGCTGAAAGCCTTTTTCGCGAAACGCCTCGCCATGTATCTCGAGATGGGACTGCGCCCGCAGACGCTGTACGGAATCGCGGATTCACCCGTTGGTCTGGCCGCCTGGATGCTCGACCACGATGGAACCAGCCTGGAGCTCATCGGCCGTGCCTTCAACGGAGAGCCAACGGGCCTCACACGAGACGATGTGCTCGACAACGTCACCCTCTTCTGGTTGACGAACACGGCGATTTCCGCGTCTCGCATCTACTGGGAAAACAAGTTGCCCTTTTTCGGGCCCTCGAACGTCTCGATCCCGGTTGCGGTGAGCGCCTTTCCCGACGAGATCTATCAGGCGCCGCGGAGCTGGACGGAGAAGGCGTATCCGAAGCTCATCTTCTACAACAAGCCCGAGAGAGGCGGGCACTTCGCGGCGTGGGAACAGCCACAGCTGTTGGTGGCGGACGTCCGCGCGGCGTTCAAGGCGTTGCGGTAGTTAGAGAAGGCGGTCGGGGCGCACGCCGTGCGCCCCGGCGCCACTGTTGAAGCAGGAAAGCAACGCTCCGTGCAGGCAGCCAGGTTGTCGAGCTCTCCTACCATGGCAACGCGCACGAGCCGGGCAACATTTTCATCTACGCGCCGGCGCAACGGGTGTTGATGGTCGTCGACGTCGTGTTTCCGGGCTGGATGCCCTGGCGCCGCTTCGCGCTTGCCCAGGACATACCGGGATACTTCGCGCAGGTCGAGGAGATCCGAAGAATGGATTGGGACACGTTCGTCGGCGGCCACGTTGCGCGCGCCGGCACCCATGCGGATGTGGACCAGCAGGCGGAGTTCAATCGGGACGTGAAGCAGGCGGCGGCCGCGGCGTTGGCAGCGACAAAGCCCGGTGAGGGATTGAACCCGCTGGACAAGGCACAACCCGTGGGCAGGCTTCGACAACTACATCGATCGGGTTGCGGCCCAATGCGTCAATACCCTCACGCCCAAATGGTCCACCAGGCTCGCCGGCTTTGATGTCTACGTTTGGGATCAGTGCTACTCGATGGAGCAAAGCCTGCGGATCGAGTAGTGCAAAGCAATGACCGCACCACGTTCCACTGCGAGACGCGAAAGGACATGAGGTCGGAGGAGCTCTATGAGAGGAGCTCAGCGGATCTCGCTTGCCGCGATCCTGGCCGGCGCCATCGGCGCGCCGGCCGGGGTCCCGGCCCCGATTCCCAGGGAGGTGTTGCCGATGACGCCCGCACCTGCTCGGCTACCGGATCGAAGGCGCCTTCCCGACCCTCGCCGGCGCGACGGCGTGGCTCAACTCGCCGCCTCTGACAGCAGAAGGCCTCCGCGGCAAGGTCGTCCTCGTCGACTTCTGGACGCTGACGTGCGTCAACTGGCTCCGGACCCTCCCGTACGTGCGGGCGTGGGCGGCGAAGTACAAGGACAAGGGGCTCGTCGTGATCGGCGTGCACACGCCGGAGTTCTCCGTCGAGCACGACATCGCCAACGTGCGCCGCGCCGCGCAGGCGATGCGCGTGGACTATCCCATCGCGGTCGACAGCGACTACGGGGTCTGGCGCGCCTTCAACAACGCCTACTGGCCCGCCGTCTACATCGCCGACGCGAAGGGTCAAATCCGGTATCACCACTTCGGCGAGGAGGCGTACGAGGAGACGGAGAGAGTCATCCAGCAGCTCCTCGCCGAGGCGGGAGCGCCGAACGTGGGCTCCGACCTGGTGGCCGTGGACCCTCGAGGGACCGAGGTCGCCGCCGACTGGAGCAACGTGAAGTCGGGGGAGAGCTACGTCGGGTCGGAGAAGAGGGAGAACTTCGCGTCCCCGCGCGGCCCGGCCGGCAAGCCCTACGCCTACACCGTTGCGCGCGAGCTGCGGCTCAACCAGTGGGGCCTCGCCGGGGAGTGGACGGTCGGGACGGAGATCGCCGCCGCGGAGAAGCCGAAGGCGCGGATCGTCTACCGCTTCCACGCGCGGGACGTGAACCTCGTCATGGGCCCCGGCAAAGCGGGACAGCCGGTGCAATTCCGCGTCCTCGATCGACGGGCACCCGCCGGAGTCCGCCCACGGGACCGATGTCGACGCCCAGGGGACGGGAACCGTCACCGAGCCGAGGCTCTATCAGCTCATCCGCCAGCCGAAGCCGATCGAGGACCGCACGTTCGAGATCGAGTTTCTGGACCCCGGCGCCGAGACGTTCTGTTTCACGTTCGGCTGAGGGCTGGGGTTTTTGGTGGGAGGTCGATCATGAAGAGACACGCGCTCCAAGTGCTGATGTTGGCGGGCGCTCTCGGCCTGCTCCTTTCGTTGAATCACGGCTTCACTCAAACCGCGGCCTCGAAAGAGTCCGACAGGGCGACCCTCCGGCTGTTCCGCCTGAGCATCCCCGAAGCGCTCGTTCCGGGCCAAGTAAGGAGAAAGAGCTTCGTGTACTTCAAGACCGCCGAGGTTGCAGGCCTCAGGCTCTTCTACCGCGAGGCCGGGGACCCGTCGAAGCCCACCGTCGTCCTGCTCCATGGTTTTCCCTCCTCGTCGCACCAGTTCCACGATCTCATTCCTCTCTCGAGGATCGGGTTCATGTGGGGGCGAAATGACCCTCTCATCCTGCCGGCGGCCGCGGAGTTCGTGAAGCAGGTTGTGCCGAAGGCCGACCTGCGCTATTTCGACGGTGGTCACTTCGTGCTCGACGACTACGTCGACGCGATCGCGGAGGCGATCATCGGGACCTTCTCCCGATAGGAAATGGATCAGAAAGGCGGCCACTTCGCGGCCTGGGAGCAGCCAAGCTGTTGATCAAGCTCGAAAACGAAAGGAGAAAAGCCATGGGACGAAGGTTCACACGAGTCGCGCTTCTGATAGGAGGAACGATCGCCATGACTCAGGCACAGATGGAAGCCAGGCCCGAGGCCACGATGCTCGGAGGCGTTGCCGCGCAAGCTCAAGCCACGACAGGGGGCGGCGCCGACGCCATCCGCCCCTTCCGCGTCAACTTTCCGGACGAGGCGCTCGCCGACATGAAACGCCGGATTACCGCTACGCGCTGGCCCGAAAAGGAGACCGTCGCGGATCGGATCCCAGGGCGTGCAACTCGCGAAACTTCCAGGAGCTCGTCCAGCTACTGGGGCACGGGCTATGACTGGCGTAAGGCGGAGGCGAAGCTCAATGCCCTCCCGCAGTTCATGACGACGATCGATGGGCTCGACATTCATTTCATTCACGTCCGTTCGAAGCCATCCCAACGCGCTGCCGTTGATCATCACGCACGGGTGGCCGGGCTCCGTCTTCGAGCAGATCAAGCTCATCGGTCCGCTCACCGATCCGACGGCATTCGGCGGCCGGGCCGAGGATGCGTTCGACGTCGTGATTCCGTCGCTGCCGGGGTTCGGCTTCTCGGCGCGACCGACGCGAGGCGGGCTGGGGGTTGGAGCGCATCGGCCGCGCGTGGGGCGCCCTCATGAAGCGGTTGGGGTACACGCGCTACGTCGCGCAGGGTGGAGATTGGGGGCGGGCGTCGTCGAGGCGATGGGGCGGCAGGCGCCGGCGGGATTGCTCGGCATCCACACCAACCTGCCGGCGGCCGTGACGCCCGAGGTGGCGGCGGCGCTCGGCGGCGGGCCCATCCCGGCGGCGTTCTCCGAGAAGGAACGCTCGGCGATCAATGACCTGGGAACGTACCTCCAGAACGGCGGCCTGTCCTACCTGGTCATGATGGCGCGCGGCCGCAGGCCGTCGGCTACGGCCTGACGGATTCCCCCGCCGGCCTCGCGGGGTGGATGCTCGTGCACGGAGGGTTCGCCAAGTGGAGCTACGGCAAGGACCCCCAACAGTCGCCGACCAGAGACGATGTGCTGGACGACTTCACGCTGTACTGGCTGACGAACACCGCGGCCTCGTCGGCGAGGATCTACTGGGAGAGCCGCGAGCCTGAACCTGACCAGCGCGGCCTCACATGAAGAGTGACGAGATCTCGGTCCCGGTGGCGATCACGGTCTTCCCGGACGAGGTCTGTTCGCGCCCAGCAGACATGGGCCCGGCGCGCCTTCCGCAACCTGATCTACTTCCACGAGGCCGACCGCGGCGGCCATTTCGCGATGTGGGAGTACCCGGATCTGTTCGCGGCCGAGTTGCCGGCGGCGTTCAAATCGTTACGGTAGTGGAGCGTCAGGCGGTGGACGACGCGCCGCATGATGCAAGAGATGCGCCCGCGGTCAGTGTCGCTGCGGTCTCGCGTAGAGGTAGTGGTGGATCGTCGTCTCGCGCGCGGAACCGTGGGACATAACTCCCCCGGAACCCGGCGCGGCGCGTGGCGGAGTTTCGCGGCCCCTCCCCATCCCGTCGTCGCCGCCACGGCGTGTTCACATGGTCTTTACAAAACGTCTTTACATGCAGGACGGGCGTCCCGGCATCGATCGTGAATGAAGTCTGCACCGTGAGCGTTGACGGCCACCCGGTCTTCCGCGAGCGACTCGCCGCAGTCTCCCTTTCCTGCCGGATGCTCTTCGCCGACGCACCCTAGCTTCACGCATGAGTGGTGAGTGAGCACTGAGATCTCACTCGCTCGCCTTCCTGAAGGGTTGAGGACGGCCGCCTCACGCGGGCGACCGAGACGTAAGGAGGAAACCATGTTCATCGAGCTCAAACATGATCGCCGCCGGTTCCTCACCGTGGCGACGATGGCCGCCGCAGCCACCCGGCTCGGGATGTCGGGGACCGCCGGCGCCCGACCGATCGAGACGACGTCGGCTCCCGGGCCCGCTTCGAGCGAGGGAAGCGGCAAATCCTTCGGAGCGATCAAGCACATCAACGCCGGCGAGCTCAACGTCGCCTACGCCGAGACGGGACCCGCCGACGGGCCCCGTCGTGATCCTCCTGCACGGCTGGCCATACGACATCCACAGCTTCGTCGACGTCGCTCCCTCCTGGCGGCCCGCGGCTATCGCGTGATCGTCCCGCACCTGCGCGGCTACGGGCCGACGCGATTCCTGTCGATCGACGCCGTCCGGAACGGCCAGCCGGCCGCCGTGGCGAGCGACCTCGTCGCCCTCATGGACGCGCTCCACATCGAGAAAGCGGTTCTCGCCGGCTTCGACTGGGGCGCGCGAACGGCCAACATCATCGGGGCGCTCTGGCCGGAGCGGTGCAAGGCCATGGTCTCGGTGAGCGGGTATCTCATCGGGAGTCAGAAGTCGGGCATGGCGCCGCTGCCGCCGAACGATGAGTTCCAGTGGTGGTACCAGTTCTACTTCGCCACGGAGCGTGGCCACGCCGGGTACGACAAGTACCATCGCGAGTTCGCGAAGCTGATCTGGCGGCAGGCGTCTCCGAAGTGGAACTTCGACGACGCCACGTTCGACCGCAGCGCGGCGGCGTTCGACAATCCCGATCACGTCGCCATCGCGATCCACAATTACCGCTGGCGCCTCGGCCTGGCGGACGGCGAGCGTAAGTACGACGACATCGAGAAGCGGCTCGCCGAGGCCCCGGTCATCGGCGTGCCCACGATCACAATGGAAGGCGACGCCAACGGCGCCCCCATCCGGAGCCGAGCGCCTACAGAGGGAAATTCTCGGGCAAGTACGAGCACCGAAATGTCGCGGGGGGCGTCGGTCACAACCTTCCTCAGGAGGCACCGGACGCGTTCGCCATGGCCGTCATGACCTGACGGTTTCGGTCAAGTGAACTAGGCATGGCTAAAGGACAGAACGAAATGGGACTGGCGAAGCGACTCTTGATTCCTTCGACTCTCCTGTGCGCCCTGGCCTACGTGTGCTCGAGCTTGACTCCGGAGACCGCGGTCGTCACGGTGGCCGACCACACGGTCGCCGGCAAGGTGAGGCAAATACGCGCACCGGACGATCAAGAGGAGGCGTCGGGCACAACCTGCCTCAGGAAGTTCCGCACGCCTTCGCCGAAGCGGTCGTCGAAGTCGCCGGCTACTGATCGCTCCAAAAACCTTTTTGGAGCGAGGCCGTAGGAGCCTGAAATGCGCCACTTGCAGAGACGAGCGGTGATCGCGGTTGCCGCGGTTCTCCTGCTGCGCTGCGCCGTTCACGCACAACCGTCGCAGGCTCTGGCCATTCCTCCGGACTCGCCCCGCTGGGAACTCGAAGGGCAGGCGAAGGCGGCCGACTATCAGGGCCGCAAGTGCCTCTTCCTCGATGGGGGAGCGGCGATCCTCAAGGACTTCGAGATGCGCGACGGCGTCATCGATGTCGACGTCGCCACACCGGCCAACCGCGGGTTCTTCGGCATCGATTTCCGGATCGCCGGGGACAAGGCCAACGGCGAGAGGGTCTATCTGCGCCAGCACAGGTCCGGCTATCCCGACGCGATGCAGTACACGCCGGTCCTGAACACCGGCGCGAACTGGCAGATCTACAACGGGCCCGGGCTTCACCGGCGCGGTCGATATCCCGAAGGACGTCTGGTTTCACCTGCGCCTGGAAGTCGCCGGCGCGCAGGCGAATTCTACGTCAAGGACATGGAAAAGCCGGCGCTCGTCATGAGCGACCTGAAGAGCGGCGTTCAGAAGGGGCAGGTCGCGCTCTACGTTCTGACCGGAGCGACTTACTTCTCGAACTTCGAGCTGCGCGAGACGCCCGCGGCGCCGTGGGAGCGCCACCAGCCGCCGATGCCTCCGAACACGCTGACCAGCTGGAGCCTGTCCCCCTCCTTCGACGCGCTCGCCCGCAACCTCGAGCGGCCGCTCACGGCCGCCGAGCGGGACGCCATGAAGTGGCAGGACGTCGAGGCGGAGCCGCCCGGCTTCGTCGTGCTCTACCGTTATCGAGAGGCTCCGCACCTGCGAGTCACGTTCCAGAGCGACTTCTCGACGCGCCTGCAACCGCAGCCGGGCATGAAGGTCGTGTACGCGAAGACCACGATCGTCTCCGACCGCGACCAGGTCCGGAAGCTCTCGATCGGTTACAGCGACGACGTCAGCGTGTTCGTCAACGGCAGGATCCTCTACCGGGGCCGGAGCGCGCAGAGTTTCCGGGACCCCAACTTCCTGGGGATCGTCAATCCCGAGAACGACGCCGTCTACATACCGTTGAAGAAGGGGAACAACGAGCTGGTCCTGGCCGTAAGCGAGGTCGGCGGCGGGTGGGGATTCATTTGCCGCCTCACCGACCAGGAGAGCTGAAGCTGCCGGATTGAGGTCGAGCGACACCTGCTACCGGAGGGCAGGGGCCGGGAGCGGCGGATCAGGGGGGGCTTCCGGGATGTCGGGGGAAGGGCGAAACGCCGTGTCCAGACTGCGCGTCGAGAGTTTCTCGATCTCGGGGAGGCGATCCAATGAAGGCATACGTCATGACCACCGGTACGGTCTTTGGTGTGCTCACCCTGGTGCACCTCTGGCGCATCATGGAAGAAGGGGCGCACCTGGCGACGAACCCCTGGTTCGCTCTCGTCACCGTCGGCGCGGGGGCCCTCTGTCTCTGGGCCTGGCGACTGGTCAGGCTCTCGACGCGTTCGTGATGCTCGATGAGTCTCGCCTGCCACGGCGCGAGGGAGCGCATGGGTTTGGTGCCGCCGTCCAGCGAGAAGATGCCGGGAATGACGATGCCGTAGGGTGCCCGGAGGTCCGCACGGACCGCCGCCGCCTTGCGGTTCGCCGGGAGACGCTCTTTGGACCGCGTCAGGGCGCCGCGGGCTGTGCGCCGCCGGGCCGGCGCGCCACCCGCTACGCGCCCGGGGCCACGCCCACCGCGCGTTTGAACGCGCGAGAGCGTGTCCCGGCTCATTAAGGCCTGCTAAACCTCCGGACGATCGGTCAAGTCTCTCCAACGCGCGGCGATACTTCAACGGCACCCATTCGGTATCGTCCTGCGTAAGTCAGGACAAGGAGGGAACCATGGCGAATCTGCAGGCCGGGAAGATCGAGGAGTTCAAGCGCGGCTTCCAGGGAGAGGTTCTTCTTCCGGGCAACGCGGAGTACGACAGCGCGCGCACCATCTGGAACGCGATGATCGACAAGCGCCCCGCGGTCATCGCCCGCTGCGCCTCGACGCCGGACGTCGTCCGCGGGGTGAACTTCGCGAGGGACAACGGGCTCCTGCTCGCCGTCCGCAGCGGCGGGCACAACATCGCCGGCAGCGCCCTGTGCGACGACGGCCTCGTGATCGACCTCACGAAGATGAAGGCCGCGCGAGTGGACCCCGCCGCGCGCCGCGTCACAATCGAAGGCGGCGCCACGCTCGCGGACCTCGACGCCGCCACGCAGGCCCACGGCCTCGCCACGCCGCTCGGCATCAACTCCACCACCGGCGTCGCCGGGCTGACGCTCGGCGGGGGCTTCGGCTGGTTGAGCCGCAAGTACGGCATGACCGTGGACAACCTCGAGTCCGCCGAGGTCGTGACCGCGGCCGGCGAGGTGGTGCGCGCCAGCGCGAGCGAGAACCCCGACCTCTTCTGGGCTCTGCGGGGGGGCGGCGGCAACTTCGGTGTCGTCACCCGCTTCGAGTTCCGGCTCCATCCCGTCGGCCCCGGCGTGCTCTCCGGCCTCGTCGTGTACCCGCTCTCCGAGGCGAAGTCGGTGCTGCAGCAGTACCGCGACTTCATGGCGAAGGCGCCCGAGGATCTCACCGTGTGGACCGTCCTTCGCAAGGCGCCGCCGCTGCCGTTCCTCCCCGAGAAGTTCCACGGCAAGGAGATGATGGCGCTCGCCCTGATCTACGCGGGCGACCCGAAGCAGGGCGAGCCGCTCGTCCAGCCGCTGCGCAAGTTCGGGACCGTCTGGGGCGAATTCATCGGCGTCCAGCCTTACGTCGCCTGGCAAAAGACCTTCGACCCGCTGCTGACCCCCGGAGCCCGCAATTATTGGAAGTCCCTCAACTTCTCGACGCTCGCGGACGGGCTCTTCGACGTCGTCGTCGAGAACGCCGGGAAGTTGCCGTCCCCTCAGTGCGAGCTCTTCTTCGGCGCTATCGGCGGCGCCACCGAGCGGCCGGCCCCGGATTCCGCGGCGTACCCGCACCGAGACGCCAGGTTCGTCATGAACTTCCACGGCCGCTGGGAGAACCCGGCCGACGACAA
Source organism: uncultured Acidobacteriota bacterium (assembly GCA_963782815.1). Taxonomy (GTDB): domain Bacteria; phylum Acidobacteriota; class Thermoanaerobaculia; order UBA5066; family Gp7-AA6; genus JAWOLE01. The sequence continues at coordinate 21,506 of CAWALG010000031.1, read as the reverse complement.
GCGCTGCATCGGCTGGGCGCGAGACTTCTTCAATGCCACGACGCCCTTCGGCACCGGCGGCGTCTACGTCAATTTCTTGACCGCCGACGAGGGCGATCGGGTGCGCGCCGCCTATGGGGGCAACTACGACCGCCTCGCCCGGGTGAAACGCAAGTACGACCCGAACAACCTCTTTCGTACGAACTGGAACATCCAGCCGGCCTGAGAGAACGAGGCACGCCACAACCGGAAGCCATCTTGAGGCAACGAGCCGCCCTGTGGTGGAGTACGGCCGTGCCCGGAAGGAGGCAAACGGATGCGGAGATTGGCGGTGTTCAACAGTACGACTCTGGACGGTTATTTTTCCGGCGCCGGAGGCGATTTGAGCTGGGCCCACAATGCCGCCGAGGATGCGGAGTGGAATTCCTTTGTCGCGGACAACGCGAGCGGCGGCGGCACGCTGCTGCTGGGCAGGATCACCTATGAGCTCATGGCCGGCTACTGGCCGACGGCCGCCGCGATGAAGAGTTTTCCGAAAGTGGCCGAAGGAATGAACAACCTGCAGAAAGTCGTATTTTCCAGAACACTGGAAAAGGCCTCGTGGCAACGCACGAAGCTGGTGAAGGGCGACCTGGCTGGCGAAGTACGAACGATGAAGAGGGAGCCGGGCGACGACATCGTGATTCTGGGAAGCGGCAGCATCGTTTCCCAGCTGGCCGGGGAGGGCCTGATCGATGAATACCAGGTCGTGATCACTCCCGTCGTCCTCGGCAAGGGAAGGACGATGTTCGACGGCATCCAGAGAAAGCTGACCCTGAATCGGACGAGGACGCGGACCTTCGCCAACGGGAACGTCCTCCTCTGCTACGCGCCGGTGGAGTGAACAGCCCTGACAATTCGTTTCCGCGCGGGCCCTTGACCCGAGTCCCGGCGTCTGGTACATTGGTACCATGATAACAAAAAGAGCCCGCCGGAAATCGGCGCCGCCAGGCGAGGCAGGCCGACGGATCGTGGTCGAGCGGGTCCAGACGGGAGTCCGGATGGAGAAGCGCCTGCTCAAGGTCCTGAAGGCGTTCGCGGAGCTGAAGGACCTGACCCTCGGCGACCTGCTCGAGGGGATCGTCCTGCACGCGTTCGAAGGCAAGGCGCCCTTCTCGGCCGAGTCGCTCCGGCAGATCGCGGACTTGAAGCGCATCTACCGCCTCGACCTCGACGCCTCGGCGAGCCATCGCCTTTCGGAGCGGGACGATGCCCGATAGCCTCTCCCGCTCGAAACGGGCCGGGGCGCTCGAGCGTTCTTCTGACGGTCCTGCGGCTGGGCCTCGGAGTCGCTCTCGGAGTGGGCGCGCTCTCCTTCCTGCTGCACGGCCGCGGGGTGTTCGCGCGCCTCGGCCGCCCGGACGGGGCGCGGATTGCGCTCGCCTGTGGCGAGCTGGCCGGCGCCGCGCTCTTTCTCTTTCGTCGCACCGCCCTCGCCGGAGGCCTCGTCCTCCTGGTCGTCCTCGCGTGGGCGGCGGGCTTTCACTTCGCCCTCGGCATGGCGGCGCGCAACCTCTGGCTCTATCTCGCGGCCGTCCTGGCGCTCTCGGCCGCGGCGCGGCTGGAGTCCCGGCGCCGGGAATCGTGATGGAGAGCCGCGAGTTCCTCGCGGCGTTCGAGGCGGGAACTCTGCCGGAGGAGCAATTCCATCACCGCGACCACGTCCGCGCCGCCTGGCTCTTCCTGCAGGAGGCGTCGCCGGCGTCGGCGCTGGAGCGATTCAGCTCGGCGCTCCGGCGCCTCGCCGTCCGGCTCGGAAAGGCGGACCGCTATCACGAGACGATCACCTGGGCTTACCTGCTCCTGATCAACGAGCGGATGGAGCGGACCGGACGCGACCGGAGCTGGCCGGAGTTCGCCGAGGCCAACGCGGATCTCCTCACATGGCGGGACCCGGTTCTCCGAAGCTACTACCGCGACGAGACGCTCCGGTCCGACCTCGCCCGGAGAGTCTTTCTTCTCCCGGACCGCCTCCAGACGTAGGGAGGGCGAGGTCCGTCCCGTCCCACAGCCCCCTCAACTCATTCTGCTCGAAGCGCCCAAAGAGCTCACGCGCCCTCCCTGGCCTGTACGACTAAGGTCCAATGGACTTGCATCTTGCGGTGGTATTGAATTTCTGCTGCGGCGAGACAAGGAGCTGCACCACATGGACATACCTGATTGTCTCGGGGCGTAGAAAGGGGGGAAGATCTGTCCCGAGAAGGAGAAATCAAGTTCCGGTGAGCTTCATGTTACGGCTGGCGCGCCCGCCAGCTCATATCGGGGGAAACGCCCCTTCGGCTCTCGGCATTGGACCGGGGGGAGGGGCAAATTGACGAAAGAAGGATGACTGAGCAATGACAACAAGAACACCATCCCTTCGAATCTTGAAGATGGCGAGTTTTCTGGCGCTCGCGCTGGCGCCCGCCCTGTGCCTCGGTGGAGAGCTCCAGCAGACGTCGCCCACTCCGACAACCTACGTCTTTGGAACGGACTTCTTTACGATGGTTTTGTCCGGCAGCGGTGATGTCACGGCCCACCTGACCCCGGTGGACGTGACGATTCCGCCGCCCGGCGGCTCGACGAGCGGCTGCGAGGCCGCCGATTTCGCGGGCTTCCCGGCCGGCAACATCGCGCTGATCCAGAGGGGTACCTGCACCTTCGCAACCAAGGCATTGAACGCCCAGGCCGCAGGCGCCTCCGGCGTGATCATCTTCAACGAGGGAAACAATGCCGGCCGCGTGGACGCGATCCTGGGAACGCTCGGCCCGGGCGTCACTATCCCTGCCGTGTTTGCGAGCTTCCCCGTGGGGAGCGCTCTTTACAGCCTGACGCTGTCCGGCCCCGTAACGATGCACGTGGCCGTCGGGGGCCTCGAGCGGGTAGATCCCAATCCGACAACCTACGCCCTTGGAACGGATTTCTTTTTCATGGTCTGGTCTCCCGGCGGTGATGTCGCATCCTTCCTGACCCCGGTGGACGTGACGATTCCGCCGCCCGGCGGCTCGACGAGCGGCTGCGAGGCCGCCGATTTCGCGGGCTTCCCGGCCGGCAACATCGCGCTGATTCAGAGGGGTACGTGCACCTTCGCAACCAAGGCATTGAACGCCCAGGCCGCGGGCGCCTCCGGCGTGATCATCTTCAACGAGGGAAACAATGCCGGCCGCATGGACGCCTTCGTGGGAACGCTGGGCGGGCCGGGCGTCACTATCCCTGTCGTGTTCACGAGCTTCCCCGTGGGGAGCGATCTTTACAGCCGGACGCTGTCCGGCCCCGTAACGATGCACATGTCCGTGGGGCCGGTCATCGAGGCGTTGAGCCCGGCGAAGCTGTGGATCGGGCTGAAGAACAGCGATGCCGTGGGCCTGAAGGTGGACCTGAGTGTCGAGCTGCTCGAAGGCGGGTTCCCGATCACTCGGGATGTCCTCCTGAACCAGGCCACGGGAAGCAGCGGATTCAACAACGCGCTGCTGAAAGAGATCCCGTTTGTGGATTCGGCGGGAACTCATGAATTGACGGTGAGAGTGTCGGTACGGAGGACCTGCACCCCCGGAACCAGCCACAACTCCGGAGCCGTGAGGCTCTGGTACAACGGCCAGCCGAACGACACGGGCTCGAGCAAAGACGCGGGGAGCCGCTTCGATGCCACCATCGGCGGCGTGAACCACAACTATTACCTCCGTAACAACTTCGATCTCAGCACGACGGCGGGTGCCTCCAAGCTATCCGCCGACGCGACCGTGGACAGCAAGGCGCCGTGCACGGATGGAATATCAGCCCCGGATCGTCCTTACACCGCGCTCGGGACCTGGAGCTTGCCCTAGCGGGGTGTCGTGACACTTCACTGAACACGGGACAGTGAAGGGTCTTATCGGAACATGCGTGGGGCGAGAGGCCTTCTGACCTCTCGCCCCATTTTCTTGTCGGACCACTCTTATCGACAGCGCACCGCCACGGCGGTCGCCAGGGATAGTCTTTCCATCCATGAATCGTTCCGCGGACGTGTCGCTCGTCTTCGAGACTTCCAACGACCGGCCGGGCCGCCGGATCCGGTTCGCGGACGTCGTCGAGGCCTGGAAGCGGCAGACGCGAGCCGATCGGGTGCTGGAGTGGCTCGTCGTGGCCTCGCGGAACCCGACGCCGGCCGAGGCGGATCTGCTTTCCGGGGTCCCGCTTCGGTGGCTCGTGCGGCCGGAGCTCGTCTATTTCCAGCAGAAGAACGCCGGCATCGCGGAGGCGCGCGGCGCGTTCGTCGCCTTCGCGGACTCGGACGCGCTGCCCGCCCGGGACTGGCTCGAGCGGGCGCTCGACGTGCTCGAGCGCGCGGGCCCGGGCGCGGCTCTCGTCGCGGGGCGGTCCCGGTACCTGCCGGGGCTCTTCTCCCGGGAGATGGAGCTCGCGCAGCTGGGGGAGCAGACCGAGGACCCGCACGACACGAAGCACTTTCTCGCCCACAACGTCCTGCTGCGGGCCGACGCCGTCCGCGCGGCGGGGCTCTTCCGCGGAGACACCATTCGCCTGGGCTCCGACTCCGATCTGGCCGAGCGCCTCCTGCAGGCCGGCTTCCGGCTCCGCTACGAGCCCGCCCTTGCCGCCATGCACAACTACTCCCGGAAGTGGTCCAACCTGTATCGAAACTGCGTCCGGACGGGCTATGCCTACGGACGCTTTCAACAGCATCTCGGGAAGCCGCATCCGAACCGGCTCTGGGACTTTGCCGGCCGGATGCGGGTGCTCCTGCGCCGATGGCGGCGTTCCCGCCGGTCGGTGGGCCTCCCGCTCTGGCGCTTCCCTCTCTCCTTCCTCTTCTTCGTCCTGTACTGCGCGGCGATCGCCCACGGCTACGAATTGGCGATTCGTGGAACGCCAGGGCCGACCGCCAGGCGCCAATCAATGTCGCCTCAGTCCAAACTCAGGTCTTGAACTCTCTCGGCCGCCTGGTCGCGAAGCGACCGCCGCGGCCGAAAGCCTCAGGCGCGCGGCGGGACTCCCAGGCCGCGGGCCGCCTTGCGCGCGACGGCGCGCTGAAACCAGGGGAAGCGGCCGAGGAGCTTCCCGGGCAGTCCCAGCGCCTGCGCGGCCCAGCGGGGAAAATCGAAACGGTCCACCTGGCGCGTGATTCTGGCGCCCTCGAACTCGAGTTCGCTGACAACGACGTTGACGACCGGACGCCGGCCGGCGAAGAGGTAACGCGCCGTCCATTCGACCTTGCCGCGGCCGTCCCCGGTTTGCGCAACGTTGTATGTGATCGAAAAGTCGCGGGCCCGGCCGAGCAGCCCGACCCACATCTTCCCGATGTCGCTCCCCTTCAACCGGAAGACCGGGTCCTCGAACGTCGCGCCGGCCGCATACATCCCGGCCATCGTGCCGCCGTCGCGCCGGGCGAACGCGTCGTAGAAGCTCGCGAGAGCAATCCGGGTCTCGTCGCTCGTCATGGTCATTGCGAGACGCGCAATGATATCGGCCTCGGGAGGGGTGAGAGGATGACTCCGATGTCCCCGCCGGAAGAGACCACGCGTCCGAGCGGGATCACGGCGCTCGCCGCCTTCTTTGCCTTCGGGACGCTCGCGAGCGGGCTTTCCGCGATCTCGCTGCTGACCCCGGGAGGCCCGCTCGAGCCCATCTGGCGCCTGAATCCGCGGGCCCGGCAGGACTTCGCGGGAATGGGCGGGTGGGCGCCGCTGCTCCTCGGCGCCGTCTGCCTCGCCTGCGCGGCGGCGGCCTGCGGCTTCTTCGGCGGGAGGCGCTGGGGGTACCGGCTCGGCGTCGCTCTCCTCCTCGTCAACCTCACCGGCGACCTGGTCAGCGGGGCCCTCGGCGCGGAGCCTCGCGCAATCGCGGGAATCCCCGTCGTCGCGCTCCTCCTCTGGTATCTCTCGTCGTCGAAGGTGCGCGCGTTCTTCCTGTCGGCCGCCGAGCGCCGGTTCCCGCTCCCCGGCGGGGACAAGCCGCCGAAATATCATTGACTTCGGTGCCGCGGACGACGATCGCTTTTCTTGGCCAGTGCCAGACATCGGGGTATCCGGGCGTGCCTCCGGAGCTGACGTTCCCCCAGGTCTGCCGCCGGGCGGTCGAGGCCTGCCGACCCGGCACGCGCCTCAACGTCTTTTATGAGCAGTACTACCACCCTCTGGAGCTCCACGGCGCGGTCGACAAGGCGCTCGCGAGACGGCCGCGGGTCGTGGTCGTCGAGGTCGTCGGCTGGCTCGCGATCATCGGCCGCGGCTCCGTGGACCTGTCGCACCTGCCGAGCCGCGTGAGAACGGTGTACGACCGGCTCCGGCACTTCCGCCATGTTTCGCAGTTGATTGCCGCGAGAGTTCCGTATGGGCCGCAGCTCGTCTACCGCGTCAACGCGCGCGCAACGGCGATGGCGCACCACGTCCTGGGCCCGATCATCCGCCGCCACGCGCGGCCGACCGTCGCCGAGTACGAGGAGCTCGTGGATTGCGAGATCGCCCGCATCGCCGATTGTCCCGGCGTCTCCGCCGTCATCCAGGGTCCCGGCGCCCCGAATCTGGACCTGGATTCGCCGGGCCTGGCGCCGGACGCCGTCGAGCGGTACCGCGCGGTCGAGCAGATGGCGCGCCGGATCGCGGCGGCGCGCAAGGCGCTCTACGTGGATCGCTGGAACACGGTGGCCGCCGGATTCTTCCTCCCCGGCTCGATTCGCCCTGGCTCCGAGGGACACATCGCGTGGGGGCACCTCCTCGCGCGGGAACTGATGGCCGCGGGCCTCGTCTGACGGCGACGCCGGTCCGGTCTGTGGGGTCAGTCTTTCGTTATGGTATTATTGCCGGATGGCGCGGCCGCTGCGTGTGGAGCTGGAGGGTGGCCTCTACCACGTGATCGCGCGCGGGAACGAGCGCCGGAACGTATTTCGCGACGACGCGGATCGGCAGCGGTATCTGGACCGGCTGGCCTTCTATGCCGAGAAGTTCTCCTTCCGCGTGGTGGCGTACTGCCTGATGGACAACCACGTGCACCTGGCGATCTTGCGGGGGAGGGTCCCGTTGTCGAAGATCATGGCGGGCCTCCAATCGTCGTACACGCAGTACTTCAACCGGCGCCACGGGCGGCCGGGACACCTGTTCCAGGGGCGGTACAAGGCCTTCCTGGTCGAGCGGGACCGGTACGGCCTTGCGCTGCTCCGCTACATTCACGAGAACCCGGTGAAGGCACGACTGGTCGAGCGGGCGGAGAACTTTGGCTGGTCGAGCGACCGGCACTACCGGCGTGGGCGGGGACCGGACTGGATGGACCTGGATTTGCTCCTCTCGATGCTCAACCGGCGACGGTCGTCGGCGATCCGGGAATACCGAAAGCTGATGAGGGAGTCTCTGGAGGAGCCGTACGACGCCGTGGCGAGCTGGGGGCAGGCGGTCAAGGGGGACGAGGGTTTCGCGGATCGGGTTCTGAGAGCGGCCGGCGAGCCGCCGATCGTCCCTCGCGGGATGACGGTCGAGCGGTTGGCACGGCACGTCGCGCGCGAGGAAGGGGTGGACGCCGGCAGAATGCGCGGTCCCGGCCGGGAAAGGGACGTTTCGCGGGCGCGCCTGATGGTGGCGTGGCTCGGCCGGGAGGTCGGGCGCATCCCGGTGGCGCAGGCCGCGCGGTTCTTCGGCCGGGACACATCGACGATGATCAACGGCGTGAACCGCCTCGAGGCGGCGATGGCGGAGGATGACGGGCTGCGCAGAAGGCTGGGCGCGTTGCGGGACTCGCTGAGCGCGGCGAGACGCAATAATACCATAAGGAAAGACTGACCCCAGGACCCCAGTGGCTTGCTTCTCTCTGGAGGGAGTCATGAGAAAGTTTCTTCAGGCGCTGCTTCTGGCTTGTGTCGGCGCCTCGGTCGCCACCGCGCAGCAAGGGCCTTACTCGGGAGTCGGCGCGGGGAGCGTCCCGGCCGAGAAGATCGCACGCTACGCCCCTCCCCCGCTCGCGCCCGAGGTCGCGCGGCGCATCCAGGCGATGCTCGACGTGCGCGCTCCGGGGCTCGGCCTCCTTTCCCCGGACGGAAAGCGCCTCTACTTCACGTGGACCGTCACCGGCTCCAGCCAGGTCTGGCGCATCGACGGGGCGAAGGCCTATCCGGTCCAGATGACGGCGGGCGAGGACCGCACCACGGTGTCCGGAGTGACCCCCGACGGACGGTGGCTCGTCATCTCGCGCGACACCGGCGGACAGGAGAACCCGGGGCTTTTCCTTCAAGCGGCGGACGGCGGCCCGTTGAAGACGATCCAGAAGATCGACAACGTGCGCACTTTCTTCGAAGGCGTTCTCGACGACTCGAAGACGCTCCTCTTTCGCTCCAACGACGTCAAGCCGGACAGCTACGCCATCTACAGCTACGATCTCGCGACCGGGCAGCGCCGCCTCCTCTTCGGCGAGCCCGGGCTCTGGTCCGTCGCCGATTACCGCGGCCAGGGCAACGATCTGCGCCTGATTCTCGGGAAGGCGACCGGCGCCCTGTCGAGCGAGTACTACGAGCTCGACTCCGCCTCGAAGAAGCTCACGCCGCTTTTGGGGGCCGGCGAGAAGACCGAGTACGACGTCTCCTATGCCGCCGACCCGGGCGAGCTTCTCGTCCGGACGAACAAGTTCGGCGATTTCCGCCGGCTGTACCGCTGGAAGATCGGCTCCGACGCTTCGGCGGGGAGCTTCCGGGCCGTCTCGCCGGACGTGAAGATGGACGTCTCGCAGTTCGGGATCGACCAGGCCCGCCGCCACATCTATCTCGGCATGAACGACGGCGGTTACACGAGGCTCCGCGTCCTCGACGCGAAGACGTTCGCGCCGGAGGAGCTGTCGCTTCCGAAGGACGCGGACAACGTGTCTGCGGGGTCCGTCTCGCGCGACGGTCGGTTCGCGACCCTCGGTGTCGAGACCGGGAAGGCTCCGCGAACGAGCTATGTGTGGGACTGGACGTCGAAGACGCTGACGCAATGGGTCGTGCCGAGCGCTCCCGAGGTGGACCTGTCGGCGTTCGTGCCGGCGAAGCTCATGACCTTTCCGGCGCGCGACGGCACGCCGATCCCCATGTTCGTCCGTTTCCCGAAGGGGTGCGCGCCGGAGGAGAACACCGGCGCCGATCCCTGTCCCGTGATCGTCGAGTTCCACGGCGGGCCGGAGGGGCAGGCGCAGCCCGGGTTCAGCGCCCGCGGCCAGCTCTTCGTCCAGGCCGGGTTCGTCCTCGCCGAGCCCAACGTCCGGGGGAGCGACGGGTACGGCAAGGCGTGGCTCGACGCGGACAACGGCGCCGGACGCCTGAAGGTCATCACAGACATCGACGACTGCGGCAAGTGGGTCCGGGCGCACTGGGGACGCAACGGAAAATCCCCGAGGGTCGGCATCATGGGTGGAAGCTACGGCGGCTATTCGACGCTCGTCGGCATGACGATGTTTGCCGGCACCTACGACGCGGGCGCGTCCGTGGTCGGGATGGGTAACCTCGTCACGATGCTTCGCAACACGTCCCCCTACCGCCGCATCCTCCGGACGACGGAGTACGGCGACCCCGACAGGGACACCGAAACGCTCCTCAAGCTCTCCCCGATCACCTACATCGACCGCGTGAAGGCGCCGCTGCTCCTGATCCAGGGCCTGAACGATCCGAGGGTCCCGGCGGGCGAAGCTGTGCAGATGCAGGAGGCGCTGGAGAAGAAGGGAGTTGCGTCGCAGCTCATCCTGATCCCCGAGGAGGGGCACGGCTCGGCCAGGCGCAGCAACCAGGTGATTCAGATCGGGCACGTCCTGCGCTTCCTGGAGGAGAATCTCAAGGGCAACAAGCCGCCGTCTGGTTAGACGGCGATGCAGAGAGCGACGTTCGACGCGATCCTCGCTGATCCGGGCGCGGTGCGGGAAATCGGCCCCGGTTTCTATACGGCGCTCCCGGAGGTTGCGGGCGCGGCTCCGTACGATCGGAAGGCGGCGGTTTACGACGCCATCGTCGGGAGGTCGATCTACCATCGGATCTTGTGGGGCTCCTCGGCCCGGGCCTACTCGCGGTTCGCTCGCGCAGCGTTCGACGCCGCCGGCGAGGAGTGCTTCGCCGAGGCGGGGTGCGGGTCATTGCTGTTCACCGCGCCGATGTATCGGGAGCCGCGCGGCGCGTTTGCCTTGCTTGCAGATCGGTCGGTTCAGATGCTCCGACGGGCGGCCAGGAGAATCGGGTCGGACACCGGCGGCTCTCCGGATGGTGTCGCGTTTCTGCATTCGGACATCGCGGCGCTGCCGGTTCGCGCGGGCATGTTCTCCAGCATCCTGTGTTTGAACGTCCTGCATGTTCCGTGCGATGCCGAGGCGATCACCGCCGAGTTTGCGCGAGTATTGATACCAGGCCGGGGGCGGCTCTTCGTGTCCTCCCTGGTCCGGTCGGGGCGATGGTCGGATTCCTGCATGGCGGCTCTCCATCGGGCCGGCGAGCTCGCGGCTCCTGTCACGGTGGACGAGCTTCAGCGGAGGGTTGCCGGCCGGTGGGCGGTCGTGGAATCGGCCGCGGTGCAAGGCAACATGTGCTTCCTGGTCGTGCGGCACGCCGGCCAGCGGGAACCGAGCGTTGGGTTGAAATGAGCCGAGCCGATTGATAGAAGGCGACCGCGCGAGAGTGGAATCGCCGATGAACACCATGGACGCTGATGTCCTGGTCGTCGGGGCCGGGCCGACCGGGCTGATGCTCGCCAATCAACTCGCCCGGCGGGGCGTGCGCGCGATGATCATCGACCGCCACGCCGGTCCCGCCGTGGAGACGAGGGCCCTGGGCGTGCAGGCGCGCACGCTCGAAATCTATGCGCACCTGGGCATCGCCGGCCGCGCGCTCGACCTGGGGAAACGCACCGCCGGCGCGAACCTCTGGGCCCGGGGGCGCCGGTCCGCTCGCGTTCCGCTGGGAGACATCGGGCGCGACCTGAGTCCATACCCCTTTATCCTGATCCTCGGGCAGGATGACAACGAACGGCTGCTGGGAGAAGCCCTCCGTCAACGGGGCATGGCCGTCCAGTGGAACACGGAGCTCGTCGGCCTGGCGCAGGACGCGGAGGGGGTCAGGGCGACGCTCAAACAACCGGACGGCACCAGCCGGGAGATGACGGCCGCGTGGATCGCGGGGTGCGACGGCGCCCGCAGCTCCGTGCGGAGCCTGTGCGGGATCGAGTTTCAGGGCGCGCCCTACGAGCACGTGTTCTTCGTCGCCGATACGAAGGTAACGGGATCGATGGTGCCCGACGAGCTCAACGTCTACCTGTGGCGCGACGGGTTCCACCTCTTCTTCCCGATGCGCGGAACGGATCACTGGCGGATCGTGGGGATCGTGCCTTCGGATTTGCGCGGAAAGAAAGACCTGGACCTTTCCGACGTGATCCCCTCGATGCGCCAGGAAGCGGGGGCCCGGCTCTCCTTCCAGGGATGCAGCTGGTTCTCGACGTACCGCATCCATCACCGCCGCGCCGAGCGCTTTCGCGACCGGCGTTGCTTCCTGCTGGGCGACGCGGCGCACATCCACAGCCCGGTCGGCGCTCAGGGGATGAATACCGGCCTGCAGGACGCATACAACCTCGGGTGGAAGCTCGCTCTCGTCCTGAATGGAAGCGCGGGCGCGGCGATTCTCGACTCCTACGAGGACGAGCGCCTCCCGGTCGCCCGGCAGCTGCTCTCGACGACAGACCGGGCGTTCGCTCTCGTGGTCTCGGACGCGAGGCTGGCCGGGCTCTTCCGGACTCGGATCCTCGCGAGAGTCATGGCCCTCGCGATGCGCCTCGACAGGATACGAAAGGCCGTGTTTCGCACGATTTCCCAGATCGGCATCCAGTACCGCCGCAGCCCGCTGTCGCAGACGCTGCCGGGCCTGCCGGATGCCGCTCCGCGCTCCGGCGACCGCTTTCCGTGGCTGCGGGTCAAGCTCTCGGCGGACGGGCCGATGGAGGACCTGTTCCAGAAGCTCGACGACACGCGATTCAATCTCATCGTGGTCGGGCAAGCCGCCCTCCCGGCAGGCCCGCCCGGTCTCGACGACCTGCTGCGCATCCACGAGATTCCAAGCGATCCCGCCAACGACCGGGAGCTCGAGCGCGCGAGCATCCCCCGTCGCTGCTTCTACCTTCTTCGTCCGGACTGCTACATCGGGCTTTCAGGGATTCGCCTGGAGGCCGGCGCTCTGGCGCGCTACTTCTCCGAGCGTCTGATCTTCGGAACTTCATCGAACCCGGCGCCCGGGCCGCTCCACCTGTAATATTTTATGCGGACCGGGCAAAATCAGCGCCCGTTACAGGACAGAAGGAGGAGAACCCATGAGCTCCAGGACCTCGAGACCAGCCATCGTCATCGCTCTTGTCGCCGTCGTTGGAATGACCGCGGCGCTCGTCGTGAACGCCCAGCAGGCCCCGGGCGTCAAACGCAACGTCGTGCTGAAGGCGGACATGAGCATTCCGGAGCGGGAGGGAGTCATGGCCTGGGTCGAATTGCCTCCCGGCTCGGCGGAGGGGAAACATACCCACTTCGCCGAGGTGTTCGCGTTCGTGCTGGAGGGAACGGTCACGCTCGAGAACGAGGGTAACCCCACGGCGACGCTGAAGGCCGGCGACATCTTCCATGTCCTCCCCGGCAAGGTCCACCAGGCAATCAACAGCGGCAGCGGCACGGCGAAAATCGCCGCGGTGTTCGTCGCCGAGAAGGGCAAGCCGCTCACGACACCGGTCAAGTAGAAGAGATCGGTCCTCGTGACCGAGGACGATGCCGTGACGCCCGCGGAGGTTGGCGCGGAGGCTCCCCGCCCGGCGGACGCCCGCTTGCATCCGGCGTGGATCTGGATCGGGCTCGGTCTGGCGCTCATCGCCAGGGTCCTGTCGTCCGGCCGCCCGGGAAGAACGCCGGATCTGCTGATCGTCGCCCTTCTCCTCCCCCCGTTCGCGATCCTGGCCCGGTGGACGTACACGCGCGACTCCGGAAGCGCGCGGTTTCGGGTCCTCCGCGCGGCCCTCTTCGCCTTCCTCGTGACGGAAGCCTTCTATTGGGGCTTCCGCATCGGCGGAGCGGCCGCCGCGATCGGCGCTTACATGATCTTCACGCGATTCATCCGGCCCCAAAGGCCTGCCGCCCCGGAGTAGCGCGCCTGGCCCGGGGGATCGATGGCGCGCCGCAAAACGAGCCAGTGACCCCGCGTTCGTCCTCGGAAAATGGCGGTTCGTCCCCGATCGCTCGCTGCGGACGCCTTCATCGCAACATTCTCACGGCTCGTTCGTAGGTCTCGTCGGTACGACCCCCGATCCCCAAGCGCGAAGGAGGACAGCATGCGCAGGAGCCGATCCCTCGGACTCGTCTTGATGTTGGGACTTGCGGCCGGCTTGCCGAGCGGCGGCTGCGCGAAGAAGGAGGCTCCGGCCCCCGCCGCCGAAGCCGCCGTGGAGCCGACGCCGGCCGGCGGCGGCAAGATCCCGGTGACGACTTCGTCGGCGGAGGCGAAGGCCGAGTTCCTGCAGGGCCGGGACCTGGTCGAGAAGCTGCTGATCACGGACTCCATCGCCCACTTTCAGAAGGCGGTCTCGCTCGATCCGAACTTCGCCTGGGCCGAGTTGAGCCTGGCCAACTCGGCGCCGACCGGCAAGGAGTTCTTCGAGCACCTGCACAAGGCCGTCGGCCTCGCCGACAAGGCTTCCAACGGCGAGAAGCTTCTCATCCTCGCCGCGGAGGCCGGCGCGAACAACAATGTGGTCAAGCAGAAGGAGTACCTCGACCAGCTCGCCGCGGCGTACCCGAACGACGAGCGGGCCCACTTCAACCTGGGCGGCTACTATTTCGGCCAGCAGGACTACCCGCAAGCGATCACGCACTACAAGAAGGCGACGGAGCTCGATCCGAGCTACTCGACCGCGTACAACCTCCTGGGCTATGCCTACCGTCAGAGCGGCGACTACGCCGGCGCCGAGAAGGCGTTCCAGAAGTACATCGAGCTGATCCCCAAAGACCCGAATCCTTACGACTCGTATGCCGAGCTGCTGCTGAAGATGGGCCGGTACGACGACTCGATCGCCCAGTACCGGAAGGCGCTGGAGATCAACCCGAATTTCCTGAACGCCCACCAGGGAATCGCCATGGCCCTGCTGTACGAGGGGAAGCCCGACCAGGCGGCGGCGGAGATCCAGAACATCACCCGGAAGGCCAGGACCGACGGCGAGCGGCGGACGGCGATGTTCGCTCTGACGGTCGTGCACGTGGACGGCGGGCAGATGGCCAAGGCGCTCGAGGACGTGGACAAACAGTACGCCCTCGGAGAGAAGACCAACGACGTGCCGGCGATGGCCGGCAACCGCGGGCTGAAAGGGAACATCCTGCTGGAGATGGGAAAGCCCGATCAAGCCAAAGCGGAATTCGATCGCGGACTGAAGCTCATCGAGGGGTCCGACCTGTCGCAGGAGATCAAGAACAACGCCGCCCTCGTCAGCCACTTCAACCTCGCCCGCGTCGCGGTGGCGAAAAAGGACTTCGCCACGGCGAAGAAGGAGGCGGACGAATACCGCAAGGGCGCCGAGGCCACGAAGAACCCGGCCCTGGCAAAGAACGCCCACTCGCTCGACGGCATCATCGCCCTCGCGGAGAAGAACTACGACAAGGCGGTCGAAGAGCTGAAGCAGGCGAACGCGCAGAATCCGCAGGACCTCTATCGGCTCTGCCAGGCTTACAAGGCGAAGGGGGAGGCGGAGAAGGCGAAGGACTCCTGCGGCAAGGCCGCGAACTTCAACTCGCTTCCGCAGATGAACTACGCGTACGTTCGAGCCAAGGCGAAGGCCGGGATCGGATCAGCCGGGAAAGGATGATCCGCCCTCGCTCGCGCGGGCGCGAAACGCCTGCGACCTCTCCCGCGCCTTCGCCAGGATCGCCGGGAAACGCGGGAGGGGGCGCAGCGGCGCGAGAAACGGGCAGTGCTCGGCCATGAACGGGTACGGGTAGAAACCCTGGTCGACCGCCTGGTCGAGAACGTCCAGGGCCCGATCGGTGTCTCCGGCAAGACCGAAGGACTCGGCGAGATGGAACTTGTTGTGGGCATCGAGCGGCGCGACATCGAGGGACGCGAGCCGCTCCAGGGCGGCTTCCTTCTTCCCCTCGAGCCCGAATACGAGCGCCTGAAGCTGGCGCGTGTAGGGCACGTCGGGCCCGACCTCGCGCAGTACGGCCGCGTGTCGCGCGGCCTCGGGGAGCCGGCCGAGCGCGGCGCAGGTGTAGCCGACGGTCCAGCGGAGGACGAAGCTCTGAGGGTCGAGATCCAGGCCGCGCTCGAGGTCCGGGAGCGCTTCGTCGAACCGGCCGACGAACCAGCGCGTCGCGCCCGAGAGCATCCAGGAGAGGGAGGAGAGCGGGTCGGAGGCGACGATCCTCCGGCCGGTGGCCAGGGCCCGCTCGGTCTGCCCGGCCGCGATGTAGGCGATGCCCATGTAGAAGAGCGCGTCCGCGTCGTTGGGCTCCCGCTCGAGGGCCCGCTCGAAGTGCCGGACCGCCTGCGGCAGATGGCCGCGCTCGTACTCGATGTATCCGAGGAGGGCATGCCCGTTGGGCGAGTCCGGAGCGCGCTCGAGGAGGGCGCGCGCCTGGGTTTCCGCCTCCTCGAGCGGCGCCAGGCCCTGGTGAATGCCCAGCCTGACCTGCGTCACCCTGGTCCAGGCCATGAGGGCCAGGAGCGGCGGCGTTTCCCCCTCGATCGCGACCGCCTGCGACAGGAGCCTCGAGGCCCGCTCGAGCGCATCTCCTCCCATTCGCCGGACTTCCTGCCGCGCCTGCAGGTAAAGCTCGAACGCCCGGACGTTCGCGATGGGACGCTCTCCGAGGCGCCGTTGCTCGTCGGAAGTCAGCGTGACGTCGAGCGCCCGGACGATCTCCCGGGACACGCGCTCCTGCACCTCGAAGACGTCGTCGAGCGTGCCGCTGTACTTGTCGGACCAGACGTGGGCGTCGGTCAGCGCGTCGATCAGCTGCGCCGTGATGCGGAGGCTGTTGCCGGCCTTTCGGACGCCTCCCTCCAGGACGTAGCGCACGTTCAGGTCGCGGCCGATCGCGCGCACGTCCTTCTTCGCGCCCTTCAACTGCATCGCGGAAGTCCGGGAGATGACGCGCAGCGCCTTGACCTTCGAGAGGTCCGCGATGATCTCCTCGGTCAGCCCGTCGCTGAAGTACTCGTTCTCGGGGTCGGAGCTCAAGTTGGCGAACGGGAGGACGACGATCGAGCGCCGGCCGGCGGCGGCCTCCGCGGCGCTCGCGCTCGAGGCGCCCGAGACCGTGGATCGGGGGCCTGCGCCGGAGGACGTCTGGCGCCGGAGCGCGGCAAGCCCGTCGCGAACCTCCTTCGCGCTCTGGGTTCGCAGGTTCCGGTCCTTCTCCAGGCAACGGCCGATCAACCAGTCCAGCTCCCGCGGCAGGTCCGGCCGGACGTCGGCCACGGCGGGCGGCGGATCCCGCAGGATCGCCGAGAGGAGCGCCGCCGCGCTCGGCCCCTGGAAGGGGCGGCTCCCCGTCGCCATCTCGTGGAGCACCACGCCGAGCGAGAAGATGTCGGTCCGGTGGTCGAGCGGGAGTCCCGAGACCTGCTCCGGCGACATGTAGGGCGCCGTGCCCATGACGGTGCCCTCGTGGGTGTGAAGGTCGGTCGGCAGCTGCGAGCCGGACGACTCCTCCGCCTCGGGCTCCTTCATCCGGGCGAGGCCGAAGTCGAGGACCTTCACCCGGCCGTCGCCGCTCACCATGATGTTGGCGGGCTTCAGATCGCGGTGGACGATTCCCTTCTCGTGCGCCGCGGCCAGCGCGTCGGCGAGGGCGGCGGCGATCTCGAGGAACTTCTCGCGCGGCAAAGCGCCCCCGGCGATGATGTGGTCGAGGGGCTGCCCCTCGACGAGCTGCATCGTCAGGAAGTGGACGGCGTCGGCCTCCTCGACGGAGAAGATCGTGACGATGCCCGGATGATCGAGGGTCGCGAGCGCCTTCGCCTCGCGCCGGAAACGCTCCAGCCGTTCCGGGCTCGAGGCCATCTCGGCCGGCAGCACCTTGAGCGCGACGTCGCGCCCGAGCTTCGTGTCGGTCGCGCGGTACACCTGCCCCATCCCGCCGGCGCCGATCGCGGCGGTGATCCGGTAGTGCGCGAGCGTGCTGCCGATCACAAACTCACTTCAGTCCCGTCGCCAGATAGAGTTCATCGAGCGCGCGCCGGTAGGAGTACACGTAGGAAGTCTCATCCGGCGCGATCTGCATCGGACCGACCTGCTCGACGCCGGAGGGATCCGGAGGCCGGAGCTCCTTCCAGAGCGTGCGGCGTCCCGTCTTCACGTCGACTTTTTCGACGCGGAGGGGAGGCGCGGACGGCCGATAAACGAAGATCGAGGCGCCGTCGGCCGTCCATCCGAGCAGGACGTTCTCGGGCTCGAGGTCCGGCACTGCGCGAGGCTCACCTGGCTCGGCCGGGTAGATGGCGATCCGGCGGTCCGTCCCCCTCGCCGCGATCGACTTCCCGTCGGGCGAAACGGGGTGAAACAGAAAGTCGACTCCCTCCGGAGTGATGGCGCGGGGCTTGCCGTCCGGGATGTCCTGGACGAAGAGCCGGGGGCCGTGTCCGGGCTCGTTGCCGGAGATGAGGATCCTCCGACCGTCCGGGAACCAGGCCGCCGCCCTGCAGTTGATGTCCGCTCGCGGAAGCTGCTTCGGCTCTCCGGCTCCCGTCGGCAGAAGCGTGAACTGGCAGATCTGATCGTCCTTCATCGACAGCACCCACCGTCCATCCGGCGAGAAACCCCAGGAGCCGCCTTCGCCGATCCGGACGGCGGGGGAGCCGTCGAGCTTGCGCAGGTAGGAGGCCTTCGGCTGAAGGTTCTGCTCCTCGAAGAGAAGGGTCTTCCCGTCGGAGGAGATGTCCTTGGGGAAGGACCAGTTGAGCCACGTCAGGTTCCGCTCCGCCTTCTCGCCTGCCGCAAAGCCCGCCATCTCGCGGCGGGAGGAATTCACGGAGAAAAGCGCGCGCCCGTCGCGGGCGATGTCCAGGAGGATCGCTCCGGGAGAATTCCAGACGAGCCGGCTCTTTCCCGAGAGCGAGATCGCCGAGATTCCGTTTCCGCTCGACCAGACCTCGTCCCCTCGCGCCGACCAGGCGAGACCGCGGAACGCGTCCGGGCCCGTCAGCCGGACCTTGCCGGCCGTGTCGATGATTTTCACCCTGCCGACGTTGTCCCCGCGCCTCGGGTGGTCGATGAAGGCGACGAGCCTCCCGTCCGGCGAGACGCGGAGGTCGTTGACCCACCCTGGCGCGTCGTACAACACCGTTCCGATCGGGTATTCGATCCGGTTGCGGTTGCCCGACTGGCGCGCCACGGCGAGGCTCTTTCCGTCGGGCGACCAGTCGGCGTCCTGAACGTTTTCGAGGATCTCGCGCGGCGCCCCGCCGGCCAGGGGAACCCGCGCCAGGGTGCCCACTCTTTCGAATCCAAACTGGAAGTGGCGGTTCAAGGAGATCGCCAGCTCACCGCTGGAAGAGATCGCGAGGACGCTCGCGCCCGTCAGCCCCAGCGAACGCGATTCCGAGCTATCGGTTCGGGTGGTGAAGATGTCGAGGGCGAGCCCTTCCCAGGCGGCCGCATAGACGATCGTCTGGCCATCGGGAGCAAACCGCGCGGACGCGAGGGCGCCGCGCGCGTAGGTCAACGGATCGAGCTGGAGGGCCGATCCCGGTTTGGCGCTCGTGAGGGAGTGCAGCAGGAAACCCGCCGCGACTCCGGCCGCGAGCGCGATGGCCGCCGGCAGGACCCATCCGCGCCGGTGCTTCCTCGCGGGCTCGGCCGCTTCCAATCCGCCGGAGACCGAGGTTTCCGAAAGATGGTCACGGACGCTCTTCAAGTCGCGGGCGAGGTCCTTGGTCGAGGCGTAACGCTCCTCGGGGTCCTTGGCGAGCAGGCGCTCGACGATCCAGCGCACGGGGGCGGGGGCCTTCGGCGCGAGCTGTCCCAGAGATTCGGGCTCCTCGCGGATGATCGCGACGAGCGTCTCGGCGCCCGTCTTTCGCTGGAAGGCCTTCCTCCCGGTCGCCATCTCGTAGAGGATCGCGCCGAGCGTGAACTGGTCGGATCGAAAGTCCACGGCCTGGCCGCTCGCCTGCTCGGGCGACATGTAGCCGGCCGTGCCCATCACCGTTCCCGGCTGGGTCGGCGCGGCGATCGCCGTGGGCAGGACGGAGAGCTCCTGCGTCACCGGGTCGGTCAGCTTCGCCAGGCCGAAGTCGAGGATCTTGACGTAGCCGTCCTTCGAGACCATCACGTTCTCCGGCTTCAAGTCCCGGTGAACGATCCCCGCGGCGTGCGCCTTGGCGAGGCCCTCGGCGGTCTGGACGGCGATGTCGAGGAGCTTCTTCGTCGGCATCGGTTCGCCCGACGGCGATGAGCTCGCGCAGCGTCCTGCCCTCGACGAGCTCCATGGCGATGTAGATGACGCCTTCGGCTTCGCCGATGTCGTGGATCGTCAGGATGTTCGGGTGGTTCAGGGCGGAAGCCGAGCGGGCCTCCTGCTCGAAGCGCTGGCGCCGGTCCGGATCGGATGACGTGACCGACGGAAGGACCTTGATCGCCACGTCGCGCCCGAGCTTCGTGTCGGTGGCGCGGTACACCTCGCCCATCCCGCCGGCGCCGATGGCGCCGGTGATCCGGTAGTGCGCGAGCGTGCGGCCGATCAGGTTCAGCCTCCTCCGGTCATGAGTTTTGTCGGCGGAGCATGCTACCGCAGAGCCTCCGTCCCTTGACCGCGTTGCGGCTCGGACGTACTGTGTCTCGCAAGACTCCAATGCATCTCGAGCCAGGCACACAACTCGGGCTCTACCGTCTCATCGCGCCACTGGGCGCCGGCGGAATGGGCGAGGTCTGGAGGGCGCGCGACGAGAAGCTCGACCGGGACGTCGCGCTCAAGGTCCTGCCCGCGCGCCTGGCCGCCGACCCGGACGCGATGGCCCGCTTCGAGCGGGAGGCCAAGGCGGTCGCCGCGCTTTCGCATCCGAACATCCTGGCGATCTACGACTTCGGGCAGGCCGGGGGCGCCACTACGCGGTCATGGAGCTCCTGGAGGGGCAGACGATCCGGGAATTGCTTGCCGTTGGTCCGCTTTCCGCGAAGAAGGTGATCGAGTACGGGCGGCAGATTGCCGAGGGCCTTGCCGCGGCGCACGCCAGGGGGATCGTGCATCGCGACCTGAAGCCGGAGAACCTCTTCGTGACTCGCGACGGGCACGTCAAGATCCTCGACTTCGGCCTCGCGAGGCAGGGCGTTAGCGCGAACGACGTTAGCCTGACCAGCTCTCCCACCGTAGCCCGGGCCACGGAGCCTGGAGTCGTGATGGGGACCGTCGGCTACATGGCGCCGGAGCAGGTGAGGGGCGATCTCGCGGATCACCGGGCCGATATCTTTGCCTTGGGCGCCGTCCTCTACGAGATGCTCGCGGGCCGCCGGGCCTTCGATCGAGCGACCGCGTGCCGAGACGATGACCGCGATCCTCCGGGAGGAGGCCCCGTCCCTGACTTCGGTTCGCAACGCCGTGCCGCTCGCCCTCGAGCAGGTCGTCGAGCACTGCCTGGAAAAGCGGCCCGAGGACCGCTTCCAGTCGGCCCGGGATCTCTCCTTCGCTCTCGGCGCTTCCGCGAGCGCCTCGGGTGCGGCGGACCTCGAAGCTCCTGTCAAACCGTCCCGCCCCGCGCCGGGCGCACGGGCGGCGTGGCTGCGGCCGGCGATCTGGGCGCTGGTCATCCTCGGCGCGGGCGCGCTCGCGTATCTCGGGTTCCAGCGGATGAAGGGCGCGGCCGACGCGCCCCGCCGGATCGCCGTGTTGCCGCTCCAGAGCGACGACCCCGCGTTCGAGTTCTTCGCCGAGGGCGTCGGGGACGCGATCTACACGCCAGTTGATGCGGGTTCCCGGGCTCGTCGTCACCGGCCGCGGCTCGTCCGCGGCGTTTCGCGGACAGGCGATCGACCTGAAGGACGTTCGCGCGAAGCTCGGCGTCGATGCGGTTCTGCAGGGCCGGGTCAGCCGATCCGGCCGGCAGGTGCGCATCGCGCTCGACCTCGTGAAAACGGCCGACGGCGCCGCGCTCTGGAGCGGTAATTACGACAGAGACGTCGGCGAAGTGGCCGCGGTCCAGGACACGATCGTTCGCGAGGTCGCGGGGTCGCTGCGCCTGGCTTTGGGCGCCGCGTCATCCGCCGGGCGGCAGTCCGCGAATCCCGAAGCGCGCGACCTTTACCTGCGCGGCCGCGCCAGGACTTCGACCCTCAAACGGGACGACCTCGAAGCGGCCATCTCGCTGTACGAGCAGGCCCTCGCGAAGGACCCGCAGATGGCCGAGGCCTATGCGGGGATCGCGTGGGTGTGGGCCTATCTGGCCGATAGTTACATGAGTCCCGCCGAGGCCTACCCCAGGGCTAAGGAAGCGGCGCAAAAGGCGTTCTCCCTGGACAACTCATCCGCGGATGCGCACGCAGCGCTCGGTAACACGGCCTGGTTCTACG
>CAWALG010000030.1:0-234933 GCA_963782815.1 uncultured Acidobacteriota bacterium | reverse complement strand
TAACTGCCGGAGGTAACCAGCGGTTCGACCCGCTCGTGCGCGACGAGCTTGTGAGCGTAGGCGAGGCACGCCTGGATGTCCTCGGGTTCGAGCCACGGATAACCGGCGAGGATCGTGTCCGGCGTGTCGCCGGCGGCCAACAAGCCGAGCACGTGCTCGACGGCCAGCCTTCGCCCGCGAATGATCGGCTTCCCGCCGAAGATTGCCGGATTCACGTGATCCTCTCCAGAACGCGGCACGCCAGAAACTCCGTAGAACGCGTCACGTAACATCGAGAGCATGTCGTGGAGGGAGGTCTTCCGGTGGAACCCGTGGCGAGGGTTGGCCGGGCTGCCGCGGGAGGTGTGGGTCCTCTCCTCGGCGACCCTCGTCAACAAGGCGGGCTCGATGGTTCTCGCGTTTCTCGTCCTCTACCTGACGCGAAGCCTCGGGTTCTCCGTTCGCACGGCGGCCAACGTGCTCTTCCTCTACGGGGCCGGCGCCCTCGTCGCGGCCCCCGTCTCGGGGTTTCTCTGCGACCGCTGGGGGCCGATCCGCATCATGCGGGGATCGCTCCTCTTCTCCGGCATCCTCCTGCTCGTCTTCCCGCTGGCGAAGAGCCTTCCGCTCGTCGTCCTCCTGACGCTCGCTCTCTCGATCCTGTCGGAGGCCTTCCGCCCCGCGAACCTGACGATTTTCGGAGACCTCGTCCGGCCGGAGCAGCGCAAGGCCGGGTTCGCGGTCAACCGCCTCGCGATCAACCTCGGCATGAGCGTGGGCCCGGCTGCCGGCGGGTTTCTCGCGACTCTCTCGTTCCGCCTGCTCTTCCTCGTCAACGGGGTCACGTCCCTGGCGGCGGGCGCGATCCTGGCCGCGGCATCCTTTCCGCGCCACCGCCACGGCGCCGACATGGAGGAGCTCGAGTCCGCCGTGTCGCCGCTCGCGCATCCGCCGCGGGGCTACCGCGACACGCGGCTCATCCTCTTCCTGGCGGGCGTCCTGCCGGTCGCGATGGTCCTCTTCCAGCACATCGCGGGCATGTCGGTCTTTCTCGTGCGCGATCTGCACATCTCCGCGGCCGCTTACGGGCTGCTCTTCACGTTGAATTGCCTGTTGATCGTGGCTCTCGAGGTGCCGTTGAACATCGCGACCGCTCACTGGCCGCACCGGCGCACGCTCGCCCTCGGGGCGCTCCTCTTCGGCGTCGGGTTCGGGGCGCTGGCGTTCGCGTGGAACTTCTGGTCCGCCGCCGTGACGGTCGTCATCTGGACGTTCGGCGAGATGTTCTTCTTCCCCGGGATGGCGGCCTACCTGACCGATATCGCGCCGGCCCGCCGCCGCGGCGAGTACATGGGCCTCTCGCAGATGGTCATGGGCCTCGCGTTCATGCTGGGGCCCTGGGCCGGGATGCTCGTGCTCGACCGTTTCGGAGCAAAGACGCTCTGGACGGCGTCCTTCCTGCTCGGTCTCGGGGCGGCGCTGCTCATGTCCCGGCTCGAGGAACCGGCCCACGCGGCAGAGACGCCCGCCCTCCCCGTGCCCACGGCGGCCCCGTCCACCGAGCCGTAGCTAGGCGCTACGCTCCCGCGAGGCTGTGGCCAGGATCCCTCGCTTTCCCATCCTTCGAACTCGCGACCCAGGCCTTCGTCCGCGTAGCCCCGCCGGTACGCCTCGGCGATCCGCTCGGAGCGCTTTCTTCGAAGATATGCAGCCGCCGCGCGCCTCAGGCGCCGACCGGCCGGCCTTTGACCTCGGCGTCCGGCCGAGACGACTCGCTCGAGCGCCGTAAGGCGCGATCCAGCGAAGCGCGGAGCGACGTCAGGGCACATGCGGTAGCCGCAGTCCCGGAAGTCGCGGTCGAAGGTGAAGGCGGCTTCGAGAGCGAGGCGCTCCATGACCTCGAAGCTCGCGCAGTCGGTCAGGGAGAGCCGTTTGTCGGCGTAGCGGGCCATGCGGGCGAGCGCCGCCGGTCAGGATCTCGGAATCGGAGAAGATCAGCTCGTAACGGCGGCTCCGGAGGAGGTCACGGGCGGCGGCGACGGCTCTTTCGGCCCCGGCCCTTCCCCGCAGGAGCGTGACCACCTCGGCCAGGACGAGTTCCGTCATCACGAGCCGCGCCTCCGGGTGCCCCCGCACGAACTCCGCGGCGGCCTCGTGGTTCCGGTCGTTCCGCAGGAAGAGCGCGAGAAGGGCGCTCGTGTCCGCCAGCAGCTTCACGGTCCTCCTCCTTCGGCCACCCGTAGAGATAGTGGTCGTGGTTCACCGATTCGTCGCCGGCGGCCGTGGTAACCGAGCCGACGTGGGCGTCCGCAGGATCGTCGCCAAACGGCACTGACTCCCCGGCCGCGCCGCGCCCGAGATAGCGCTCGACCGACTCGCGGACGAGTGACGCGAGTGTGGTGCCGCGCCGGGATGCCTGGTACCGAAGCTCCCGGTAGGTCTCCGGCGGGAAGCGCAGATTGGTCGTGACATACCGCGCCATGGCGATATCACGGTATCGCTTTTCGGTCCGCGCCGTCAAGGCTCGCCTCGAGTCCGGTGCTAGCGAGCGGCGATGGGAGACGCGGAGCGGCGGACTTCGGCGACCTCGGGGAGATCGGGATCGGCGTGGCGCCAGACGGCGGCGAGCCGGCGGTAGGCGTCCTCGGAAGCGGCGCGGTCTCCGGATTTCGCGGCCGCGCGGGCGAGGCCGAGGAGCGAGAGCGCGCGGTTGGGAGCGCCGGAGAGGGAACGCTCGAACTCGGCTCGAGCCTCGGCGGGCTTGCCGGCCGAGAGGAGCATCTCGCCCGAGAGCTCGTGGGCCGGCTTGGCGACGTCCGGCGGGCCGAAATCGAAGCTCATCGCGTCCTCGGCGGCGGCCGCCTCTTTCGCGAGAGCCAGCCCCTGCTCCAGTTTGCCGCCGGACACGGCGAGGAGAGCCTCGAGCTCCTTCTTCATGACGGCGTCGGCCGAAGCCCCGGACGCACTCCCCATCGCGTACATCGAGCCGCCGCCGTGATGCGGCTCCGCCGTTTCTTTCCCGATCGAGGCTGCCGCCTTCCCGGCCAGCTCCCGGTCCTTCCTCCCGGCGGCCGCGAAGCCTTCGGCGAAGATCGCGACGCCCCGCTCGGATCCGGACAGGGAGCGCGCCACGTCGCCGTCGAAGCGCCGCGTCTCGACGACGTAGGCCGCGCGCATCATCGCGAGGTGCCTCTTCGCGCGGTTGGAGCCGCTCTTTCCCGCGTCCTCTTCCATCGTCGCGAGCGCCTTGCGGGCGTCGCCGTAGCGGCCCATCTGGAGATACGAGTATTCGAGCCAAAAGAGGGCGTGATAGTTGTGGTCGTCGGGGCCGAGCTTCTTCCGGTCGGCCCGGTCGAGCGAGGCCTTCCAGGCGGCCTCGTTGGACGCCGCGGCCTCCTCCCACATCCCGGAGGCGAAGAAGATGTGCGACGGCATGTGCAGGGCGTGGCCGGCCGCGGGCGCGATCTTCGCGTAGACGCGGGCCGCGCGCATGCCGAGCGGCGCGTGGACGGGATCGTCGTAGGAGTGGATCAGGTAGTGAACCGCGCCGGGGTGCAGCGGGTTCTTCGCGAAGACCTCCTCGGCGACCGCGGCGGCCTTCATGTAGGTCGGGTAGTCGCGCTTGCCCTCGCAGGTCCCCAGGAGCGCGAGGGAGTAGAAGGCCGCGGCGTTCTCGTCCTCGGGGTATTTCTCCCGGAGCCGGCGCATCGCTTCCGCGTAATCCTTGTCGTTGGCCGCCTTGTCCCCCTTGCCGTAGAGGGCCTCGACCGCGAACAGGTACATCTTCTCGCGTTCGGTCGGCGCCTTCGCGAGGCGGGCCTCCGGAGTCGGGGCGAGTTTCTCCAGGGCCTTGCGCGCGGCCGCGGCGTCCTGCTCCATCCAGAGCGGATGATTGAACGTCATCGCTTCGCCCCAGTAGGCCATGGCGAATCCGGGCTCGGCCTTTTCCGCGGCCCGGAATTCCTCGGCCGCGTCGTCGAACTCGAAGCTGTGGAGCAGGAGAGCGCCGCGCAGGAAATGCTTCTGCGCCTCCCCGGAGCCCGACGTCGGAAACTCGATGCGGCCCAGGTCGTCCGCCCGGACAGCGGCAGCTCCCGCCGCAAGCGAGACCAGGAGCGCTCCGAGCGACAGCTTTCGTCTCCACCCTCGTCTCATTGCTTCCTCCTTCTCGAATTCCTCACCATGGGAGCTCCAGGGCCGCGGACAGGAACCTGGGGAGCGGGCTCATCTTCCCGCATTGCGCCACGAAGCCGGACAGGAACCGCGGACTCGCCACCTCCCTGTCGGAGAGGCGGACCGAAGAGACGAAGTCCTTGCGTTTGAGGTCCTCGATGAACGGGTGATCCGCGTCGTAGCCCCGGGGCGGGCGGCGCAGCCTCTCCGCCTCGGCGGGAAGGCCGGCGCGCGCTCTCTTCCATTCCGCGGGACGCGCGGCGATCGCCTCGCGCACCTTCGCGAGCGCCGCCGAGTCCGGATGCCAGAGGCCGGCCGCCGCGAAGCAGGCGCCCGGCTCGAGGTGGAGATAGAAGCCGGGCGTGTGAACGTCCTTGCCGCCGCGGACGGGAAAGTACATCCCCGCGTGCGTCTTGTACGGGCTCTTGTCCTTCGAGAAGCGCGTATCGCGGTAGATGCGGAAGAGAGAGCCGCCGGCCGGGCGCGGGTCGGCCACGACCCGGCGGCTGACCTTGCGCAGCAGCGGGCCGAGATCCGAGATGAACCGCAGGCACGGCTCGCGCAGCGTCGTCTCGTACCGGTCGCGATTGGCCTGGAACCAGTCGCGGGAGTTGTTCTCCGCGAGCTCGCGGAGAAAACGGAAGAGCTCCGGAGAGAAATGGCTTCCCGCGGCCATGATCAGCCTCCAAGGATCTTCTTTGTCAGCGCGGGAACCCGCCCGAGAAGGCGCGCGTACATCGCGAGCTGGCCGCGGTGGTATTCCTCGTGGGAGATGCCGTGGTGCATCCAGGCCAGGCGCGTCCCCATCTCCCCGTCGAAGCGGCGGATGTGCTGGAGCATGTGGAGCTCTCCCGCGAGCCGGATCTTCTTCTCCCCGTCCGCGTGCGTCTTGCGCAGCGCCGCGAGCAGCGAGGCCTTCGACCTCCACCCCGAGACCCCGCGCCCGTACTCGTGGAGAAACCCCTCGTACGACTTGCGCCGGAAGTCTCCGTCGGGCCGCGACAGCTCCCCCGCCATCATGAGGCCGGACTCGACGATGTGCTGCACGAGCTCCAGCGCCGAGCGGGACTCCGGCGCCGGGCGGAAGGAGAGGTCCTTGTCGGGGAGGTTGCGCAGCTCGTCCACCACGCCGTCCCGCGCGAACTTCCAGGCATCCAGGGCTTCGTCGAGCAGAGTCGTCCGTGTCGTCATTCGTTCTCCTCCGCGAGCGGGACAGTGTACCGGCGGCGGGAAAAGACTTCTACTTCAGGCCTTCCATGACGTAGAGATCCGCCAGGCTCCGGATGTAGGAGTACGCATACCACCGGCGGTCGGGCGTCGCGGAGACCGTGCCGATTGACGAGACGCCCGCCGCATCCTGAGGCATGAGTTCCTTCCAGTCCTCCTTGCGCCCGGTCCGGGTGTCCAGGAGTCGGATCCTGGCGGGCAGCTCTCCCCTCCGCCGGACCCCGAGGATGTTCGCGCCGAACCACCCCGCCGGAACCTCGTTGGCTTCCAGCCCGTCAATGGCCGTCGGCTCTCCCCCGTCAACCGGGTAGAGGTAATAACGACGGTCGGACCCGCGGGCGACGACGAACTTTCCGTCGGGCGAAACGGACCTCACGATTAACCGGTATCCCTCGGGCGAGACCGCTCGCGGTTTCTGCTCGTCGATTCCCTGGATCCAGAGGCGCACTCCCCGCTCGGGCTCACTACCCGAAAAAACGATTCGGCGTCCATCCGGGAGCCAGGAGCCTTCTTCGAGCCGAAGCCCGGCCGGGGGAAGCGACCGGGACTCCCCCGCGCCGAGAGGATAGAGAACGATCTTCTGGTTCGGAACATCTCCCGCAATCGCCAGGGCTGTCCGCCCGTCCGGCGAAAGGCCCCAGGCCCCTCCCTCACCCAGGCGCACAGCCGGAGAGCCGTCGGCCCGCCGCACGAGGACCGAATAGCCCGCGCCCCCTCCTTCGCCGGTCTCGTCGAAGAGGATCGTCTGGCCGTCGGAGGAAATGTCCTGCAATAAGGACCAGTCGAGCCACGAAAAGTCCCGCTCCTTGTCCCCTCCGGGCAGGAGCGCCGAGATGCCCTGCCGCGCCTTGTCCTGGACGATCAGCACGCGGCCGCTCCGGGAGACGTCCTGGATCGTGAGGCCTCCGGTCGCCTGCGCGAGCACCCGGACGCTCCCTCCCTTCGTGACGGCGTGGAGGCCGCGATTGAAGCCGACGGGCGCCGCGGTGAACCAGACCTCATCTCCGCGCGGCGACCAGACCAGTCCCATGGCGCTCGCGAAGGCCCCCGTGATCGTTCGCTTCTTCCCCGACCGGTCCACGACCGCGACGGAGCCGCCGTCATCCCCGCGCACCGGGTGATCCAGGAACGCGACCTCGTCGCCGCGCGGCGAGATGCGGGGGTGGCTGATCCAACCGGCCGTCTCGTAGAGGACATGACCCGCGGGGAATTCGAGGCGGGCCTTCTCGCCGACATCCCGCACGACGGCCAGGGTCTGGCCATCCGGCGCCCAATCCGCCCACTGGACGTCCTCGAGCACCTCCTTGGGCGAGCCTCCTCCGGTCATCCCGATCCGGGCCAGGGTCCCGGTCGACACGAAGCCGCCCAGCGGACGGCGTCCCAGGGAGACGGCCATCTCGCCGGAAGGAGAAATGGACAGAACCTCGGCGCCCGCCAGGCCGAACGGCCGCGATTCCGGGCTGTCCAGGCGGCTGACGAAGACCTCGACGGGCCTTCCCTCCCACGCCGCGGAGTAGAGGATGGTCTGACCGTCGGGCGCGAACCGGGCCGACTGGATCTGGCCCCGGCGGAACGTGATCTGGCGGAAGCTCGGAGGATTGACGTATCCCGCCTTCTTGCCGGCAAAGTAGGCCGCCGCCATCCCCGCCAGGGCAATGAGCACCACGAGCGCCAGCGCGACCGGACGCCGCCGGCGCGCGGCGGCGGGCGCGGTCGTGACTGCCGGCGCGCTCCCCGAAATCCCCGACAGGGCTTCGAGATCGAAGGCGAGGTCGCGCGCCGACTCGAAGCGCTCCTCGGAGTTCTTCTCCAGGCAGTGGCGCACGATCCGCTCCAGGCCCGGGGGGACGTCGCGGTTGGTCTGCGAGAGGTCCGGAGGCTCCTTCGTCAGGATCGCCGTGATCGTGTCCGCGGCCGTGTCCGCGCGGAAGGCGCGCTGCCCCGAGAGCATCTCGTAGAGAATCGCGCCGAAGGAGAAGATGTCCGATCGGCGGTCGGCGGGCTTGCCCCGCACCTGCTCGGGGGACATGTATCCCATGGTTCCGAGCACGACCCCCGGCTCCGTTCCGCCGGCCTCGGTCGGCAGATGGGTCTGGCCGGCCGCGGGCAGATCGCTCTCCTTCAGCTTCGCCAGACCGAAGTCCAGGATCTTGACGCGGCCGTCGCGCGTGACGAAAACGTTCTCCGGCTTCAGATCCCGGTGGACGATCCCCTTTTCATGAGCGGCGGCCAGGCCTCTCGCGAGCTGCGCCGCGTAGTCGAGCGCCTTGCGGGACGGCAGCGGCCCGCCCGCGACCCGCGCCCGCAGCGTCTCGCCTTCCAGAAGCTCCGTGACGATGTAGGGCGCGCCCTCGTGCGTGCCGAAGTCGTACACCGCGGTGATCCCGGGATGGTTCAGGCTGCCCGCCGCCTGCGCCTCCAACTCGAAACGGCGCAGCCGCTCGGGGTCACTGGAGAAGGACGCCGGCAGGACCTTGATCGCGACATCCCGTTTCAACCGGCTGTCGCGGGCCCGGTAGACCTCTCCCATTCCGCCCGCGCCGAGGGTCGCGACGATTTCGTACGGGCCCAGCCGCGTTCCGGGTTCCATCATCCCGCCAGGATCACTTCGAAGCGCTCCGGCTCCGCGCCTTCAGGTCCTCGAACCAGTTCAGCACCAGGTTCAAGTGCTTGGGGGCCGACTCAGCGGTCTCGTCCTTGATCATGAGGAACCGCTTTCCGTCCGGGGCGATGTCCCAGCCGCTCTCGTACTCCCCTTCGAAGAGCGTCTCCGGACGCGAGGCCGTAAAAGCCGGCGCCGTCGTGACCGCGACGCGCATGACCTTCTTGTCTTTCCGATAGAAGATCTCGCGGCCGTCCGGCGCCCACAGGGCGCCCCGACCACCGTCCGTCGAGATCTGCCACTTGCCGCCGGGCCCGGGAAACTCCGTGACGTAGACCTCTACCTTTCCCGATTCGTTGGATTCGTAGGCCAGCCATTTCCCATCGGGCGAGAGCATTGCGCCCCCGTACCGGAATGGGCCCTGGAGGATGGGGCGCGGCGAAGACCCTTTGTCGAAGGGATAGACCCAGATCTCCGGCATCCCCGCGCGGACCTTGTTGAAGACAAGGAGTCTGCCGTCGGGAGAGAAGGACGAAGCGTTCGAGTTGTCCTGGTCCGTCGTCAGGCGCTCGTCCGAGCCGCTTCCGTCCGACCGGCGCAGGTAGAGGTTGTATGTCCCCGCCTGGCTCGAGTTGTAAACGATTCGCCTTCCATCCGGCGACCAGACGGGGAGGGCGTCGTCCTTGCCGAAGGAGAACCGCGTCAGGCTGTCGCGGTCGATGTCGAGGACCCAGATGTCGTACGTCTCCGCCTGGACCTGGACGGCCAATCGCTTGCCGTCGGGAGAGAGGCGGGGATCGCTGAAAGACTTTCGGATCTTCGTCACCGGGGTCGTCGTTCCGTTGCGGTCCGCCCACATCAGCGACCGTTCGGGAAGCGCCATCCCTCCTGACGCGTAGAGGAGCGTTCCGTTGGCCGACGCGGCGTAGCCCGCGCCGCCATTCGTGTTTTCGTACACTCCCTGCGCGACGGCGACGGCGACTCCAGTGAGCTCGAGCCGATGGACGTCGAACGGCACGGCGAAGAGGGTGCCGGCGCGCACGTAGAGAAGATGGCCCGAGGCGGCGTACCGGCCGTACGTCGCGCCCTTGACGAGAATCTTTCGCTCCCCGGTCGAGAGAGGGGAGACGGCGATGGCGTAATCGTCCAGGCTTCCACCGGTGAAGATCGTGTAGAGGACGGCCTTGCCTCCCGGCAGCACTTCCGGCCAGATGTGCCCGCGGTTCTCCCCCTTCGCGTCCACCTTCGTCACGGGCTTCGGCTCTCCTCCGGAAGCCGGGACCCGCAGGATTCCGCTCGCCCATTTCGGCGTGAATACGATCGTGTCGTCCGGCGCCCAGGAGCCGCCCAGCATCCGCTCGTAAACGCCGCAGTCGCAGATCGTGACCGGCGCTCCTCCAGAGACCGAGACCTTCTTGATCCTCGCGTCGTTCCAGAAACCGATCGACTGGCCGTCCGGCGAGAAAAACGGCGAATAAGCACCCTCGGTTCCGGCGATGGGAACGGCTTCCGCCGCGTCGAGCGAACGCAGAAAGAGCTGTCTCTTGTCCGCGCGGCGTCCGACGAAGACGACCCGGCGCCCGTCGGGAGAGATGGCAAGCGAGGAGTAGTTGTCGGTGACGAAGGCGTCGCCGGTCGGGATCGGGATGGCCACCCTCGTCACGGGCTGCGGGGCCGCCCCCCGCGTTCGGGAGAGCGCCCAGAACACGGCGGCCGCGAGGGCGGCGCCGGCGAGGACTCCCAGAACCGCCCATCCGGCCCGATCCCGCCTCCGCCGCGAGACGGCGACGGGAGCGGCGACCCCGGCCTGCGAGCCGGCCTGGGAGATCCACGCTAGCTCGCTCTTGATGTCGTGCGCGCTCTGCCAGCGGTCCTCGGGGTCCTTGGCGAGACAGGTCCGGACCACGCGCTCCAGAGCCGGCGGTGTCATCGGCTGAAGTGTCGCGATGGGCGCCGGTTCCTCCTTCATGATGGCGGAGATGAGCGAGGCCTGGCTCGTGCCGGCGAAGGCCTTCCGCCCGGTCGCCATCTCGTAGAGGACGGCGCCGAAGGCGAAGATGTCCGTGCGCGCGTCCGCCTCCTTGCCCTCGAGCTGCTCGGGAGCCATGTACTGGAACGTCCCGAGAATCGTCCCTTCCTGCGTCAAGTTGTGAGCCCCCACGCGTGCAGCCGTGAGTCGGGATGCGACTTCCGGCCGCGACCTCGGCCGCGTCGAGCGGCCGCTCAAATGACTTCGCCAGGCCGAAGTCGAGGAGTTTCACGCCGGTCTTCGTCAGCATCACGTTGCCGGGCTTCAAGTCCCGGTGCACGATCCCCTGCCGGTGCGCCTTGTCCAGCGCGTCGGCCATCTCGATCCCGAAACGCAGCGTCTGCTCCGCCGGGAGCGCGCCCTTGAGCAGCCGGTCCGCCAGCGTCTCCCCTTCGAGGTACTCCATGACGAGGTACTCGACCCCGTCCTGGTTCCCGACGTCGTAGAGCGCGCAGATGTGAGGGTGCGAGAGCGAGGAGATCGTCTTCGCCTCCCGCTCGAACCGCTGCCGGACCTCCTCGGACGAAGAGAGGTGCGACGGCAGCACCTTCACCGCGACCGTCCGCTCGAGGCGAGTGTCTTTCGCCTTGTAGACCTCCCCCATCCCCCCTGCGCCGATCGGCGCAAGGATCTCGTAGGGGCCGAGGCGACTCCCCGAGGCGAGCGTCACTTGCGGACCTCGGATGCCCAGTTGGCGACAACGGTGAGCGGAAGCTCGTCGGCGACAATCTTCGGAACGATGGCGAGAAATCGCTTGCCGTCCGGCGATACGTCGAAGCCCGCCCAGATCGACCCTTTCAGTTCGAAGAGCGCGGTCGGAGCTCCGAGCTCGGGCGAAGGAGACGTCCTCACAGGTACCGACATCATGTGCCCGTCCGCAGAGAGATAGAGGAGCTCCCGGCCCTCGCGGCTCCAGCGCAGACCCCGGGCTCCTCCGGTCGAAACGCGGATCCTCTCCCCGGGCCCGGGATAGGCCGTCACGTAGACTTCCGATTGGCCGGACTCGCCCGTGATCATCGCTACGGAGCGGCCGTCGGCCGAGAAGCGCACGTAACCCTTGTCGAACGGCGACTGCAGGAGAGCGACCGGCTTACCGCCGCCGGACAGATCGAGAGCCCAGACGTCGAACCAGCCGTGCCCGCTCGATTCTATGTAAGCGAGAGACCTGCCGTCGGGCGAGACATCTTGTGCGATCTGGAATCCTCCTACGGGAAGGAGCTTCTCCTCCTTCCCGGTCGCGAGGTCCCTGCGGAAGAGTTGCGGCACGGTGGTCCGGGTGGCGGAGTAGGCGACGCTCCTTCCGCCGGGCAGCCAGATTGGATAGACCTCGGTTCCCGGCTCCGAAGTGACGGGGGTCTCCGTCCCCCGCTCGAAGTCGAGAGACCAGACGTCGTAGGTCCCGATCCCGGACCGGGCTCGATCGAAGACAGCCCGCCGGCCGTCCGGGGAAATCGAGACGCTCAAGTAGTACCCGGGCGAACCGACGGTTCCGAGCTCGCGACCGGCTCGGTCGAACCAGTTCAGACTCCTCACGTTCTCCTGGGCTTGGTAGGCGAGCGTACCGGTCCGCGACGTGGCGAAGGAAGCGGCGCCCGTCGAGGCAAAGTACCGCACGCGCTCGGCGATCGAAAAGGGCTCGCCCACGACCCGGCCGCTATCCGCATCGAAGCGCTGCGCCAGCAGGGCCCCTTCCCTCGCGAACACGAGATAGCCGGGGTCGACGTACTGCACGGCAGACTCCAGGGCCATGAGGGGGCGTGGCCGCTTCCCGGGCTCTGCCAGCATCAACTCGCCATGGCCGTCGAGATGACGAAGAAGGTAAAGGAATCGCTCGCCGTCCGGGAGGAACCAGGGCCAGCGGACCCGCGCCTCGCCACGCGAGAGATCGCACCGGATCGTCTCGGCCGGCACGCCGCCCGCCGCCGAAACGCGGGAAATCGCCTTTGCTCCGGCAAAGAGAATGTTTCCGCCGCTGCCCCAGGTCCCTGAGGAGTGCGCGCCGGAGGGGACGTCGCAGATCGAGACGGCCGCGCCTCCGGCGAGCTCGACGCGTTTCAACTTGTCCTGCGCGAAAAAAGCGAGCGAACGGCCATCGGGCGAAAAGAAGATCGAGTCGGCGCCTTCGGTTCCGGGAATCGGCCGGGCGTCGAACGCGGACAGTGGCCGGAGGAAGACGCGCTGCCCGTGCTGCGAATCCGATGCGACGTATGCGAGCTGCGATCCGTCGGGCGAGACGGCGAGAAAAGAGACCTCCACAAAGGATGAAAAGGCTCCATTTGCCGGAGGCGGGATGGAGAAGCGGATCGTACGCGGTGGCTGACCACTCCGCGCGCGCACGATCGACAGAGACGCCACCGCGGCGGCGGCCGCAACGACCGCGACCAACCAGGGAAGAAATCGAAAGCGTGAAGCCGCCTGTCGCGAGCCGGGAATCACCGCGCCTTCGGAGACGGCGCGAAGCTCGAGGCCGACATCGTGAGCCGAGTGCCAGCGCTCCTCCGGGTCCTTGGCGAGACACGTCTTGACGACGCGGTCCAACGCGGGAGGCGTCATCGGCTGCACCGTCGAGATGGGCGGCGGCTCATCTTTCAGGATCGCGCCGATCAGGGAAGCGCGGCTCCGTCCCGAAAACGCCTTCTGCCCCGTCGCCATCTCGTACAGCACCGCGCCGAAGGCGAAGATGTCCGTCCGGGCATCGGCTTCCTTTGCTTCGAGCTGCTCCGGCGCCATGTACTGGAAGGTCCCGAGGATCGTCCCTTCGGCCGTCAGCGCCGGACCCTCCGTCGGGAGCGACGTCAACGGGGCTGCCGAAGACGCCGGCTGAACCGCCTTGGCCAGGCCGAAGTCCAGGAGCTTGACGCCCGATTTCGTCAGCATGACGTTGGCCGGCTTCAAGTCCCGATGCACGATCCCCTGACGGTGCGCCTTATCCAGCGCGTCCGCGATCTCGATCCCGTAACGCAGCGTCTGCTCCGTCGGAAGCGGGCCCTTGACCAGCCGCTCCGCCAGCGTCTCCCCTTCGAGGTACTCCATGACGAGGTACTCGACCCCGTCCTGGTTCCCGACGTCGTAGATCGCGCAGATGTGCGGGTGCGAAAGCTGCGAGATCGTCTTCGCCTCCCGCTCGAACCGCTGCCGCACCTCCTCGCTCGACGAGAGCTGTGTCGGCAGGACCTTGATCGCCACCGTCCGCTCGAGCCGCGCGTCCCTCGCCTTGTAAACCTCCCCCATCCCTCCCGCGCCCAGGGGCGAGAGGACCTCGTAGGGGCCGAGCCGGCTGCCGGAGATCAGGCTCATTTCACTTGCCCGCTCAATTCTTCGGGAGCAGAGCCGTCCAATGGACGAAGAGGTCGATTGGAGGAGAGGCGACGTCCGAGGCCGGGCTGTTGACTAGGAATCGTTGCCCGTCGGGAGATACGTCGTAATTCGCGGTGCCGCCCGACGAGCGGAGGGGAAAGAGAACGACCGGGGCGCCGGCATGAAACTTCGAGTCGGCTTCGACAGGGACGGCCATGATCTTGGAATCGAGGCTGACGAAGAAGAGCTCCTTCCCGTCGCGCCTCCACACGGGCAATCCGCCGCCGGCCGTGGAGACCTGCCAGGTCCCCGCTCC
Organism: uncultured Acidobacteriota bacterium; assembly: GCA_963782815.1. Classification (GTDB taxonomy): domain Bacteria; phylum Acidobacteriota; class Thermoanaerobaculia; order UBA5066; family Gp7-AA6; genus JAWOLE01. The sequence continues at coordinate 221,310 of CAWALG010000030.1, read as the reverse complement.
CGAGGGGAACGGGCGCACGTACACGTCGAACCTTCCGGACTCGTTGGAGGAGTAGGCGATCCAACGGCCGTCGGGGGAGAAACGGCTCGAAACATCGTTGAGGGCTCCCGTCGCGAACGGAGCGACGCGGTTCTGCTCGGCCGTGTCGACGACCCAGACCTCGTAGTCTCTCTTGCCTTTCGCCGGAATGACATTGCAGGAAATGAACCGTCCGTCTTTCGACCAGTCCTCCGGAGTGCGGGCGTCTTCGGACTCGGAGAAGATTTCCTCCTTGCCTCCGTCGAGCGGCTTCATCCACATGTCGCCGCGTCCCGACTTGGCCTTCCGGTCGGATACGAAAACGATGCGAGAGCCATCGGGCGACCAGACCGGGTTGCTCTCATGGGCCTGTCCGAACACGAACTTCGCGCCCGTTCCTGAGGCCGCGTCGTAGATCCAGATGTCGGAAGTGTCGTGAACCGGGTCGTACACGTCCGCGGCGACTTTCCGGCCGTCCGGAGAGAGCCGCAGCGTCCCGAAAGGGGCCGGCTCCCCGATCGCACCGGTCTCCTTCCCGTTCCTGTCGAGCCAGACGAGCCGGGAGGGCGGGGCGAAAACAGGCGCGGCCACGAGCATGCCGTTCTCGGACGCCGAGAAGAGCCAGTTGCTGTGCCAGCTGGAAAGCCCGATTTTCGGAACGGCCGGCACCGGCTCTCCCCGGACCTCGAGCTTCGACGTGTCGAAGCGCTGCGCCAGCAACGTCCCCTCGCGTCCGTAGAGCAGATAGCCCGAAGCGTAACCGGCGTTCGAGAGTGTCTTCACGAGGAGCTTGTCGACGCTCCCGTCGAGAGAACCGACGCGTATGGCGTTTGCGGGATCGTCCGTGGCGCCCCCGAGGTTTCCGGCCATGTAGAGGAAGTGGCGTCCGTCCGGAAGAAACTGGGGATACCGGTGCGCGGCTTCGTGGCGCGAAGCGTCGAGCTTGGTGACGGGGACCGACTTTCCGCCGCCCGCCGCGACGCGGAAGAGAGCGGAGGTCGGCGCGGGAGCGAAGACGATCGTCCCGTCGCGGTTCCATGTCCCGCCGACGCCTCTCACCGCGTCGCAGACCGTCAGGATCGCGCCCCCGGAGGCATCGACGCGCTTCAGCTTCCCGGCCGCGAAGAAGCCGACCGACCGGCTGTCGGGCGACCAGAAGGGAAAGTAGGCGTTCTCCGCGCCGGCCACGGGCTGCGCGGAAGACCCGTCGAGGTTGCGCACCCAGAGGGCCGGCTCCATGCCGACCTTGTTGGCCGTGAAGGCGAGGCGCGTTCCGTCGGGAGAGAGCGCCATCTCTCCCAGGAACATCTTCTCGGGAAACGGTAGCGTGGCACGGATGCCGCGTTCGGGCCGCGGGCGCCCGCCGCAGGTAGCCGGCGGCGAACAGGGCGGCGGCGAGGGCGGCGATCGCGAAGCCCGTCCAGGCGAGGCGCTCGCGGCTCCTGCGGCGCGCGACGACCGGCGCCGGAACGCCGGACGCGGAGCCGACCTCGGCGATCCACTGGAGCTGGAGCTTCGCGTCGTGCGCGGTCTGGAAGCGGTCCTCCGCGTCCTTGGCGAGACAGGTCTTGACAACCCGGTCGAGCGCCGGCGGCGTCATCGGCTGGAGCGCCGCGATCGGCGCGGGCTCCTCCTTCATGATCGCCGAGATCAAGGACGCCTGGCTCGAGCCGGAGAACGCCTTCTTGCCCGTCGCCATCTCGTAGAGAACGGCCCCGAAGGCGAAGATGTCCGACCGCGAGTCCGCTTCCTTGCCTTCGAGCTGCTCCGGCGCCATGTACTGGAAGGTGCCCGAGGATCGTCCCCTCCTGCGTCAGGGGACTGCTCGCCATCGTCGGGAGGGAGGTCATGCCGGACGGCTGCTTCGCAGGAGCAACCGCTTTTGCCAGGCCGAAGTCGAGCAGCTTCACTCCGGACTTCGTCAGCATGACGTTGCCGGGCTTCAAGTCCCGGTGCACGATCCCCTGCCGGTGCGCCTTGTCCAGCGCGTCGGCGATCTCGATCCCGAAGCGCAGCGTCTGCTCCGTCGGGAGCGCGCCCTTGAGCAGCCGGTCGGCCAGCGTCTCCCCCTCCAGGTACTCCATGACCAGATACTCGACGCCGTCCTGGTTCCCGACGTCGTACAGCGCGCAGATGTGCGGATGCGAGAGCTGCGAAATCGTCTTCGCCTCTCGCTCGAACCGCTGCCGCACTTCTTCGCTCGATGAGAGATGCGTCGGAAGCACTTTGATCGCGACCGTGCGCTCGAGGCGAGTGTCCTTCGCCTTGTAAACCTCTCCCATCCCTCCCGCGCCGAGCGGAGAGAGGACCTCGTAAGGGCCGAGACGGGTGCCTTGTGGGATGGTCAAGACCGGAAAGATTACAACGGGAGCCGGCGCCCGGGAGAGGCTACTTCTTCAAGTCCGCCGTCCAGTTCAAGACGACCGTGATCGGAGCCGTTTCCTGTGCTTCGGAGCCTCGGACGGCGAGGAAGCGCTGACCGTCGGATGTCACGCAGTACTGATGGCGCAGGCCGACGCCAGGAGTCGCGCCGATCTTCGAAGAGCGCCGCGGGGATGCCGGCCTCGAAAGAGACCCTGCAGTAACCTCAACGGCCATGAGGCGCGAGACGGGAGCGACGTAGAAGATCTCCTTTCCGTCGCGTCGCCAGCGAGGCTGCGTGCCGCCATTGGTCGAGACCCGCCGCTTGGAGGTCGAGATCGGGAAGGTCTGCACGTACACCTCCGGCCGTCCCGACTCGTCCGAGACATACGCGATCCAGCGCCCATCCGGAGAAAAGGCTCCGAGGGACTCATTGTAGGGGGTCTGGAGGAGGGGAAAGGCCTTGCGGTCGCCCGAAAGCGGAAGCACCCAGAGTTTTGACTTCACGGCGGAGCCCCTCGATTCGAAAAGGAGGAATCGGCCGTCCGCCGACCAATCCACGGGAAACTTCGGCGTATCGGAATGGAAGAGCAGCTTCTTCTTTTCCAACGCCACTCGAAGGCTTTTCGATGATATCCGGCGGTTCACCGGTCGAATACGAACCGAAGGCGATGCGGCTCCCATCCGGAGACCAGACGGGACTTACCTCTAGCTTGTCTCCGAGCGTCAACCGGGCAGAGACGCCGCGCGTCAGCTCCATCTGCCAGAGCTCGCGGCCGCCGACATCGAAGCTGACGACATCCACGGCAACGCGCTTCTCATCGGGTGACAGGTTCATGTCCAGGCTGTACCCGGGTTCCTCGATTGCGCCAAGCCGCTTGCCGCTCCGGTCGAACCAGGTCAGCTGCTGGGGACCGGTGCTGGTCCCCTTTCCGTAAGCGAGAACCCCTGTTCCCGAGACCGTGAACATCGCCGCCGTCAGAGGATCGCTCGCCTGGATCTTCTCGGCGATCGGGATAGGGTCGCCTTCGAATCGAAGAGTCGCCGCGTCGAGTTTTCGCGCCACGAGCCATCCCTCGCGCTCGAACAGCAGGTAGCCCTCGGACGCCCCGGAGGAGCCGGGGGCGAAGAGGACGTTGGACGTCCCATTCATCAGAAACCGCGTCTCCTTCGAATCGAGCGATCCCACGAAGATCGCGCGGTTTTCCTTCTGCCGGCTCCTCGCGTAGTAGAGGAAGTGCCGGCCGTCCGGCAGGAAGACGGGCCAGCGGTGGGAATTCTCCTGCCTGGAATCGTCGAGCTTCGTTACGGGAGTGGACGCGCCTCCGGCCTCTGAAATACGGACGAGAGCACTCGTCGGACTCGGGGCAAAAAGAATGATTCCGTCGCGGTTCCACGTGCCGCCCCGTCCCACGAACGTGACCAGACTGTAGAGGATCTGGGGCGGACCGCCCGAAGCCTCGATCTTTTTCAATTTCCCTTCGGCGAAGAAGCCGAGGAAACGGCCGTCGGGAGACCAGAAGGGACCGTAGGCGCCCTCGGTACCGGGCAAGGGCCGCGCCTCGACGGCGTCGAGCGGCCGGATCCACAAGAGATTCTGGCCATCGGCGCCCGCCGCGATAAAAGCCAGGCGGCTCCCGTCGGGCGAGAGAGCGATCATCCCGGGAATGAACGTCTCTTTCTGGGGAGGCAGAACCGAGAGCTTCACCGCTCGCTCTTCCCCCGAGGCCCGCGGACGCCTCATGACCGAGACTGCCAGCGCGACGGCCAGTCCGATTCCGAAGAGGGCCGCCAGGATCCAGGCGACGCGCTCCCGGCTCTTCCGCCCGCCGAGGGCCGTCGCGGCGACGCCGGCCTGTGAGCCGGCCTGGGCGATCCACGCCAGCTCGCTCTTGATGTCGTGGGCACTTTGCCAACGCTCTTCCGGGTCCTTGGCGAGACAGGTCCGGACCACGCGGTCCAGGGCCGGAGGCGTCATCGGCTGGATCGTCGCAATCGGAGGAGGCTCATCTTTCAGGATCGCGCCGATCAGGGAAGCGCGGCTCCTTCCCGAAAACGCCTTCTGCCCCGTCGCCATCTCGTACAGCACGGCGCCAAAGGCGAAGATGTCCGTCCGGGCATCGGCTTCCTTTGCTTCGAGCTGCTCCGGCGCCATGTACTGGAACGTCCCGAGGATCGTCCCCTCGGCCGTCAGCGCCGGACCCTCCGTCGGGAGCGACGTCAACGTGGCTGCCGAAGACGCCGGCTGAACCGCCTTGGCCAGGCCGAAGTCCAGGAGCTTGACGCCCGATTTCGTCAGCATGACGTTGGCCGGCTTCAAGTCCCGATGCACGATCCCCTGACGGTGAGCCTTATCCAGCGCGCCCGCGATCTCGATCCCGTAACGCAGCGTCTGCTCCGTCGGAAGCGGGCCCTTGACCAGCCGCTCCGCCAGCGTCTCCCCTTCGAGGTACTCCATGACAAGGTACTCGACCCCGTCCTGGTTTCCGACGTCGTAGATCGCGCAGATGTGCGGGTGCGAAAGCTGCGAGATCGTCTTCGCCTCCCGCTCAAACCGCTGCCGCACCTCCTCGCTCGACGAGAGCTGTGTCGGCAGGACCTTGATCGCCACCGTCCGCTCGAGCCGCGCGTCCTTCGCCTTGTAAACTTCCCCCATCCCTCCCGCGCCCAGGGGCGAGAGGACCTCGTAGGGGCCGAGCCGGCTGCCGGAGATCAGGCTCATTCCACTTGCCCGCTCAATTCTTCGGGAGCAGAGCCGACCGGGCTCGCCCCCTCGAACGCCTTCCTCCCTGTCGCCATCTCGTACAGCACCGCGCCCAGCGCGAAGATGTCGCCCCGGGAATCCGCGTCCTTGCCCTGAAGATGCTCGGGCGCCGAACAACTTCGTCGGGACCCAGCCGCATCCCCGCGCTGATCACAAATCACCGATCACGAATCACCAATTCTCATCAGAGTCCCGAGGGCATCCACGTCCGGATGACGTTTCGGCCTTGCCGCCGATAGATCTTGAAGGCGCGATCGAGCGTCAAAACGACGGATTCGGACATCTGCTCGCTCATCCGGACCAGGCAGGCATCGGCGAGCGACATGGGAACATTCCCGTATCGAGCGAGAAGGCGCCGGATCGTGGCGCTCTCGGGCTCCAGGCGGAACGGGATGCGGACGAGACCGCGATGCAGGAGGGTGATGACAGCTTCCGCTCCGCCCTTCGCTTGCCGCAGGAGGAAACACGCCTCCGAAAGAACCGCCTCGCAGGTGAAGACCGGCGCGTCCACGCCGGAGAAGACTTCTTCACTCCATGCGTGATATCGATCCCGGCCGTTCAGGAACGCGACAAGAGGGCCGGTGTCGACAATGACCGCTTCCGTCACCGGCCGTAACCTTCGAGCCGGCGTTTGTTCGTGGAGAGGTCACGCGCCCCGGCGACGGAGCCCGCCAGATCGGAAGCGCGCGACAGGAAAGACCGCCGGGAAGAGCGCGATCGCCGGGGCAGGAACTCTGAGAGTGCCAGGCGGACGACGAGCGATTTGCTCCGCCCCGTCCTGCGGGCAAGCTCCGAGAGCTCCTCCTCGAGCGCGGCCGGCATCTTCAGGCTCATCGTCTTCATGTTTGGTAATACCTCCCTGACATGTCAATATTATACTAGCCCGGATTATTCATGGTCACCCGGCCGAAACACGGGCAACTCTCTGCGCCAAAGAACGTTGTGACAGGAAACCGATGATCGCAGCCGGGGACAGGTTGTCCGCGACTGAGATTTTTCGTCGAGACAAGGAAGCGCGACGACGGCGATGCCGGGGCGCATCGCAGAGGAGCGCTGACGCCGTATCGGCGGAAAAGATCGGAGCGGCGGCCGGAGTCGATCATGAATAATGCGGGCTAGGCCGACGAGAACAAATGTCCTCGTCAGAAGCGCTGCTTCGCGCGTCTGAAGCTTCTTGAAAGCTCGCCGCGCCGCATCGTTTCTTGCGTCTTCGCGCCTCGGACGACCAGGAAGCGCTCCGTCGTGCGTCCCGCAATACTGGTGGCGCAAGTCTGGTTGCGGGAGTCGCGCCGATCTCGAACATCGCCCTGGGAATCCAGCCTCGAAGGAGGAGCCCGCTTCCGTGATCAGCGGGCGCAGGAATCCGCTCGCCTGCTCCGACGTCGAAGGGCCACCGCGGGTTTTCCGGTCGATTCGGCACGCGGTGAGCCCGTCGACGCGGCCGTCGAAGGGCAAGCCGCTGCTCAGTTCGGATCGACTGCCACGCTCTCGGGGGAGGTCGTGCCGGTGATGAAGCTCTGGTTCACGTTCTGCCCGTCCAGATCGGCACGGCCGATCGTCCCGGGGATGTCGCTGCCGAAGTTTTCGTTAGCCCAGTAGATGTGGCACGAATCGACTACGACTCCTCTGGGGCTGGACGCAGGGATGAAGCTTGGATCCGCGTCCTGCCCATCCAGGTCGGCGCGGCCGATCGTCCCGATGAGGAGGCCATTGGTTCAGTAGATGTGGCCGGAATCGACCGTCACTCCGTAGGGGAAGGATGGGGGCGGGACGATGAAGATGAGCCGGTAGGCGAGGACGCCCCCTCCAGAGAATGTGAAGCTCCCCCGCCAGACTCCGGAATCGAAGTTCACGTTCTCTGCGATTCGAACAGGCTGGCCGGAGAACGAGAGCCGGTCAGGGTCACCAAACCCATCCGGAGTCCCTCAGCGGACGTTCTCGATCATGCCGATGTCGGCTTCCTGCTGTTCCATCATGTGGACGGCCAGGCGGCGGCCGTCGGGACTGATGTCGAAGGTGTTGTTCGAAAGGAGCTGATAGAACGTAGTGGCCAGGGAAATCGTGAGCGGGATCTTCTCTCGGCCCGATCCGTCCGCCCGGACCCGCCAGAAGACGCCGGTCAGGTCCGATTTCCCCTCTTCGCAGACGAGCTCGTCCGGACCCGTCCAGGTGAATTGCACCAGCCAGCCGGAAAAGACCTGGCGCGCGGCGCCCTGGAAGTCGTAGACCCAGAGGCCCGCCTGGGCGCTTCCCTGCCGGCCAATGTAGGCGATCCTGCGGCCGTCCGGAGACCAGCGGAACGCGCTGCCGCCGCAGGCCTCGAGCACTCGCGTCCGCTTCGTCTTCGGATCGTAGATGGCCCCGCGGCCCTGCGCGTCGTTGCTCAGGATGAGCCCCTTCGAATCGACGTCCGCCGTGAGACCGAGTTGCTGCGGCACGACGACCTCCGGAGGCCCGCCCGAAATCGCCACGCGCCGGAACTGGTCGCCCGGTAGGCCGAGCCGGGCAAGGCTGGACCGGAACAGGAGAGCGCGTCCGTCGGCATACCAGCGCGGGAAGACGTTCTGGTATTCGTCCACGACGAGAGGCGTCGGGTTCGAGCCGTCCGCGTCCATGACCCAGATGCCCTCCCGTTCGACCCCCTTGCGATTGGAGAAGTAGGCGATGTGTTTGCCGTCGGGAGAGTAGGCGGGACCCAGCTCCCCGCGCGCGGCGTCGGAGGTCAGCCACTTGAGAGTCAGACTCGGTTCCTTCGAGTCCAGGTCCGAGACGCCGATGTTGATGTTCTGCCGGTAGGTCGAGAACACCATCCGCTTGCCGTCGGCCGAGAGGGAGAGGTCCGCATCGTCCCCCTGGCCCGCTGTGATCTGCTCCGGCTCGCCGCCGCCCGATGGGATCTTCCAGATGTTGACGGACCCGCCGCGGCCGGAAGCGAAGTAGAGGAACCTGTCGTCCGCCGACCAGACGGGCGAATGAACCAGAACATTGTCGTGCGTGACAGGCCGGACCTGTCCGCCGGCAAGCTCGGCCACGGCGAGCTCTCCGTACGGACCGCCCTGGCGCTGAACGAAAACGATCCGCCGCCCGTCGTGGGAAAAAGCGGGTTGGCGTTGAAAGCGATACTTCGGGTCCGGTTGCGTGACCGCGCGTGGATTGCCTCCGGAGGCGTCGCAGGTCCAGATTCTGCCGGTCGCCAGATTGCAATACGCGAGGGAGCGCCCGTCGGGGGACCAGGCGGGCTCGGTGGCGTCCACGACGACCCGCCGGGGAGCGCCTCCCAGGGCCGGAATCTCCCAGATGTCCCAGAGGCCGGACTCCTTCAGCTTCGCGTAGGCGATTTTCGTTCCGTCGGGAGACCAGGTCGGGTGCGATTCCACGATCGGGTCGTTCGTGACGCGCACCAGGCGCCCGCCCGCGGCGAGCCCCACCCAGAGGTCGTAGGAACCGTCGCTGTTGGAGACGAAGGCGACGGAGCGGCCGTCGGGGGAAAGCGAAGGCTGGGTTTCCAGGCCGGAGAAATTCGTGACGGTGACGAAGCGCATCGGAGGTGGTGACGGCCTCCGGAGTGCGACGACGGACAGAACCGTGGCGGCCGCCCCCACCGCCACGCCCAGCAGCGCGGCCGGAACGACGGAGCGCCGCACGGCTCGCGGAGGTTCGAGCGCCGCTGGCGCATCGCGGACGGCACCGCGCGCCGATTCCTCGAGCGTGATCCGCGCGTCGCCGATGTCGCGCAGCCGGTGCCACGGGTCCTTCTCAAGGCAACGCCGGAGCAGCTCGCGAATCGCCGGAGTCGTTGCCGGCGGCAGAGCGCTCCAGTCCGGCTCGGTCTTCAGGATCGCCGCCAGCACGTCGGAGACTGTCTCGCCGGGGAAGGCGCGCTTTCCCGTCAGCATCTCGTAGAGCACGGCGCCGAACGCCCAGATGTCCGTCCGCCGGTCCACCGGCTTGCCGCGGGCCTGTTCGGACGACATGTACGACGCGGTGCCCAGGATCACCCCCGCTTCCGTTCCCGCCGTCGCCGTGGGCGAGCTCGAGAGATCCGAGGTCGGTCTCTCCACCTCCAGCGCCTTGGCCAGGCCGAAGTCCAGGACTTTGACCTTGCCCTCCGGCGTCTGCTTGACGTTGGAAGGCTTCAGGTCCCTGTGCACGATCCCCTTCTCGTGGGCCGCCTCGAGCGCTCCGGCGATCTGCCGGGCGATCTCCAGCGCCTCTTCCAGCGGGAGCGCTCCCGCGGCCAGCATCTCGCCCAGCGTTTGGCCCGGCACGAGCTCGAGCACGAGCGCCTCGATCCCGCCGGATTCCTCCAGCCCATAAATCGCGCCGATGTGCGGGTGATTCAGCGAGGCCAGGACCTGGGCCTCGCGCCGGAACCGGGAGAGCCGCTCCGTGTCGGCCGCGAACGCAAACGGCAACACCTTGATCGCCACTTCCCGGCCGAGCTTGCCGTCCCGCGCCCTCCAGACCTCCCCCATTCCTCCCGCCCCGAGCGGAGCGAGGACCTCGTAGGGGCCGAGGCGCGTGCCGGCGGAAACGCTCATCTCGCTGTCCGCGAGAGAGAGTACAACGGCGGCCTTGGATTCCTTCGACTCGTGCGTCAGTATTGCCCGATTCGGAGGACTCCATGCGAAGCCGCTGGGCGCTCGCGATTTGTCTGCTCGTTCCGAAGGCCCTGCCGGCGCAGCCGCTGTCTGCCGAGGTCAAGGCCTTCGTCAGCGTGGACGCGCCGGTCGTCGTGTTGACGCACGTGCGCGTCGTGGACGGCACCGGCGGTCCGGCTCGTGAAGACCAGACCCTCGTCATCTCGGGCGGAAGGATCCAGGCCGTGGGCGCTTCGCCCGCTGTCCCCGCCGGCGCGAAGGTGATGGACCTCTCCGGGTACACGGTCATCCCCGGGCTCGTCGGGATGCACGACCATCTCTTCTATCCGCAGGGCGGGGGCTTCTTCGCCGAGATGGCCTTCAGCTTCCCGCGCCTCTATCTCGCCTGCGGCGTGACGACGATCCGCACGACCGGCTCGATCGAGCCGTACACCGACCTCGAGATCAAGAAGCTGATCGACGCTGGCAAGGCGCCGGGCCCGAAAATCCACGTGACCGGGCCCTACCTGGAGGGCACGGGCGCGGTCATTCCGCAGCTCCACGTGCTGAAGGGTCCCGAGGACGCCCGCAAGACCGTCGCGTTCTGGGCGGACCAGGGCGCGACCTCCTTCAAGGCGTACATGCACATCAGCCGGGCGGAGCTCGCCGCCGCGATCGCCGAGGCGCACGCCCGGAAGATCAAGGTGACCGCGCACCTGTGCTCGGTCACCTACCCGGAAGCGGCCGCGCTCGGCATCGACGACCTCGAGCACGGGCCGATGTACTACGACATGGAATTCGCCCCCGGGAAGGAGCCGGACGTCTGCCCGTCCGCCCGGGCGATGTACGGCATCACCTCGAAGCTCGACATGGCCGGGCCGCAGGCCCGTGAGCTGATCGCCGATCTCGTCCGGCACAAGGTCGCCGTCACCTCGACTCTTCCCGTGTTCGAGCTGCAGGTCCCGGGCCGGCCGCCGCTGGCAGAGCGAGTTCTCGCGGCGATGACGCCGGACGCCCGCGTCAACTACCTCTCGCGCCGCGCCGGGGCCGGCGCGACGGCCTCCGGCCCCGACTGGGCCGCGCTCCTGAAGAAGGAGATGGAATTCGAGTACGCCTTCGCGAAGGCGGGCGGCATGCTGCTCGCCGGTTGCGACCCGACCGGCATCGGCGGCACGCTCGCCGGCTACGGCGACCAGCGCGAGGTCGAGCTCCTAGTCGAAGCCGGCTTCACCCCCGTCGAAGCCATCCAGATCCAGACGGAGAACGGCGCGCGGTTCCTCGGCGAAGCGGACCGTATCGGCACGATCGCCCCCGGCAAGCAGGCCGACCTCGTCGTGATCCACGGCGACCCCACGAAGAACATCGCCGACATCGAAAAAGTCGAGACCGTCTTCAAGGACGGCATCGGCTACGACTCCGCCAAACTCCTCGACTCCGTCCGCGCCCTCGTCGGGCTCCGCTGACGTCGCTCCGCGCTTGCGCGGATCTGCGCCTTCGGCGCACCGGCGAGCGACTCGGCCGGATGCGGCCTCGATCGCTCGCCTGATTCACGCGCAAACGCTACGCTCCCGCGGCGCGAGGCTCCTCCCCTCTGGGAGACTCCTCGCGCCGCGACCGGGGCTGGCACGGGTTGCGCCGTTGCGCTCCTGGGCCGCTTACCGTGGGCCGGAGTTTCGGAAGGAACGCACAATCCCCACGAGCGCGATTCCGAAGCACATTCCGGAGGCGAGGAGCTGGAGAACGTCCACCGTGGCGTAGCCGGAGAAACGGGGACGGCCGGACACGGTTGTCAGGCCGACGATCCCGACGACGAGAGAAACTGCGATCGTGGAGATTGCGGACTTCCGGCGCGACTGCTCCATTCTGCCTCCTCCGAGGGTTAAGCGAGCACCGAGTTTACAGGCGAAGGCGTCCCGGTCCCGCGCGGGTTGCGAAGAACTCGCTCGAGGCTGCGGCGTTAGGAAAGCTCCGGCGGTAATCGTCCTGCCAGGCGGTTCGGAAGCTCTCGGTCCGATCTCTTTCGACGAGAGCCCAGACGCTGCCGCCAAAGCCGGCTCCGAAGGCGGAGGCGGCGATGGCGCCGCGGGCGCGGGCCGAAGCGACGAGGCCGGACGTCTCTGGTGTCTGATTCCCGAGGAGGCGCTCGGCTCCGCTCTGGGACCGCGCGACGACGGCCCCGAGCACGGCGTCGTCGGCCGTTGCCACGGCTTCGGCAGCGGCCGGAACGATCGTTTCGCTCTCCAGGAGGAATTGCTCGAAACGGTCGGAGAGCTCCCTCGGCGTAAAGAGCGGATGCGCGGAATGGCTCAGAACCTCACGAATTCGATCGGGCGCTCCGGGCTGGGCCACGGCCTGGCCGAGCGTCTCTCCCGGCCCGCCGGCGCCCCGCCAGAGCTCGAAGATCGCGGAGGCGGCAAGAGACAGCCGGTTGTAGCGGTCGCGCGCCGCTCCGGACTTCTCCGCCGTCACGCCGCTCGAGGCGACGACGAACGTCCGATCCGCCGGCAGAGCGGCATCGCGCTCATGCCGCACCGGGCAGAAGGCGTATTGCGAGAGATTCCCGGCGCGGCAGCAGAGCATCGCCGTGTGGTCCTCGCTTCCGCCGAAGGTGCCCACCCCGCGATCGCCGGCCACAGCGCCGAAGGAGAGGCCGTTCTCGACGGCAGCCAGATAACCCGCGAGGTCCTCGGGGCTTGCGATGTTCGCGCGGTACACGGCGTGCTCCTCGAGGGCGTTGACGTGAGCCAGGGCCGTGAAGACCGCGACGACGAGCGCGCTCCCGCTGGATAAGCCGGCCGAGCGCGGCAGGTCGGAGGCGATGGCGATGTCGGCGCCGCGCAGGGATCCCGTGAAGTCGCGCGCGACCCGGCGGACGACCGCCGAAGGATAGGCCGTCCACCTCCCCTCCTCGGCTGCGCCGGGATCGCCGGAGAGCGGCAGGAGGGCTTCGACGTCGAGGACGGCGTCGGCGATGCGGACGACGCGGTCCTCCCGCGCCCGCGCGGCCAGGCAGAAGCCGCGCTCGACCGCGCAGAGGAGACTCCGCCCTCCCGCGTAGTCGGTGTGCTTGCCGAGCACCTCGATGCGCCCCGGGATGAACCACCGCCAGATGTCGCCGCCCGAGTGGCCTTCCAGCCGCCGCTCAGCCGCATCGAAAAGCCTGGCCTTCGCCTCCGCTTCCCGATCACTCAAACCGGCTGACGTCAGCTGGTCGGCAATCCTCATTCACAATTCACAATTCACAATTCACGGTTTCACAATTTCTCACGGCTCCGCGCTGACGCCTCGCAGCCGCTCGGCAACCGCCGCGACATCGGAGCGGCGGGAGAGGTCCAGCACCCCTTCGCGGCTCCGCACGACCTTGAAGCGCACACCCCGCGCGATCGCCTCGCGCACGGCCATCGGCAGCTCCAGCTCGCCGCGCGGCGACAGCGGCACGCGGCGGCACGCTTCGAAGATCGCCGGAGAGAACCGCCAGCAGTTCATGCTGACGAGAGCTCCCGGGCCGAGAGACGCGAGGATCGCCGGGTTCGGCTTCTCCAGGATCTCTTCGAGATAGCCGTCCGCTCCCACGCGGCAGACGGCGAACGATGCGATCCGTTCGGCGGGGATGTTGCTTTGCGCGATGAGCGCGTCCCGCTCGAAGAGAGCAACACCTGGCTCCGCGAGACGCGCCAGGGCCGACAGCGCCGAGACCGGATAGATGTTGTCGGAATTGACGGCCAGGAAATCCTCACCGGCCGCGAAGGACTCCGCCGCGAGCACCGCGTCCGCCGTGCCGCGCGGCTCCGGCTGGATCGCGAAGGAGACGTGAAGGCGGTGAGGCGGAGCCTTCTCGGTGTAGTACTCGCGGATAGCCCCGTGCTCGGGGCCGATGATGAGACAGGCCTCCCTCAACCCGGCGTCGGCGAGCGAGGAGAGGACATAGTCCAGAAACGGCCGGCCGAAGGAGATCATCGCCTTCAAGCCCTGGCGGGCCGCGGCCGCCTGGCCCAGATCGAGTGCAGCCGCCACGTCCTCCTGGCGCATGCGGGTGCCAAGGCCCCGTGCCAGAACGACGGCTTTGTACGCAATGGTGTCCAGAGGAACGTCAGATGGGAATCTCATTGCATGTGAAATCTAAGACAATTCGGCTATGGCCCATGCCGTCGTTTCATCGAAGTTTCGGATCGTCATTCCCAGGGAGGTGCGCCAGGCCGCCGGTCTCAGGGTGGGACAAGTCCTGCGCGTGGTCGCCAAGCATGGTGTGATCACTCTCATCCCTGATCAGCCTCTCTTAAGCCTCAAGGGATTCCTGACGCGAATGAGTCCGAAGAACCTCCGCGAAAAGAGAGATCGGTTTTGAACCCAGTCACGATTCGCGGGCGGGCCAGAGGGCGGGCACCAGGCGCGCCAGCCAGACGCCGCTGACGACGAAGAGGGCGATCCAGACCGCGGCCTGGGCGGTCTTGCCGTACAGGACGCTGCCGGTCCCGAAGAGCGCGGCATAGACGAACACGCAGCCGAGGACCCAGCCGAGGAGGTTCTGGGGGAGGCTGTCGGGCGACGGACCCACGCCCGCCTCGCGGCGGATCTCGCGCCAGCCGGGGCCCGCCGGCCGCACGAGGCGGTAGAACACGACGAGGGTCGGCCGGTCCACGGGCCGGGTCGCGTAAGTGACCGCGATCCAGACGACCGTCGTCGCCGCCACCGTGACGATCAGGGCGAGGTGCGGCGCGACCGGGTGTCCGGCCTTTCGCGCGACAAAGAAACCCACCGCGACCAGGAAGGAGCTCGCCATGGCCGAGACCTCGCTCCAGGCGTTGATGCGCCACCAGAACCAGCGCAGCAGGTAGATCAACCCCGTCCCGGCGCCCACCGACAGGATCAGGTCGAAGCTCTCCTTCGCCGTGTCGAGCGCGAAGGTCAGGAGCGCCGCGCAGATCATCAGGAGCGCCGTGACGACGCGCCCCATGAAAACGTAGTGCCGCTCGGCGGCGTCGCGCCTGAAGAAGCGGCGGTAGAAGTCGTGAACGAGATACGACGTGCCCCAGTTCAGGTGGGTCTCGATCGTCGAGCGGTAGGCCGCCAGCATCCCCGCGACCATGAGGCCCAGGAACCCCGCCGGCAGGAACCGCAACATCGCCGGGTAGGCCATGTCGTTGCCGATCAAACGCTCTTCCACGTACGGGAAGACCCGGTGGATGTCGGAGAGCTGCGGGTAGACCAGGATCGAGGAGAGCGCCACGATGATCCAGGGCCAGGGACGCAGGGCGTAGTGCATCGCGTTGAAGAGGAGAGTTCCCGTCAGCGCGTCCTTCTCGGTGCGGGAAGCGAGCATCCGCTGGGCGATGTAGCTGCCGCCGCCGGGCTCCGCTCCCGGGTACCAGACCGACCACCACTGGATCGTGATCGGGATCAGGAAGACCGAGAGGGCGAGGCTCCAGTCCCCGAAGTCGGGCAGGAGATTCAACATCTTCGGATCGAGCCGGTGCACGAGCCCCGAGAGTCCGCCGACCTGCGGCTGCTTGACGGCGAAGTAGGCCATCGCGAAGGTCCCGGTCATCGTGATCGAGAACTGGATCGAGTCCGTGACGAGCACGCCCCAGAGCCCGGAGACCGACGCGAAGAAGATCGTGATGACCGAGCAGAGGACGAGGGTCTTCGCCATCGGCCATCCGAACAGGATGTTGCCGATCTTGGCGGCCGCGAGGTTGACCGTCGCCATGATGACGCAGTTGAAGAAGAGGCCGAGATAGACCGCCCGGAAGCCGCGCACGAAGCTCGCCGCCTTGCCGGAATAACGCCGTTCGTAGAACTCGAGGTCCGTCAGGACTCCCGAGCGCCGCCACATCCGCGCGTAGAAGAAGACCGTCAGCATCCCGGTCAAGAGGAACGACCACCAGAGCCAGTTGTCCGAGACGCCGTGCTCGCGCACCATGTTCGTGACGAGGTTGGGCGTGTCGGTCGAAAAGGTCGTCGCGACCATGGAGACTCCGACGAGCCACCAGGGCGCGGCCCGCCCCGAGGTGAAGAACTCCGTGGTGCTCTTGCTCGCGCGCCGGAAGAAGAAGATGGCCGGCAGGAACGACACGACGACCGAGGCCGCGACGATCCACCAGTCGAGCCGCGTCAGATGCATCCGCGAACCTGCCGCGTCGGAGTTGCGTCGGAAGTCAGGCGGCCGTCTCGAATTTCGCCTGGTTCCAGGCGGTCATTCCCCCGACGACGTTGATGATCCGCGCGCAGCCCTGCTGCTCGAGGACGGACGTCGCGATCGAGGAGCGGTAGCCGCCGGCGCAGATGGCGGTGACGGGCTTGCCGCGGTCGAGCTCCGTGGCGCGGGCGGCGAGCTCGTTCAAGGGCAGGTTCCGGGCCTGCGCGATGTGGCCGGCCTGCCACTCCGCCGGACGCCGCACGTCCACGAGCTGCCCGACCTCGCCCTGCGCGATCCGGTGACGCAGCTCGTCCACGCTGATCTGCTCCATCGCCGCGAGCGGGCGCCCCGCTTCATGCCAGGCGAGGAGACCTCCCGCGAGGTAGCCCGCCACGTTCTCCAGCCCGACGCGCGCCAGGCGCGTGCGCGCCTCTTCGACCTGCTCCTCGTCCTCGGTGACGAGGACGATCGGCTTCTCGGCCGGGATCAGGGCTCCGGCCCAGGAAGCGAACTGGCCGCCGAGACCGATGTTCAGGGATCCCGGAACATGGCCCGTCCCGAACTGCGAGGCAGGCCGCGTGTCGAGCACGACGGCTCCTGACCGCCGCATCTCGTCCACGGCGGCGGGGAGAAGTCCGGGAGGTTTTGGAAGCTCCGAGAGATTCGACGGCCCCTCGCGGTTCAACTGGACGTCGCGCGAGAAATACGCGGGCGCCTCCGGCAGGTCCGTCGTCATCATCCGGATGAAGTCCTCCCGCGGCATCGGCTGGAGGGCGTAGTTGAAGCGGCGCTGCTGGCCGATCGTCGAGGAGGTCTCGCTCGAGATGTTGCGGCCGCAGAGCGACCCCGCTCCGTGCGCCGGGTAGACGGCGACGGAATCGGGCAGCTTCAGGAGCTTCTCGTGGAGAGAGTCGTAGAGCATTCCGGCGAGCTCCTCCGCGCTCATCTTCGCGCCGAGGAGATCCGGCCGGCCGACGTCTCCGATGAAGAGCGTGTCGCCGGTCAGAACGGCCTCGGGCTCCTCCGATTTGGCCCGGTCGATGACCAGAATCGAGAGGGACTCCGGCGTGTGGCCGGGCGTCTCGAGGAAACGCAGCGCGACGTCGCCGAGGACGATCTGGTCTCCTTCGCGGACGGGGACGTGGTCGAACCCGGCCTTGGCCTTCGCCCCGAAATAGATCTTCGCGCCGGTGCTGGCCGCGAGCTCCCGGTGCCCCGACACGAAGTCCGCGTGGAGGTGCGTCTCGATGACGTGCCGGATCGTGAGCCCCTCGCGCTCGGCTTCCTCGAGGTATGTCTCGACGTCGCGCCTGGGGTCCACGACGGCCGCCTCCCCCTTCGATCCGATCATGTAGGAGGCCTGCGCCAGGCACCCGAGATAGAACTGCTTGAAGTACATAGGAAGCTCCTGATTAACTCTCTGCCCGACTCCCATACTCCAGTTCGAGCGGGCTGTCGAGGATCTGTCGCATTTCAGTCAGCCGCTCGCGCGTCGCCGCGATCCGGGAACGCCAGACGGCGGCGCGAGTCTGCCACGAAGAATGTTCGCCGGCTAGCGCCGCGTAGGCGGTGTCCCAGGCCTCCGCCTCGCGGGAGAGCGCCGCCAGGACCGGTTCGACGCGGCCGGATTCCCCGGCGGCTTCGAAGAGAGCGCGCGCGACGTCGAACCGCGATCCGAACGGGAGACGCAGACCGGCCTCGAGCGCGAGCGCTCCCAGCCGCGACCGGGAGAGGAAGAAGCCGGATGCCGCCGGCGCGAGCAGGAATCTCACGACACGGGAGAGGCCGACTTCTTCCTCGGTCTCGGAACCCGCCTCCAGAACCGGCGCGAGATCCTCCGGAGCGGCGGAGGGCGGGGACTCCATCGCGAAGAGGCTCTCCCGCGTCGCCGCCGCGAGGTCACGATAGAACGGATGCGCGAAGGGTTGGCGCTCGACGGCGAGCGCGCAGACCGGAAGCCAGTCCAGAGTCCACGCAAGAAACCCCGGGTCTTCCCGTCCTTGCGCCGCCAGGTGCGCGAGAAAACCCAGACAGAGGCCGGCGTGGTCGGGCGCTCCGGTTCCGGCAAGCTCCGGCGGCCGGTATCCCGCGGCTTCGTACCGGCGCGACGCGGCGGCGGCGGCCGGGCCGTTCAACTCCCCGGAGATGTCCGTGAAGGCGGTGCCGTAGGGGTACACGTTCAGGAGGAAGAGGTCGGTCCACGCGGCGGCGAGGTCGGAGGGCTCGCCGCCCGCAAGACCCGCCTCGGCGGCGCGGGCCACCGTCTCCGCGTCGGGCTCCGAGAGCCAGAGACGGGACAGGAGAGAGAGCGGAGGCGCGTTCACGGGTTCTCGCTCCCGGGGAGGCGGAAGGCGCTCTCGGCGGGGCGGAAGGGGCGCAGCATCCAGTAGGGACGCCGCCAGGCTCCGCGCGGCGGGCGCGCGAGCGCGAGCCACCGCCTGTACACCTCGTGGGACTTGTTCGTGTCTACGCTGACGTCGCCGTAACGGTCTTCCGGCCGAGCGCGCGTGATCCTGACCTTCTGGTGCCAGCAGTGGCAGCCGCTGACCGGATCGGGCTGGACGGGAAACGTCAGGTTCTGATGCACGCCGCTCTCCGTCCACCAGATCCGCCGCGTGTCGGGATCGGCGGAGTCGTACGGCTCGATGCCGGAAAGCTGCGTGAGCTTCCACTGCCCGCGATCCTCCCTGACGTCCACGAGAGAAGATGCGAGCCGGCTCGTCCCCTCCCCTTCCGCGAGGCGCCACCGTCCCAGGTGGTGCGAACACGCGACGACACCCGGGCGGATCCCCTCCGTGACCCAGACCCGGTCCACGAAGTGCCCGATCTCCGTCTCGATCCGCACGAGATCGCCCGTCGCGACGCCCAGGCGCTGCGCGTCGGAGGTGTGGATCCATGTCGGGTTCGTGTGGGAGATCTCGAGCAGCCACTTCGCGTTGCCGCTCCTCGTGTGGATGAGTGTCGGAAGCCGGTACGTCGAGAGCAGGACGAATTCGCTCTTCGCGCGGTCCACGTTGTCGGGATGGACGTGGCTCCGGATGTATGTCGGAATCGCCAGCTCCGGCCAGCCGAAATCCGCGAGCGTCGAGGAGAAGAATTCCAGGCGCCGCGAAGGGGTGCGAAATCCGAAGCGCGCCTCTCCGTCCACGAGGACCCCGATCGGGCGTCCGCGCTCGCCGGAGGGGGCGACAGGGCTCGGCACGATGTTCTTGGCCGGCGCCGCGGCCGCCCGCGTGTAGAGGACCCCGGTGGCCTCGTCCTTCGTGGCTTCGAGAGTCTCTTCGCGCGAGAGCGCTCGCTCGAACTCCGCCTCGGCGCCGGAGCGGATCTCGTAGGCGCCGTATCGCCGCATGTAAGCCAGCGGCTTCAACCCTTCGCGCGCCGCCGCTTCCGGCAGGCCGGGGACGGAGCGTTCGAACATCCATCCGAAGTAGTCGTCCACGGTGATCCGCTCGCCCGGCCGGTACGGCGACTCGAAGTAGCGGCGGATCCCGAGCGAGCCGTCCGGATCGATCTCCCAGGAGAGGTCGATCCAGAACTCCGTCTCCTCCCAGACCTGCCCGGGGTTGGCCTCGTACGTCCGCGCGACGGGCTTTCCGGCGCGCTCGAGCGCGACGCGGCGGACCGGCTGCCGGAAGGCGATCCACTGTCCCGCGTGCGTCTCCTGGCTCATGACGTCGTGCCGCTCCGAGCCGTGACCCATCGGCAGCACGTAGTCCGCCCACCACGCCGTCTCGCTCCAGGTCGGCGTCAGCGCGACGTGCAGCCCGATCTTCGATTCGTCGCGAAGCACCTCGAGCCAGGTGAACCCGTCGGGGTTCGTCCACATCGGGTTGTAGACCCGGGTGAAGTAGACGTCGAGCTTGCCGCGCCCCTCCTTCAGGAAGTGGGGCAGCAGGAAGCTCATCTCGAAATAGGAGAGCGGGTACTCGCGCGGCCAGGAGAGATCGTTCCAGCGTTGGACGTGGGGAGCCAGGTGCGGCGGGCGCGGAACCCACTTGTCCCACCCGTTGGCGGAGGTGCCTCCTTCCCGGCCCACGGAACCCGTCAGGACGTTCAAGAGCCAGAGGCAGCGCGCGACCTGCCAGCCGCCGAGGTTGCCGGAGCCGGCGCTCCTCCAGTTGTGCGCGGCGAGGCGACCGCCGCAGTTGGCGACGTCTTCGGCGATGCCTTCGATCACGCGCGCTTCGACGCCCGATTCGCGGGCGGCGAAGTCGAAGGTGAAGTCTTTGTAGGTCTCGAGGAAGGCGGCTTCGAAGGAGTCGTAGGAAAGGTGGGAGTGGCGCTCATCGTTCGAGTCCCGAGTCCCGAGTCCCGAGTCCCGACTCTTCAGGAATTCCTCCCAGTTGACCCAGCGGCGGACGAAGTCGCGGTCGTAGCGTTTCGTCGCGACGAGGTGCCGCGCGATCGCGAGCAGGATCGCCGCCTCGGAGCCGGGCCAGGGAGAGATCCAGGTGTCGGCCATGGACGCCGTGTTGGAGAGGCGCGTATCCCAGACGATCAGCTTCGCTCCGGCGGCCTTCCCCTCCACGATCCGCTGCGCGTGCGGGTTGAAGTAATGCCCTGTCTCGAGGTGGCTGCTGATGAGGAGAATCACGCTGGCCTTCGCGTGATCGGGGCTCGGCCGGTCGTAACCCATCCAGAAGGCGTAGCCGGCGCGCGCGCCGGAAGAGCAGATGTTCGTGTGGGAGTTGTGGCCGTCCACGCCCCACGCCGGGAGGATCCACTCCATCAGGCCGTCGTGCCCCGGCCGGCCGACGTGATACATGACCTCGTTCTGCCGCCCCTCCTGGAACGCTTTCCGAATGCGCCCGCCGATGTCCGCCAGGGCCTCCGCCCAGCTGACGCGAGTCCAGCGCCCCTCGCCGCGGCGGCCGGCGCGCTTCAACGGATAGAGAATCCGGTCCGGGTCGTTGACCTGGTTCAACGTCGCCGGTCCCTTGGCGCAGTTCCTTCCGCGGCTCCCGGGATGGGCCGGGTTCCCTTCGAACTTGCGCACCTCCATCGTTTCCTTGTCCACCCACCCGAGCAGGCCGCAGGCGGACTCGCAGTTGAAGCAGACCGTCGGGATGAGCCGGTAGCGCTTCGGCACGCGGCGCGGCCATGCTTTCGGATCCCACTCCACCCAGTCGTCCCACGCCTCGACGGGCGGGTACTGCTGCAGGCGCGAGCCCGACTCGGTCATCTGCGGCGGAAGGCGGACCGGGCCGCGCGGATCGCTCAACTGTTCGGCACCTGCTGGGGCGCGAAGACGAACGCCCATTCGTACGCGAAGAGACCGGCGAGCGAGAGCGCTCCGGCGACGGCGAGGGCGGCGGGCGACGACCGCGACGTCGCCACGATCGCAAGAGGGAGGAGGATGCCGCAGGCGAGACTCCCCCAGTAGTGGCGGGCATAGCGTCCGCGCGTGATCATGCGGGCGGCGGTCGCGGCCACGACGCTCGCATGCGGCAGGCCGAACTCGCCGGCGACGGTGATGAGCAGATCCATGCCGAGGCTCGCGGCAAAGATCACGGCGACCGTGCGCGCCGCGCCCGCGTCGAGACCGGAGAACGGACCGATCAGGAGAAACCCCGCGGCGCCGGCCATGACCGACTGCACGAGCAGATGCGAGGAGAGGAGCGGGCTCTGCCAGAGGTCCCGCCCTTCCGCCTGCGCGAAGAGAAAGGCCGTGTAGACGGCCGCGAGAGCGCCGAGCGCGACCACGGGCCACGCCAGGGCGCGCGCGAGGCCGGCGCGGCCAGTCAGGTTGGCGAACCACATCAGGCCCGCCCCTCCCGAGAACGCGATGAGCACGACCGCGCCGCGCGTCAGCCAGGAGCGCCACTGAGGGCGGGCGAGGATCTTCCAGAAGCGCTCGGGGCGGTCGAGATCCCAGACGAGGAGTCCCGTCGTGACCGCGGCGAGCAACAGCGCGAGCGCCGGGGCGACCGTCAGGAAGAGCGGCGAGGCGGGCAGAATCCCGAGCGCCGTGCCCGCGGCCGCGAGCATCAGGAGCCCCGCTCCGATCGCCTTGGTCACGAGGTAGGCGGGGACCTGCCAGTGCCACGGGACGCGGTGCGGCACGTTGTAAGTCTCCCTCGGCGACGCCGCCGAGCTAATGAGCGCGCCGGCCATGCGCCCCTCTCCGATCTGGATCGGGCCGCGCCAGTCCTCGACCCCTCCGGCGCCGGCGGCGGGCTGCTCCGCCCAGAGATAGCCGCCGTCCTGCGCGGCGAGCATCGGAAGGAGCGCCGACTCCTCCGCCTCGATGTAGAAGAGCTTGGGCCGCGTGCCCTGCTCGGGCTTGCGGACCGCGACCTGCTCGACCGACACGGCCCTCGCGACCTCGGAGGCCGGGTCGTCGAGATCTCCCGCGAGGATCGCGTGCACGGGACAGACGATGACGCACGCGGGCTCCAGGCCCACCTCCGTGCGGTGCGCGCAGAAATGGCACTTGGCGGCCGTGCCGGACTCGGGGTCGATGTGAATCGCGTCGTACGGACAGGCCTGCAGGCACGCCTTGCAGCCGATGCACGCGTCCGAGTCGAACTCCACGATCCCGTCGGGCCGCCGGAACATCGCCGCCGTCGGACAGATCGGAACGCAGGGCGGCTTCGCGCAGTGGTTGCAGCGCGTGACCTGGAAGTACCGCCTCGTGTGCGGGAAGGTTCCCTTCTCGACGTACTTGACCCAGGTGCGGGAGACTCCGAGGGGAACCGAGTTCTCCGCCTTGCAGGCCGTCGAGCAGGCGTGGCAGCCGATGCATCGCCGGTTGTCGATGACGAAGGCGAAGTTCATTCCGACGGGCGAATCCTATCCTGCCGCTCCGCTTCGATTTCGACGGCGAAACCGGGCGTCAGGCGCAGGCGCAGGTGAACCACCCGGCAGGACCATCTCTCCCGCGCGATGCGCGCGCCGACCCGCCGCCAGATCCAGGCCGCCAGGTTCTCCGCCGTGGGAGGAAGATCCGCGAAATCGGGAACGTCGCGGTTCAGGTTCCGGTGATCGAGAGGCTCGTCCACCTCTTCCTTGAGGATCCGGTCGAGGTCCGTCAGGTTGATGACCATGGAGGACTCCGGGTCGATCTCGCCTTCGACCGCCACCTCCAGCTCGTAGTTGTGGCCGTAGCCGTGCGGCCCCTCCTCCCCGTACACCGACCGGTTCCTCTCCGGCGTCCAGTCCGCCCGCCAAAGGCTCCGGCCGGCGTTGAAGTGGATGGTGCGGGAGAGACGGATCATCGGGATTGACGATTGTCTGATTGACGATTGACGAATTGCAAGGCCGGCGAACTCAATCTTTCAATCGTCAAACCATCAATCGTTCAATCGATTAGAATCGCCGGGCCGCATGGAACTCTTCAGCACTCTGGAGGAGCTCGACGCCTTCCTGCGTCGCTCGGAAACCGTTGAACGAAACGGCGCGGTGCGCGTTACGGACCCGGCAGGGTTCAGGCAGGACGTGGTGGACAGCCTTGTCTGGAACGCCGTGTTCGGCCAGCCTTCGGTCCGCGACGCGGCTCGGGGGAAGATCCGCGAGGCCGCCGCTTCGCTCGGGATTCTCCCCGCCTCGATCCTGCCTCTCTACAAGGCGCGGGGGCGGGGCGAGATCTCCGGCTTCACGGTCCCCGCCGTCAACATCCGCATGCTGGCCTACGACGCGGCCCGGGCGGCCTTCCGCGCGGCGCGCGCGCTCGACACGGGTCTCCTCATCTTCGAGATCGCCCGCAGCGAGATCGGCTACACGGAGCAGCGGCCGGCCGAGTACGCCGCGGTCGTGCTCGCGGCGGCGATCCGCGAAGGCTGGGAGGGGCCGGTCTTTCTCCAGGGGGACCATTACCAGACGAACCCGAAGAAGATGAAAGAAAACCCGGAGAAGGAGATCGCCGCGATCGAGGCCCTGATCGAGGAGGCGATCCCGGCCGGTTTCTTCCAGATCGACATCGATACCTCGACACTCGTGGACCTCTCGAAGCCGACCCTGGCCGAGCAGCAGAGGCAGAACTTCGAGCTCGCCGCGCGCTTTACGAAGTTCATCCGGTCCCGCGAGCCCGAAGGGATGCCGATCTCCGTGGGAGGCGAGATCGGAGAGGTCGGCAAGGAGAACTCGACGCCCGAGGAGCTGCGCGCCTACATGGACGGATACCGGAAGTCGCTCGGCGGCGGCGAAGGGATCGCGAAGGTCTCGATCCAGACCGGTTCCTCGCACGGCGGCATCGTGGGACCCGACGGCACGGTCCAGCGCGTCGCGATCGACTTCGAGACGCTGCGGAAGATCTCGCGGGTCGCCCGGGAGGAATACGGGATGGCCGGCGCGGTCCAGCACGGAGCCTCGACGCTCCCCTCGGAGTTCTTCGGGCACTTCCCCGACCACGACTGCGCCGAGATCCACCTGGCGACGGAGTTCCAGAACATGGTCTACGAGCACCCGTCGCTGCCGCTCCCCTTGAAGCGGGAGACGGAACGGTGGCTCTTCCAGAACAAGGGAGAGGACAGAAAGCGCGGCGAGACCGAGAGCCAGTTCCTCTACAAGGCGCGAAAGTTCGCGGTCGGCCCCTTCAAGGAGCAGTTCTGGAACCTCCCGGGAGGGACGCGGGATGCGATTGGAGCCTCTCTCGAGAAGAAGTTCCACTTCCTGTTCGAGAAGCTCCGCATCGCCGGCACGCGCGCGGTCGCCGCCCGGTACATCAAGCCGGTGGACGTCCTCGCCGCGAGCGGCGTTGCCGCTGGCGGCGACCGTTTCGTGCGCGACGATCAGGCGGGCGATTGAAGAAAAGGACTGGGAGACGGGGAGACGGGGGGACTGGGAGAAGCAGAAAGCCTCGCCCCGAACGTCTCCCAGTCTCCCAGCCTCCCCCAGTCTCCCGGATGATGCGGGCCGTCGTCAAGACGAAGGCCACCGCTGGACCGGACGCGACCGAGATCAAGAGCGTGCCCGTCCCGAAACCCGGCCAGGCGGAGGTGCTCATCCGAGTGCTCGCGACGGCCGTCTGCGGCTCGGACAAGCACATCTACCGGTGGGACCCTTCCATGGCCTCGATGGTCAAGCCGCCGCGTGTCTACGGCCACGAGTTCTGCGGCGAGATCGTGGCCTTCGGGCCGGGCGGCGCGCGGCCCCACCTCTTCGAAGGCCAGTACGTTTCGGCGGAGATGCACGTCACCTGCGGCCATTGCCGCCCCTGCCGCACGGGGCAGAGGCACATCTGCGAGAACACCCGCATCCTCGGCGTGCACGGCGACGGCTGCTTCGCGCAGTACGTGGCCGTGCCGGCTTTCAACGTCGTTCCCCTGGACCGGAACATCGTGCCTCCGAAGGTCGGGGCGTTCCTCGACGCGCTCGGAAACGCGGTCCACACGACGCAGGTCGCCGACCTCTCGGGAAAGTCCATCGCGGTCCTGGGCTACGGGCCGATCGGCGCCATGTGCGCGGAGATCGCGCGCGTCTCCGGCGCCTCGCGCATCGCGATCACCGAGGTCAACCCTCACGCCGCGGCCCACGCCCGGCGATGGGCAAGCAACCGCGGGCTGACCAACGTCACGGTTCTGGATCTGACGAGAACGAAGGACCCGGCGGGGAGCCTGAAGGACGCCACGAACGGAGGGGCCGACGTCGTGCTGGAGCTCTCCGGAGCGGAGTCCTCGATCAACCTCGGTCTGGCGGCCGCCAGGCGCGGCGCCACGATCTCTCTTCTCGGCCTGCCCAAGGGAAGGTCGGTCACGATCCGCGATTACACCAGCGACCTGATCTTCAAGGGTCTGACGCTCCACGCCGTCATCGGGCGGCGCGTCTTCGAGACCTGGATCAAGATGCTCGATCTGCTCACCGCGGGCCTCGACGTCGCCGACCTCGTGACGAACGAGTTCGAAGGCCTGGACAGCTTTCATGAGGCCATGGCCCTGCTGGAAAACCGCCAGGCCATGAAAGTCGTGTTTTATCCCAACGGCAAACCCTCCTGAGTCCAAAGTCCGGTAAGCTTGGCCTGACGATGCCGACCAGCAAGCCCGCGCTCCCGCTGACGCCCCACGAGCTGACCGACCGCCGCATCGCGGAGTTCGCGCTCGAGGAGTCCCGTCTCTCCAATCTCGCCTACCGGTTCAAGCTCGCGCCGCGGGACCGCGTCTGGAAGAACTGGGACCGGACCGAGTTCGAGCCGAACCACTACCGGCTGCTGGGGCTGGCCGGCGTCTGCCTGAAGCGCGACGAGCAGTCCAACGCGCACCGCGCCGCGGCCCGGGCGCTCGAGGACGTGGACGACATCCTCTTCTACGTCGAGCAGCCGGCGCAGGCCGTCATCGTGCGCAACCCTTCCGGGACCTCCGAGATCGTCAACCGCCCGACCCTCTGCGCCGAGATCACCGCGCGGTCGAACGCCGCCTTCGACAGCGCGCTCGCCGCCCTCGAAGCGGCCTTCCCCGGCGGCCGCGTCGCCGGCAAGATCCTCTCGGAGGAGTAGCGAAAGGCCTGTCGAGAGCAAGTTGAGTCCCTGTCATCCCTTCGCTTCCTTCCTGTCATCCTGAGCGCAGCGAAGGATCTGCTCTCGCATCCAGTGGAGCAGATTCTTCGGCCCTGCGGGCCTCAGAATGACAGGGCGTGGGAGACCATCGCACATGAACAAGCTCATTGATCACCTGGCCGGGGAGATGGCGAAGCTCCGGGAAGCGGGGACGTACAAGGAGGAACTGGTCCTCCAGTCGCCGCAAGACGCGCGGGTCAGGGTTGGCGGGCGCGAGGTCGTGATGCTGACCTCGAACAACTACCTGGGATTCGCCAACCATCCCAGGATCCGCGAGGCGCAGAAGAAGGCGATCGACCGGTGGGGAGCGGGAATGGCCTCGGTGCGTTTCATCTGCGGCACCGAACAGCTGCACAGGGAGCTCGAGGCGGAGATCGCCTCGTTCTTCGGGACCGACGACGCGATCCTCTACATGTCCTGCTGGAACGCGAACGAGGGCCTCTTCGCCGCGGTCCTGGACGAGCCGGACGGGCTCTACTCCGACGAGCTGAACCACGCGTCCATCATCGACGGCGTGCGCCTCTGCAAGGCCACCCGGTACAAGGTCCCGCACGCCGACACGAAGGCGCTCGAGAAGATGCTCGCGGAGGACAAGACCTCGCGCTTCCGCCTGATGATGACCGACGGCGTCTTCTCGATGGAGGGCGAGGAGGCGGACCTCGTCGAGCTCGCCCGGATCTGCGGAGAGAAGGATGTCCTCCTCGCGGTGGACGATTCCCACGCGACGGGCGTTCTCGGCGCGACCGGGCGCGGCACGGCCGAGGAACAGGGCGTGATGGACAGGATCGACGTCACGACCGGCACGCTCGGCAAGGCCATGGGATCGGCGGCCGGAGGCTTCACGACAGGCCCCAGGGCGCTCATCGAGACTCTCCGCCAGCGCAGCCGGACATATCTCTTCTCCAACTCGCTGCCGCCGGCCGTGGCCGCGGGATCGCTCGAGGCCTTCCGGATGCTGCGCGAGGATCCGGCACCGGTCCGAAAGCTGCGGAACAACGCGGCCTATTTCCGCAAGGCGATCTCGGACGCCGGCTTCCGGATCCCTCAAGGCACGCACCCGATCGTGCCCGTCATCGTCGGAGACACCGCGAAGGCGCTCGCGATGGGAAAAGCGCTCTTCGAGGAAGGCGTCTACGTCTCCGGATTCGGCTACCCCGTCGTCCCGCAGGGCCAGGCCCGCCTGCGCTGCCAGGTCTCCGCCGCGCATGAACGATCCGATCTCGACCGCGCCGTCGACGCCTTCCGAAAAGTCGGGAAGAAATTCGGAGTGCTTTGAGACTCCTCCTGTCATTCTGAGGAGCGGAGCGACGAAGAATCTGCTCTCGTCTCCAGAACCCGGGGCAGATCCTTCGCCGCGCTCAGGATGACAGGAAGGGAGCGAAGGGATGACAGGGACGGCTACGCTTCGAGCTTCCTTCTCGCGTTCTTGACGAGGAGGACGCAGAGGACGGCGAAGACGACGGCGCAGAGGACGTTGCCGCTGATCAGACCGTTCTTGAAGTCGGGGAAGAACTTGGATCCCAGGTCCAGCTTCTCCAGGAGCGTCGGCTTCTCCATCCTCAAGACCCGGTCGCCAAAGAAAGCGACGAAAGCGATCAGCACGCCGCCGAGCGAGCCGCCCGCGACGAGACCCGTCGAATAGAGCATCCCGGAGGAGAGCTCCGACTCCTCTCCGGCGACCCCTTCCTTCTTTTTCCTCATCGAATCGACGAGGTGCTTCATCATTCCGCCGACCCAGATTGGCGCGGTCGTGGACACCGGGAGGTAGGCGCCGACAGCCCAGGAGAGCGCGTGCGCTCCGGCCAGCTGCGCCATGAAGGCGAGGAAGACGCCGACGAGAACCGGCGCCCACGGAAGGTTCTGCGCGAGCAGTCCCTTGATGATCGTGGCCATGAGAGTGGCCTGCGGCGCGGCGAGCTTCGGGCCCCCGATGCCGTGCAGCTCGGTCCCCTTGTAGGTCTGGTCCAGGACGAAGAGGGTGATGGCGATCACGAACGCGGACGTCACGACCCCGATGATGAAGCCCCACTGCTGCAGCTTGGGCGTGGCGCCCACGAGGAAGCCGGTCTTCAGGTCCTGGGAGGTCGCGCCGGCATTGGCCGCTGCCACGCACACGATCGCGCCGACGGAAAGCGCGACAGCCTGATAGACGTCCCCCTTCCAGCCGATCACGACGAACACGATGCAGGTCGCCATGAGCGTGGCGATCGTCATTCCGGAGATCGGGTTGGAGGAAGTCCCGATGATGCCGACGATGCGCGAGGACACCGTCACGAAGAAGAAGCCGAAGATCACGATCAGGAGCGACATCAGGAGCGACTGGGGGAATGGGCCGTGGGGAAACTTGGGGATCACGGCGAGGAGCAGCACCAGGATGAGCGATCCGATGATGACGATGCCCATGCCGAGGTCGTCCTCGGTCCGTTTCTTCACGGCTCCCCGCCGGCCCTCGCCGAAGCTCTTGACCGACTCGCGGAAGGCCCCGACGATCGTGGGCAGCGACTTGATGAGGGTCATGACTCCCGCGCACGCCACCGCCCCGGCTCCGATGTAGCGGATGTAGGCCCGGTAGATCCACTCGGCGTAGGAGTGTCCGTTGCGCCACCCCTCGGAGAACCCGAGCTTGGTCAGGTCGTCCACGAGGCGGGTCTCCGGCACGAAGATGGCGATGAGCGGGATCAGAGCCATCCAGGCGAGCAGGCCTCCCGAGAAGAGCTCGCCGGCGATCCGCGGCCCGATGATGTAACCCAGTCCCAGGTACTCGGGCGTCACATCCACGTTCAGGGTCGCGGCCGGATAGACCGACTCCTTCTTGGTCCGAAACCAGGTGGCCGTCTCGTTCCAGAGGCCCAGGACTCCGTAGAGGAACTTGTAGAGAAGCGACGCGCCGACGCCGGCAAAGACCATCCGGGCGAGGTCGCCCCCCTTCTCGCCGGCGATCAGCACGTCGGCGCATGCGGTTCCCTCCGGATACGGGAGCTTGCCATGCTCCTTGACGATGAGCGCGCGGCGCAGCGGCACCATGAAGAGGACGCCGAGCACGCCGCCGAAGATCGCGAGGATCGTAATCTGGACGTACTGGAAGTAGTCCCCGCCGCCGGCCAGGAAGAGCAGGGCCGGGACGGTGAAGACGGTTCCCGCCGCGACCGACTCTCCGGCCGAGCCGATCGTCTGCACGATGTTGTTCTCGAGGATCGTGGATTTGCCGAGCTTCTTGAAAACGGCGATCGCGAGCACCGCGATCGGCACGGAGGCCGAGACCGTCAACCCCGCCCGCAGCGCGAGATAGACCGTGGCCGCGCCGAACAGAATGCCGAAGAGAACTCCGAGCACGATCGCCTTCGGCGTGAACTCGGCGACCTTCTGCTCCGAGCTGATGTACGGACGGAACTCCTGGCCGGACTCCTGTGCCATCTTGCCTCCAGTGAGTTAGGCGCTTTCTAGCACGGCCCAGCCTCTACAGGAAGGGATTTCCTTCAGGTTTCGATTTGTGATTTGTGATTGGACCAGAGCGCGGAAATCACCAATCACCGATAGGCGCCCCGACGGGGCGCCTACACCCCTCACGTTCCGCCGAAGCCGATAGTGACCTTGCCGCCTTCGACGATGACGGGGACACGGCGCTCTCCGGAGAGGCGGACCATCCGGTCCAGCTCCTTCTTGTCGTCCTTGACGTTGATGTAGGTGAAGGGAATTTTCCTCTTCGCGTAGTCCTCACGGGCCGCGGTCGTGTAGGGTCAGGTGTCCTTTCCGAAGATCTCCACGGGTTCGGCGGTCATCGCTTCCTCCCGCCTGATCTTAACCCGGCATGCGGAAACGGCTCCCGAAGGCCGGATGCTATGATTTTTTCAGGCCAGGACCCGATGATCGCGCTCTGCTTTTCCCTTCTCCTCGCGCTCTCTCCGCCACCGGCCGGGGGCGTGGTCGAAGGCCGCGTCGTGCTCGTCCGGGCGGGTGTTCCCGCGCCGGATGCGGCCAACGCAATCGTCTGGATCGAGCGCCTTCACGGCGGCGGCAGCCCGGCGGCGCAGGGCGAGATGAAGAGCGAGCAGAAACGATTCGCCCCGCGCGCCATCGTCGTGCGCAAGAACGCGACAGTGCAGTTCCCCAACGCGGACGCGATCTACCACAACGTCTTCTCCGTCTCGGGGGCCAACCGGTTCGACCTCGGCCTCTACCGGAGCGGCGTCGCGAAAGAGAAGAAGTTCGAAGACCCGGGACTCGTGCGCGTGTACTGCAACATCCACCCCCAGATGGTCGGCTTCGTGATGGTCGTGGACTCGGACTTCGCCGCCGTGACCGGGCCGGACGGCTCGTTCCGGTTCCAGGGCGTCCCGCCGGGAGCCCACGTCGTCAAGGTCTGGCACGAGGAGGCGGGAGAGACGCAGACGCCGGTGACGGTCTCCGGCGGATCGGACGCGCCGCTGGCGATCCGCCTGGACGCGACCAACTACAAGCCGCTCCCGCACAAGAACAAGTACGGCAAGGACTATCCGCCCGGAGCCGGAACGGACGATGAGCGGTACTGAGCCGCGCCGGACGACGGGCGCGACGGAGGCCGGGCCGCCCGTGCGCGTGGGTCTGAAGCTGCCCCCGCCGGCGCCGCCCCGCTTCTCTCTCTCCTTCAAGATCTTTCTCGCGGCCGCGTTGCTCATCCTGATCGCGATCGGCGGCGCGATCGCGGTCTCGACGTACCGCGCCCGGCGCGTGGCGGACGCGAAGATCGCCGACGACCTGAAGAAGTCGGGTCCCGCCTGGGAATCGTTCCAGCAGAACCGCTACGGCGAGCTCCACCGCGCCCTCGGCGTCGTCGTCAGCAACCCGGGAATCATCAGCCTCATGACGCTCGACCCGCTCTCCCCGGCGACGACCATCGACACGCTCAAAGCCGAGCAGGCGTCCAACGCGCGGGCCGACTTCCTGCTCGCGGCGGACCGCAAGGGGATCGTCTTCGCGCGCACCGACAAGCCGCTCGGCTATTCGGCCGACCTGTCTGCCGTCCCCACGATCGCCGGAGCGCTCGCCGGCGAGGGCACGCAGGGAATCTGGGTCTCGGGCGGCAAGCTCTACCACGTCGTCGCCGAGCCGGTCGTCGAGGGCGGAAGCCGCGTCGTCGGCGTGATCGGAGCGGCCTTCCAGATCAACGACGACGTGGCGCGCAACTTGAAGTCCCTGATGAACACCGAAGTCGTTTTCCTGGCCGACGACGCGAAGCCTTCCGAGCGGCCGCTGCCCGCCGTCGCGGGCACGACGATGCAGGACGCGAGCCCGGCCGTGGTCGAGGCCGTCAAGCGGAACGCCGGGCTCGTGGACGCGGTCTTCCGCCAGGGCAAGACGATCGGCCCGCTCCCGCTCGAGGTCTCCGGCGACACCTATCTCGGGTACTTCCTGCCGATCCGCTCCTCGACCGACCAGCTCGTGGGGGCCGCGGTCGCCCTGCGAAGCCGCGAAAAGGAGCTCGCGGCTTTCCGGCAGATCCAGAACACGCAGGTGCTCGTGGGCCTGTTGGCGCTGCTCATCGCGTTCGTCCTCTCCTTCGTGCTGGCGCGGCGCATCACGGGTCCCGTGGACCGGCTCGTGCGCGCGACCGAAGAAGTCCGCGTGGGGAACCTGGACGCGGTGGACCTGCCCGTGGAGTCCAGGGACGAGATCGGCATCCTCGCCCGCTCCTTCAACGCCATGCTCGAGGAGTTGAAGGAGAAGGCGGCGCTGGAGGAGTACGTCCGGTCTCTGTCGCTGAACGCTCGCACCGATGCCGAGACCGTCATGGCCGGCCGCGTCGGGGCAACCCTCGGAGCCGGGCGGCGCCTCCGGCCAGGCGAAGGGCTACGAGCCCCAGGTCGGCCAGCTCTTCGCCTCCCGCTACGAGATCCAGTCGGTCCTCGGACAGGGGGGCATGGGCATCGTGTACAAGGCTCATGACCGGGACCTCGACGACGTCGTCGCGATCAAGACGCTGCGCAGCGACGCGCTCTCGGCCGACCCGTCGCTGCTCGACCGCTTCAAGCAGGAGATCCGCCTGGCGCGCAAGATCACGCACCCCAACATCCTGCGCACGCACGACCTCGGGGAGACCAACGGCCTGCGTTACCTCTCGATGGAGTTCGTCAAGGGGATCACGCTGAAGCATCTCGTCGAGCAGGACCAGCTGATCCCCGTGCCCGTGGCGCTGCGGATCGCCAAGCAGATCTGCGCGGGCCTGGCGGCGGCGCACGAGGTCGGGGTCATCCACCGCGACATCAAGCCGCAGAACATCATCATCGAACCGACGGGCGGTTTGAAGGTGATGGACTTCGGCATCGCGCGGCTGACCCAGGACCGGGGAATGACGTCCACGGGCACGGTCGTCGGCACGCCCGACTACATGTCGCCCGAGCAGGCCCGCGGCCTGGCGCTCGACTTCCGCTCCGACATCTACTCGACGGGCGTCGTCCTCTACGAGCTCTTCACGGGCATGCTCCCCTTCGAGGGGGACACGCCGCTCGCCGTCGTCCTGAAGCACGTGCAGGACAACCCGCCTTCCCCGCAGGCGAAGAATCCGAGGATCGATCCCAAGATTGCGGCTATCATCCTGAAATGCATGCAGAAGGACCCCGCCGCCCGTTTCCAGAGCGTCAATCAGCTCTACGAGGCGCTGACGAAAGTGACGGCCTAGCGATTTCGGACTCTGGATCTTGGTTGGATTGACGCGGCCAGCCGTCGTCCGAGTCTTCCCGCTCCTGCTCGCTACGGCATTCCTTTCTCCCGCCGGCCCGGCTGCCGCGCAGGAGGAGCAGTTCTTCTCGCCCCCTTCGGAGAAGCCGCACGTCGCCTTCCTGTGGGATGCGCTCGCGCGCTACGACCTCATCGATCACCTTCATTTTCGTCCCGAGATCGAGAGGATCCGGCTCGAGGTCCGGCCGGAGCTCGACCTGGTCTTTTCCGACCGCTTCAAGGTCGGTGTCCGCGCCATCGGCGACCTCGGATCGGACCACAACGAGGACAACCCGAAGAACTTCGACAACTATCGCTCGCGAGGAGCCTCGATCGAGCGGTATTACCTGGAGGGGAAGCCCGGCCAGCTCACGCGTCCTGGCCGGCGCTTTCGGGATGCCGCTCGTTTCAACCGAGATGATCTGGGACCGCGACATCCAGACCCCGGGCGCGGCCGCGGCATGGGAGATCAAGGCCGGCGGGACTTCCACCCTCACTCTGGCCGCGGCGGGCTTCTACGGCCCGCAGCGGGACGGGGACCATACCCGCATCGGCGCGGGACAGATCGTGTTCCGCACCGGAGACCCCGGCAGGCTCGCCCTGGAAGCCGCGGGATCGTACTGGCACTTCGACCCGGACGATCTCAAGCCGGTCTATATCCGCCAGAACTACTCGAAGATCGTCGCCGGCGAGCGGGTCTACGTGTCGCGTTTCCGCATCGTGGACGCTCTCGTCCGGTTGCGATTCGCCCGTCGGGAAGGTTCCGATGACCGTGGGCCTCGATGGCGCCGTCAATCTCGGGGTTGCCGATGAGGCCACCGACGAGAAGTCGGCCTTCGAAGGCACCGTGTCCGCCGGCCGGCTGGGCAACCCCGGAGACTGGCGCGTCTTCTACACGTACCAGTACGTCGAGCGAGACGCCGTGCTCGGCGCCTACACGACCGACGACTGGTGGTTTCACTCCTGGTACCGCGGCAGCCGGGCGGGCGTCGGCGTCACGATTCTCCCTCAGGTTTTCGTCCAGGCCACGGTCGTATTTCAGAAGAGACTCGATCTGCAGAACACTCTGAACCGGGTCATTGTCGATCTCGTCAAGATGTTCTGAACACGGCTGGCTTGCGACAACCGAATGTCGTACTAGAATCACTCCACTCATGGGCAAGACACTCGTGGCCTGTCTGGACGACCTCTTCTTCCGTTCGAAGATCGAGGCGACGGCGCGTCACCTGAACGTCCCGCTGCGCTTCACCGGGGCCGGCGACCTCGCGAAGACCTGCCGGGACGGAAAGACCGCCGCGGTGCTCCTCGACCTGTCGGCCAACGGCAACCCGCTCGACGCGGTGACGGAGCTGCGCGCGGACGCGGCGACACGGGACCTGCCCATCATCGGGTTCCTCTCCCACGTGGATCGCGATCTGGCCCTGCGCGCCGAGTCCTCCGGCGTGACGCGCGTCATGCCGCGCAGCGAGTTCTCCGAGAGGCTTCCCGACCTGATCATGGACCTGCTCGCTCCGGGAACCAGGAGGGAGATCCAGGAGGAGCCGGAGCTGCCGGACGAGTAAGGAATCGGGCTTCGCGTCATTTCGGGTGATCGGGTGATGCGTCCATGACAAGTCCGAGCCGGCGGGACCTCCTCAAGAGCGCCGCGTTCCTGCCTCTGGCGGCGCAGCTCAAGGGAACAGCGGCGAAACCGCTGCGGCCTCGCGGCCCGTGGTCGTTTCCTCGGCCAACGGTTTGCGAGCGGTGGAGAAGGCCTATTCCGTGCTCGCGTCGGGAGGCGATCCGCTGGACGCCGTCATTTCCGGGGTCAACATCGTCGAGGACGACCCGGACGACGTCACGGTCGGGTACGGCGGCATCCCCAACGAAGAAGGGGTCGTCCAGCTCGACGCCTCCGTCATGGACGGGCGCACCATGAAGGCGGGAGCCGTCGGCGCGCTGGAGAACATCAAGAACCCGTCGAAAGTGGCGCGCCTCGTCATGGAGCGGACCAACCGCGTCTTCCTCGTCGGACCGGGCGCGCTCAAGTTCGCCAGGGCTCACGGCTTCAAGGAGGAGAACCTCCTGACCGAAAGGAGCCGGAAGATCTGGCTCTACTGGAAGGAGAAGCTCTCCGGCCACGACGACTGGATCGAGGCCGGCGACGAGGAGGAGAAGGACCCCGACATCCGCTGGTTCATCCAGAAGTTCGGAGCCTCCGACTTCCGGCCCCAGGGCACGATCAACTGCAACGCGGTGACGAAGGACGGAGACATCGTCGGGACGACGACGACCTCCGGCCTCTTCTTCAAGGTCCCGGGGCGCCTGGGCGACTCCCCCGTGATCGGGGCGGGCCTCTACGTGGACGGGCGAAGTCGGCGCCTGCGGCTCGACCGGCTGGGGCGAGGGGAACCTGCGTTCCTGCGGCTCCCATACGGTCGTCGAGTTCCTGCGCCAGGGCAAGTCGCCGGAGGAAGCCGCGCTGAAGACGCTCGAGCGGATCTCGGCGCTCGCCAGGGAGAACCAGGACGCGCCGCGGCCGGCTTGAAGACCGGCTTCAACATCAACTTCTACGTCGTCAACAAGAAGGGGGAGTTCGCGGGCGCCGCGCTCTGGTCCGGGAGGGCGACTACGCGCGTGCGCCGACGCCTCCGGAGCCCGGCTCCTGGAGTCCGCGTACCTGTACAAGCGAGAAAAGCCATAGGAACAGGTGTCAGGTTGAAGGTGTCACGGAAAATGCGTTCCCCGCGGCGAGTCCTCTCCGACTGGTTCCTCGATCAGATCACCCGGCGCCGCAGGCGTTACCACCGCTTCGTCTACAACGACCCGGTCAAGCTCAAAGCCACGCTCCAGGCCGGCGACGTTCTCCTCGTCGACGGAGACCAGCGCGTCTCCCAGGCCGTCAAGTACCTGACGACGTCCACGTGGTCGCACAGCGCGATCTACATCGGCGACGCTCTCCTGCGGCGCAAGCCCGAGTTGCGCGCCCGGCTCAACCGCCAGTTCGGGCGCGAGGCGCGATTCCTGATCGTCGAGGCGCTCGTCGAGAGAGGTGTCATTGCCTCGCCGGTCGTGAAGTACATGGACCTGAATCTCCGGATCTGCCGGCCGATCGGCCTGCGCCCCGAGGACCTCGAGGTCATCCTGGAGTACGTGATTTCGCGGATCGGCCACACCTACGACCGCCGCAATTTCCTGGAGCTCGCTCGGTATCTCCTCCCCTTCCACCTGATCCCGCTGAAGTTGAAGGAGGATGCTCTCCACTTCGGCAGCGGCGTCGAAACCGAGACGATCTGCTCGACTCTCCTGGCCGAGGCCTTCGGGAAGGTGGGATTCCCGATCCTGCCCGCGCACCTGCCCTGGAAGCCGGAAACCACGGGCGAGAAGTTCAAGCAGATGGTCCTCGGCCGCCCTACGCGCCGCGCCTACAGCGGCCTGCTTCGCGCGCGGCATCCGACGCTTTGCGTCCCGCGCGATTTCGACCTCTCCCCCTATTTCGACATCGTGAAATTCAACACCGGCGAGTTCGGGGCATTCGACTACACGAAGCTGAAGTGGGAAGACTCCCGGATGCCCGCGGGGGCCGTGCCCCCTCCATCCTCTCGGCCCTGAACCTTCTTGACAGCGGTGCGGCGGCGCGCTAAAAGGCCTGATGTAAACGATTACACCCGCAGGGGGGACGGTACGGGAAACCACCTCACACCCGACCCAGCAACCCGGCGAAATCGGCAGGCGCGGACGGCTCCGGCCGTCACGATCAAGGAGGTCGCGCGGGAATCGGGCGTGTCGGTCGCCTCCGTCTCCCGCGTCGTGAATGAAAAGGGACCCGTCCGGGAAGAGACGCGCCTGCGTATCCGGCGGGCCATCGAGAAGCTCCGCTACGCTCCCCACGGCGCCGCGCGCAGTCTCATCACCCGCAAGACCCACACCCTCGGCGTTCTTCTGCCGGACCTCTTCGGCGAGTTTTTTTCCGAGCTCATCCGCGGCATCGACGTCGCGGCACGCCTGCGCGGCTACCATCTCCTCGTTTCCGGCTCGCACGAAGACCGCGTCGAAACCCAGGAGCTGCTGCGCGCGATCCGGGGGCGCGTCGACGGCCTGATCGCGTTTTCGCCCGAGCTCGACGCGCGGGCGTTCGAGGAGAACCTCCCGTCCGGTTTTCCCGTCGTGCTCCTGAACGCGGCCGTCAAGAAGAACCGCTACGGCTCCATCCGGGTAGACAACTACGGCGGCGCGTTCGCGCTGGTGCGGCACCTGACCCGCCTGGGACACCGGCGCATCGCGTTCGTCACGGGGCCGGAGGGCAACCACGACGCCTCCGAAAGGCTGCGCGGCTACCGCGACGCGCTGGGCCGCCACGCCGGAGCCCGCGCGCTGGTGATCCCCGGCGACTTCCGTGAAGACGCGGGCTACCGGGCCGCGCCGCGGATTCTGCGCGAGAGGCCGTCTCCGACCGCGGTCTTCGCCGCCAACGACGCCATGGCCATCGGCCTGCTGTGCGCCTTCCGTGAACGCCGCGTCCAGGTGCCCGAAGAGATGGCCCTGGCCGGCTTCGACGACATCCCGATCGCCCGGTTCATCACGCCGCCGCTGACGACCGCGAGGGTCCCGATCGCGGACCTCGGGTCCCGGGCGACGGCGCGACTCCTGCATGCGCTGAACGGAAGCGGCGCGCGGAGGGGCGAGGAGGTCCTGCCCACGACTCTCGTCGTGCGCTCCTCCTGCGGAGCGCTGTTGCCTGGAAGAAGAGTCTCGGCGTAAAGACGAAGGAAGGAAGGGTTCGTAATAGTGAGGAAGGAGGATTCCAGATGAAATGGAGACTCGGCAACGGCGCGGCCCGGCGCTTCTGCATGCTTCTGATTCTGGGCACGGTCTGGCTCTGGGGGACGGCGACGGCGCAGACGACCACCGGGACGCTCCGGGGCACCGTCAAGGACGAGACGGGGGGCGTCCTGCCCGGAGTCACGGTCGAGGCGGTCAACGACGATTCCGGAATCCACCTCCGACGGTCACCACCGGCGTCGGACGGTTTCTACAACCTCTCGGTTCCGCCGGGGCCGTACACCGTCACGGCGACCCTGCCGAGCTTCACGACCGGGGCACGAGAAAGACGCGCGTGCAGGTCGGCCAGACGCAGGGGCTCGACTTCGAGCTGAAGCTCGCGGCCCAGGCCGCCGCGTCGGTGACGGTCTCGGCCGAGGCGCCGGTCATCGAGACCAAGAGCAACGAGGTCGCGACCAACGTCACCGAGCAACAGCTCAAACAGCTGCCGCAGGACAACCGCAATTTCCTCTCCTTCGCGCAGCTCGCGCCGGGCGTCGTTTACAACGACTCGCCGCTCTCCAAGACGGTCAGCGCCGGGGCGACCGAGCTCCAACAACGTCAACGTCTTCATCGACGGCACGAGCTACAAGAACGACGTCCTGACCGGCGGCGTCTCGGGCCAGGACACGAGCCGGGGCAATCCGTTCCCGCAGAACGCGGTCCAGGAGTTCCGCGTCGTGACCCAGAACTTCAAGGCCGAGTACGAGAAGTCCTCGAGCGCGATCATCACGGCGGTCACGAAATCCGGCGCGAACGATTTCCATGCCGACGGCTTCGCCCAGTACCAGGACAAGTCGCTCGTCGCCGACGACGACTGCGCGAACACCGTCAATGGCCGCTGCGGGACGGCCCACAACCCGAACCACGAGAAGCCGGACTACACGCGCTGGCAGGCGGGCGTCTCGCTCGGCGGGCCGATCATGAAGGACACGCTTCACTTCTTCGGGTCCTGGGAATACAACGACCAGAACCGGGCGAACAACGTCGCGGTCGGATCTCAGATCAATCTGGTCCCCGCAGCCGCTGCGCGACGATCTCCTCGCCCGACAGGGGAACATCACGAGCCCGTTCCAGTCCCACCTCGCGTTCGGCAAGATCTCCTGGCAGGCGTCGGGCTCCGACGTCGTGGACACGAGCGGCTTCTACCGGAAGGAGAACGAGATCCGCGACTTCGGCGGCCAGACGAGCTTCGAGAGCGCCAACAACATCGAAAACGGCGTCTGGAACGCGCAGGTCAAGAACACCTGGGTCCAGACCACCTATATCTCGGAGACGACCGCCTCCTACAACGACTACCGGTGGAATCCCCAGCCCGTCAATCCCGGCCAGATCGGCCAGAACTACGAGCAGGTCCTCCGCATCGGCGGCGGGAACAACCACCAGGACTTCAACCAGAGACGGTTCACGCTGCGCGAGGACTTCAGCTACATGGGCCTCCAGGCGCTGGGAAACCACGTCTTCAAGGGGGGCGCGTACTTCAACTCGAACGACTACAACGTCCACAAGTTCCAGAACGACAACCCGGAATTCGACTACACCTCTTCGATCAGCCCGGATTTCAGCTTCCCCTACCAGGCGTTCTTCGGCTTCGGCAATCCCGACATCTCCGCGCACAACAACCAGTACGGCGTCTACGTCCAGGATGACTGGACGGTCAATTCGCGCCTGACGGTCAACGCTCGGCATCCGGTGGGACTACGAGACCGACCAGTTGAACAACAGCTACGTGACGCCGGCCAACGTCGTCAGCGAGCTGTCCGGCAAGGTGCCCTCCGGGATACTTCACCGACGGGACGCAGCGGCCCAACTACACCAACGAGTTCCAGCCCCGCGTCGGGTTCGCCTGCGACCTCTCGGGGAAAGGAACGACGGTCCTCTTCGGCGGCTACGGGCGCTACTTCGACCGCGACACCTACAACTACGTCCTCGACGAGCGGTATCGCCTCCAGTACACGCGCCTGCAGTTCCTGTTCTCGGCGGACGGCCTGCCGCGCAACGGCGTGCCGACGATCAAGTGGGACCCGAAGTACCTTTCGGCCGACGGCCTCGAAGCCCTGGCCGCGAGCGGGATCGGGCCCAAGCCCCAGGTCTTCCTGATCAACAACGAGACGAAGCCCCCGCGCTCCGACCAGTTCAGCGCCGGAATCCGCCAGCAGTTCGGGATGGTCGGGGTCTCGATGTCCTATGCCGGCTCCCGGTCAGACAACGGGTACACGTACGTCTGGAACAACTTCCCCTGCTGCCAGCATCCGGCGCCCGACTTCGCCGAGATTCTCCTCTCGCAGGCCAGCAAGCGAGGCTGGTACGACGCGCTCCTCGTCTCGGCCAACAAGCAGTACACGGCCTCTTCGCCGTGGGGCGCGACCCTCGCCTACACGTACTCGCACGCCACGGCCACGGGCGGCGACCTGTTCAGCCTCGACTACGTCAACGTGCCCGCGTACCCGCGCCACCGCACGCCGTTCGACCAGCGGCACCGGATCGTTCTCTCGGGCATCGTCGGCCTGCCGTGGGACACCCGGCTCTCGACGCTCATCACGCTCGGAACCGGCAGGGGCTTCACGATCATCAACGGCGACTTCTTCGGGCCCGGCCTGTCCCAGGTCCTTCTCTACGACGGCTCCCAGAGCGGGACGTTTCCGGAGCAGAGCATCGACCTTCAGCTCCAGAAGGACTTTCTCGTCGGACTGGCCCGCCTGGGATTCAATGTCGGCGTCTTCAACCTGACGAATCACGACAACCTCGATCCGGGATCGATCGACGGCTTCATCCCCAAGACCGGGACCAACCCCAACTTCGGGACCGCCGGCGCGCTGCTGACCCTGCCGCGGCGCTTTCAGTTCGGCGTGACCGTCGGATTCTGAGGAGCATGGCCTGACGCAGAACGTGCCGCGTCCGATCGGTGACGGACGGAGGGAGGCGGCGTTGCGCGGTTGCCGCGCGCGCCGCCTCGCTTCTTCTTTCGTTCCTCCTCGCCGTCGCCGCCTGCCGGCCGGCGCCGGCGCCTCGGCCGGCGGCGTCCGACGTCCGCCCGCTCTCCGGGCCGGCGGCCGAGGCCTTCCTCGACGACCTCGAGCAACGGACCTTCCGCTGGTTCTGGGACCTGGCCGACCCGGCGACCCGGCTCATCCCGGACCGGGCGCCCACCCCCTCGTTCTCGAGCGTGGCCGCCGTCGGCTTCGGCCTGACGGCCTACACGATCGGCGCCGAGCGCGGCTGGGTCACGCGGACCGAGGCGGCCGGCCGCGTGGCCGCCACGCTGCGATTCCTCCTCGACGCTCCCCAGGGCGAGCTCGCGGCGGGCGAGACCGGCTTCCATGGTCTCTACTACCACTTCCTCGACATGAAGACGGGGCGGCGCTTCCAGACGATCGAGCTCTCGACGATCGACACGGCGCTGCTGGCCGCCGGCGTCCTGTC
Organism: uncultured Acidobacteriota bacterium; assembly: GCA_963782815.1. Lineage (GTDB taxonomy): Bacteria > Acidobacteriota > Thermoanaerobaculia > UBA5066 > Gp7-AA6 > JAWOLE01. The sequence goes on along the minus strand of CAWALG010000030.1, from coordinate 180,043 downwards.
CTGCCAGTCCTACTTCGGCCGCGACGACACAATCGAGGCGAGGATCCGCGCCGACGCCGATCTTCTCTACCGCCGCATCGAATGGGACTGGGCGCAGCCGCGGCCGCCGGGCATCGCGATGGGCTGGACGCCGGAGGAGGGCTACCACTCCTGGAACTGGCACGGCTACGACGAGTCCATGATCCTCTTCATCCTGGCGCTCGGGTCCCCGACCCACCCCGTCGCGCCCGCGGCATGGGACGAATTCGTGAAGACATACCGCTGGGGAGAGTTCGAGGGACAGACGTACGTGAACTTCTCGCCCCTCTTCGGCCACCAGTACTCACACGTCTGGATCGACTTCCGCGGAATCCGGGACAGCGCCATGCGCGAGAAGGGGATCGATTACTTCGAAAACTCCCGGCGCGCGACCTACGCGCACCGCGCGTACGCCATGGAGAACCCGGGCGGATGGAGGGAGTATGGCCCGAACGTCTGGGGCCTGACCGCGTGCGACGGTCCCATGGACGCGACCCGGATGATCGCCGGCCGGTCCCGCACGTTTCACACGTACTGGCCCCGGGGGGCCTCTCTCGTCTACGTCAACGACGACGGCACGATCGCGCCGACCGCCGCGGCCGGCTCGATCGCGTTCGCTCCGGAGATCGTCATCCCGGCGCTCGCAGAGATGAAACGGCGCTGGGGCGAGCACCTTCTCAACCGATACGGGTTCGTGGACGCGTTCAACCCGACGCTGACCGATCCGGAGGCTTCGCTCAAGCATGGGCGCGTCGTGGCCGGCGTCGGGTGGTTCGACGGCGACCAGCTCGGGATCGACCAGGGCCCGATCGTGGCGATGATCGAGAATTACCGGTCGGAGCTCGTGTGGCGAACCCTGCGAAAGAACCCCTACGTCTTGAGCGGCCTGAAGCGCGCCGGGTTTACGGGCGGATGGCTCGAGCGCTCGGCCAACTGATCTGCGCCGGGCTGGCGCTCGCGGGAGCCGCCTGCGGCGGGCGGGCCGGCGCCGCGCAGAGAGAGACCTTGAGTTTCTGGGGGCTCGGGCGCGAGGGGAAGTCGTGCGCGGCCTGGTCTCCGAGTTCGAGCGGGAGAATCCCGGCGTGCGGCTCGTGGTCCAGCAGATCCCCTGGACCTCGGCGCACGAGAAGCTCTTGACCGCGTTCGTCGGAAAGTCCACCCCGGACGTGGCGCAGCTCGGCAACACCTGGATCCCGGAGCTCGCGGCGATCGGCGCCCTCGAGAAACTGGACGGCCGGGTCGCCGGCTCGGCGGCGGCGAAGCCCGGCGGCTATTTCCCCGGCGTGTGGCAGACGAGCCTCTACGACGGCGCCGTCTACGGCATCCCCTGGTACGTGGACACGCGGGTCCTCTTCTACCGCCCCGACCTGCTCGCCCGGGCCGGATTCGACGCCATGCCGAAGAGCTGGGAGAAGTGGCGCGAGGCGATGCGGAAGATCAAGTCCCTGCAGGACCCCGCCGCGCATCCGATTCTCCTGCCGACCAACGAGTGGGAGCAGGCGACGATCCTCGGCCTGCAGGAGGGTTCGAGCCTCCTCTCGGACAACGGCACCCGAGGCGCCTTCCGCCAGCCCGCCTTCGCCGCGGCGGCGAAGTTCTACGCGGACCTCTTCCGTGAAGACCTGGCCCCCATGGTCAGCTACACGCAGATCGGGAACGTCTACCAGGAGTTCGCGCGGGGGAACCTCGCGTTCTGGATGACCGGCCCCTGGAACCTCGGCGAGTTCCGGCTCCGCCTGACGCCCTCGGAGCAGGACCTCTGGATGACGGCGCCGCTCCCGGCCCCGCGGGAGTCGGACTGGCCCGGCACGTCGTTCGCGGGCGGGTCGAGCCTCGCGGTCTTCCGCGCCTCGCGCGCGAAGGAGGAAGCCTGGAAGCTCATCGAGTTCCTCTCGCGGCCGCGCGTCCAGGCCCGCTTCTACGCGCTCTCGGGCGACCTGCCGGCCCGCAAGGAGGCGTGGGACGATCCCTCCCTCTCGGGGGATCGCAAGGCCCTCGCGTTCCGCGCGCAGCTCGAGCACGTCAGCCCCATGCCCCGCGTGCCCGAATGGGAGCAGATCGCGCAGAAGATCGTCGAGGACCTGGAGCCCGCCGTCCGAGGACGAGAAAGCGTTCCCGGGGCTCTGGCGCGGCTCGACGCCGACGTGGACCGGATCCTGGAGAAGCGGCGCTGGATGCTCGCGAGGAAGAGATGAGCGCTCGGGATCCACGCCCGCTTCCCCGCGAGGCGAGGGCCGCCCTCCTCTTTCTCGCCCCCGGTCTCGCCGTCGTCGGCCTGTTCTTCCTCGTTCCGATCGCCGCTTCGTTTCTCCTCTCCTTCACCGACTTCGACATCTATGCCCTGGCGGACTCCGCCAACCTGCGCCTCGTGGCGCTCGCCAACTACGCCGCCCTCGCGCGCGACCCGCTCTTCTGGATCGCGCTTCGCAACACCGTCTACTTCGTGTTCGTCGGGGGGCCGCTGACGCTCGGCGTCGCCCTCGCGGCCGCGCTCCTGCTCCACTCGAAGCTCGCGCGATGGAAGGGACTCTTCCGAACGGTCTTCTTCGCGCCTTACGTGACGACGCTCGTCGGCGTGACCGTGGTCTTCCGCTATCTCTACCATCCGCGATTCGGCCTGCTCGACCGCGCGCTCGGGTGGGTGGGGATCGCGCCGATCAACTGGCTGGGAGACCCGCACTGGGCAATGGCCGCGATCATCCTGCTCGCGATCTGGAAGAACTTCGGCTACGCGATGCTCCTGTTCGTCGCCGGGCTTGGCAACATCCCCGAATCGCTCCTGGAGGCGGCGAAGATCGACGGGGCGGGGGCGCTGGCGCGCTTCCGGCACGTCACGATGCCGCTCCTCGCGCCGACGTTTCTCTTCCTCGGTGTCACGACGACGATCGGCTACTTCCAGTTCTTCGCCGAGCCCTACGTCCTGACCGGCGGCGTCGGCGGGCCGTTGAACGCGACTCTCTCCGTGGGACTCCTCATGTACAAGCAGGGCTTCCGCTGGTGGAACATGGGCTATGCCGCGGCGATCGCGTTCATCCTGTTCCTCGTGATCCTCGCCGTCTCCGCCGTCCAGTTCGCGATCCAGAGGAGGCGCGAGGCGTGAGGCGCCCGGGCGGATCGATCCTCGTCAACGCGGTCCTCGCCGCCGGCGCGGCCGTGACGCTGACGCCGATCCTCTGGATGATCTCGGCGTCGCTCATGCCGACCGGCGAGGCGAACTCCTTTCCGCCTTCGTTCTTCCCCTCCCGGCCGACGCTCGCCCACTACGGCGAGCTCTTCACGCGCCTGGACCTCGGCCGCTCCTTCGCCAACAGCCTCCTCGTCGCGACGGTCGTCACGCTCCTGTCGCTCGCCGCCAACGGCATGGCCGGATATGCCTTCGCGAAGCTGCGCTTCGCCGGCCGGGACCGGCTCTTCTCGGTCCTTCTCGCCGCGATGCTCGTCCCCGCCCCGGTCGCGATGCTCCCCCTCTTCCTGATCCTGCGGGCGATGGGGCTCGTCAACACCTACGCCGGAGTCGTCCTCCCGGCCATCTCGACCATCCTCGGCATCTTCCTCATCCGGCAGTTCGCGCTCTCGATCCCCGACGACCTGCTCGACGCGGCCCGCCTGGAAGGGGCGGGCGAGCTGACGATCTTCCGAAAGATCGTCCTGCCGCTTCTCCTTCCCGTTCTGACGACCCTGGGGATCGTGACGTTTCTCTCGACCTGGAACGACTTCCTCTGGCCGCTCATCGTCCTGACGGGAGAGTCGCGCTACACGCTTCCCGTCGCCCTCGCGATCCTCTCCGGAGAGCACGCGCAGGACACGGAGCTGATGATGGCGGGCTCCGTGCTCACCGTCCTCCCCGTGCTGCTCCTCTTCCTGGCGCTCCAGCGTTACTACATCGCCGGCATCCTGATCGGCGGCGTCAAGGAATGAAGCTCGCTCGCGGGCATCTCCCTCGCGGGGACGCGGCGGCCTCGGATGTTTCGAGGACGCCTGGCCGCCGCTCCGCTCGGACGGCACAGGTCGTCCCGGCGTCTGGAAACCGTCTGGTGTGCCGTCCGAGAGGCCCCGCTCCGGGAGAGCCCGCGGCTCGTGGCGGGTCGTGGGCGCGGCCCTGTCCGCTCGAGCGGCGGCGCCGAACGGCGATCTTCCGCGACGACTTCCAGGACATCACCCGGTGGCAGGCCCTTCCGTCGGCCGGCGTCCGGCTCGCGCTCTCCGGCGCCGAGGCGACCGCGGGCGCGCCCTGCGCCTCGACTTCGATTTCGGCGGGCACGCGGGCTGGGCGGCGGCCCGGCGCGACGTCGCGGTCGATCTGCCGGAGAACTGGGAGCTCGCCTTCGCCCTGCGCGGCGAAGCGGCGTCCAACGACCTCGAGATCAAGCTGATCGATGCCTCCGGGGAGAACGTCTGGTGGGCGGTCCGGCGCGACTTCACGCCGCCCCCCTCCTGGACGAGGCTCGTCTCGAAGAAGCGCCACTTCTCCTTCGCCTGGGGACCGGCGGGAGGGGGCGAGATCCGGCATGCCGCCGCGCTCGAGATCACCGTGACGGCCCGCGCCGGCGGCCGGGGCTGGATCGCGATCGAAGACCTGACGCTGACGCCTCTCCCGCCGCCGGGGCCTCCCGCCCATCCTCCCGTCCTGACCGCGTCCTCGTCGGCGCCGGGCTACGGTCCCGAGCGCGCGATGGACGGCGATCCGGCCACGTCGTGGCGGAGCGGCGGAGCCGGCCCCGCGTGGCTGGAGATCGATCTCGGAGAGAAGCGCGAGTTCGGGGGCCTGACGATCCAGTGGGAGCCCGGCCGTTTCGCCGGCCGTTATCGCGTCGAGACTTCGGACGACCGGATGGACTGGACGGCGGCCCGCGCGGTCGAGGAGGGCAACGGCGGCCGCGACGATCTGTTCCTGCCGGAGTCGGAGTCGCGCTACCTGCGGCTGACGATGCTCGCGGCGGGAGGGAGCGAAGGCTTCGGCATCCGGGAGATCGTCGTTCAGCCGCTCTCCTACTCCGATTCGCCGAACGCGTTCTTCGAAGCGATCGCGAAGGACGCGCCGCGCGGCGCCTACCCGCGCTCCTTCTCCGGCGAGCAGTCGTACTGGACGGTCGCCGGGGCCGACGGCGACACGGAGAACGCCCTCGTCGGAGAGGACGGCGCGGTCGAGCCGGCCCGGGGATCCTTCTCGGTCGAGCCCTTTCTCTTTCTCGACGGGAAGCTGCTCTGCTGGAGCGACGTGACGATCGAGCACTCCCTCGAACAGGGAGACCTGCCGATTCCGACCGTCGCCTGGCGGCAGGGACGTTGCGGCTGACGATCACCGCCTTCGTCTTCGGGCCGCCCGGCGCCTCCTCGCTGCAGGTCCGCTACCGCGTCGGCAACTCCGGCGCGCGAAGGCAGAAGGGGAAGCTCTTTCTCGCGCTGCGCCCCTTCCAGGTCAATCCCCCGACGCAGTTCTTGAACGGCGCGGGCGGCGCGACGAAAATCGCCAGCCTCGAATGGGACGGCTCCGCCGTGAGCGTGAACGGATTCCCGCGGCTCTTCGCGCGAGTGCCCGCCTCCGGGTTCGGCGCGGTCTCCTTCGACGCGGGCCCGATCACCGATTTCCTCGCCCGCGGGGAGCTTCCGCCTTCACGAGCGAGCGCAGGACGAGTGCTGGCTACGCCTCGGGCGCCCTCGCCTTCGACCTGGATCCGCCGCCCGGAGGATCCGACGAAGTCTCTCTCGAGCTGCCGCTCCACCCGAAGACGCCGCTCGACTCCCCTCGCCGGCCCCTCGCGCGGCCGGAAGCGCGGGAGCTCTTCGCGCGGCGCCTCGCCGCCTGCGCGCGGGATTGGCGCGGGAAGCTCGACCGCGTCGGACTCTCGGGACCCGCCGCCGCGCGGCCTCTCCTGCGGACGCTCCGCAGCAACCTCGCCTACGCGCTCCTCGAGCGCGACGGTCCCGCGATCCGGCCGGGGACGCGCGCCTACGCCCGCTCCTGGATCCGCGACGGCGCCCTGATCTCCGCCGCTCTCCTGCGGCTCGGGCACGCGGAGGCCGTGCGCGCCTACATCGAATGGTTCGCGAAGTTCCAGGATCCGGACGGCCGGGTCCCCTGCTGCGTGGACGGCCGCGGCGCCGACGCCGTGGCCGAGAACGACAGCCATGGCGAGCTCCTCTTCTCGATCGCGGAATACTGGCGCTTCACCCGCGACGGGGAGTTCCTGCGCCGCGTCTTCCCGCACGTCGAGAGCGCGGTCGCCTACATCGACTCTCTCCGGCAGAAACGGCGGACCGACGAGTACCGGACGCCCGAAAAGCTCCTCTTCTTCGGGCTCCTTCCCGAGTCCATCAGCCACGAGGGCTACTCGGCCAAACCCGTGCACTCGTACTGGGACGACTTCTGGGCGCTCAAGGGCTTGAAGGACGCAACGGATCTCGCCGCCGCCCGCGGCCGGGAGGATCTGCGCTCGCGCTGGGCCGCCTTCGCGACGAGTTCGCGCGGGACCTCTTCGCGTCCCTCTCGCGGACGATCTCCTCGCGCGGCATCGATTTCATCCCGGGCTCCGCGGAGCTTGCCGACTTCGATCCGACGGCGACGACGATCGCTCTCGACCCGGTGGGCGAGCCGAGCGGCTGCCGCGGCGGGAACTGCTCGCGACCTTCGAGCGCTACGACGAGGAGTTTCTGCGCCGCCGCGACGGAAAGACCCTGGGACGCCTACACGCCGTACGAGATCCGGACGGTGGGGGCGTTCGTGCGCCTCGGCTGGCGGGAGCGCGCGCACGAGCTGCTCGACTTCTTCCTCGCCGGCCGCCGCCCGGCGGCCTGGAACCAGTGGGCGGAGGTCGTCGGACGCGAGCCGCGCGCGCCGCGCTTCGTGGGCGACATGCCGCACGCCTGGGTCGGCGCGGATTTCATCCGCTCCTGCCTCGACCTCTTCGCCTGGGAGCGCGAGAGCGACGGAGCGCTCGTCCTCGCCGCGGGAATCCCGGCCGCCTGGCTGCGCGAAGGCCCGGGCGTCGCCGTCCGGCACCTCCGAACCCCGCACGGCCTCCTCGACTACACGCTGCGAAACGAGAAGCGCGGCCTGCGCTTCACGATCGGCGCTCTCGCGATCCCGCCCGGCGGGATCGCGCTGCGCCCCCGCTCGAAGTCACCGCCCCGCCGCGTGACGGTCAACGGAAAGCCCGTCCCCTTCTCTGGCGAAGAGCTCGTGATCCGCCGTCTCCCCGCCGACGTCCTCTTCGAGCGGTAAGCGCCCGTCAAGACCTGCTCCCACCCTGTCATCCTGAGGAGCGAAGCGACGAAGGATCTGCTCTCTCGTTCCTGGCGGGGCAGATCCTTCGCTACGCTCAGGATGACAGAGACAGGTTCGCTCCTCGGGTGCGAATCACTTCGGCGTAGAAGCGGGCGCTCGCCTTGGGGGTGCGCCGCTGCGTCTCGTAGTCCACGTGGACGATGCCGAAGCGCTTGGAGTAGCCGTGGTTCCATTCGAAGTTGTCGAGCAGAGACCAGGCAAAGTAGCCGCGCAGATCCACGCCCTGTTCGAGGGCCCGGGCGGCCGCCCGAAGGTGCCCCTGGAAGTAGTCGACTCTCAGGGGATCCTCGAGCGTCGGCCCGGGAGCCGTGGGAGGGTCATAGAACGCGGCGCCGTTCTCCGTGACGTAGAGCGGAATGTCGCCATAGCGCTCCTTCACCCACAGGAGGATGTCGGTCAGGCCCGGCGGATAGACCTCCCAATGCGTCTTCGTGTACGCGTGCCGTTTCTGCCGGACCGGCCGCGCGCGCACGGGAAGGGCCGAGGGGTCGTCCCGGGTGACGCTCCGCGTGTAGTAGTTCACGCCGAGAAAGTCGATCTTCTCGCGGATCTCTTCGATCTCCGCCGCCGGGAATTCGGGCCAGGCTTCGCCGAAGATCTCGCGCAGCTCCTCCGGGTAACGCCCGAAGAACACCGGATCCAGATACTGGCGGTTCATGTAGGCATCCGCCCGCGCCGTGGCGGCCAGGTCCTCCGGGTTCTGCGACGCCGGGTACTTGGGCTCCAGGTTCACGACGAGGCCGATCGCGTTCCGCCCTTCCGCGCGGTAGGCGCGGACCCCCGCGGCGTGCGCGCGCAGCAGGTTGTGGGAAGCGATCGGCGCCTCGAAGAGGCTCCGGTGGCCGGGCGCGAGCTTGCCGTGCAGGTATCCGCCGTCGGCGACCACCCACGGCTCGTTCAAAGTCGTCCAGAACTTCACGCGGTCGTCCAGCGCGTGGAAGAGGACCTGTCCGTATTCCGCGAACCATCCGGCGATGTCCGGGTTCAGCCAGCCTCCCCGGTCGTCGAGCGCCGCCGGCAGGTCCCAGTGGAAGAGGGTCACGAAAGGCTCGATGCCTTGCGCCAGAAGGGAGTCCACGAGACGCTCGTAGAAATCGAGGCCGCGCGCGTTGACGCGCCCCCGCCCCTCCGGCAGGACGCGGCTCCAGGAGACGCTGAAGCGGAAGGCCGTCAGCCCGAGCTCCCGCATCAGGAGGACGTCGTCGGGGTATCGCCGGTAGAGGTCGCAGGCCACGTCCCCGGTGTCGCCGTCGCGCACGCAGCCGGGCGTGTGGCTGAACCGATGCCAGATGCTCGGACCGGCGCCGCCGGCCAGGGGCGACCCTTCCACCTGGTAGGCAGAGACGGCCGCCCCCCAGAGGAATTGCTCCGGAAACGGAGCCGGCCCGGTCACGCCGTCATGCGGAGCTCGGTCTCCGCGTCGAACACGTGCACTCTGTCGAGCTCGATCGCCACGTCGAGCCGGCTGCCCGCCTCGGGCACGCGGCGCGGCCCGAGCTTGCAGAGGAGCACCGCTTCTCCAACCCGGCCGTGGACGATGACTTCGTCCCCCAGCGGCTCGACGAACTCGACCTCCACGGGAAGCGAAGCCGTGAGCCCGCGCGCTCCCTCGCCCGCCTCGACCACGTTCTCCGGACGGATGCCGAGGACCACTTCCTTCGCGTCGTTCCCCGAGGCCGCTCGCAGCGTCGCCGGGAGCGTCAGCGTGAAGCCCGACGCGACGGCGGCCGTTCCGTCCCGGGAAAGCCGCGCCCGCAGGAGGTTCATCGGCGGAGACCCGATGAAGTTGGCGACGAAGAGATTGCGCGGCCGCTCGTAGATCTCGAGCGGCTCCCCCACCTGCTGGATGTCGGCCATCGCGCATGACCGCGATCCGGAGCCCATCGTCATAGCCTCGATCTGGTCGTGAGTGACGTACACCGCCGTCGTCGCGAGCCGCCGCTGGAGCCTCTTGATCTCCGCCCGCATCTGGACGCGCAGCTTCGCGTCGAGGTTCGAGAGCGGCTCATCGAAGAGGAAGACGGCGGGCTTGCGCACGAGGCCCGCCCCAGCGCGACCCGCTGACGCTGGCCCCCGGAGAGCTGCCGCGGGCTTCCGGTCGAGCAGCTTGTCTCCATCTCGAGGACCTCGGCCGCTTCCGCGACGAGCCGGTCGATCTGCTCCCGCGGGTCTTGCGCATCTTCAGGCCGAACTCGAGGTTCTCGCGGATCGTCATGTGCGGTAGAGCGCGTAGGTCTGGAAGACCATCGCGATGTCGCGGTCCCGCGGCGGACCTCGTTGACGACGCGGCCCCCGATCGCGATCGTTCCCCGCGGAGATCTCCTCGAGCCCCGCGATCATGCGGAGCACCGTCGACTTACCGCAGCCGGAGGGCCCGACGAGGACCATCAGCTCCCGGTCGCGGACCTCCAGGTCGAGATCCTCGATCACAGAGACTTCGCCGTACCGCTTGCAGATCTTCTGGAGAGTGACCTCGGCCATTTCCGGTCTCAGGTCTCCGGTTTCAAGTCTCAGGTCTCAGAACCGAGAAAAGATCCTGAAACCTGGAACCGAGACCTGAAACATCGTTTTCGTCAGCCGCGGCCGCCGGAGAAGATCCCGTTGACGGCGTCCACGCGGCTCTGGAGGACGCGGCGCATGCGCCCGACTTCGGCGTCCTGGGCGGCGAAGCGCACGCTGTCCCCCTGGAACTCGAAGCGGAGCACGGCATCCCGGTCTTCCGGCAGAAGGCCCAGCATGCCGGCGCGGTAGGCGCGCATCCACTCGGGCGAGGGCTCTGAATCCAGGCGCGCGCGGAAGTAAGTCCGGCCATCCGGCGCGGGACCTTCCCTGATGGCTGCTCGTTGGAGAGATAGACCCGGTGTGTGGGCGCCGCCTCGCCCGGACGGCGGCGCATCGGCTTGCGGTACTGCGGACGTCTCGGAATGATGCCTCCTCTGTCACGTCCATTCTGTCATGTTTTCCCGGAGCAGGACCATCGGAGCGACTGGAACGGAACCCGCGACTCAGGAACCTGACCGAAGGACCCTGCGGAGACGATCGTGAATCGGTCGGGGTGCACGCTCTTGCGGAACTCCGCGTCGGCCTGCTCCTTGGTGACGGAGGCCACGAGGGCGGGAAAGCGGTCCAGGTAGTCGAGACCGAGGCCGTAGTAGACGGCGGCGTCCAGCGCCTGGGCGATTCCCGGGTTGGAGGCGAGATCCACCTGGAACTTCCCGATCCGCGAGCTCTTCTCCTCCTTGAGCTCCTTGCGCGTCAGGCCGGTCTTCAGGAACCGCGCGATCTCGTCGAGCGTCGAGGCGACCGCGGCGTCGCGGCTCTCGGGCTTGACGGTCACGCTGACGACGAAGGGCCCGGCGACGTGGGTGGCATGGAAGCTCGAGTGAATCCCGTAGGTCAGGCCCTCGATGTCCCGGACGCGCACGCCCAGGCGCGAAGTCAGCGACGACTGGCCCAGGGCGGAATTGGCGAGAGTGCAGGCGAGGTAGGCCGGGTCGTTTCGCCGGAGCGTCGAGGGCTCGAGCATCACGACGTCGGCGCTCGCCTTGTCCGGCATGAGAATCGTGTCCCGACCCGGGGAGGGCTCCGGCACGGCAAGCGCGGGGAACCCGGCCTCCGGGCCGCGCGCCCAGGACGAGAGGCGCTTCTCGAGGCCGTCCAGGATCCTGTCGGCGGAAACGTCGCCCACGACGACGAGCTGCAGGGTGCCGGCGCCGTAGCGCTGCCGGTAGAACGCGACCAGGTCCTCGCGCGTCAGCGCCTCGACGAGCGCGATGCGCGCCTGCCCCGTGCGGCGATGGAGCGGATGCTCCGGCGGATAGACCCGCCGCGCCGCCTCTTCGTAGGCGCGCACGCTCGGCTGATCCTGTTGCTGGCGGATCGCTCCGACGACGCGCTTCTTCTCCTTCTCGAGCTCCTCGGAGGGAAAGACGGGCGAGCGCAGGATCTCGACCAGCCGGTCGAGCAGCAGGTCCACGTCGCGCGAGAGGGCGGCGCCTCCGATGTCCACGCCGACGGGATCGGAGGAGTCGGAGGAAAACGAAAGGGACGCGCCCCGGCTCTCCAGGTCTTCCGCGATCTGGAGCTTGGTGCGCTTCTCGGTGCCCTTGGCGAGCTCGCCCGCGGTCATCGAGGCGATGAGCCGGCGGCCGGGCGGAGCGAAGACGGACCCCGCGTGAAGCGAGCCGGAGACCGCGACGGTGGGATTGAAGTGGTTCTCGAGAACGAGCAACTCCGTTCCGTTGCCGAGCACGCGCCGGCGAACCGCCTCCGCGACGGGCACGCGGCGGCGAGGCGAAGGCCGGGCTCGCGCCCGCGCGCGCCATCAGGCCGTCTCCCGGTCGGGAGCCTGCTGGTCTTCGGGGCCCGGCGGAGGAGCCGGCTCCTCGCCGCCCTCCGGCTTCGGAAGGAAGATCCCGACGGTCAGGTCGTCGTCGTTCAAGTACGCCCGGGCGACGCGCTGGACGTCCTCCGGCGTGACGCGCCGGATCGCCGCCGGATAGTCCGCGTACCAATCCCAGTCGGCCGCGGCGATCGCCTCGGAAAGGGAAGCCGCGACCTGATCGGTCGAATCGCGGTCGAAGATCACCTCCGCTTCGATCTGCGTCCGGGCCTTTTCCGTCTCCGCCGGCGTCACGCCTTCCCGCGCGATTCGCGAGACCTCCTCGCGGATCGCCGATTCCACGGAGGCCGGCTCGACTCCCGGCCGGACCGGCGCGAAGATCGAGAGCAAGGCCGGGTCGCGCAGCTGCCATGGAACGGCGGTGACGGAAAGCGCGAGGCTCTTTTCGACGAGCGCCTGGTAGAGACGCGAGGTCACGCCGCCTCCCAGGATGTTGCCGAGCACCGCGAGCGCGTGCGTGTCGGGATGAAGCGCTTCGACGGTCCGCCACGCGAGCCCGCACCAGGCGACCTGGCCGGAACGCCGGACGGTGAAGCGCCGCTCCCCTTCCTGGGGCGGCTCCACGGTGTGAACGGCCGGGATCGGGCGCGCGGACGCGGGGATCGAGCCGAAGTGGCGCGCGACCTTCGCCAGCGCCTCCTTCTCTTCGAAGTCCCCGATCACCATCGCGATCGCGTTGTTGGGGTGGTAGAAGACGTCGTAGAACTCCTTCAAACGGGCCGTCGTGACCCCCTCGATGTCGCTCCTCCACCCGATCGTCGGGTGGTGATAGGGGTGCTCGCGAAAGGCCGCCGCGAACGTGTGCTTGTAGAGGACCTGGAAGGGCGAGTTCTCTCCCCGCTCGAACTCGTTGCGGACGACCGTCATCTCCGGCTGCCGGTCCTCGTCCCGGATGAGCGAGCCGCGCATGCGCGACGCCTCGATCCGGATCGCCACTTCCAGCTGCGCCGAGGGGAGGGTCTCGTAGTAATTCGTCCGGTCGAACCAGGTCGTGGCGTTGAAGCGCGCTCCCAGGGCCTCGAGCACGGCCGCGATCGCCGTCCCCTTCTCCCGGTTGTAACGCGGCGTCCCCTTGAACATCAGGTGCTCGAGCAGGTGCGTCGCGCCGGTGTAGCCGACCGCCTCGTTGCGGCTGCCCACGCAATAAACGACCGCGAACGTCGCGACGGGCGCGATCCGGTTCTGGAGCAGCAGCAGCCGGAGTCCGTTCGCCTTCAGGCGGAACTCGCGGATGCCGGCCTTCTCCTTGATGAAGTCGAAAGGACGCGGCTCGGGACTCGGGACTCGGGACTCGGGACTCGGGTCCGGGCTGCGGGTCGATCCGGTCTTCGACTTACGGGTCTTGGATCTTGGATTGGCGACCTTGGACTTTAGACCTTGGACTTTGGACCTTCTCCTCACCATCACCGTCCGCCGGCGACGTCTTCGGCGCCGTCCACGCCGATGACGTTGCCGCTGACCCAGCCGGCGCCTTCGGAGCAGAGGGCGACGAGGGCGCCGGCGACGTCGGAGGGCTTCGTCATCCGTCCCGCCGGATGGATCTTGCCGATCCGCTCGATCATCGCCTCGTTGCCGGGGATCTTGCGCAGCGCCGGCGTGTCGGTGACTCCGGCCCGCAGCGCGTTGACCGCGACGCGGTGCGGCGCGAGCTCCACCGCGAGCTGCCGGACGTAGGACTCGAGCGCCGACTTGGCCGCCGAGACGGCTCCGTAGGAGGGCCAGACGATGTGGTCGCCGGCCGACGTCATCGCGAAGACGCGCGCGCCGGGCGAGAGCAGCCCCGCGAAGAAGAGGTCCTGCACCCAGTAGACGAGCGAATTGGCCATGACGTCGAGCGTCATCTCGAGCTGCGGCCTTCGCGATCGAAGCCTCCCGCGACTCCGCGAAGAACGGCTTCAGGGTCCCGAAGGCGAGGGAGTGGAGGAGGACCGAGACGCGAGACTCCGGCGGGTCGCCGCCGCACTTCTCGGCGATCGCCGCCACGACCTCGCCGCGCTTGCCGTCGTCGGCCGCGTTGACGTTGAAGAACTCCGCGCGGCGCCCCATGGACGCGATCTCCGCCACGATCCTGTCCGCGTTGGCCTGCGTGGCCTTCCGGTCCAGGTGGACCCCGAACACGTTCCAGCCCGCCCTCGCGAGCGCGAGCGAGCACGCCTCCCCGAAGCCGGAGGAAGCGCCCAGAACGACGGCCCAGCGGGAGCGGATCTCGGTGGACAAAGCGGCGCGAATCTTAGCATTGAAGATTGAGAGATTGACGATTGCTCGATCCGGCCCGGCTCAATCCGTCAGATCGTCAATCATTCAATCTTTCAATTAGTTAGACTCGCCGGGAGTGAACCCTCGCCTCGGAATTCTCCTGCTCGGAGTGCTGCTGCTCGAAGGGGCAGTCTGGGTCGAGCCGGCTGGCTCCTGGCTCGCGGAGCCGGACGAGGCGCGCTACGCGGAGATCCCGCGCGAGATGCTCGCCTCCGGCGACTTCGTGACGCCGAGGTTGAACGGCGTGCCCTACCTCGAGAAGCCGCCTCTCCTGTACTGGGCCAACGCCGCCTCGCTGCGCCTCTTCGGCCTGACTCCCTGGGCGGCGCGGCTGCCGACTCGCCTCTTCGGGCTCGGCACGATCGCTGACGCTCCTCTTCGGGACGGCCGCGGTCTGGGGGACGCCGTCGGGGCTCGCGGCGGCGATCCTGTATCTCGCGGCGCCGCTCGGCTTCGCCTTCTCGCGCGTGAACCTGACCGACGCTCCTCTGACGTTCTTCTTCACGCTGACGCTCTTTCTCGCCCGGGCGACGCTTGTCCGCTACGAGGCGCGCCTGCGGTGGAAGGCGCTGGCCGCCTTGACCGGGCTCGCCGCCGCCGGAGGATTCCTGAGCAAGGGGCTCGTCGCCATCGTGCTGCCGGGTGCGATCCTCTTTCTCTGGTGCCTGGCGACACGGCGGATGCGATTTCTCACCTCGCTCCTCTTCGGCCCGGCTCTCCCCGTGTTCCTCCTCGCCGCCGCGCCCTGGTTCGTGCTCGCCGAACGCCGCACTCCCGGGTTCCTCCAGTTCTTCTTCATCCACGAGCACTTCCAGCGCTTCTCGACCTCCGTCGCGCAGCGCCCGGGCCCGATCTACTACTTCGTCCTCATCTTCCTCGCCGGCTTCCTCCCGGTCATCCCGTTCTTCCTTTCGTCGCTCAAGAAAGCCTGGCGCCGCGACGAGCCGGAGGCGCTCTTCTTCCTGCTCTGGTTCGCGGTCGTGCTCGTCTTCTTCTCCCTCTCGCGCAGCAAGCTGCCGCCGTACCTGATGCCCGCTTTCCCCGCCGCCGCCGCGCTCGCCGCGCGTGCGTTGTTCGAGAGACAGCCGGCGGGTCAGGGAGCCTGGCGCGTCTCGGCGCTCCTCGCGACGCTTCTCCCCGCATATGTGATCGTGAATCCGACCGCACAAGCCTGGGTCCGCGACTACGCCCTCGCTCCCATCGCCATCGCCGGCCTCGCCGTCCTCCTCCTCGGCACCTGGGCCGCGCCGGCGCTCGCGAAGCGAAGCGTGCCGCTCGCGCTCGGGGCGCTTCGCCGCCGGCTGGACCGGCTTCGCCGTCATGGCCGCCCTCGTGTGGCCGAGAGTCCCTCCCGCGACCGATCCCCACGCGATCTGCGCCGCCGCGGCCGCCGCCAGGAACGCCGGCGCGACGGTCGTCGGCTACCAGGCCTATCTCCAGGGCCTTCCCCTGGCGCTCGAATCCCCCGTCCCTCTCGCCGACTACGTCGGAGAGCTGGAGCCCCAGTTCGAGCGCCGCTCCGAAGTCCGCGAATCCCTCTTCTGGACCCGCGAAAAATTCTGGTCGCAGTGGCGAGAGCGGCAACCGCTACGCCGCCCTCGTCCGCCGCCGCGACCTGACAGAGTTCGAAGCCTCGGGCGTGCCCGCGCGAGTTCTCGCGAGCAGCCCCGAAGCACGTCCTCCTCGCAATTACAGGGAATAGGTTTCAGGGAAAAGGTGTCAGGGAAATGCAGGTGTCAGGTATCAGGTGTCAGGTGTCAGGGACGATGGCCTGGGCCCAACCTGACACCTGGCCCTGACACCTGCATTTCACCTGACACCTTCAAACCTGACACCTGCTCAGGGATGTAGCCCCGGATCGTCCTCGCCGTGATTCCCGGCTTGTTCACGGCGACGGTGACGGCCCTGTACTCGCCGGGGGGCTTCTGGGAGTCGGTGCGGAAGGCGAGGATGTACTGCGAGCGCAGCTCCTCCTCGATCCGTTTTGTCACCTCGCCGATCTTCGCGGCGCTGCCGATGGAGAAGACTTCGCCGCCGGACTCGTTCGCGATCTCCTTGGTGATCTTGCGCGACTTGAAGTCGGTCAGCGGGATGTTGACGGCGATGAAGAAGATCGGCGCGCCGGCCGAGCGCGCGTAGCGCAGGAGCGTCTCGTACTCGACGTGGGAGCGGTTGTCGTCTCCGTCGGTCAGGACGATGAGCGCCTTCCTCCCCTGCAGCGTGCGGAACTGGTAGAGCCCGAGGATGACGGCGTCGTAGAGCGCCGTCGCCCCCTGCGCCTTCAGGTCCTGCGAGGCGCGCTGCAGGGAGGCGGTATCCGACGTGAGCTCCTGGAGGAACTTGGGCCGGTCGCGGAACTCGAGCACGAAGCCCTGGTCCTTCGGCCGCATCAGGCCCTTGAAGAGCTCGGCGCAGGCCTCGCGCACGAACGGCATCCCCTTCTCCATCGAGCCGGAGCTGTCGATGACGACGCCGATGTTCAGGGGCATGTTCTCGGCGACCTCGAACCCCGTCATCGTCTGGGGCCGGCCGTCCTCCTGGATCTTGAAGTCGTCTTGAGTCAGGCCCTTGACGAAACGGGAGTCCTTGTCCAGGGCCGAGACGTGGAGCTGCACGACGTCCACGCGCACGCTCTCGACGGTGGTGGACGGCCCCCGGAGCATCCGGATGTCGTTGGCTTCCTTGCCGTCCTCGGCCATCGCGGTCGCGCGCAGCATGTTGCCGCGGGCGTAGTCGGCGAACGGAATCGTGGCCTGGTAGGGGGGCGCGACCCAGGAGGCGATCTTCTTCTCGTCCAGGAAGAGCTCGACCTTCTTGGCGGCTCCGCCGGCGATGGATTGCACGGCGACCTTGATGCGGACCTTTCCCTCGGAAGGATCGGGCTCCGGCAGGACGCGCACCGCGATCCTCGCGTTGCCCTGGTTGATCGCCCACGCGTCTTCGTCGATGACCTGTCCGGACTCGTCGTAGCCGACGGCGCGCAGGGTCTGCTGCCGGGGAATGTTCCCCAGGTCGATCTCGACGGTGTAGGGAGGCCGGGTGCGCGTCAGGATCTTGCGGTCCTCCAGGTAGAACTCGACCTTCTTGATCGGCGGCTCGACCTCCGCCTCGAGGCGCAGGAGACCGACCGGGCGCCTCGCGCGAGGGCGGGAGGATCTTCAATTTCGGGCTCTCGGGCGAAGCCCCGGGCGCCGGGGAGGAGTCCGCGATCACGATCGCCTCGGCCTCGGGCAGCGTGCTCGCCTCGGCCGGCGCCATCTCGGGGCGGAAGGGCGCGCCGAGCTCGGGCACGGCCAGGTCCACCGCTCCCTCGCCGATGTCCTTGCCGCCGGGCAGCGAGAAGATGAGCTTGACCTTGTAGGCGCCGGGCGGGACCGCGCGCAGGAAGGAGAACGTGAACGTCTTCCCCCCCTCGATGTCCGCGCTGACCGGGTAGCGGAAGGCCTCGACCATGTCCTCGCCGCGCGAGAAGGTCCCCCGCAGCTCGCCGGTGACGAACCGGACTTTCCGGTCGGCAAGGGCCTTGGAGAGCTGAGCGGAGGCGAGGCGCAGGCGGACGACCGTCTTGCTGGAGGCCATGCCGAGGTACTCGGCCGTGACCTCCAGGGAGAACTTGCCGGCGGGAGTGGAGACCTGGGCGTCCTTCTTCTGGTCCTGGGCCGGGAGGTCCGCACAGAGGAGGAGCGCCAGGACCGCGATTCCGTACGACTTGCAAGAGCGTTTCATGCTCTCAAGCGAACCCGAAACGCATGGCCGGGGCATTCCCGGTTACGAGGCGCGTCTTCATGAGCGTAGCGACGGATCTGCCCCGGTCGGCAGGAGGCGCCCCTCACCGCGGCAGATCCCTCTCCTCGCTCCGCAGGGAGAGGGCAGAAGCTCAAGCCGTCGCGGCGACGGGATCGAGGCGTCTCGGCGAAGAAGTCCTCCACGGCGGACCGGAAATCGGCGGGGGTGGAGAGCTCGGAGATCCGGACTCGCAGGGCGCGGCCGTTGGGCAGGCCGCGCGTGTACCAGCCGGTCATCGTGCGGAGCTTGTGAAGGGCCTCGCGGGGCTCGGAGGCGAGGCGCTCGATCTGCTCGAAATGCCCGAGCATCAGGTCCCGCCGATCCGCCAGATTCGCCTCGCGCGGCGGCCGGCCGGAGAGGACGTCGGCGATCTGCCGGAAGATCCAGGGGTTCTTCATCGTCGCGCGCCCGCACATGACCGCGTCGCAGCCGGTCTTCTCGAACATCGCGACCGCGTCGGCGGCCGTTTCGATGTCGCCGTTTCCCACGACCGGAATCGACAGCGCGGCCTTCAGCTCCGCGATCCGGTCCCAGTCGGCGCGGCCCGTGTACATCTGCCGCGCGGTCCGGCCATGCATCGCCACCGCCGCGGCGCCTTCCCCCTCGCAGATCCGCCCGAGCTCCAGGAAGTTCTTTCGGGTGTCGTCCAGCCCCAGCCGGAACTTCACCGTCAGCGGGATCGACAGCCGGCCGCGGACCTTCCGGACGATCGCCCGCGCCAGATCCGGGTCCCCCATCAGCGCCGCGCCGGCGCACCCTTTCAGGACCTTGTTGGCCGGGCACCCCATGTTGATGTCGCAGACGTCGGGAGCGAGCTCCTCGACGATGTCCGCCGCGGCCGCCATGCGCTCCGGGTCCGAGCCGTAGATCTGGATCGAGATCGGGCGCTCCTCCTCGGAGAAGAACATCTTGCGCAGCTGCCGCGCGTTTCCGCGGCTGACGGCCTCCGAGGAGATGAACTCCATCGTCACGAGTCCCACGCCGCCGATCCGCCGGAGCATCAGGCGATAGGCGTGGTCCGTGATTCCCGCCATCGGGGCGAGAATGAGAGGGGGATGGACCGGGACGGAGCCGAGCTCGAGCATCGAACTTGCAATTCTAGCGTCCCGGGGGTATTCCGGTGAAGGTGACGCGGGACCCGGAGACGGATAGGATGCGCACGGGCACCGACCCGAGAGAGGCCGCCATGTCATCGATCGACAGCAGGTTTCGCGACCCGGCCACGTTGTCGGCTGACGGGCCATGGCTTCGAAGCCGGAAGTTCGACCTGCTCTTCCTGACCGCTTCCGGAGTGCTGGTCTTCCTTCCCTATCTCTCCTACGGCGTGCTGCAGCGCCTGGGCGCCTCGACGGGCACGGCGAGCCTGATCGTCGGCCTCGCCGTCACGCTTCTCGTCGGCGGCCCGCACATGTACTCGACCTACCTGCGCACCGCGCTCGAACCGAAATTTCGCGGGCGGTACGGATGGCTCGCCTACGCGCCGCTCGTCGTCATCCCGGCGCTCGTCGTGATCGGCTCCTTCTACGCGTTTATTCTCCTGCTGACGCTCTTCTTCTTCTGGGCTTCGGTGCACGTCACGCACCAGGCGCAGTTCATCTCCGAGTCGTACCGCCGCAAGGCGGGCACCCGGATCTCGACGCTCGACCGCCTGCTCGACGGGGCCGTGATCCTCGGCGCGCTCTACACGGTGGCGATGTACAAGTTCGTGACCGATCGCTTCACGATGGGATCGAGCACGCTCCTCTTCCCCGACTTCCTGAAGCACCTCTGGGTCGCGCAGGCGTTCACGGCGGGCTTCGCGGTCCTCTTCCTCTACTACGTCATCCGCACGGCGGGCGAGATCCGTCGCGGAGAGGCGACCTGGCCGCGCCTCCTCTTCATGGCGGCGACCGTCGCCCTCGCGTTCGTCATCCCACTCTTCGACAACCTCGACGTCGCCTTCCAGGGCTTCAACACCTGGCATTCGCTGCAATATCTCGCCCTGACCTGGTTCATCCTGACGCGGCAGGCCGACCGCGGGGAGATCGGGAGCGGCTTCGTGCGCGGGCTGTCGGGGACCTCGCACACCCGAGCCTTCTACGCCGCCATGGTCGGCGCCACGCTCATCTCCGGCGGCGTCTACCTCTTCCTCTGGAGGGGGCTCGGCCTTCCCCAGGACCGCGCCTACTACGTGGTCGTCCTCTCCTTTCTCCTCTGCCACTACTTCTACGACCACTTCCTGTTCCGGGACTTCGCGCCGTTGAGCCCGGGCGAGCAGAGGCAATCGGCCTAGGTCTCGCTGTCATTCTGAGGGCCGAAGGCCCGAGAATCTGCCCTCATCCCAGGAGTCGAAACGGGAGCAGATCCTTCGCTGCGCTCAGGATGACACTAGCGCGAGAGTTCCGAGTAGGACTGAACGGGCTTGTAGCCCTTCGGTTTCTCGAAGAGCTTCTCGTCGGCCCCGATTCGCACGTCGAGCAGCTGCGTGTCGGAGACGGACTCGAAGAGGTTCGAGGCGTTCTTCTTCTCGTGCTCGACGCGGACCGGGAGGCGCTCCAGGTCGCGGGCGGCCGACACGGTCACGCGGTCTCCCGAGGGGAGGGTCATCTGATAGCGGTCGCACGGATGGATCCCGTGCACGCCGTCGCCGATCTGCTTGAATTCCGCGTTGAATCGCTGCGCGTAGGCCGCGGGGTCGAATCGCGGCCCGAGCGGGTAGCCGGGCACGAGTTCCTCGCCTTGCGACCAGGGCTCCTCCAGGATCCTGCGTGTCGAAGGGCGATACTGCCAGACCTTGCCGAGGTCCGGCCTCAAGATCTTGACCAGCGTCGAGCCGTCGAACGAACCCTCCACGCGGCCCCTTCTCTCCGGCAACGGCGATCTGGTAACGCTCGCCCGAAGAGAAGACGAGAAGAGCGCGATAGCCGTCCTTCGAAACGGTCTTGATCCCGCCGCAGTCGGAGGCGGAGAGAGCCGCGGCCGCGAGAAGGAGAGCCCCCGCCCGGCTTCGCCCTCTCACGGAGCGGCCGCCCCGATCGTGCGGTCGAATTGCTCGCGCGTGACGCGGATCGCTTCTTCGAGAGCGGGAGTCGTGCCGGGGAAGGGGTGCGCCGCGCCGAACGTGTGCCCCGTCGCTGCGATCTCGTGGACCGAACCGAGCGCGCCGCCGGCGGATGCGATTCTGCGGCCCGCGGCGGACGGCACCGTCTCGTCCTGCGCGGCGACGACGGCGAGGACCGGGACGCGGAGCCGGCCGGCGTTGACAACGGGATGGAGGCGGTCACGGTTCTGCTCGGCATCATCCAGGAGCGCGGGCTTCATCCGGAAGACCTGGCCCGTGCGCGAGTTGACCGTCTCCCAGAAACCCGCCTCTCTCCAGCGCCGCCGCGTTTCCTCGTCCCACCACAGCACGGAGGAGACGGGATTCCAGAGCACGACCGAGCGCACCGGGTCTCCCGCGGCCGCGGCGGCGAGCGCCGAAACGCTGCCGCGGCTGTGCGCGAGGAGACCGACGTGCGAAGGATCCAGTTCCTCGGAGCGCGGCAGGCGCCGCTCCTCCAGACGTGCGAGGACTTCCCTCAGGTCCTCCACCTCGCGAGTATAGGTACCCGACTCGAAGAGCCCGATCTCCGAGAGGACTTCGGAATCGGCGCCAATGCCGGAATGCGAGAGGTTGAACCGCAAGACGCCGTAACCGCTGTCGCAGAGACGGCGCGCCACTTCCGGCCAGAATCCCCAGTCCTTGAATCCCTTGAAACCGTGGATGCAGATGACGACGGGCGCGCCGGGCCGGCCGGGAGAATGAAGGTCTCCCCGGATCGGAAGGCCCTCGCTGCTTTCGAAGGCGAAGGCTTGCGGTTCCACGGCAGGAACTCTAACGCGTAGGTCTTCGCCCTCCGGCCTGCCGCTCTTCCGGAGGCCGCGGGCCTTCCTGCCATAATCCCGGCCGCATGACCTGGTGGATGTCGTGGTTCGGCGAGGAGTATCTCGAGCTTTATCCGCACCACGATGTCGCTTCCGCCCGGCGGGAGGTCGCGTTCGCTCTGGGGCATCTCGACCCCGACCCGATGCCGATCCTCGATCTCTGCTGCGGGGCCGGCCGGCATTCCCTGCGTTTCGCGGAGAAGGGCTTCTCCCCCGTCGGCCTGGATTACTCCGCGCCGTCGCTGGAGCTGGCCCGAGCGCGCGGCCCGGACCTGCACCTCGTGCGGGGCGACATGCGGTCGCTCCCGTTCGACGGCGGCGCCTTCCGCTCCGTCGTGAACTTCTTCACGAGCTTCGGATACTTTCTCCGGGAGACGGACAACGTGGCGGTCGTCGCGGAGATCGAACGGGTGCTCGCGCCGGGGGGGCGATTCCTCTGCGATACGTTCGGCCGCGACTACGTGATCGCGCGCCTCGTCGAGGAGGAGAACCGCTCGACCGGCGAGCGGGCGTACCACATCCGGCGGCGGTGGAACCCGGAGACGCTTCGCGTCGAGAAGGAGATCGAGGTCCGCCACGGCGGCTCGACGGCGTTCTTCCGCGAGAGCGTGCGGGCCTACACCGCCGGAGAGCTGGCGGCGATGTTCCGGGGCGCGGGTCTCACGGTGGAAGCGGCGTGGGGAGACTTCGAGGGAAGCCCGGCGGGAAGCGATTCCCCCCGCCTGATCGTTCTCGCGAGGAAGCCATGCTGAAAGGGACGATTCCGTTCAGCCGTTACCCCGGCCTCGCGCCCCTGTTCCACGATTTTCTCCGGGGCCTTCCCGAGTTCTTCCCGGACCCTCCCACGACCCGGGCCGCCGCCGAGCGCGGCAAGCGCCTCCTCGGTGCGCCGTCGCGGATTCCCGCGGAAGCCTTTCGCGCCCGCCTCCCGGAAGCGGAGACGATGGCGCGGCATCTGGCGGCCGGACGCGCCGTCGCCGTCCTGGCCGGTCACCAGGTCGGCCTCTTCACCGGCCCGCTCTTCACGATCACCAAGGCGTTCGACGCGATCCGCGCGGCAAGGCACCTTCGCGAAGCGGGCGTCGCCGCCGTTGCTGTCTTCTGGGCGCTGACGGACGACCACGACCTCGAAGAGATCGCGCGCACCGCGCGCCCCGGAAAAGAGGGGCCGGAGGTCATCGTCCTGGAGGGAGCGGACCGCGCCAACCGCCGGCCGGTGGGAGGCATCCCCCTTCCGGAGAAGGTGAGCGAGGTCCTCGAGTCGTTTCGCGCCGACGCCCGCGCGCCGGACGCGGCGGAGATTCTGGATGCGTTCGCCCGCCGCTACGCTCCCGGGGTCTCCTACGGCGAGGCCTTCATCGAAACGCTCTTCGACCTCGTGGGCGGCGAGCCGCTCCTCGTCGTCGATCCCCGCTCGGAGCCGCTGCGGAGGGCGGCCGCGGAGTTCTTCCTGCAAGCCGCGCGCAAGGAGAAGGAGGTGCGCGAGGCGCTCGCCGCCGTCACCGCGCGCCTGGTGCGGGCCGGCAAGCCCGTCCCCGTCGCGTTCCGGCCGGACGTGTTCCCGTTCTTCTCGGTCGCCGCGGAGGAGAGGCGCCGCATCGAGGACGTCGCCGCGGCGGTCGAAGCGGTCGAGAAGGGCACGGCCTGGCCCTCGACGGATGTCCTGACCCGCCCCGTCTTCAAGTCGTTCCTGATGCCGGTCGCGGCCAGCGTGCTCGGCGCCGCGGAGATCGCCTACCACGCGCAGGCGCTCGCGCTCTTCCCCGTCTTCGACCTCACTCCCCCGGTCCTGCTGCCTCGCTCGCATCTGGTCCTCGTCGGTCCGCCGGAGCGAAGGGCCGCCGAAGCGCTCGGCATCGAGGCGCTGCAGCTCCTGCAGCCGCCGAGCCCCGCTCCGGCGCCGGCGACTCCCGAGGTGGAGACCCTCTCGCGAATCACCGGGAACCTCCAGAAGGAGTTGGACTCCCTGGAGCCGCGCCTGCGCGAGACCGATCCGACGCTGGTCGGCGCGCTCGAAACCGCGGGGCGGAAGATCGCGTATCAAGTCGAGCAGCTCGTCGAGCGGATCCGGAAGGCGACCGAGAGAAAGGACGAGACCGCGATGAAGAGGAGGCAGCGGCTCGAGACGATGCTCCTGCCGGGGGGGACGCCGGCCGAGAGACTCTACCCCCCGCTCGTGCCGATGCTCGCCTACGGGCGCGAAACCCTGGCGGCGATCCGCGAGGCCGCGCAGGGGGGGGGTCCGCGACGGAAGGCGCCGCGATCGTCAGCCTGGGCGCCGACCGTCCGCCGGACCCGGAGAGCGCTCATGCCGGTTGACGTCCTGGCGATCGGGGCGCATTCCGACGACATCGAGCTCACCTGCGCCGGCACGCTCGTGACGCTCAAGAAGCGGGGGCGCCGGTTCGGGATCGTGGACTTGACGCGCGGCGAGATGGGGACGCGCGGGGACGCCCCGACTCGCGAGCGCGAAGCGATGCGCGGCGCGGAGATCCTCGGGGCGGAGTTCCGCGAGATTCTCGATTTCGGCGACGGCGGCCTGCGCAAAACCCGCGAGAACGAGCTCGCGTTGATCGACGTCATCCGGCGCGAGAAGCCGCGTCTTCTCCTGACCGCCTATCCCGACGACCGCCACCCCGACCACCGCCGGGCGGGCGAGATCGTCACCGACGCCGCCTTCTACGCGGGGCTGCGGCGGATCGAGACGGCCCACCCGGCGCACCGCCCCCAGCAGACGATCTATTACTCCACGGGGTACGTCCAGCCGCCCACGTTCGTCGTGGACGTCACCGCCGCGATGGAGACCCGCACCGCGGCGGTCCTGAGCTTCACGAGCCAGTTCCACGATCCGGAATCGCGGGAGCCGCAGACGATCCTGTCGCAGAAGAGCTTCCTCGCGGCGATCGAGGCCCGCGCCCGATATTTCGGCTTCATGATCGGCGTCGAGTTCGCCGAAGGCTTCGTGTCAAAGAGGCCGCCACGAATTGATGATCCGATATCGGCGTTCGAAGGCTTCGAGCCGGGCTTCTAGCGCCGGGCCGTTGAGAGCATGACAACAGAGTCTCCTTCCCGGCCCGGCGCGGTCGAAGGTCTAAGGTCTAAAGTCCAAAGTCAGCCCGGTCCCCGACCTTGGACCTTCGACCTTAGACCTTGGACTTCACGCGGCGCGGAGCGGCGCGTGAAAATCGGCATCACCTGCTACCCGACGTTCGGCGGAAGCGGAGTCGTCGCGACGGAGCTCGGCATCGCCCTGGCGAAGAGGGGCGACGAGGTCCATTTCATTTCCTACGCCCTTCCCTCGAGGCTGGGGCTGCCGCGGCTCCGCGTCTTCTTTCACGAAGTCGTCGCGCCGAGCTACCCGCTCTTCGTCTCGCCGCCGTACACGCTGGCGCTCGCGACGAAGATGGCCGAGGTGGCCGCGCACGCGAAACTCGACCTGCTGCACGTGCACTACGCGCTGCCGCACGCCATCTCGGCGATCCTCGCCCGCGAGATGAGCGCCGGAACAGGCGTCCGGCTGAAGGTCGTGACGACGCTCCACGGGACGGACATCACGATCGTGGGGCAGGACCGCTCCTACCTTCCGATCACGCGCTACGGGATCGAGAAGAGCGACGCGGTCACGGCCGTCTCGCAGTACCTGCGGGAGGTGACCGAGCGCGAGTTCGGCGTGTCCCGCAGAGTCGAGGTCATTCCCAACTTCGTGGACAGCGGCCTCTTCCACCCGGGAGCGACCTCCTCCTACGCGCACTCTCTCTGCCGCGAGGAGGAGAGCGTCCTGATCCACATATCGAACTTCCGGCCGGTCAAGCGCATCGCCGATGTGCTCGGGATCTTCGACCGCGTCCGCAGGGAGATCCCGGCGCGGCTGCTCCTGATCGGCGACGGACCCGACCGCTCCCTGGCGGAGCGTCTTGCGGTCGAGGGGGGGTTCGAAGACCGGACGATCTTCCTCGGCAACGTGCCGTCGATCGAGACGATCCTGCCGGTCGGAAAGCTCTTCCTGCTTCCCTCGGACGCGGAGTCCTTCGGCCTGGCCGCCCTCGAAGCCATGGCCTGCGGGCTCCCGGTGATCGGCGCGGCGGTCGGAGGCCTCCCCGAAGTCGTCGAGAACGGGAAGACCGGCTACCTCTGTCCCGTCGGAGACGTGGACGCGATGGCCCGGGCGGCCCTCTCCCTCCTGCGCGACCCCGAGAAGCACGCCCTCTTCTCGAAGCAGGCGCGGCAACGCGCGGTCGAGGAGTTTCCGACGGAGACCGCGGTGGCGCGCTACCGCAGGCTCTATGAAGAAACCCTCGGCGGATGAGCGCGCCGTGCCGGCGCGGGAGGGACTCGCCGAAATCCGCGAGCGAGCCTCCAGGTTCCTCGCGTTCGCGTATCCGTCGTCCAATCCGGACGAGGCGGCGGAGGCCATCGCCCGTCTCAAACGGAAGTATCACGACGCCACGCACGTCGCCTTCGCGTGGAAGATCGGATCCGGCGCGGCGGCCGCGCGCCGCTCCTCGGACGCCGGCGAGCCTTCGGGAACGGCCGGCAAGCCCATCGCGGCGGCGATCGAATCGGCCGGCATCGGCGACGTTCTCGTCGCGGTCGTGCGCTATTTCGGCGGAACGAAGCTCGGAACGGGAGGCCTCTCCCGGGCCTACCGGGAAGCCGCCGAGAAGGCGATTGCGGCCGCCGGCACGAGGATTCTCCGGGAAACGTCCCTGGTCGAGGTGACCTGCCCCTTCGACAGGTTAGGCGCCGTCCGAAGGCTCGTGCGGCCCCCGCGGGTGACCGTCGCCACCGAGAGCTTCGACGCGAGCCCGACCGTGCGCCTCGAAGTCGCCCGCTCTGCCCTCCCCGCTCTCCAGGCCGCCCTGGAAGAAGCCCGCCTCTCCTACGAGATCCTGGGCGCGCCCCGTCATCCCGAGGAGCGAAGCGACGAGGGATCCGCCCCACGACGGAAACAGACCTGAGCAGATCCTTCGCTGCGCTCAGGATGACTGGGAAAAGCGCGAAAGGATGACTGGGAAAAGCGCGAAGGGATTACAGGAGAAAAGGGCGAAGGGATGACAAGGGTAAAGCCCGGAGTGATGACGCCGAGACTACGGCGTCCATGCAGAGAGCCCGGCAATCCCGGCATCTCGCTGCGCCTTCGAGCAGAACGCGGCGCGCCAGCTGTTCTCCGCGAGGCGGTGAAGCTGCGTGTCTCCCAGGCCCAGCCGCTCGCGCGCAACGCGGTATTCGTTGGCCGTCGTCGTGGCGAAGAGGAGCGGATCGTCGGCGCAGAGCGCCACGTGGACGCCCGCCTCGATCAAGCGCCGCAGGGGGTGCTCCTCGAAGCTCTTCGCCGCTCCCGTTGCCACGTTGCCGGTCGGCGCCACGCACAGAGTCGTGCGCTCGTCGGCCAGCCGTTCGGCGAGCCGCGCGTCGCGCGCGGCGGCGATGCCATGGTCCACCCGGTCGGGGCGCAGGACGTCGAGCGCTTCCTCCAGCGCATCGGGCCCCCCCCACTCTCCCGCGTGGACGGAGGTCTTCAACCCCAGCGCCCGCGCGCGCATGTAGACGCCCCCGAACGCCGCGGCCGGCGCCGCCTTCTCGTCGCCGCCCATCCCGAAGCCCACGACGGAGCGCAGGGGGTTTCTCTCGTGCAGGTCCAGAACGCGTTCCGCGGACTCGGGACCCCACTGGCGCACGACATCGAGGAGGATCCGGCAGTCGCATCCGCCGGGCCGCGAGCGGAACGCCTCGTCGATCGCCTCGAGGCAGCTCGCGCCGTCCAGAGCCATGCGCGAGAGAATCGCCGGCGAAACGTAGATCTCGGCGTAGCCGACCCCTTCCCGCGCGAGCTTTTCGCCGATTGCCCGCGCCGCGTCGGCGTAGTCCTCCGGCGTATGGAAGAGACGGCAGACCTCGGCGTAGAGGGAGAGGAACCCGGCGTCGTCACGGATGCCCCGGCGCCGGACCTCGAACGCCTCCGGCTCGGCAAACGGGTGGGCGGCGCGGCGAGCCAGCCGTTGGAGGATCTCGGGCGGAAGACACCCCTCGAAATGGAGATGGCAATCGGCCAGAAGGAGAGATTTGTGATTGGTGATTGGTGATTGGTGATCAGGGCTTTGCACGCGCCACCCCGGTTAGGGTATTCAATCACCGATCCTGGAGGGAACCCCCGAAAACCCTGAAGCCTGGAACCAGCCATCTGTGGAACTTTTTCCACCCCAATCCGTTAGACAATTGCGAGACGTCATGCGCAAACTCGTCCTGGCTGCCCTCCTCCTGCTCCCGGCCGGGAGCCTCGTCGCCGGCGAGGAGGAAGTATTCGAGAAAGCCTTTTCGATGGAAGGGGTTTCGCGGATCTCGGTCCAGAACGTGAACGGCCGGATCGAGGCGACGGCCTGGGACCGCCCCTACCTGAAAGTCCGGGCGGTCAAGAACGCGAGCGGAGGAGAGGCGGAGGAGACACTCCGGCTGACCGAGATCCGGGTCCGGAAGATCGGGGACGAGATCCGGCTCGAAACCGTCAATCCGCGCCGGCACAAGCTCTTCGGCTTCCTCGACTTCGGGTGGCACAACGCGCGGGTCGATTACGAGCTCCATTTTCCGGCCGCGACGGCGGCGCGGCTGGAAACGTGCAACGGCCAGGTCCAGGCGACCGGATTCGACAATTCCCTCTCGTGCGACGTCGTCAACGGCTCGATCGAGCTGACCGGCGTCGCAGGACCCGTGCGCGCGAACACCGTCAACGGAGGCCTGCGCATCGCGTTTCGCGGGCCGATGAAGAAGGCGGAGCTCGAGACGGTCAACGGCTCCGTCGAGGTCGCGTTCGACCGCGCCTCCTCGGTCCGGTACGACCTCCAGACCGTGAACGGACGGATCGAGGGGGACTTCGACCTTGCCGTCGAAGGCAAGCACGGTCCGAAGGAGGCCCGGGGCTCCTACAACGGCGGCACCGAGTCACTCCACTGCGAGACCGTCAACGGCTCCATCCGTCTCAAGACTCGTTAGGCGTAAGGCGTAAGGCGAAGCGCCAATTACGCCAACGCACGTCTCACCCCTCCCGCCTCACGCCTCACGCCTCAACGCCTCGTTATATCCTGCGCCGCGAGACGCCGATGTCGGATAACCGCTCCCAACCGGCCTGGATGCTGGTCCTCTCCTACCTCGCGTTTCTCGGGTTCATCCCCTTGATCGCGGGAAAGCGCGACCGGGAGGTCCGCTGGCACGCGGCCAACGGCCTGCTCCTGTTCGGAGCGGTCGCCGCGATCGGGATCGTCGCGACGGTCATCGGCGTCCTCGTCCCGACTCTCTCCTGCATCTATCCGATCGTGATGTTCTTCGTCCTCGTCCTCTACGTGATCATCGCGATCCTGGCGGTCGTCAAGGCCCTGAACGGGGAGCGGCTGATCGTGCCGGGGATCTCGCGGTATGCCGACCGCTTCTGAAGCCGCCGCGCTCCCCGTGCGTCCGGCAGGCAGGAAGCGATCCGGAAACCGGTTTCCGATGCTCGCGGCGGCGCTCCTCGGTCTCTCCATCGGCGATTGCCTCAAACCCCCTCCGGAACAGCTCGGAGCGCGGGTGGCGGTCGGTCTCATCGACACCTACCGGGAGACGCTCTCGCCCGTGTTCGAGCGCACGGGGCTCGTCCGATGCCGTTTCCATCCGACCTGTTCGGCCTACGGCCGCGAGGCGATCCTCCGATACGGCCTTCCGAAAGGCGGCGCGCTCGCGGCCGCCCGGATCCTGCGCTGCAATCCCTTCGCGAAGGGAGGAGAAGACCCGGTACCGTGAGTAGTTATCGGTGATTCTCAGTTCTCAGTTCTGGGCTGCAGCGTCTTCAACTGATAACTGATACTGATACTGATAACCGCCTCAAGGGATTTCCTCCACGGGCAGCATCTCGGCGGGGACGACGACGCCGCTCTGGCGCTGTCCGATGAAGGCGAACTGATCCTGGCTCCGGTTGTCGAGCGTCGAAGCGACCGCGAGCACGCCCCCCGACGGGACCGAGGTCCCTTCCTTGATGGCGACGGTGATGCGCAGCCCGTTGACGAGCGGCGCGCCGACGATCTCGATGATCCGCCCGACGCGCAGGAGCGACCGGGGCGCAATCGTGAAGTTCTGCGTGCCTCCATAGATCGCTGCCGTCACGGGATCGATCACGCGCACCTCGATCGGCACGGCGACGGGCGACGTGTTGGTCACGTCGAGCTGCGTCCGGTAGTCGGCTTCCCCGAGTTCGTGCCGAACATCTGAAGCACGTTTGCGGAATCGAGCGCGCTCTGCTTGGGCGTCATGGCCTCGGCCGCCGGGATCCCGGGCTGGAACGCGCCGAAGGTGCCGCCGGTGCATCCGCTCGGGGCCGTGTAGCTGCGAAGCCCTCCCATGACCGGAATGTTGGAGGACCACTCGAGGGCCCCGACCTGGCCGTCGGCCGGGACGGTCGCGAGCAGCACGTCCGCGAGGTATCGGGTCTCCCGTGGCGCGAGCGTGATCGGCGAGGAGGAAATCGGCGCCGGCGCGGCGCCGCCGCTCGAGACCTGTCCGTGGAAGAGGAGCGTGACGACCGCGGTGTTGACGCTGTCCGGATTGAACAGCCAGACGTCGGTGCGGAATTGCGCGCCGCCGAAACCCGGGACGCGGCCCGCCACCAGGAACCACCCGCTCGTCGTCGAGGGCGAGTAGGCCCCGCGCGCCGCCGCGGCAGCCAGTAAGAGAGCGGCAACAGCGATACCAACCCTGTATCGGCGGATCATGGCGCCTCCTGTGTGGATTCGGACGAGATCGTACCCAGGATGGTTTACAGGAAGGAGCGCGGGAGCGAGCGGAGCGGACCTTCGACCTTAGACCTTGGACCTTAGACTCTCTTCAATGGTGCCGTCGGCCGGACTCGAACCGGCATGGGTTACCCCATACGCCCCTCAAACGTACGTGTCTACCAATTCCACCACGACGGCACGGGCATGACTACTTTTTCGCGGGCGCGGCGGGAGCGGGCTGCGGCGCGGCGGCCGCGGGAGCCTTACCTGCCGGAGCGGCGGGGGCCGGCTGTCCCGGGGGCACTTGCCCCGCGGCCGGCGGCTGGCCTGCCGGAGCGGGCTTGGGGAAGACTCCCTGAGCGTTGATCTTCTGCGGCACGCCCTTGACGACCGAGGGCCTCTGACGGGCCTGAACGAGGGTCAAGAGGAGCGACAACAGGATGAATCCGATGAAGGCTCCCGTCGTCAGCTTGTGAAGCAGGGTCGTCGCGCCCCGCGCGCCGAAGGCGGTCTGCGTGCCTCCGCCGCCGAAGGCTCCGGCGATGTCCGCGCCCTTCCCCTGCTGGACCAGGACCACCAGGATGAGGAAGAAGCAGATGAAGACGTAAAGCACGATCAGAGCGGCATAAGCGAATTGCACCGGACCCCCTTAAGAAAAGGCGAATGAGTGTACGCGCAGGCGGGTAATCCGTCAAGGAAGGGGGAGGGTGGGGCCGATTTGTGATTTGTGATTTGTGATTGAACGGAGCCCTTGATCACAAATCACCAATCACCAATCACAAATCTCTTCCGATTCCCGCGATGGACGCGAACGCCGTCGGCCTTCAGGCTTGCTCCGCCGATCAGGAACCCGTCCACTCGGCAGGTTTCCAGCAGCTCCCGGGCGTTCTCGGCGGTGACGGATCCGCCGTACAGGATGCGGACGTCCCGGCGCTCCGAGAGAAGCTCGGCCAGATGGACTCGGGCCGAACCGGCATCCTCCGTCGTGGCCGCCTTGCCCGTTCCGATCGCCCACACCGGCTCGTAGGCCACGACGAGCGGCGCGTCGCTCGGGTCCTGCTCCAGGGTTCCGACCTGCGCGACGAGGACCGACGCGGTCAGGCCCTCCTCGCGCTCCGCCTCCGTCTCGCCCAGGCAGTAGATCGGCGTCAATCCCGCCTCGCGCACCCGCGCGAGCTTGCGCGCCAGAACGCCGCTTTCCTCGCCGAAGAGACGCCGCCGTTCCGAGTGGCCGACCAGGGCGTACCGGCAACCGGCATCGGCGAGCATCCGCGCCGAAACCTCCCCCGTGTACGCCCCGTGGGTTTCGGCGGC
The DNA here is from genome assembly GCA_963782815.1 of uncultured Acidobacteriota bacterium. Classification (GTDB taxonomy): domain Bacteria; phylum Acidobacteriota; class Thermoanaerobaculia; order UBA5066; family Gp7-AA6; genus JAWOLE01. Next base: position 148,341 of record CAWALG010000030.1, on the reverse strand, counting down.
GGCGTTCTGGCCCGCCAGCGACCACCGCCCCCGCGGATCTCCGGCGGCATCGAGCGCCGTGAACGGGGGCGCGACGACGATCTCGACGCCCGGATCGCGCTCGCCGAGGATCTCGCCGAGCTCTCGGGAGAACGCGGCCGCCTCCCCGCGGGTCTTGTTCATCTTCCAGTTCGCGACGAAGAGGTTCATAGGTCCAGGTGGTCAGGTTAAGGTGTCAGGTGAAATGCAGGTGCCAGGTGTCAGGTATCAGGTGTCAGGGACCGGGGCCAGCTCGCCTGAAACCTGGCACCTGACACCTGATACCTGCATTTCCCCTGACACCTGCTCCCTGACACCTAGCCCTCCAGCGCTTCGATTCCCGGGAGGGTTCCCTGCCGTGAGGAACTCCAGGGACGCGCCGCCGCCCGTCGACACGTGCGTGAACCTGAGCTGCGAGTCCGGCCTCGTTGACCGCGGCGACGCTCTCTCCGCCTCCTACGACCGTCACGGCGTCGGACTCGGCGAGGAGCATCGCGAGCGCCTTCGTCCCGTGGTCGAACGGGGGATGCTCGAAGACCCCCATCGGGCCGTTCCAGAAGATCGTCCGGGCCGGCTCGAGCAGACGCTCGAACTGCTCGAGGGTCTTCTGGCCGACGTCCAGGGCCATGCGGTCTTCGGGAATCTTCGCGATGCCGACAGTGCGGGCGCCCTTCGCGTCGTCCACGGACGCGGCGACGACGAAGTCGGAGGGGAGCGCGATCGTCTTCCCCTCCTTCTTGCACAGGTCGAGGACCTCCCGCGCGACGGCGACCTTGTCTTCCTCCAGCAGCGAGCGGCCGACGGGCAGGCCGATCGCGCGCACGAAGTGGTTCGCCATCCCGCCGCCCAGGAGCAGGACGTCGGCCAGGCGCGCCAGGGCGCGCAGCGCGTCGATCTTGCCGGAGATCTTCGCGCCCCCCAGGATCACCACGAACGGCCGCTGCGGATCGAGCAGCCGCGAGAGCTCCCGGACCTCTTTTTCGAGCAGGAGTCCCGCGCCCTTCTGCGGGAGGAGTCCCGGGACGCCGACGACCGAGGCGTGGGCTCGGTGCGCGGCGCCGAACGCGTCGTCCACGTAGACCTCGGCAAGAGCGGCCAGACCCTTCGCGAATTCCGGATCGTTGGATTCTTCGCCCGCGTGAAACCGGAGGTTCTCGAGCAGCAGGACCTCTCCCGGCTCCAGGCTCTCCGACGCCGCCTGCGCCTCCGCTCCGACGCACTCCTCGACGAACCGAACCGGGCGTCCGAGGGACTCCGCGAACGCGACCGCCACCGGCGCCAGGGACAGCTCGGGTTTCACCTTCCCCTTCGGTTTTCCGAGGTGAGAAGCGCAGATCACCCGGGCGCCGGCGTCCGCGGCGAGCCGGACCGTGGGAAGAGTCTCTTCGATTCTCGTCCGGTCCGTGACGCGGCCTGCGGCGAGCGGGACGTTGAAGTCCACCCGAAGAAAGAGCCGCTTGCCGCGGAGCTCGAGATCTCGAATGGATTTCATGCCGCGGGAGATCTTAACCTCGCCTGTGAGGTGGTAGGTGATAGGTGATAGGTGGTAGGGCCGAGAGAGGGCTTCCTACCACCTACGACCTACCACCTACCACCTCGTTCATCGAACATAGAATTGGCCGGATGAGACGGGCTCTCGCGGGATTCCTGCTTCTGCTGCTCGCCGCCGGGAGTGTTCCCGGCGCGGAGCGCCAGGTCGGGACGGGGCGGGGAGGAGCGGTCGCGGCGGCCGAAGAGACCGCCGCGCGAGTCGGCGTCGAGATCCTGAAGAAGGGGGGCAACGCCGCCGACGCCGCGGTCGCGGTCGCCTTCGCGCTCGCCGTGACCTGGCCGGAAGCGGGCAACATCGGCGGAGGCGGCTTCTGGATCTCGCGGGATTCGCGCGGGCGGGTCCTCGTCGTGGATTTCCGCGAGGTCGCCCCGCGGGCCGCCCGCCGCGACCTGTACACCCGTCCTGACGTCCACGGCGTCGTGCCCTCTTCGACCGAGGGACCGCTGTCCTCGGGAGTCCCGGGCTCGGTCGCCGGCCTGTCGCTGGCGCACCGCCGTGCCGGACACCTCCCCTGGAAGACCGTAGTCAACCCGGCCGTGCGGCTTGCCCGCGACGGCTTCGTCGTCTCGGAGGCGCTTGCCCGCTCGATCTCGTACCCGGAGCACCGCGATCGCCTCGCGAAGGATCCCGAGACGGCGCGCATCTTCCTGCCCAACGGCGCGCCTCCGCCCGCGGGATCGGTTCTCAAGCAGCCGGACCTCGCGCGGACGCTCGAGGCCATCCGCGACCGCCGCGACGACGGCTTCTACCGCGGCAGCGTGGCGCGCCACATCGAGGCCGGACAGGAGCGGGACGGCGGTCTCATCGACCGGGGCGATCTTGCCCGGTACGAGGCCAGGATCCGCAACCCCGTCCGCTTCAAGATTCCGCGACGCGGAGATCCTGACGACGCCCGCCCCCTCCTCGGGATCCGTTCTGGCCGAGATGGCGACGCTCGCGTCTTATCTGGGCCTCGAGAAATTCAAGACCCGGGACGCCGCCTCGGCGCACCTGCTGGCGGAGATCGAGAAGCGCGCCTTCCGGGACCGCAACCGCTACCTGGGCGATCCGTCCTTCCCCCGCGTCCGGCAGGAGCTCCTGACCGACCCGGCGAGGCTCCGGTGGCTGGCCGCGTCGATCGACCCGTCTGCGCGCGACGCCGAGCGGCTCGCTCCGGGTTCCGGAGAAGGAGAAGCCCTCGACGACGCATTTCTCGGTGATGGACGGCGCGGGCGGGGCGGTTTCCGTGACGACGACGCTCAACGACTCCTTCGGCAACGGCCGGATCGCGCCGGGCCTGGGATTCCTCTGGAACAACGAGATGGACGACTTCGCGACCAAACCGGGTCAACCCAATCTCTACGGCCTCATCCAGGGGGAGGCCAACGAGGTCGCCCCGGGCAAGCGCATGCTCTCGGCCATGTGCCCTTCGATCGCGGTCTCCGGCGGGCGCAGCATCCTCGTCTGGGGCACGCCGGGCGGATCCACGATTCCCACGACGAACTTCCAGGTGCTCCTCGGGTTCCTCCTGCGCGGCGAATCGCTCGCCGACGCGGTCGCGGCGCCCCGCTTTCACCAGCAGGACTTTCCCGACCGGATCCAGCTCGAGAGGGAACGTTTCGATCCCGACTGGATCGCCGCGCTGGAAAAGCTCGGGCACGCCGTCGCCGAGCGCCCGCCGAAGGACGATCCGATCGGGCGCGTCCACGCGATCGCGCGGCGCGCGGACGGGACCCTGACCGCCGTGGCCGATCCGCGGAGCGGCGGAGTCGGCCTCGTCGTCCAGGAATCCCGGTGATCCTTCTCCCCTCTGTCACCCCTTCGCGCCTCGCTCCTGTCATCCCTTCGCGCTTTTCCCTGTCATCCTGAGCGCAGCGAAGGATCTGCTGCTCTTGAGCTCCGCCGGCGATCTCTTCCGGCCGCTCTATCGCGAAGGAAGCGTCCTGCGGCTGCTCGACCAGCGCCTCCTGCCGGCGCACGAGGTATGGCTCACTCTTTCGAAGCCGGCCGAGATCGCGATCGCCATCCGGGACCTGGCCGTGCGCGGGGCTCCGGCGATCGGCGTCGCCGCGGCGTACGGCGCCTCCTTCTCGATGAGAAGCGGCGCGACGACTCCTCCCGCCGAGCGCTTCGAGACGGCCAGCCGCCTCCTCGCGGCCACCCGCCCGACCGCCGTCAATCTCTTCGCGGCGCTGGAACGGATGGACCGGCGCTTTCGCGGCGTCGCGACTGTGCCGCCGGAGAAGATCGAGACGGCCCTCGTCGCCGAAGCGGACGCGATCGCCGCCGAGGACATCGAGGCCTGCCGGTCGATCGGCCGCTACGGCGCGGAGTTGCTCGCGACGGGCAGCCTCGTGATGACGCACTGCAACGCCGGCGCGCTCGCGACGGCCGGGTACGGCACGGCGCTCGGGGTCATCCGCGGCGCCGTCGAGGCGGGGAAGGCCATCCGGGTCCTCGCCTGCGAGACGCGGCCGTTCCTCCAGGGCGCGCGCCTGACCGCCTGGGAGCTCGCGCGCGATCGAATTCCCGTCGAGATCATCACCGACAGCATGGGAGGCCACTTCCTCTCCCGGGGCGAGGTCCGGGCCGTCGTCGTCGGCGCAGACCGCGTGGCAGCCAACGGCGACACCGCGAACAAGATCGGGACCTATTCGCTCGCCGTCCTGGCGAAGGAGAACGGCGTCCCGTTCTACGTCGCCGCGCCGACGACCACGATCGACCTCGATTGCCCCGACGGCTCCGCGATCCCGATCGAGGAGCGCAGCTCCGGCGAAGTCCTCTCCTTCGGCGGCCAATCCATCGCCCCGGAGGGGGTCGGCGCCCGGTACGCCGCCTTCGACGTCACCCCGGCCCGCTACATCACCGCGATAGTGACGGATCAGGGAATCTGCCGGCCTCCCTATCTCGAGAGCCTCGCGGCCGCCGTCGCATCGGCTTCGAAGGAATTCGTGATTGGTGATCGGTGATTTGTGATTAGCGCGAAAACCTCGTCCGCCCAGATCACAAATCACAAATCACAAATCACAAATCTCCTCTCGTTCTCGGCATCGAGACGTCGTGCGACGAGACTTCGGTCGCCGTGGTGGACGGCTCGGGCCGGATCCTGTCCAACGTCATCGCGACGCAGATGCAGGCGCACGCCGCTTATGGCGGCGTCGTCCCGGAGGTCGCGGCGCGGGCCCACCTGGAGAACCTGCCGGCGGTCTTCGAAGAAGCGATCCGGCAGGCGCGGATCGGTCTCTCTGACATCGGTCTCATCGCGCCGACGGCCGGACCGGGGTTGATCGGAGCGCTGCTCGTCGGGCTCTCCGCGGGGAAGGCGCTCGCGTTCGCGCGAGGCGTTCCCCTGGTCGGCGTCAACCACCTGGAGGGACATCTCTTCTCGGCGCACCTGCTCCGCGGGCGGAGAGCCGGCCCGGCCGGTCGAGTCTCCGTTCCACGGGCTTGTCGTTTCCGGAGGCCACGCGGAGCTCGTCCGCGTGGAGGAGCAGCGCATCGTTCCGATCGCCCGCACGCGGGACGACGCTCCGGGCGAGGCCTTCGACAAGGTCGCGCGGCGGGCGGGCCTCCCCTATCCCGGCGGACCCGTCGTGGACCGGATCGCCGCGCGCGGCAACGCGAGCCGTTACACCCTCCCCGTCGGGAGGGTGGCGGACGGCTCGGACGACTTTTCCTTTTCCGGCCTGAAGACCGCGATGCTGCGTGAGTTCGAGAAGCGCGGAGTGGACGGGTCGCCGCTCGATCCGGACAACCTGCCGGCGGATCTGACCGACCTCTTCGCCTCCTTCCAGCTCGCGATCGTCACGGCCCTCCTCCGGCGAGTCGAGACGGTGCATCGGCGGGAGGGAATCCGCCGCCTGGCGCTGTCGGGCGGCGTGGCCGCCAACTCGCGGCTGCGGGCCGCCCTCTCGCAGTGGGGAGAGGAGAACGGCGTCCCGGTGCTCCTTCCCGAGAAGTCCCTGACGACCGACAACGCGGCGATGATCGCGTGGGCGGGGCTCTTGAGGTTTCGCCGCGAAGGAGCTCCGTCCGCTCGATTCGGTCGTCGCGCGCTCGCGATGGCCGCTGGGAACGTAGAAGTGTCTAAGGTCTAAGTGTCTAAGGTCTCAGGAGTCCCGGAGCCCGCTCGACCTTAGACCTTGGACCTTAGACCTTAGACCGCCTGTACTATCTCCCGGTTCCCATGCCCGACCCGCAGTTCATCCGCAACTTCTCGATCGTCGCGCACATCGACCACGGGAAGACGACGCTGTCGGACCGCATCCTCCAGCGGTGCGGAGCCGTGACCGATCGCGAGATGCACGAGCAGATGCTCGACGACATGGAGCTCGAGCAGGAGCGCGGCATCACGATCAAGGCGCGGGCGGTGACCCTCCAGTACCGCGCGAAAGACGGGAACGACTACACCCTGAACCTGATCGACACGCCCGGCCACGTGGACTTCTCCTACGAGGTGTCGCGGTCGCTCGCGGCCTGCGAGGGGGCGGTGCTCGTCGTGGACGCGACCCAGGGCGTCGAGGCGCAGACGCTCGCCAACGCCTACCTCGCCATCCACAACAACCTCGCGATCGTGCCGGTCATCAACAAGATCGATCTTCCCTCCGCCGAGCCCGAACGGGCGCGCGAGCAGATCGAGCAGGTCGTCGGCATCCCGGCGGGCAACGCCGTCCTGACCTCCGCGAAACAGGGGATCGGGATCGACGAGCTGCTGGAGAGGATCGTGGCGGACATCCCGCCCCCCTCCGGCGATCCGCGGGCGCCGTTGAAGGCCCTCCTCTTCGATTCCTGGTACGACCCTTACCGCGGCGTCACCTCGCTCGCCCGCATCATCGACGGCCGGCTCACCGCCCGGATGAAGATCCGCGCGATGGCCACGGGGCTCGAGGCGGAGGTCGAGGAGGTCGGAGTCTTCCGGCCGCAGCGCGAGGCGGTGCCGGCCCTCTCCGTCGGGGAGGTCGGCTTCCTCTGGGCCAACATCAAGGACCTCCACTCGACGCGCATCGGCGACACGATCACCGAGACGGGCCGCCCGGCGGCCGAGCCGCTGCCCGGCTTCACCGAGGTCAAGCCGATGGTCTTCGCCGGCCTCTTCCCGACCGACGCGGACGACTACGCGAACCTGCGCGACGCCATGGAGAAGCTGCGGTTGAACGACGCGTCCTTCACCTTCGTTCCGGAGAACTCGACGGCCCTCGGATTCGGTTTCCGCTGCGGGTTCCTCGGCCTCCTCCACATGGAGATCATCCAGGAGAGGCTCGAGCGGGAGTTCGACCTGTCGCTCATCACGACGGCGCCGGGCGTCAACTACAAGGTGACGACCACTTCGGGCGAGGTCCTCGAGATCGTCAACCCGAACCACCTGCCGCAGCCCAACCACATCGAGCGGGTCGAGGAGCCCTACATCACGGCGACGATCATCACGCGTGACGACTCGCTCGGCGGCCTCTTGAAGCTCTGCGAGGACCGCCGGGGCGAGCAGAAATCGCTCGAGTACGTCTCGAGCAACCGCGTCATCCTGATCTACGACTTCCCCTTGAACGAGGTGGTCCTCGACTTCTACGACAAGCTGAAGTCGATCTCCCGCGGCTATGCCTCCCTCGACTACGAGCTCGCCGGCTACCGGGAGGGGGACCTGATCAAGCTCGACATCCTGGTCAACGGAGAGCCCGTGGACGCGCTCTCGCTCATCGTCCACCGGGAGGAGGCCGCGGTCAAAGGGAGGCTCCTCGCCGCAAAGATGAAAGAAATCATCCCCCGGCAGATGTTTGAGGTGGTGATCCAGGCGGCCATCGGCGCGAAGATCATCGCCCGGGAGCAGGTCTCGGCGATCCGGAAGAACGTGATCGCCAAGTGCTACGGGGGAGACATCACCCGGAAGAGAAAGTTGCTCGAGAAACAGAAGGAAGGAAAGAAGCGGATGAAGAGGGTCGGGCGGGTGGACATCCCGCAGGAGGCCTTCCTCGCCGTTCTGAAAGTCGAATGACCGAAACAGAGACCTCGCTTCCGTCCCCGCCCGTGGGCAATTCCGGCCGGCACTCCGCGACCCGGGAGTGGTACGAGTCGCTGCTCGTCGCGGGCATCTTCGTCTTCTTCGTCCGGACCTTCGTCGTGCAGACGTACCAGGTCCCGACCGGCTCGATGGAGAAGACGATCCTCGTCGGCGATCACCTGCTGGTCAACAAGTTCGTCTTCGGTCCGAAGTTGCCGGCGCTCGCCCGGTTCCTCCCTTACCGGGACGTCCGGCGCGGGGACATCATCGTCTTCAAGAAACCGGGGGACGACATCAACCCGGGCAACGTCCTCGTCAAGAGGGCGGTCGCCGGGCCGGGCGACGTCGTGAAGGTCCAGGACAAGGCGCTCTTGATCAACGGAAACCCGGCCGACGGCCCGTGGGTCCAGCACATCGATCGCGAGGTCTACCGCGCGGGCGATCCTCACGTGCCCGAGATGGCGGTGGAGCGGGACCAGTTCGGGCCCTTCCGGGTCCCGCCCGGGTCCTATTTCGGAATGGGAGACAACCGCGACAACTCCCTGGACAGCCGCTTCTGGGGCGCGATCCCCCGCGGCAACATCTTCGGGAGACCCTTCCTCCTCTACTGGTCCTACGAGGCCGAGCCCAATTCTCACATCTGGCACGGGGCCGTCGCCAAGATCCGGCAGCTCGGCGGCGTGGCGGCCCATTTCTTCTCCCGCACGCGATGGGACCGGATGTTCCGGCTCGTCCGCTGACGTCGGCGGAGATCGGGGGTCCCGGCTCCCCTTCCGCGGCCCCGTCGGGCCGAACGCATCTGCTCGAGTTCGCGGAGGCCGTCCTCGTGGCGGTCGTGCTCGCTCTCTTCGTCCGCACGTTCCTGTTGCAGGCGTTCGTCGTCCCGAGTCCCTCGATGGAGAGGACCGTCCTCATCGGAGACCACGTCGTCGTGAACAAGTTCATCTTCGCCCCGCGGGCGCTGTCCGCCCTCGACCGGCTGCTTCCCCGCCGGCCGGTCCGCCGCGGCGACATCATCGTCTTCAAGTTCCCGGAGGATCCGCGGCGGGACTTCGTCAAGCGGGCCGTGGCGCTTCCCGCGGACAGCGTGGAGATCCGCGACAAGACCGTCGTCGTCAACGGCCGCCGCGAGCTCGAGCCGCACGCGTTCCATTCGGACCCGCGCGTCTGGCCCGACGAGGCGCGGCTTCCGGCAGGATTGCGGCGCCGCGACCAGCTCGCCCTCGTTCCTGGTCCCCGCCCAGTCCTACTTCGCTCTCGGCGACAACCGCGACAACTCCTACGACAGCCGATTCTGGGGCTCCGTCCCCGAGTCTCATCTGAAGGGACGGCCTCTCGTCGTTTACTGGTCCCACCGGGTGGATGGAACACCGCGCCGCTCCGGGCCCCGGCGGTTGGATCGCCGATTTCTTCGCGAGCACGCGCTGGTCCCGGACGCTGCTTCCGGTCCGCTGACGAGGAGAGTCGTCAGACCAAAGTCGTAGATCAAGGCCTCGGGGGCCCTCTCGACACTCGACTGTTGACTCTCGACTCCTTTGCCGCCCCGGTCGGGTTAGAATCTGCGCAGATCGGAAACGAAAGAATGCGAGAAATGAAGAAGTCGCGAGGCTCGGGCAGGGTCGGGTGCATCATCTGGCTTGCCGTCCTCGGTCTCATCGGCTACGGCCTCTACAAGATCATCCCGGTCAAGATCGCGACCTCGACCTTCTACGATTTCATGCAGGAGGAGGCCTCCTTCGCTTCGATCCGGAATGTCCAGCAGCTCCAGAAGGAGATCCTGGCCAAGGCGAGGGAGCTCGATCTGCCCGTCACCGAGGAAAACCTGAAGCTCAAGAGGTCCAAGGAGTCGATCACGATCGAAGCCCACTACGAGATCACGATCAATTTCTTCGGGGGCTGGAAGAAGTACGTCTGGAAATTCGATCAGGTGGTCGAGCGCCCGACGTTCCTCGTCTAGACCGTCGCTCCGCGCTTGCGCGGGATCTGCGCCTGACGGCGCACCGGCGAGCGGCTCGGCCGGATGCGGCCTCGACCGCCCGCCTGATTCCGTGCAAACGCTCCGCTCCCGCGGCGCGAGGCTCCTCCCTTCGGTTACTTCGGGAGACTCCTCGCGCCGCGACCGGGGCCATTATCCCGCTGTCATCCTGAGCAAAGCGAAGGATCTGCTTAGGTTGGGGAATCGCCTTCACGAGATACCGGCCCACGGATAACGGTGGGATGGCCGGGGGCGTCTGGAATAAATGGCGAGGCCTTGTTCTTGCGACGCGGTGAAAGGAGAGTTTCCTATGCGCCCTGTTCGAACTATCGCTCCTGCTGGCCGGGGCCTTGACCCTGTCCGGCTCGCTGCCGGCCGCCGCGCCCGAGGTAGGCGCCCCGGCTCCCCAGTTCACCCTCACGACCGTCGAGGGAAAGAGCTTCTCCCTGGCGGAGGCGGCGAAGAGCCACAAGGCGGTCGTCGTCATGTTCATCGCGACGAAGTGCCCCTACTCCAACGCCTACAACGACCGGATGCGGGACATGGCGGCGGCGTATGAGAAACAGGGGATCCTCTTTGCCGGCATCAACAGCAACAAGTCCGAGCCGGCGGACGAGGTCATCGCGCACGCGAAGAAGCACGGCTTCGCTTTCCCGATCATGAAGGACCCGGACAACAAGGTGGCCGATCTCTACGACGCGAAGCACACGCCCGAGATCTTCGTCGTGGACCCCGACGGGAAGCTGCGCTATCACGGGCGGATCGACGAGAACTACGAAGACGCGGCGAAGGTCACCTCTCCGGACCTGAAGAACGCCCTCGACGCGATGCTCGCGGGACGCGCGATCGCGAAGGCCGAAACCAAGGCGTTCGGTTGCTCGATCAAGAGGGTCTGAAGAGATTTGTGATTTGTGATTGGTGATTTGTGATCAGGGCGCGGGCAGGAAATTCTTCGGAAGGGGCGGCGTTGGCCGCCCTTCTTCTGGCGTTCGCGGCGGGTTCGATGGGGCTCGCCTCACCCGATCACCCGATCACCCGATCACCCGATCTGCTCGCCGGCGAGGTGGACGCGAAGGGGCTGGCGGAGCGAATCGCGCGTGAGAAGGGGAGCGTCGTCCTCGTCAATTTCTGGGCGACCTGGTGCGTTCCGTGCCGCGAGGAGTTCCCGGAACTCGCCCGGCTGAAGAAGGCTTACGGCGGGCGGGGACTTCGAGTCCTCGGCGTCTCGACGGACCTCGCCCGCGAGACTCCGGCCGTGCAGAAGTTCCTGGCCGAGCAGAAGCCCGGATTCCCCAACTACCGAAAGAAGAGCGGTGGAGACGATGAGCAGTTCATCGACGCGGTGGACAAGTCCTGGGGCGGCGAGCTCCCCTTCACCGTCCTCTACTCCCGGGACGGGAAGAAGGCGAAAGTGCTCTCCGGCAAGCACACCTACGGCGAGTACGAGACGGAGATCGTCAAGCTCCTCAAACCCTAGGCAGGCGCATGGGGATGAGCCGCCGCGATCGCGAGGCTAGTCCCGACGGGCCGGGTGTGGCCCGCGAGGGACATGGATCTCCGGAATCGGACGGTCCGGGCAGCGGCTCCGGTCGAAACGGCCGGCAGAGACACATGGAGCGGGATTTGCTAGAGTCCCACGCGCGTGGTCGTTCGCGTCTGTGGCCAGGATCCCCTCTTTTAAGGAGAAAACGCTCATGAATCGTCTCCGCTCAACACTTCTGGTAGTCGGCGCCCTCTTGTCCACGACGCCCGCAATCCTGGCCGATTCGGCGCAGGTCGCCGAGCGCGCCGGAGTCATCCGCCAGGGAGTTTCCGGCACGACCTACTCGCAGGAGCTCCCGGTGCTGGCCCGCGTGCAGGGAACCGCGTTCTTCAAGACGTTCGTTTCCTTCACGAACAACACGAACTCGAACGGCGTGACCGCCAGCTACCAGTTCTCCTACACCTGTCTGGCTCGCGCCACCTGCAGCCCGGCCGGAGGTTTCTACCGGACTCCCGTCCAGACGGTCACGCTGCCGGCCCTCGGAAGCTTCGTCCAGGACGACTTCATCGATTACCTGAACACGCAGAGCCTTCTCCAGCCGGGAGCCAACGCGGGCACGATCGGCACCTTGCTCGTCACCTTCGCCAACCTCCCCTCGAGCAACGGCTGGGAAGCCAACGTCGTCGCGCGGGTCTACAACCGCATCGTGGAGGCCGATCCGAACGCAGGGCACCGTCGGCTTCGCCTTCAACGCGTCGGAATTCTTCGACTCCGCCGACACGACCCTCGTCGGTTACGGGCACGACACGAAGGCGGCTCCGACCATCGCCGGCAAGGTCCGCACCAACGTCGGCATCCGCAACACCGACATCAACGGCACGAACCAGAACATGACGGTGGTCATCACCTGCTACGACACGGCCACCGGGGCGAGGGTGGGTAACCCGATCACCTTCGCCGACCTGAGACCCGGCGAGGTGCGCCAGGTCAGCGATCTCTGGGCCAGTGCCGCGATCGCTTCGACGGTGACCAACGTGATCGTCTTCGCCGACGCCAGCAACCCGACCGCCACCTCCCCCACGATGGAGGGCTACATCACCCTCATCGAGGGGCAGAACACGCAGGACGCGGCGCTCTTCACCCTGCTCTGCGCGGACGCCAACGGCTGCGGAAACTGACAAGGCGCGCGATGCCGCGCGCCTTGTCATCCTGAGCGAAGCGAAGGATCTGCTCCGTAGCGTAGAGCGAAGCGATAGATCTCCCGGTCCGTAAGCTACGGGCAGATTCTTGTCCTTCGCACCTAGAATGACCATGGGGCGCGAGTCATCGTCTCCCGATGTCGCGGCGGAAGTGCTTTCCCTCGAACTGGATCGCGTCGGCGCCCTCGTAGGCGCGCGCGGCTGCTTCCGCCATGGTCGGCGCGGTGGCCGTGACCACGAAGACGCGTCCGCCCGCCGTCACCAGCCGGTTTCCCTCCCGGCCGGTCCCCGCGTGGAACAACTCGACGGACGGGATGTGCGCCGCCTCGGCCCATCCCGAGATCGGCTTGCCCGTCTCGTAGTGTCCCGGATAGCCGCCCGAGCAGAGCACGACCCCCACGCAGGCTTCCGGCTTTACGTCGAGCGGCGGATGCCGTTCGAGCTCACCCCGCCCGGCGGCCACCAGCAGCGCGGCGAGATCCGATTGAAGGCGCGGCAGGACGACCTCGGCCTCCGGATCGCCGAGGCGGGCGTTGAACTCGAGGACCTTCGGGCCGGACTCCGTGAGGATCAGGCCCGCGTACAGGACGCCGCGGAACGGCCGGCCTTCGGAAGCGAGGCCGGCAACCACGGGGCGGATGATCTCCTTGAACACCTCCGCCGAAGCGGCCGCGTCGAGATTTCCCGCCGGTGAATGGGCGCCCATGCCGCCCGTGTTGGGGCCTCGGTCGCCGTCGTAGACCTTCTTGTAGTCGCGCGATGTCGGCAGAGGGACGGCCGTCTGCCCGTCGCACACCGCCAGGAACGTCGCCTCGCTGCCCGTCAGGAATTCCTCGACGAGGACCCGGTCTCCGGCCGAACCGAACACCCGCGACTCGAAGAAGAGCACGAGCGCGCGATCCACGTCCTCGCGCGACTCGCAGATCAGGACGCCTTTGCCTCCCGCCAGCCCGTCGGCCTTCAGAACCGCCGGATAGCCCAGGCGCTTGACGGCCGACCGGGCCTCCTCCGCCGAAGTGCAGACGAACGCCTCTGCCGTCGGGAGGCCATGACGCCGCAGGAACTCCTTCGCGAAGACCTTCGAGGCCTCGATCTGCGCCGCCAGGCGCGAGGGCCCGAAGATCGGGAGGTCGCGCTTTCCGAACTCGTCGCTGATGCCGAGCGCCAGGGGGAGCTCCGGCCCGACGACGGTCAGGTCCATCTTCAACTTCTCCGCGAGATCCGCCATCTCGACGATGTCGCCGGGCGAGACCGGAACGCAGTCGGCCACCTCGGCGATGCCGGGGTTGCCCGGCGCGCAGAAGAGCTCGTCCACGAAGGGGCTCCGCCGCAACGCCCAGCACAGCGCATGCTCCCGCCCACCGCTGCCCACGACCAGAACTTTCACGTGGACGGCATTCTAGCCCGGATAATTCACGGACACCCGGCCGAAACTCGTGGGTCTCATCGAGAGACAGACGGGCTGTTGCGCCGAGATTACGTGGTGCCGAGGTACATCTTGTCCCCGCGAGAGATTTTCCGTCGGGACGAGGAAGACCGACGACGGCGATGCCGGGGGCATCGCAGAGGAGGTCTGACGAAGTATCCGGCGGAAAAGATCCGCGGGGCGGCCGGAGTCGTTCGTGAACTATCCGGGCTTGCCGGTCTTGCGCTTCTTCTTGGATTTCTTCGCCCGTTTGCCGCCGCGGCTCTTCGATTCCGAGTCCCCGGCGTCTTTGGAGAGAAGGCGGACCTCGAAGCGTCCGTACAGGCCGTTGAAGGCGATGAGAGTCTCGAGAGTCCCGTGCGGGGAGATCGAGAGGCCGAAGCGGCCTCGCTCGCGGGCCATGACGACGCCGCCGTCCAGCGCCAGCGCCTCGAAACGCACGTCGCGGCCGGGCCAGGTATGCGCGCCGTGGTTGACGACCCGAACGCGGCAGAGGGTCACCGTGTCGCTCGAGGTCGAATGGTCTTTCTCGATGGAGAGCGCGAGATCCGGCCAGGGCAGATCGGCCGGCGAGGCGAGAATTGAGAGGGAAAGGAAAAGTGCGAAAACCACGGCAGTTCCTCCTCCTGAATGGGAGGGCCGCGGAGAACCGCGAGGGTCAGGACCCGGGAGGAGGACCGAGTCTAGCACCGGGACACCGAGCCACCGGGCTCGCGCCCCGTGTATCATCCCGGCTTCGATGCTGAAGGACTTTCGCAAGGCCCTTGCGGAGGAAATCCTCCTTGCCGACGGGGCGATGGGCACCCTCCTCGTCTCCCGCGGGGCCTCGCCCGACCAGGCCAAGTCGCCGCTGAACCTGATGGACCCCGAGTCGGTCCGGGAGGCGCACGACGACTACCGCGACGTGGGCGCCCGCATCCTGACGACCAACACCTGGGACGCCAACCGGGTCAAGCTGACCGCCCACGAATGGGGCGACTCCCTGGAGAAGATCAACCGCGAAGGGGTCCGCATCGCCCGGGAAGCGGTGGCCGGCGAGCTCGCGTTCGTCGCGGGATCGGTCGGTCCGCTCGGCGCCCTCGTCAAGCCCTACGGCAGCCTGACGCTCGTTCAGGTCCGGGAGATCTTCGAGGAGCAGATCCGCGCCCTGCTGGAGGGGGGCGTGGACCTCCTGCTGTTCGAGACGTTCGGGAGCCTTCTCGAGGCGGCCGAGGCGGTGCGGGCCGCTCGGGGACTCTCGGGAGAGATCCCGATCGTCGCGGAGATGACCTTCCTCTCCGACGGCCGGACGGCGTTCGGCGAGAGCGCGCCGCACGCGCTCGCGACGCTCGCGCTGGCGGGAGCCGACGCCGTCGGCATGAACTGCACGCTGGGGCCGCAGGAGACTCACGACGTGTTCGCGAGGCTTCCCAACTCCATCGCGGTCCCGCTGTCGGTCATGCCCAACGCCGGCTATCCCACCGTGGTCCACGGCCGCAACGTCTACCTCTCCTCGCCCGACTACCTGCGCGACTACGCGCGGGCCTTCGCCGAGGCGGGCGCGGCCATCATCGGAGGATGCTGCGGGACGACGCCCGAGCACATCCGCGCCATGGCGAAGGCGATCTCGGGAGCCAAGCGCGCGGCGGCCGGCGCCAGGGTCTCCGTCGTCCTGGAGAGCCCGGCGCACCGGGTCGCCGAGACGGCGATCGAGACCTCCCGCTTCAAGCGCAAGCTCGCGGATCCCGAGGAATTCGTCGTCACTCTCGAGATCGAGCCCCCGAAGGGAGTGGACGTCTCCGCGGCCATCGAGGGGGCCCGGGCGGCGAAGAGCTGCGGGGTGGACGCGGTCAACGTCACCGACAACCCGATGGCTCGGCTGCGCATGTCGTCGATCGCCGTCGCCGCCGTCGTGCAGCGGGAGACCGGCCAGGAAGCCGTGGTCCAGATCACGACGCGCGACCGCAACGTCCTCGGGCTCCAGTCGGACCTTCTCGGGGCCGCGGGGCTGAGCCGTCAAGGCGATCCTCTGCCTGGGAGGAGACCCGCTGAAGATCGGCGACTATCCGCAGGCCAAGCAGGTCTCCGAGGTGGACGTGCTCGGCCTGCTTCGCATCGCCAAGGGCTTGAACTCCGGCGCGGACCTCGCGGGCAACGCGATCGGCGCTCCCACCGCCTTCGCCATCGGCTGCGCGGCCAATCCGGCCGCTTCCGACCTGGAGGTGGAGTTCTCGAAGATCCGCGCCAAGGTCGAGGCGGGAGCCTCCTTCGCGCAGACCCAGCCGGTGTACGACGTCCGAGCGCTCGAGGCGTTCTTCGAGCACCCGGAAGCCCGGGCGATCCCGATGCTGATCGGCCTCATTCCGCTGCGGTCGCTCAAGCAGACCCTCTTCTTCGCCAATGAGGTTCCCGGCATCGTCGTTCCGGAAGCGATCCTCGAACGGATGCGCCGGGCCAGTGAGCGCGGAGCGGAGCACGAGAGGATGGAGGGCCTGGAAATCGCGAGGGAGCTCGCCGGAGCGATCGCCGGGATCGCCAGGGGCCTCCACCTGATGCCGATGGGGAAGTACGCGCTCGCGGCGGAGATCCTGGACGCCTTGCCGCGGCGCGAGACGAAAATGGTGAGAGAGCATTAGAAGGCCGCTGCGACACCGGGACTAAGATTCCCGGGAATTCGGCAGGAGCGATCCTTGCTTCCCCCTGCCGCTGGAGGAGATCCATGAAGAACACTCTCCGAATCCTTGCTGCGCTGGCGATCCTGCTCGCGGCCGTCACCGCGCGGGCGGGCACCCAGGGCCGGGCCACCGGCAAGGTCCTGGACTCGGCGGGCAATCCCATCGAAGGGGTCACCATCACTGTCACGACGCCGTCGCTTCGGAACTTCAAGATTTCGGTCACGACGAAGAAGGACGGGACCTACGGGTTCATCGTCAACGACGCGACGATGTTCTACGACATGAAGTTCGAGAAGGAGGGCCTCGTGGCCCTGGGTCTGACCAAGCAGAAGTTCTCGACTGTCGAGATCTCGTCCATGCCGACGCAGACCATGCTCAAGCCTTCGGAGGTTCCGGCTGGCAAGGCCGGGCCCGCCGCGGCGGCCGCCGCGCCGGCCCCTTCCGCCTCGGACGAGGCCACGCTCGCCTACAACGCCGCGGTGGACCTCTACAACACCGGCGACAAGGCCGGCGCCGAGGCGAAGCTGAAGGAGGCCGTCGCGAAGAATTCGGATCTTTCGCAGGCCTGGAAGGTGCTCGCGGAGATTGCCTACGACAAGCAGGACTGGCCCAGGACGCTGGAGTACGGCCAGAAGGCCCTCGATCTGGATCCGTCCGCGACCGACCTCTACGGGAGGATGGCGAGCGCCGCCGAAAAGGGGGGCGACAAGAAAGCGGCCGCGGAGTGGAAGAAGAAATACGAGGAGGCCAACCCGGACTCGCCGGAGATCCTCTACAACAAGGGAGTGGACGCCTACAACAAGGGGAAGATGAAGGAGGCGGAGGCCGAGCTCACGAAGGCCGTCGAGAGCAAACCGGATATGGCCATGGGCCATTACCTTCTCGGCATGGTCTCCTTCAACTTGAACAAGAAGGCCGCGGCGAAGGAGCATTTCCAGAAGTACCTGGAGCTCGACCCGAACGGAAAAGAAGCGGCCACGGCCAAGGAGTTGCTGCCGCTGCTGAAATAGCCGGCCGCCTCGTTCACGATCACGCCCCCTCGCGCCGTAGGGGAGGGCCTTGCGCCCTCCCGCCTCTTCTGGATGTGCCGCATCGTCGAGACCGGGCCGCATCCGCGCCGCGCCGCACCGCCCACGACCGTGCCCCTCGCGCCGTAGGGGAGGGCCTTGCGCCCTCCCGCCTCTTCCGGATGTGCCGCATCGTCGAGACCGGGCCGCATCCGCGCCGCGCCGCACCGCCCACGACCGTGCCCCTCGCGCCGTAGGGGAGGGCCTTGCGCCCTCCCGCCTCTTCTCGAAACGCCACGGCGTTGGGACCGAACAGTCTCGCGTTCTGAGACGCTTCTGACGAACGATCTCGGCCCCCTATCCGCGAGAATTGATCGCGGAGACAGGTTGGCGAATCGGAGCGCACATCGCGGTCTCGCACGCGCGTTGAATCAAAGAGGAGCGGGCGGCCGCAAGGGCCGCCCCTACGACACGGGAGCACGTCGTCAGGACGTTGGCGACCGGAGCGCATCGCGGTCTCGCACGCGCGTTGAATCAAAGAGGAGCGGGCGGCCGCAAGGGCCGCCCCTACGACACGGGAGCACGTCGTCAGGACGTTGGCGACCGGAGCGCACCGCGGTCTCGCACGCGCGTTGAATCGGAGAGGGGCGGGCGGCCGCAAGGGCCGCCCCTACGACACGGAGGCACGTCGTGAGGAAGGTGGCGATTGGAGCGCACCGCGGTCTCGCACGCACGTTGAATCGGAGAGGGCGGGCGGCCGCAAACGGCCGCCCCAGCGACTCGGGAGCACGTCGTGAGGAATGACAGGGCGCCTCTTCCAATAGAATCCTGCCGTGGGCCGCGCGGGCGCATTCAAGGATCGGCCGCTCTGGCGGCGCCTCCAGACGATCCACCACGAGATCAAGGAGGGGCATCGGCCCAACGCCTCCTCGCTTGCGGAGCGCCTGTCGGTGTCCTCCAAGACCGTTCAGCGGGACATCGACTATCTTCGCGACGAGCTCGACGCCCCGATCGAGTTCGAACGGGAGGACAACGGCTATCGCTACTCCCGCTCCGACTACGTCCTCCCGTTTCTTCCCGTGGACGGCAAGGATCTCTTCGCGATCGGCGTCGCGGCGCAGGTGTTCGCTCTGTTCGGAGGGACGCCGCTCGCGCGCGACCTGAAGGCCTGCTATGAGCGTCTGGCGCGGCTCATGCCCCCGGCCGTGCGGCTGCGCCCCGAGACCGTGATGGAGAAGCTGGCGCTGCGCTCTCCGTTCCGGCCCGTCCGGGAGGAGACGTGGCAGGCCGTCTCGGAGGCGATGCAGCGCGGGGTCGCTCTCTCGATCGAGTATCACCGGCCCGGCGGCGCCCCCGAGAAGCCGCGCGCCGTCCGCCCCTATGCCCTCGTCCTCGCCGGCCGCGACTGGATGATGCTCGCCGAGGACCAGGCCGCCGGCGTCGTCAAGAGCTTCTACCTCGCCCGGATCGGGAGCGCGGCGCTGACCGACCAGCGCTACGCGATCCCGAAGAACTTCGACGCCGACGCGTTTTTCCGCGACACGTTCGGGCTGTTCGTGGGCGGAGGCCGCCCATTCCGTCTCCGGGTCCGATTCTCGCGCGAAGTCGCCGACGAGATTCGCGAACAGCGATGGCATCCGGAGCAGAAGCTCGAGGCCGCCGCCGGCGGGCAGGTCGTGCTGGAGCTTCCCGCGCGGTCCATCACGGAAGCAAGCCGGTTCGCGCTCGCATACGGAAAGGACGCGGTGGTGCTGGAGCCTCCGGAGCTGGTGGAAAACGTGAAGGCGCAGGCGGCGGAGATCGCGCGCCTCTACTCGGGCCGGAAACCGAAGACCCGGGGCTCCGGCGCGGGAAAACGCCGCCGGCCGTGAGACACTCGTACCGGATGCGCAGGCCCTGGCCCCTCCTGCTCCTGGGTCTTGCTCTCTCCTGCAGTCCGACCGCGGGATTGAAGCCGACCATCGCGCACGACTCGGAAGTGCCGTGCCCCGGGGGAAGCCTCGTCTGGAACCTCGAGATCCAGGATCAGCGCGCCGAGCGCCTCGACTCCGAGCGGCTGGTCAGGCTCCTGCGGGAATCGCTCTCGCATTCCTTCCCCGGCTGCCAGTGGGCCGCCCCCGCCCGGCGGGACGCCCCGACGATCGTGATCGAGATCCACAGCTTCGCCGCCGAGTTCGACGGAACCACCTTCGACGCCGCCGCGGAATGGACCGTCACGGCCCGCGACGCTTCGGGCCGCACGCTGACGGAGTTCCAGGCGGAAGCTCAGGCCTCGCGCCCGAACTACCGCGGATCGAACAACGAGAAAGAGGTGTTGCAGGAAGTCTTCGAGCAGGCCGCCAACCGCACGCTCGCCGGCCTTCGAAACGTCTCCAGCGGACGATGAGAATGTCCTCCGACAAGGACGGGAAGCCCGGCGGGAGGCGGCTCGGCGCTCGCCCAAGCGCAACGGGGAGAAGAGTTACGGGTCTCGCGGCGCCGGAGACTCGCCGGAACGGATTTCGCAGGTCTGCCGGGCGGAGGGCTCCATGAACCTTTCGATTCTCAGAGCAACTGCCTTCGCGCTCCTTCTTGCCGCCGCGCTTCCGGCCGCCGCCGCCGACGCCGTCTTCGAAGCGGCGTCGATCCTCTCCGGGACCTTCAATGGCTCCACGCCGGGCAACGACCTGCGGCTGGATCTGCGCCCGGTCACGACCGACTCCCAGCATCTCTACGACATGTTCTTCGAATGCACCGGCAAGTACCAGGGGCAGAACGTCCGCCGCCAGGGGCTTCTTCGCCTGGAGGCGCAGGGACCCAACGTCTATCTCGGCTACATCCCTCACTTCGACGCCACCGTCACCGCGCTCTCTCCCGAGGCCGCGCGCTTCACGGAGAACGAGGCCAACGCCGCTTGCGGCCTCGTGTTGAACGCGCGAGGGGATGGATTCGCGGGCGAGACGCCCGGCGCTTCCTGCGCGATGGCGCTGCGAGGCGCTCAGGGAAAATGGACGATCGAGATCGAGCCGGGATCGATCCGGGTCCGCGAAGTGAAATCGGGAGAAACGCTCCGGTTCAAGCGCGTCGGCAAGTGAGAGAGCGGTCTAATGTCCAAGGTCTAAGGTCTAAGGTCCCAGGGCCCGACATTAGACTTTAGACCTTAGACCTTAGACCCCTCCTCGGGGGGAGGAATTTCCGGGCGATCTCCTTGACCGGCGGGGAGAAGTCTCCCTTCAGGATCCAGCGGAGGAAGCCGGGCTCTTCGCGGCTCATGTCCTTCAGCGTACGGCCGCGGTTCTTTCCGAAATTGACCGTCGGCTCGCCGTTGACGAGCCGGAAACGGCCTTCCGGATCGATGTCCTGGTCGAGCCCGGCGCAAAAGAGCGTGTGAAGCTCCGAGACGGACCGCGGCAGGTCCTCGTACCGCTTGAGCTCGCCGACGAGGACCTGGAGCGTCATCTCCGCGTCCGCCAGCGCCCCGTGCGCCCCGTCATGGTCGGACTGGCAGTAGAAGCGCGCGGCGGCGGTCAGGTGGCGCGGCTCGCGAGCGAAGAAGATCCGCTGGGCGTCCACGAAGCGGCGCTCGTTCATTTCGAAGGAAACCCCCGCCCTCAGGAACTCCGTCCGCAGCACCGGAAGGTCGAAGCCGGTGATGTTGTAGCCGGCGAGATCGCACCCCGCCAGAAACTGCTGGAGCTCCGCGGCAATGTCCGCGAAGCGCGGCTGGCCTGTCACGTCCGCATCCCCGATCCCGTGGATGGCCGTCGAAGAAGGAGGGATCGGTACCCCGGGGTTGATCCTCTTGTGCCAGGTTTCCCGGCGCCCGTCGGGATGGATCTTCACGCAGGCGATCTCGACGATCCGGTCCGATCGGGGATTGGTGCCCGTGGTCTCGGTGTCGAAAACGATGAGCGGCCGGTCGAGCGGCAGAATACCTTCCAGCATCGGTCGAATCCTAGCAGGCCGGTGGGACAGTCCATGTCCGTCCAACTCCAGCCGCAGCCCGCGGTGGCCCGCGTCTTGCTTTGGAAATGCCCGGGGTTTGATGAGAGTGATTGCACGAGTCGCGGCCGTCCGAATCGAAGAGTCCTGGGAGATCCCGGGATCGCGGGTCAGGTGCGTCGCGCACCTTACGCGCCCGCTGTCCTCCGACGAGGCCAGGCTGCTGGAGAAGTCCAGCCGCTTCCGGGTCGCCGGGGATGTCGTGACCTATGCCTGCAGGCCCCAGGAATCGGAAGAGTGCGCGGCCAGCCTGGAGATCGAGCTCGGGCGGGCCGCCTGCGCCGGCCTCTCCCCCTCCGCGGGAAGGCGCCGCTTTTCATTGCCCGCGGCCCGCTGAGTCGCGCCGGCCGTCGTCAGTAGTTCTCCGAGAAGAGCCAGAAGAAGGTCTCGCCGAACCGGGCGAGCAGCCCGCGCTTCTTCCACTTCTCTTTCGTGAAGCGTTCGCAGCGCGCCAGGTCCTCCTCGATCATCTTCTCGACCTCGGCGGCAAACGCGCGGTCGTACACGGAGATGTTGGCCTCCGCGTTCTTCTTCATGGAGCGATTGACGAAGTTGATGGAGCCGATGGAAGTCCAGATGTCGTCCACGACCATGACCTTGTTGTGCATCATCGTGGGCAGGTACTCGTAGATCTGCACGCCTCCGTCGAGGAGCTCTCCGTAGTGGAACCGCGAGGCCTGCCGGACGTTGGGACTGTCGATGTACTTGCCCGGCACGACCACGCGCACGTCCACGCCCCGCTGCGCCGCCTTGACGAGCCCCTGGCGAATCTGGCTGTCGGGCACGAAATACGCGCTCTCGATCCAGATCATCTTGCGCGCCGCCTGGATTCCCATGTAGTACTGGAGCTTCGCCATCGAGCTCTGGTCGGTTCGGGAGCTCGAAACCGCCTGCGCGAGGATCTCGCCCTCGGGATCGATCGGCGGGAACTGCTTGCCGCCGTGAATGACCTCGCCGGTGGTGTGGACCCAGTCTTCGAGAAAGACATGCTGGAGCTGCGCGACGACCGGCCCTTCGACCCGGATGTTCGTGTCGCGCCATTCCGAGGGATTGCGCGCGTCGCCCATCCAGCGGTCGTCGATCGCGAAACCGCCGCAGAAACCGATCCGGCCGTCCACCGTCATGATCCGCCTGTGGGTCCGGTTCCCCACCCGGTACAGAGAATAGATTCGCAGCGGTTTGTAGACCTCGAGCCGCACCCCTGCCGCCGTCATCTCGTCCTCGAGACTTCCCAGCGACGAGCCGAACCCGTCCACCAGCACCCGCACCTCGACGCCGGCGCGGGCCCGCTCCGCCAACGCGCGCGCGAATATCCCGCCGATCTGGCCTTGTTCGAAGATGTACAACTCGAGATTGATGGACTCCCGGGCGCCGCGAATCGCCGTGAGCAGATCTCCGAACGTTCCGTCCCCGTTGCGCAGGAGCGTGGCGCGGTTGTGCGCGGACATCTCCGTCCCGAGAACCTCGAGCGACCGCCGGAAGTCCGGGCTGTCCACGCCGTAGGAAGGCTCGTACTCGTAGACCGTCCGTTTCTCGGAGAAGATGTAGGAGCAGCCGGCGGACCCGAGCGCCAGGCCGAGGACTAGCAGCCCGTGGAAAAAGGGTGTGAGGCGGCGTTGCGAGCGCCGCGGGGCCGGATGCAAGGAGGCGCGACGAGGGCGATGCCGGGGCGCATCGGAGAGGAGCGCCGAGACTTTCGGCTGCGGCGGTCGCTTGCCGACCGGCAGCCGAGAGATTTCAAAGGCCCTCCGGGGGCAGGCTCAGGTTTTAACTTCCTCGGCCGACCGTTCGCGAAGCGAATCGCCTGCGGCAGAAGACCGGACACGACGCCCGCATCCATTTTTCCACGGGCTGCCAGGAGCGCCGCCGCGCGCCGCCGGTTCTTCAGGACATTCCCTCGAGAAGCCCCTCGCGTTCGCATTCGGTCGCGCAAGCCACGGAGGCCGAGAGTCTACCGAATCCGGTCTCCTGGTCTCGGCCGCGTGCCGCGGCGTGGACGCGCACCCTGTCCCGCCCATCAGAGGCAGGCGGCCACCTTCGACAACTGTTTCTTCCTATTGAACAAGAGTTTTCCTCGACGCGTTCGAGAGGGGGCGGAGCCTGGAGGAGATGCTCCTCGGACAGGCTGTCCTTCCCCCGCAAACCCGGACACTACGAACAAGCCATGGAACAATCGCCGCCAACGGATAACAATAAGTGTCAGACGGCATCTGGCTTACAGATCCTAAGTATTGATGTCAAATGGCTTATTCATATCGGCCAGATTGGCCGGTGACTTGCACTAGGCAAGACTCGAGGAAACCAAAACCTCAATCTCCTCCTTTCGCCCCCCGGGCGGCCCCACCCCGACCCGGGGATTTTTTTGCCCAGGTGGAAGGTCGTAGGTGGTAGGTGGTAGTGTAGATTCGCTCTCGTGGGCTTTCCCTACCACCTACCACCTACCACCTACCACCTGCAATGAGGGTCCTGGCCGGCGACGTCGGCGGGACGAAGACCGCGATCGCGATCGTCGAGATCACGGGGCGGAGCCTCACGATCCGGCGATCCCGCGCGTATGCGAGCGGGAGATTCGAGAGCCTCGAAGAGATCGTCGGGGACTTTCTGCGGGGACACGGAAGACCTCCTCGGGCGGCGGGATTCGGCGTCGCCGGTCCGGTGCGCGCGGGCCGCTCCCAGATCACGAAGCTCCCCTGGGTCGTGGATGAACGGCGGCTCGAGGAGGAGACGGGAATCGGGCGGGTCCGAGTCCTGAACGACTTCGTGGCCGCCGCCCTCGGGATCGCCTGCTTGAAGCCGCGGCAGGTCGCGACTCTCCGCGCCGGAAATCCCGAGCCGGGCGGACCGATCGCCTTGATCGGCGCCGGCACGGGACTCGGACAGGCGGGCCTCGCGGTCATCGCGGGCCGGTACGAGCCTCTGGCCTCGCAGGGGGGCCACGCCGATTTCGGCCCTCGCAACGCCGTCGAGGACCGCCTGGTGCGGTTTCTTCGAAAACGGTTCGGGCGGGTCTCGCGGGACCGGCTCCTTTCGGGCGAGGGCCTGACGCATCTTTACGACTTCTTCAAGTCGGAAGGAGACGCGCCCGAAACCGCCCGGGTCGCCGCGGCCTTCCAGACGGAGGACCGCGCCTCCGTGATCAGCCGGTTCGCCCTCGCGGGTCGCGACCGTCTCTGCCGCGAGGCTCTCGCTCTCTTCGTCTCGATCTACGGCTCGGAGGCCGGGAATCTCGCTCTCCAGTACCGGGCGACCGGCGGTCTCTTCGTCGCGGGCGGGATCGCTCCGAAGATCCTCCCCGCCTTGCGCGACCCGGCCTTCCTCGATTCGTTCACGTCGAAGCCGCCGATGGAGGAGCTGCTGGCGGGAATCCCGGTCCGCGTGGTGCTGGAGCCGCGACTCGGAATCTATGGAGCGGCGGCCACGGCTTGCCGGACCTCGATGGAAACCACGCGCCCGTCTTCGAAAACGAGGACGCGGCCCGCGCGCAGGTAGGTCCACCGCAGGCGCTCACGCCCGTTTTCCTTGAACGACTCGGTCCGATCCGGCTTTCCGAACAGCTCCTTGACCTCGGCCGTCTTCATTCCCTTTTTCAGCGAGGTCATCGCAGGAGCTTCTTCTCCCGTCTCCGGCACCGGGACGGCTTCGGCCATGATCCGCTTGTGCTCGGATTCCTTGACGGCGGCGTTGTTTCGCATCAGCGGACTCGTCAGGTCATCCACGAGCCCGGAGACCGTCAGGTTGTTCTTGTAGATCCAGTACCCCGCGCCCGCGAGGAGGAGAAGAACGACCAGGGTCCGGACCCGCATCGTGGAGGCCTAGCAGGCCGCTGAAAAATGGATGCGGGCTTCGTGTCCGATCTTCGGCCGCAGGCATTCGCTTCGCGAACGGCGGCCGAGAGAGTTAAAACCGGAGCCTGCCCCCGGAGGGCCTTTGAAATCTCTCGGCTGCCGGTCGCAAAGCGACCGCCGCAGCCGAAAGTCTCGCCGCTCCTCCCCGATGCGCCCCGGCATCGCCTTCGTCGCGCCTCCTTGCATCCGACCCCGCGGCGCTCGCAACGCCGCCCACACCCTTTTTCAGCAGCCTGCTAGGACTTGCTGAGGTCTTTCAATGCCTCGCGCGCGCGGTTGGCGCGGGAGATCAATTCCGCGATCTTCTCCCGGCACCACGCGACCTGAGACACCAGGACGAACCAGCGGATCTCGGTCGCCGTGAACACGGGCTGTTCCATCGAAGGCTCGTCCCATTCCAGGCCGCGGGTGCGCTCTTCCCGGATCATCGCGCGCCGGGCGTAGCGCAGGGCCTCCAGGTCCTGGGAGTCCTCGATGAGGAGAGCGAATCGCAGCGTGACGCGGCGCGAGGGGTCGATCCGAAGAGCGACGGCGTCGCGGTCCTCGGCCGCGGTGAACGACTGCGGCGTCGTCTCCCGGCATCGGATGGAGTTCATGGCATTCGCTGGCGCGATTATACGCGGTGCGCCGGGGGCGCCCTCTCCGGCCCCTCCCCGGCCCCGGAACGTCCCGGGCAAGGCGGCTGCCCCCCGGCTCCCCGCTGATGCGATCGCATCTAGGGCGAATACCCTCCCGCGGGAGACCCTTCCGGGCGCGGCAGAAGCCGCCGCCCGGCTCGACGGGCCATAATCACGGCTGTTCGAGAGAACCGGAGGCGGCGGATATCCCGACGGAGAAGCCATGAAAACGGAAACCTCGACCATTCAATGGACTCTGACCGACGAGGCCCCGGCGCTGGCCAGCTATTCGTTCCTGCCGATCGTTCGCGCCTTCCTCAAGGGCACGGGGATCCAGATCGAATCGCGCGACATCTCGCTCGCGGGCCGCATCATCGCCAATTTCCCCGACCGCCTCGCCGACGCGCGGAAGATCCCGGATGATCTGGCCCTCCTGGGCGAGCTGACGCAGGACCCCGAGGCCATCATCATCAAGCTGCCCAACATCTCGGCCTCGGTTCCGCAGATCCAGGACGCGGTCAAAGAGCTCCGGGCGCACGGTTACGAGCTTCCGGAATACCCCGAGAACCCGGCGAGCGACGCCGACAAGAAGCTCCAGGAGCGCTTCACCAGGGTTCTGGGCAGCGCCGTCAACCCGGTGCTGCGCGAAGGCAACTCGGACCGCCGCTCGCCGCTCTCGGTCAAGGCGTTCTCCAGGAAACATCCGCACAAGCTGGCAGCCTGGGCTCCGGACTCCAGGTCGCACGTGGCCCACATGACCTCCGGCGACTTCTACGGCAGCGAGGTGTCCACCACCGTCAAAGAGGCCGCGGACGTCCGCATCGAGTTCGTGAGTCCGGAGGGAGCGGTCACGGTGCTCAAGGAAGCTGCGGCTCATCGAAGGCGAAATCCTCGACGCCTCGGTGATGAACGTGAAAGCGCTGCGGACGTTCTTTGCCTCGCAGATCGCGGACGCAAAAGCCGAAGGCCTGCTCCTGTCGCTGCACCTCAAGGCCACGATGATGAAGGTCTCGGATCCAGTCATGTTCGGCCACGCCGTGACCGTGTTCTTCGAGCCGGTGTTCACCAAACACGCCGACACCTTCCAACGGCTGGGGATCAACCCCAACAACGGGCTGGGCGACGTCTACGCCAAGATCAAGAGCCTCCCGGCGGACAAACAGGCGGAGATCGAGAACGACATCAAGGCCGTCTATGCCGCCCGGCCGGCCCTGGCGATGGTCGACTCCGAGAAGGGCATCACCAACCTGCACGTCCCGAACGACATCATCGTCGACGCGTCGATGCCGGTCGTCGTGCGCGAAGGCGGCAAGATGTGGGGGCCGGACGGCAAGCTGCACGACACCAAGGCCATGATTCCCGACCGCTGCTACGCCACCATCTACCAGACCATCTTCGAGGACTGCCAGAAGAACGGCGCCTTGGATCCGGCGACCATGGGCAGCGTGCCCAACGTCGGGCTCATGGCGCAGAAAGCGGAAGAGTACGGCTCGCACGACAAGACATTCCTCGCCGGGGACACGGGCACGATTCGCGTGGTCGTCGAATCCTCGGGCGAGACGCTGCTCGCGCAGGCGAGTGGAGCGAGGGCGACATCTTCCGCTGCTGTCAAACCAAGGACATCGCGGTCCGCGACTGGGTCAAGCTGGCCGTGCGGCGAGCCAGGGCCACCGGCGCGCCGGCCGTCTTCTGGTTGGACAAGAACCGGGCCCACGATGCGGAAGTGATTGCCAAGGTCGAGACCTGCCTCAGGGATCACGACACGAAGGGGCTCGAGATCCGAATCCTGCCGCCGGTCGAGGCCATGAAGTACTCGCTCGAGCGGATTCGCAAGGGCCTGGACACCATCTCGGTCACGGGAAACGTCCTGCGCGACTACCTCACGGATCTGTTCCCCATCCTCGAGATCGGCACCTCGGCCAAGATGTTGTCGATCGTGCCGCTGCTTGGCGGGCGGCGGTCTCTTCGAGACCGGCGCCGGCGGCTCGGCCCCCAAGCACGTGCAGCAGTTCGTCAAGGAAGGTTATCTCCGCTGGGACTCGCTCGGCGAATTCTCGGCCCTGGCCGCGGCGTTCGAGCACATCGGCGGCTCATTCCAGAATCCGCGGGCCGCCCTGCTGGCCGAGACGCTGGACCAGGCCATCGGCAAGTTCCTGGACAACAACAAGTCGCCGGCCCGCAAGGTGGGCGAGATCGACAACCGCGGCAGTCACTTCTACCTGGCCCTGTACTGGGCGCAGGCCCTGGCCGCGCAATCCAAGGATCCGGAGCTCAAGACCCGGTTCGCCGGAATGGCGCGGGATCTCTCGGCCAACGAGGCCAGGATCAACGCCGAGCTGCTCGGCGCCCAGGGTCGACCCGTGGACCTGGGCGGTTACTATCAGCCGGACCCGGCAAAAGCGGCCAGAGCGATGCGGCCGAGCCCGACGCTGAACGCCATTATCGAAGGCCTGTTGTAAGCCGCTCGTTCGCGCTTTTCTCCTGTCATCCTGAGCGGAGCGAAGGATCTGCTCTCGTCGCTTTGCGCTGGGTCCCGAGGATGATCGTCACGGTTTGACCCGATCTTGAGACGCGGGCGCCGCGCAATTCCAGGGTCAGACCCTTTTCGGAGATCTCGAGCGGGATTCCCCGCGGCTCGAACCCCGGCCAGAGCTCCCGCGAGCCGAAACGGTCGAATTCCTCCAGCGCGGCGAAGACGCGGGACTCTCGCGCGTTCAAACCGCCAGAGAGAACGAGCGCCGCCGCGGCGCAACGCGACAGAAGCCTCCACGCGCCCATGCCTCCGGTGACGTCCCGGGAAACGAAGGGTTACGGGTATCCCGAATTGCTAAGATGACGAGAAACCGAGAACCGAGAAGAGGCCGAAAATGAAGATCGTCAAGATGTTGGCTCCCTCCATCGTCGCGCTCGCCTGCCTTTCCTGCAAGAGCGGAGGAGCGGCCTGGGAGCCCGTCGTCATCGACATGTCCGCCTCGCGAACTCCTTCTCCGACAGCCACCCCGGCGGCGGCCCCGACCATGGCGCCGGCACCCGCGGCCCCCTCCCCGACGCCGACCGCTCCGCCGACTCCGGTTCCCGCCCCGCCGCCCGCTGCCGCGTCTCCGCGCCCCGCTCTTGCGGCCGCGCGCGCGCCGGAGAGTGTCGCGCAGAGCCGGATCGAGGCGTGCAACCGCCGCGACCTCGAAGCCCTCGTCGGCCTCTATGCCCCGGACGCGCAGGTCTACGAGCCGCCGGACCGCCTCCGCGACTCGGGAGTCGAGCAGATCCGGCAGACCTACGCGCGGCGCTTCGCCTCGGCGCCCGGCGCGAAGATCACGGTCGCTCAACGAATGACCCAGGGCAATTTCGTGGTCGACCGCGAGACCGAAACCGGCAGCGACGGAAAAGCGGAATCCGCCCTCGTCATTTCCGAAATCCGCGACGGCAAGATCGTCCGGGTCTGGACCCTCAAATAGCTCCCGCCCCGACAATCACGTCCGAGCCCCGGCCGCGCATTCGACGAGAGCAGATCCTTCGCTTCGCTCAGGATGACAGGGTGGGAAGGACACCTCGACACATCCGCTGCAACACATCCAATAGACCACCACGATGCCGCCGGCGCTCGCGGCGCGCGAAGTCTCCCGAAGTAACCGAGGGAGGAGGCGCGCGCCGCGGGAGCGGAGCGCTTGCGCGGGAAAAGGCGAGCGGTCGAGGCCGCATCCGGCCGAGCCGCTCGCCGGTGCGCCCGCAGGGCGCATTTCCCGCGCAGGCGCGGAGCGACGTT
Organism: uncultured Acidobacteriota bacterium; assembly: GCA_963782815.1. GTDB lineage: Bacteria > Acidobacteriota > Thermoanaerobaculia > UBA5066 > Gp7-AA6 > JAWOLE01. The sequence continues at coordinate 118,850 of CAWALG010000030.1, read as the reverse complement.
AGCAATGCCGCTCGATCATCGCGAGCAGTTGGACGAGATCGATCGGCTTGCTGACGTACTCCTCGATTTCCAGAGACTCCATCTGCTCGGCCAGGTGATCTCCCGCGGAGAGCACGACGACCGGGATTCCGGAGAGCTCGGGATCCCGGCGCTGATGCGAGCGGAACTGCCAGCCGTTCATCACGGGCATCGTCAGGTCGAGCAGAATGAGCGCGGGCCGGCGGAAGTCCCCGCGCAGGAGTTCGAGAGCCTCCCTGCCGTGAGCCGCGCCGGCGACCTCGTATCCCTCGTCCCGGAGGATCTGGCTCAAGGCCTCGCGCAGGTCGCGGTCGTCTTCGACGATCAGGATCCGCCTGGCGGGAACCGCCTCCCGCGCGTGATTGGGGCTCATCCTCACGTCCCCGTCGTCCGGCGTTTGCGCCGGGCCTTCGGGAGCAGCACGGTGAAGGTCGAGCCCTCTCCCGCCACGCTTTCCACCCGAATGCTGCCTCCCAGGCCTTCCACGATCTGGCGCACGATCCAGAGCCCGAGGCCGAGGCCGCCGTAGTGCCGGTCGGACACGGCCCTCTCGAATCGCTCGAAGATCCGCGCCTGGTGCTCGGGAGGAATGCCGATGCCCTGATCCCTCACCGACAGGCGGGCCCCGGCTTCGTCCCCCCACACCGTGATCTCGATCGGGCGGCTCGCGCCGTACTTGGCCGCGTTGGAGAGGAGATTCGTGACCACCTGCTCGAGGCGGACCCGGTCCCACTCCCCTACGCAGGGGCCGTCCGTCCGGATCTCGAGAGCGCAGCCGGCGCGGGCGAGGTCCTCCCGAAACCGCGCCGCGGCGTCCCGCACGACCGCCGTCAGGTCCACCGGCTCGAGGTCCAGATCCAGGCGGCCGGACGTGATGCGCGAGATGTCGAGAAGGCTGTTGATCAGCGCCGTGAGTCTCTCCACCTGGCGCTCGGAGGTGGTGACTCTCGGGCTCAGCGCTTCCAGGGCCGGCTCCCCTTTCGTGTTCCGGACTTTTCGGGCGAGGCCCTGGATCTGGAGCTGGAGCGTCGTCAGCGGCGTCTTCAGCTCATGGGAGGCAATCGAGAGAAACTCGTCTCGCGCGCGGACCGCTTCGCGAGCTTCGCGATAGAGCCGCGCGTTCTCGATCGCCACGCTCGCCCGGGCCGCCAGGTCCTGCGCGAAGGCGAGGTCCTCCGCGCCGAAGCGGCGCCCCGACTCGGACGAGGCGAGGGAGATCGCGCCGAGAGTCTTGCCCCGCGCCCAGAGCGGAACGCACATCATGGAAACGATGCGCAGATCGCGGATCAGCCGGAAGTGCTCTTCGTCGCGCGCCGTAGCGCGGAGCATCTCCTCGGTGACCTCGCTCAGGATCTCGGCTTCTCCCGTCGCCACAACCCGCCCCACGCCGTGCGGCGCCCCGAGGACCGGCGGGTAGCGGCTGGCGAGCTGCTCGGAAGCCGCGGCGCGCGCCGGGTCGGGGTGACTCGTCACGAGGCGGCGCAGCCTCCCGGAGGGGTCGAGCATGTCGACCGCGCAACCGTCCGCGATCCGCGGAACGAGGAGCCGGGCCACGCTCGAGAGCGTCGTCGGGTAGTCGAGCGAGGAGGCGAGCGCCGCGCTCGCTTCGGCCAGGAACGCGGCCCGGCCCTCCGCCGCCTCGGCGGCCGAGCGGGCCCGGCGCTCGCGGGAGAGGAGGTCCGCCCTTTCTTCCTCGGAGCGAACGCGGACGGTGATGTCGCGCACGAATCCGGTGAAGACCGGCGGCCCATCGCCGGGAATCCGCGAGATCGCCAGCTCGACCGGGAACTGCGAGCCGTCGGAACGCAGGGCCGGCATCTCGAGCCGCCGGTTCAGGATCCTCGCTTGCCCCGAGACGAGGTATCTTGCCATCCCGTCGCGGTGACGCTCGCGGAGACTCGGCGGAATGATCAGCTTCGCCATCTCCTGGCCGACCGCTTCCGAGGCGGCGACACCGAACATCCGTTCGGCCGCCGGATTGAACTCCAGGATTCGTCCCTCGTAATCCATGGTGATGATGGCGTCCAGCGCCCCTTCCAGGATGGCCGCCTTGCGCCGTTCCGATTCCTCGACCGCCCGGTCGGCGAGCTTGCGGGCCGTCGCGGCCGACAGGACGTTCGCGACGGATTGGAGGAAGAAGACGTCCTCGCCGGAGAACCTCCTCTTGCTCCGCGAGTGCACGGAGAGCACGCCCGCGGGAGCGGAGGTCCCCGGGACGACGATGCTCACGCCGCTGATGACGTCGTGATCCCGGAGCAGCCCTTCCGCGCGGAATCGCCCATCGCGCGCGAGGTCCTCGACGACGACGGGCTCGCCGGCGATCATCGCGTAACCCGTCTGCGTGTTCGTGCCCGCGGGAACGGTCGCCTTGTGGACGAGACCCTCGCGCCAGCCGACGCCGGCCCGGAGAAGGAACCCGCCCGTGTCGACCGGCTCCAGGAACGCGGCGAAATCGGAGTCGAGCGTCTCCGTCACGGCCATGCACGCGCTCTGGAAGAGGCGATCCAGGTCCGTCTCGGCCAGCGCCTCCTGTCCGAACATCACGACGGCGGCCTGCTGGCGGGCCCTCAGCCGCAGGGCATCGTCCGCTTCCTTCAGGCGGGTGATATCCACGGAGAGACCGAGCAGGACACCCCGCCTTCCCTCCTCCTGCCGCAGGCGGACCCGCGTCTGGAACCAGACCGTGCGCCCATCGGCCGCGAGAAAGCGGTGAGCGAATTGCGTTTCGGACCCCTCTTGCAGCAGCCGGGCCCCCGCGGCCAGGACGCGCTCCCGGTCCTCGGCATGGATCAGGTGGGTCCAGTAGTCCGGCGCGGCGAACGCCTCTTCCCGGGCGTAGCCGAGCATCTCCTGCGCCCGGCGGCTGACGAAGTTCATGCGCATCGTCGCGGCATCCGCTTCCCAGACGATGCCGCCCGGAATGTCTTCGATGAGGTCCCGGTACCGCTGCCGCGTCGTCTCCGCCCGGTGTCTCTCCTGCCGCTCCGTCTCGTAGAGGCGGGAGAGCCGCCGCGTCAGCGTCACCGCGAGAACCACCGTGAAGCCGATCGCCAGCAGACCGCTCCCCAGGATCAGCCCCGCGGCGAGGGAATTCTTCTGAAACGACGAGAAGTCGGCCTGCTCGAGGATCTGCTTCTCGTGAGAAAGGTACGCCGAGACCCTTCGCTCGAGCGCCTCGCGCGCGGGTTCGACTGTCTGAGCGAAGAAGCCGGCGCCTTCCCCGCCGATCTTCAGCGTGATGGCCTGGTCGGTGGCGAGCTGATGTTCCTCTTCGGCGCGTTGGAGCTCCGCCAGGAGCCGCCTTTCCCTCGGGTCCAGATCGGCCCGCCGGAGTTTCTTGATCTGCGAACTCAGATCGGCGTGCCATCGTTCGATCTCGGACAGGTATTTTTCATCCCCGCTGACGAGAAACCCGCGGGAGGCGACGATCTTTTTTTCGATCGTGGCCCGCAGTCTGTCGAACTCGATGACGTCGCGGGCCTGGTGCAGGATGGCCCGGTCGCCGGCGATGCTCTTGCGAAGCTCGGAGAAGGAGATGAGCCCGGTGGCGGCAATCAACAGCGCGGCCGCCCCGAACGCCAGCCCGATCCTCTGGCGGAAAGTCAGAGCCGGCAGCCGTTCGGAGCGCGGGACGTCGAGCGGACGGATTGGCCATTCTCGGACGTCCCCCGTCAGAGCTCACCGATGTCTTCGTTCCAGACGTCGGGATTCGCCGCGATGTAGTCGGAGAGCAGGCGCACGCACTCCGGGGACTCCAGGTCCACCACGCGCACCCCGCAGCTCCTCAACCAGTCGAGCCCGCCCGCGAAGTTCACCGACTCTCCGGCGACGACCGTGCCGATGCGGAACTGCCGCACGAGGCCGCTGCAATACCAGCAGGGGGCGAGCGTCGTCACGAGAATCTTGTCGCGGTAGCTCTTCTGGCGCCCCGCCCTGCGGAACGCGTCGGTCTCGCCGTGCGCCGAAGGATCGCCCTCCTGCACCCGGCGATTGCGGCCGCTGCCGAGCAGCCTCCCCCGCTCGTCGAAGAGCGCGGCGCCGATCGGAATACCCCCCTCCGCGAGACCCTGTCTCGCCTCGTCGATGCGCCACGCGCAAGAGAACGGCGTAGTCGATGACCATCCCATTACTTTGAATTTTAGATTTTGGATTTTGGATTTTGGATTGGAGTCCCGTTTCGTAATCCAAAATCGAAAATCCAAAATCGAAAATTGACTCATTTGGCCGCGGCCGTCACCGGCGCATCCGCAGGGGCGGCATATCCCTCCGGGACCTCGTGCCCTCCGTAATAGTCCGATTCGGTCGGCCGGGCGATCTGGGACTGGGCGACGACGCGGTCCCGCCGGATCCCCCGGAAATCCTCCAGGGACTTCCACCCGCGCTCGGCGTTCTTCTCCAGGAACGCCTGCATGTCGTGGATCAAGCCCCGGATCACGTTCGGGCCGATGGCCCTGTCCAGCATCGCGGCGGTGCAGACCTGGACCGTGCCGCACCCGAGGAGGAAGTAAGAGAGCGCGTGGTCGAAGGTGGAGATCCCGCCGATCCCCGAGAAGCTCTTCTCCGGAAACGCCTTCGTCATCTGGGCCATCTTCGCCAGGGAGAGCGGGAGGATCGCCGGGCCGCCGAGGCCTCCCGTCGAGACGAAGCCGTCCACGTTCATCTCGAATTCCAGCGTCTCCGGGTCGATCAGCGGAAGCGAAGTGAACGTGTTGGAGGAGGAGATCGCGTCGGCTCCGCCCAGGAAGGCCGCCCGCGCCTCGACGACGATGTCGGTCGTCGAGGGGGTGAGCTTCGCCCAGACCGGGACCTTCGCCACTTCCTTGACGACCTGCGTGACGACGGAGATGAGCTGCTGGTCCTTGCCGATGTTCGATCCCATGTCCTGCCGGTCCATGTGGGGACAGGAGAGGTTCAACTCGAACGCGTCGGCCCCCTCGTCCTGGCAGGCCTTCGCGAGCGTCTGCCAGTGCGCCAGCTCCGTGTCGTTGCCGGAGCCCGCCATGATGGAGGCGACGAGGACCCGGTCGGGGAACGCCTTCTTGATCCGCCCGATGCGGGGCACCCACCAGTCGAGCGGCTTGTCGGAGATCAGCTCCCAGTTCCAGGAGGAGTGGAGCGCCGTGCCGGGGCGCTTCTTCATCGAGAGGCGCGGGCTGTCCACGTCGGCGCGGAGGAACTTCGTCTTGGCCCCGCGCACGTTGACGACCGGATGGAGCCCGATCGTCTTGGTCACGACGCCGCCCCAGCCGGCCTCGAAGGCGCGCAGGATGTTGGACTCCGACTCGGTCGGCGGCGCCGAGGAGAGCAGGAACGGGTTTTCGAACTGGATGCCCGTGAAGACGACCGAAAGATCCGTGCTCATGACGCCCTCCGTTTCGAGCCCTTCCGCGAAAAAAGGGAATTCTACGCCCGGCCGCCGGGCTCGCCGGCCGCCAATTGGGGCTAGTATTCTCCTTCCGCTTGAAGGCAGGAGGCCCCTATGACCGAATCCGCGGTGGCCCAGGAGAAGACTCAAACGGGCGCCGGCGTCGAAACGCTGCGCAACTACGTCGGCGGGCGCTGGGTCGAGTCGCGCACCCGCGAGTTCCTCGACGTCCACAACCCGGCCCGCGGGGAAGTGATCGCGAGGACGCCCCTCTCGACGGGGGAGGACCTCGACGCCGCCGTCGCCGCCGCCGGCAAGGCCTTCCCCGCCTGGCGCGACACGCCGCCGGCGACGCGGGCGCGGGTCGCTGTTCCGGTTCAAGGCCCAGCTCGAGGAGCACTTCGAGGAGCTGGCCCGCATCGTCACGACCGAGCACGGCAAGACGCTCGACGAATCGCGCGGCAGCGTGCGCCGCGGCATCGAGTGCGTCGAGGTCGCCTGCGGGACGCCGTCGCTGATGATGGGCTACGGCCTCGAGAACATCGCCTCGGGAATCGACTGCAACGTCATCCAGCAGCCCGCTCGGCGTCTGCGCGGCGATCGCGCCTTTCAACTTCCCGGCGATGGTCCCGCTCTGGTTCCTCCCCTTCGCGGTCGCGCACCGGCAACACCCTCGATCGTCAAGCCCTCCGAGCAGGTGCCCCTCTCCCAGCGGCGGATGTTCGAGCTGCTCGAGAAGTGCGACCTGCCGCCGGGCGTCGTCAACCTCGTCAACGGCGGGCGCGAGGTCGTCGAGGCGATCTGCGACCACCCCGACATCCGCGCCGTCTCCTTCGTCGGCTCGACGCCGGTCGCGCGGGCCGTGTACCAGCGGGCCACGCACGCGGGCAAGCGCGTCCAGGCGCTCGGCGGCGCCAAGAACTTCATCGTCGTGATGCCGGACGCCGACTTCGACCGCTCGATCGACGTCATCACCGAGTCCTTCTACGGCTGCGCCGGCGAGCGGTGCCTGGCGGGAAGCGTGCTCGTTCCCGTGGGAGAAGCGCACCGCGAGGCGCGCGAGCGCATCGTCGCCGTCGGCCGGGGCGCTCCGCGTCGGAGACGGGACGGAGCCGGGCGTCGCGATGGGGCCGGTCATCAGCGCGACAGCACCGCGAGAGGGTCGTCTCCTACATCGAGAAGGGCGTTTCCGAGGGGGCGAAGCTCGTCCTCGACGGGCGCAAGCTGAAGGTCCCCGAGCGGGAGAAGGGCTTCTTCCTCGGGCCGACGGTCTTCGACGACGTCTCCCCGTCCGATGGCGATCGGCCGCGAGGAGATCTTCGGGCCGGTCGCGTCGATCACGCCGGTCAAGACGCTCGAGGAGGCCATCGCCGTGATGCACGCGCACCCCAACGCGAACGCGACGTCCATCTTCACCTCGAGCGGCAAGGCGGCCCGCGAGTTCGCGCGGCACGCCTCCGCCTCGATGGTCGGCGTCAACATCGGCGTCGCCGCCCCGATGGCCTACTTCCCCTTCGGCGGCGCCAAGGACAGCTTCTTCGGCGACCTGAAGGTCCACGGCCGCGACGCGTTCGAGTTCTACACGGACAAGAAGGTGGTGATCTCGAGATGGTTCTGAGTCCACCTGTCATCCTGAGCGAAGCGAAGGATCTGCTCCCGTGCCTTCGAATGAATGACCGGAGCAGATTCTTCGGGCCTTCGGCCCTCAGAATGACAGCGGCCGACGGAGGATTCCGATGCCGCGTAAAGTGATCGGCGGTCTGATCCAGTGCCACGCCCCTCTGACCGACCCGTCCGCGCCGATCGAGAAGGTCGAAAGCGGCCGCGATCGACGCGCACATCCCGTTCATCGAGGAGGCGGGCAAGCGCGGCGTCCAGATCCTGGGGCTCCAGGAAGTGTTCGACGGCCCCTACTTCTGCCCCTCGCAGGACCCGCACTGGTACGACATGGCGGAGCCGGTGCCGGGACCGACGACGGAGCGGATGGCGCAGTACGCGAAGAAGTACGGGATGGCGATGGTCGTCCCGGTCTACGAGCGCGAGCAGGCGGGCGTCTACTACAACACCGCGGCCGTCTACGACGCCGACGGGACGTACCTCGGCAAGTACCGGAAGAACCACATCCCGCATACCTCCGGGTTCTGGGAGAAGTACTTCTTCAAGCCGGGCAACCTCGGCTACCCGGTCTTCCAGACGCGCTTCGCGAAGGTCGGCGTCTACATCTGCTACGACCGGCACTTCCCGGAGGGCGCGCGCCTGCTCGGCTTGAACGGCGCCGAGATCGTCTTCAACCCGTCGGCCACGGTCGCCGGCCTCTCGCAGTACCTCTGGAAGCTCGAGCAGCCGGCGCACGCCGTCGCCAACGGCTACTTCATGGCGTGCAGCAACCGCGTCGGGCACGGAGGCGCCCTGGAACATCGGCAAGTTCTACGGCTCCTCGTACTTCGTGGACCCGCGCGGCAACTTCCTCGCGCGTCGGCTCGGAGGACAAGGACGAGCTCGTGACGGCCGAGATGGACCTCGACATGATCGAGGAGGTCCGGCGCGTGTGGCAGTTCTTCCGCGACCGGCGCCCCGAGACCTACGAGCCGATGGCGGCCATCTAGCCGCGACGCCGTGAAAACGCTCATCCGCAACGGCACCGTCGTCACCGCGACCGACACCTACCGCGGCGACGTGCTCATCGAGGACGAGAAGATCTCGGCCATCGGGACGGCGCTTCTCGATGGAGGCGGACCGGACGATCGACGCGACCGGCAAGTACGTCCTGCCGGGCGGCATCGACGTGCACACGCACCTCGACATGCCGTTCGGCGGCACGACGTCGGCCGACGACTTCGAGTCGGGCACGATCGCCGCCGCGCACGGCGGCACGACCTCGATCGTCGACTTCGCGATCCAGTACAAGGGCCAGACGCTGCGTCAGGGCTGGGAAGCCTGGATGAAGAAGGCCGAGGGGAAGGCCGCGATCGACTACGGCTTCCACCTGATCATCACGGACCTGTCCGGAGAAGCTCGAGCCGGAGATGGACGCGATGGTCCGCGAAGGGGTCACGTCCTTCAAGCTCTTCATGGCCTACCGCGGCGTCCTGATGCTCGACGACGGCTCGATCTTCCGGGCGCTGCTGCAGACCGGCGAGAACGGCGGGACGATCTGCATGCACGCCGAGAACGGCGACGTCATCGACGTGCTCGTGCGCCGCGCGCTCGCGGAGGGGCACACGGCGCCGAAGTACCACGCCCTGACGCGCCCCCCGCGCGCCGAGGCCGAGGCGACCCACCGCGCGATCTGCCTGGCGGAGATGGCGGGAGTCCCGATCTACATCGTGCACCTCTCCGCCGCCGAGGCGCTCGAGAAGGTCACGGAGGCGCGCGACCGGGGTCTGCCCGCCTACGCCGAGACCTGCCCGCAGTACCTCTTCCTCTCCTACGCCAACTACGAGGAGCCCGGCTTCGACGGCGCGAAGTACGTCATGAGCCCGCCGCTGCGCGAGAAAGGGAACGAGGAGAAGCTCTGGCGCGGCCTCGCGGGCAACGACCTGCAGGCCGTCTCGACCGACCACTGCCCCTTCTGCATGAAGGAGCAGAAGGAGCTGGGGAAGAACGACTTCTCGAAGATCCCCAACGGCGCCCCCGGCATCGAGACGCGGATGCACCTGCTCTACGACGGCGGCGTCCGGAAGGGCCGCATCTCGCTCAACCGCTTCGTCGAGCTGACGTCCACGTCGCCGGCGAAGATCTTCGGCCTCTTCCCGAAGAAGGGCACGATCGCCCCGGGCTCCGACGCGGACATCGTCATCTTCGACCCGGAGAAGAAGCACACGCTGTCGGCGAAGACCCTCCACATGAGAGTGGACTACAACCCCTACGAAGGGCGCGAGGTGACGGGCCAGGTGGAGACCGTCCTCTCGCGGGGCAAATTCATCGTCGAAAACGGCAAGTTCACTGGTAAAGCCGGAGCGGGACAGTTCCTGAAGAGAAAACCGAGAATCATGATCCACTGACGAGGGCGGAGCGCGAGCCCTGTCCCCTACGAGCACGAGGGACTGTCCGTCGCCTCTCGATCGTAGGGCGGTCCTTGCGCCGCCAGCTGGAACGGACGAGATCCATGAGCACGACCAAGACTCTGGCGCCCACATCTCCCATCACGAAGTCCGCCCGCGAGAAGCACAAGGAATTCCTCTTTCCCGCGACGATCCAGTACTACGCCGAGCCGATCGTCCCGACGGAAGGCAAGGGACTCCGCATCCGGGACGCCGACGGCAACGAGTACCTCGACTTCTTCGGCGGCATCCTGACGGTCTCCGTCGGCCACGCCAACGACAAGGTCAACGCCGCCATCAAGGCGCAGGTGGACCGCTTCTCGCACGTCTCGTCGCTCTACCCGACGCTGCCGGTCGTCGAGCTCGCGGAGCGGCTCGCGCGGCTGACGCCGGGCAAGCTGAAGCAGTCCTACTTCACCGCCTCGGGCACGGAGGCGGACGAGACGGCCGTCATGATGGCGATGCTCTCGACCGGCTCGACGCGAGATCGTCGCGCTGCGCCACGGCTACTCGGGCCGCTCGATGCTCGCGCAGTCGCTGACCGCGCACTCGAGCTGGCGCGCCCTGCCCGACGCAGGTCGCCGGGCATCAAGCACGCCGTGTCGCCCTACTGCTACCGCTGCCCGCTGCACCTGACCTACCCCTCCTGCGGCATCGCCTGCGCGAAGGACATCGAGGAGTTGATCCGCACGACGACGACCGGGCCGCATCGCGGGCTTCCTGGCCGAGCCGATCCAGGGCGTGGGCGGATTCATCACGCCGCCGCCCGAGTACTTCGAGATCGCCGTCGGGATCATCAAGAAGTACGGCGGCGTCTTCATCTGCGACGAGGTGCAGACGGGCTTCGGGCGCACGGGCGGGAAGATGTGGGGAATCGAGCACTGGGGAGTCGAGCCCGACATCATGACGATGGCCAAGGGGGTCGCCAACGGGCTGCCGCTCGGCGTCACGATCGCGACGCCCGAGATCGCGGCCTCGCTCAAGGCGCTGACGATCTCGACCTTCGGCGGCAACCCCGTCTCCTGCGCCGCCGCGAACGCGACCGTCCAGATCATCGAGGAAGAGGACCTGCCGGGCAACGCGGAGCGGATGGGGCGGCTCCTGCGCCAGGGCCTCGAAGAGCTGCAGCGCCGCTTCCCGAAGAACGTCGGCGACGTGCGCGGCATGGGCCTGATGCAGGCGATCGAGTTCGTCGCGGACGAGACCGCCGGCGACCGGACGCCCGAGAAGGCCATGACGCAACCGCGTCTTCGAGGAGGCCAAGAAGCGCTTCCTCCTCATCGGCAAGGGCGGGCTCGACGGCAACTCCTTCCGCATCTCGCCCGCCCCTGACCGTCACGAAGCCGGAGGTCGAGGAGGCGCTCGAGATCCTGCGCGAGTCGCTCGAAGCCGCGGGAGCGCGGTAGCCGGCAGCCTCCGGCGCGAATGCCTTCCGTCGGAAGAAGAGTCCCCCGCAAGGAGGGCGCCGCCAAGGTCACCGGCGCGGCCCGGTACGTGGACGATCTCTCCTTCCCGGGGATGCTCCACGGAGCGACGGTCCGCTCGACGATCCCTCGCGGCGAGATCCTGTCGGTCCGCGCATGCCCTCGACCGCGACGGCTTCACGGTCGTGGATTTCCGCGACATCCCCGGCAGGAACGTCGTCGCGCTGATCGAAGACGACCAGCCGTGCCTGGCCGAGCGCGAGGTGCGCCACGCCGCGGAGCCCATCCTGCTCCTCGCGCACGAGGAGAAGGAGAAGCTCGTCGCGCCCCGATGTCGCGATCGAATACCGGGCCGCCGAGCCGGTCTACGACCCCGCGGCGTCGCCCAGGACCTTCAAGGAGATCCTGATCGAGAAGGGAGACCTCGACCGGGGCTTCGGCGAGGCGGACCTCGTCGTCGAAGGCGAATACCGCACGGGGCTCCAGGAACACATCTACATCGAGACCAACGGCGTCATCGCGGTTCCGGAAAACGGCGGCGTCACGGTCTACGGGTCGCTCCAGTGCCCGTACTACGTCCACAAGGCGCTCCGCGTGCTCCTCGGGTTGCCGCCGGAGAAAGTCCGCGTCGTCCAGACGGAGACGGGAGGCGGATTCGGCGGCAAGGAGGAGTACCCCTCGATCATCGCGGGGCATGCCTCGCTCCTCGCCTTGAAGTCCGGACGTCCGGTGAAGATGGTCTACGACCGCGTCGAGGACATGCTCGCGACCACCAAGAGGCACCCGGGCGTCATCCGCCACCGGACGGGCGTGACGAAAGACGGCCGGTTGACCGCCATGGACATCGACGTGCTCCTCGACGGCGGCGCCTACGTCACGCTCTCCCCCGTCGTCCTCTCGCGCGGCGTCCTTCACGCCACGGGACCCTACCGCTGCCCCGACGTGCGCATCCGCGGCCGCGTGACGATGACGAACACGCCGCCCAACGGCGCCTTCCGCGGGTTCGGCGCGCCGCAGACCCAGTTCGCCGCCGAAGTCCACATGGAGCGGATCGCCGAGGCGCTCGGCATGGACCCCGTCCGGCTGCGGGAGATCAACGCCTTCCGGCCGGGGGACACGACGGCGACCGGCCAGAAGCTCGGGACGCGACTGCAGCGCCCTGCGCGTGCTGCGCGAGGCGGTCCGGCGGACGGACTTCACGCGGCGGCGCCGGGCGCTCGCCGGGTCGAACCGCGGAATCGGTCTCGCGCTCTTCTTCCACGGCTCGGGTTTCACCGGCGGAGGGGAAGTCAAGCTCGCCTCGAAGGCGTCGCTCGAGCTGACGGAGCGGGGCGCGCGCATCCGCGTCGCCTCGACCGAGATCGGCCAGGGGACGCGCACGATGCACGCCCAGATCGTCGCGGACACGCTCGGGATTCCGTACGACCGCGTGGAGGTCTCCGAGGCCGACACCGCGCAGGTCCCCGACAGCGGTCCGACCGTCGCCTCCCGCACGTGCATGGTGGTCGGAAAGATCCTCCAGAACTGCGCCCGCGAAATGAAGCGGCGCCTCGGGAGGATGTCGCCGCGCGAGTACCTCGAGAAACACGGCCCGCTCCTGATCACGAAGGAGTACCAGAAGCCGGTGGAGATGCAGTGGAGCGACGAGACCTACCGCGGCGACGCCTACGGCGCCTACGGCTGGGGCTGCGACGTCGCCGAAGTCGAGAGAGATCCCGTCACCTTCGCCGTCCGCCCCGTTCGCGTCACCGCGGTCCAGGAGTTCGGCAGGGCGATTCACCCGGTCCTGGCCGCCGGCCAGATCGAGGGGGGCACGGCGCAGGGCGTCGGCTACGCCCTGCTGGAGGAAGTCGTCATGCGGGACGGGCGCATGGCCAACGCGCAGCTGACCAACTACACGGTCCCGACGACGCTCGACACGCCGGAGATCGAGACCGTGATCCTCGAGAACCCGTACAAACACGGCCCCTTCGGCGCCAAGGGCGTCGGCGAGATGCCGATCAACGGCCCCGCGCCCGCGATCGTCAACGCGATCCGGCACATGGGGATGGACGTGCGCGAGATCCCCGCCACGCCGGAGCGGCTCATGGCGGCGCGGGAGATGTCCAAGGTCGAAGGTCTAAAGTCTAAGGTCAAGGCAGCGCGATGAAGTTCACGCTGAACGGAAAGAAGGTCGATGTCGAGGCGCATCCGATGAAGCGGCTGCTCGACGTGCTGCGGGAGGAGTGCGGGCTGACCGGGACGAAGGAGGGGTGCGGCGAGGGGGAGTGCGGCGCGTGCACCGTCCTCGCTCGACGGCGAGCCGGTCAACTCCTGCCTCATCCCGTTCGCCCAGGTCCGCGGAGCGCGCGTGAAGACGATCGAGGGATTGAAGGGAGCGCACCCGCTTGCAGGAGACCTTCGTCACCGAAGGGGGCGCGCAGTGCGGCATCTGCACGCCCGGGATGATCCTCGCCGCGGCCGCGCTGCCGAAGAACGCGACGCTCGAGGAGATCCGGCTCGGCCTCGCGGGAAATCTCTGCCGCTGCACCGGATACGAGGGGATCTACCGCGCGATCCGAAGAGCTGCGAAGAAAACGAAGAGGGTCGGCGCATGAACGCCGATTCGAACGAAGATAGATGCGCACCGCCATCTCTTCTCTCGCAGCTTCTCGAGCCCCGCTCCCTCGCGGAAGCGCTCCGGATGCTCCGCGACGAAGGTCCCGCTCGTGCCTCTCGCCGGTTGCACCGACATCTACGTGAACCTGAACTTCGGCACGCTGCCGCAGAAGCGTTTCCTGAACCTCTGGCCGCTCGACGAGCTGCGCAGGATCGAGATGCGGCACGGCGCGCTCTCGATCGGCGCGCTCGCGACGTACACGCGGATGATCCGATCTGCGCTCGTTCGCAAGCGGCTGCCGATCCTCGCCGCGGCGTCGCGGGAGGTCGGGGGCGTCGCAGATCCAGAATCGCGGGACGCTCGGAGGCAACATCGCCAACGCTTCGCCCGCGGGCGACACGCTGCCCGTCCTGGCAGCCGCCGAGGCGATTCTCGTCTTGAGGAGCGCGGGAGGGACGCGGCGGGTCCCGTTCAATTCCTTCTATACGGGATACCGAAAGAGCGTGGCGCGGCCGGACGAGCTGATCGTCGCCGTCGAGGTCCCGCCCGTCCCCGGCCGCCAGTGGTTCCGGAAGGTCGGCACGCGCGCGGCGCAGGCGATTTCCAAGGTCGTCATGGCGGCGGTCCGCGCCCCCCGGCCGCGCATCGCGCTCGGCAGCGTGGCTCCGACCGTCATCCGCCTGCCTCGGACGGAAGCCGTCCTGTCGGCCGGCGGCTCGGTCGCAGAGGCGCGCGAGACCTCGCCGGCGAGATCCAGCCGATCGACGACATCCGCTCGACTGCCGAGTACCGTCGCCGCGTCTGCCAGAACCTGCTCGAACAGTTCTGGACGGAAACCGCCTGACGGCCCCGGTCGTGCTACCGCGAGGGCTCGGTGCGGAGTGCGCGTCGTGTGTAGGGTGAGGTAACGAGGCGATCGCTCCGTCTCGCCCGCGGCGTCGTAACCGGGAGAGGCGGGCGGCCGCAAGCGCCGCCCCTACGGCACGAGGGGCACGACGAAGGCTCCGGGAAGAGCGCGGGGTTATTGCCCGGGGATCTCCTCCTTGAAGCCCTCGATCCGCCGGTAGAACACGTAAGACGCGACCACCGACACGAGCGCTGGCCGCGCCGACGACGATCATCATCGAAATCGGCCCCGCGCCCGCGAGCGCGAGGGCGAACATCGCGAGGCCGGCGAGGACGAAGAGCTTGCCGGCCAGCCGGTGGGTCCGCATCCAGACTTCTTCCGAGGCGAGCGTCCAGGGCGTTCGGATGCCCACGAAGAAGTTTCGCGTGAGCTTGCCGAAGAAATTTCCGACGACGGCGAGAAGGAGGCCGATGCCGGCCTCGATTCCCCGCGTCATGTCCACCGGCCTTCCCCATCGCGGAGAGGAGGACGAGCGCGTGAACGAGGAGGAGAAGAGCGAGAATCGCGGACTGGAGGACTCCCCAGACGCCGCGGAAACGATCGAAGCGGAAGCCTCGGGGCGAGACCGCGGGCAGGGCGAGGAAGATGAGAGCGAGCCCCGCCATGACCGCCGGCAGGACGAACGGCCCGAAGGGCTTGGAGCTGTAGGAGTCCACTTCGCCGCGGATGTTCCAGTGGCTCGGGATCCTCTCCGGAAGCCGGGAGTACAGCGCCCCCGTCACGACGAAGGCCACGAGCACGAGAGCGAGTGCGAAGATTTCACCGCGATGGAGTTTCATCACGCGCCTCCGTTTCTTTGCGGCCGAAGAGATCGAGCAGCATCGAGGCCGCATCCTCGAGCACCGAGGTATTGAGCGAGTAGACGATCTGCTGGCCCCGCCTCTCGCACCGGACGAGGCCGGCGGTCTTCAGCACGTTGAAGTGGTGCGAGAGCGTGCCCTTGGTCATGTCGAAGCCGTCGGACAGCTCCCCGGCGGTTCGAGACCCGTCCTGCAGGATCTTGAGAATCCGGCGCCGGCTTGGATCCGAGAGCGCCTTGAAAACTTGCTGGGCCGACATAATTTGATATTTTGACAAATATCAAACTATCCGGCAAGGAGAGAGATAAACACCGCCTCATCAATGGCTTCGTACTCACAGCCAGACAGCCGACGCGGCGGGCGACAGGGCGATAGTATGAGGTCACTCGACAACGGGAGGCAGGAGGCGGCATGCGAACGGCGGCGTTCCCCAACACGAAGCAGCACGGGGACGGGCGCGTCGAGCTCATCGATCCGACGCGGATCGAGGCGAGCCCGCTCTACAACAAGGACCTCGCGCCGGTCCCGATCGCCCGCCGCAACTGGACGACCTACAACTACGCCGCTCTCTGGATCAGCATGGCTCACTGCATCCCGACCTACATGCTCGCCTCGGGGCTCATGTCGGCGGGAATGAACTGGTGGCAGGCCCTGATCACGATCCTCCTCGGCAACACGATCGTCCTCGCGCCGATCCTCCTGAACTCGCACCCGGGAACGAAGTACGGGATCCCCTTTCCGGTCTTCGCGCGCGCCTCCTACGGCACGCTCGGCTCGAACCTGCCGGCGCTCATGCGCGCGATCGTCGCGTGCGGGTGGTTCGGGATCCAGTCGTGGATCGGCGGCGAGGCGCTCTACACGTTCTTCGCGAGCCTGATCCCATCCTTCCCCGGCCTGCTCGGCCAGGGGCCCGGCGGACACACCAACACCGAGTGGCTCTCCTTCCTCCTCTTCTGGGGGTTGAACGTCTTCATCATCTACCGCGGCATGGACCTGCTGCGCAAGGTCGAGAACTGGGCCGCACCCTTCGTTCTCGTCATGGCGGCGGTTCTTCTCGTCTGGGCCGTGCGCCAGGCGCACGGGTTCGGGCCGCTTCTGGCGCAGCGCGGGAAGTTCTCGACGCTCGCGGAGTTCCTTCCCGTCTTCATCCCGTCGCTGACCGCCATGATCGGGTACTGGGCGACGCTCTCCCTGAACATGCCCGACTTCACGCGCTTCGGACGCAGCCAGCGCGAGCAGATCGTCGGCCAGGTCGTGGCCCTGCCGACGACGATGTCGGTCTTCGCGGCGATGGGCGTCATGATCACGAGCGCCACGGTCCTGATCTACGGCCAGGCGATCTGGGACCCGGTCCAGCTCGTCGGGAAGTTCAAGGCTCCGATCGTCGTCGCGATCTCCATGTTCACCGCGGTCGTCGCGACTCTCGCCGTCAACATCGCCGCCAACGTCGTCTCTCCGGCGAACGATTTTTCCAACGCCTTTCCGCGATGGATCCGATTCAAGACCGGCGGCCTGATCACGGGCATCCTCGGCATCCTGATGCAGCCGTGGAGGCTGCTCTCCGACGCTTCCGGCTACATCTTCACCTGGCTGCTCGGCTACTCGGGAGGCCTGGGCTCCATCGCCGGCGTGCTCATCGCCGATTACTGGCTGGTGCGGAAGAAGCGCCTGAGGCTCGAGGACCTCTACCTGACGCACGGCGTGTACCGCTACGCCGGCGGCTGGAACTGGAGGGCGGTGTTCGCGACGCTCGCCGGCTGCGCGCTCGCGTGGGGCGGCCTCGTCGTGCCGCCCTTGAAGCCCCTCTATTCCTACGCCTGGTTCGTCGGCTTCTTCGTCTCCGGCGCGCTCTACTGGGGACTGAGCCCTTCGCGCGAGACCATCGAGGCCGCGCCGGCGATCGCCGCGGAGACCTCCTAGGGAATTCTCGGCGCCGTTGTCGCCCTTACCCCGGCCTGCCGGAGGGAGAGGGAGAAGGAGTGGGACCGGGCGGCGGTTTCTGCGCGGCCGCGCCTTTTTCGTAGACGGCGAGGCGTTCGAGGAGCCAGACCTCCATCGGCTGCTGCTTCCCGTCGGGAAGACGGATCTCGTACGGCTTTCCGGACTCCGAGGAGCGGGACGCGACGCCGACGATGAACTGGCGGACCGTCTGCACCCGGCTGCCCGCGAAGCGGAGCTTGGTCTTCAGGTACGAGGCGGCCCTGGAGGCGTCGTACTCCTTGCCGTTGCGTATGAAAGTCCCCTTCGAATTGCCGATCTCCGCCAGGAGCCAGTCGATCCTGGTCTGTTCCGCCTCCGGCCGGCTCGCCCCAGCCGCGGAAGACGCCGCGAGGAAGAGCGCGGCGCAAAGGAAAGACAGAGACCTGGGAACCTTAGACCTTGGACCCTGGACCTTGGACACTCCTATCAATAATACGGCTCCCAGATGTAGGAGAGTACCTCGCTCGCGCGCTTGGGCAACCCCCGGTGGTCGAATTCCTCATAGGTGATCTCGTCGCAGCGTCTCAGGTCGTCGGCGAACATTTGCTCCACCTTCCGCGCGAAGGCGGCGTCGTAGAAGGCGAGGCTCTCCTCGGCGTTGGCGTTCTTCGAGCGGGTGTCGAAGTTGATCGAGCCGATGGTCGAGAAGATGCCGTCCACCACCATCGTCTTGTTGTGGAGCATTGTGTCCCTGTACTCGTAGATCTTCACGCCTCCCTTCAACATGTCGCCATAGTGCAGCCAGGACGCGAGCCGCACCATCGGCAGATCGATGTGCCGGCCGGGCACCATGACCTTGACGTCAACGCCGCGGGCCACGGCGGCGATGAGTGCGTCCCGAACCTGCTTGTCGGGAATGAAGTAGGCGTTCTGGATGTAGATGCTCTTGACGGCCGACTGGATGGCCACGTAGTAGAACATCTTGGCGAGCGAGGACGCGTCCCCGCGGGAGGCCTTGATCGCCTGGGCCTGGATCGAGCCGCCCGGTCCGTCCCGCTTCGGATAGAACTTTTCCCCGGCCAGGATCTCCCCGGTCGTGTAGGTCCAGTCCTCGGCGAAGATCGCCTGCATCTGGTCCACGACGGGGCCCGTCACCCGCACCTGCGTATCGCGCCATTCCTTGGAGTTGCGCGCGTTGCCGAGCCACTCCTTGGAGATTCCGAGCCCGCCCGTGAAGGCCACCTTGCCGTCCACGACCAGGATCTTCCGGTGAGTCCTCTTTCCCACCTTGTAGATCGAGAACAGCGCGGACGGGGCGGTACTCGCGCCAATGAATGCCCGCCTTTTCGATCTGATCGCGCAGGTCGCCGACCTCGCTCCCCCAGGCGTCGATCAGGAGGCGAACCTCGACGCCCCGATTCGCCGCGTCGATCATCGCGTCGGCGAACAGCCGGCCCGCTTCGTCCGGCTGAAAAATGTAGGTCTCCAGGTTGACGGACTTCTTCGCCCGCCGGATCGCTTCCGTCATCGCGGGGAAGATCTGGTCGCCGTTCTTCAACAGCTCTGCCGTGTTCCCGGAGACCATGGCGGTGCCGAACGTGTCGAGCGAGCGGCGGAAGGCCGGATCCTTGACCGAGAATTCGATGGTCGAACTTGTAGACGTCGCGCTTTTCCGAACCGACGAGGTCGCTCATGACCGTGCAACCGCTGCCGGCGGCGGCGGTCACGGCGACCAGGGCGAGGCGGAAGAGGAACCTTCTCATCTCGCCCTCTCCTATTCAAAAGTCTTGCCGGATCGCGGCGCAGCCGCCCCGTGCAGCGCGCAGCCTTCTGCTCCTTGAAGCTATGATGCCTGTCCCGGGGCGGGCGGAGTCGCCCTCCCGAGGGGAGGACCGAACGCATGGCAGGCAAGGGACGCGTGGCGCTCGTGACCGGGGGCACGCGGGGGATCGGCGAGGCGATCGCGCGCAGGCTCGCCGCGGACGGTTTCGCCGTCGCGATCTCGGGCCGCACGAAGGAATCCGTCGGGAAGGCCGTCGAGAGGTTCCGCAAGGACGGCATTCCCATCGCCGGGCTCGCCGCGGACGCTCGCAAGGAGGAGGAACAGGAGGCGCTCGTCGAATGGATCGGAAAGGACTTCGGCCGGCTCGACGTCCTCGTCAACAACGCGGGCATCGGCGGGTTCGACAGCGTCGAGAAGATTCCTCCCGCGCGCTTCCGCGAGATCGTGGAAACGAATCTCTTCGGCCCCTACTACGCGATCCACTTCGCCGCGCCGCTGATGAAGAAGGGGGGCGGAGGCTTCATCATCAACATCGCCTCGCTCGCCGGGATCAACGCCTTCGCCGGAGGCGCCGCCTATAACGCTTCGAAGTTCGGCCTGCTCGGCCTCTCCGACGCGGCGATGCTCGATCTGCGCCACGAAGGGGTCCGCATCGCCGTGATCCTGCCCGGCTCCGTGGCGACGGAGTTTTCCCACTCCCACGGCTCGCACGAGTACTCCTGGATGCTCTCCTCCGAGGACGTCGCGCGCGCCGTCAGCGACCTCGTGAAATACCCCGACCGGGCCATTCCCTCGCGCCTGGACCTACGCCCGTCGCACCCGCCGAAGAAGTAGCCAGGGGTCCCGTCTCAAGGTCCAAGGTCGTAAGGTCTAAGGTCTCCGGGGCCCGACATTAGACATTAGGACCTCAGACATTAGACTTCCACGCTGTGATTCACCTCTGGGCCGTCGCGGCCTTGCCACTGTCCTCGTTGTCACGATCCTCTGGGATGCGTTCGAGACGATCATCCTGTCGCGGCGCGTCTCGCGGAGGTTCCGCCTGACGCGTCTCTTCTACCAGGTCCTCTGGACTCCCTGGAGAGCCGTGGCGAAGGGAGTGCCGGAGGGGAACCGCCGGGAGAACGTCCTGATGGTGTTCGGACCGGCGTCGCTCATCCTCCTGCTCGCCGCCTGGGCGCTCGGTCTGATCCTCTCCTTCGGCCTCCTGCACTGGGGCCTGGGCTCGCAGCTGACGGGGCCGAGCAGACTCACGGGTTTCCGCGAAGACCTCTACATGAGCGGCTCGACGTTCTTCACGCTCGGCCTGGGGGACGTGACGCCGACCACGGCCGTCGCCCGCACTCTCACCGTCCTCGAGTCGGGGATGGGATTCGCCTTCCTGGCGCTCGTGATCGGCTATGTCCCGATGATCTCGCAGGCCTTCTCCCGCCGCGAGGTGAACATCTCGATGCTCGACGCCCGCGCCGGCTCGCCGCCGACGGCCGGACAGCTGCTGCGCCGGCACAGCAGCGACGAAGAAGACCTCCACGACCTGCTGCGCGACTGGGAGCGCTGGTCGGCGGACCTGCTCGAGAGCCACGTCTCGTTCCCGGTCCTCTCCTATTTCCGTTCGCAGCACGACAACCAGTCGTGGGTCGCGGCCCTGACGACGATCCTCGACGCCTGCGCGCTGACCGTCGCGCGGATCGAAAACGGACCCACGCGGACGGCGCGGCTGACGTTCGCGATGGCGAGCCACGCCGTGAAGGACCTGTGCGCCGTCTTTCACCTGAATCCGGCGTTTCCTCTCTCCGATCGCCTTCCCGGCGAAGAGAGAGAACGCCTCGAGACTTTCCTGGCGGGGTCGGGCTTCCGCCTGCGCGGCGACGAGAAGTCCGCTCGCGAAGCTCGCCAGGATGCGCGCGATGTACGAGCCCTACGTCTACGCGCTCGCGGTCTTCCTCATGATGCCGCTCCCCGCCTGGGTTCCCCACGAGGACGCGCAGGACAACTGGCAGGGAACGGCGTGAAGCCGCTGCGATTGCTGCGCGAGAAGCTCTTCTTCCTCCTCGGGTTCTCGCTCGGCGGCCTCTGGTTTCTCCTCTGCTCCGCCGCCGGGGTCGTCTGGCTCCTCTTCTCGCCGCGCAACCGGCAGACGCTCTACGTGTTCGGAAGGGTCTTCTGCCGCGGGCTGGCGCGCGTGATGGGATGGCGCGTCGAGGCCGAGAACCGGGACCGGCTCGAGGCCTTTCGCCCGTGCGTCATCGTCGCGAACCACCAGAGCATCCTGGACGTCGTGACCTTCGGGTCCGTCTTCCCGCGGCGCACCGTCTCGGCGGGCAAGCGCGAGATCGGCAGGATCCCGATCTTCGGATGGTTCTACCGCCTCTCGGGCAACCTCATCATCGACAGGAACGACGCCCGCCAGGCCCGCGGCTCCCTCGAGAAGGCGGCCGAGGCCATGCGGGCGGAGAAGATCGCC
Source organism: uncultured Acidobacteriota bacterium (assembly GCA_963782815.1). GTDB lineage: Bacteria > Acidobacteriota > Thermoanaerobaculia > UBA5066 > Gp7-AA6 > JAWOLE01. The sequence goes on along the minus strand of CAWALG010000030.1, from coordinate 97,530 downwards.
GTCTGGTTCATGCCGGAGGGGCACCGCAACTCGGGCGACGAGCTTCTCCCGTTCAAGACCGGCGCGTTCCGGCTGGCCCTGGCGGCGCAGGCCCCGATCATCCCGATCGTCGCGGAGCCCCTGACGGTCATCGCCGACACGAAGCGCCGTCTCGCCCGGCGCGGCCGCCTGAGGGTCCGGGTCCTCGAGCCCGTGCCCACGGAAGGCCTGACGATCAAGGACCTGCCGCCCCTCGTCTTCTCCGTCCACGCGAGCATGCAGGCCGCCTTCGACGATCTTCGGAAAGAGACTTGACGGGATGACCCGTCTTCTTCGGATCGTCGTTTGAGAGCTTGATATCGTTCGGTCGCTTCGCCAGGCGAGGCGCAGAAGGAGGTTGCGATGGTGGTTCCCGTGATGTCACTGTGGCTCCCGATCCTTCTCTCCGCGGTCATCGTGTTCGTCGCCAGCTCGATCATCCACATGGTGCTCCCTTACCACCGGAACGACTTCAGAAAGCTCCCGAACGAAGACGGGGTGATGGACGCCCTCCGGAAGCTCGGCGTCCCGCCGGCGGACTATTGCTTCCCAAAGCCCGACAGCATGAAAGCCATGAAGGACCCCGCCTTTCGCGAGAAGTGGAGCAAGGGACCGGACGGCCTCATGACCGTCTTCCCGAGCGGCCCCCCCTCGATGGCGAAGAACCTCGTCCAGTGGTTCCTCTACTGCGTCGTGGTCGGCATCTTCGCCGCCTACATCGCGGGGCGCGCGCTGCAGCCCGGCGCGCACTATCTCTCGGTCTTCCGCTTCGCGGGGTGCACCGCGTTCATCGGCTATTCGCTCGCCCTCTGGCAGAACACCATCTGGTACCACCGCTCCTGGGTCACGACAGTGAAACTCAATATCGACGGCCTGATCTTCGGCCTCCTGACCGCGGGAGTCTTCGGCTGGCTCTGGCCGAAATGAGCTCGCGGGGAAAGGTGCGTTCGATGAACAACAAACATCATCCCTACCATCCCATCGTCTACGTTCGCGGTTTTGCCGTCTCGCAGACGGAGATCGAGGAGACGGTGGCGGACCCGTACATGGGATTCAACCTGGGCTCGACGAAGACGCGGCAGGTCTGGGACGGCAGGATGCGCAAGTTCTTCTTCGAGTCGCCTCTCGTCCGGTTGAAGGACGAGATCGTGTGGATCACGACTCCGGACGGGATCCAGAGGAGCAGCCGGCGCTACGACGACGTTTACGTGGACGGCGACGACCTCACGGCGCCCGACCCCGAGGACCCGACGAAGCCGATGCGCCCCGATATCGCGCTCCCCTATCAGTCCCTCGTCATCTTCCGCTATTACGACGAGGCGTCGGAGTCGTTCGGCACCGGCGAGACCCCTCCCATCGAGCACTTCGCGCAGGGCCTCAACAACCTGATCCTGAGATTGAAGGCGCTGGTCTGCCGGCAGGGAAAAGATCCCATCACGGGCGACCCGCTCGACAACGAAGTCGCCCCGGAGGACTTCCGCGTCTATCTGGTCGCCCACTCCATGGGTGGGCTCGTCTGCCGCGCGTTCCTTCAGAATCCCGGGATCGGAAGCGCCGAAGCTCGCCGCGCGGTCGACAAGTTATTTACCTACGCGACCCCGCACAACGGCATCGACCTGCGCATTGTCCGCAACGTGCCGGGATGGGCGACGTTCGGCGACGCGAACAATTTCAATCGGCAGAGGATGGCGGGCTATCTCTCGCGCTTCCGCACGACGCCGCGGCCTCCTCGGACGATCTCGACGTCTCCATCGTCGCTAATTTCCCTCCCGAGCGCGTCTTCAACCTCGTCGGCAGCAACCCGGCCGATTACCTCGTCGCGCACGGCATCTCGGCGTGGGCGGCGGGAGAGGACAGCGACGGCCTCGTGCGCATCGAGAACGCGACGACGCACGGCGCCGACGCCCAGGGGAGGGACATCAGCTCACCCCGGGCGTTCGCCCACCGGAGCCACTCGGGGCACTACGGAATCGTGAATTCCGAGGAGGGGTATCAGAACCTCACGCGCTTCCTCTTCGGCTCCCTGCGGGTGGATGGAATCCTCGACATCGACGAGGTCATGCTTCCCGACGACGTCGAGGAGAAGAGGAGCAAGGACTCGGAAGTCCGCGCCTCCTACCAGTTCGAGATCGTGGCCAGCGTGCGCGGCCACCAGTGGCAGATGCACCGCCGGACCGTCAAGGAGAATTCCGCGATCCACCGGACTTATGACGAGTTGTTTCCGAAAGTGGGCGCCGAGCGCAAGCCGGACCGGACCCGCAGCCCCCATCTCTTCTCGGTTTTCCTCGATTCCGAGGAAGAGCATGGTCGGGGGAGGTTCCGTCGCGTTCGCCTTCGATCTGGCCGTGCTCGTTCCGGACTACGAGATCGACGGAGTCCTCTGGCTCAAGCGCCACTTCGAAGGGGGCTACATCTACCGCGAGCTGATTCTCGTGGAGGCCACGCCGGATCCCAAGGCGCTCGGCGGCTGGACGGTAAAATACGGATACCAGAGCGAGACGCCCAACGCCGCTTCAAAGCCCGCCGCGACGCGCGCCTTGCCGGACGGCACCGGCATCGCGTTCGACATCAAGGTCGCCAGGGACACGCACCCCGGCATCCATGCCACCCTGCGCGTCGAAGCCCGGCCGTGGACCTGAAACGGTCTTCCCGAGGCGTGTAATGGACTCGCGCAAGGGCGCCGGAAGCCGGAGAACGGCGTTTTCCAGATGAGCGAGAAGCGATGGTCGAGGATGTTCCTGGCCGCGGCGGCGTTCAACTTCCTCATCGGCGGCCCGATCTTCTTCGCCTCCTCCTGGAGTTACCGGCTCGCCTACCTGGGTGAACCTCCCGAAAGCACGCTCCGTTTCTGGGGGGACTTTGGCTTCGCCGTCCTGCTGATCGGGATCGGCTACTGGATCGTCTCTCTCGACGTCACCCGCAACCGCGGCCTCGTCTGGCTCGGGATCCTCGCCAAGCTCTTCGACGTCGTGGCGATCTCGCTGCGCGCCGCCAACGGGATTGCCCGGCCCCTCGCCCTGCTGCCGGCGGCGGTGGACGGCGCGTTCGTGGTCCTGTTCGTCCTCTTCCTGCGGACGGGCATCGGCAGGAAAGCCGGCGAGCCCCGGCCCAAGTGAGCGAGGGGGAACCCGCTCTGCTCCAGCGGTTCCACGACGCCGTCCTTCGCCTCGTCGGCCTGGAGCGCCGGTTCGACCCGTTCTTCCGCCCCTTCTTCGACGCCCTGTTTCGAGAGCCGATCGCCGGGCTCGTCCAGGCGCTCCTGCGCCGGCGCGGCGGAGAAGAGGTCTTGCCGGTCGCCGGGGAACGGCCGTTCCCCGGGGAAGAGGCGTTCCTCGACGCCATCATCGCCGAGATGTCCGCGTACATGCGCTCCCACTACGCTCCCGGCCGATTCGAGCGCGCGGGAAACACGAAGACTCACGGCGTGGTCCGCGGGGAGTTTGTCGTGAGAGACGATCTCCCGCGGCAGCTGCGGCAGGGCGTCTTCGCGGAGCCCCGGCGGTTGCGCGCCTGGGTTCGCTTCGGCGGTCCCGGACCGGCCAGCCCTCCGGACATCGACGACGTGGGCATCCTGAGCATCGGCATCAAGTTGATGGGCGTGCCGGGCCGCAAGCTCCTCGACGACGAGCGCTTCACCCAGGACTTCACCGGCATCAGCGCGCCCACGTTCACCACTCCCAACGTCCGGGAGAACGCGAAGCTGCAGTCCTGGATCCGGCGAGGGACGCCCCTTTTCTATTTCCTCAATCCCTTCGACTCCCATCTCCTCGACGGGCTGATGCAGGGGCTGTGGGCGAGGACCCAGACGAGCCCGCTCGAGACGAGCTACTGGAGCTGCGTCCCTTTTCTCCTCGGGGAAGGGCAGGCGATGCAGTTCTCCCTGCGGCCCCGGTCGAGGACGCGCACCCGGATCCCCCGCCTCCCCTTGCGCCCTTCCGACAACTATCTGCGCGAAGCGATGGCGGCGGCCCTCGCGCGGCAAGACGCGGAGTTCGACTTCCTCGTGCAGGTCCAGACGGACCCGCGGCGCATGCCGGTGGAGAATGCCTCGGTGCGGTGGCCCGAGTCGCTCTCGCCTCCCGTCCCGGCCGCGACCCTCGTCCTCCCGCGACAGAAGTTCGACTCGGCCGCCCAGCTCGCCTTCGCGCACAACCTCTCCCTCAATCCGTGGCACTGCCTGCCCGAGCACCGTCCGCTCGGCAACCAGAACAGGGCCCGGCGCCGGATCTACGAGGAGCTCTCCCGGCTGAGGCAGTCCATGAACGACACGCCCCACCGCGAGCCCACCGGAGACGAGGTCTTCGACTAGCACGCCCAGACTCGCGAGATAGCGCAGGGCGCTCAGGCTCGGGAGGAAGAAATAGGCTCCGCCGCGCACGTTCACGAACCGCGGGAGGCCCGTGATCCGCCGCGTGACCTCCCCCTTCCCGGGAATGGAGAACGTGTCCGTGGCGAGGCATCCCGCAATTCCTTCCCGGCTCCCCACGAGCGGATCGCCCTCGTCGGAGAGCCCCGAGAACTTCGTGCCCATCATCCAGGCGTTCTGCACGAACTCGAACTGCCGCGCGATGTTGGCGTTCAGGCAGAGGAAGTGCAGTCCCCGCGGCCCGTAGTCCGATCGCCCGGGAAGGAGCGCCTCTTCCGGGGAGAGCGGCGGACCGTACTCGCGTCCCCGGCGCAAGACGCGGTGGAAGCGGGCGGAGGCAATGAGGTCGCCGCGAAATCCCTTTCCGCCAAACCCGGCGATCCGAAGCAGCCGGGAGAAGAAACCCGTCGCGCCGGCGGGGAGGTCGGCGTTGCGGGGATTGGCGCGGCGGATGTGCGCGCCCACCGGGCACCGCAGCCCTTCGCCGTCGGCGTCGTAGGTGAAGCGGTTCAGGCGATCGTCCTCCGGGCCCGATCCGACGCCGGCGATCCGGCGGGCCGACGCCGGCACCAGGGGCTCCCCTTCCATCGTGCGGCCGACCATCGCCTCGGCCAGGCGCCGCCTCGCCGCCGCGTCGCCGCCCGCCCGCGCGTCCAGGAACCGCCAGAAGCCGGACACGTCCTGCTCCAGCTCACGAAGGACGAGGTACGTCCCATTGCGCCCCAGGTCCCGCCGCGAGGGATCGTCTTCGGCCGGCGGCAGCATCCGGCGCGGGTCGTCCGCCTCCGCGAGAAGCGGACGCGCCGTGTATTTCCCGTATTCGTTCGGATAGCCGAGCAGGAATTCCCCCAGGGCCAGGAGGTTGCCGTACTCGATCTCCTCGCCCGGCGCCTCGCGCTCCCGGCTCCAGTCGAGCGCCGGCTGGCTGATGCCGTCCCGGAATCCGAACGGCTCGACTCCGTCCAGATCCGACGTGGGCAGGCACTCGATCTCGCCAAACGCCGCTCCCCATTCGCCGGTCTGGATCGTCCGCTTCCAGCTCTCGAGGTCCCCGCGCTTCGCGTAGAGCGGGATGACCGCGTGCGGAACCCTTCCGGGACCGCCCCATCGCCATCCCGCGGGAGCGCTCGGTCCAACGTCGCCGAGGCGGCGGGAGCGGCTCTCCTCGCCGGCCATCCCGGAGAGGAACTCGGCGGAGAATCCCTGGCGCGCGCTCCCCGAGCCCGAGCGCCCGCAGGCCCTCCCACGTGAACGCGACCTGCATCGCGCGTTGCGGCGGCGGCTCCGTCGTGACGGCGCTCGTCACGGGGGCCGACGCCAGCCACCGGCGCGCGGCCGCGGGACTCCGCACCGCGGCCAGGAGAAAACACGCCTCCGTCATGCCGCCGTGGCCGAAGCGCACGAGCCCCTGGATGTCGCCGTAGTCGATCGAGGCGGCCATGGTCAGTCCGCTCCTAGCACAGCAGCCCCAGCCACTCGCGGATCTCCGCTTGCGCCGGCGCCGGCTGCTCGAGTCCCCGCCGGATGCGGGTATTTCGATCCAGGTCGATCGCCGTCAGCCCGGGATGAGGGTTGTACCAGACCTCCGTCGGCAGCTCGTGCCGCCGGATGAATCGCTTGAACTTCTGCTCGTCCTTCGCGCCCGCCAGGACGAGCCAGTCCGTCCGCGGGTACCCCACGCCGTTGCTGAACACCAGGTTCAAGCCCCAGCCGACCTTGTTGATGAAGTCGTCCATGTAACTCTCCAGGCTTCCGTCGTAGTTGCTCGCGAAGAGAAGGCGCTTCTTGCCGTCCAGAAAGACCCAGCGCGCGAAATGGATCGTGCTGACCCGCGTCAAGTGGCCGCGGTTGTAGATGTGCCGGGCCGCGTAGTCCAGGACCCAGAGGAAGAAAACCACGGTCGAGCGGCGGAAGAGACCGGGCTTCAAGGTCCCGAGCGCGCTGAACTGGTTCGTCACGCCGTGATCTTCGAGGTCCGCCAGCCTCGAGGCGAGACCGGAATCCGGCGCCGGAACGATCTCGGGGTCCCGCGTCTCCCGGCGGCGGAGCTGGTAGAGGAACAGCGGGAGGTACAGCAGCAGGAATGGCGTCAGGAGCAGCAGCAGGAAGGGCACTCCGATGGCGTGAGACAGGTTGCGCAGACGCCAGGGGAGCGGCGTGGGCTCCGGAGCCGTCAGGGTGAGCCTGCCCGCCTCCACCTCCTCACGCGCGAACCGCACCAGATCGTCCCGCACCCGCTGAGGGTCGCCGCCCGCGGCCGCGGAGGCCTCCTCGCGCAGGCGCGTCACGAGGGCATCCCGCAGCGCGGCCTCCTCGCGGATCTGCCGCGCCGTGCGCCCCAGCCAGTTCACATAAGCGCCGGCCGGCGAGTGGTCGCGGTCCCGCATCCAGCGCAGCAGGTCGGTGTCCGGATGGAAGCCCTCGCAATGCGCGAAGATGCGGCGCAGGCCGTCGCCGGAGAGCCGGACCATGTCCGCGAGGAACTCGCCGGCCGGCCCGTCGAAGTCCGCGAGAAATGCGAGGGAAAGACCGAAGTCCGCCGGCGGCAGACCATAGACCTCGATGTCGCTCCGGGTCTTGTCGTCGAGGATCACGAGCCGGGCGAAATGGAGCCGGTCGAGACGGCCGAAGGGGACGAGATCGTTTTGCGGATTGGCCACTCCCGGGCGGTGGTTCATGGACGCGAGGAGCCCGCGCAGGCCGTCCACCCGGTCCGGGAGGATCGGCGAAACGATCGTGAAGCTCGACTGAGGCGTCATGGCCGGCCGCGGCCGCTCAGAACTCGATCGCGAAGTCGATCAGGCGGCTCTTGTTCCAGTAGACCTTCCCCAGGTAGATGCGCGGGCCGATCTGCCGGATTTCGTCGCGGATCCACTGCGCGACGACCGAGGTCTCGGAATAATCGAGGACGATGCACTCCTTGTGATCGAGCCAGCTCTCCCCCTTGTAGACCCTGGCGATGATCGCGTTCAAGCCGAAGGGGAGGATCCGGTTTCGCAGGGAGCCGTGCTTCGCATCGAAGGTCTTGCCTTGCCAGGCGAAGTGATTGATGAACTGCGCGATCTCGGCGGTGTAGGTGGTGCCCGGGGCGACGATGGCCGTTCCCCGCGCCTCCCCGTCCGGTATCTCGCCGGCCGGGCTCCCGGTAAAGAGCTCGTCAAGCTGGGCTTGAGACATTTTCAGAAGCTGCGCCACTTCGTAAGCCATGGTTCCTTCCTCCTCTCTCTTCTTCCGTTTCCCCGGCGGCGTCGGCCAGGATGACGTCGGCCGCCTTCTCGCTGACCATGTAAATCGCGCTGACGATGAAGAACCCCGGAATTCTCGGGAAGACCGACGCGTCCACCACCCGCAAACCCCTCGCGCCGATCACGCGAAAGCGGCTGTCGACGACCGCCATCGGGTCGTCGGGCCGCCCGATACGGCAGCTGCACGACGCATGATGTCCCCAGGCGTTGTCGGCAATCCACTTCTCGAGCTCTTTGCCCTGCCGGTGCCTGCCCGGCACCTTCTCCTCCCGGATGGTCTCGTTGCGATCGTTCATGGCCCGCACGAATTCGATCGCCTTCACCACGGACCGGAGGTCCTCGCCGCCCGGATCGGTCCCTTCCTCGAAGTAGTGAAAATGAACTTCGGGCGTGTCGCGCGGGTCGTTCGACCGGAGCCGGACCGTGCCGCCGGTGTTGTTGGTGTGCCCCTTGATGATCGCCCAGGTGAGGCAGTTCTTCGATCGCTCGAGATCGGCGGAGTATCCGGGGTAGTAGCCGGTGAACTTCCCCGGCACGCCGAAGAGAAAAAGGTCGGGATCGCGCTTCCTCCGGTCGGATTTCCTGATCACCGCGGCGATGGCGCCGTTGGAGGTGTAGATGCCCTCTCCATCCAGCCACTCGCGGAAACAGGGGTCGCCTTCCTCCCCTTCCGCCGGCGGCTGGAACGTCGCGCCCGAGAGCATCTCGAAGTCCCGCTTCATCGTGGAGACGACGGCAACCTCGTAGCGGTCCTGCAGGTTGCGGCCGACGCCGGGGCGGTCGACGCGGCACGCAATGCCCTTCTCGGCCAGATGCCCCCTCGGGCCGATGCCGGAGAGCATCAGGAGCTGCGGAGTGTTGAACGCGCCGCCGGCGAGGATGACCTCCCGGCTGCAGGAATACCGCCTCGTCGCGCCGGCAGCCGCGGCGGACCAATCCGGGTCGGCGCGGTAGAGGTGCCGTCCTTCGAGGCACTCGACGCCGGCGGCGCGCTGCTCGTCGTCCAGGATCACGCGCGTGGCGAGGCTGTTCATCCGAACCGTCAGCCGGCCGGGACACTCCTTCTGCACGCGGCGGATGAACTCGCGCGTGCCGTTGCGCCGTCCGCCCGATGTCGCAAGCGGGATGGTGGTGACGACCCCCTCGTTGGCGGCTCCGTTGCGCGCGTCGTTGGGGTCGTCGCCCGTCTCGAGGAACCGGAAGACCCTCTTCAGGAAGCCGAAGAAGCCGCCCCGCGCGGATTGCAGCGCCGCGTCGATGACCGTGTGCGCGACCTGCATGTCGCCGATGGCCATCGAGGGATCGACCTTGCTGACGGTGAGCCATCCCGAGGAGCCGTGGCCAGCCTCCGGCGGCGACGCGTACGCGCACCGCTCCACGCGCTGAAAATACCGGCGCATGTTCGCCGCGCGCCACGAGCGGTCGCCGGTCAATCCGGCGATCGAGTCCCAGTCGCTGTCGTGCGGGACCACGGTGATCATCGCGTTGTGCGCGGTGCAGCCGCCCAGGGTGCCGGCGCGCGGGTACAGGACTCCTCCCTGGGCTGCCCGGTATTTCTCGTCCCGCTCTTCGTCCTTGCTGTAGTGGTGAACGAAGTAGTTCCACGCCATCGCCTTCTCCTCCGTCGAGGAGGGGTGAAAACACGGAACCTGATAGAGATAGGTCTCCGGATCGCTCCCCGCCTCGAGGAGCAGCACGCTCCGTCCGGCCCGCGCGAGGTTGGCCGCAAGGGGTCCTCCTCCGGCTCCCGACCCGACGACGATGTACTCGTAGCTCTCGCCCGGCGTTTCGATCGGCCCCTCCTCGCCTCAGAACGTCTTCAGAAGCTCGATCAGCGCCTTCCTGTCGGCCAGGGGCAGGTTCGTGCCGAAGAGGTGACCCTTGTCCTCGATGAAGTCCGGACACTTGTTCACTTTGATCAGGTACGGCACGACCCGCTGGAAGCGTTCCTTCGCCTGTTGATCGTTCATGTTCTTCATGCGGATGTCGACGAGGGCGGGGACGAGGTGCAGCATCAGCTCCGTGAAATCGGCGAGAGGAGCGTCGAGATTCGTGTTCGCCAGCAGGTTGATCGGCGTGCCCGCCGGGATGGGCCCGATCCGGAGGTTGCCCTTGCCGTCGAGGAGATGCGGATCGACGATCATCTTCTGCAGCAGATCCGGGACGTAGGCCATTGGAATGTTGATGTAGCTCGTCCTGGTGGTCCGCCAGACCTTGTTGGCCCGCGGCTTGACCAACAACATCCTTTCGATCCCGTCCTGGAACGCGCGCATGCGGCCGGCGACGGACGGATCGCCGAAGTCCTCGCCGACGCTGTTGTTGTGAAGGAACGGCGCGCTCGACCAGAGGCTGATCAGGGAGGGCGGACGGTAGTACCCCGGACCCTGCTCCTCTCCGGCGAGCGGGATGGTGACCGGGATCGACCTGGCGTTGTTCTCCCACGGGTTTTCGACCTGGAACGTTCCCACCGGAAGCAGAGTCTTGTACGTCTCCGACGAGAAGTTGTCCCAGATGTGGCCGCGCGTGGCGTTGGTGCCCGCCGCGCGAGTGGCATTGGTGCCGATGTCGGTCACCTTGTGGCGGCGCTCGTCGGCGAGGAAGTTGTCGGTGAAGAAGCTCGGGTCGCTCGCCACCTGCTGGCGGAACCACTCCACCGCCTTCTGCTGGTCGGTGCCCTCCGGGGGCTGCTTGCTCGAGTGGCAGCCCGCGCAGTTCTCGGCGAAGACGGCCTTCCCGCGCTCGAGCACCTGCGGGTCCTTCGTCAGGTACTGCGCTCCGCCCGGCGCGTCCTTGAGCAGCAGCGGCCTGGCGACCTTGATCAGATACCCCGCGAGGTAAGGCGAGCGCTCCTCGCTCCAGTTCCAGTACGCGGAAGTCCGCTGCATCGTGTCGACGGGGACGGGGCTCTGACGTCCCTTGCTGTCCGGTCCGCCGATGAGCGGCCGGAAATGCTTCTGCCATTCCGGCCAGGCCTCGCCGATGTTGACGTAGACGCGGCTCAAGGCCGCCGTGAACCCGACCGAGTCGTCGCCCTGCTTGAGCACGCGCGGGACGTCCATGGGATCCGTCACGCCGTGCAGGTTGAGAGCCCCGCCGGTGATGTGCTCGCTCTGCGCCCGCGAGAGGCGCGCCTTCAGGCTGTACACGCCGTTCATCGTGCCGGGATTGTTCAGGTAGTCGGTGGCGATGAAGGACGTGTCGAGCGTCCCCTGCGGGTTCGAGTGGATGAGCTGCCAGACGAAGCTGTCTTCCTGCTGCGCGCCGCCGGGGAGGCGCGGGACGAAGACCTCCCAGACCTTGAAGTACTGCGCGCCGACGTAGTCGTTCAGGTTCTCCCACTTCGGATTCTCCGGGTCGGCCGGCGGCCGGACCGGGTCGGGACCCACGTGGCAGAACGCGCAGGCCATGCCGACGACGTAGGGGCGGACGAGCTTCGGATCGTTGAAGTAGTCCGGGTTCTCGTAATAGTCGTGGTTGACGCCGTCGGCCGCGACGTGTTTCATCCATTCGGCCTTCGCGGCGGAGTCGAACCTCTTGTTGTTGGAGATGCGCAGGCCGACCACGCCGGAGGAGCGGCCGTAGGTGTACTCGTCGATCTTCTGATCGATCTGCCCGTCGGGGTCGCCGGGCTTCGGCTCGTCGAGGAACAGGCCGTAGGGGTCGGGCCTGGCGGCCGCCTGGAATCCCGGCTGGTTGACGATGCCGATCTCCGCGAAGCGATGGGCGCGGCGGCGCGAGTCGATCGTCTTGATCAGATCCGCGGTGCCGAAGCCGTGCTGAGCGAGAAAGTCCCACATCTCGCCGCTGTCGCCGACCCAGAGGTTCCACACCACGCGCCCGCGGATGTCGTCTTCCGTCAGCCCGAGATCGGGGCCGTCCATCCCGGGGAAGACGTCCACCTTCGTCTCTTTCATCTTCTCGTCGTGCAGCGCGACCTTCTGGGCCGGCGGCGGACTCGCCGGCTTCTCCTCTTTCCTGCACGAGAGGACGGCCGGGACGAGGAGAGGAAGAGGAGAGAAAGGACGCCGGGGAGCAATCCGAACCGGGCTCTGACCATGTTGCACTCCTTCTCCGCGCGCGAAGCAGGCGGGCGATCGAGCGACCCCGGATTGCCTATTCTAGTTCCAGGAGAGATCGAGGCGGGAAACGTCAGGCGGCGGCGGAGCGGGCGCTCTTCTCGATGCCGGGGACGACCGCGTGCCACCCCTCGCGCACGCTCGGGTACTTCGGGGTCCACGAGGATCGGCTCCGGAGCTTCCGGTTGGAGATGCGCTGCGAGCGCGACAGGAGCTCGCCGGTAGAGCCCATCAGCTTGACGGCCCAACCGGGCGGGAACCTCGGCGCCGGCGCTCCGAGAGCCGCCGCCAGCGTGTCGAAATACTCGCGCCGCGGCACGGGCTCGTCGTCGGTCACGTTGTAGATCCCGGCGTCAAGCTGCAGCGCGGCGACCACCGCCGCCGCCGCGTCGTCGTGCGAGAGCGGCGAAACGAAGCTCTCGGGAGCTCCGGGCAACGGCGCCCATCCGCGGCGCACCAGGGGAATCATCTCCAGCAGGAATCGGGAATCCGGCCCATAGAACGCCCCGAAACGGAGCACGACGCCGGCCCCGCCGCTCGCTGCGAATCGGGCCGCCGAAGCCTCCGCGTCGAGGATCGTCCTGTTGTATCTGGTCGGGCGCAGCGGCGTCTCCTCTCCGATCCACTGATCGCCGCGGTCCGGGTACGCGGGAGCGAAGGACTCCTGCACAAACCGCGAAACGCCCGCGGCAATCGCGGCGTCCACGAGGTTGGCCGACCCGACCCTCCGGATCCGATCGTTCTCCGTCCACGCCCCCGGCATCATCACCCGCAACATGGACTGCGGCATGTGCGTCGCGAGATTGACGACCGCATCGCACCCGGCGGCAGCGGCGCGCAGCGCATTCGGGTCGAAGAGATCGCCACGCGAGGTCGAGGCCCCCTGCCGCGCGACGACCGCCAGTTTCTCGACCGACCGGCCGATCGCCGTCACGCGATGCCCGGCGCCGATCAGAAGCGGTACGACCCGGCGGCCGACGACACCGGTCGCGCCCGTCACGAGAATTTGCATGGGCAGGCCTCCACCGTCGAGAAAGAGCAAGATCTCTGCCATCGGCCTTCTCGTCCGTTTTCTCGGCTATCATTTCGGGCCTCGCCTCGCCGCGGAGCTCGCCGAGGAGAACTACGATGCCGGAATACCTGTACCCGGGCGTCTACGTGGAAGAGATCGACACGGGCGTTCAGCCCATTCCTGGAATCTCGACGGACGACGCGGCGCTGGAATCTCTCGCCGCCGAGTTCCGGCGGACCCTGCGAGCCCATGTTCCGGAGTGGACCGATGACAACGAATCGGATCCGGGCGTGACGCTGCTCGAGATTTTCGCGTTCCTCGCGGAGAGCCTCCTCTTCCGCGCCAACCAGATCCCGGAGGGGCGCAACGCCGCATTGCGGGCGGCCGCGGCTCTGGCGGCAATCGGCGGCGTTCCCGACGCCGGATGCGAGGTCGTGAAGCGCCCCCTCTTCTTCGCCGGGCAGCTGCTCGATGCCGAGGCTCTCGCGGCCGAGCAGGACTATCAGCGCGAGAAACGCCGTCTTCACAACCGCGCGCTCCTCGGATACGGCGTCGTCTCCGGGCTCGGAGTCCGCGTCGAATCCGCGACCGATCCCGACGCCGTCCGCATCGTCATCGACCCCGGCTACGCGGTCGACGCCCGCGGCGAGGAGATCAGCCTCTCGCGAGGCGCCACGCTGCGAGCGCCCGAAGTCGGGGGACAGCGCCTACGTGACGCTGCGCTACTGGGAACGCGTATGCCCCTCTCCCGCGCCGACGGAAGGTCTCACCCCGGGAATCCCGGCCGTCGAGGAGGCCTGCGTCATCGGGATCGCCCCGAGCGTCTCCTCCTCCGCGTTGACCCTCGCGCGGCTTGTCCGATCGGAGGAGCTCTGGCAGGTGGATCCGGCGTTTGTCGTCCCCCGGGTCCCCCACGTGTCGGCCTAGCAACAGCCACTCCCTCGGACCGTTTGCGCGAGAATGCACGCATGCGTGTTCTCGGACCTCGATCGTTGCCGGCCCGCGATGCGAAGTGAGCTTCAGGCCGCCCGGCGCGTCGTCGTGAAGATCGGCACGTCGAGCCTCCTCGACGCGCGCGGGCTCCTCGATCTGCCCGTCGTCGAGCGCCACCTGCGCGACCTCGTCTCGCTCCACCGCGGCGGTGTCCGGCCGGTGCTCGTCACGTCGGGCGCGATCGGCGTCGGGCGCGTGCGGCTCGGATACGCGAAGCGGCCCACGACGATCCCGGAGCTGCAGGCCTGCGCCGCCGTCGGGCAGACGCTCCTCATGGACGCCTACGACCGGCTCCTCGCGCAGGAAGGCTACGCCGTCGCGCAGCTCCTGCTCACGCACGAAGACTTCCGCGACCGCCGCCGCTACTTGAACATCCGCAACCTTCTCGCGGCGCTCGAGGACAGGGCGGTCCTTCCGGTCGTCAACGAGAACGACACCGTGTCGGTGGACGAGATCCGCTTCGGCGACAACGACACGCTCGCCGCGCTCGTGGCCGGGCTTGTCGATGCGCAGGTCACGGTGCTCCTGACGGACGTGGACGGGTTCCTCCTGGACGGACGCGTCGTCCCCGAGATCGAGGAAGTCACGCCGCGGATGCAGGCGGCGGCCGGGCCCGGCGGCGGGTCCGGCGGCATGACGACGAAGCTCCAGGCCGCCCGAACGGTCACGCGCGCGGGCGGGCATCTCGTGCTCGCGAACGGAAAGAAGGACTCCCTCGGCGCGATCCTCGCGGGCGAGCCCATCGGGACGCATTTCGTCGCGCGCGGGGAGCTCGCGTCGCGCAGCCGCTGGGTCGCGGGAATCGCGGAAGCGGGGCGTCTCGTCGTGGACGAAGGGGGCGAGCGCGCGCTCAAGGGGGACGGCCGGAGTCTCCTCGCCGTCGGCATCACCGCGTGCGACGGGGACTTCGACGCGGGCGACGTCGTCCTCGTCGTCGGCCCTGGCGGGCCGTTCGCGAAGGGCCTCTCGAACTACCCCGCCTCGAGCGTGCGGCGGATCCTCGGCAAGAAGACCTCCGAGATCGCGGACGTGCTCGGCGCAAAGGAGTTCGACGAGGTGATCCACCGCGACAACCTGGTGATCCTGTGAGGGACGTCGGCCTGCGCGCGCAGGCGGCGGCTCGCGCGCTCCGCACGATGTCCACCGCGAAGAAGAACCGCGCCTTGCGCGAGATGGCGAAGGCGATCCTCGCGCGCCGCGCGGAGATCGAGTCGGCGAACGCGAAGGACCTCGCCGCGGACCTGCCCGACGCGAAGAAGGACCGTCTCCGGATCGACGTGGACGCCGTCGCCCGGGGTCTGCGCGACGTCGCCGGGCTCCCGGATCCGGTCGGACGTATCGAGAAGCGCCGGCCGAAGGGACGCTTCCGGCTCTCCCGCGTGCGCGTGCCGATCGGCGTCGTCCTCTTCGTCTACGAGGCGCGGCCGGGCGTGACGGCGGAAGCGGCCGCGCTCTGCTTGAAGAGCGGGAACGCCGCGATCCTCAAGGGGGGCTCCGAGGCGCGCCACACGAACATGGCGCTCTTCGAGGCGATGAAGGGCGCGATCCCCGACGGCGCGATCCAGCTCGTCACCGGCGGGCACGACGAAGTCTCCGCGCTCCTCGCGATGGACGACTCGATCGACCTCGTCATCCCGCGCGGCGGCGAGGGCTTGATCCGCGCGGTCGCCGCGCAGACGAAGATCCCGATCCTCAAACACTTCAAGGGGAACTGCCACGTCTACGTGGACCGCCGCGCGGACCTCGACATGGCCTTCCGGGTCCTCGAGAACGCGAAGTGCCAGCGCCCCGCGACGTGCAACGCGGCGGAGAAGGTGATCGTCCATGCCGCGATCGCCCCGAAGCTTCGTCCCGCGCCTCGCGGCGCTCAACGTGGAGCTTCGCGGCGACCCGCGCGCCCGGGCGCTCCTCCCGATGAAGGCGGCGACGGACGCCGACTGGGACGAGGAGTACCTCGACCGAATTCTCGCCGTGCGGATCGTGGACTCCCTCGACGACGCGATCGCGCACGTCGAGCGGCATGGCTCGCACCACACGGACGCGATCGTGACGCGCGACCGCGCCGCCGCGCGCCGCTTCCTCGCCGAAGTCGACTCCGCGACGGTCCTGTGGAACGCCTCGACGCGCCTCGCCGACGGCGGCGTCTTCGGCCTCGGCGCCGAAGTCGGCATCTCGACCGACAAGCTCCACGCCCGAGGCCCCATGGGCCTCGAGGAGATGACGACCTACAAGTGGGTAGTCGAGGGAAACGGCGACCTGCGGGAATAGCGCGCCGGAGCCCTTTCGCCCGAGTTTGCAGCGTCCTGGCCGACGGCCCCAACGAAGCCGCGCGGCAAGCGTAGAAATCCTAGCCGACTGAAGTCGCTTCTCTGCAATATGTTACGGACGTCAAACAAGACCCAAGTCTTTCCTAGCCTAACGCCTGATGAGAAGCGATCCATATGAAGGAGAGTCGCAAGAAGTTTGAAAGGCCATGGAGGCAGTGTGCTCAACTGCGTGGTAGATCTATCGCACCACAACGGGGATGTCGACCTGGAGCTTGCGAAGTCCGACGGCCTGGTCGGAGTTATCCAGAAGGCGAGCCAGTCAACCGACTACACGGACTCCACGTACGAGAGCAACCGGAGCAAGGCCGAGGCCGCCGGATTATGGTGGGGCGCGTATCACTTCGGGGTCGGAGCCGACGGGGTGGCTCAGGCAGATCACTTCCTTCAGAGAGTCGGGGTTCTCGATGAGACGCTGTTGGTTTTGGATTTCGAGGCCAACCCGCAAGGCCCCAGCATGACTCTTGAGGAGGCAAGAGTTTTCGTCACCCACATCCACGAACAGACGTCCCGACGGCCGGGGCTCTACGCCGGACACTACCTGAAGGAGCTTCTCGGGACCCAAACGGACCCGATCCTCGCGAACTGCTGGTTCTGGCTCGCCCAGTACGGTCCCACGGCCGTGGTGCCCGTGAACTGGAAGACCTGGACCCTCTGGCAGTACACGGACGGAGGCGTCGGTCCGGAGCCGCACGAAGTCAAGGGCATCGGTCGCTGTGACCGGAACAAGTTCAACGGCGGCAAGACGGGCCTTCGGAAGCTCTGGGGGGTTTCCCGATGAGCGTGGTGCGCCGCGCTACCGACATCGGCGGTTGCTGATGCCAGGTCACGGCTTTCCTGACGACCTTTTCCCGCGCTTCCGAGACAACTGCCCTAGCTGACTCGCCAGATTCAGTTACAAGGAGGAATTGACAGATGAACGGTGAGGGCATCAGCGGTGGGCTCAGCGAAGAACTAGATCCGATCCTGCGGGAGAAGCTGGTTGGGCTGGTGGACTCCCCAACCATGAAGACCCTGATTGAGGTCAGGGCGGAAGAGACTGTCCGAGACGTCTTTTCGCGTTGGCGGACACGGCGCTGCTCATCTTGACCGGCGCCGCCTCGATACTTGGTATTCTCGGGATAAATGTGAAAGACAAGCTGACGGCTCAGATTACCGACCTCAATCGAGAGCTCAGTCAGCGCCAGGATGATATTCATCGTCTCGACGCACACATCACCAGACTACAGAAGGCTGAGCACGACGCTGCTGATGAGCTAGAGAAGAGGTCGGTTTTTGTTAAGGAAACCGCCACACACTTCTCGGACCTCTTGACAACAACGCAGACCATGCAGAACTCCGGGTTGCAGACCTTTCTGGCCGCTGAACGTCAGCGGGCTCAGGACCAGATAGCAGCTGAGATCAAACACCTAGATGAATTCAAGACGCTGCTTCAGAAAACGACATCGGCTGCAAAAGAGGCGACGTCGGCTGCAGGCGTGGCGATCCAGCAGACCAAGGACACAAACGATAAGGCACAGGCCGCCCTGCGTGACCTCGAAACGCTACCAACGGTCACGTTTGTGATGCTCCGCCGGGACATCCCATTCTCCGGACAGTTGCCGCCGGAAGGACCGAGAGTCAAGATCAGGTTGGTACATACAACGGCTGGTAAGGAGCAGAATCATGCTGAGCTGACATTTGAAGTCAACGGCGAGGGGCCACAGCCGCGGATCTTGTATGAGCACCATCCTGAGCGGCTCGAAGGGACGGATTATCAGATGGAGTTGCTGTTCGCCTACGATTTCCCGATCTTCGGCAAAGACGTAGACTTTGTAATGTTGAAGTTCTGGCGAGCTGAGAAGCCCGCGGCGTGATTAGTCGGGCAGGTGATACCACTTCCGAACTGAAGCTCTGACTCTGCGCGGGATGAACGCGGGCATCCTGCCTCCGCTGGCCTGCCAGACTTTGACGGTTTCGTAGACGATCACGGTCGTGAACGTCACGGCGAGCCAGATGATGACGGCTTCGAGCGGAAGGTCGTACCAGGCTGCGACCACGATGCCGGTCATCTCCCCGGGCTGATAGCGCCACCAGCCCAGGGGCGCTGCCAGCGTCGCCTCCCAGAGCAGGGAAACCGCCACCACGACCTGGAACGTGAGGGCGAAGGCCCGCCAGTTGATGAACTGTCTCGTGGCCTTCAGAAAGCCGACGGCGGGGGCGACTCCCAGGAGCGTCAGATATGCGAAATACCCCGGGAAGCCGCCGCGGAACGGGCCCCGGGCGATTTCGGCCTTGTAGATCCACGCCCCGGCGATCAGGACGGCCGCCCCGGTCAGCGAGAGCGGATCGAACTGGGCAACGCGCGAGCGACCGGTCTTCGCCCAGGCCTCCCGATAGTCGGGCACATTGTAGAGAAGCAGAAAGTCTTCGTCACACCAGATGTAAAAGAGGAGGACGAAGAGAAACCCGCCGACATAGAACAGGTACTCCTCCGAAGGGACCGGGCCGCCCCGCGCCGGCGCGGGCGGGAGCAGCGTCGCCGCGGCGTTGGGGAAGAGGAAGAAGGTATGCGCGAAGAAGTAGTCGAGCGCGAACCCGGACGCGATCAAGGCGATGAGTGTCGTCCAGAATGCCGGGCGCTGTATGACCTGGTCGCGCCGCCGGATGAACCAGACCAGCAGGACCGCGATCGGCAGGAACCAGAGACTGAGACTCCAGGTGTACCCACCAACGGAACCGAGCTGCCCCTGCTGATCCACCCTGACCTTGCCGAGCGTAAACCCCGCCGCGACGAGCAGGCTGACCCCCAAGAGGAGCGGCATCGTGAGCGCCCGAGTCGTACCCGCCCGAACAGGCCTCGCCATCTCCGTGGTCCCTCGCCCGGTATGGTAGTTCGAGCTCGTTCCTTCCCGCTCCCGTTCGTGCCAAGCTCCGCCGCGGGAGCGGAGCGCCGCAGCGGGATCACGCCGCAGGCGTAGATCCCGCGGAGCGCGCGGAGCGGTTTACGGCGTCGGCGTTGACGTGGGCGGCGTCCCGGTTGGCGTATTTGTGGCCGTGGGCGTGGCCGTCGGCGTCGTCCCGGTTGGAGTATTCGTGGCCACGGCTGTAGGCGTCGTCGTTGGCGTGCTCGTCGGCGTCAATGTGGGCGTTGCCGTCGCCGCGGGCGCCGTCGGGGTCGCCGTTTCCCCATGTTCGTTCTGGACGATGATCTCGAGCGCCGTGTACGTGCCGGTGGTTTCGAGCAGCGCTTTGACGTGGACGCGCATTCCAACAAGGACCTCCGAGATCGGGATCGGCGTTCCGCCGTGGCGGATGATCGTCGTCGGCGTGACGGTGACGACTACCGAGCCCAGCCGCTGATCGGCGATCGTCAGCGTGGCGCCGGTATTGGCGGTGACGATCCCCTCGATCTGTTCGACTGCTGGGCCGTGGGGCGTTGTGGTGGGTGTCGCGGGGGTCGGGGTTCCCGGAGTTGGGGTTCCCGTCGGCGTCGCCGTCGGGCTTCCCGGGGTTGGTGGGGTCCCCGTCGGAGTCCCCGTCGGGGTCGCCGTCGTGGTCCCCGTGGGCAGCGCCGGGATGAACGGACCGCCGCGCGGTGTGATCACGATCGTGGATCTCCTGGAGATGGCGACGTCGACCGCGACGGTCGCGCCGCCCATCGCCCGGATGTTGCCGCGGGCGTCGATGTCGGTCCGGGAGAACTGAAACTGCTGGTCGCCTGCGGGGATGCCGGCGAGAGTGAAGTTGCCAGCGCCGTCGGTCTGCGCGGCCTGGCCCGTCCGGACGACCGAGACGGTGACGCCCGCCAGAGCGCTACCGGCAGAGACCCCGCCGGAAGTTTCTCCGCTGACGACGGTTCCAGTCACGGTCGCGCCCCCGGGAGATGTCGGGGAGGATACGGACTCAGAATCTCTGCAACTGACCAGAACGAGAGCAACGAGAAGCATGGCAACGGAAAGGGCAGCCTCGATTGTGCGCCGGATCGACATACCTTCCTCCATGACTTGTGGTTCGGAGGACTCCGGATCGCCACGGGCCGGAGATGGTCGGAGGAAATCTGGGGACCTTCGGACCGATCGTCAGAGCGTGCAATCACTCTGCCATTTATGGGTCTTCAACGACACATCCAATGGACCACCGGCATGCCATCGGCACGGGAGCGGAGTGCTTGCGCGGTGTCAGGCGAGAGGTCGAGCGCGCATCCGCGCGAGCCGCCCGCCGGTGCGCCCGCAGGGCGCAGACCACGCGCAAGCGCTGAGCGACGGTGGCATTACCGGCGCCCTCACCCTGGCCCTCTCCCGGAGGGAGAGGGGAAAGCCCAGGTCGCGGCGCGAGGAGTCTCGTACCCGGCCATCGTCCTGCAAGTCAATGCAAGCCTTCGACGACGAAGAGGCTCGAGTCCTGGACTCCGAGGGGATTGAAGGCGTAGCTGCGGCCGTCGCGAGACAGCAGGATGCGGCCGACGACGATAATAGAGGTGGGATCGTCAGGCCCGAGTGTCAGCCAGTTCGTCTGGGCGCCGGTGGCGATTTCGTAGCGGATGACGTGGGCCGGGATCTCGCCATAGTCGCGCAGATACAGATATTTCCCGTCGGCGCTCCATTGGATTGGTGTCGCCTCCGCCGGCAGGGGAAGCTTGCGGCAGGACGGCTTCTCGAGTTGACACAGCGCCACCTCGCGCGCTCCCGCTCCGTAGGCCGCTCCGTACGCGATCGCGCTTCCTTCCGGCGAGACCGCCACGTCGCCGGGGGTAAAGCCCGGCGAGATCGGGAGCGGGCGGCGCCCGGCCGGCGTCACGAGCTCGACATGGCCTCGGTCGGGGCTCTCGCCCACCGTGGCCAGAAGCCGCGGCTCCGGTCCCGGCAGGAAGACGGCCGACAGCAGGCGGTCGCCGCCGAAGTCGAGCGGCACGGGCTCGCCCGCTCCGGTCGGCACGAGAGTGTGCCGGGCCGGCGTCCCGATTCGCGGACAAGCGCCCAGCGGCCGTCCTCCGAAAACGCGAGGGCTCTCCCGTCCGAGAGCCGAACCGCCGGGGAGCCGTCCGTCCCTCTGCGATAGACGCCTCCGGCGCGGCTCCCGGCTTCGTTCGTCTCGGAAAAGAGCAGCGCCTTCAGGTCGCTCGACATCCCAACGAGCTCCGAGCCGTCGAGCCATGAGAGCTCGCGCTCCCTCGGCTCATTGACTCGGACCCGGATGCTGTTCCTGCTGATTGCGCGTTCCATGAGCAGCCGCCCGTCGGGCGCTATGTCGTGCAGGACCCAGCCGTTCGCCCTGAAGATCGAGCGAATGGGCCTCCGCGCGCGACGGCGAAAAGGCCAGGTTCCTGGCCGGCATCCCGCGAGAACCACAGCTCGCCGTTCGGATGCCAGGCGAGCTGCGAGGCCCACGTCCGCCTTTATGCTCCAGACCACCTTGCCTGCCTCATCGAGAACATCGAGCCCTCGCCGCCTTGAACCGTTCCTCGGGCGATCGCAATGAAACGGCCGTCTCGCGAAACCCTCGGAGCGGACCCGTTGTATTCGAGGCGGCGCGTCCCGAGCGGCAGCTCCAGCACGTCATGGTCCAAGCCGACATGCCGTTGCACGACGATCCCGCCTCCACGCAGCCACTCGGCCATGTGCACGCTCTGCGCGATCTCGCGCGGAGCGCCTCCGGAAAGGGAGACCCTCGCCAGCGTGGAAACGCCTCCGGGTGTCTGCAAGTCGGAGCTCTTGAGAAGGATGAGCAGCTCGCCGCTTCTGACACAGCCGCCAGATCGGCCTTCGCGAGCCCGAGCGGCCGGGACTCCGTGCCGTCGACCCGCGTCGAGAAGACCTCCGCCGGGCGGCCTTCCCAGGAGGCGCTGTAGAGAATCGTCTGTCCGTCGGGGGCAAACCGGGCATTGAGCACGTTTCCCCGCTGAAACGTCACGCGCTGGAAGGAGGGAACGTGGGAGGGATGCGGAGATCGGCCGGCGGCCAGCCAGAATCCCATTGCGCCGAACACGAGGCCCGCGAGAACGCCAGCCGCGACCTCCGAGCAGACCGCTTCCTCCGCGGCGCCAGGCGTGTCGCTTCGGAAGCGCCCATTCCCGCGGCCCCTCCCGAGAGCTCCGACAGATGCGCCTCGGCGCCCCGCAGGTCGCGGGCGAGGTCCTCGGTGGAGGCGTAGCGTTCGCTCCGGTCCTTGGCGAGGCAGCGCTCGATGACCCATCGGAGCGGCGCCGGAACCTTCGGATTCGCGGTCGCGATGGGCTCCGGCTCCTCGCGGATGATCGCCGCCATGACCTCCGGCCTCGTCCCGCCCGCAAAAGCGCGCCTGCCCACCGCCATCTCGTAGAGCATCGAGCCGAGCGCGAACTGGTCGGAGCGAAAGTCCAGGGATCGCCGCGCGCCTGCTCCGGCGACATGTAGCCGACCGTCCCCATCACGACGCCCGGTTCGGTGCCCGCGGAAACCGTCGCCGCCCTGGTCGCTTGCCCGGCCTCCGGCTCCGGGGCAACGACCTTGGCCAGGCCGAAGTCGAGGATCTTGACGAAGCCATCCTTCGTCACCATCACGTTCTCGGGCTTCAGGTCGCGGTGCACGATCCCGGCCCCGTGCGCCTTGGCCAGTCCCTCGGCGATCTGCGCGGAAATCGAAAGGAGCCGGCGGACCGGGAGCGGCCCCGCGGCGAGCGCCTCGCGAAGCGTCGTCCCGTCGACGAGCTCCATGGCCAGGTAGGAGACCCCTTCCGCCTTTCCGATCTCGTAAATCGTGACGATCGCCGGATGGTTCAGAGAGGACGCCGCGCGCGCTTCCTTCTCGAACCGCCGGAGCCGCTCCGCGTCCGACGAAAGCGCCGCCGGCAGGACCTTGACCGCCACCTCGCGGAAAGCCGCGTGTCGCGGGCCCGCCAGACCTCGCCCATCCCGCCGGCCCCGAGCGGCGACAGGATCTCGTAGGGCCCGAGCCAAGAACCGGCCGTCAGGGACACGTCGGCCGGGATTATAGGGCGCTGGTTGCCCTACCCAGGCTCCGCCGGCTTCCCCCGGTTACCTATGCGGCAAGCGTGCGAATCGCAATGGGGTCAATCGTGTATCGGTGTATTACTGCGATCGATCCTACCGGTGCTGGGCGACTTCCTACCGAACCTCCTCGCTCGTCCCCGGCGCCTGCTCCGGTTGACTTCGAGGAGACGGAGCCAGACCGCGAGGGCAGATCCTTCGCTTCGCTCAGGATGACAGGGTAGGCGTACCCTCGACACGTCCTTAGGGACACATCCAATAGACCACCGGGATGCCGCCGTTGCTCGCGGCGCGAGGAGTCTCCCGAGTAACCGAAGGGAGGAGCCTCGCGCCGCGGGAGCGAAGAGCGGAGCGAGGGATCAGGCGAGCGATCGAGGCCGCATCCGGCCGAGTCGCTCGCCGGTGCGCCACAAGGCGCATATGCCTCGCAGAGCGCTTAGCGACGTGTGGCTGTGGGGGGTGGAATCGAACCACCAACCTCTTAGAACGGCGAGATCCGAAAACCGTTGTCAGCACGGCGTTGTCTCACTCTCGTCAAGCCTCTCGGGCCAGCGGTGTGACGGAAGTGTGACGGATGGAAACCTCCGGCTCAGTCACTCGAGCGCTACGCGGTTAGCGCCGTCGGATTCGGTTTGAACACGAGTTTCCGCGAACCGAACCTGAACTCGAGCGTGGGGTTCTTCGAGGAATTCGGCATTCGCTCGACATTCCAGGGTTTCTCGCTTCAGTTCTCGGGCGCGATCGGATTCTGAGGATTCGAATGTTCCGGCCCGATCGAACGTTTCGCTTGACGGCAGGCCGCTCAACGGTTAAAAAGTTCAACCTTCACGACCGTACCCATTTAAGGAGGAACATGGCAAACATCCCCAACCAGAATGATTGGACCAGGCCAGCCGCGATGGCAATCCCGAAGGAGGGCTTCTTCAAGAAAGAAGACGGGCGATACGGGCCGATCTTTCCCAAAACGCCCGCGTGCTATGGCTTCACGATCATCGCGAAGATCATCCCGGGACGGGAACCGGTCTTCCACGAATACGCGCAAGAACATCGAAAAGGCGGTCGCCGGCCAGCCGGACTGCCTCGCCGTGCTCAAGCTGCACTACCTGCGCTGGGTGCTGTTCCCGATCAAGGGCGAAACTTATTTCATGTACCAGGGAATCTTCGACACCGACTTCGACAAGTACACCGAGGATGCGGTGGCGCTCTTCACGAAGCTCGGCATCAACACCGTTTTTGAAAACCTCGAGGGCTTCCCCAAGGACTGGAAGACGAACCCGCCGGCCTTCATCAAGTTTGTCCGCGATCACCAGTGCCCGAGCTTCCTGGAGTACGGCGAGTATCCATTCGTCAGCGCCGACGAGATCAAGAAGGCGCTGCAGCTGAAGGCCGTCGTTCTCGACCATGCTCGACCAGATGCAGTGAGCGAGCGGTGCTCGCCTTCGACGACATCCAGCACATCCTGCTGACGCGCGCGCCCGCGCTCACGGGCCGGTACGAGTTCCTGTCGTTCCGGAACCCGGCAGGCGGACGCGCGTGGCTTGCCGCGATTCTGGACAAGGTGCAGTCCGCCGCCGCCATGCAGCGCATCGGTCGAGACGGAGCGTCGCTGGGTGACGGTGGCCTTCACCTGCAACGGCCTGCGCGCGCTCGGAGTGGACGAGGCGTCCCTGGCGACGTTCCCCGATGAGTTCCGGCAAGGCATGGTGGCGCGCGCGCAGATCCTCGGCGATACCGGCGCGAACCATCCCGACAACTGGGTCGGAGGCCTGGCCAGCCCCGACCTGCACGCCATCGTGATCCTTTTCGCGCGCGACGCCGCCGACCGCGAGCGCAGCCGGGCCGAGCACGAGAAGCTCATCGCCCGATGCGACGGCGTGAGTGTGCTGTCGACGCTCGATCTGGAGGCGACCCCGCCGTTCGATTATGCGCACGACCACTTTGGTTACCGCGACCGGCTGTCGCAGCCGGTCATCGAAGGCTCGGGCGAGGAGCCCACGCCCGGCTCCGGCGCGCCGCTGAAGCCGGGCGAGTTCATCCTCGGCTATCCGGACGAAAACGGTCCGCCTCTGCTTCAGCCGCAGCCCGAGCTTCTCTCGCGAAACGGCAGCTTCATGGCGTATCGGCGGTTGGAGGAGCACGTGGGCGCGTTCCGCGACTTCCTGAAGACGCACGGCCAGACGCCCGAGGAGCAGGAGCTCGTCGCCGCGAAGCTCATGGGCCGGCTGGCGCAGCGGCGCGCCGCTGGTCCTGGCGCCGGACAAGGACGACCCGGCGCTGGGCGCCGACCCGCAGCGGAACAATGACTTCAACTACAAGCAGCAGGACCCGCACGGCTACGCCGTGCCGCTCGGCTCCCACATGCGGCGGATGAACCCTCGGGACACCGGCGCGAACATGAACCGCCGCCGCATGATCCGGCGCGGCGCCACCTACGGCCCGCCCCTGCCCGAGGACGCGCCCGAGGACGGCAAGGAGCGCGGCATCGCGGCATTCGTGATCTGCGCGAGCCTCGTCCGCCAGTTCGAGTTCGCGCAGAACGTGTGGGCCAACGACAAGGCCTTCCACGAGCTCGTCAACGAGCGGGATCCCATCATCGGCAACCAAGATGGAACGCTCGAATTCAAGATCCCGAAGCGCCCGATCCGGAAGACCATCACCGGTCTTCCGGCCTTCACGACCGTGAGAGGAGGCGCCTACTTCTTTCTTCCCGGCTTGAAGGCGCTTCGGTATCTCACGTCACTCGGATGAAACCGTTCCGACAGGAGAAGAGGAGTGGCCATGAAGCAGCCCGCGCGAACCTATAACCAGGCTCACGTCGCCCGAGCGCACAAGCCGGGCAAGCGGCGGCTGAGCATCTACTGGACCTGGAGCTATCCCTGGGAGGCCGGCCGCGATCCGGCCGCGATGGAGAACCGTTTCTCCACGATCACCGAGGTCCGCAACGTCCTCTGGCCCGCCTACGAGACTCCCGAGTACAGCGCGGCGCAGTTTCTCCAGGGGATCGCGGGAACGCTGGAGCTGTTTCACCGCTCGACGCTCAGCTTCCAGCAGATCGCCGGGGAAGCAACGGGCTACCCGGTCGCCGTCTTCCAGCGGATCGACCAGGCGGGCTACCGCCTCCCCATCGACGAGCGGATCCTCGCCGACACCGACACCCTCATGGTCTTCGGCCTCGACCATCTCGCTTCCGACCAGGTGGCCGAGCCGGAGGAGATCGAGGCCATCCGCGAGTGGCTGCGGCGCGAAGGGACCTGCCTGCTGCTCGCGCCGCACCACGACGTCGGCTTCACCGACGACTTCAAACAGCGGCAGATGGAATACCGCCATCACGGCGACAGGCTCGTACCCCGCCAGCAGCGGTTCGGGAAGTACACGCGCTCGCTGATGAAAGGCCTCGACGTCCCCGTGCTCAACCAGTGGGGACTGCGGCCGGCGGTCGTCCAGGGCACGAAGGAGATCGCGCCGCTCACGGGGTTCCGCGACCTCGACGAGAAGGGCTTGCTCGACAAGGTCACGACCTTCAATTTCCACCCCCACCTCCCCCATTACGAGCTGACCGGGCAGGACACCGGCGCGGTGAAGGTCCTGGCGCGGCAGCTGATCGACCCGGATCGTCCGCATCCCTTCACCAACGCCGGGAACAAGGAGTTCAACCTGCTCCTGTGGATGCCGCCGAAAGACCGGCGAGCCGGCGACATCCTGCTCGTGGACTCCACCCACTTCACGACTCTCTTCGGCGGGACCGAGAGCCTGGCGAACTTCTGGCGCAATCTCGCCGTCATGAAGTGATGGAATTCCTGAGCAAAGCTCGTCCCGATCGCCATGCTCGTGTTCGTGGTGTCGAGCATGCTCGCGATGGGCCTGTCCCTGACGGTGGCGCAGATCGCGGCCCCGCTGCGAAACGTTCGGCTCGTTGCCCTGGCCCTGCTGGCGAATTTCGTCCTGATGCCCGCGGGGGCGTTCGGGATCGCGAGGCTGCTTCGTCTCCACGAAGCCCTGGCGGCCGGGCTGCTGATCCTGGGAACGGCGGCCGGCGCTCCTTTCCTGCCCAAGCTGGCGGGGCTCGCCAAAGGCAACCTGGCTTTCGCGGTCGGCCTCATGGTGCTGTTGATGGTCCTGACGGTCGGTTACATGCCCCTCGTCCTGCCGCGGCTGCTCGAAGGCGTCTCGGTCGATGCCGTGAAGATCGCGCGCTCGCTCGTCCTGCTCATGCTGCTGCCCCTCGGCGTCGGGCTCGCCGTCAACGCCCGGTTCGATGCCGTCGCGGCGCGCGCCAGGCCCTTCCTCGACAAGACCTCCAACCTGAGCCTCATTCTGCTGATCGCGCTTCTCGTCGTGACCAACTTCGACAAGCTGCTCGACGTGTTCGGCACGCGCGGCATCCTCGCCGGGATCCTTTTCATCGTCTTCGGCTTCGCGATCGGCCACGTCCTCGGCGGGCCCGCCCTCGACACCCGCCGGGTCCTGGCCCTGGGCACCGCTCAGCGCAACATCGCGGCGGCGCTCGTCGTGGGAGGGCAGAACTTCAGCGATCCGAAAGTGGTGCTCATGGTCGTGGTCGTGGCGATCGTGGGACTGCTGATTCTCATGCCTCTGTCCCGGAGCCTGTCCCGGCGCGGCCAGGCTCGAGCTTGAGGATCCGGCGCCTTCCGATCCGGGCGGCCGGAGTGCTGGCCGCCGCCGTTCTCCTCTCGCTGGCTCCGGCGCGAGCGCTCGCGCAGAACCGGGGCGTCTATCCGCTCGGCATGAGCGCCACGAACTCGGGAGTCGTTCCAGCGCCGGGGTTTACCTACGCGAACGTTTTCATCTTCTACTCGCGCGATGAGTCGAAGGGGCCCAACGGCGAGACCCTCGCGACGGGATCGAACTCTGTCCTGATGGACATGAACACTTTCGCCTGGGTGAGCGGAGTGCTCCCGCAGCTGGGCGGCGCGAAATACTCGCTGGCGGCAACGATTCCGATCGCAAACAACTCCCTGGCCTCGGACGTGGCCGGGTCCCTCAGCGGAGGCGGGGGGCTGGCGGACTCCTTCTACCAGCCCCTGATCCTCGGCTGGGCGACGAAACGCGCCGATCTTCGGTTCGCCTACGGCTTCCTGGCTCCGACGGGAAGGTTCCAGGCCGGGGCGAGCGACAACGTCGGATCCGGCTACTGGACCCACATTCTCTCGGCGGGGGAGACCGTCTACCTGGCCGAGAACCGGGCGACCGCGATCTCCGCCTTCGAGATCTACGAGTTTCACGGGTCGCAGGAGGGCACCGGGATTCACCCCGGCCAGACGCTGAGCCTCGACTATTCAGCCACGCACACGGTATCGCTGCTGCCGGACCTGCGCCTCCAGATCGGGGTGGCCGGGTACGAGCAGTGGCAGACGACGGCAAAGACCGGTCTCAACGTGACGGTCGCCGAAGCGGATGCTCGTTACCAGATCAACGCGTTCGGCCTCGCCGCCAACGTCGGGTTGCCGGGACGCAAGGTGAGCCTCGGCGCCAAGTTCCTGAAGGAGTTCTCGAACAAATCGACGTTCCAGGGATACTCGGTTCAGGTCTCCGGATCCGTCAATTTCTAATGACTTGGCATGTCGATGCGCCGTCGAACACCACCGCGTCCCGTTTCGTTGACGAAAGCCGCCCGCACGGAGTTGCCCATCTGATCCTGGGAGATGGCTGTGGGGGGTGGAATCGAACCCCCGGTCCTCTGAAGCAGCGAGATCCGGAAACCCTCGTCAGTACGGCGTTTTCTCCTCGCTCTCGTCAGGTCTCTGGGTCATCGGTGTGGCAGAAGTGTGACAGACATGGAGGCGAAGCGCCTCTTCCCAGATGCTTCGGCAAATTTGGCGTCTCGTGACTGGAACGGCTACGGATCGTCGATAGAGTCCGACGTCGACCACACGCAAGGTTCCTGGTACTCCCGAATCACGAACTAGAGGCACAACGACATTGTGCACTCGTTGCGTACTTCGAACTGAATGGTCCGATTTCTGTCGACCCTTGGTACTGGCTTCCTAAGCCCCCTTTCGTCGACTCGAAGCAGTTCCTTGAGCCTCAGCGACAAACCCCATTCCGGCGTTAAGTGTGCAGGTCTTGCGCATAGTCGAGGAACAAACTGATGTGTCCGTATCATTGCACCGCCAGACCTACGGCACTTAGATTCTGCTTCAATGGCAACGCCTCTACGTGTTGCTCAACTGAGGCAGTCACACGGGGCGGTGCCTTGCAATTCGTTCTGTCAGCCGAAAAGGAGACAGTCAGA
This sequence comes from uncultured Acidobacteriota bacterium, assembly GCA_963782815.1. GTDB lineage: Bacteria > Acidobacteriota > Thermoanaerobaculia > UBA5066 > Gp7-AA6 > JAWOLE01. The sequence goes on along the minus strand of CAWALG010000030.1, from coordinate 68,276 downwards.
TGTCGCATCTTGAGAGACGGAAGCGCATATTGAAGCTGCAGTCACCCTTCTCGCAGGTCTCTGTCTTGCTGTTGTAGTGAGTCTCGTAGTAACGGGAGTGGCATAGGCCGGGACAATCCCGCCGGGCGACATCTCGTCACTCGGCGCGGCGAAAGTGTGGATAGGGCTCAAGAACAGCGATGACGTGGGGACCCGATTTTGACCTGCGCGCTGACGTCTACAGGTCTGGCCTAGCTATTGGTTAGGGGTCAGCTGCTGGGCGTCGAGGGCGGCAGCAGCGGGTTTGCGAATGCCAAACTTAACGCCATTCCGCTAACCTTGATGGGACCGGTAAGCCTAGAGCCAGGCGATACCTTGAGTATTCGCCTTGCAGTTCGTAACGCCTGTACCGGCAGGACGCACAATTCCGGAACGGCAAGGCTCTGGTATGGCGACACAGTTGCCGGAACTCAATTCGAAGCGACTGTCGACGACCTGCCAAGCAAGTATTTCCTGAGAGCTGGCGATGTCTTAGACGTAAGCCCTGGAACAGGGCAGCGTGCCACAACCGACGTATTTGTGGACAGCAAGGAGGCATGCTCTGGTCGCGCTTTCAAGCCCTTCGGCACTTGGGCTGCAACGGCTTCCGCAAACGTCGCAGTCTGGAGCCCCAGCCAGGTGACGAAGACGATCGGTGACGGAACCGTTGTCTCGCCGATGCCCGTGACATTCACGGTGGCACAGCGGCTTGACAATGTGGACCTATTCGTCGTCCCGTCGGTTCAGGGGCTCGTCGGCGTGCAGCCCTCCACCTTCGCCGTCCTCCTGCCATCGACGACTTACACCGTCACTCTTTCATTCTCAGTCCCGACGAGGGCTGCCACTGGTGTATACAGCGGTACCATTCGACCTGCGCCAGGCCTCCCAGACGATTCCGCGGACCCTAAAGGTGACCACCACGGTCGACTATGCCGGCAATGTTCCGGCGCCCAACACAGCAACGCTGTCACCCGCCTCGTTGACACTTCTTACCGGTGTTACCGCCGACGGTCGCGGCCTCATCTCCTCCGCCGCGAACGCCGAGCTGCCGGCTCACTCAGGGACCATATTGGCCCTGCCGCCGGCCGGTCCTATACCAACCGGCTTCCTCGGGAAGATCGCCAGCGTGACGACGTCTGGTGATCAGCTACTCGTATCGACGACGGAGGTGTCGCTCGGCGAGGCCTTCCTAAACGCGTCGGCTGTTCTGGATCAACACCTTAGCTCCGGAGATCTCGCCTCGAGCGTAACGGCCACGTCGGGAGTATCGCTCCAGACCCGTCGGTTCGCCCGCGCCTTCTGCCCCTGCCGATAGCGGGATAAGCGTCCGACGGACGACCTCGTCGTGTTCGATAAAGACGGAAATCCCGCCACAACCAGCGACCAGATTCTCCTCGATGGGAGTATCACCGCTGATCCCCAGCTCCACTTTAGCGTCTTCGACGCGAGTGATTTCCACCTCAATCAGCTCGCGTTCTATGTTCAGCTCAACGAAAGCGTCGACCTCACGATCAAGAGTCGAGTGGAGGTAGAGCTTCGATAAGGAAGTCGACTTCGCACAGTATCAGTGGAATCCCATCGTAATATGGTTGGGGTGGCTGCCGGTGGTGATCGTTCCGGGAGCGTCGAGCTTAACGGCGCACGCCAAAGGAACAGCGTCCGCGGGAATTCAGGTGGAAGTGACTCAGGCGGCGATCGCGACCGCCGGGGTCGGTTTCGCGGAATGAAGCTGGAGCCCCATTTCGGCGTTTTCCAGTTCCTTGTCCTTCAGCGGTCCGGAGTTTTCCGTGGGCGCCAATATCAAGGCCCTTGTTGGACCGAGGTTCGGAAGCTCTTGGTCTACGGAGTGATCGGACCTCGCGCCGATCTCGACGCCTTTGGGGAGATTGACGTCATTTCTCCGAACCCCGATCTGGCAGATCTTCGGGCGGCCTCGAGGCCAACGCGGGTATCCTCGTGCAAATATTCGACCACACCCTGGCGGATCAGGACTTCCCGGCTAGTCATCCAGTTTCGGCGGCTCATCGCGGAGGGAGGACTAGGCTCGAACGGCAGGATCGTGGGCGTGGTCCGCGACGCGATCACGCATTTCCCGCTGCCGAATTCCGTTGTAGCGGTCTATCGTGACGGGGACCTCATAGATTCCCTGCTTACGGATACGGAGGGCCAGTTTCAAGTGGCTGCGATTCCAGGAGCGGTCTATCGATTCAGATCTCCCGGCCGGGCTACTTGCCGGTGACCTATAATAATGTCACCGTTCTTCCGAATGAGACGAAGACACTGGACGTCATCCTTCAAGTAGATATCGCACATTCTGGTCCTGGCGGCGTCGGGGGTTCCGTCTTTAATGCGATCTCTGGAGCTGGGTGCCTGGATTAGCTATGGCCTGAGGCCCGGCCTGAATACTACCAGCGGCGCTTTTGCTGCGACGACGAGCACTGGCTCGAATGGAGCATACTCACTGGCCAGTATCCCGGCGGGCAACTATACCGCTGAGGCCAGCGGGGCTGGATATTCGAACCAGCTATTTCCCTGTGCTGTGCATCGGCGGAACCTTCACCGGGAATCAAAATGGGGTGATCACGGCTATCATTCCGCCGGTAGACCCGGATAGTACTGACATGGGGCCCGGTACCCCCAGATCTTGATTCGCACTTTACGGGTCCCCTTCCCGACGGCAGTCGTTTCCACATGTTCTATCCCTACGCCGACTCCAACTTGGGTAGCCCCTGGCCGTCGATTGTTCATCTTGACTTGGATGACACCTCGAGTTTTGGGCCAGACTACGACGCTTCTGCAGAAAGCGATGGCCTGTACCGGTTCTCGGTGCATGATTACGTAAACCGGTTCTCGACAACAAGTTCAGCGCTCTCTAACTCACAAGCGCAAGTTCGGGTCTATCAGGTAGTGACCTCACGGCCGCCTTTAATGTCCCTGTGGGTCAGCCAGGGACCCCTGGACGGTCTTTGAAATGCAAGGACCGACGATCGTCCCGATTAACTCGATGGCTTCTACGAGCGACCCAGGGGGGATAACTGCCCCGCAGCATCTCCCCTTACATCCACCTCCCGCTTCTGCGGGAGTTACCGGAGAGGTACAACCGTAACGGCTGGGCCTTTGCGAAGCGGGGAGACTGATTGTTTGGGTCTCCGAACTTGGGCGGGGATGGTCTTTGGCCGTGGATAAGGCCCGCCCGGTTCGTACCGGTGTCCGCGCCTAGGAGGGCCAAAAGAACCCGTCCCTTCCGGTTCCGGTCTCGCGGCGGGAGGAGTCTCCCGAGCAGGCGAGGGAGGAGCCTCCCGCCGCGGGAGCGAAGCGCGGAGCAAGGGATCAGGCGAGCGGTCGAGGCCGCATCCGGCCGAGCCGCTCGCCGGTGCGCCCGCAGGGCGCAGATCCCTTGCGGAGCGCGGAGCGACGGTTGGCTGTGGGGGGTGGAATCGAACCACCAACCTTCCGGTTAACAGCCGGACGTTGTACCAATTCAACTACCCCACAACGCCGGAGAAGTATGCCTGAGAGGGAGAGCCGGAGATAGCTGGACGATCGTCCAGCCTTGGCACGGCCTCCCTTAAGATAGATCGCTCGCGAGAACCCGATGAACGATGCCGACCGAACGCTCGAGCTCTCTTCAAAAGAGCTGCGCGGCCTGATCGAGGCTGCGACGGAGCGCATCCTCGCTTACATTGAATCGCTGCCGCGCCAGCCCTCGGGGACTCGGCCGGGGCAGCGGCCCTGGCGCGGTCGCTGCGGGAGCCCCTGCCGGAGACGGGGCGGCCGGCCGGCGAGCTGCTCGACCTGCTCTTCGAGAAGGTCATTCCGAAGGGGTTCAACACCGCGGGGCCCGGCTACCTCGCCTACATCCCGGGCGGAGGCGTCCCGCACGCGGCGGTCGCGGACCTGATCGCGGGAGCGACGAACCGCTATGTCGGCGTCTTCGCCGCGGCGCCGGGCCTGGCGCAGATCGAGACGAACGTCGTCTCCTGGTTCTGCCAGATCGCGGGTATCCCGAGACGGCGCGGGGAATCCTGACGACGGGAGGGTCGCTCGCGAACTTCTCGGCGGTCGTCACCGCCCGGCGCGAGCGATTGCCCGAGAATTTTCTCTCCGGCACGATCTACGCCAGCGACCAGGTCCACCACTCCATCCAGAAGGCGGCGATGCTCGCCGGTTTCCCGGAGGGGAACGTCCGGGAGATCCCGACGGACGGGCTCTTCCGGATCCGGGTGGAAGACCTGGCGCGCGCGATCGCGGCCGACCGGTCGGCCGGATTCCAGCCGTTTCTCGTCGTCGGCAACGCCGGCAGCGTCAATACCGGCGCGGTGGACGACCTCGCGGCGCTCGCGGACATCGCCGCCCGCGAAAGACTCTGGTTCCACGTGGACGGCGCCTACGGCGGTTTCTTTCTCCTGACCGAGCGCGGCCGCAAGGCGATGGCGGGCGCCGAGCGATCCGACTCGATCACGCTCGACCCGCACAAGAGCCTCTTCCTTCCCTACGGGATCGGCTCGCTCCTCGTGCGCGACGGCGACGCGCTGAAGCGCGCGCACGCACTGTCGGCCCCTTACCTCCCCTCGATGCAGGAGGACCCCGACCTCGTGGACTTCAACCAGATCTCGCCGGAGCTCTCGCGGAGCTGGCGGGGCCTGCGCGCCTGGCTCCCGATCAAGATGCACGGCATCGGACCCTTCCGCGCGAACCTCGACGAGAAGCTCGATCTCGCCGCGTGGGCCGCGGAGGAGCTGCGGAAGATCCCGGCCATCGAGATCCTGGCCGAGCCCCAGCTCTCGATCGTGGCCTTCCGCTGGAGAGGCGAAGGCCACGACGACGAAGCCCTGAACCGGATCAACCGGGATCTTCTGGAGCGCATCAACGCGAAGAAGCGCGTCTACCTGACAGGAACGATGCTGAGGCGCCCCTCACCCCAACCCTCTCCCGCGGGGAGAGGGAGACGGAGCGATTCGCCATCCGCATCTGCGTTCTCTCCTTCCGAACCCATGCCGAGCGCATGCGCGAAGGGATGGAGGACATCCGAGCGGCCGTCACCGAGATCCGCTCCGAGCAACAGCCGGCGCCGGCATGATTCTAACTGAACTGCCTGCACACATATTTATGTTAAAATGCTTTCCCATATGAGAACGACGGTCGATCTTCCGGACGAACTGCTCATCGCGGCCAAGAAGCTGGCGGCCGAGTCTCGGAAGACGCTGCGCGAGGTGTTCGAACGAAGCCTGCGCCGGGAACTTGCGCAACCCACGGGAGGCCGCCGGTCCCGACATCGGCCGATCCGGTGGGTAACCGCAAAGGGAGGGCTGCCTCCCGGCGTGGATATCCGGGACCGCGCCCGCATGCATGCATGGATCCGGGAGGAGCGTTGATCGCCATCGACACGAACCTTCTGATCTACGCTCACCGGGCCTCCCAGCCGGAGCACCGGGCCGCTCGCCACGCGATCGAGGAGGCCAGCCGCGACCCGCGCGGCTGGGGTATCGCGCTCCCGAGCATCGCCGAGTTCTGGGCGATCGTCACCCATCCTCAAAGCGTCGGCGGCGCCTCGACAGCGCGGCAGGCCCACGGGTTCCTGGACTCGTTGATCACCGAGGCCGGCGCCCAACTCTGGACGGCGCGCGAAGGCTTCTGGGATCGGCTCCTGCGGCTGGCGGGAGAGCTGCGCATCCAGGGCCCGCGGATCTTCGATCTCCAGATCGGCCTGACTGCGTTCGACAACGGAGCGGTCGAAATCTGGACTCACGACAGCCGCTTCGTCGGTTTTGGCGGTCTCCGCGTTCGCGACCCTCTCTCATAGGCTGTCCGGGGAAAGCAGCGCGTCGTCGATGGTTCAAGAGGTCGTTTGGGGCCGCGGCCTGCGGCCCGAGCTTGACGGCGCGAGCTGGGAGCAGATCCGCGAGGTCGCCTACGGACGCCGGTTGGAGCGGCGGCCGGAATCGTTGAAGTAGTCGTAGACGATCCGGGAGAGGGCGGCGCCCGTGACGAGGGCCTGGTTGTCCACGGTGGGGCTCTTGTCCTTGACCCGGCGGGCGCAGATGGCGATGACGTAGCGGGCCTTCGGGCTCTTGACGTACGCCGCGTCGCTGCGAACATCGCCCTTGAACCCCTTCGCGTCGGGAAGCTTCTCCTCGTCCCAGCCGGTCTTGTTGGCGACGGCGATCTTGTCCCTGTCGAACGGGAGCGACCGCGGGATCATGGCCCGGTCCTGCTGCTTCTCGAGGGTCCCGAGCATCTCGTCGCATGCGGCGCGGCTGACCACCTTCCCCTCCGCGATCAGCTCCATCAGGCGCGCGATCTCTTTGGGCGTCGTCATGCCGAGGCCGAACTCCTTCTCCTCCTCCGGGAAGACGTCGGCATGCCCGTCCCGGAAGGTGGGGCGGAAGATCTTCGTGTTCGGCAGCCCGTAGGCGGCCATCCGCGCGTCCACGTTGGCGGCGCCGACCCGGCGCACGAGGAGGTTCGTCGCGGTGTTGTCGGAGAAGGCGATCATCAGGGCGAGCAGGTCCGACACCGTCAGGGAAATTCCGGGGTGGAGCTGGTTCAGGACCACCGGTTCGTCCCCGGCCTTGTCGGATTCGGCGAGCGTCACGGCCGTTTCGGCACCGAATTTCCCCTCCGCGATCTGGTGGTACGTCTCGACCATGACCGCGACCTTGATCAGGCTCGCCGTCGGAAACCGCATGTCGCCGTTGACGGCGAAGGCCTCGCCCGTGTCCAGGTTCCTGACGGCCACGCCGAGCGTGCCGGGAAAAGTCCGGACCATCGTCTCCAGGCGCTTCTGCATCGGGGGCGGGCCGGCAGCCGGCGCGCCGGCCGCCGGTCCCAGGAATCCGGCGAACGCCGCGGCCGTTCCGAAGAGCAGCGGGAGTCGCATGGGTGAATGCTAATGGATAGAATCCTTCCAGCCGATTTGAGGGAGAATTGAGCCCGACAGCATGATCGCCCGCGCGAGGACGGTAAACGCCATCCTGGACCAGGGCCGGCTTTCCCAGCCGGTCCAGAAGTCCGAGTTGCGGCGCGGAGACCGCGTCGTCGTCGCGACCGAGAACTCCGTCTACTGCATCAGCGTCCTGGGCGACTCGACCTACAGCGTCTGGGGCGGATGGTTCGACCGCCAGGGCGTTTCCCCGGTCCGGCTCTCGATCTCCGGCTGCACCTGGGGGGCAGCGTCATCAAGCACGACATCGTCGCCGCCTGCGGGCTGCGCCTGGAGTTCGGCAACCGCGTCGTGACGAGCCGCATCCGCGCGGTCCGCGTCATCCGCGGAACGAACACCGACGACCCGCGTCTGCGCCCCGCCGGCAGCCGCGAGCTGCTCGTGGCCTGCTACGGCCAGGACTACAACTCTTCCATCCTCGGATGAGGCTGCCGCCTCGCGCTTCTCCGGCGCGAGACAGGTCATTTGTGATTTGTGATTGGTGATTTGTGATCAGCGCCGGAACCCGTCTGGGTCCCTACGAGATCGTGTCGCCGCTCGGCGCGGGAGGGATGGGAGAGGTGTATCGGGCGCGGGATTCGCGACTCGGCACGCGAGGTCGCAATCAAGGTTCTGCCGGCCTCCCTCTCGGCGGACGCGGAAAGACTGCGGCGGTTCGAGCAGGAGGCCAAGGCGGCGGGACTCCTGAATCATCCCAACATCACGGCCGTTTACGACATCGGGACTCATGACGGCGCGCCCTACGTCGTGCAGGAGCTGCTCGAAGGCGAGACGTTGCGCTCGACGCTCGCCGGCGGGCGCTTCTCTCTCCGCAAGGCGCTCGACTGCGCCCGGCAGATCGCGCAGGGCCTGGCCGCCGCGCACGAGAAGGGGATCGTCCACCGCGACCTGAAGCCCGAGAACCTCTTCGTCACGAGGGACGGCCGGATCAAGATCCTCGACTTCGGCCTGGCCAAGCTGACGCGCACGGAGGAGGGAAGCCAGGTCACGAATCTGCCGACGGCGACCGCAGGCACCGAGCCGGGCGTCGTGCTCGGCACTCTGGGCTACATGTCGCCTGAGCAGGTGAAGGGCAAGCCCGCCGACGCCCGTTCCGACATCTTTTCCTTCGGCGCGATCCTCTACGAGATGCTCTCGGGCCGGCGCGCCTTCCACGCCGACTCGGCGGCCGAGACGATGTCGGCGATCCTGCGGGAGGATCCGCCGGATCTCTCGCTCACCAACCAGAACATCTCGCCGGGACTCGACCGGATCGTCCGCCACTGCCTCGAGAAGAGCCCCGAGCAGCGCTTCCACTCGGCGCACGACCTCGCTTTCGATCTCGGGGAGCTGTCGGGCATTTCGTCTCCGGAGCGGCCGATGCCGGCGGCCGGGGCGCGCAAGGCCGGTGCGGCGCGCGGAGTCCTGTTCGCGGCGCTCGCTCTCGCCGCGCTGGCGGTTGCCTACTTCGCCGGCCGACTCTCCCATGCCCCGAAGGAACGGACGCCGGTCACGTTCGCCCGAAAGACCTTCCAGCCACAGATCATCTTCGTCGCGCGCTTCGCTCCGGACGGCAAGACGATCGTCTACAGCTCGGCCCTCGAGCGAAACGTTCCGGAGCTCTTCTCCATCCGGCCCGAATACCCGGAGTCGCGGCCCCTGGGACTTGCCCAGACGCATCTGTTGTCCGTTTCGTCACAGGGAGAGCTTCTGCTTCTCACGCGGGCGAAGTGGATCAACCATCGGTTCTTCACGGGCACGCTCGCGCGAATGGCTCTGGGAGGCGGAGCGCCGCGCGAGGTTGTCGAGAACGTCCGCGAGGCGGACTGGTCCCCCGACGGCTCGAGTATCGCGATCATCCGGGAAGTCGAGGGAAAAGATCGCCTGGAGTTCCCGATCGGAACGGTTCTCTACCAGACCGGCGGTTATGTCAGCGACGTTCGCGTCTCGCCCAGGGGGGATCGGATCGCCTTCTTCGACCACCCGATCCGCTACGACGACCGGGGGACCGTGGCCGTCGTCGACCGCGCGGGAAAGAAAACCGTCCTTTCCGGCGACTACGGAAGCGAAGAGGGCCTGGCCTGGGCGCCAAACGGAGAAGAAGTTCTTTTCTCGGGCGGGGAGAACTATTCCAGCTTCCAGGTCCAGGCAGTGACGCTCTCGGGCCGGAAGCGTGTCGTGCTCGAGAGCGCCGGCGGAGTGACGATCCAGGATGTTTCGCGCGACGGACGCTGGCTCGTCACTCGCGACGATCTGAGGACGGGCTTCCTGGTGAAGGCGCCGGGCGAGAACACGGAGCGGGACCTCTCCTGGCTCGGCAACTCTCTGGCTCCGATCCTCTCCCGCGACGGAAAGACGCTGCTCTTCACCGACGAGAGTGAGTCGGCGGGCCCGAACTACATGGTCTGCATTCGGAAGACCGACGGGTCGCCGGTGGTCCGGCTCGGCGAAGGCAGAGCGGCGGATCTTTCGCCGGACGGCTCCCGGGCGGTTGCCTGGGTTCCGGCTTCCCCACCCTACCTGCGCCTCTATCCGACGGGCCCGGGCGAGGCGCGTCAATTGGAGCGGGGCAATCTGGAAAGTTATGAATCTGCGGCGTGGTTCCCCGATGGACAGAGATTGCTCGTCTGCGGGCACGAGCCCGGGCGCGCCGCACGGTGTTACGAGCAACCGGCGTCCGGGGGCGCGTCCCGCCCGGTCACACCGGAAGGGGCGAGCTTCGGCCTCCCGTCGCCCGACGGCCGCCTCGTTCTGGCGCGGAACGCCGGGCGATGGGCCCTCTATCCGCTCGCCGGCGGGCCGCCGGTCCCCCTCGATCTGACTGGGGAAGACCTCGTCATCCGCTGGAGTCCCGACGGCCGATCGCTCTGGATCCGACGCAGGGCCGAGGTCCCGGCCCAGGTCGAGCGTTTCGACCTCCAGACCGGGCGCCGCGAACTGATGGAGAAGCTCGCCCCGAAGGATGCGGCGGGGCTTCTCGGCATTTTCTCCATTTCCCTCGCGGATGATCCGAGCGTCTATGTCTATAACTATTGGCAGGAGATCTCTCATCTCTTCGTGGTCGAGGGAGCAAGATGAGCTTCGAGGCAATCTGAGATGAGTCTCTTCGCGGCAAGAAGCTTGAGATGACGATCCCGGCCGGCAGCAAGCTTGGTCCATATGAGGTCCTCTCTTCCCTCGGCGCCGGAGGGATGGGTGAGGTGTATCGCGCACGGGACTCTCGGCTCTCTCGCGAGGTGGCGATTAAGGTTTTGCCGGCCTCCTTCTCCAACGACGCGGACCGGCTGCGGCGGTTCGAGCAGGAGGCGAAGGCGGCGGGGCTGCTCAATCATCCCAACATCACGGCGGTCTACGACATCGGCTCTCATGAAGGGGCGCCGTACGTCGTCAGCGAGCTTCTGGAAGGTGAGACGCTGCGCGCGGCCCTCGCCGGCGGAAGGCTCTCGCCGCGCAAGGCGATCGACTACGCGCTCCAGATGGCGCACGGGCTTGCCGCGGCGCACGAGAAGGGGATCGTCCACCGCGACCTGAAGCCGGAGAACCTCTTCGTCACGAAGGACGGGCGGTTGAAGATCCTCGACTTCGGCCTCGCGAAGCTGACGCACACCGAAGAGGGCGCGCGCGAGAAGACGAATCTGCCGACCGCGACGGCCGGGACCGAGCCGGGAGTCGTCCTCGGAACGATCGGCTACATGGCGCCGGAGCAGGTGCGCGGAAGGCCGGCCGACGCCCGCAGCGACCTCTTCTCCTTCGGCGCGATCCTCTACGAGATGCTCTCGGGCAACCGCGCGTTCCACGGAGACTCCGCCGCGGACACGATGTCCGCGATCCTGAGGGAGGATCCGCCCGATCTCTCGCTGACCAACCAGAATCTCCCGCCGGGCCTCGACAGGGTCCTGCGCCACTGCCTCGAGAAGAACCCCGAGCAGCGGTTCCAATCCGCGCGCGACCTCGCCTTCGATCTGGAGTCATTGTCCGGGCTCTCGGCGCCCGGGATTCGGTCCGTCGCCGCGAAACCCGCCCCTTCGCGGCGCGGCGTTCTCGTCGGAGTGGCGGTGGCGGTCCTCGCGGCGGCCGTCGCGGCGGCCTACATCGCCGGACGTCGAATAGAGAGGAGCAGGGCGCCGGCCGGGCCCTCCTTCTCGCAGCTGACGTTCCGGCAGCAGCCGATCTTCAAGGCGCGCTTCGCGCCGGACGGAAAGATCGTCTTCAGCGCGGCGATCCAGGGGAGCGTTCCCGAGATCTTCTCGCTGCGTCCCGACTTTCCGGGGGCCAACGCCCGCGGACTCTCCGACATCCATCTGCTTTCGATCTCTTCGAGGGGCGAGCTTGCCGTCCTGACGCGCGCCCGCTACGTCGCGCACAATCTCTTCAACGGCACGCTCGCGCGGATGCCGGTCGAGGGGGCGGCCCCGCGAGAGATCCTGGAGGGTGTCCGCGAAGCCGACTGGTCGCCCGACGGCGCGGACCTGGCCATCATCCGAGACGTCGGCGGGAAGGACAGGCTGGAGTTTCCCGTCGGGAAGGTCCTCTGCGAAGCGAGCGGGTACATGAGCGACCTGCGATTCTCGCCGAAGGGGGACCGCATCGCGTTCTTCGAGCACCCGTTGAAGTACGACGACCGCGGCCTCGTCGCCGTCGTGGACCTCTCGGGCAAGCGGACCGTGCTCTCCGAGGGGTACTGGGGAGAGGAGGGGCTTGCCTGGTCGCCGAGCGGCGAGGAAGTGCTCTTCTCCGCCGGCAGGGCCTACAACAACTTCGCGGTCTACGCCGTCACGCTCTCGGGCCGGCGGCGGACCGCGATCGAGAGCGCCGGAGGGCTCGACGATCCAGGACATCCGTCCCGACGGCCGGTGGCTCGCCACCCGGGACGACCTCTTCCGGAAGATGTTCGGCAAGGCGCGCGAAGAACAAGCCGAGCGAGATCTCTCCTGGCTCGACCTCTCCGATCCGAACGCGCTCTCCGCCGACGGAAAGACGCTCCTCTTCACCGAGGAGAGCGGGTCCGTCGGCGCCAACTACGCGGTGTGCCTGCGCGGCACGGACGGGTCCGCCGTCGTGCGGCTGGGCGAGGGGGCCGGCGCGGACCTGTCGCCGGACGGGAAGTGGGCCCTGACCATCGTGCCGGCGTCGCCCGCTCAGCTCGTTCTCTACCCCACGGGCGCGGGAGAGAAGCGCCGGCTCGATTCCGGCGGCATCGTCAGCTACGAGGCGGCGCAGTTCTTCCCGGACGGCCGCCGCCTTCTCGTGTGCGGCGCCGAGACCGGACGCGCCGTCCGGTGCTACGTCCAGGAGATCTCGGGGGGCAAGCCGCGTCCCGTGACGCCGGAGGGGACGAGCCGCGGCTTCGTCTCGCCCGACGGAGGCTCGATCCTCGTCCGGGGCAGCGCCGGGAGTCTCGAGATCTACCCGTCGGGAGGCGGAGCGCCAAGGACCGTGCCCGGAACGACACCCGAGGACCAGGCCCTCCGGTGGGGCTCAGACGGCCGCTCGATCATCGTGTTCCGAGGCCCCCAGATACCCGTGCATGGCGAGAAGCTCGACCTCGCGACGGGCCGGAGGGAGCCGTTGGTCACGTTCGGCGGCGCCGAGACCGCCGGCGCCCTGCGGATCGGGACCTTCGCCCTTTCGGACGACGGGAAAAGCTACGCCTACTCGTTCGGATACCAGCTCTCCCACCTCTTCCTCGTGGAAGGCGTGAAGTAGCCCCGAGCCTTACTTCCCCGCCGGCTGGAGGCCGCGCTCCTCGATCAGGGGCTCGACCTTCGGGTCGCGGCCGCGGAACGCGCGGTAGAGCGCGGCGGCTTCCTGCGTGCCGCCGCGGAGAGGATCATCTCGCGGAAGCGCTTTCCGTTCTCGCGGGTCATGCCGCCGTTCTCCTTGAACCAGTAGTAGGCGTCGTCGTCGATGACCTCGCTCCAGAGGTACGCGTAGTAGCCGGCCGCGTAGCTGCCCTGCCAGATGTGCGAGAAATAGGTCGTGTGGTAGCGCGGCGGCACCTGCGGCAGCTCCACCTCGAATCGCTGCAGCGATGAGCGCTCGAAGGCGTTGACGTCCTGTTTCGGCGCTCCGGCGGGCAGCTCGTGCCAGGCCATGTCGAGAAGGGCGGACGCGAGATATTCCGTCGTCTTGTAGCCCTGGTTGAACGTGCGGGACTTCTTGATCTTGTCCACGAGCGCCTGCGGCATCGGCTTGCCGGTCTGGTAGTGCTTCGCGTAGTTGGCGAGGACCGACGGCTCGAGCGCCCAGTGCTCGTTGATCTGCGACGGGAACTCGACGAAGTCGCGCGGCACGTTCAAGAGCGTCGGGTACCGGACGCTCGCGAACATGGCGTGCAGCGCGTGCCCGAACTCATGGAAGAGCGTTGTCACGTCGCCGAAGGAGATCAGCGCCGGCTGCCCCGCGGCGGGCCTGGTGAAGTTCGTCACGTTGTAGACCGCCGGCTTCGTCCCGAGGAGATGGCTCTGGTCCACGAAGCTGTCCTGCCAGGCGCCGCCGCTCTTGTTCGAGCGGGAGAAGTAGTCGCCGTAGTAGAGCGCCAGGGACTTGCCGTCGGCGTCGAACACCTCGAAGACGCGCACATCGGGCTGGTAGACGGGGATGTCCTTGCGCTCCTGGAAGGTGATGCCGTAGAGCTTGTTCGCGGCGAAGAAGACTCCGTCGCGGAGCACGCGATCGAGCTCGAAGTACGGCGCGACCTGCGACTCGTCGAGATCGTACTCGGCCTTGCGGACCTTCTCGGCGTAGAAGTCCCAGTCCGCCGCGCCGAGCGGGAAGGCTCCCTTCTCCGCGTCGATCAGCTTCTGCATCCGGGCCGCCTCCCCGCGCGCCTTCGCGGTCGCCGCCGGCACGAGGCCCGTCATCAGCTTCTCCGCGTTCTGCGGCGTCTTCGCCATCTGGTCGTCCAGCGTGAACGCCGCGTAATTGGCGTAACCCAGGAGCTTCGCGCGCTGCGCCCGAAGCTCCGCGAGGCGGGCGACGATCGCCTTCGTGTCGTTGCCGCCGCCGTGATTGCAACGCAGCGCCGAGGCCTGGAACAGACGCTCGCGAAGAGCCCGGTTCGCCAGGGAGGCGAGCGCGGGCTGCTGCGTCGTGTTCTGGAGGGTGAGCACCCACTTGCCGGCCAGTTTCCGCTCCTTCGCCTTCTCGGCCGCGGCGGCAACGCCTCCTTCGCCGAGGCCGGACAGCTCTCCCCTGTCGTCGACAACGACCGCGGACTCGTTGGTGTCGGCCAGCACCTTTTCCGTGAACTCGGTCGTCAGCTTCGCCTCCTCCTGGTTCAACGCGCGAAGGGTCGTCTTGTCGGCCTCGGAGAGCTGCGCGCCGGCGCGGACGAAGTTCAACCAGAAGCGTTCGACGAGGTACCGGGATTCCGGATCGAGACCGAGCGTTTCGCGCCGATCGTAGAGAGCCTTGACCCGCGCGAAGAGCTTCGCGTTGAGGAAGATGGCGTCCTGGTGCGCCGCGAGCTTCGGCGCCACCTCCGCCTTGATCTTCTGCATCGTCTCGCTGGTGTTGGACTGGGTGAGGCCGAAGAAGACCTTGGCCACGCGCGTCAGGAGCTCGCCCGTGCGCTCCATGGCCTCCAGTGTGTTGGCGAAGGTCGGCGGCTCCGGGTTGCTCGCGATCGCGTCGATCTCGGCGAGCTGCCGCTTCATCCCTTCCTCGATCGCCGGCTGATAGTCGCTCTCCTTGATCCTGTCGAAGGGGGGCGCCTGGTAAGGGAGCGGGCTGGCGGCAAAGAACGGATTCGACCCGGCGGCCGGAGCGGGCGCCGCCGGGGCCTGCCGCGCCGCGGCAACCCCGAGGGAGGCGAACAGGCTCGCAATCACGGCAAGCGGAACCATGGCGGTGCGTTTCATGAGGCATCCTTCCGTTGAAGTCTGCGATCCCTTTGTGAAGGTCCGGCTCACTATACGTAACCGGCCGGAGGAAGATTCGCCGTCGCTTTCCCGGGCAATTCGTATCTCGACGGGCCCGAGATGGCCGCGGTCACCGGGAGCCGGCCGGGACGCGAAAACGCGTGCGGCCGGCGGTCGGACCGAACCACTCGTGGTTGTTCACGTCGTAGCGGACGCCGATCGCCGTGTAGGGGATGCGGAAGCTGTCGAGGAAGTAGTAGAAAACCTCGCCCCAGAGCGGCTCGCTCGGGACGCCGAGGCTGCGAAAGATCTCCGAGAAGTTCACGCCGATCTCCAGGCCGACCAGACGCTGGCGCAGCTCCGAAGCGACGAGCCTGTAGCCGTTGGTTCCGTAGGTCGCCGACAGGAGGAGGAACCGCGCGGGCCCCGGGTCGAGCCTGAGCCTGCGCGCGAGCCCCACGATCTTGAGGTCGGCGGTGTAGATCTCGCCGGAGTAGTCCCTTCCGATGTTCGTGTGGTCGGGGCAGCAGGATGGGGCCGGGTCCTGGGAGAACTTTCCGAACCGGAAGCCGATCGTATCGTTCCAGCCGCTCTGCGAAAGCCCCGCGGCCGTCGCCGCGCCGAGGGCGTCCGCAAGGAAATCTTCCCATGAGAACCCGAAGATCGTGGTCCCGTCTCCGATTTCGGTCGCGAGGCCCGCCGCCGCCGCCGTGGCGAACCCGATCCAGCCGGACTGCCCGGAGGTGTAGCCGATCCTCCGGTACGTGTTCGCAAGCGCTCCCTGCGCGAGGCTGTAGTCCACGAAGTGAGCGACCTTGTCCGCGCCCCCGGTGTAGGTGTGCCCCCCGAAGAAGCCCTCGTTGGTGAAGTGAAAGCCGTTGTATTCATAGCTTTCCTCCTTCACGGAGTTGCCGGCCGAGAAACCGACGGCCAAACCCGCTGTGAGCGCCGTAAGAACGGGCTTCCAGGCCGGTGGAACGGCCCCGGTCCTGACGCGGAGGACCGGCGGATTGACCGGCGACGCGACGGCAAGTTGGGCTCGATCCGAGAAAGGCAGGCCCAACCGAGGGCCTTCCGCGGACGCCGTCCCGGTGATCAGGACGGTGCCCTTCATGAATGTGAGGCCCGATCCCGTTTCCTCCATTTCGGGAGCCAGAAGCGGGTCACGCGGCAGGGTCGAGGGAAAGAGGGAGAACATGCCCGTGTCGGCCGCCAGGACCGCTGAAATCAGCAGGATCGCCAGCGCGAGGGCGGCATGTGTTGATCGAAAACGGGTCATCGTCGTACGTTAGTCGGGCCTCAGAAGGGACGTGACCTCGGAAAACTACGTAGCGCGTCACCGGGAAACTCCGAGGCTCCCCCGGACGTTCCCGGGAGATCGGTCCGTCCAGTAGCTGAGCATTTCTGACGAGTCCGGCCGTAATGCAATTACATCAGGGATGCCGGTTCGATGAATCCTTCTCCAGCCATCGGGGCCCTCTTTCCTGTCCCTGCAGGGCCCGTTCCAGGCGATGTAGTCTTTCTCAAGCTTATCCGATTCAAAACCCCTTCATCCGGGGAGATAGTCCGCCCACAGGAGGGAGCTCAAGTATGAGACGGAGGAGAGACCTCGAGAATGCCATGAGGAGACTCGGCGCGTGGGCAGCTGCCGCTCTCGCTCTTACCTCTGGCCTGGCCGCGGCGCAAGCGGGGAAGTCCTCCGCGCCGGCCGCGGCGGAGGCAAAGCCCGCCGACCCCTACGCCGGCCTGAAATACCGGTTCATCGGCCCGCCGGGCAACCGCGTCTCGGCGGTCGTCGGAGTGCCCGGGGATCCGAATACCTGCTACGCCGGCGCGGCCTCCGGCGGCGTCTGGAAGTCCACCGACGGCGGCGTTCACTGGAAGCCGGTCTTCGACGACGAGCCCGCGCAGTCGATCGGCTCGATCGCGATCGCCCCGTCGGATTCGAACGTCGTGTGGGTCGGGACCGGCGAGCCCTTCATCCGGTCGAACGTCTCGCTCGGAAACGGGATCTACAAGTCCACCGACGCCGGGAAGAGCTGGAAGCACATGGGCCTGGAGAAGACAGGACGGATTCCCCGGATCGCGATCGACCCGCGCAACCCGGACATCGTCTTCGCGGCGGCGATCGGGACCGGCTACGGCCCGCAGCAGGAGCGTGGCGTCTACCGCACGATGGACGGCGGCAAGTCCTGGGAGCGAGTCCTCTTCGTGGACGCGAACACGGGCGTGTCCGACCTGGCGATGGACCCGAACAATCCGCGCACCCTCTTCGCCGGCGCGTGGCAGATCGACATCAAGACGTGGGGGCGCAAGAGCGGAGGGCCCGGGAGCGGCGTCTTCGTTTCGCGCGACGGCGGGACGACGTTGGAAGCGGATCACGGGACACGGCCTGCCGGAGCCTCCGCTCGGCAAGATCGCCGTCGCCGTGGCTCAGAGCGACTCGCAGCGCGTCTACGCGCTCATCGAGACGGGGCAGCGCGGGTCGCTCTGGCGCTCCGACGACGGCGGGGAAAAGTGGAAGCTCGTCAACCACAGCCGGCTCTTGAACGAGCGCCCCCACTACTACACGCGGATGCTCGTCATGCCCGACAACGCCAACGAGGTCTATTTCCCCTCCAACATGATGGGAGCGACTTACGACGGCGGCGAGACCGCGGAGCAGATCCGCTGGGGCGGCGACAACCACGACATGTGGGCGGACCCGAAGGACCCGCGCCGCATGATGATCGGCAACGACCTCGGCGTCCTGATCTCGACGACGCGCGGCCGGCAGTGGTCGTCGATGCGGCTGCCGATCGGCCAGATGTACCACGTCACGACCGACAACCGGATCCCGTACTTCGTGTACGGCCAGATGCAGGACGACGGCTCGATGCGCGGCCCGAGCGTCGTCCCCGGAGCCGGCGGGATCTCCCCGGCGCAATGGACCTCGACGGCCGGCTGCGAGACCGGCTGGGCGACTCCCGACCCGGTGGATCCCGACATCGTCTGGGGCGGCTGCTACGCCGGGGTCGTCGAGCGCTTCGACGCGAAGACCGGGATGGCGCGCACCGTCAGCCCGTGGCCGGAGCGGACGATGGGCGCCAACGCGGGAGAGATCAAGCTCCGCATGAACTGGACGTTCCCGATCGCGATCTCGCCGCACGACCACAACACCGTGTACGTGGGGAGCCAGTACGTCTACGCGACCTCCGACGGCGGGCAGACCTGGAAGGCGATCAGCCCGGACCTGACGACCAACGACAAGAGCATGATGGGCGACTCCGGCGGATTGACCGTGGACAACCTCTCCGTCGAGTACGCCGGCGTCGTCTACTCGATCGCCGAGTCGCCGCTCGAGAAGGGCGTCATCTGGGCCGGCACCAACGACGGCGTGGTCCAGGTCACCAGGGACGGCGGCGCCCACTGGTCCAACGTCACACCCGGAATCCCCGGCCTGCCCCCCAGGGGCACGGTGGGCAGCGTCGAGCCCTCCCGCTTCGACGCGGGGACGTGCTACATCGCCGTGGACCTGCACCAGGTGGACAACCGCGATCCCTTTCTCTTCAAGACGGCGGACTACGGGAAGAGCTGGAAGGCGATCGCCTCCAACATTCCGAAGAGCCCGCTCTCGTATGCGCATGTCGTGCGCGAGGACCCCTTCCGCAAGGGGCTTCTCTTTGCCGGGACCGAGAACGCGCTCTACGTCTCCTTCGACGACGGCGGGCGCTGGGAGCCGCTGCAAGACAAGCTCCCGCACGCTCCGGTCTACTGGATGACGATCCAGGAGCATTTCCACGACCTCGTCGTCGGGACCTACGGGCGCGGCTTCTACATCCTGGACGACGTGACTCCGCTCGAGCAGTTGACGGACGCCGTCCGCGCCTCCGCCTCGCATCTCTTCGATCCGCGGCCGGCCTACCGGTTCCGCTCCACCTCGCGGCCCAACCTCGTCCCCGCGGGAGCGGCGCAAGGACAGAACCCGCCCTACGGCGCCGCGATCAACTACTGGCTGAAGGATCCGCTGAAGGTTCCCGAGAAGGAGGGCGACGCCGAGGCCGAGAACGCCGCGCCGAAGAAGAACCCGATCGAGATCACGATCTGGGATTCCGCCGGGAAGAAGATCCGGACGATCAAGGGGACGAACAAGGCGGGGTTGAACCGCGTCGCCTGGGACCTCGCCTACGAACAGACGGTGGACGTCCGCATGCGGACCACGCCCGCCGGCAATCCGCACATCTGGGAGGAGAAGCGTTTCGTCGGCAAGGACCATCGCGGCGTCTTCTATTACGGCATCACCGTTCCCAAGAAGGGCCCCCTCGTCGCCCCGGGCACTTACACGGTCAAGCTCACGGTCGAAGGGAAGGAGATCGGAACGCGGCCGCTCACCGTCTTGAAGGATCCCCGCTCGGGCCGAAGCGACGCCGACGTCGCGGCCTCGGCGAACTTCTCGCGCGGGATCTACGACGACATCAGCGCGGCCGCCCGGATGATCAACGAGATCGAGTGGACGCGCAAACAGCTCGAGGACTTTCGCAGGATGCTCAAGGCGGGCAAGGCCGACAAGCCCGTCTTCGAGCAGGCCGACGAGCTCGAGAAGAAGGCCCGCGCCGTCGAGGACAAGCTCCTCCAGCCCACGCTCGCGGAAGGAGACCAGAAGTCGTTCCGCGGCCCGCTCGAGCTCTACTTGAAGCTCATCTGGCTCCAGGCCGAGTCCGGTGTCAGCGGCAGCGACGTCTCGGGCAACTCCGACTATCCCCCGACGCAGCCGGAGCTCGACGTCTATGCGCTCCTCTCCGGGCAGCTCGCCTCCGCGCGCAAGGAGTTCGACGACTTCTACGGCAAGGCCGTCCCCGCGTTCAACGACGCGATGAAGGGGAAGGGCTACGTCCAGATCATGACCGTGAAGGAGCCCGAGGCGCCGGGCCGGGAGGAGCCGGACGAACCGGACGAGGACCCCTGATTCAATGCGAGACGGACGAGTTGACAAGGGCGCCACCGCATCCCTCGACGTGCCCCTCGTGCCGTAGGGGCGGCCCTTGCGGCCGCCCGCCTCTCGCCATCGAGCCATTCGTGCGAGACGGACAACATCGTGATCACGCCACCACTCTCCTCGACGTGCCCCTCGTGCCGTAGGGGCGGCCCTTGCGGCCGCCCGCCTCTCGCCATCAAGCCATTCGTGCGAGACGGACAACATCGTGATCACGCCACCACTCTCCTCGACGTGCCCCCCGTGCCGTAGGGGCGGCCCTTGCGGCCGCCCGCCTCTCGCCATCAAGCCATTCGTGCGAGACGGACAACATCGTGATCACGCCACCACTCTCCTCGACTCCCCTCGTGCCGTAGGGGCGGCCCTTGCGGCCGCCCGCCTCTCGCCATCAAGCCATTCGTGCGAGACGGACGACATCGCGATAACGCCCAGCATTCCACGACGTCCCGCTCTTGGGGGCCGATCGGAAGGAGTGAGGCGCGTCGGGTTCCTCCGGTCTCGACATCTCGGCGCACCTGAGAGAGGCGGGCGGGCGCAAGGCCCGCCCCTACGGCGCCGAAGGCACGATCGCCAGGTGTAAGGCTCATGGTGTAGTCCGCGGCAGTCTCGACGCCTCGGCGCACCCGGAAGAGGCGGGCGGGCGCAAGGCCCGCCCCTACGGCGCCGAAGGCACGATCGCCAGGTGTAAGGCTCATGGTGTAGTCCGCGGCAGTCTCGACGCCTCGGCGCATCCTGAAGAGGCGGGCGGGCGCAAGGCCCGCCCCTACGGCGCGGAAGGCACGATCGCCAGGTGTAAGGCTCATGGTGTAGTCCGCGGCAGTCTCGACGCCTCGGCGTATCCGGAAGAGGCGGGCGGGCGCAAGGCCCGCCCCTACGGCGCGGAAGGCACGATCGCCAGGTGTAAGGCTCGTGGTGTAGTCCGCGGCAGTCTCGACGCCTCGGCGCATTCGGAAGAGGCGGGCGGGCGCGAGGCCCGCCCCTACGGCGCGTGGAGGACGACGAGGGGCGGGCGCGTGGTCAGGATCAGCCGAGCTTGTTGCCGCACTCGGGACAGAACTTCGGGGCTCCCTCGATCTTCGTCCCGCACTTGCCGCAGTTGACGGCGGGCGAGAGATTGGCGCCGCAGGAGGGGCAGAACTTCCCGCCTTGCGTGTGCGCTCCGCAGGCGGGGCACGTCGCCGCCTGCTTGCGGGAGATGTCGCGGTCCTTCAGCCAATCAACGCTCTTCGCTTTCTCGAAGGCCTGATCCTTCGCCGCCTCGGCCTGCGCCGAGGCGATCGCCTCGTCGAGGTTGGGCGCGCACTGCTCGCAGAGATTCTGCTCGTGGTTCCAGCAGACCTCCCCGCACACCCATCGGCCGCACCGGCTGCACTGCTTGAACTTCGGCTTCATCTCCGTGACGGCGGCTTCGAGGGCCTTGTCGTGCGCGGGGCCGCCGATCGCGCGCTGGACCTCGTAGGAGCTGGAGCCGATCTTTCCGAAGACGCCGCCGAAGAGACTGCCCGCCACCTGCGCCGCCGACGAGGCGATCCCGATGGCGGACGCCCGGAAGGAAGACATGTACCCGTTGCCGCACTTGTCGCAGAAGAACTTGAACTGATACCCCTTGTCGGTCGAGAGATCGGTGTAGTTCTGAACGAATTCGATGGCCATTGGCCGCGATCTTAGCATCGGGCTCGCGGGAGGTGTGGGCGAGGGTGTACCGGGCAAGCTCTGCGTCGTGACTGCCCTTGAGTGACCCCGGACCCGCAGGCCGAGCCGGTCCCGCCGCGTCGCGGTATTCTGAGACAGCTTGACTCTCACAGCCGGTTCGCGCCTCGGCCCCTACGAGGTCCTCTCTCCCATCGGAGCGGGAGGAATGGGAGAAGTGTGGAAGGCGCGGGACGGGCGCCTCGACCGGACCGTGGCGATCAAGGTCCTGCCCGAGGAGTTCTTCGAGGACCGGGACCGGATCGCGCGTTTCGAGCGCGAGGCGAAGGCGCTCGCCGCCTTGAATCACCCCGGCATCGCGGCCGTCCACTCCTTCGAGGCCGTGGACGGGCGTCACATCCTGGTCATGGAGCTCGTCGAAGGCGAGGGGCTGGACGCGCGGATCGCGCGCGGGGCGATCCCGATCGAGGAAGCGCTTCCGATCGCGCGCCAGATCGCCGAGGCGCTGGAGGCGGCGCACGAGCGCGGGATCATCCACCGGGACCTGAAGCCCGCCAACGTCATCGTCGCGCACGACGGCAGGGTCAAGATCCTCGACTTCGGGCTGGCGAAGGTCTTCGAAACGGACCCGACGTCGGGCAGCACGCCGCAACTGACGCAGCTCACCGACGATGACGGGCCGGGCGACCGCGGCGGGGATGATCCTCGGCACGGCCGCCTACATGAGCCCGGAGCAGGCGCGCGGCAAGCCCGTGGACAAGCGCGCCGACATCTGGGCTTTCGGCGCGCTGCTCTACGAGATGCTGACCGGGACGCCGCGCCTTCGAGGGAGAGACCGTCTCCGACACGCTCGCGGCGGTCCTGAAGACCGATCCGGACTGGACCGCGCTGCCCGCAGAACTCCCGCCAACGTCCGGAAGGTCCTCCGGCGCTGCCTCGAGCGCGACCGGGACCGGCGCTTCCACGACATCGCCGACGCTCGAATCGAGCTGGAGACCCCGCCGGACGCGCCGGAATCCCCGCCCGGCCCGCCGCGAAGGAGCGAAGCGGCCGGCTCTCCTGGCTCTGGATCGCGGCAGCCGCGATCGCGGCCTTTCTGATCGGACAGCAGGTCCATTTCGGCCGGCGCCCGCAGGCCGCGCCGGCTCGCCGGATCGTGTCCTCGCTCGTCGCGCCGGACGGGTGGTTTCTCGACCCGCTGTCGGGACCGCTCGCGCTCTCGCCCGACGGGACCCGCGTCGTCTTTCCGGTCCACGACATCGAAGGCCACGTCGTCCTCGCGGCGCGCGCGCTCGACCAGCCCGCGGCGCAGCTTCTCGCCGGGACCGACGGAGCGAGAAACCCGTTCTGGTCCCCCGATGGGCGCTGGATCGGGTTCGCGACGATGCTGACGGGACTCTCCAGGATTCCGGCCAACGGCGGCGCCGTCGAATCCATCGCCGCGATCGGCCCGGGCCGCGGCGCGACCTGGAACCGGGAGGGCATCATCCTCTACTCGCCGTCGCTGCTCTCCCCGATCTACCGCGTGTCGCCGCAGGACCGCGAGCGCGTCGCGATCACGGCGATCGACGCGAGCCGCGGCGAGAGCGTGCACCAGTATCCGGAGTTCCTCCCGGACGGGAAGCACTTCCTCTACGTCGTGCAGCGCGTGGATCCGTCCACGCGCCGCTCCGAGAGCGAGCTCTACGTGCAGGAGCTCGGATCGAAGGACCGCAAGCTGCTTCTGCGCGCCGCATCGAGGACGGTGTACGCGCCGCCGGGATATCTCCTCTACGTCTGGAATGGAGATCTCCTCGCCCACCCCTTCGACGCCGAAAAGCTGGAGCTCCGGGGGACCCGCAGGTCGTCGCGCGGCACGTTCAGTACCTCGCGGACGCCTCGACCGGGATCTTCTCCGTGTCCCAGGAAGGGCTCCTCGCCTACGCGGAGGGTGGAACGATCGGCCTCTCGCAGCTGACGGTGTTCGACCGTTCGGGAAAGCCGCTCGGCAACGCCGCGCCGACGGGGAACTACTGGACGCCGCGAATCTCGCCCGATGGCCGGCGCGTCGCGGCCGAGGTCGTCGATCCGGTCAGCACCAACCGCGACATCTGGATCTTCGACGCCGCCGGCCGGGAGGCGCCGGCCCGGATCAGCTTCGATCCGGGCGAGGATTACACGCCGGTCTTCTCCCGCGACGGCAAGAGGATCGCGTACGCGTCGTACCGCAAGGGCCTCTGGTCCATCTATCAGAAAATCCTGGGCTCCTCGGAAGAGGAGCGGCCGATCGTGGCCGCCGAGCCGGCCGGCCCCGCTCCGCGTTCGAGCAGACGCAGGACTTCGCCCTCCCCCGCTCCAGGTTCCTCACGGACTGGTCGCCGGACGGACGGTTCATCGCCTTCAACGGATCCAATGCGAAGACCGAGGACGACATGTGGCTGCTCGAGGTCGAGACGCAGACGCTGAAGCTCCTCCTCTCGACGCCGTCGAGCGAGCGCGACACCGCGTTCTCCCCGGACGGACGGTGGATCGCGTACCTCTCCTCCGAGACGGGCCGGCCCGAGATTTACGTCGCGGCGTTTCCGGGCCCGGGAGGCCGGCGCCAGGTCTCGACGGCGGGCGGCCGGCAGCCGAAGTGGAGAGCGGACGGCAAGGAGCTCTTCTACCTGGACCTCGGCCGCCAGCTCATGGCTGTCCCCGTCCGGACGGACGGCGGCTTCGAGACCGGCACGCCGCAGCCTCTCTTCCGCACCTCTTCGCGCCGCACCAACATCCCCCAGTACGACGTCTTCCCCGACGGCCAGCGGTTCCTGATCAACACGATCGTCGCCGAGAAGGCCTCGACTCCGGCCACCCTCGTCCAGAACTGGGCGCCGGCGGCGCATTGAGCCCGAAACCGGCGACGCTTTATGACGTCTGACGCCCGGTAATCGTCGCGCCTCGGTCCTGGCCCCGGTCTTGCTGCGTCTCAGGGTGCCGGCCGGATCGGAGGTTCTGCGAACTCTTTCCCTTATTACGAAAGGAGGAGACGATGCTGGGTGATGCGAACGTACAGCCGATGCTTCCCGTCAATGATCTGAAGAAGGCGGAGAAGTTCTACGAGGAAACCCTGGGACTGAAGAGGCTCCACGAGGAGCCGGGTGTCGCCGTGACCTACCAGAGCGGCAACGCGACTCTCAACGTCTATCGCTCGGAATTCGCGGGGACGAACAAGGGCACGGCCGGCCGTGTGGGAGGTCGACGATGTCGAGGGGGTCGTCAAGCAACTGAAGTCCCGCGGGGTGACATTCGAGCACTACGACCTGCCCGACCTGACGCGCGAAGGCGACATCCATCGCGCGGGCGACTTCCGGGTCGCGTGGTGGAAAGACCCGTCCGGCAACATCCTCTCCGTCCAGAGCCGATCCGCGGGATCCAAGAGCCACTGACCATCTCCCGGCTGACGCAGGCGGACAGTGCGGCTCCTCGTGCCGGGCGTGGCACCCCTGGCGATTGCAGTAATCTCTCGGGGATCTTGAGTCTGGCCGCCGGGGTCCGTCTGGGCCCTTACGAGATCGTGTCGCCGCTCGGGACAGGCGGAATGGGAGAGGTTTACCGCGCGCGAGATTCGAGGCTCGGCCGTGACGTGGCTCTCAAGGTCCTCCCGGCCGACCTGTCGCGGGACCCGGATCGCCTGAAGCGCTTCGAGCAGGAGGCGAGGTCCGCCTCGGCTCTGAACCATCCCGGCATCGTCACCGTGTATGACGTCGGGAAGTCCGGGACGACCTCGTACATCGCGATGGAGCTCGTGGAGGGGCGAACGCTGCGAGACCTGTTGTCCGAGGGGGCGTTGCAGACGAAGAAGCTCATCGGGATCGCGGCGCAGCTGGCCGACGGTCTCGCGAAGGCGCACGGAGCCGGAATCGTTCACCGGGACTTGAAGCCCGAGAACGTGATGGTCACGCCCGACGGTTACGCGAAGATCCTGGACTTCGGCCTCGCGAAGCTGACGAAGCCGGAGGACTCCTCCGGGGCGACGGCGGCGCCGACCGTCTCGAAGGTGACGGAGCCGGGGACCGTCATGGGAACGGTCGCGTACATGTCGCCCGAGCAGGCGCTCGGCAGGCCGATCGACTTCCGTTCGGATCAGTTCTCTTTCGGGTCGGTCCTGTTCGAGATGTTGACGGGCAAGCTCGCGTTCGCCCGGGCGAGCAGCCCCGAGACGATGACGGCCGTCATCCGGGAGGAGCCCGAACCTCTCGAGATCGGCGCGCCGCAGTCGCCCGTCCCGCTCCGGTGGATCGTTGAGCGATGTCTGGCAAAAGAACCGGACGAGCGCTACGCGTCCACGCGGGACCTGGCGCGCGATCTCGGGCGGCTCAAGGACGGGATTTCGGAGGGCCTCGGCCTCGCTCCTCCGGCCGACCCGGGCACGGTCAGCCTCCCCTCGGTGGCCGTGCTGCCGTTCGTGAACATGAGCGCCGATCCCGAGAACGAGTTCTTCGCCGACGGCATCACAGAGGACGTGATCGCCCATCTCGCCAGGATCGGGACGCTGCGTGTGACCTCGCGCACGTCGGCCATGGCGTTCAAGAAGACGCCAACAGAGCCTCCGCGAGATCGGGGCGGCGCTCGGCGTCGGCGTGCTCGTCGATGGGAGCGTGCGCCGCTCGGGCAACCGCGTGCGGATCGTGGCGCAGCTCGTCGACCCGCGTACCGATGAGCACCTGTGGTCCGAGACCTACGACCGCAACCTGGATGACATCTTCGCCATCCAGACCGACGTGGCGCTGCAGATCGCCGCGGCGCTGCGCGCGGAGATGACCCTCGAAGAGCGTGCCCGGATCGGGCGGCGGCCGACCCGCGACCTCGAGGCCTACCAGCTCTATCTGAAGGGACGGCACGAGTTCGAGAAGTTCACCGCGGCAGGGTTTACCGCGAGCCTCGCGTTCCTCGAACAGGCGGTCGCGCGCGATCCAGGCTTCGCGCTCGCTTACGCCGCGATCGCACAAACGCACGGCGAGTCCGTCAGCGCCGGGATCAACCTGGTCGCGCCGGCGGTGGCATTCGCCCGCGCCCAACAGGCGGTGGACCACGCGCTGGCGCTCGACGACGGTCTGGCCGAGGCGCACGACATGGTCGGGGTGCTCCGTTTCACGCGCGACTTCGACTGGACGGGCGCGGAAGAGGAATTCCGGCTGGCTCTGAGGCTCAGCCCGAGCAGCGCCGACATCTACCAGCACCTCGGCTGGCTCTGCTCGGCGCAAAGCCGCTTCGACGAGTCGCTCGCCTTGATGCGACGGGCGCGACAGCTCGATCCGCTGGCGATCCGCAGCGACTTCGCCAACGAGCTGATGCGGGCGGGACAGGTGCGGGAAGCGCTCGCCGAGGCGGAGCATGCCCTGGCGCTCGATCCCACCTACCCGCGTCTTCACACCGTGTTCGGCTGGGCCTGCATGACGCTCGGGAGGACTGCCGAGGCCTTTGCCGCGCTCGAGCGCGCCGTTGAGCTCGCGCCGGACATTACCCTGTTCCGCGCCCAGCTCGGCCAGGCGCTCGGGATGATGGGACAGGAGGCGAGGGCGAGGGCCATCCTCGCCGAGCTCGAAGCCCTGGCCAGGACCCAATACGTGGCCGCCTATCACCTGGCCCACGTGCACACCGGCCTCGGCGAGCGGGACGCCGCCATCGATTGCCTCGAGCGCGCGCTCGAGGAGCGGTCCGGGGCCATCTACGGCGTCAAGGGCTCGTACCTCTTTGCCAGCCTGCGCGACCACCCGCGTTTCCAGGCGCTGCTGCGCAAGATGAATCTTTGAAGCTCTTCGGGATCGACGTGGAAATGCCCGCGCGAGGCGAAGCCGTCAGACCGTGGCGGCTCGCGCCGGCTCGCGCTTCGGGTACTTGTTGGCGATGTAGTCGTCCACGAGGGCGCGGAAAGCGGCCGAGAGCTCGTCGTAGTTGCCCTTCAGAGTGTGAAGTGCTGGCCGTCGATGTAGACGGGACAGTGCGGCTCTTCGCCGGTGCCGGGGAGCGAGATCCCGATCGAGGCGGCCTTCGACTCGCCGGGGCCGTTGACGACGCAGCCCATGACGGCGAGCGTCATGTTCTCGACCCCTTCGTACTGCGTCTTCCACTCGGGCATCTTGTCGCGGATGTAGCCCTGGATGCGCTCGGCCAGCTCCTGGAACGTCGTCGAGGTCGTGCGGCCGCAGCCGGGACAGGCGGTGACCGACGGCGCGAAGGAGCGGATGCCGAGCGACTGGAGCAGCTCGCATGCCGCGTAGACCTCCTCGCGGCGGTCGCCGCCGGGGCGCGGCGTCAGCGAGACGCGGATCGTGTCGCCGATCCCCTCGTCCAAGCAGGACTCCCATCGCGGAGGAGGACCAGACCAGTCCCTTCATCCCCATGCCCGCCTCGGTCAGCCCGAGGTGGAGCGGCTGGTCGGTCTTCGCTCGCGAGGTCGCGGTAGACGGCGATCAGGTCGAGCGGCCGCGAGACCTTGCAGGAGATGATGATCTGGTCCTTGCGCAGGCCCGACTGGAGCGCGAGCTCCGTCGACTGGAGCGCCGAGAGGACCATGCACTCGTTGATGATCTCCTCGGAAGACCGGCCGAGGTCCCGGTCCGTGTTCTCCTGCATCTTCGCCATGACGAGCTCCTGGTT
This sequence comes from uncultured Acidobacteriota bacterium, assembly GCA_963782815.1. Classification (GTDB taxonomy): domain Bacteria; phylum Acidobacteriota; class Thermoanaerobaculia; order UBA5066; family Gp7-AA6; genus JAWOLE01. Next base: position 40,231 of record CAWALG010000030.1, on the reverse strand, counting down.
GAGGGACCCGCCGTTGACGCCGATGCGCACGGGCTTTCCGTTCTCGCGGGCGATGGCGCAGATCGTCGCGAACTGCTCGTCGCGCCGCGCGCCCTTGCCGACGTTGCCGGGGTTGATGCGGTACTTGTCGAGCGCCGCGGCGCAGGCGGGGAACTTCGACAGCAGGACGTGGCCGTTGTAATGGAAGTCTCCGATGAGAGGGGCCTCGACGCCGGCGTCGAGCATCCGCTTCTTGATCTCGGGCACCGCCTGCGCGGCCTCCGGGACGTTCACGGTGACCCGCACCATCTCCGAGCCCGCCCGCGCGAGCTCGATGCACTGCCGGGCGGTCCCCGCGATATCGGCCGTGTCGGTGTTGGCCATCGACTGGACGACGACCGGGGCTCCCCCGCCGACCTGGACCGGCCCGACCCGGACCCCTACGGTCCGGTGGCGTTTTCTCCTTCCATGACGTCTTCAATTTACCAGACGGTGGTCGCCTCGCAGACGCCCTCCCCTACATCACCCGAGGCGACCGGCAGCTCGCGGCGCGAGGAGTCTCCTGAGCGAAGCGAAGGAGGAGCCTCGCGCCGCGGGAGCGGAGCGCGGAGCCAGGGACCAGGCGAGCGATCGAGGCCGCATCCGGCCGAGTCGCTCGCCGGTGCGCCCGCAGGCGCAGGTCCCTTGCGCAGCGCGGAGCGACGTTACTCGAGATCCAGGAGCCAGGAGAAAAACTCGTCGTATTCGGCGGGCTTGTCGGTCAACGCGAGCGCGAAACCGGGCGCCTGCGGGTCGGAGGCGGCGGCGCTTCGCACGACCCTCCCCGCCAGGAGAATCTCCCTGCCCGCCCGGAAGGTGCACGGTCAGGCTCACCGCGGGTCCGCCGTTGGGCGGGCGCGCCGAGCGGACGAACATGCCGCTGCGGGAGACATCGCCCGTCACTCCGGTGCCGCGCGCTCCTCCCTGGTCGAACTCGACCATCATCTCGACGCGGCGCCGGGGAGCCGTTCGCGTCACGTAGACGCCGGCGCGGTTGGCGAAGAGCCGCCGCACCCGGCTCGGCCGCGCGCTCAGGACGGATCCATCCGGACGCCGCGGACTCGTAGGAGGCTTCTTCCGTTGCCTGGTCGGCGGCCGCGATGGGAGCGGCGGGCCGCGCGGGAAAGATGTCGGCGGAAGTCTCGATGCCCGGAATCACGCCGGCCACCTCGCGGCCGTCCACCGGAACGCGGCAGCGGAACTGCACCGGGAAGACCTCGTCGGCCCGCTTCCCGAGGGCGGCCCACTGCGCCGAGAGGACTTCCGCCGCGACCGGTCCGTCGAACCAGAACTGGACGTGCCCGCCCGGCGTCACGATGGCCGGCTGCAGGTAGTCGAGGCCCGCGTCGTCCACCGGGAAACAGAACCCGAGATGACGGCTCGAATCGGGAAGAACGAAATCGGTCGCCGCGAGAAAGATCTCGTCGTCCATCTGCGACAGGCCATCGCGCGCGTGCGCGACGACGACCGCGTTCGCACCGTCTCCCCCCTCGTACCGCCAGACCGGGGCGGACGCCAGGTCCTCGACCGTCAAGTTCGGCCAGACGCTTCATCCAACGCGAACTCTAACCCAGCCCGGAGAACCCGGAGAGACTCCGGCAGCCCCCTGTGCCGGTTAAAATCCCGACGAGTCAACCCTGACTTCAGATTCGGAGGCCAGAGAGCTTGAGTCTCGCCGCCGGTTCCCGCCTGGGGCCCTACGAAGTTCTTTCCCCGCTGGGAGCCGGAGGGATGGGAGAGGTCTACAGGGCGCGGGACACGCGGCTCGAACGGACCGTCGCCATCAAGGTCCTGCCGCCGCACCTGTCCTCATCCGCCGAGGCCGCCAGCGCTTCGAGCGGGAGGCGAAGACGATCTCGCAGCTCTCCCATCCGCACATCTGCGCGCTCTACGACGTCGGCAATCAGGACGGCGTCGAGTACCTGGTCATGGAGTACCTCGAAGGCGAGACGCTCGCGGACCGGCTCGTGAAGGGGCCGCTCCCGCTCGAGCAGACGCTGCGCTACGGCATCGAGATCGCCGACGCGCTGGACAAGGCGCATCGGCATGGGATCGTGCACAGGGACCTGAAGCCCGGCAACGTGATGCTGACGAAGTCGGGCGTGAAGCTCCTCGACTTCGGCCTGGCGAAGCTGCGCCGGGCGGAGTCGGAAGCGGACGCCTTGCTCGTCTCCGCGCTGCCGACGGCGAGAACGCCGCTGACGCAGGAAGGGACGATCCTGGGGACGCTGCAGTACATGGCGCCCGAACAGCTCGAGGGCAAGGAGGCGGACGCGCGAACGGACATCTTCGCCTTCGGCGCCGTGCTCTACGAGATGGCGACAGGGAAGAGGGCGTTCTCCGGCGCGAGCCAGGCGTCGCTCATCGGAGCGATCCTGCACACCGAGCCGCCGCCGGTCTCGGCGGTCGAGCCCTCGTCGCCGGCCGCTCTCGACCGGATCGTCAAGACCTGCCTCGCGAAGGATCCCGACGAGCGCTGGCAGAGCGCCGGCGACGTCGGCAGACAGCTCCGCTGGATTGCCGAGGGCTCGAGCCCGGGCGTCGAGGCGCGCGCGGCCCCGCGCGGCCGCGGCGCGCAAGCCGGCTGGCTCGTCGCGGGCGTCCTCGCGCTGGTGGCGGCCGGGCTGCTGATGCTCCTTCTCACGCGGCGCGAGCCCGCCGCCCCGGCGATCCATGCGTCGATCCTCCCGCCGGAGGGGACGGAGCTGGTGAACACGGAGATCTTCGCCGGACCGGTCGAGATTTCACCGGACGGCTCACGCCTGGTCTTCACCGCCCACAAGGGGGAGGAGCCGAACCTGCTCTGGGTGCGCTCGCTGAACGATTCCGGGCCGGCGCGCCCGCTGGCCGGAACCGAGGGCGCGGAGCGGCCGTTCTGGTCGCCGGACGGGCGCTTCATCGGCTTCTTCGCCAAACGCTTTCTTCGGAAGATCGACGCCAACGGAGGCCCGGTCTTCAAGCTGGCGCCGGTCACGGAGGGGCGCGGAGGATCCTGGAATCGCGACGGCGTCATTCTCTTCACGCCGTCGGCGCGCGGGCCGATCTACCGCGTCTCGGCGGACGGAGGAACGGCGGCGCAGGAGACCGTCGCTCGGCGCCAAGGACATCACGCACCGCTACGCTCACTTCCTGCCCGATGGGCGGCACTTCCTCTACCTGGCGCGGCGCAGCCCCATCGGCTCCGGTCCCGGAATGGAGTCGGCCATCCTCGTCGGCTCGCTCGGCTCGAAGGAATCGAAGTCCCTGGTCAGCGTCTCCTCCAACGCGATCTATGCCTCGGGGCACCTGCTGTACGTGCGGGAGCAGGCGCTCGTCGCGCAGGCGTTCGATCCCGATCGTCTCGCCGTGCGCGGCGAGCCGGTGACGATCGCGCCGGGCGTCCTGACGGACGAAAGGTTCAGCCGCAGCGTCTTCTCGGCCTCCGGCAACGGCGTGCTCGTCTATCAGACCGGAAAAGGCCACACGCTTTCCGCGCTTCGCTGGTTCGACCGCAACGGCGCCGTTCTCGGGACCGTGGGCGAGCCGGCGCAGTTCTTCGACGGCGGCGCCCCGAACATCTCTCCCGACGGGAAGCGCGCCACGACCGCGCTCGTGGACGTGCGCACGGGCGCCGCCGACGTCTGGCTCGTCGATCTGTCGAGCGGCACCCGAAACCGGTTCACCTCGGGGCCCGGGGACAAGTATTTCTCGGCCTGGACGCCGGACGGCCGGCACATCGCGCACAACATGAGGAACCCTGCCGGCGGCGGCTATGACATCTTCCTGAAATCCACGGTTGGATCGGGAGCGGAAGAGAAGCTCCTGGCGGACGTGAACGAGTGGGAAGTCCCCACGGGTTTTTCTCCCGACGGACGTTTCCTCATCGTTCAGAAGCGCAAGGAGGACCGGGACGATCTCTTCGTCCTGCCGCTCGAGGGGGAGCGAACGCTCCGGCCCGTCGTCACGACGCCCGCCCTCGAGACCATGGGCCAGTTCTCACCCAACGGACGCTACATCGCCTACGTGTCCGACGAGTCGGGGCGGGAGGAGATCTACGTGACTCCGTTCCCGGGCCTCGGCCGCACGTGGCAGGTCTCGCAGAACGGCGGGACGGAGCCCCGGTGGCGCGGCGACGGCAAGGAACTCTTCTTCTTCGCCCCGGACAACCGCCTCATCGCGGCGCAGGTCAAGACCGACGGCGGAGAGCTTCGAGGTCGGGGACTTCCAGCCGCTCTTCCGGGCGAGGCTCATGGGTGTCGGCTTCCGGTACGACGTGTCGAAAGACGGCCAGCGATTCCTCGTCAACAGCGGGATCGCCGACGAGATCTCCCCCATCACCCTCCTGACGAACTGGACCGCGGAGCTGGCCAGGAAGTAACTCTCCGCGCGAACGGCGTGGCCTCGGCCCGCGCGTGGGAAGGCTTAGAATTGCCTGGAAATCTCGCGAGCTGTGGAATCAGTCTTCGAGGAACCCGGCTGACCGGGCGGGGAAGAGTCGGCGCGGCGCCGCCGAGCGACAGCATGAGTACAACCGGGATGACGCAGACGCGACAGGAGGCGACGTGACACTGGCGGCGGGTTCCAGGCTTGGTCCTTACGAAATCCTCGCGGCGATCGGCGCGGGCGGAATGGGCGAGGTGTACCGAGCGCGCGACACGCGGCTGGAGAGGACCGTCGCCGTCAAGGTCCTGCCCGAGCACCTGACGTCCAACGAAGACCTGCGGCAGCGTTTCGAGCGCGAGGCCAAGACGATCTCGCAGCTCTCCCATCCCCACATCTGCGCGCTCTACGACGTCGGCCGCGAGGGCGACAGGGACTTCCTCGTCATGGAGTACCTCGAGGGAGAGACGCTGGCCGAGCGTCTGAACAAGGGCGCCGCTTCCCTCCGAGCAGCTCCTGCGCTTCGGCATCGAGATCGCCGACGCGCTGGACAAGGCGCACCGGCAGGGCATCGTCCATCGCGACTTGAAGCCCGGCAACGTGATGCTGACGAAGAGCGGGGTCAAGCTCCTCGACTTCGGTCTGGCGAAGTTCCAGGCGGCGGCTCGGGACCGCGCGCTTTCCGGAGCCTCGGCCCTGGCGACGCAGGCCCAGCCGAGCCAGCCGCTGACGGAGCGGGGCACGGTGCTCGGCACCTTCCAGTACATGGCGCCGGAGCAGCTCGAAGGCGGCGAGGCCGACGCGCGCTCGGACATCTTCGCGTTCGGCGCCGTGCTCTACGAGATGGCGACGGGAAGGAAGGCCTTCTCGGGCAAGAGCCAGGCGAGCCTGATCGGCGCGATCCTCCGCGACGATCCTCCGTCGGTCAACGAGGTCGCGCCGATGACGCCGCCGGCCCTGAACCGCGTCATCAAGACGTGCCTCGCCAAGGACCCGGAGGACCGGTTCCAGACGGCGCACGACGTCAAGCTGCAGCTCCAGTGGATCGCCGAGGGCGGGCTCGCAGGCCGGGTGCCGATGCCCGTCGCGGCACGGAGGAAGAGCCGCGAGCGGCTGGCCTGGGGAGTGGCCGCGGCGGCGATCGTCGCCGCGGGGCTCTTCGCCGCGGGCTACGTGCGCCGCGCTCCGGTCAAGGCGAGTCCGATCCGATTCGAGATCCCGACTCCCGAGGGAGTCGCGCTGATCGACTCTCCGCGAATCTCGCCCGACGGGAAGATCCTGGCGTTCAACGCCAGCGATTCCGCGGGACGACCCCGCATCTGGGTGCGGCCGTTGAGCGCTCTGATCGCTCAGCCCCTGGCGGGGACCGAGGGAGCCACCCGCCCGTTCTGGTCGCCCGACAGCCGTTTCCTCGGATTCTTCGCCGAAGGGAAGTTGAAGAAGATCGAGGTCGCCGGGGGCCCGCCTCAGAAGATCTGCGACTACCCGACGGGTTCGGACGGAACCTGGAGCCCGGCGGGAGTGATCCTCTTCGACGGTCGCGCCGCCGATCCCATCCAGAGAGTCTCCGCGGAGGGAGGGACGCCGGCGGTCGCCGTCAAGGCCGACGCCTCTCGCAAGGAGACGATGGTCGCCTGGCCGGAGTTCCTGCCCGACGGGCGGCACTTTCTCTACATGGCCCAGGGCCAGAAGCCCGACGAGCACCTCTATCGGATCGGCTCTCTCGACTCGAAGGAAACGCGGGCGCTCGCTCCCGCCCAGTCCCTGGTGACCTACGCGCCTCCGGGATATCTCCTCTTCGTGCGGGAGAGCACGCTCGTCGCGCAGCCCTTCGACGCCAAGGCGATGAAGACGACCGGCGAGCCCGTGCCCGTAGCCGAGCGCGTCGGGGCGATCGCCACGGGCCTGGCGAGGTTCTCGGCGTCGCGCAACGGGGTCCTCGCCTACCGCACCGGCGACAGCCGGCAACCGGCTGGTCTGGTTCAGCCGGGACGGCAAGGAGCTCTCGGCCATCGGGGACCCCGGCGAATACACCGACACCATGGTTTCCCCCGGCGGCGAACGGCTCGCGTTCGTCGTCAACGACTCCCGAGGGGGAAAACCCGACATCTGGATCCGCGACCTCGCCCGCGGAGCGAGCTCCCGCTTCACCTTCGATCCCGGCGAGGACATTGCGCCCCTCTTCTCCCCGGACGGGAAGACGATCGTCTTCAGCTCGGACCGCGGCGGCCAGTTCGACCTGTACACGAAGGCTGCCGGCGGCGGCGGCCAGGAGCAGCTTCTTCTCCAGAGCGACGAGATCAAGTTCGCGCACGACTGGTCGCGGGACGGGCGGTACATCGCCTACCAGAGCCTGGGGAAGAAGACCAGCTGGGACCTCTGGGTCCTGCCGACATTCGGCGAGAAGAAGCCCATCCTCTTCCTGCAGACGCCGTTCAACGAGCAGCGCCCGGCGTTCTCTCCCGATGGAAAATGGCTCGCCTACCAGTCCAACGAGTCGGGCCGCGCGGAGATCTACGTCCAGAACTTCCCGGGCCCCGGAGGAAAGTGGCAGGTGTCCACGGCCGGAGGCGTCGAGCCGTCCTGGCGGGCCGACGGGAAAGAGCTCTATTACTCCGGTTTCGACCAGAAGCTCATGGCGGTCGATATCCAGGCGGGGGAAACGTTCGAGGCCGGCATTCCCCGGGCGCTCTTCCAGGCGATGCTCGCGCCGATCCGCAACGTCCGCAGTCACTACCTGCCTTCGGCCGACGGCCAGCGGTTCCTCCTGCTCGCTCCCCTCGGGCGCGATGCCATGGTCCCGACCACGGTGGTCGTGAACTGGAACGCCGGCCTGTCCCGCTGACCCGCGGCTCGGGAACGGTACAATCAAGCGGAAACCCGAGACACTCTGCGATCTATCCGGAAACCGGACGGAGCCACGCTCGGCCCAGCCGAGAGGCGAGCTCCGGATGACAGGGGAAACAGTCCTCGGGTCGAGGAGGCACAACGTGACGCTGGCTGCAGGCTCCAGGCTCGGTCCTTACGAGATCCTTTCCGCGATCGGCGCGGGCGGGATGGGCGAGGTGTACAAGGCGCGGGACACGCGCCTGGAACGGACCGTCGCCGTCAAGGTGCTGCCCGAGCACCTGACGACCAACGAGGAGCTGCGCCAGCGCTTCGAGCGCGAGGCCAAGACGATCTCGCAGCTCTCTCATCCCCACATCTGCGCGCTCTACGACGTCGGCCGGGAAGGCGACGCGGACTACCTGGTCATGGAGTATCTGGAGGGAGAGACGCTCGCCGCGAAGCTCGACAAGGGCCCCGTTGCCTCCGAGCAGCTCCTGCGCTACGGCATCGAGATCGCCGACGCGCTGGACAAGGCGCACCGGCAGGGAATCGTCCACCGCGACCTGAAGCCCGGCAACGTCATGCTGACGAAATCCGGAGTCAAGCTCCTGGATTTCGGCCTCGCGAAGTACCAGGCGGCGGCGCGCGACAACATGATCTCGGGAGCCTCCGTCCTGGCGACGCAGGCCCAGCCGAGCCAGCCGCTGACCGAGCGCGGCACGGTGCTCGGCACGTTCCAGTACATGGCGCCGGAGCAGCTCGAAGGCGGCGAGGCCGACGCGCGCTCGGACATCTTCGCCTTCGGCGCCGTGCTCTACGAGATGGCGACGGGAAAGAAGGCCTTCTCCGGCAAGACGCAGGCGAGCCTGGCGGGCTCGATCCTGCGCGACGACCCGACTTCCGTCACCGAGATCGCGCCGATGATGCCGCCGGCCTTGAACCGCGTCATCAAGACCTGCCTCGCCAAGGATCCCGAGGACCGCTTCCAGACGGCGCACGACGCCAAGCTGCAGCTCCAGTGGATCGCCGAGGGCGGATCGCAGGCGGGTGTCCCGGCGCCGGTCGCCGCAGCGGCGCAAGAGCCGCGAGCGCCTCGCCTGGGGAGTCGCGGCTGGCCGCGATCCTCGCCGCGGCGGCGCTCGGATTCGGATACGTTCGCCGCGCGCCCGCCAAACCCAGGCTCTCCCGGTTCGAGATCGGAACGCCGGAGGGGGTCATCGCCGTCGACGCCCCTCGCATCTCTCCCGACGGGCGATATCTCGCCTTCAGCGCGACGGACGTCGAGGGGAAGACCCGGATCTGGGTCCGGGCCTTGAACGCGCTGGCCGCGCAGCCTCTCGCCGGGACGGACGGCACGGCGCGTCCCTTCTGGTCGCCCGACAGCCGCTTCCTGGGATTCATCGCGGAAGGCAAGCTGAAGAAGATCGAGGTGACCGGCGGCCCCGCCCAGAAGATCTGCGACGCGCCGACCGGCGCGGACGGCACCTGGAGCTCGCAGGGGATGATCCTCTACGACGGCACCGGCACGGACCCCGATCTACAAGGTCTCCGCCGCCGGCGGAACTCCGGCCGTCGCCGCGAAGCCGGACCCTTCCCGCAAGGAGACGCAGGTCGGCTGGCCCGAGTTCCTCCCGGACGGCCGCCACTTCCTCTACATGGCCTTCGGAGCGAGAACCGAAGACAGCTCCTACCGTGTCGGGACTCTCGACTCCGACCGAGTCCAGGATCGTCGCGCCGGCCCAGACGCTGCTGACTTACGCGCCGCCCGGCTACCTCCTCTTCGTGCGCGACAGGACCCTGGTCGCGCAGCCGTTCGACGCCGGCGCCTTGAAGACGAAAGGCGAGCCGATCCCGCTCGCCGAGCAGATCGGAACCGACAGCGTGGGCCTGGCGACCTTCTCGGTCTCGCGCGACGGGATCCTCGTGTACCGGACCGGCGAGTCCGGAGCGCGGCTCCTCTGGGTCGACCGCTCCGGCAAGGAGCTCGAGGCCGTCGGCGAGCGCGGCGAATACACGAGCCCCGCGTCTCTCCCGCGCCGGCGATCGGCTCGCCGTTCAACCTGAGCGATCCGCGCAGCGGAAAAACAGACATCTGGGTCCGCGACCTCGCGCGGGGCGTCAATTCCCGTTTCACGTTCGGCGGCGCCAACAACGAAATCCCGGTGTGGTCTCCCGACGGCGCCACCATCGTGTTCCGGTCAGACCGCAACGGAAACTACGACCTCTTCGAGAAACCCGCGAGCGGCCAGGGAGAGGAGAAGATCGTGCTCAAGGACGACGCGAGCAAGGTCCCCATCGACTGGTCCCGCGATGGCCGCTACATCGCATTCAACGCTCAGGGCAAGAAGACGGCTGGGACTGCTGGGCGCTGCCGATGTTCGGAGACCGCAAGCCGATCCCGATCGCGGTGGGGCCCTTCCGGGAGCTGTACCCCTATTTCTCCCCCGACGGGAAATGGGTCGCGTACCAGTCCAACGAATCCGGCCGCGAAGAGATCTACGTCCAGTCGTTTCCGGTCGCGAGCGGCAAGTTCCAGGTCTCCAACGGCGGCGGCGCGGATCCGTCCTGGCGAGCCGACGGAAAGGAGATCTATTACCGCTCGGCCGACCAGAAGCTGATGGCGGTGGAGATCCATGCCGGCGAGACCGTTCAAGGCCGGAATCCCGAAGGCCGCTCTTCGCGGCGAGAGTCCAGCCGGGCATCGCCCGCAACAAGTACGTCGCCACGCCCGAGGCGGACCGTTTCCTGATGGTCGCCCCGCTGGGCCGCGAGTCCCTGAACCCGACCACGATCGTCCTGAACTGGAACGCCGAGCTGTCGCGGTAAGCCAATCGCGCAAGGCGACTCCGTGCCGTGAGGGGCGGTCCTTGAGCCGCCCGCCCCGTCGGGCTTCCGTCGGGCGGGAGGGCCAAGCCCCTCCCTGATGGCACCACTTCCGAGTCCCGAGTCCCGGCTACGGAACGTAGGACCGGATCTGCTCCTTCCACCAGGGCCAGTCGTGGCCGTAGGGGGCGCCCCAGACGGCGTTGCGGTTGCGGATCCCCTTCTCGTTGAAGATCCGCATCATGTCGGTCGTGCCCGAGAGGATGTTGTCGGTCTCCCCGGTCACGATCGCGATGTCCATCGCCGAGAGCTTGCCGACCCACTCGCCGTCCATGTTGGGGACGTAGGCGGTCGGGCAGTGGAAATAGCAGAGCTCGTCCCAGTAGCCGTCGAGGAAGGAGTGGATGTCGTACTTGCCCGAGAAGCCCACGACCTTGTCGCACGATCTCCGGATGGCGCAAGCCGAAATTGGCCGCGTGATACGCGCCGAAGGAGGCGCCGAGCGTGCCGACCTCTGCCGAAGCCGCCGGACTTGTCCGAGGAGCCATGGCACGACTTCGCTGCGCGACGTACCGGTCATAGGAGTCGTGGCGGCGGATCCTCTCGGCGGGCGGCCGATCCTTCGCGTAGAAGCTCTCCGCGTCCACGCTGTCCACGCAGGCGATCTGGAGCCGCCCGGCCTCGATGTGATCCGCCACCGCGCCGATCAGGCCGAAGTCCTCGTTCTGGTAGAAGCGCCCGACGGAGGTCGGAAACCAGATCATCGGGCGGCCGGCGTGGCCGAAGCGGAGCAGCTCCATCCGGCGCCCCAGGATCGGCGAGTCCCAGGCGACGTATTCGCGGTTCATTTCTCTCCGGACGATATTCCGTCGCGCGCCCGGAGTCGAGCGGCCGCTTATTCGTCGCGGGGCTCGGTCGCGGATGAAGCGGCCTGTCCGCAGCTCGTGCAGCGTCTGCTCGATCTCGGCGCGGGTGTTCATCACGAACGGGACCGTAACGCGCGATCGGCTCGTGGAGCGGATGCGCGGCGGCGAGCAGGAACCGGCCTCCCCCGGCGCCGGCCGAGGCCTCGACGATCTCGCCGTCTCCGAAGAGAACGAGCGCCGGAGCCGGCACCGGCTTCCTCTCCGGGCCGAAGAGCACCTCGCCGCGGTCCACGTAGGCAAAAGCCGAGTGGCCGGCCGGCACCGGCTCGCGGAAGGACGTCCCCTCGGGAAGCGTCACGTCCACGAACTTCGGGGCGACGGCCAGCCCCTCGACGGGACCCGTGAGGCGCCCGTCCATCGCCTCGCCGGCGATGACGCGGATCCTGGCTCCTTCCTCCGTCTCGCGCTCCGGAAGAAGGTCCGAGCGCAGCTCGCGGTACCTGGGACGCGTCATCTTCTCGCTGGCCGGAAGGTTCAGCCAGATCTGGAGACCGCCGATCCCCTCCGGGCGCACCTGAGGCATCTCCTCGTGGAGGATCCCGCTGCCCGAAGTCATCCACTGGATGTCGCCCGCGCCGATCGTCCCGGCGTGGCCGAGCGAGTCGCCGTGGCGGACCTCTCCCTGCCGGACGATCGTGACGGTCTCGATTCCCCGGTGGGGATGGAAGGGAAACCCGGCCTGGTAGTCGGACGGAACCGCCGACTCGAAATGGTCCAGGAGCAGGAACGGATCGAGATGATCCAGCTCGCGCGTTCCGATGCTGCGCACGAGGTGCACGCCCGCGCCCTCGACGACCGGCTGCGGGTTGACGACTCGAGTGACTGCCCGGGACGTCTCCGGTGTCATGGTCGCCACCGGGACAGACATATGCCGCGAAGGCGTCCGCCGGTTCGAACCTTCGCGAGCCCACATGGGATAATCCCCGCCCTCGGGGCGTAGCGCAGCGGTAGCGTACCTGCTTTGGGAGCAGGTGGTCGCCGGTTCGATCCCGGCCGCCCCGACCAAAACGTCGCGAGAGCTGCGGCGGGGTCTGCGCCTGCGGCGCACCGGCGCGCGGCTCGCCCGGATGCGGGCTCGACCGCCCGCCTGATCCCTCCTCGCTCTCGCTCCCGCGGCGCGCGCCTCCTCCCTCGGTTACTTCGGGAGACTTCGCGCGCCGCGAGCTAATTGAGAGGCATTCTCAAAACATATTGGCAACGGCTCTTCTGGCGTTTGTAGGGACGGGCTTGCCCCGCCGCGGCTCACGTCGGGACCACGGGGGATGGAATAGACTGGCGGGCATGGGGTTTGCGGGAAAATACAGGCCCCGGCCGTTCCCGGGGTGGATCGAAGCCCTGCGGAGACAAGAAGTTGCGCGAGTTGGAAGAGCCGGTAATCTCGGCGGAGGATCTTCCGTAGTCCAGGAGGGCTGAAAGAGCCCCAGGGAGAAGAATGGCCTCAAGAGCAAGTCCGACGCTCCGGTCGCCCGCGACGAAGCGCTCGTGCCCCGCGAGGAGACTCTCCCGCAGCGCAGCCGGACGCTCCGACCTCCGGGCGCCGCGCCGAGAGCGAGGCGCGGCGCGGCGGTGGCCCTGGGTCGTCGGGATCGGCGCGGCGGTGCTGCTCGCGATTTTCCTCTTCGCCCGGGCGGGCCAGAAGAAGCAGAGCGCGGCGCGCGCGGCCAAGGCGAAAGCGGCGCAGCGCGCCGTGCCGGTCGCCGGAGCGGCCGCCAGGAAGGGAGACCTCGACGTGTACCTGACGGGGCTCGGCACCGTGACGGCCTTGAACACGGTCACCGTCCGGAGCCGCGTGGACGGCCAGTTGATCCGCGTCGCGTTCCGCGAGGGACAGCTCGTGCACCAGGGCGACCTGCTGGCCGAGATCGATCCTCGCCCCTTCCAGGTCCAGCTCATGCAGGCCGAGGGGCAGAAGGCCAAGGACGAGGCCACGCTGGACAACGCGAAGGTGGACATGGCAGCGATACGTCGTCCTGGTCCAGGAGGACTCCATCTCGAAGCAGCAGCTCGACACGCAGGCCGCGATGGTCAACCAGCTCGAGGCCTCGGTCAAGAGCGACCAGGGACAGGTCGAGAGCGCGAAGCTGAACCTGACCTACAGCCGCATCACCGCTCCGATCACCGGAACGGTCGGACTGCGGCTCGTGGATGTCGGCAACATGGTGCACGCGTCGGACCCGAACGGTCTGCTCGTCATCACCCAGATCCAGCCGATCACGGTCGTCTTCACCATCCCCGCGGACCACCTCCCGCAGGTGCTCCAGCAGGTCAAGAGCCGGCAAGAGCCTCCCCGTGGACGCCTATGACCGCGATTTCAAGAACAAGATCGCGACGGGCTCGGTCCTGGCGCTGGACAACCAGATCGACCAGACCACGGGGACCGTCAAGATCAAGGCCATCTTCGCCAACGAGAACCACGCGCTCTTCGCGAACCAGTTCGTCAACGCGCGCCTGCTCGTGGACACCCTGCGCGGAGCCGTGATCGTCCCGACGGCCGCGATCCAGCGAAGCCCGCAGTCCACCTTCGTCTACGTCGTCAAGCCCGACTCGACCGTGGACATGCGCAACGTCGACGTGCAGCTGACCCAGGGGGACGACACCGCGATCGGAAAGGGATCTCTCCCGGCGAGACGGTCGTGACCGACGGCGTGGACAAGCTGCAGCCCGGCATGAAGGTCGCGCTCGCCGGGGCCGGCGCGGCCCGCCGGCAGCCGGGCCGCGAGCAGCCGGAGGGCGGGAAGGGAGAGGCGCGCCCGCAGAAGAAAGCGGGCGCATGAGCCCATCCCGCCCCTTCATCCTGCGGCCGATCGCGACGTCGCTGGTGATGGCGGGCCTCCTGATCGCGGGGGCGATCGGTTTCAAGCAGCTTCCCGTCTCGGCCCTGCCGCAGGTGGATTACCCGACGATCCAGATCGTGACGTTCTACCCCGGCGCGAGCCCGGACGTCATGGCCTCCGCCGTGACGGCCCCGCTGGAGCGGCAGTTCGGACAGCTCCCGGGCTTGAAGCAGATGACCTCCAACAGCTCCGGCGGCAGCTCCGTCATCACGCTGCAGTTCGACCTCGACCTGAACATCGACGTGGCCGAGCAGGAGGTGCAGGCCGCCATCAACGCCTCGGGGACCTACCTGCCGCGCGACCTGCCCAACCCGCCCATCTACAGCAAGATCAACCCGGCCGACGCCCCGATCATCACGCTCGCGCTCACCTCGAAGACGCTTCCCCTCTCGAAGGTCGAGGACCTGGCCGACACGCGTTTCGCCCAGAAGATCTCGCAGCTGCCCGGCGTCGGGCTCGTCTCCATCTCCGGCGGACAGAAACCGGCCGTCCGGATCCAGGTCAACCCGACCGCGCTCTCCTCCTACGGCCTGACGATGGAGGACGTCCGGACGGCCGTGGCGGCGTCCAACGTCAACCAGGCCAAGGGCACCTTCGACGGGGCCCACCAGTCCTACCAGATCGGGGCCAACGACCAGCTCCTGACGAGCGACCAGTACAAGCCCCTCGTCGTCGCCTACAAGAACGGCGCGCCCATCCATCTCTCCGACATCGCCAACGTGATCGACGACACGGAGAACGCGAAGCAGGCGGCGTGGATGAACGACGTCCCCGCGGTCATCCTGAACATCCAGCGGCAGCCGGGCGCCAACATCATCGCCGTCGTGGACCGCGTCAAGCAGCTCCTCCCGCAGCTGCGGGCCTCCCTCCCCTCGGCCATCGAGGTGGCGATCCTGACCGACCGCACGACGACGATCCGGGCTTCCGTCCACGACGTGGAGTTCGAGCTGATGCTCGTGATCGCGCTCGTCGTGATGGTGATCTTCCTCTTCCTGCGCACGATCGCCGCCACCGTCATCCCGAGCGTCGCCGTCCCGCTCTCGCTCGTCGGGACGTTCGGCGCCATGTATCTGCTGGGCTACAGCCTGAACAACCTGACGCTCATGGCGCTGACGATCTCGACCGGCTTCGTCGTGGACGACGCGATCGTGATGATCGAGAACATCTCGCGCTACATCGAGGAGGGGGTCAAGCCGCTCGAGGCGGCGCTCAAGGGCTCCGAGCAGATCGGTTTCACGATCATGTCCCTGACGGTCTCGCTCATCGCGGTCCTGATCCCGCTCCTCTTCATGGGGGACGTGGTCGGCCGCCTCTTCCGCGAGTTCGCCGTGACCCTCTCCGTGACGATCCTGATCTCCGCCTTCGTGTCGCTGACGCTGACGCCGATGATGTGCGCCAAGCTCCTGCGCCACAAGGAGCCCTCGCGAGCAGACCCGCTTCTACCGGGCCTCCGAGCGCGCGTTCCAGAAGGTCATCGACTTCTACGGCCGGACGCTGACCGTGGTCCTGCGCCACCAGACGGCCACGCTCGTCATCGCCGTCGCCACGCTGGCTGACGACCGTGCTCCTCTTCATCGTCATCCCCAAGGGGTTCTTCCCCGTGCAGGACACCGGGCGTGATCCTCGGCATCTCCGAGGCGTCGCAGACCGTTTCGTTCGCCGCCATGAAAGAGCGGCAGCTCGCGCTCGCCCACGTCATCCTGAAGGACCCGGGGGTCGAGAGCCTCTCCTCGTTCATCGGGATCGACGGGACGAACACGACGATCAACAGCGGGCGCATCCAGATCAACCTGAAGCCCCTGTCGGAGCGCAAGGCGAGCGCGACGGACATCATCCGCCGCCTCCAGCCGGAGCTGGCGAAGGTCGAGGGGATCACCCTCTACCTCCAGCCGGTGCAGGACCTGACCGTCGAGGACCGGGTGAGCCGCACGCAGTTCCAGTACAGCCTCGAAGACCCCGACGCGCGGGAGCTCTCGGTGTGGGTCCCCCGCTTCCTCGCGAAGCTGCAATCGCTGCCGGAGCTGCGCGACGTCGCGAGCGACCAGCAGAACGGCGGCCTCGAGGCCCGGCTGATCCTCGACCGGACGACCGCCTCGCGCCTCGGCATCACGCCGCTCGATCTCGACAACTCTCTCTACGACGCGTTCGGCCAGCGGCAGATCTCGACCATGTTCACGCAGCTGAACCAGTACCGCGTCGTGCTCGAGACGCAGCCGGGCTTCCAGGACCACCCGGAGGACTTGAAAAGCGTCTACCTGCGCTCCTCCGGGCGGCGGCTCGGTGCCGCTCGGCGCGTTCACGGAGCTGCAGACATCCAACGCTCCCCTCTCCGTGAACCACCAGGGACAGTTCCCGGTCGTCACCCTCTCCTTCAACCTCGCGCCCGGCACGTCGCTCGGGCAGGCGGTCCGCGCGATCGAGCGGGCCAAGGAGGAGCTGGGAATGCCGGCGAGCATCCAGGCGAGCTTCCAGGGGACCGCCCAGGCGTTCCGGGCGTCTCTGTCCAACGAGGTCTTCCTGATCCTGGCGGCCATCATCACGGTCTACATCCTGCTCGGCGTGCTGTACGAGAGCTACATCCATCCGGTCACGATCCTCTCGACGCTCCCCTCCGCCGCGGTGGGGGCGCTTCTCTCGCTGATGGTCTGCCGGACGGACTTCTCCGTCATCGCGCTCATCGGCATCATCCTGCTCATCGGGATCGTCGAGAAGAACGCGATCATGATGATCGACTTCGCGCTCGACGCCGAGCGCAAGGAGAAGAAGAAGCCGACCGACGCGATCTACCAGGCGTGCCTCCTGCGCCTGCGCCCGATCCTGATGACGACGATGGCGGCGCTGCTCGCCGGCGTGCCGCTCGCGCTGGGCTCCGGAATCGGGGCCGAGCTGCGGCGGCCCCTCGGCATCGCGATCGTCGGAGGACTCATCTTTTCCCAGCTCCTGACGCTCTACACGACGCCCGTCATCTACCTCGCCTTCGACCGCCTCGCCCACCGCGTCGCCAAAGGCCGCCGCAGAGCAGCCCGCCGCCGAGCTCGCCCCCGCTCCCGGCCAGGACCCCGTGAGCATCTCGTCGCCGTTCATTCATCGGCCGGTCGCGACGACGCTCCTCGTCGTCGGGATCGCGCTCGCGGGGGCGATCGGCTACAAGTTCCTGCCGGTTTCGCCCCTGCCGCAGGTCGAGTTCCCGACGATCAGCGTCAATTCGGGGCTGCCGGGGGCGAGCCCGGACACGATGGCCTCCGCCGTCGCGACGCCGCTCGAGCGCCAGTTCGGACGCATCGCCGGGATCACGGAGATGACCTCCACGAGCGGCCTGGGCTCGACGAACATCACGATCCAGTTCGACCTGAACCGCAACATCGACGCGGCGGCGCGCGACGTCCAGGCGGCGATCAACGCGGCGCGCGGCCAGCTCCCGGCCAACCTGCCGAACAACCCGTCCTACCGGAAGGTCAACCCGGCCGACGCGCCGATCATGATCCTGTCGCTGACCTCCAACATCATCGAACGCGCCCGGATGTACGACATCGGCTCGTCCATCCTCCAGCAGAAGCTGGCGCAGGTCGAAGGAGTCGGGCAGGTCTTCGTCGGGGGCGGCGCCCTCCCCGCCGTGCGCGTGGACGTCAATCCCACGGCGCTCTACAACAACGGCCTCGGGCTCGAGGACGTCCGCGCGGCCCTCTCCACCGCCAACGCCAACCGGCCGAAGGGAGAGCTCGCCAACGGCGAACGCGCCTACGCGCTCTCGACGACCGACCAGTTGCTCAAGGCGGAGGAGTATCGGCCGCTGATCATCCATTACACCAACGGCGCCGCGGTGCGGCTCTCCGACATCGCGACCGTGACCGACTCGGTCGAGGACATCCGGACGGGAGGACTCTCCAACGGAAAACCGGCGGTCCTGATCATCGTGTTCCGCCAGCCGGGCGCCAACATCATCCAGACCGTGGACCGCGTCCGGGCCCTGCTGCCGCAGCTCCAGGCGTCCATCCCGCCGACGATCACGCTGGCGGTCGCCATCGACGCCACCCGCACGATCCGCGCGTCGGTCCGGGACGTCCAGATCACGATGGGAGTCTCGATCGCGCTCGTCATCCTGGTCGTCTTCATCTTCCTCCGCAACGTCCGCTCGACTTTCATCCCGAGCGTCGCCGTGCCGGTCTCGCTCATCGGGACCTTCGGCGCCATGTATCTCCTGAACTACTCGATCGACAACCTGTCGCTCATGGCGCTGACGATCGCGACCGGTTTCGTCGTGGACGACGCGATCGTCGTCATCGAGAACATCACACGGCACCTGGAGTCGGGCATGACGCCGCTCGAGGCGGCGCTGAAGGGCGCCCAGGAGATCGGCTTCACCGTCATCTCGATCTCCCTGTCGCTCATCGCCGTGTTCCTGCCGATCCTCCTCATGGGCGGCATCGTCGGCCGTCTCTTCCGGGAATTCGCCGTCACGCTTTCCATCGCGATCGGCGTCTCGCTCGCTCATCTCCCTGACGGCGACGCCGATGATGTGCGCCCGGCTCCTTCGCCCGCAGAGCAAGGCCTCGCACGGCCGTCTCTTCCAGGCGAGCGAGAAGGGCTTCGGCGCGATCCTGCACGGCTACGAGAGTTCGCTCGGATGGGTCTTGAGGCACCAGCGGTTCACGATCCTGGTCACCCTCGGGACCATGGCGGCCACGATCTTCCTGTACGCGAAGGTGCCGAAGGGCTTCTTTCCCCAGCAGGACGCGGGCCGGCTGACGGGCACGATCCAGGCCGACCAGGACACCTCCTTCCAGGCGATGCAGAGGAAGCTTGCCCAGTTCGTGGACACGGTCATGCGGGACCCCGACATCGAGAGCGCCAACGGGTTCGTGGGCGGCGGGAGCGCCAACTCCGGCCGGATGTTCATCTCCCTGAAGTCTCGCGGAAACCGCAAGGACAGGGCCACCGCCGACCAGATCATCGCGCGGCTGCGCGGCAAGCTGGCGCACGTGCCGGGCGCGACGCTCGTCCTGCAGCCGGTCCAGGACGTGCGTGTCGGAGGAAGACCCTCCGCCGCGCAGTACCAGTACACGCTGCGGGGCGACAACTCGGACGAGCTGCTCGCGTGGGCGCCCCGCGTCCTCCAGACGCTGCGCCGGCTGCCCGAGCTGACCGACGTCAACAGCGATCAGCAGAACAAGGGGCTGCAGGCGTCGCTCGTCATCGACCGCGCGACCGCCTCGCGGCTGGGCATCACGCCCCAGATGATCGACGACACGCTCTACGACGCCTTCGGCCAGCGCCAGGTCTCGACGATGTACACGCCGCTGAACCAGTACCACGTCGTCATGGAGGTCGAATCGAAGTTCTGGCAGAACCCGGAAGGCCTGAAATCCATCTACGTCCGCGCAAAGTCAGGCGACCTGGTGCCGCTCGCGGCGTTCACCCACTACGAGCGCTCGACGGCTCCCCTGACCGTCAACCACCAGGGGCAGTTTCCTTCCGTGACGATCTCCTTCAACCTGCCGGCGGGAGTCGCGCTGGGGACCGCGGTGGACGCGATCGACCGCGCCGAGGCGGAGATCCGCCTGCCGGGATCCATCCGCGGAAGCTTCCAGGGCACGGCGCAGGCCTTCCAGGCGTCGCTCGCCAACGAGCCGATCCTGATCGCCGCCGCGCTCCTGACGGTCTACATCGTGCTCGGCGTCCTGTACGAGAGCGTCATCCATCCCCTGACGATCCTCTCGACGATCCCCTCCGCCGGCGTCGGGGCGCTCCTCGCGCTGCTCCTGACCGGAAACGACCTCTCCGTGATCGCGCTCATCGGGATCATTCTCCTGATCGGCATCGTGAAGAAGAACGCGATCCTCATGATCGACTTCGCGCTCGAGGCGGAGCGCAAGGAGGGAAAGAGTCCCGAGGAGGCGATCTTCCAGGCATGCCTCCTGCGCTTCCGCCCGATCACCATGACGACGATGGCGGCCATGCTCGGCGGCCTCCCTCTCGCCATCGGGGTCGGGACCGGCGCGGAGCTGCGTCGTCCCCTGGGGATCTCGATCGTCGGCGGCCTGATCTTTTCCCAGATGCTCACCCTCTACACGACGCCGGTCGTCTACCTCTATCTCGACCGGTTCCGGCTGCGCTGGGAGGCGTTCCGCCGCGCTCACTGGCGCCGACCTGTGCCGGTGGAGGAAAAGGCGTGACGAGGGAGCGGTGCCTTCGCGATCACTGCTGGCCCTCCTCACGGCGGCTTGCGCGGTCGGGCCCGACTACAAGAGGCCTTCCGCGCCGGTGCCGGCGGCATACAAGGAGGAGCAGCCTCCCGCCGGCGCCGCGGGCGCCGACATGGCCCAGTGGAAGCCCGCGGAGCCGCGGGATGACGCCAGCCGCGGGAAGTGGTGGGAGATCTTCGAGGATCCCGAGTTGAACGATCTCGAAGAGCAGATCGACATCTCCAACCAGAACATCGCCCAGGCCGAGGCGCAGTTCCGCGGCGCCCACGCCGCCATCCGCGCGGCCCGCGCGGACTTCTTCCCGACCGTGACCGCGAGCGCGTCGGCGACGCGGTCGCAGGGATCCACGGGCGGCCCGTCCGGGAGCGCCTCCTCTTCGGCGCCGCTCAAGCCGACGACGGTCTACGCGCTCCCCGTGAACCTCTCCTAGGAGTTTGACGCCTGGGGCCGCGTCCGGCGCGGCGTCGAGGCGAGCGTCGCCGGCGCTCAGGCCTCCGCCGCGGACCTGGAGACGGTGCGGTTGTCCATGCACGCGGAGCTGGCCCTCGACTATTTCGTGCTGCGCGGAATCGAGACGGAGAAGAAGCTGCTCGACGAAAACGTCGCCGCCTACGAGAAGGCGATGCAGATGACGGTGAACCGGTTCAAACAGGGGGTCGTCTCCGGCGTGGACGTGGCGCAGGCGCAGACCCTCCTCGAAACGACGCGCGCCCAGGCGACCGACCTCGACGTCACGCGGGCGCAGCTCGAGCACGCCATCGCGACCTTGATCGGCAAGGCGCCCGCCGAATTCACGCTGCCGCCGGCTCCCGGCCTTCCCGAGCCTCCCGTCATCCCGGTGACGCTGCCGACGGAGCTCCTCGAGCGCCGCCCCGACATCGCGGCCTCCGAGCGCCGGACGGCGGCGGCCAACGCGCAGATCGGCGTCGCGACCTCCGCCTTCTTTCCGAGATTTCTCCTCGCCGCGACCGGCGGATACGAGACGCTCGAGGCTTGCCGACTGGTTTTCCCTGCCGAGCCGGTTCTGGTCGATCGGCCCCGCGCTCGTCGCGACGATCTTCGACGGCGGGAAGCGCCGCGCCGGCGTGGAGCAGGCGCAGGCGTCCTACGACGCCGCCGTCGCCGTGTACCGGCTGGACGTGCTGACCTCCTTCCAGGACGTCGAAGACAACCTCGCGACGCTCCGCATCCTCGCCGAGGAGGCCGCGCAGCAGGCCGCGGCGGTGGCGGCGGCCGAGCGCGCGCTCACGATCGCGAGGAACCGCTATCTCGCCGGCACGACGACCTACCTGGAAGTCGTCACGGCCCAGATCATCGCCCTGTCCAACGAACGGACCGCCGTCGAGATCCAGACCCGCCGCATGACCGCGGCCGTCAACCTCATCAAGGCCCTCGGCGGCGGCTGGCGCGCCTCCGACCTGCCCAACGTCGCTACGCGCGGTCCGGGGCCTGCGCCCGTGGGGCGCACCAGCGGGTGACTCGGCCGGGTGCGGCCTCGATCGCCCGCCTGGCCCCTCCCCGCGCTTCGCGATCACGAGATGGGCGCGACGAGGAAGCACACGATGGGACAATTCGCGCATAATTGGCGGGCTGCCCGTAGCTCAGCCCGGATAGAGCAACGGCCTTCTAAGCCGTAGGTCGGCGGTTCGAATCCGCCCGGGCAGGCCATATTTTCCGGACCTTTTCTCGGGGTGACGGGGTATCCGTTTTTCCCCGAGTTCAAAAAAGAGCTCAAACCGGTTCCGCAAACCTGCGGAAAACCCTTCCGAATCACGTATGAGTACGCCGTTCTCGGAACCTAATTCCGGTCCCCTCACCGCGGACGGGGACGGCGGTCGGGCGTCCACGGTCCACGGATCGCAAGAAAACGGGGGTGTGGGTGGCGGGCGGGATAGGCAAATTCGTCCCGCGTCACCCGTCCCGTGTCATCCGTCCCGCGTCACCCGTCCCGTGTCATCCGTCCCGCGTCACCCGTCACTCGTCCCGTGTCGCCACATCGATGCCGCCGTGCCGCGTCATGGGGCAGTTGGACTCTCTTTCAAATGGAGGTTATGGATGGAACTCATCACCAAGGAGATCGAAGCCACCCTCCCGCCCCTCTACTCGCAGGAGAACGTCCTCGATCCGGTCGCGGTGGTCAAACTCTTCGACCCGCTAGGCAGATGCACCTTCTACGTTCTGGAAGGTAGCCGTCAGCCAGACGGCGATCTCCTGTTTTTCGGTTTCTGCCTCTCGTCAGTTAAACGCGGACGTGTCAGCCACGCTCGCCATCCGCCCCTGCTGGCCCGAGTAAGCTTTGGATCTACCGGTCGCTGTATCTCTTACTGTTATGGTGTACTCGACGTCCGACAACGCACCATAAAAGACCCAGAAGCAGCTGTTAACGGCTCGTCCATCGACGACCTTCACGACCAGCTCGACATTGTTTGCGCTAAAGAACCAGAAGTACCCGGTGTCGCCCGTCAGGGACGTGGCTTGCCCCTGACCGCTGTGCCCGTCGGTGGTCCGCCACGCAACAGTCACCGCGAAACGGCTTGAGTTGAGGCAGAGAGTCGAGCTGTTAGCGGTGCACGACGCGGTCGGTGGAGGTGTCGAGGCGCTAACTGCCAGGGTGTAGTTGCCTGATCCGTAGGCGCCGATACCAAGAATGTACTTAGCAGTCACAGGTGCCACATAGTCGAAACTACATGACCGCGAAAGGCCGCAGGAATCACCACTGGACGCGAGCACGGTTCCTAGCGTGTAATCCTGAACCGTGGATAGAGCAGAAAAGCTGGCGGAGTGGCTGATGTGAAGGCGCTGACCGGCAGTGGCGTTGAAGGTATAGAAGTCGGCGTACAACGTGCCGTACGTTGGATCAAAGCTGGAGCAACTGCTTGAATCCCCTAGATAGGCCGAAATAGTTACCCCGAGCGTTGCAGCTCCCTTCGTGTAGCAGGCTGACTCGACAGCCGTCACCTTCATGATTGATTCAACTGATTGCGCCTCTTGTAGACTGGCTCTCTCTCCTAGTGCTGCTGCAGCCGGGAGGAGAATCGCGATAGCGCACCAGAAACGCCTCATGGGTTGACTCCTTCTGCGCAGGCGTCTTATCTCCTGCGCGTAACGCCGAATGCCCGGCAATGATTGGTCAGCTGTCCGCCGAAATGCGGTCTGTAGTGCCAATGTGAGGGTTGCGTGTCAGCCGTTTCTTGATTAGTTCGCATCATTCTTGGATTAACTGGGGTAAGAGTCGGGGTCAAAGCGCGGGATCGTCTCAGAGACAGGAGGTGGGCTTAACTCGTTGCTACACCTTCTACGTTCTTGAAGGTAGCCGCCAGCCAGACGGCGATCTCCTGCTCTTCGGATTCTGCCGACTCCGCCCTCGGGCCGGACTCCGACGGACGGCCATCGCTGGAGGTGTCGTGCTGCTGATCGCCCTCGCGTGGGCCGCTGGCTTTCACTTCGCCGTCGGCATGGCCGCGCGAGGCCTCTGGCTCAATCTCGCCGCCGTTCTCGCGCTCTCGGCGGCGGGCCGGGCGGAGTCCTGGCGCCGCGCAATCCTGATGGAGCAGCACGAATTCCTCGCGGCTTTCGAGGCGGGGACGCTGCCGGAGGAGCAATTCCATCACTGCGACCACGTCCGCGCCGGCTGGCTCCTTCTGCAGGAGGCGCCGCCAGCGTCCGCTCTGGCGCGATTCAGCTCGGCCCTCCGTCGCTTCGCCGCCCGGCTCGGAAAGGCGGACCGCTATCACGAGACGATCACCTGGGCATACCTGCTCCTGATCAACGAGCGGATGGAGCGGACCGGACGAGGCAAGAACTGGCCGGAGTTTGCCGAAGCCAACGCGGATCTCCTCACATGGCGGGACCCGGTTCTCCGAAGCTACTACCGAGAAGAGACGCTCCGGTCCGATCTCGCCCGGAGAGTCTTCCTTCTGCCGGACCGGCTCCAGACATGAGGGAGGGTGAGGAGTCTGTCCCGGCTTTCGCGCGACGGCGCGTTGCCGGAATGATATCAGCCCCATTCGCGTCCCTGACCCGCTCGCGGAGCGGCGATAATCCGTGGTGCCGTGTCTGACTATCTCGACTTTCAGATCGACTTCGGCGCCGCCGACACGGTGTCGGCATACGACGAGCTGCCGCTCTGGTCGGCGATGGCCGGCCTGCTTCTTCTCGAGCACGTCGAGTTGAAGCGCGACGCACGCGTCCTCGACGTGGGTTGCGGAACGGGATTTCCGCTGATCGAGTTGGCCGAGCGCCTGGGGCCGGCGTCCCGGGTTTGCGGGATCGATCCGTGGAGCGCGGCCCTCGCCCGGGCCCGCTTCAAGGCGAGAGTCCGCCGCGTCGTGAACGTCGCGATCGTCGGCGGCGACGCCGGGGCGCTCCCGTTCCCCGACGCCTGTTTCGATCTCATTGTGTCGAATCTGGGCGTCAACAATTTCGAGAAGCCGGAAGCCGCGCTGGGGGAGATCCGGCGCGTGGCCCGGCCCGGGTCGAAGCTCGCCCTCACGACGAACCTGAAAGGGCACATGAAGGAGTTCTACGACGTCTTCGAGGAGACGCTCGTGGAGACTCGGCGACGGCAAGGCGCTCGAGGCGCTGAAGGCCCACGTCGACCACCGCGCCACGATCGAGAAGCTCACGGCGCTGTTCGAGGGCTCCGGGTTCCGCCTCGCCCGAGTCCGGGAAGCGCGCGCGGCGATGCGCTTCGCCGACGGCAGCGCGCTCCTGCGCCACTACTTCGTCAAGCTCGGATTCCTCGACGGATGGAAGAGCGTCGTCGAAGCCGGGCGGCGCGAGGACGTGTTCGCGCGTCTTGAAAGTAATCTCAATCGGGCATCGCGGCTCCGCGGCGCTCTCGAGCTCACGGTCCCCCTCGCCTACGTCGAGGCCCAGCCCTCGTGATCCGGCCGCTCGCGCCGGGGCTACAGGGTCGGCGCAGGTTCATTGCGATTGCTATCTTGTTGACAGGTCTTGTGAGCGCGCTCGTGGTTTATGTCACGGCCAGACCCACTCCTGCCAACCCATTGGGTTATGAACCCACGGACTCCAAGCAATACCTTCGAGAGATGGAGGTCTACGGCGGGAAGGCCAACCTGCTCGCGAGCGAGCTGCGACAGTGGTTTGACAGTCTCTGGCACGGCCGGCGCCTTGCGGCAACCGTCGTCTGCCTGACCTTCGTCTTCCTGCTCCTCTATCTGGTCGGCTCGACGCCCCTGCCGCCTGATGTGGCTGCCTCTCTCGACCGCGATCAGAAAGGTGACCGGCCAGGTCAGTGAGGCGTCGGAGCAGGGGCCCTTCGCGGCGGTGCCTGAAGTGACCGGACGTCCGCGGGGCGTCACCGCGCTCGGCGCCCTCTTCGCCTTCGGTACGCTTGCAAGCGGTCTTTCTACGGTGTCCCTTCTGACACCGGGCGGCCCGCTGGAGCCGATGTGGCGCTTGAATCCGCGCGCTCACGAGGCCTTCGCGGGCATGGGCGCCTGGGCTCCTCTTCTCCTCGGCGCCGTCTGCGTCGCATGCGCGGCCGCGGCGTATGGCTTCTTTGCCGGCCGCCGCTGGGGCTACCGGGTCGGCGTCGCTCTCCTGCTCGCCAACCTCGCCGGCGACCTCGTGAACGCGGCCCTGGGCATCGAGCCTCGCGCGGTGGCGGGCGTCCCCGTCGTGGCGCTTCTCCTCTGGTATCTTTCGTCCTCGAGAGTGCGCGCGTTCTTCCTGCCGGTGCCAGGCGACAGGCGCGCCGCCGGACAAGATCACGGAATCGAGGCAGAATAGCCCCGCCTCGGAGGAGTGTGAGGAGGACTGACATGCGGAAGCACGGCTTCGCGGCCCTTTGCATTTTCGCCGGCGCTCTCGGAGCTGCCGACTCCGTCGTGGCTCAAGGGCGTCCCGATCCGCAGGCGCTCATGGCCGCCCAGCGCCAGGCGCTCCTGCGTCTGTCTTACATGGACGGCGTCTGGAGGGGGACCGCCTGGACGATGTTACCGTCGGGCGAAAAGCACACGGTGACTCAGACCGAACGTATCGGCCCGTTTCTCGATGGAACAGTCAAAGTCATCGAGGGGCGCGGGTACGACGCCGACGGCAAGGTCACTTTCAACGCCTTCGGCACGATTTCGTACAGCCCGGATGGCAACCGCTTTACCATGCACTCTTACGCGTTTGGGAACGTGGGCGACTTCAGTCTCACGCCTTCCGCCGACGGCTTCGTCTGGGAGATTCCCGCCGGTCCCGCGACGATCCGGTACACGGCCACCGTCAAGGACGGGGCCTGGAAGGAAGTCGGAGATCGGATCGCGCCCGGCAAGGAACCGGTTCGTTTCTTCGAGATGAATCTGAAGCGGGTCGGAGACTCCGACTGGCCCGCGGCCGGAGCGATCGGTCCGAAGTAGCTCACGGCCCGGAGACCCCGGTGGACGCTCTCAGGGCAATCAAGCTCATCCACACGGCCGTGTGGGCCTTCTTCGCGGCGTGCGTCTTCGCCATTCCGGTGTTCGCCTGGCATGCGAACTATCGCTACGCTGCCGCGTTCATCGGCATCGTCTTCATCGAAGTTCTCGTACTGGTCGTGAGCGGTTGGCACTGCCCGCTCACTCCGGTTGCCGCGCGCTATACAAACGACCGGCGCGACAATTTCGACATCTATCTTCCCGAGTGGCTCGCCCGGCACAACAAGGTCATCTTCGGTGTGCTCTACGCGGCAGGCGCCATCTTCACGCTCGTACGGTGGTTACAAGCGTCGTCCTAGCGGCAACCTGGCGGCGGCGCGCCGCGGGACTCAGGCGGCCGGGCGAACGTTCAATGCGGCGGTCAGCAGGGCGCTCGCCCCGTTCCACAGAATCTGGACGCCGATGCAGACCAGGAGAAACGCCGACAGCTGCATGATCACGATCATCGCCGTCGGTCCCAGGACTCGCGCCAGCCTTTCCGCGGATCCATAACAGAGGAGGATGCTCGCCGCGATCAGGAACGAGCCCACGATCGCGGCCACGAGAGGGGAGAGATGCAACCCCGCATGGTACGGGGCATTCGCGCCCAGAGTGATCGCCACGGAGATCGATCCCGGCCCCACAGTCAGCGGAAAAGTCAGGGGATAGAACGCATGCCGAAGGGGGTCCGACGGCTGCACCTTTGGACGGCCTTCCGCCCGTTCCTGGTCGTCCTGGCGGTTGAGCATGGACCAACCCGACGCGATGAGAACGGATCCGCCGCCGACCTGCACCACCGGGAGCGAGATGCCGAAGAACGCGAGGACGTGCGTCCCGGTCAAGTAAGACCCGACGAGCAGGAAGAAACTGTTCATCGCGATCCGGCGCGCGAGCGCCCTCCGTGCCGGCGACGGGTACGCGTTGGTCAGCGTGAGAAAGATGGGGCTTCCGCCCAGCGGATCCACGATGGGAAACAGGGCGCTCACGATGAGGAAAACGCTCTTCGCCGTTTCGGCCATGGTGTCTTCAGCGACCCTGCGCGTGTCCGGCCCGCCGAGAACAGGGTTGGCTCATAATAGCGTGCAGGCCTCGCCGAGGGCCAGACGGCGGCCGCCGGCGAGGTCGCCGGAATCGTCATCCCGGAGAGCGATTGAGATGAGCGCGCGATGCGGAAAGTGACGTTCGACTCGATCCTCGCTCAGCCGGGCGCCGTGCGTGAGATCGGCCCTCGCTTCTACACGGCACTCCCGGAGGTTGCGGCTGCCGCTCCGTACGATCGAAAGGCCGTGGTCTATGACGCGATCGTCGGGAGGTCGCTCTACCATCGGCTCCTGTGGGGCACGTCGGCGCGGGCCTATTCGCGCTTCGCTCGCGCTGCGTTCGACGCCGCCGGCGACGGGTGCTTCGCCGAAGCGGGGTGCGGGTCATTGCTCTTCACCGCGCCGATGTATCGGGAGCCCCGCGGCGCCTTCGCGTTGCTGACGGATCGGTCGGTCCAGATGCTCCGCCGGGCGGCCAGGAGACTCGGGTCGGACGACGGCAGCTCTCCGGATGGTGTCGCGTTTCTGCATTCGGACATAGCGGCGCTCCCGGTTCGCGCGGGCATGTTCTCCAGCATCCTGTGTCTGAACGTCTTGCATGTTCCGTGCGACGCGGAGGCAATCACCGCCGAGTTCTCCCGAGTATTGATACCCGGCCGGGGGCGGCTCTTCGTGTCGTCCCTGGTCCGATCGGGACGATGGCCGGATGCGTGCATGGCGGCTCTCCATCGGGCCGGCGAGCTCGCCGCTCCCGTCACGGTTGACGAGCTTCAGCGGAGAGTTGCCGGCCGGTGGGCGGTCGTGGAATCGGCCGCGGTGCAAGGCAACATGTGCTACCTGGTCGTGCGCCACGCCGGCTAGAGGAGCCGAGATGCCCGCTTCAATGAAATCGGCACCTGCCGGTTTGGAAAGACACGAGCTTGACTTGCGCTGGATGTCAGCAGGAATGTTCCCGTCTTCCGCGAGCCGGCCTACACCGCCGCCGGCTTTCAGGGACCCGCCTCGAAGCCGATGCGGTGAGGCGATACGTCTCGGAGCGTCTCCTCTTCGGAGGCTGACGGCTTGACCCTACACGATGGAGATCCGGGCGCGTTGGGAGCGTGCCCACACCGTCCGGACCTTCATTGCGTTAGCCGGGTTTGCCAGTGAGCTGGCGGCTCTTGCCACGAGGCCGAGCTCTGCCCGAGGGCGCAGGAGGCGTCTTCCTTCTGTAATATGCATGCAGGAAGGAGGAATCATGAACACAATGACCTCGAGGTTCGCCAGAGCAATCGCCGTTTTTGCCGTCGTCGCAATGGCCGCGGGGCTGGTCGTGAACGCCCAGCAAGCCCCGGCCGTCAAACGCAACATCGTCCTGAAGACGGACATGAGCGTTCCAGACCGGGAGGGAGTCATGGCCTGGGTCGAACTGCCACCCGGCACGGCGGAGGGGAAGCACACTCATCCCGCCGAAGTGTTCGCGTTCGTGCTGGAAGGCACGATATCCCTGGAGAACGAGGGTAATCCCACGACGACGCTGAAGGCCGGCGACATCTTCCATGTCCTTCCCGGCAAGGTTCACAATGCAATCAACAACGGCAGCGTCACTGCGAAACTCGCCGCGGTGTTCGTTGCCGAGAAGGGCAAGCCGCTCACGACGCAGGTCAAGTAGGAGGCGTCGGTCGCTTCAGCGCAGACGTTTGAACGACTGCGTCTTGATGGCGAGCCAGACGGGAGAGCCGGCGGCGAGCCCGAGGTCGCGGACCGCCGCGGCCGTCACGAGCGCCCGCCATGTGATCCCCGCGGCCTCGGCCCGGACCATGGCGTCCCCGCCGGAAGGCTCGACGGAAAGGACCCGGCCGGCCAGCACGTTGCGGGCGGACACGCGGGTGAGCGGCTCCGCCGACAGGAGAATCTCGTCCGGCGCGACGGCGAAGACCGCGCGTCCCGGAGACTCGCCCGCCGCAGGCACGGTCAAGCCGACGCCGCCGGGGAGACGAAGCTCGGCCGGACTCGATCCGTCGGAGGCTCCGAGCTTTCCTTCGACGATGTTCTCGAATCGGGCGCGTGGATCGATCGCCGCCCACATCCTTTCGGCGACCACCTCCCTGGTCGGCCCGTGGGCCTCGACACGCCCCGCGCGCAGCAGGAGCGCTTCGCCCGCCAGCGTCTCGGCTTCTCCCGCGTTGTGGGTCACGTAAAGCATCGGAATTCGAGCCTCGTCCCGGATCCTCAGCAGGTATGGGAGGATGCGAGACTTCAGCTCCACGTCCACCGCGGCCAGCGGCTCGTCCAGCAGGAGAAGGCGCGGCTCGCTCGCGAGCGCGCGGGCGAGCGCGACGCGCTGGCGCTCGCCTCCAGAGAGATTCGCCGGGGAGCGCTGCAGGAGCGGTCCGATCTCGAGGATCTCGACGGCCTCCCGGAAAGACTGCTTCGCCCCGCCGGCGCGCTCGCCGAAACGCACGTTGCCCTCGACGTCCAGGTGTGGAAAGAGCAGCGCGTCCTGAGGAACCCACCCGATGCGCCGCCTCTCCGGAGGGAGGCGCACTCCCGCCGCCGTGTCGAGGACGACGTCTTCGTCGATCGTGATGCGCCCCTGCGCCACGCGACGCAATCCGGCGATCGATTCGAGGAGCGACGTCTTGCCGGCGCCGGAAGGACCGAGCACCGCGACGGCCGGCGCATCGAGACGCACGTCCACCTCGAGGCGGAAGCCGGCGAGCGGCAGGCGCAGGAGGATCGCGATCACGCCCGGAGCTGCCGCTCGCGCCGCCGCGAGAGGATCTCGCTCGTCCAGACGGCGAAGAAGGCGAGGACGACCGTCAGGAGAACCAGCCGCATCGCGGCCCCGTCCTGCCCGATCTGCGTGCGGTGGAAGATGGCGAGGGCCAGCGTCCGGGTCCGCCCCGGGATGCTCCCGGCGACGAGGATCGTCGCGCCGAACTCGCCGAGCGCCCGCGAAAATGCGAGGACGATGCCGGTCGCGATGCCACGCCAGGCGAGCGGGAGGGCGACCGTCGCGAAGACCGTGGCCGGCCGGCGCCCGAGCGAACGCGCGAGGCCAAGGAGGCGCGGGTCGATCTCTTCGAAAGCCGCGCGCGCGGGCCGAACCAGGAGCGGAAAGGACATGACCGCCGTCGCGAGGACGACGGCTTTCCAGGTGAAGAGAAGCTCGAGGCCGGAGCGGTCGAGCAGGCGGCCGAGCGGGCCCGAACGGCGAAGGAGCTCGAGCAGGACCAGTCCGACCGCGGTCGGCGGCAGGACGAGCGGCAACGACAGGGCGGTCTCGACGATCGCTCGTCCCCGCCCCTTCCAGCGGGCCAGAGCCCATGCCGCGGCAAGGCCGAGCGGCAGAATCAGGAGCGTCGAGATCGCCGCGACGCGGAGCGTCAGGCCAAGGATCGAGAAATCCTCAGACGTCATTTGAGAACCGCGAACCCGCGCCGCTCAAAAACCGCGCGGCCTTCCTCTCCCGCAACAAACTCGACGAACCGCCGCGCCGCGGAAGACTTCGACGAGGCGAGTCTCGCCACCGAATAGCCAATCGCCGGGCCGTTGGTCACGACAAACACGACCCGCACCTTATTGGAGATCGCCGAATCCGTTCGATAAACGATCCCTGCCTCCACGGCCCCGGACTCAACAGCGGCGAGGGTGGCCCGCACGTCGAGCGTCGGCACCAGCTTCGGGCGCACCTGACCCCAGACGCCTTCGGCCTCGAGCCATTTCCGGGCGTAGATTCCCGCGGGCACGGCCTCCGGATCGGCCAGCGCCAGGCGGGGCAGCCTCGCGAGATCCCTCGCCCCGGCGACGCGCAGAGACGATGAGATCGGGACGACGACCACGAGCTGATTGGAAAGGAACTCGCGGCGGTCCGCGCGGCGCACGATGCCCGCTTTCTCGAGCGCGTCCATCTTCGCCGTGTCCGCGGAGAGGAAAACGTCGGCCGGCGCCCCGGCCTGGATCTGCCGCGCGAGATCCGAGGAGGCCCCGAAGGAAAAACGCACGGCCATGCCGGTCTTCGCTTCCCAGGCCTTGCCGATCTCTTCGAGTGACTCCGTCAGGCTCGCCGCTGCGAAAACCAGGACCTCCTCCGCCCGGCCCGGAGCCGGAAGGAGCACGAGGAGCAACCCGGCGAGCATTCTCTTCGGCATGCCGGGAGGAGAGCACAGCCGATATATTTCGTCAAGTATCTCGGATCAATCGGCCAGCAAGCGGCGCAGCCGGCGAAACCCGGGACCGCCCGCCGCGAGACTTCGGCGTTCCATGTCCCGGTAAACCGCCAGAACCGTTTTCCCGGTCTCCGTCAAGCGGGCCGCACCGTGGCCGGCACCTCCCCGGGTCGCCTCGACGAGCGGGCCGCGGAACGCTCGGTTCATCACCTGCACCAGCTTCCAGGCGCGCATGTAGGACATGCCGAGCCTGCCGGCAGCCCGGCGCAATTCGCCCGTCCGCGCGATCGCCTCGAGCAGGTCCGCTTTTCCCGGACCGAGCACGATCTCCTCACCGCGCAGGACGCGCAGACGCGGGCGAAGGCGGCAGGCAACCGCGGCTTTCCTCGTCATCGTGGACTGTGCCGGAACTCTATTACTGTCTCGGCAGAGGCTGGGAGCAGAGCCGATTCGATCGAACCCTCTGTCCGCCGAAACGGGGATGCAGTCCTCCGAAAATCGTGGCTCGTCCTCGAGCGCTCGCCGCGGATGCGTCCATCGCAACATTCTGACGGCGCTTTCGTACGTTTCGTCGATAAGACGCCCGGACTCTCCATTCGCGAAGGAGGACGCCATGCACAGGAACCGATCCGTCGGACTCTTCTGGATTCTGGGAGTCGCCACCGCCTTTGCGATCGGCGGCTGCGCGAAGAAGGAGGCTCCCGCCCCCGCGGTCGCCGCCGCAGCCGCGGAGCCGACCCCGGCAGGCGGCGGAAAGATCCCGGTGACGACTTCGTCCGCCGAGGCGAAGGCCGAGTTCCTGCAGGGCCGCGAAATGTTCGAAAAACTGTTGATCACGGACTCCATCGCGCACTTTCAGAAGGCGGTCTCGCTCGATCCGAATTTCGCCTGGGCCGAGCTCGACCTGGCCAACTCGGCGCCGACCGGCAAAGAGTTCTTCGAGCATCTCAACAAGGCCGTGAGCCTCGCCGACAAGGCCTCCAACGGGGAGAAACTTCTCATCCTCGCGGCGCAGGCCGGGGCGAACAACAACGCGGTCAAGCAGAAGGAATATCTCGACGGGCTCGTCGCGGCGTACCCGAACGACGAGCGGGCGCACTTCAACCTGGCCGGCTACCTCTTCGGCCAGCAGGATTACCCCCAGGCGATCGAGCACTACAAGAAGGCCACGGAGCTCGACCCGAGCTACTCGACCGCTTACAACCTCCTCGGCTACGCCTACCGGCAGAGCGGCGACTACGCCAGCGCCGAGAAGGCGTTCCAGAAGTACATCGAGCTGATCCCCAGGGACCCCAACCCCTACGATTCCTATGCCGAGCTGCTTCTCAAGATGGGCCGGTACGACGACTCGATCGCCCAGTACCGCAAGGCGCTGGAGATCAACCCGAACTTCTTGAACGCTCACCAGGGAATCGCCATGGATCTTCTGTACCAGGGAAAGCCCGATCAGGCGGCGGCCGAGCTTCAGAACATCGCCCGGAAAGCCAGGACCGACGGTGAGCGCCGGACGGGGCTCTTTGCCCTGACGGTCGTCTACCTCGACGGCGGAAAGATGGCCAGGGCGCTCGAGAACGTGGACAAGCAGTACGCCCTGGCGGAGAAGACCGACAACGTGCCGGCGATGGCATTCGACCGGGGCTTGAAAGGGAACATCCTGATGGAGATGGGAAAGCCCGATCAGGCGAGGGCGGAGTACGAGCGCGGCTTGAAGCTGATCGAAGGCTCCAACCTCTCGCAGGAAATCAAGGACAACGCCAGGCTCGTCCACCATTACAACCTCGCTCGGGTCGCGGCGGCGAAGAAGGACCTCGCGGCGGCAAAGAGCGAGGCGGACGAATTCCGGAAGGGCGCCGAGGCCTCGAAGAATCCCGCGCAGGCCAAGAACGCCCACGAGCTCGACGGCATCGTCGCCCTGGCGGAGAAGGACTACAACAAGGCCGAGGCCGAGCTCCTGCAGGCGAATCAGCAGAATCCCCAGGACCTCTATCGGCTCTGCCAGGCCTACCAGGGCAAGGGCGAGGCGGGGAAGGCGATGGACTACTGCGGCAAGGCCGCGAACTTCAACTCGCTGCCGCAGATCAACTACGCGTTCGTCCGAACCAAGGCCAGGGCCTCGGCCGGGCCGGCGAAGGCAGGCTGATCCCCGGCAACGCATAGAGTGTTAGTGGCGAAAAACTCGCCCCGGAGGCGTCGGCATTTCCCTGCGTCGGCACGCCGACCGGCCTGCAGCGAGCCGGGTGTCCGTCGCGCGGTAGACCTCGCCCATCCCGCCGGCGCCGATCGCCGAGGCGATCCGGTAGCGAGACAGGGTGCGGCCGTCAGCGCGTCTCTCCGCCGCGCGTCGACGACGCGACACGCTCTTTCTCGCTGATGCGGAACGCCTCCGCCCGCTCCTTCGCCTTCGCGAGAATCAAGGCGAATCGCGGCAGGGGCCGCAGGGGCGCCAGGAACGGACAGTGCTCCGCCATGAACGGGTACGGGTAGAAGCCCTGGTCGACTGCCTGCTCGAGCACGTCCAGCGCGCGATCGGTGTCGCCGGCGAGGCCGAAGGATTCGGCGAGATGAAACTTGTTGTGGGCATCGAGGGGCGTGATGTCGATGGACGCGATCCGTTCCAGCGCCTCCGATTTCCGGCCCTCGAGCCCGTCCAGAAGCGCGAGAAGCTGGCGCGTGTAGGACACATCGGGCCCGATCTCGCGGACGAAGGCGGCATGCCGCGCGGCCTCCGGGATCCGGCCCAGGGCCGCGCAGGTGTAACCCAGGCTCCAGTGGAGGAGGAAGCTCTGGGGATCGAGCTCCAGGCTGCGGCGCAGACTCGGCAGCGCCTCCTCGAACCGGCCCACGAACCAGTGCGTCACACCCAGGAGCATCGAGGAGAGCGGCGCGAGCGGGTCGCAGGCCACCATCCGCTCGCCGGTCTCCCGAGCCAGCGCGTTCTGCCCGGCCGCGATGTAGCTGACGCCCATGTAGAAAAGCGCGTCCGCGTCGTTGGGCTCCCGCTCGAGGGCCCGCCTAAAGTGCCGGACCGCCTGCGGCAGGTCACCGCGCTCGTACGCAATGTATCCGAGAAGGGCGTGCCCGTCGGGCGAGTCCGGAGCGCGCTCGACCAGGGCTTGCGCCTGGACTTCCCCCTCGTCGAGCGGGCGCAGGTCGCGGTTGATGCCGGCTTTGACCGCCGTCACCTTCGCCCAGACCATGAGGGCGAGCAGTGGCGGCGTCTCCCCCTCGATGGCGACCGCCTGCGACAGCAGCTGCGACGCCCGCTCGAGCGCGTCCCCACGGATCCGCCGGATCTCCTGGCGCGCCAGCAGGTAGAGCTCGAACGCCCGAACGTTCGCGATGGGACGCTCCGCGAGGCGCCGGTCCTCGTTCGAGGTCAGCGTGACGTCGAGCGCCCGCACGATCTCCCGGGACACCCGCTCCTGCACCTCGAACACGTCGTCGATCGTGCCGCTGTACTTGTCGGACCAGAGGTGGGCATCGGTCTGCGCGTCGATCAGCTGTGCCGTGATTCGAAGGCTGTTACCCGCCTTCCGGACGCCTCCCTCGAGAACGTAGCGGACGCCGAGGTCGCGGCCGATCGTCCGCACGTCCTTCTTCGCGCCCTTCAACTGCATGGCCGACGTTCGGGAGATGACGCGGAGCGCCTTGACCTTCGAAAGGTCCGCGATGATCTCCTCGGTCAACCCGTCGCTGAAATACTCGTTCTCCGCGTCGGGGCTCAGGTTGGCGAACGGCAGGACGACGATGGAGCGCCGATTCGATGCCGCGGGGTCTGCGGAGCTTGCGCCTGAGGCGCCCGCCGCGCCTGGGACCGCGGACCGGGGAAACGCGCCGGAGCTCGTCTGGCGCCGCAGCGCGGCAAGCCCGTCACGAACCTCCTTCGCGCTCTGCGTGCGCAGATTCCGGTCCTTCTCGAGGCACCGGCTGATCAGCCAGTCCAGTTCCCGCGGCAGGTCCGGCCGAACGCCCGCCACCGCGGGGGGCGGGTCCCGCAGGATCGCCGAGAGGAGAGCCGCCGCGTTCGGCCCCTGGAAGGGGCGGCTCCCCGTCGCCATCTCGTGGAGCACGACGCCGAGCGAGAAGATGTCGGTCCGGTGGTCGAGCGCGAGGCCCGAGACCTGCTCCGGCGACATGTAGGGCGCCGTGCCCATGACGGCGCCCTCGTGGGTGTGAAGGTCGGTCGGCAGTTGCGAGCCGGACGACTCCCCCGCCTCGGGCTCCTTCATCCGCGCCAGGCCGAAGTCGAGGACCTTCACCCGCCCGTCGCCGCTCACCATGATGTTGGCGGGCTTCAGGTCGCGGTGGACGATTCCCTTCTCGTGCGCCGCGGCCAGTGCCTCGGCGAGCGCGGCGGCGATCTCGAGGAACTTCTCGGGCGGCAGGGCGCCGGCGGCGATCACGTGGTCCAGGGGCTGCCCCTCGACGAGCTGCATCGTCAGGAAGTGGACCCCGCTCTCCTCCTCGACGGAGAAGACGGTAACGATGCCCGGATGGTCGAGCGCGGCGAGCGCCTTCGCCTCCCGCCGGAACCGCTCCAGCCGTTCCGGACTCGAGGCCATCTCGGCCGGCAGCACCTTGAGCGCGACGTCGCGCCCGAGCTTCGTGTCGGTCGCGCGGTACACCTGCCCCATCCCGCCGGCGCCGATCGCGGCGGTGATCCGGTAGTGCGCGAGCGTGCGGCCGATCACGGAATTACTTCAGTCCCGTCGCCAGGTAGAGCTCGTCGAGCGCGCGCCGGTAGGAGTAGACGTAGGAAGTCTCATCCGGCGCGATCTGGATTGGGCCGACCTGCTCGACGCCGGAGGGATCCGGGGGGCGGAGCTCCTTCCAGAGCGTATGGCGGCCCGTCTTCACGTCCACCTTTTCGACGCGGAGCGGGAGCGCGGAGGGGCGGTAGACGAAGATCGACGCGCCGTCGGCCGTCCACCGGAGCGGGACCTCGCCGGACTCGAGGCCGGGCACGGGGCGAGGCTCGCCGGGCTCGGTCGGGTAAATGGCGATGCGGCGGTCCGTCCCCGTCGCCACGATCGATTTTCCGTCCGGCGAAACGGCCCGAAAGAGGAAGTTGACTCCCTCCGGGGTGATCGCGCGGGGCTTTCCGTCGGGGAGGTCCTGGACGTAGAGCCGGGAACCGTGACCCGGCTCGTTGCCTGAGACGAGGATCCGGCGCCCGTCCGGGAACCAGGTCGCCGCCTGGCAGTTGATGCCGGTTCTCGGGAGCTGCTTCGGCTCTCCAGCGCCAGTCGGCAGGAGCGTGAACTGGCCGCTCTGCTCGTCGCGGATCGTCAGCACCCATCGTCCGTCCGGCGAGAATCCCCACGAGCCTCCTTCCCCGATCCGGACGGCGGGGGAGCCGTCGAGCTTGCGCAGGTAGGAGGCCTTCGGCTCGATGTTCTGCTCCTCGAAGAGAACGGTCCTGCCGTCCGCGGATATGCCCTTGGGAAAGGACCAGTTGAGCCACGTCAGGTTCCGCTCCGCCTTCTCGCCCGCCGAAAAGCCGACGATCTCGCGGCGGGAGGAGTTCACGGAACAGAGCACGCGCCCGTCGCGGGCGATGTCCTGGAGGAACATTCCTGGAGAGTTCCAGACCAGCCGGCTCTTCCCCGAAAGCGAAGTCGCCCAGATGCCGTTTCCGCTTGACCAGATCTCGTCCCCTCGCGGCGACCAGGCGAGGCCGCGGATCGCGGACGGGCCGGTGAGCCGGACCTTCCCGGCCGTGTCGATGACTTTCACCCTGCCGATGTTGTCTCCGCGCCTCGCGTGGTCGATGAAGGCGATGAGCCGCCCGTCCGGCGAGACGCGGAGGTCGCTGGCCCAACCCGGCGCGTCGTACAGCACCGTTCCAATCGGGTACTCGATCCGGTTGCGATTTCCCGACTGGTGCGCCACGGCGAGGCTCTTTGCGTCGGGCGACCAGTCCGCGTCTTCCACGTTTTCGAGGATCTCGCGCGGCGCGCCGCCGGCCAGGGGGACCCGCGCGAGCGTGCCGACCGTTTCGAAACCAAATAGGAAGCGGCGGTTCAAACAAATCGCCATCTCCCCGCTGGAAGAGATCGCGAGAACGCTCGCGCCCGGCAGGCCCAGCGAGCGCGATTCCGAGCTATCAGGCCGCGTCGTAAAGATGTCGAGGGGGAGTCCTTCCCAGGCGGCGGAGTAGACGATCGTCTGGCCATCGGGAGCAAACAGCGCGGACGCGAGGGCGCCGCGCGCGTAGGTCAACGGATCGAGCTTGAGGGCCGAACCCGGTTTGGCGCTCGTGAGGGAGTGCAGCAGGAAACCCGCCGCGACTCCCGCCGCGAGCGCGATGGCCGCCGGCAGGACCCATCCGCGCCGGTGCTTCCTCGCGGGCTCGGCCGCTTCCAATCCGCCGGAGACCGAGGTTTCCGAAAGATGGTCGCGGACGCTCTTCAAGTCGCGCGCGAGGTCCTTGGTCGAGGCGTAACGCTCCTCGGGGTCCTTGGCGAGCAGGCGCTCGACGATCCAGCGCACGGGGGCGGGGGCCTTCGGCGCGAGCTGTCCCAGAGATTCGGGCTCCTCCCGGATGATCGCGACGAGCGTCTCGGCGCCCGTCTTTCGCTGGAAGGCTTTCCTGCCGGTGGCCATCTCGTAGAGGATCGCGCCCAGCGTGAACTGATCGGATCGAAAGTCCACGGGCTGGCCGCTCGCCTGCTCGGGCGACATGTAGCCGGCCGTGCCCATCACCGTTCCCGGCTGGGTCGGCGCGGCGATCGCCGTGGGCAGGACGGAGAGCTCCTGCGTCACCGGGTCGGTCAGCTTCGCCAGGCCGAAGTCGAGGATCTTGACGTAGCCGTCCTTCGAGACCATCACGTTCTCGGGCTTCAAGTCCCGGTGAACGATGCCCGCGGCGTGCGCCTTGGCGAGGCCCTCGGCGGTTCCAACGGCGATGTCGAGCAGCTTCTTCGTCGGCATCGGTTCGCCCGAGGCGATGAGCTCGCGCAGGGTCCTGCCCTCGACGAGCTCCATGGCGATGTAGATGACGCCCTCGGCTTCGCCGATGTCATGGATCGTCAGGATGTTCGGGTGGTTCAAGGCGGAAGCCGAGCGGGCCTCCTGCTCGAAGCGCTGGCGCCGGTCCGGATCGGATGACGTGACCGACGGAAGGACCTTGATCGCGACGTCGCGCCCGAGCTTCGTGTCGGTGGCGCGGTAGACCTCGCCCATCCCGCCGGCGCCGATGGCGGCGGTGATCCGGTAGTGCGCGAGCGTGCGGCCGATCAGGGTCAGCCTCCTCCGGTCATCAGAGTTCGTCGGCGGAGCATGCTACCGCAGAGCCTCTTCTCTTGACCGCGCCCCGGCCCGGACGTACTGTTTCTTACAAGACTCCAATGCATCTCGAACCAGGCACACAACTCGGGCTCTACCGTCTCATCGCGCCACTGGGCGCCGGCGGAATGGGCGAGGTCTGGAGAGCGCGCGACGAGAAGCTGGACCGGGACGTCGCGCTCAAGGTCCTGCCCGCGCGCCTGGCCGCGGACCCGGACGCGATGGCCCGATTCGAACGGGAGGCCAAGGCGGTCGCCGCGCTCTCGCATCCGAACATCCTGGCCATTTACGACTTCGGCCAGGCCGGCGGGCGCCACTACGCGGTCATGGAGCTGCTGGAGGGACAGACGATCCGGGAACTGCTTGCCGTTGGTCCGTTTTCCGCGAAGAAGGCGATCGAGTACGGGCGACAGATCGCCGAGGGTCTTGCCGCGGCGCACGCCAGGGGAATCGTGCACCGGGATCTCAAGCCGGAGAACCTCTTCGTGACCCGCGACGGTCACGTCAAGATCCTCGACTTCGGCCTCGCGAGGCAGAGCGTGACAGCAGACGACGCCAGCCTGACGAGCTCTCCCACCGTGGCCCGGGCCACGGAGCCCGGAGTGGTGATGGGGACCGTCGGCTACATGGCGCCGGAGCAGGTGAGGGGCGATCTCGCGGACCACCGGGCCGACATCTTTGCTTTCGGCGCCGTCCTCTACGAGATGCTCGCGGGCCGGCGCGCATTCGATCGAGCGACGCGCGCCGAAACGATGACCGCGATCCTCCGGGAGGAGACCCCGTCCCTCACGTCGGCGCGCGCCGCCGTGCCGCTCGCTCTCGTGCAGGTGGTCGAGCATTGTCTGGAGAAGCGGCCCGAGGACCGCTTCCAGTCGGCGCGGGACCTGGCCTTCGCTCTCGGCGCTTCCGCAACTGCCTCGGGCGCGGCGGACCTCGAAGCCCCGGTCAAACCGTCCCGCCCTGCGCGGGGCGCGCGGGCGGCGTGGCTGCGGCCGGCGATCTGGGCCCTGGTCATTCTCGCCGCGGGCGCGCTCGCCTATCTCGGGTTCCAGCGGATGAAGGGCGCGGCCGATGCGCCTCGCCGGATCGCCGTGCTGCCCCTCCTGAGCAACGACCCGGCGTTCGAGTTCTTCGCCGAGGGCGTCGGTGACGCGATCTACACGCAGTTGACGCGGCTTCCCGGGCTGGTCGTCACCGGCCGCGGCTCGTCCGCGTCGTTTCGCGGGCAGGCCATCGACCTGAAGGACGTTCGCGCCAAGCTCGGCGTCGACGCCGTTCTCCAGGGCCGTGTCAGCCGCTCCGGCCGGCAGGTGCGCATCGCGCTGGACCTCGTGAAAACGGCCGACGGCGCCGC
>CAWALG010000029.1:0-42487 GCA_963782815.1 uncultured Acidobacteriota bacterium | reverse complement strand
ACTTGTGGATGCGCCCCGTCTTGCCGCGGACGAGCTGGTGGTTTCCGATTGGGGTCGTCGCTCCCTTCGGACGTGACCGTCAGCGTCATGGTGTCGCCCGTGACCTGGCCCACGTACCGCACCGGCACGCCCTTGTTTACTTCGCCCGCGCGGATGGGCCCGCCGTGCTCGCGGAAGTGATGCCCCTTGACGTCGAAGCGGCCGTCCGCGTCGAGGACGAGCGGCTGGTCGATGGTCCCGTGCGCGCAGCGTACTCGATCCGGGCCCCGGACTCGGTCACCTCCATGGCGATGCCCATCGCCCCCCACTGTCCGGCCGAGACGCGTTTCGTGTCTCCGCCCGCCGGGCCGAGGCCGAGACTCGCGCACGCGGCCGCGAGCGCGCACAACGTGGAAGCGATGCGAGTGGTCTGTTCATCGTCTTCTCCTCGCGGTAGAACACCGGCTCTCAGGATCGTTCCCCGAGACCTATAAATTCCCGCGCAAAAAAACCGGGCGGGTCGCCCCGCCCGGTTTCCGGAATCCGTTTCCTGTCTAGAAGTCGATGCGGCCGGCGAACTGCAGCGTGCGCGGCAGCGTCGTGACGCCGTTGGGGATGCCGAACGTGGAAGAGGGGGTCTGACCCTGTCCGAAGGTGAAGTTCGTGACGAACCTGTTCCCCGTGTTCGTGCAGTTGAAGCACTCGGCGATGACCGTGAAGCCGACCTGCCCCAGCGTGGAGCCGAACGGGCCGAAGAAGAAGGTCTTCGCGAGCCGGAAGTCGAGCGAGTAGAAGTCGGGCTGCCGGAACTGGTTCCGCGAGTAATGCCAGCCGTTGATCGTCGGACGGTCGTTGAAGAATCCGTCCCGGTTCTCGTCGGCGCCCGTCGTCGCGGTGTAGGGAGAGCCGGTAGTGAAGCGGTACGTGCCCGACAGGCCGATGCCCCACCAGGGGGTGTTCCAGTTGGCGTTGGCGCCGATCTTCCAGCGCTGGTCCCTGTTGGACCAGCCGTAGCTGCCGTTCAGGTTGTGCAGGTCTTCGGCCTGCGCGCCGGCATAATTGCGCTCGTTGGAGTCGCTGTCCTTGTCCTCCGACCACGTCGCCGAGGCGAAGAACTGGAGGTCCTTGGTGAAACGGTGCTGGATGTTGAAAGTGACAGCTTCGTACTTGGATGTGGCATCCGTCGTGTAAGTCGAGATACGACCATAGAAAGGATCCGGCCGCACGGTCGAATAGACCGGCTGACCGTTAATCTTCGAAGTCCCGTTTGCGAGGATGTTGGCGTTTCCGGTGCAGCCGACCTGCGTGTTGGACGTGCAGACCGTGAGGTTGGGGTCGTTCAGACGCTCGAGGTTGTACGCCTTCGCGTACGTCCCCTCGACGCCGACGCTGGTGTTCGAGGCGATCTGCCGGTCGATCCCGAGGGTGATCCGGTCCGTCACGGGGTCCTCGTAGTTGGTGCTGCTCGTGAAGACCCCCAGGCCGGTCGGGGTGGGGACTTTCGAGAAGTCGATCTTGGCAAGGCCGACCGGGTCGAAGGTCGGGCCCCAGCCGGGCGACAGCGGATCGGTCGGGCCGGTCGCCGCCGCGTTGATCGTGTATTGCGTCCCTTGCAGGCCGTTGGAGGTGAGCAGCTGCGCGAACAGGATGGCGGGGGTGCGCGCCCAGAAACGGCCGCCGGAGAGGCGAATGGCCGTCAGCGGGTCGGGGGCGTAGGAGATGCCGGCGCGCGGAGACCACTTGTTGCTCTGGTCGGGAATCTGGCCGTCCAGGGCGTACTGGCCGCTGGGAAGGATGTGGTCGGGGTTCAGGATCGGATTATTCGGATTGTCCAGCTTCTCCCAGCGGACTCCCGCCGTCACGGTCAGCTTTGGGTTGATGAACCACTGGTCCTGGACAAAGAGGCGAGCTCGTTCTGCGAGAAAGCCGCTTTCCCCGCCTCATCGGCCGAGAGACCGTTCAGGCCTCCGAACTGGAAGTACTGGGTCCACTTTCCCGCCAGCAGGTTCGCCTCGTTGTTCCCGGCGAAGACGTAGACGCCTCTCCAGTTGCCCTTGAAGATCTGGTTGATGGAGGTCTTGTTGTATTCCGCGCCCCCTTTGAAGACATGGTCCTTCGTGAGGAACGTCACGATGTCTCCGAAGCCGATCCGGTCCGCCTGCGAGGTGATGGGCAGGAAGCTGGTGCTGCCGAAGCTGAAACTGCCGTAGCGGATCTCGGGCAGGTCCGGCGGGATCGCTGCCCGCGGCGTCTGCTCGAGGACGTACTGGCCGTTGAAGTCATTCAGGAGACTTGCGCCGTACTGGCTGTTCCAGGCTCCGACGTAGGCGTGGGACTGCAGCCCCTCGATGCCGTTGTGGCCGCTCGACTGGTTCTGGGAGGAAGACGTGCCGTGGTCTCCGTCGTACTGCCCGTAGTTGATGCGCGCCATGATTCGCTGGGAGCCGGAGATCTGGAAGTCCAGGCGTCCGAACATGACCCGGCCGTCCTGCGTCTGCGTGTAGGTCGGATCCGATGCCCAGGCCGGGTATTGCCTCGCAATATCGGGATCGAGAACGACCGAGTTGACCGGGATGCCGACGTCCTGCTTCTGCTCGTCGTAGGAGACGAAGTAGAAGAGGTGGTCCTTGAAGATCGGCCCTCCGTCCGACCCCCCGTACTGCTTCTTTTTCGTATCCGGCGCCTCCTTCGCGGTCGTCCCGGCGGGGCTGCCCGTCGGAATGGCGAGCTTGGCGACCGTCTCGTGCGGCTGGGTGTAGTAGAAGGCCGATCCGTGCTGTTCGTTGGTGCCGTTCTTCGTGATGAGGTTGATCACGCCTCCGCCCGACGGTCCGAACTCGACGGACGCGCCGTTGCGGATGACGGAGAACTCCTTGATCGACTCCTGGGAGAGCGCCAGCGGCGCGCGCCCCTCCGCGGATCCGAACGTGCCGCCGAAGAACCCGTTGTCGAAGTCCATGCCATCCAGCGTCGTGTTCGTGTTGATTCCGCGCTGGCCGGAGACCAGGACGGTGCCGCGGCTCTCCGGGTCCTTGCGGGTCTCGGGCGTCAGGAGGACCAGGTCCTGGTAGTTGCGCCCGTTCATGGGGAGGGACTTCAGCTGCTCGGTCTGGATCGTCGTGGCGGCCTCGGTTCGGGAGGACTCCACGATCGCGGGGGCGGCCGTCACCGTCACGCTCTCGGAAACGGAGAGCAGTTGCAGCCGGAAGTCGACCGTCGGCCTGGACCCGATGTCGAGGCGCACGTTGTCTCGGACTCCCGACTTGAAACCCGAGAGCGTCGCCGTCATCCGGTACATGCCGGTCGGCAGGTTGATGATCTGGTAGAAGCCGTCGTTCCTGGTCACCGCCGTCGAGACCAGGCCGGTACCCAGGTTCCTGGCTTCGACGGTCGCGCCGGGCAGCGGGGAATTGTCGGCGTCGCGAACCGAACCGGAGATGCGGCTCGTCGTGACGTCGGTCTGGGCGAGAGCGGGAAGCGCGAGCGCGAGAGTCAGGATCGCGATCCAGGTCGGAAGCGCGCGCCATCGGGCGAACAGGGTTCTACACATCGAACTCCTCCTTAAATTTGAAG
This sequence comes from uncultured Acidobacteriota bacterium, assembly GCA_963782815.1. GTDB lineage: Bacteria > Acidobacteriota > Thermoanaerobaculia > UBA5066 > Gp7-AA6 > JAWOLE01. The sequence goes on along the minus strand of CAWALG010000029.1, from coordinate 38,935 downwards.
CAGCAGGTAAAACTGCACTTTCTGCACGTGGTTGATCTGGATTTCTCGGGGAATCTACACGAAGTCGTTCTTCGGCGCGAGAGGTGTCTTGCGTTTTTTTTCGATCTTAAGGATGCATTTTTTTGGACCGGAAAACGGAACTCCGGACTGCGCGATCGCGCTCGTCCGCTTTCGTGCGCCACGCCGTCACGCCGAGACACCCCGGCTCGCAGGAACGCTCGCGGTGGGTCTGGAGGGTGGTATCTCGATTCTGCAATTCGTGCATGATTTTCGATTCATTTTTGTTCTTACTGGCCGGGATCTTGAAATTTGACGCGGATTTCTTGCATACAATGCAATTTCTGTTGGACATGGCGAAAGTCGTCTGCTACCCTGTCGCGCCATGAAACCAGCCGACATCGCGTGGATGCTCGTGGCCACGGCCCTGGTCCTCCTGATGACGCCCGCGCTCGGGTTTTTTTACGGCGGACTCGTACGATCCAAAAACGCCCTGAACACGATGATGATGAGCGTTTCGGCGCTCGGCTTCGTCGGCATCGGCTGGGCGCTCGCCGGCTACTCGATCGCGTTCGCGCCGGGCAACGCTCTGGCGGGCGACATGTCGCGAGTGTTGCTTCATGGCGTCGGTCTCGAGGCTCAGGGGACGATCCCGCACCTGCTCTTCTTCTCCTACCAGGGGACCTTCGCGATCATCACGGCGGCCTTGATCTCCGGGGCGATCGTCGAGCGGATGCGCTTCGGACCGTACCTGGCGTTCCTTTTCCTCTGGGGAATCGGCGTGTACGCGCCGGTCGCGCACTGGGTCTGGGGCGGGGGGTGGCTCTCCCGGCTGGGAGCGCTCGATTTTGCCGGCGGGACGGTCGTGCACGTCAACGCGGCGGCGGCGGCCCTCGTCGCCGCGCTCGTGCTCGCCCCGCGCAAGGACTTCGCGCGGCAGGCGATCCTGCCGCACAACGTCCCCTTCACGCTGCTCGGCGCGGGGCTTCTCTGGTTCGGATGGTTCGGGTTCAACGCGGGGAGCGCGCTCGGGGCCAACGAGTCCGCGGCGCTCGCGTTCACCAACACGATGCTGGCGCCGGTGGCCACTCTCGTCGCCTGGACCCTCCTGGATCTCGTGCGCTCCTCCAGGGCGACGGCGGTCGGGGCGGCGACGGCCATCGTGGTCGGGCTCGTCGCGATCACTCCGGCCGCCGGCTTCATCAGTCCGATGTCCGCCGTCGTGCTCGGAGCGGTCGCGGCCTTCCCGAGCTATTACGCGCTGCTCTGGCGCGCCCGCACGCGGCTGGACGACTCGCTCGACGTCGTGGCGGCGCACGGAGTCGGCGGGACCGTCGGGGCGCTGCTGACCGGCGTCTTCGCGCAGAAGTCGTGGAACGGCGTCGCGGACGGCCTCCTCTTCGGCAACGCGCGGCAGCTCGCCATCCAGGCGGCGGCGGTGCTGGCCGTGGCCGCCTACAGCGCGGGCGCGACCTGGGGACTCCTGAAGGTCGTGGCGGTCCTGGCGCGGCTGCGCGCGACGGCGCGCGAGGAGGGCCTGGGCCTGGACGTGACGCAGCATGGCGAGGAGGCGTACACGAGCGGCGAGGGCGCGATCCTGGTGTTGCCCGAGGTCCCGGGGCCGGCGGCCCCGCTCTCCGAGCCCGTGTTCGCGCCGGGCGGAGGCGCCTCCTGAAGCTCGTCGTCGCGATTGTCCGGCCCGAGAAGTTGAACGACGTCCTCGAGTCCCTCTTCCGCGCGCAGGTGCGCGGCCTGACGCTCCACCGCGTGCAGGGACACGGCGGAGAGACCGAGCGCGTGGAAACCTACCGCGGCACGACGGTCAAGATGGAGCTCTCCGAGAAGGTGCGCCTCGAGATCGGGGTGTCCGACCACTTCGTCGAGCCGACGGTCAACGCGATCCTCTCCGCCGCGCAGACCGGCGCCGTGGGCGACGGCAAGATCTTCGTCCTCCCCGTCGAAAAGGTCTACCGCATCCGCACCGCCGAGGAGGATCAGGCCGCCGTGACGCCGGTGGGGTGAAGACGAACAGTCCAAGGTCTAAGGTCTAAGGTCTAAGGTCGCCGGGGTCCAATCACAAATCACAAATCACAAATCACCAATCACAAATCTCTTCGGGTTTCTTCGATCTGGGCCGCGTGGCGGTCTGTGTGGGCGGCGAGGAACAGGATCCACTGGTAGCCGTCGATGACGCCGGCGAAGGGGTGCGGCGCGAAGCGGTCCCGCAGCGGCTCGGAGGTCTCGCGCGCGTAGGCAATGTTCGCCGCCCGGCGCTCCTCGAAGGCGCGGATCGTCTCCTCTCGCGTCGCGAAGCGGCCCTTCGGACGGATCCGCTCGGGAGCCTCGCCTCGCTGCGACCGGTCGCGCAGGAACTCCCGCACGAAGTCTCCCTGCCCCGGATCTCGCGGCGCTCCTCCTCGGACGGCTCGAGCCGCGCGCCGCTCGCGAAGAACCTGGCGAGCGGGAGCTCGGCCGCCGCGACGTGCTCGGCGCACTCGGCGATCGACCAGCGGTCCGGAGCGGGACGGCGGCTCCACTCTTCGTCGGTCAGCGCCGTCGAGCGCTTCGAGCAGGCGCCGCCGCGAGGCTTCCAGCTCGCCGACGGCCGCGGACCGTTCTTCGGGCGTCAGTTCCGCCATGGGACGGGATCCTATCGGATGCGTGTCATCCCGAGGAGCGCAGCGACGAGGATCTGCTCTCGGATGCTCGATGTTTCCGGAGCAGATCCCTCGCTGCGCTCGGGATGACAGGGGAAGGCACGGGATGAGGGGCGGCGACGTTAGACTGTTTCCTTCGTGAAACTCGCCGCGGTCCTCCTCTTCGCCGCCGCCCTGGCCGGGTGCGCGACCCTTTCGGTCCGGCCGGCGGGGATGACGCTGGAGGAGAAGGTCGGCCAGCTCTTCGTCTACGTGACGCCGGGGTCCTTCATGAACGAGGGTTCGCCCCGCTACCGGGAGCTTCTCCGCCAGGTCCGGGAGAACCACGTCGGCGGCGTCCACTGGGCGACCTGGTCGAACGTCTTCGAGAGCGCGTTCCTGAACCGCCGGCTACAGGGCGTCGCGAAGGTCCCGCTGCTCGTGAGCGCGGACCTCGAGGCCGGAGTCGGGATGCGTTTCGCCGATACGACCTACTGGCCCTGGCCGATGGCCGTGGCGGCGACCGGCGACCCGGAGCTGGCGCGGCGCGAGGGGGAGATCGTGGCGGAAGAGGCGCGCGCGATCGGGCTGAACCAGGTCTACGCGCCGGTGGCCGATGTCAACAGCAATCCGGACAATCCGGTCATCAACGTGCGGAGCTTCGGCGAGGATCCGCAGGAGGTCGCCCGTTTCGTCGCGGCGTTCGTCCGCGGCGTCCAATCGCGGGGCGTCATCGCGACCGCCAAGCATTTCCCGGGGCACGGCGACACGCGGACCGACTCGCACCGCTCGCTGCCGGTCCTCTCCGCCTCGAGGGAACGGCTGGAGCGGGTCGAGCTCGTGCCGTTCCGCGCGGCGATCGCGGCCGGAGCCGGCGCGGTCATGACGGCGCACCTCTCCCTGCCGGCCCTGGATGACGAGGCGGTCCCCGTCCGGCCCGCGAGGAGTCGCCGAGAACCCCTACACGCATGACAAGGCCGAAGTGGCGCAGAACGCCACGCTGCCCGCCTCGCTTTCCTCGAAGATCACCGACGGGCTCCTGCGCGGGGAACTCGCAGTTCCACGGTCTCGTCGTGACCGACGCTCTGGACATGGGCGGGATCGTGGACCACTTCGATCCCGGCGAGGCGGCCGTGCGCGCGATCCTGGCCGGCGCGGACGAGGTCGTCAAATCCACCGACACCGACGCGGCGATCGCTGCGGTCCGGGGCGCCGTCCTGTCGGGACGGATCCCGCGCGAGCGGCTCGACCTCTCCGTCTCCCGGATTCTCGCCGCGAAGGCGCGCGCGGGGGCGCCCGAGACGGACTGGAACCGCATCTTCCGCACGGTGGACAGTCCCGAGCACCGGGCCGTCGTCGAGGAGATCGCGCGGCGCTCGGTGACGCTGGTGCGCGAGAGCCCGGGGGCCCTCCCGCTCGACCGCAGGTCGCGGGTCTTCCAGCTCGTCGTGGCCGACGTGGAGCGCGGGCTCGGGGCCGACCTGAACAAGGAGCTGAAGAGCCGCCTCGAGAGCCCGGCGGAGATGGCTGTGCTCGACTCCCGGTCGAGCGCCGCCGAAGTCGCGAAGGTCCTCGAGAGCGCCTCCCGCGCCGACGTCGTGCTCCTCGCCCTGTTCGTCCGGTTCCAGAGCGGCAGGGGGTCGATCGTGCTTCCCGCCGCCGCGAAGGAGGCGATCGAGAGGCTCCCCTCATCTGGACCGCGCGTCGTCGCGGTCTCCTTTGGATCGCCCTACGTTCTCCGGGAGCTGCCGATGCTCGAGACGTACCTCTGCGCCTGGGGCGCGCAGACCGACATGCAGGTCGCCGCCGCCCGCGCCCTCTTCGGCGAGGCGCCCATCACGGGCCGCCTCCCGGTGACGATTCCAGACCTGGCCCCACGCGGCGCGGGCCTCCAGAAACAGCGCGCCGCGCAGCGGCGCCTCAGTCTCTCCCCTCCCCCGGGAGAGGGGAGGGTGAGGGCGCCGGATAAGGAGCCTCTCGATGATCCCTCTCCTCCTCGCCCTCGCCCTCGCCGCGAAAGCCCCCCAGGGCGGCCTCGCGGCCGAGCGGCTCGCCCGGATCGACGGCGTCGTGTCCGAATCCATCGCGCAGCACGAGCTTCCGGGCGCGGTCGTCCTGGCGGGGCGCCGCGGCAAGGTGGTCTTCCGGAAAGCGTACGGGAACCGCGCGGTCGAGCCGTTCGCGGAGCCGATGACGGTGGACACCGTGTTCGACGTCGCCTCCCTGACCAAGACGGTCGCGACCGCGCCGTCGATCATGATCCTCGTCGAGGAAGGCAAACTCCTTCTCTCCGATCCGGTCGTGCGGCACATTCCGGAGTTCGCTCCGGCGGGTGGCGACCGCGCGAAGGTCACGATCGAGCATCTGCTCACGCACCGCGCCGGACTTCCGCCCGACGACCCGCTCGCTCTCTACGCCGGCACGCCCGAGGAGATCTTCGCGCGCAAGTACCAGCTGCCTCTGAAATCCGCTCCCGGCTCGCAGTTCGTCTATTCCGACGTCGGTTACGAGGTGCTGGGAGAGGTCGTGCGCCGCGTCTCCGGCGAGCGCCTCGACCATTTCGCCGAGGAGCACATCTTCCGCCCCCTCGGGATGAAGGACACCGTCTTCATCCCTCTCCCCCCGGGAGAGGGCAGGGTGAGGGCGCAACCGGCGCCACCCCACGGTATTCCCTCGTCCCGCATCGCCCCGACCGAAAGGCGCGGCGACCACTGGATGCGCGGCGAAGTCCACGACCCGCGCGCCTACGCCCTGGGCGGCGTCGCCGGCCACGCCGGCCTCTTCTCGACCGCGGCGGACCTCGCGAAATTCTGCCGGATGATTCTCGAAGGGGGCAAGCTGGGGCGCGCGCGCATCCTCTCCCCCGCCGGCGTCGAGGCGTTGACGCGCCCGCGGTTCTACGGCGACGCAGATGTCCGGGGCCTGGGATGGGATATCGCGACCGCCTACTCGAAGAACCGCGGCGACCTCTTCCCCGTCGGCTCCTTCGGCCACACCGGCTTCACCGGCACGTCGATCTGGATCGATCCCGCCTCCGAGAGCTTCGTCGTCTTCCTCTCCAACCGCGTCCACCCCGACGGGAAGGGGGACGTCATGCGCCTGCGCGCGCTCGTCTCGACGATCGTGGCCGCGGCGGAGATGGACGACTCGCGCCCGCGGGCCCGGGCGCTCGCGGCCCGCGTCCCGAGGCCCTCGCACGAGGTCGCCGCCGGCATCGACGTGCTCGCGGCCGACGGCTTCCGCGAGGTCGCCGGCAAGCGCATCGCCCTCGTCACGAACGCGACGGGCCGCGCGCGGGACGGGCGCTCGACGCTCGGCGTGCTGACGTCCCCGGAGGCGAAGAAGGCGGGCGTCACCGTCGTGCGCCTCTTCTCGCCCGAGCACGGCCTGCGAACCGACGCCGACGCGAACGTGCCCGATCAGAAGGACCCCGAGACCGGGCTCCCCGTCCTCTCGCTCTACGGCGAGCGCCGCCGCCCGGCGTCCGCGGAGCTCGCGGACCTGGACGCCCTCGTGCTCGACATCCAGGACGTCGGCGCGCGCTTCTACACCTACATCACGACGGGCGGCTACCTGGTCGAGGAGGCCGCGAAGGCGAAGATCCCGCTCGTCGTCCTCGACCGCCCGGACCCGATCGGCGGCGCCGTGGTCGAGGGACCGCTGGCCGACTCCGACAGGCTCTCGTTCACCGCGTACCACGCGATCCCGGTGCGGTACGGCATGACGCCGGGGGAGATGGCCCTCTTCGTCAACGCCGAGAAGAGACTCGGCGCCGACGTGCGCGTCGTGAAGATGCGCGGCTGGTCCCGCGACCTCTGGTACGACGAGACGGGGCTCGAATGGGTCGATCCCTCCCCGAACATGCGGTCGCTCGACGCCGCGGCGCTCTACCCGGGAATCGGGCTGCTCGAAACGACGAACCTCTCCGTCGGCCGCGGGACCGACACGCCGTTCGAGGTGGTCGGAGCGCCGTGGCTCGACGGGCGGCGGCTCGCGGAGATGCTCAACGCCCGCGCGATCGCCGGCGTTCGTTTCTCGCCGCTCCATTTCACGCCGGCCTCCTCGGTCTTCGCCGGGGAGCGCTGCGGCGGAATCCGCCTGGACGTCGTGGACCGCGAGGTGCTGCGCCCGGTCTCGCTCGGAATCGAGATCGCCACCGCGCTGCGCGACCTCTATCCCGCCGACTGGAACCGGAAGAGCTTCGTCAACCTTCTGGCCAACGGCGAGGCGTTCCGGCGGCTGGAACAGGGCGAGACGGCAGGCTCCATCATCGCCTCCTGGCAGAAAGACCTGGACGACTTCTTCAAGCGCCGCGCGAAATACCTGCTCTATTGAAAAAGCTGGCAGCGAGCTCCCGTCGGGCCCTTCGCGCCGTAGGGGCGGGGCTTGCCCCCGCCCGCGCACCGACCAGGGCGGGAACCGACGGGAGGCGGGCGGCCGCAAGGGCCGCCCCTACGGCACCGAGAGCACGACCGCGGGCCCGCGTCTTACGGTTCGACGATGGCTTCGGCCTCTATCTCGACGAGCATATCCGGAGAGACGAGGCGGCTGCACTTCGACCATCGTCGACGCCGGCCGGATCTCTCCGAAGAACTCTCCGTGCGCCTTGCCGACTTTCTCCCAGTCGGCGATGTTCGTCACGTACACGCGCGTTCGGACCACGTCGGCGAGGCCCGCCCCCGCCCGCTGCAGGGCCGCTTCGATGTTCCGCAGCGCCTGCACCGCCTGCGCGTAGGCGTCCCCCGCGCCGGCGATCTTGCCGTCGGGTCCCGTCGCGGTCGTGCCCGAAACATGGACGACGTTGCCCACGCGGACAGCCCGCGAATAGCCGACGATCGGCTCCCAGGGAGTCCGGGACGAGATGTTCTGGCGCGTCACGGGGTCTTCTCCTTTCCGGCGCTCACGAGAACCTCCTCGACGGCGCGGCGAAACGACTTCGGGTCGATCGCGGGATAGCGGTAGAGGCGAGGCTCGATCAAGAGAAAGAGACGTCGCAGCTCCGACTCCCGAATGAGACCTCTGGCGAACATCTCGCTCACGTCGAGCCGGTCCGTCGGATGCCCGCGTTCGATCTTCGCCAGCGCCTGCGCGTAGGGATCGTAGTGATGGAAGGAGACGGCTCCTTCCCGCTCGATGAAGGGACTGCGCTCCTGCCACCCTGGAAGCTCCGGAATGAAATCGTCGGGGGAGGCGAGCTCCACGTTGACCTCGAGCTCCTCCTTCAGCCGCGGGATCGCCCGCAGGATCGTGTCGTTCTCGGGAACGACCTTCAGGTCCACGTCCTTCGTGCTCGAGCGCCAGCCGTAGAGGACCGCGGTCGCGCCTCCGGTGAGATAGACCCGGGTTTCCGAGTCTGACGCGATGCCGAGCGCGTGGAGGAAGCTGCGGACCCGTTTCTCGTCTACGGCGCGGCGCATTCCGCCGCCCGTTCGAAGCTGACGAGCCGCCGGATCAGGGCGTTGTAGCGGGAGTGCGCGGAATCGGGATCGGACTCGGCGAGCATCTCGTAGAGCTTGTCCTCGGGATCGGGAATGGCCGCGGGAACATCGATGCCGATCCGGCGAAGCCGCGCGGCGGCGACGGAGACGAGGAGGGCCTCAACAGAGCTGACCCCGCGCGACAGGTCCGCGAGTCCCGCCCCGACCAGGTCGGCTCCCGGCAGCGCGTCGATCTCCACGGAGGAAGTATAGAGCCCGGGAGGCCGCGGCTTAACGCTCGAGGTAGGTGTAGCGGGGGAAGACGGCCTCGAACTCGCGGTAGATCGTCTGGATCTCGTCCTTCTTGACGGGGCGGTTGGCGACGCGGCGCAGCTGCTTGTTGATCGAGTCGAGGATCTCCGTCTTGTCGTAGTTCATGTACTCGAGGACGCGCTCGCAGCTCTCTCCCGGCAGCACGTCCTCGATGTGGGACTTCCCCTCGTCGTCCACGGTGACGAGAACCTCGTGCGCCTCGCCGAAGAGATTGTGCAGGTCGCCGAGCACGTCCTGGTAGGCGCCCATCAGGCAGAACGCGACGTAGTAGGGCTCGTCGCTCTTGAAGGTGTGGAGCGGCAGGGTCTCCTTGATGTCGCGCAGGTCGATGAACTTGTCGATCTTCCCGTCGGAGTCGCACGTGATGTCGGCGAGGGTGGCGACCTCGCCCGGCCGCTCGTTCAGGCGGTGGATGGGGAGGATCGGGAAGAGCTGGTCGATGGCCCAGGAGTCGGGGAGCGACTGGAAGACGGAGAAGTTCATCACGTAGGTGTCCGCGAGCATCTTCTCCATGTCCTCGAACTCCTCGGGGATCTCCTTCAGGGTCTTCAGGTCCCTGTGGATGCGCTCGCAGACGTGCCAGAAGAGGATCTCCCCCTTGGAGCGGTCCTCGAGCGAGAGGTGGCCGAGGTTGAAGAGCGTGAAGAGCTCCTCCTTGTACTGGACGGCGTCGTGGTAGCTCTCGCGGAGGTTCTTCGCGTTGGTGGACGCGAGGATGGCCGCGAGCTCCTGGATGACCGGGGCGTCGCTCGAGGTCACGCGCACCCGGCGCTCCTGCACGATGCGGTCGGCCACGTCGAGCACGTTCGTCACGAGGACCGAGTGGTAGGCCGTCACGGCGCGCCCGGACTCGGTCACGAGGGTGGGGGGAGGGACGTTCTCCTCGTCGCAGATCGTCTTGATCGTGTAGACGACGTCGTTGGCGTACTCCTGCACGGAGTAGTTCATCGAGGAGTCGAACGCCGTCTTCGACCCGTCGTAGTCGACGCCCAGGCCGCCGCCGAGATTCAGGTACTGGATCGGGACCCCCAGCGCCCGCAGCTTCGCGTACACGCGCCCGGCCTCGCGGATCGCGAGCTTGATCTTGCCGATGTCCGTGATCTGCGAGCCGATGTGGAAATGGAGCATGACCATGGCGTCGAGCATGCGGCGCGACTTCAGGATCTTGACCGCCTCGAGCATCTCGGGCGTCGTCAGCCCGAACTTGGCGGCTTCGCCGCCGGACTTGGCCCACTTGCCCGAGCCGCGCGCGTAGAGCTTCGCGCGCATCCCGATGAGAGGCCGCACGCCGCGGTTCCGCGCGACCGTGAGGATCCGGTCGAGCTCCGAGACCTTCTCCAGGATCAGGACGACCTTCTTCTTCATCCGCACGCCGTTCAACGCCATGCGCACGAACGCCTCGTCCTTGTAGCCGTTGCACGTGATGAGGCATTCCGGGGCGAGGTCGGCGGCGATCGCGGCGAGGAGCTCCGGCTTCGATCCCGCCTCCAGGCCGTAGCCGTACTGGCGTCCGGCCTCGATGATCTTTTCGACGACGACCCGCTTCTGGTTCACCTTGATGGGGAAGACTCCGCGGAAGACGTTGGCGTACCCATACTCGTCGATCGCCCGCGCGAACGCGTCGTTCAGGTTGGCGACGGCCGCGGCGAGGATCTGCGGGAACCGGATGATCATCGGCGTCGTGATGCCCCGCAGCGCCACCTCGTCCACGATCTGCTTCAGGGCCACGCCGCGCGCCGCCTCCTGCGTGGGGCGCACGACGAGGTCTCCTTCCTCGGAGACGTGGAAGAAGCCCTTTCCCCAGTACGGGATCCCGTAGAGGGCCGCGGCGTCTTCGTATCGGGGACGGGGGCGCGGCGCCGGGGCGGGAGACACTCTTCGGATCGGTCGTGCGCTGGCCATCGTTCGCGTCGATTATTCCCCGAAGGCCGCCGGGGTGCCAACAGAAAAGAGGGCCGGCCTCGTCACTCGCCGGCCGGACGCGTCCCGCGGAGGCCCTCGAGCCCTTCCGCCGAGCGGATGTGGATGTCGCGCTGCGGGAAGGGGAGCGTGATGCCGCGCTCCCTGAGGATCTCGTGGATGGCGAAGTTGATCTGGCTGCGAAGCCCGCCGCGCTTGTGGAGCATGGCGGACGTCCAGCAGCCGAGCTCGAAGTTGAGCGAGGACTCGCCGAAGGAGAGGAACAGGACGAAGGGGGGAGGCTCCTTGAGCACGTGCTCGTTTCTCGCGGCGGCGTCGAGCAAGGCCTGCTCCACGGCGCGCGGGTCGCTGCCGTAGGCCACGCCGATGGGGAAGTGGAAGCAGCACGCGCGGCCCGCGGTAGCTCCAGTTGGTCACCGTCGAGGTGATGAACTCGGCGTTGGGGACGATCAGGTAGATGTCGTCGTTGGTCCGCACCAGGGTCGCCCGCGCGTGGATCTCCACGACGTCTCCCACGACCTTTCCGACCTCGATGCGGTCCCCGACCTTGATCGGGCGCTCGATCAAGAGGATCAACCCCGCGATGAAGTTCTTGGTGATGTCCTGCAGACCGAAGCCGATGCCGACTCCGACCGCTCCCCCGAAGACGGTCAGCGTCGTCACGTTGATGCCGAGCGACTCCATTGCGAGGGTCAGGCCCAGGACCCAGATGAGGTAGGAGACGACGCGCCCGATGGCGTAGCGGACACCCGGATCCAACGGCGAGCGCTTGAAGAGCTTCTTCGCCGTGAGCCTGCGAAACAGCCGCGCCGCGAGCCCCGTGACGACCAGGATGGCCAGGGTGGCGAGGATGCTCGCCAGCGTCACCTCCGTCTGGCCGATCCGGAACAGCCGGTGGTCGAGGATCGCCTCCATGCCGGGCTAAGTTACAGGAAGAGAGGGTCTAAGGTCTAAGGTCTAATGTCAGGGCCCCGGGACCTTAGACCTTAGACATTAGACCTTAGACGCCCTACGGTTTTCCGAGCAACTCCAACGCGGCGACGGTCAGCGCGGAAACGCCCATGCGGATCGTCGGCTCCCGGTCGGGAGCGAACTCGGAGGAGTGAAGCGACGGCAGCGGCGTGCCGTTCTTGACCGAGGATTCGTATTTGGCCGGCTCGACCGCCCCGATCTCGAACTGGAGCGCGGGGACGCCCGCCAGGCCGTACGCGGAGAAGTCTTCGCTCACCATCATGGGCTGGCCCTCGACGACGTTGGACTGGCCGAAGGCCTTCACGAACGCTCCGGTAATCCTCTTCGTCAGGGCAGGGTCGTTGTACGTGGCCGGCGTCCCCTCGCTGATCTCCATCTTCGGAGGCTTCGGAGCGCCCGCCGCGGCCGCCTCCGCCTTCGCGATCCGGTCAATCGATGCGAGGATCCGCTTCCGCACCTCGTCCTTGTAGGAACGCACCGTGATCAGGAGCTTCACCTCGTCGGGGATGATGTTGTGCTTGGTGCCTCCGTGGATCGAGCCGACGGTCACGACGGCGGGATCCAGCGGGTTCTCCTCGCGGGAGACGATCGTCTGGAGGGCGAGGACCGTGCGCGCCGCGATCACGATCGGATCGACGGTCGTATGCGGGGCGGCGCCGTGGCCGCCCCGGCCGTAGATGGTCAGGTCCACGGAATCCACGTTGGCGAAGGCGTAGCCCGGCGTGGCGACGATCTTTCCCGACGGCATCGAGGACTTGTCGTGCAGCGCGATCGCGAAGTCCGGCTTCGGAAATCGCGTGAAGAGGCCGTCCTTCAACATCGCCAGGGCGCCGCTGCCCCGCTCCTCCGCCGGCTGCCCGATGAGAAAGAGGGTTCCGCGCCACCGGTCCTTCGCCCTCGCGAGGAGGGTCGCGGCCCCGACGAAGGAGGTCATGTGCACGTCGTGCCCGCAGGCGTGCATGACCGGCACCGTCGCGCCCGAATCGTCTTTGGCCGTCACCTTGCTCGCGTAGGGGAGTCCCGTTCTCTCTTCGACCGGCAGCGCGTCCATGTCCGTGCGCAGGAGGACCGTCGGCCCGTTCCCGTTCCGCATGATCGCGACGACGCCGGTGCCGCCGACGCCGGTCGTGACCTCGTAGCCGAGCGCCTTGAGACGCGTCGCGATTTTGGCGGCCGTCTTCTCCTCGTGGAGCGACAGCTCCGGCGACCGGTGCAGGTCGATGTAGAGCTTCTCGAGGTCCGGATAAATCGAATCGAGGGGCGCCAGCGCGGGCGCGCTCGGAACACTCTGCGCCGAGCCGAGTGTCGCGAGGAGAGACAGGCCGGCGAAGAGAGCGGCGGCATTTCGCATGGCGCGGATTCTAGATGAGTGCCGCAAGGCGGGTGTGCCAGACTGCCGGCGATGGCGGAAGCGCTGCGGCGGCGTCCCGGCACCTGGGAGAGCCTGCGCGCGGCTCTCGGGTCCCGCCGGATCGGGGCGGTCACGCTCCAGTCGTTCTCCTCGGGACTTCCGCTGGGACTCGTCTGGATCGCCCTGCCGGCGTACCTGACGTACCGCGGCGTGGACATCCGGACGGTGGGCCTCTTCTCCCTCGCGCAGGCTCCGTGGACCTTCAAGTTCCTCTGGGCGCCGCTGCTCGATCGGTTCGAGCCGCGGTTTCTCGGACGCAAGCGCTCCTGGATCGTGGTCTGCCAGGGCGCGCTCCTCGTCGGGATCGGATTGCTCGCGGCGGCCGGGACCTCGCCGCAGGTCGGCGTCGTCGCCGGCCTCGCGATGCTGGTGGCGTTCGCGTCCGCCTCCCAGGACGTCGTCATCGACGGGTACGCCGTCGACGTGCTCGAGAAGTCGGAGCAGGGACTCGCCGTCGGCGCGCGGGTGGCGCTCTACCGCGGGGCGATGCTGCTGTCGGGGGCGGTCGCGATCACGCTCGGGCAGCGGTTCGGCTGGCCGGCGGTGTTCGCGGGGCTGGCGCTGCTCTACGTTCCTCTGGCGGGCATGGTTGTCTGGTCGCCGGCGCCGCCTCCGGAGGTGGCGCGCCCCCCGCGGACCCTGCGCGAAGCGGCCATCGATCCGCTCGTGGACATCTTCCGCCGCTCGCGCGCGCTGCAGATCATCGCGTTCCTCCTCCTCTACAAGTTCGGCGAGAACCTCGCGACCGCGCTGACGCGCCCCTTCCTCATCCAGAAGTGCTTCTCGCCGGAGGACGTGGGGCTCGCGACGGCGACGATCGGCCTGGTGGCGGCGATCGTCGGCACGTTCGTCGGCGGCTCGTCGACGCAGAGGATCGGGCTGACGCGCGCTCTCTGGCTCTTCGGCGCGATCCAGGCCGTCGGATTTCTCGGTTACGTGGTCGTCGATCGCATGACGCCCGGGTTGCCGTGCGGCGGGGGCGTGACGGGGGTGTTGACGCAGCCCCTCGGCGGCCGGCTCGTCATGTACGCCGCCGTGGCCGTTGAGAATGCCGCGCAGGGAATGGCGAGCGGAGCATTCGGGGTGTTGCTGCTCCGCTTGACGCAGAAGCAGTTCTCCTCGACGCAGTACGCGTTGTTCTCGAGCATCTTCGCGATCGGCCGCACCCTCGCCGGCCCGCCGGCCGGATTCCTCGCGGACGCGGTCGGCTGGACGCCGTTCTTCCTTCTTTCCGTTTTCGCCTCGGCGCCCGGCCTCTTCCTGCTGCACAAGTTCGCGCCGCTCTCGGCGCCGGAGCCCGAGCTGGACGCGGAGGCCCGTGTCCTCGCGGTCCCGGTCAGCCGCGGGCGGCTGGCCGCCACGAGCCTCGTCTGGACGGGAGTCGGGTTTCTCCTGTCGGCGGCGATCTCGGCGTTGCTCGCCGCTCTGAAGGCGGCGCGCGCGGCCGGCGCGGCCTTCGACTATGGCGCCGCGCTCGCGCGGCTGTTCACGCCGGCGTCCCCGTCCGACTGGATCCGTATCGGCTCGCTGGCGATCATCGGGGTGCTCGCCGGGGCCGCGGCCGCGGCGTTCCTCGCCGCCCGTCACGGGATCCGCTCCCGTTCCTAGGAGGAGTCGCTTCCCCTCTCCCTCCGGGAGAGGGTCAGGGTGAGGGCGCAATTGTTGCCCGCCGTCTTCGATTCAATGCCCTCGCGTCGGTCGCGCCCTCACCCCTTCCCTCTCCCGGGGGGAGAGGGGGGAGGCTCTAGATCGCGGCGGAGTCGGGCCGCTTGCTCGAAATAGGATCGGAGTTCTCCGATGTTTCGGCCGCGCAGGTGGCGGGAGAGGTCCTCCAGTTCGGCGCGGACGGCCTCGATCGCAGCGTGCAGTGCCTCCGGGTCGGCGAGGGAGAGCTCCAGGGCGAGGGGCTCCGGAGTGTCGGCGACGCGGGTCGTGTCGAGGAGTCCCGGACCGGCCATCCGGTCGAGCCCCGCGCCCGCTCCCGAGGAGACAGCGCGGCCAAGCGCCGAGGCGACGGCGAGCGGAAGATGGCTGATCCACGTCAGCAGGGCGTCGTGCCGCTGCGCGTCCACCACGAGGGGACGCGCGCCCATCGCGCGGACGAGGTCCTGGACCGCCGCGATCGAGTGGAAGTCGCTCCTCTCGGTCGGCACGATGAGCCAGGGGCGGTCCCGGAAGAGATCGGCCCGCGCGCCCGCGAGGCCGGGAGTCCGCGATCCCGCCATCGGATGGCCCCCCACGAAGCGCGCCGCGGCGGGCAGGAGGGCGGCGGCCGCGGCGATGGGAAGCTTGAGCGAGGCCGTGTCGGTGACGAGGGCTTGCGGCGCCGCGGCCACCGCCTCGCTCAGGAGCGCGGGGGTCTCGCCCGTCGCAACGGCAAGCAGAACGACGTTGCTCCCCCGGACGGCTTCGACGAGAGAATCGACCGCGTCGATGCCGCGCTCCCGCGCCCGCGCTCGCGCTCCGGCGTCGCGGTCGTAGCCGCGCGCCTCGAGGGCCAGCGCGGCCGATCCTCCGATGAGCCCGAGACCCACGACGGCGGCGCGCGTCACGGCGGCGGGTCCCGCTGGAGTCGGACCGACTCTTCATCGTCGTCGCCGGGCACGCGGACCGCCCATTCCGGGCGCAGCCGGCGGGCGCCGCGCAGGAAGACGTGGCGGACCTTCGCCTGCGGAAGGTCGGTGTTCCAGTGGATCAGGACGCGGATGCAGTGTCCGAGCGACGCCGGCACGGGGATCTCGCGGGCGCAGAGCAGGGCGACCTCTTTCCATTCCGGGAGAGCCCGGGCCGCCACCGTGGGGAACTGGGCGTTCAGGTCGTCGGTGACGGTGAAGAGCGCGCTGGCAATGTCCTCCGGTCGAAGCCCGTTGGCGTCCACGAGGAGACGGAGCAGCTCCCGCGTGCGTTCGGCGATCGCGATCGCGTCGTTGCCGGCGACGGTCGTCGCGCCGCGAACGCCCCGGATCATGACTTTCGGCCCGTACGAAGCCATGGACTCATTGGAGCTCGGATTATCGCCCGAGAAGAGCCCGAGCCTTGTTCCGAGTCCCGAGTCCCGAGTCTCGAGTAATGATAGAGAAGACCCTCGCGAAGATGAGACACGTCCTCGGGATCGACGCTGGCGGCACGAAGACCCGGGCGGTCCTGGCCGACGAGACGGGCCGCGTGATCGCGGGAGCCCGCGGCGGGGGGGCCAACCTGCGCACGCACGGGGAGCTGGAGGTCGAGAAGGTCCTTCACTCCGTCATCGATCAGGCGGAAGGGGAGGCCGGCGTGCGAGTGGACGCCCTGGCTCTCGGCATCGCGGGCGCGGACCGCCCCGAGGACCACGCCGTTCTGCGCGAGATCCTGCGCCGGATCGGTTTCAGGAAGCGCGTCGTCCTGGCCAACGACGCGCGCGTCGCGTTCGTGGCGGGCTCGACCCTGCGCGTGGGGCTGGCGCTCATCTGCGGCACCGGCTCGATCGCGTGGGGGCGCAACTCCCGCGGCGATGTCGCGCGGGCCGGCGGCTGGGGCTGGCACCTGGGGGACGAAGGCTCCGGCTTCTGGATCGGGGAGCGCGCGATCCGCGACGTGTTGCGCGGGGCCGACGGGCGCGGTCCCGCGACGCGGCTCGAGAAGCCCCTCTTCGAGCACTTCGGGATCGAGCGGCCCGACGAGATCGTCCGCGCGCTCTACGATCGGGACTACCCGAGGCACCAGGTGGCGATGTTCGCCGTGCGCGTCGAGGAGGCCGCCACGCGCGGGGACGCGGTCGCCGCGCAGATCCTCGCGGCGGCGTCGGAAGAGCTCGTCCTGGCCGCGCGGAGCGTGGTCGGACGGCTCGACCTCGAGGCCGGTCCCTACGACGTCGTGCTGTCGGGAGGCACGTTCGCCTTCCTGCCGGCCCTGCGGGAATCCGTGCGGGGCAAGCTCTCGACCTCCAACGCGCGCGTGACCCTGCTCGCGGAAGAGCCCGCCATGGGAGCCGTGAAGCTGGCCCTCGAGGAATTGGACGAAAGTCGATAGTCGACAGTCGACAGTCGAGAACGAGCACCCCCGAGTGCCTAAACTGTTGACCGTTGACTGTAGACTGTTGACTCGCACATGAAACGGCTGATCGTCAACGCGGACGATTACGGCAGGACTCCCGGCGTCAACGAGGGGACGCTCGAAGCGTACGTCAAGGGGATCGTCACCTCCGCGACGGTCATGATCCTCGAGCCGGCGGCGCAGGAAGGGATCCGGCTTGCCCGCGCCGTCGCTCCCGACCTGTCGCTCGGCCTCCATTTCGCTGTGACCGGCGGCGGACCGTGCGCGAGCCCTCCCGGCTCCGTCCCTCATCTGACGCTCGGCGGGCGTTTCGTCCGCTCCGTCGAGGATCTTCCCGACCGGATTCCCGCGGCGGAGGTCCGGCGCGAGCTCGAGGCCCAGATCGCTCTCTTCGAGCAGGCCGCGAAGGGGCCCCCGTCGCACCTGGACTCCCACCACCACGCGGCGCTGCACGTTTCCGTTCAGCCGGTCTTCGCGGAGGTGGCCCTGAAGCGCGGGCTCCCCGTCCGCGCCGCGAACGCGCGGGCGCGCGGGCAATTGCACGAGGCGGGACTCCATCTCCCCGACCACTTCATCGAGTCCTTCTACGGATCGGGCGCGACCGTGGAGAACCTGAAGTTCGTCCTCGCGCATCTGCGCGAGGGGGTCAGCGAGTTGATGTGCCATCCGGGCCATCCCGACGAGGCCCTGGTGGAGGGGAGCTCCTACGCGCACGAACGGGAGCGGGAGCTCGCCGCGCTCTGCGATCCGACGATCCGCGAAATGCTTGCCGCGGACGGGATCGAGCTCATCACCTTCCGCGAGCTCACGGCTTGAGGCTCGAGGTCCTCCCGATCCCGCGCGCCGCCGCCAGGCGCGCGGCGGAGGAAATCGCCGGCGCCCTCCGCGGAAAGGGCCGTCCCCGGCTCGTCCTGGCATCCGGAAAGACGATGGTCGGCGTCTACGCGGAGCTCGCGCGCCTCCATCGCACGGGCCGCGCCCCTTTCCGCCGGGCCGAGACGTTCAACCTGGACGAGCTGCTCCTCCCTCCGGAAGACCGTTCCAGCTTCCGGGCCTTCATGGAGCGGCACCTCTTCTCCCGGGTCGCGCTCCCGGCGGGGAGGATTCACTTTCTCCGCGGCGACGCGGCGGATCTCGAGGCCGAGTGCCGGCGCTACGAGCGCGAACTCGCCCGCGACAGACCGGACGTCGCTCTCGTCGGCATCGGCGTCAACGGCCACGTGGCGTACCTGGAGCCGGGCAGGTCGCTCGCGCCGCGCACGGCGCTCGTGAGGCTCACCGCCTCGACGCGCCGGGGCCTTGCCGCCGACGGGATAAAGCCGGTTCCCCGCCAGGCGTTGACGATGGGGATCGAGACGATCCTGTCCGCGCGCCGGGTTCTCCTCGTCGCGACGGGCCCGGAGAAAGCGAAGGCCGTCGCGGCGGCTCTTCGCGGTCCCGTGACCCCGCGCTGTCCCGCTTCCTTCCTCTCACTCCACCCGGGGCTCACGGTGATCCTCGACCGCCGGGCCGCCGAGCATCTCTGACGCTGTTCCCCTACCTCGACACCGCGACGCCCCAGGGGCCCTTCCCGGCCGGGATCGTGGCGATCGCGCGGTTGCCGCGCGTGTCGACCACGGAGACGTCGTCGGTCGTGCCGTTGGCGGTGTAGAGCTTCCGGCCGTCCGGCGTCAGGGCGAGGCCCCACGGGCGCCCGCGGACGGCGATCGTCGCGAGGAGACGGCCGGCGGCCGGATCGATCACGGCCACGGCGTGGCCATGGCTCATCGCGACGTAGGCGCGGTCGCCGTCGCGGGAAAGAGCGATGCCGACCGGTTTTCCGATTGCGCGCAGGTCCACCCTGCGGAGCACCGTCAGCCGGCCCGTGTCGATGACGGAGAAGGTGCCGCCGATCTCGGCGGTGAAGTAAGCCAGCGACCCGTCCGGCGAGAACACCGCGGCGCGG
Source organism: uncultured Acidobacteriota bacterium (assembly GCA_963782815.1). Lineage (GTDB taxonomy): Bacteria > Acidobacteriota > Thermoanaerobaculia > UBA5066 > Gp7-AA6 > JAWOLE01. The sequence continues at coordinate 20,272 of CAWALG010000029.1, read as the reverse complement.
GGACGGGCATCCACGGGGAACTCCGCCACGACGGCGCGCCGCGCCGTGTCGATGACCGAGACCTTGCTGTCCACTTCCGCGGTGATGTAAGCGAACTTTCCGTCGGGGCTGACCGCCACGCCCTCCGGCTCGACGCCGACGTGGAGCGTGGCCTGGAGGAGGCCGCTCGCGAGGTCCAGGACGGAGGCCTCCGCCGTGTCTTCATTCGAGATCCAGATCGTCTTCCCGTCGGGCGCGACGGCGATGCGCTCGGGATCGGGGCCGGACGGCAGGCGTCGAACGACCGCTCTCTTGCGCGCGTCGATCACCACGATCGCGTTCTTCGCGAGGTCGGATCGGCTGCTCACGGCGACGTAGATCGTCTTGCCGTCCGGGCTCGTCTCGATCCCGCGCGGCCTCTCCCCGACGGGGATCGTCGCCACGACGCGCTCGCGCGCGGTGTCGATGACGCTGACGGTGCCGTCCCGCTCGTTCGACACGAACGCCAGCGGCGCGCGCTCCCGGCAGGCGCCCGCGGCGAGCCCGGCGAAAAGGAGAACGAGCGCCGGTTTCAGGCCAACCCTTTGCATCAAGGCCCTCGTAGTGTACTTGCGCGGCGGCCCGGCACGGGCGAGAGGCGATAATCCCCGCGGCGGCACGAATTGAAGACGGCGCTGGCGGCCCTCGCTCTCTTCCTGGCGGCGGCAGCCAGCCGCGGAGAGCCGGCGCGGCTGCGGGGAGTCGTGCGGGATTCCTCCCGCGCGGCGGTTGCCGGCGCGCGAGTCTCCCTGGCGGCGCCGGGAGACGTCCGGACGGCGATGACGGATGCCGCCGGGCGATTCGAGATTCCCATCGGCCAGGCGGGCGAGTGCGTCCTGACGGTGGAAGCCGACGGGTTCGCGCGGTTCGAGCGGAAGATCGCCGCGGTCAACGAAGACATCTTCCTCGACGTCCCTCTCTCCCGCGCGGTGTTTTCCGAAGCCATGACCGTCACCGCGAACCGTTCGCCGGCGCGCGTCCGCGACACCCCGGCGAGCGTCGTGAACATTTCTTCGGAGGACCTCGCGGCCGCGCCCGCCTCTCCCGTGGACGAGGTCCTGCGGCAGGTGCCCGGCTTCACGCTCTTCCGCCGGTCGGGCAGCCGCACGGCCAATCCCACGTCCCAGGGAGTCTCCCTGAGAGGCGTCGGCGGCAGCGGAGCTTCGCGCGCCGCGGTCTACGACGACGGCATCCCGCTGAACGACCCCTTCGGAGGGTGGGTCGCGTGGGGGCGCGTGCCGCGCGCGGACCTCGACCGGGTCGAGGTCGTGAGCGGAGGCGCCTCGTCGCTCTACGGCGGCGCCGCGCTCGCGGGCGCGATCGCGCTCCTGCGGCGCGAGCCCGCCGGCAACTCGCTGGCTCTCGACACTTCCTACGGCACGCAGGGGACGCCGGAGGCGTCCGCGTCTCTCTCGGGGAGAGAGGGCCCCTGGGGCGCGCAGGTCGCGGCCGAGTCGTTTCGCACGGACGGCTACATCGCGGTGCCCGAGAACGAGCGAGGGGCGGTGGACACCCCGGTCAACTCCCGCCACGACGGGGTCGACGTGACCCTCGGCCGGGGGGAGGCGGGAAAGGGCCAGGTCTTTCTCCGAGGCTCGTACTACACCGAGTCGCGCGACAACGGGACGCCGCTCCAGAAGAACGACACCGACATCCGGCAGCTCGCGGCCGGCGTGGACTGGCCGCTCTCCTCGGGCTCCGTGTCGCTCCGCGCGTTCGACATGCGCGAGACCTACCATCAGTCCTTCTCCTCCATCTCGGCCGATCGCAAGACGGAGACACTCGCACGATTACAGACAGTTCCCTCGGATGCCTGGGGAGTCTCCGCGCAATGGACGGGCGGGGCGGCCTCCCACCGCCTCGTCGCCGGACTGGACGCTCGCGAAGTCAAAGGCAAGAGCGACGAGAACATCTTCGCCGGCGGGGGATCCTCCTTCGCGCGGTCGGGCGGGACGCAGCAGACGGGCGCGCTCTTCGCGGAAGACATCTGGACGCCCGGCGCCCGCTGGAGCGTGACGGCGGGAGCGCGATGGGATTCCTGGAAGAACCTGGACGCCGAGCGGGACACGGGGCCGTCGGAGGCGCAGCTCACGATCAACCATCTGCCCGACCGCTCGGAGACGGCTTTCTCGCCGCGCCTCGCGGTGCTCTACCGGGCCGGCCGCAGCCTCGCGCTGACCGCCTCCGGCTACCGCTCGTTCCGCGCGCCGACCTTGAACGAGCTCTACCGCTCCTTCCGCCTCGGCAACACGCTCACTCTCTCCAACGAGAACCTCGAGGCCGAGCGGCTCTCCGGCGGCGAGGCGGGCGCGATCCTGACGCCTCCCGGCGGCGCGATCGCCGCGCGGGCGAACTTCTTCTGGATGGAGGTCTCCAACACGATCGCGAACGTCACCCTGGCGACGACGCCCGCGCTCATCACGCGCCAGCGCCAGAACCTCGGCCGGACCCGCTCCCGCGGCGTCGAGGTCGAGGGGGAAGCGCGTCTCTCCGAGACCGTCGCGCTCGCGCTCGGCTATCTCTACGCCGATTCGACCGTCCGGAGCTTCCCGGCCAACCGGGCCCTCGAAGGACTGCGAGTGCCGCAGGTGCCCGAGCACCAGGGCTCCTTCCAGGTCCGGCTGCGTCCCCTGCCGGCGCTCCTCCTTTCCCTCTCCGCGCGCGCCGCGACGAACCAGTTCGAGGACGACGAGAACAAGCTGCCTCTCGGAGAGTTCATCGTCTACGACGCTCTCGCGAGCGTGGCCGTCACGCCGGCGCTGGAAGTCTTCGTGGCCTGCGAGAACCTCCTGGACCGCACCTACAACATCGCCCGCACCCCCGTGACCAACACCGGCCCGCCCCGCTTCGTCCGCGGCGGCCTCCGCCTCCGCCTGGGGTCGTAGTCTTCCCCCTCTCCCCCCGGGAGAGGGTTGGGGTGAGGGCGCCACTGATAGCTCTTCAGCCGTTTTGGTTGAGCGCCGTCCGCAAGTCGCCCTTCGCCCTTTCGAGTCGTCGGCGGGCGACGGCGGCGGAGAGGCCCGCGCGGCCCATCACGATCGCGGTCTTGACCTCGCCTTGCGCTCGGGAGAGAAGCCCGCGCGCTTTCCGAGGAGATGACGCCGTGGCGGCCGCGACGATCCGCAGCGCGCGGTCCTTCAGCTTCGCCGAGCCGGCCCGCAGGTCCACCATCCACGGGCCGAAGACCTTTCCCGAGGACGCGAATGCCGCGGTAGTGATCTGGTTCAGGGCGAGCTTCGTCGCCGTGCCGGCTTTCAACCGCGTCGAGCCCGCCACGATTTCGGGACCCGTGTCCAGCCGCACGAGGATCTCCGCGACCTCTTCGATGCCGGGAGAGCCGCTCGCCGTCACGAGGACGGTGCGAGCGCCGCGTTCCCTCGCGCGGTCGAGCGCGCCCCGGACGAATCTCGTCACCGAGCTTGCGGAAACGCCGAAGACGAGATCTCCGCGCCGGACGCGGCCGGCACGCCTGACGCCGTCCTCATAGTCGTCTTCCGCTCCCTCCCGCGCGCGAAAGACCGCGCCGCGTCCGCCGGCGATGATGGCCTGCACCCGCTTCGGGTCGGTCCCGAACGTCGGCGGCAACTCCGCTGCCTCGATGACCGCGAGCCGCCCGCTCGTCCCGGCCCCGAAGAGGAAGCACGTCCCTCCGGACCGGAAGGTCGCAGCGAACGCCTCGGCCGCCCGCACGATCTCGCGCCGCGCTCCGCGCACCGCCGCGAGCATCCGCCGGTCCTCCGCCTGCATGAGCGCGACCACGCGCGCGATTCCCAGCCGGTCGAGCCTCGCGGATCTCGGGTTGGCGGATTCGGTCGCGAGCTTCTTCCAGACCCCTCTTTTCGACCTGTTTCTCTCGACGTTTGACATCGCGTGCCGGTTGAGATTCGCTAGGAACGCCAAATCCACTGACGATCGAGGAGGATTCTATGCGCCGGTTCGTTCCGGGACTCCTGGTATTCGTGCTTGCGATGCCCGCCGCGGCGGTGGAGAAGAAGCCGCTGACCGCGGAGGAGCTCTGGACGCTCCAGCGCGTGGGCAGCCCGGCCGTCTCGCCGGACGGGAAGACCGCCGCCTACACGGTCAACGTCTACGACATGGAGGCGGACCGCGGCAACGCCGACATCTGGATATCGCCGGTGGCCGGCGGGCCGGCCCGCCACTTGACGACCAACAAGGCGTCCGACGGTTCGCCCGCCTGGAGCCCGGACGGGAAGCGCATCGCCTTCGTCTCCAAGCGCGACGACGACAAGGCCTCGCAGCTCTACGTCATCCCGGTGGACGGCGGGGAGCCGGAGCGGCTGACCGAGATGCCGCTCTCCGTCTCCAACCCGAAGTGGTTTCCCGACGGCTCGCGCATCGCGTTCGTCTCCTCGGTGATCGCCGGATCGGAGACTCCCGAGGCGACGAAGAAGGCGCTCGAGGCGCGGGAGAAGAGCAAGGTCAAGGCGCGCGCGACCGAGAACCGCCTCTACCGTTTCTGGGACCACTGGCTGACCGACGGCGAGTACCCGCGCATCTTCGTCGTGGACGTCGCGACGAAGAAGGTGACCGACCTGCTGCCGGGCTCGAAGCGGATCTTCGGCCTGGAGGACGGCGCGGGCTCCTTCGACATCTCGCCCGACGGCGGTTCGATTGCCTTCGAGGCCAACAGCACTCCCGAGCCGTACCACGAATGGAACACGGACATCTTCCTCGTGCCGGTCTCCGGCGGAGAGCCGAAGAACCTGACCGCCGGCAATCCCGCCGAGGACAAGAACCCGGTTTTTTCGCCCGACGGGAAGAGTCTCGCCTACGGGCTCGAGAAGAAGGCCGACGGCTGGCCGGACCAGACGCGCCTGGCCGTGCTCGACCTCGCGTCCGGCAAGACGCGCGTCCTGACGGAAGACTTCGACAACTCGGCCGGGGGCTGGAGCTGGACGGCGGACGGCTCGACTCTCGTCTTCCAGTCCGAAGTGCGCGGGCGGGGGAACCTCTTCGCCGTCTGCCACGCGCGGCGGCGCGCCCCGGGAGATCTACCGCGGCGGATCAGTCGCGGGCGCGCGCGCGACGCGCGACGGCCACGTGGTCTTCGCGACGAGCTCGCTCTCCCGCCCGGCCGAGATCGCTGTCGCCGGACTGGACGGCAAAGGATTTCGTTACCTGACTTCTTTCAACGACGCCGCGATGGCGAAGCTCGACCTCGGGTCCGTCGAAGAAATGACATTCGCGGGCGCCGGCGGCGAGGCGGTCCAGATGTTCGTCGTCTTCCCGCCCGGCTTCGACGCGAAGAAGAAGTATCCGCTCCTCCAGTTGATCCACGGCGGACCCGTCGGCACCTTCGGCGACACCTTCGGCTACCGCTGGAACCCGCACGTCTTCGCCGCGCCCGGCTACATCGTCGCGATGGTCAACTTCCACGGCTCCTCGAGCTTCGGCCACGCGTGGATCGAATCGATCCTCGGCGCGCATCCGGACAAGCCCTTCACCGACGTCATGAAGGGGACCGACTTCCTGATCGCGAAGGGCTACGTGGACGAAACCCGGATGGCCGCCGCGGGCGGCTCCTACGGCGGCTTCCTCGTGGACTGGATCGAGGGGCACACGGACCGCTTCAAGGCCTTGATCTCGCACGCCGGCGTGTACGACCTGCTCGGCCAGTCCGCCTCCGACGCGACGTACGGCCGCCACCACTCCTACGGCGGCTATCCCTGGACGAACCTCGAGAACGTCGAGAAGTGGAGCCCGAACCGCTACGCGGCGAACTTCAAGACGCCGATGCTCGTCCTGCACGGCGAGCGCGACATCCGCGTGCCCGTGACGCAGGGGCTCGAGATCTACGGAGTCCTGACCGCGAAGGGCGTCCCCGCCCGCCTCGTCTACTACCCCGACGAGCACCACTGGATCCTGAAGGGCCAGAACTCGAAGCACTGGTACGGCGAGTTCCTCGCCTGGCTCGCCAGGTACCTGAAATAGCCTGGCGGCTCAGTTGCTGTACCAGTGGTGGAAGAGGGGAGTTCCGGCGCGGCCGACGAGCTCGATCTCGACCTCGTGCATCCCGCGCCGGCTCGCCGGGTCTCGAAAGACGACTTCGTAGTAGCCCTCGACGGACCGCTCGACTCTCCGCCTCGCGAGGTCGGGGAAGTCGTACGTCTCGTTGTAGAGGCCGCCCGAGTCGGAGGCGAGATCCTGCAAGCTTCCCGGGAGCACGGGCTTCGTGGTGACGCGCCGCCCGTCGCTGATGTCCAGGACGGACACGGAGACTTCCGCTTTCCCGATCGCTTCGAGGATCGCGGGGTACTCGTCGCGCCAGGTCTCCTTCGTCGTCGCCGCCGTCCAGCCGAAGAAGAGCATCGTCTTGGGGCCGGGCAGCTCCTCGAGCGACGTCCCGATGCAAAGGAGCGCTCTCTCGATCGAATCGGTCCGCCCGCATCCGTTGATCGCGGCGGAGAGCGTCGGGCCGCCCGCTCCTTCCGCGCGCCCCTTCCAGGCCGGGCTTCGAATGTTCCGGATTGCCTCTACGACGGCGCCGTGGTTGGTCGTGAAATCCTGGAGCAGCCGCAGGCCTGAGCCGTAGCCGAGCACGGCGATCCTCTCGTCCGGGCCGAGGGAGTCGAGGTACCGCTTCGCCTGCCGCATCATCCGGACGAAGCCGACATCCTTCTGTCCGGCGATCTCCCACTGAAAGAGCAGGACGGTCAGGCGCGGCGGGAGAGGCGGAGGCGGTTCCACCTCGGCCCGGAAAGCGCCTCCCGGCGAGACCGGCTTCTCTTCGGGCAGCCGTCCTCCGGCAATCCAATCCACCGACTCGATCGGCGTCTCCCGCCCGTCCACCCGGAGCCGGAAATCGCCGGCCGTGAGCCCGGAGATCTGATTCGCGAACCGGTCGATCACGCGTCCCGTGATGATCACCCGGTCCACCGTGACCCGCTCCTGGACGTTCGGCCTTTCCGCGGTGCCGGGCTTCTCCTGCGATAACGCGAGCGCCAGCGCGAGGATCAGAGCCGTCATGCAGGGTCTTATTATCTGTTCCGAGGCGCGTCCGACGGATGTGAGGGCGCCGCGAGGACCAGGACGCCGCGGTCGAGCGTGCCGGCGTAGAGCCTTCCGCCCGGCGCGTCGAGGGCGAGGGACGTGACCTGGATGTCGGGTTGCGATCCGTTGAGCCGGGTCCAGCTCTTCGCGGCGTCGCGGGTCTCGAAGAGCCCGGCGGCGGTTCCGGCGAAGATCCGCGACGGGTCGGCCGGGTCAATGGCGAGCGCGTAGACGACGGCGCGGGGGAGGCCCGCGCCTCGCCGGTGCCAGGTCTTTCCGCGATCCGCGCTGACGAAGACGCCGCCGTCCGTTCCCGCGTACACCGACTCTCCGCTGCCGCCGGTCGCGACGCAGCGGACGACGGTCCGGTCGAGCTCGGGCCCCGAAAGCTTCCAGGACTGGCCCCCGTTGGTGGACTTGAACACGCCGCTCCCCGCGGTCGCCGCGTAGAAGACGCTCGGATCCTGCGGGTCTGAGGCGAGTGAAAGGGCGAACGTCTTCTCCATCCCCGCTTCCGACGGGAGCCACCGCGTGCCGCCGTCGGTCGTTCGGAACATGCCGCCGCGCGTCGCGGCGAGCGCGATCTTCGGGTCCTTCGGTTGAAACAGGATGGAGAAGACGGCGAGCGTGGGGGCGAGCGCCCAGCTCTCGCCGCCGGCGATGCTGTGACCGATGGCTCCGCTCGATCCGAAGAGGATCTCGCGCCCGCCGGGGTGGAAAGCGATCGCGTAGACCTCGTCGGGCACCGCGCCGGTTCGCAGCGGGCTCCAGTGATCTCCTCCATCGTGGGAGACCTGCATGCCATTCCGGGTCCCCGCATAGACAGTCTGCGGCGAACCGGGATCGACGGCCACGGCGAAGACGGCGCGCTCCTCCGCGCCTCTTCCCGGGGACGGGGGGGGCTCCCGCTTGAGGGCCGTCTCGCCCCTGCCCGCGATCGTGATGCCCGGCGGCAGCTTTGGATTGAACTGCCGCGGATCCACGTGCCCCTCGAGCCACACGATGCGCTGATGGTCCAGGTCCCGGCGCAGTTCCATCAGGTTCTGGCCGAGAATCTGCAGCGGCGATCCCTCGGGCCAGTCCGGGGCGCTCCCGACGGTCGCGCGCCACACGAAGAGCGGAACGAGGGTCTGGCTCAGGTAGGTCCGCGCCTGTTCGGTGGAGAACGTGCCCTCGTCCGCTCGTTCGGAGCCGGCGATGAGGATGACTGCGCGCCGTCGGGACGATCCGCCGAGGTCGTATCCGGCGACGGCCACAGCGTCCGAGGTTCTCAGCCGTTGGAGAGCGGGCGCGCTCAGCGGGGCGAGGAAGAGCTGCCGCAGCCAGGATTCCTGGCCGTCTTTCTTTCGCGACGGAGACGACGTCGAACTCTCCGCGTGGAGAACTTCGAAGGCCGTGAGCGAGCCGTTGGCGACGATGACCCGGATCTGTTCGGCGTCCCCCAGCGGCGTGCCCGGGTGCCACTTCTTGAGCGCCGCGCTCCCGACGTTCGTGGAGGACCCGAACGCTCCCGGCTCGACGACGAAGACCAGCTCGAAGTCTCCCTGCTCGACCGCGCGCACGGGCCAGCCGGCCTCCCGCAGCGAGGCTACGAGGTCCTCGTCGCGGACTCCCGGCTGCGACCACGATCGGAATGGCCTGCAGGGAGGCCTCCGCCTTCTCCGGATACGAGCCTTGCAGGAGTTGCGTGAACGTGGCGCGCCGTCCGTCGGGGAACGTGGCGTCCGCCGTGACGACCTGGGGCGTCGAGCCGCGAGGAAATGGGACATTGAGTTTCGACACGACGGAGCGGGCGACGGTCACGCCGTCGAGAGCGACGGTCAACGAAGCCGGGTCGAGCTTGGCCGGGTGCGCCCAGGTCACGGTGAAGTCGCAGTTGTGCGTCTTTTTCTCGCAATGCCCCGACGCGCGCACCTCCGCCTCGACACCGGGCTTGTTCACCCAGCGCCGCACGCGCTCCGTCACGTTTCCCGCCTTGTCCTTTCGGACGAGATCGAGCGAGTGGATGACGGGATCGGGCCCAAGGTCCACCGTGCACGCGGGAGCGCGCGCCGAGATCGTGCAGGCGGGCCGGCCGTCGAGGAGCAGCTCGGCGGGTTCGGGACGCCCGCCCAGGTCCACGATGACCGGGAAGAGCCCGACCAGGAGTCCGACGGGATAGGTCAGGATGTCCACGTTCTCACTCCGGCTTCGGCAGATCGGCGGCGGCGCTGCCGCGCGTGCCGGTCTTCAACTCTTCGACGGTGAGGGCGACACGCGTCGCCTCTGGCGGCCATTCCAGGGGAAACACATAGGTCCACTCGGTCCCCGCGCCCGTCCGCGAGAGGTCAACCTCCTCGTGGTGGACGAAGGGCTGCATGCCCGGGGCGCGGACGGCGAGCGTCACGCGCATCCGGCCCGGCCCGACCTTCTCGAGCGACTCGACGATCGTGCCCAGGTCCACGGAGACCTGCACATCGCCGACCCGCCGCTTGTCGGGCTTGACCTCCAGCAGGTCGACGAAGACGTCCACCGGGAGCGTGCCCCGGGCGGGAACGCTCTCGAGCGCCTGGACCGCCGATTGCGCGGATGCCGCGAGCTCCGGCGCGTCGAGGACCGATTGCGCCGCGCGGAGCGTCACTCCGCGCCGGGTCGTCCTCACCTCCAGCTTGTGGACGCGGCCGTCGGGCGGGCGGTTCATTCGATAAGTGACCGCGACGGCGGCGGAAAGCCGATCGAGCGCCAGGACGAAATTCTGCTGGGTCGTGACGACCTCGCCCCCGGTCGCATCGGCGATCTCGCGCAAAGGGGCCAGCGGGCGCACGAAGAGGAACGTCGGCGCGTCGCTCACGGGATTGCGGAAGTCGCTGAACTCCCGTTTCCCGACGGTGGCCGGGCTGTTCGCCTGGAAGGCTTCGGCGCCGCCGATGGCGAGCGGGACCGTCATGAGCGCTTGATTGGCCAGCGCGCTCTCGGTCTGCGCGACCATCTCGGGGATCTGCGGCACGAACTCCATCCGCAGCTGCTCTCCCTCGGGGCCTTCCAGGTAGTTGCGGTAGAAGTCGGAGAGGACGAGGTCGAATCCATCGCTCGCGAGATAGAGGACCCCCGGACGCCGATCCGCCCGGGAACTCGCCCACTTGCCGAGCCGCTCGAGAGATTGCCGGACGAGGTGGACCTCCTCCTGCATCGCCGCGCGCGCGTGCATGCGCTTCTCGAGATCATTGAGGTCCTTACCCTTGCTCTGGATCGGACTGGCGCCCGGGAGGAAGTCCGCGCGCACGTCCAGCAGGCGATCGCGCCCCTGGCCCGTCTTCGCGAGCGAGGCGAGCGCCGCGCGGGCCGGCGCGGGATCCGCCGTGCCCGGCAGGACGGTCTTCGGCTCCGGGTCGGCGAGGACGATCTCGAGCGGCCCGCGCGCGAGAAGGGCGTCCAGGTTTTTCGCCGTCATCTCGCAGACTCTCTTGACGGACTGTTTCTGGAGCAGGCTCGCGTCCAGATACAGGATCTGCGGCATCCGCGCGAGGACCTCCGGCGGCGGCACCGCGGGAGAAACCTCCGTCTTCGGGACTTCCTTGCCGGTCTCGGAGCCCGTCGTCTTTACCGGCCGGACCACGTCCACGCCGAGCACCTTCGCCGGAATTCCGTCCTCCAGCACCTCGATCTCTTCGACGGAGAGCGGCCTCTCGATCGGCTTCCCCTTCGCGTCGGTCACGACGGCGAGGATCGTCCGCACGTTGACCTCGACCTTCTCCGTGAAGCCGGGAGGCGGCTGGGTCTGCGCGGCCGCGGTGGCCGCGACGACGGCGAACATGGCCGCGGCGCGAAGGCTCGGGCCCGCGCGCCTCATGGGCGTGGAAGGGAGAGGACGCAGGATACGAGGCCGGTCGGGACCGGGCGTCCGGCACCGTCCCGGGCGGTCGCGGTCACCGTGACGGCTTCGACGGAGACCCTCTCGCGCACGGTCTGCGCCGGCGCGGGGAATGGCGCGAGGAGAGCGACCAGAGCCAACGCGCCCAGAGGAGGAACACGGACCGTGAGGGTCCGGCGGAGGGAAGCTCCGAGTCGGTGTCGCATCGGCTTCCTCCTTTACCAGAGGATTGTTTCGCGACCGGGGAGGGCCCGCCTGATTAAAGCAATTCAGTTGCCGCGGGAGGCCGCTTCGGCTGCAAGGGATTTCGTCAAGCCTCGTCAGCCGGTGCGATGCCGGCGGGTGACGCGGTGTCACCTCACGGAGACGCCGGGAGTCTCAAGCATCAGTAGCGCGGACGTTGCCGGGGCGGTCGGGATGAGGCCGGGGATCGCCGGCGGATGCGCGGCACGCCGATTGCTCACCTCCTCGCTGAGTTCCGGTCGCGGAGTAATGCGGGGAGGGAGATTGGTGAGAAAGTAACTCGATGATTCGACTGCTCTCCTCGCGTTTCTTCGGCGTCCTGTTCGGCCTTGTCGGATCCGCGGCGGCGCTCTCGGCTCAGGCCGGGACAGGAACCTGGGCCTCGGTCGGCCCGGATGGAATCGGGGCGATCCTGTCTCTCGCCATCGACCCGACGGCCACCGCGACGATCTACGCCGGGACCGACGGCGGCGGGGTCTACAAGTCGACGGACGGGGCCGCGACGTGGGTCACTTCCGCGTCCGGCCTGACGGACTTCACGGTGTTTACCCTGGCGGTCGATCCCGCCATTTCTTCGATCGTCTTCGCGGGAACGTCTTCCGGGCTCTTCGTCAGCTCCGATGGAGGCGGCCGGTGGGCGCCTGTCGCGGGACTGCCGCGCACGGTCTTCGGGTTCGTGGTCTGCGATCCGGCCAGCTCCTCGACGGTCTACGCCGTCAGCACGGACGCCGGCGTCTTCAAGTCTTCGGACGCGGGAACGAGCTGGACGTCGATCAACGCGGGGCTCGCCGGCACCAACCCGAGCGCTCTCGCGATCGACCCGTCTTCCTCCTCGACGCTCTACGTCGGAACGATCCAGAGCGGCGTCTACAAGTCCTCCAACGGCGGCGCGTCGTGGACGGCGGTCAACGGCGGGCTCACGAACCTCCACGTCCTGTCCCTTGCCATCGACCGGGCGGCTCCCTCCACGATCTACGCCGGAACGACCAACGGCGGCGCCTACAAGACCACCAACGGCGGCTCCCGCTGGGACCCCATCAACACGGGCCTCGTGGCCTCGGCGGTGGTGGCCTTCTCGATCGATCCGACGAATTCTTCAAACGTCCTGGCGGCCACCGACGCGGGGATCTACGGATCGACGACCGGCGGCGCGATATGGCTGATTTCCAGGTTCGCCTTCTCGAACTGCCTGGTCAGGGACCCCGTTTCCCCGGCCACGCTCTACTTCGGCGCCGGCCATGTGCCGACCTCCGCCGGCGGGCTCTTCAAATCGACGGCCGGCGGCGCCGCGGACAGCTGGACGGCGTCGGGGACCGGCATCCGCAACATCGTCGCCACCGCGCTCGCGGCGTCTCCGGCGTCGGGCACGGTCTATGCGGGGCTTCAACCCGGCATCGTCCGCACGGCCGACGGCGGCGGGACGTGGCAGCGGCTGCTTTCGAGCGGCGCCATCACCTCGATCGCGGTCGATCCCTCGCAGCCGGCAACGGTCTACGCCGGAAGCTTCGGATTCGGCGTGACCAAGACGACCGACGGCGGCGCCACATGGATCACCATGAACAACGGACTCTTGAACAGGATCGTCGAGGGCCTGGCGATCGATCCCACCGCGACCGCGACGGTTTATGCCGGCACCGCGTTGGGCGTTTTCAAGACGACGGACGGCGCGGCGACATGGAACGCCTCCTCCTCGGGACTGCCCACTCCGAACGTCTGGACCGTGGCGATCGATCCGTCGGCGCCCGCGACGCTCTACGCGGCGACGGCGGTCGGAGTCTACAAGTCCTCCAACGCCGGAGCGAACTGGTCGGTCATGAGCTCCGGCCTCCCGGCGGGAGCGATCTTCACCCTGTTGATCGATCCGTCGTCGCCGCGCACGCTGTACGCGGGAACGGCGAGCGGTCCCTGGCGCAGCGACGACGGCGGCGGCACGTGGTCGGCCGCGAACTCCGGGCTCTCCTCCTCGACGGTCGTGTCTTTCGCGTTGGACCGGCCGAATTCCGTCCTGTATGCCGGCACGCCCGCGGGCGTCTTCTTCTCGGCCAACGGCGGCGCGAGCTGGACCCCCCTGAACGCGGGCCTCGCCAGTCTCGCGATCAACGCCCTCGTCCTCGACTCCAACGGAACCCTCTACGCCGCCACCAACGGCGCCGCCGTCTATCGTCTCGTCCCGGCATCGCCCGCGCGCCCGCCCATCCAGGGCACCGGCCATCACCCTCCGCCGCGCCACGTGCCGCCCCGCCCCTGACGCTCCAGCCATGAGGCCGGCGTTCCTCGTTCTCGCGCTCCTGCTCGCTCCCTCCGGGATCTTCGGGGAGGTGTCAGAGCTTGCCTCCGAGGTCGGGCCGTTCTGGGCCTCCGTCGGGCCGGAGGGGGTCAATGCCGTTCTCTCGATTGCCGTCGATCCGACCTCGACTTCGACCTTGTATGCCGGGACGGACGGGGCGGGGGTCTTCAAGTCCACGGACAGGACGGCGACGTGGTCGTCCTCGTCGGCCGGCCTGACGGGCGCCTCGATCCGCGTTCTCACCGTGGACCCCGCGGTTCCGGCAATCGTGTATGCCGGGACCCCTTCCGGCCTCTTCGTCAGTCTCGACGCGGCGGCGAGCTGGACGCGTGTCCCCGGATTGCCCGACACGATCTTCGACGCCGTCGTGTTCGATCCGGCGAATTCGCTGACCGTCTATGCGATCAGCACGGTCGCGGGCGCCTTCAGATCGGCGGACGGCGGCGCGAGCTGGGCGCCCGTCAGCGCGGGCCTTTCCGGGGCCGCTCCTCGCACCCTCGCCTTCGACCCGTTTTCTCCTTCGACCCTCTACCTTGGAACTCTTCAGAACGGCGTCTACAGGTCGGTCAACGGCGGCGCGACCTGGACGGCCATGAACAGCGGCCTCGACAACCTCCACATCCAGGCTCTCGCGTTCGACCCGTCGGCGCAGGGCACGATCTACGCCGGGACGAGCGGCGGCGGACTCTTCAGGACCGTCAACGGCGGCTTCCGCTGGGACGTCCGGAACGGAGGGCCGGGAGACATCGGAAGCGGCGACCTCGTCTCCGCGATCGTGATCGATTCGACGGCGACCTCGAGGATCTACGCGGCGACCAACGACGGCATCGCCATCTCGGACGATGGAGGCGCGAGCTGGACGAATACCCTGCTGGGCGGCGTCATCAACGCGCTGATCATGCCTCCCGATGATCCTGCCACGCTCTATGTCGGCCTGGGAGGGGCGTTCTCGTCCGGCGGGCTCCTGAGATCGAATAACCGCGGAGCCAAGGGGAGCTGGGTTCTCTGCGACGCCGGCATTCGCAACATCTCGATCACGGCGATGGCGGCCTCCCCGACAGGCGCCCTCTACGCAGGCGTCATTTTCGGAATCCGCCGGACGACCGACGGCGGCGCGACCTGGAGTTCGATCCTTTCGAGCGGCCTGATCATCGTGTTGGCGATCGATCCTTCGAACCCCGCGACGATCTACCATGGAAGCGCCGGCTACGGCGTGCACAAGACGACCGACGGCGGCGTGAAGTGGCAGCCGGTATGGTCGGGCCTCGGGAACTTCACGGTCTATTCGCTGGCCATCAGTCCCTCTTCCCCTCCACGGTCTACGCCGGGACGGCGGACGGCGTCTTCAAGTCCACCGACGGGGCAGCGACCTGGGCCGGGGCGAGAACCGGCCTGACGGACTCGACGATCCGCGCCCTCGCCATCGACCCGGCAGCGACCTCGACGATCTATGCCGCGACGGAGAGCGGCGTCTTCAAGAGCGTCAACGGCGGGACGACCTGGGCGTCCGCGAAGAAAGGGCTCCCGTCCGGAACGGTATACACGCTCGCCATCGATCCCTCGGCGCCGGGCACGATCTGGGCCGGCACTTCTTCCGGCCCTTACCGGACCTCGAATCGCGGCTCGACCTGGGTCGCCGCCAACGCCGGCCATCCGCCGTCGGCAGTCATCGGTTTCGCGCGCGACCCGAAGTCCGGAGCGATCTACGCCGCGTCGGGCGCCGGCGTCTTCGTCCGCCCCGACCGGGGCGCGACCTGGTCGGCCGTGAACTCCGGCCTCCCGACCCTCTCGATGAGCGCTCTCGTCTTCGACTCGGCCGGAACCCTCTTCGCCGGCACCAGCGGCGCCGGCGTCTTCCGCCTCGTCCCCGCCTCGCCCGAGCGCCAGCCCGTCCAGGGCTCCGCCAACACCCCCCGCCCCGCATCGTGACGCCCCGGCCGTAGGCCTCGGCCGTCTGGCTTGCTCCCTGAAGCTCAGCCGATCTCATCCAGGACCTGGAGGTCCGGGACACCTCGCCCGCGTCGTTGTAGAAGTGGGGGGAGAAGCGGAGGGAGCCTTCGCGAGGGGCGAGGATGACGCCGCGCTCTTCGAGGCGTTTCGCGAGGACGCGGGAGTCGGCGCCGGCGCGGGCGGCGGCGAGGATGCCGGACCGAAGAGGCCCGGGCGAGGTGATGGTCCAGCCGCGCTCCTCGAGGCCGCGCTTCAGGGCCTCGCACGTTTCGAGGATCCTCGTCCGGATCGTCTCGGGACCGGCTTCCGAGAGGAGATCCAGCGACGCCGAGAGGCCGGCGATGTTCGCGGTCGCGAGAGTGCCCGGCTCGTAGCGGCGGGCGCTCGCGTAGAAGTCCAGGTCGTAGGCGAGATAGCCGCGCTCGTGCTTGATGTTCCACCACCCCGCGAAGAGGGGCGGGACGCGGTCGCGCGCCCTCTCGGCGACGTAGAGAACGGCGCACCCTTCCGTGCCGAGCAGCCACTTGTGGCTGTCGGCGGCGAGGACGTCCACTCCGGCCTTCTCGACGTCGAGGGGGAGGGCGCCGAGTCCCTGGATCGCGTCGAGCACGAAGAGGATGCCGCGCTCGCGGCAGAAATCCGAGATCTCCTCGACCGGGAAGACCCAGCCGTTGTGGAAGGCGACCCAGGAGACGGCGATGACGCGCGTCGAGGCGTCCACCTGTGTGGCGATGTCGTCGAGCGTGACGCGCCCTTCGCGGTTCTTCGCGAGGCGGCACTCGACGCCCCGCTTCTCGAGCGCCAGCCACGGGTAGGCGTTGGAAGGAAACTCCATGTCGTCGGTGACGACGTTGTCCCCCTCCTTCCAGGGAAACGCCTGGGCCACGAGGTTCAGTCCCCAGCTCGTGTTGGGCAGGAAGGCGATCTCGCCGACCACGGCGCCGAGGAACCGGGCGACCTTCGCGCGAGTCTCCTCGATCGCCGCGTACCAGCTCCGCCAGTCCGCCGCCCCGCGGTCCCGCGCGTTCTCGTTGTGGGCGGCGATCGCGGCGGCGACGCGGCGCGGCAGGGGAGAGACCGCGGCGTGATTGAAATAGAGGAGGTTCTTCCGAACGGGAAACTCGCGGTCGAGGTTCTCCGGCGAGAGGTCGAAGCCCGGGCTCACGCGGAGGAGCATACGCGCAAGCCGTGATGCGTTCGAATCATGAGCGATAATCCCCGGGCCCTTAGTCTGCGTCTGCGGGACGCAATCCCGCTCGGAGGTACATGATGACGAAGTCCCGGTTCTCCCTCGTATCGCTCGCCCTGCTCGCGGCCGCGGTCATGGCCGCACAGACTCCCGGTTCCGCGCCGAAACCGGCCATGGATTCCGATGCCTGCATGAAGCACTGCCAGGAAATGGCGGCGGCCCATCAGAAGATGATGGACTCGCAGAAGGCCATGAAGGCGAAGCACGACGCCGCCTGGAAGGAGATCGAAGCGGACCTCGCCACGGCGAAGAAGGCCACCGGCGAGAAGAAGGTCGCGGCGCTCGAATCGGTGGTGGAGAAGCTCGTCGCTTTCCACGGCGAGATGAGCCAGGCCGGGACCGCTCACGCCATGATGGCTTCGATGGACGGCCACGGCATGGACTGCTGCGCCGGAAAGGGGGGCGCCGCCATGGCCTCGATGTCCGGAAAAGCGATGGACTGCTGCGCCGGCGAAGGTCATCACGCGGCCGGCATGGCGGGCTGCGACCACGAGGCCCCCGCCGCGGCCGCCGCGCCCGCGAAAAAGTAAAAGATCCCTAGCCGGGCTCTAGCTAGCGGAACGTGATGGCCCCGGCCTTCGCGAGAAGGTCGAGGTATGCCGAAACCTCGGAGAGCGGCACCGGGGCGTAGCGGCCCGTCAGGATGTCGCGGATCTCCGAGACGGTGCGCTTGCCGTTGACCAGGTTGAAGGCTTCGTAGGTCAGCACGTCCCCCTGGCCGGCGCGAGCGAGCGCCGGCGGTGAGGTCTGCGGCCCGAGCTTCTCCTCGAGGAAGTTGTAGTAGTACACGTCAAGGGGCCCGCGCACCTCGGCGCTCCTCACGGGGACACGCCCGTCCGTGGCGCGCGCGGGCGCCGGCGCGGGGCGCATCGCCGCCAGGCGCCGCTCCTCCTCGCCGGCTGCGGCGGCGGTTGACGGAAAGAGCGCGGCCAGCGAGCGCAGCGTCTCGATCCCCTGCTCGACCGCCTCCCGCTCGAAGAGAGCCGCGTCGGCGGATGTGGATGCCCTGGCCTTCGCCGCGGCGACGCGGCCGTATCCCTGCGCGGCGGTCAGCCGCAGAAGCTGCGGGGCCTCCGAATCGGGCAGCGCGGCGAGCGTCCAGGCGATCCCCGCGCCCAGGTACGCCACGCGGCCGAGCTTGGTCGCGTCCAGGTTCTCGGGCTGGTCCTTGTTGGTGTGGATCGTGACGTCGGGCCAGTCGTGGAAGTAGACCATCGGGACGCGGAAGCTCGCCTCCTCGAAGACCTCGTGGTCGCTTCCCATCTCGAGCGCCCGGATGTCGCCGAGGAAGACCTCGCGCGAGCCCGGCGGCCACACGAACCCGGCGTAAGGGTCGCCGCCCGCCTCCGCGTAGCGCGCGGAGGCGCGGAGGAGCGGCTCGAACCACGCGCGGGCGATGTGATTGACGACGTGGGGCAGGCTCGCCGCGGTCAGCGAGAGGTGGAAGGTCCCTTTCGTCGTCGAGAGGAGCCCGCCGACCATGTCCATGTGGATCCCGCCGACCAACCGCCTGGCGATCTCGGGGTGCCGGATGAGGTACGCCTGCGAGCCCGCGATCTCCGGGAGCCACAGGAAGCGGATCGTCCGCCGCGGCGGCGGCAGCTTGCGGTCGCGGACGGCGGAGGCGAGCGAGCGCGCAACCTCGAGGATCGCCGCACTGCCGGAGGCGTTGTCGTTGGCGCCCGCGGACTCGTGGCAGAGGTGGGCCGTCAGGACCACTTCGCCCGCCGACGAGTCGTTCCCGGGAATCGTCGCCGCGACGACGTCGAATGTCGCCGGGACCATCTTCGCGGAGACCCGCGCGCGGAGCCGGATCTTTTCGCCCGACGCCAGGCGGGCGCGGAGGTCCGCCGCCTGCCTCTTCGAGAGCATGAAGGCGAACCGGTTGGCGGTCTGGTAGGGATCGAGGTGGCCCCATCGGACGAGATCCCGGTCGTCGCCCGACCAGGCCGTCGTCTGGTTGGGGAAATCCGAGAGGAAGCCGGCGGCGCCCCGCTCCTCGCAGGCGAGGCGGTGAACGGCGGGCAGACCGCCGTCGGCCAGGACGATCTTTCCCCGGACGTCCTTTCCCTCGTAGTCCTTCGGGTCGGAGCCCGCGCCCACGTCCACGAGCTCCGCCGTGACGTCGGCGTCCTGGCTGTAGTCCGCGAGGGCGACCGGCAGATCGGGAAAGGACTCGATCAGCCGCGGTTTCGGCGAGACCTCTTCGAGCGTCGCCGAGACCGGGTTCCAGCCGTAGTAGCTCCGGAAGTGCGCGTACCGCGTCTTGCCGTCGGCGGGGAAATGTTCCACCTCCGCGTCGGAGAGTCCGGCGGCGAGGAGCTTCTTCTTCACGTGCTCGGCCGCCGCGGCCATTCCAGGAGATCCGTGGACTCGATGGAACCGCGAGAGCTCGCGCACGGTTTCGAGCGCCGCGTTGCCGTCCACCTCCGCGTGGATCGCCGCCGGCGTCTCGTCCGGCCAGAACGGAATCGCCCTCTCCTGCGCTGCCAGAGGCAGACCAACCGAGAAGAGCAGAGCGAAGCCCCACCCCCTCTCCCCCCGGGAGAGGGTAGGGGTGAGGGCGCGACCTGCGCCGAGCAGTCTTCTTCTCATGCCGCCGTCACAGCCTCGCTTCTGATGCGATAACAGTAACAAAGCCGGCAAGCAGCACCACTTCATCCAGGGGAGCGGACACGGTTGACTTCGTCCCGCTGACGAAGGCGGGAGTCCTCGCCTCGACGATCCCGTCCAGCGTCGCAAAGCCGCGGGCGCTCGAGCTGCGCGTGTTCGGTGAAGAGTAACGACGGAAGCGACGCGGTCCGGTCGGGCCGCGCCGCCCTTGCTGTCCGGCGAACAATTGCGCCCTCACCCCGACCCTCTCCCGGGGGGAGAGGGGGAAGCTACTGGGCGACCGTGAAGAAGGCGACGGCGCCGGTTTTCTCCCAGCCCATCGCGATCTCGCCCCCTTTGTCGGTCATGTCCACGAAGCCGATCGTGAACTGATCGTTCGAGACCGCGGGTGTCACCATCTTCATGCGGGCGCGGGCGACGTCGAACTTCGGGTCGTAGTTGTAGGCGCCCCAGGTCTTGACCTTCTCGCTGGCGTCGTACTTCTCCTGGTAGGGCTGCGACGAGACGATGAGCGTCCAGGCGCCCTCCTTCAGGTCCACGAAGAGGCTGTATTCGCCCGCGGCGATCTTGGTCCCGCCGATCTCGAGCGGCACTTCCGTCTTCAGCCGGGTCGTCTGGTTCGCGCCGGCGCGCCAGACCGGGGCGCCGCCGTTGACCTTCTTCCCGTAGTCGGCGCCCTTGCCGAAGATGTCCTTCCGGCCCCGCAGGATGGGCCGGCTGTACGTGATCTCGATCCACTTGCCTCCGCTGACGCGCTGCTCCCCATCCTTGTCGGGCGCGCTCCACGTGCTGCCGACCTGCGTCTCGGCCGTGCCCGGCGGGCTGGCCGGCTTGCGCGGAGCCTGAGCGAGCGCGAAGGCCCCGGCGAGGAAAGTGAGAGTCCCGATCATGAAATTGCGACGAAGCATTGTTGTCCTCCTCATTCAGAAGCGGAGCATATGGGAGAAGAGGTGTCAGGGGAAAGGTCAAACCTGACACCTATCCCCTCATATAGAATCCGCCCGCTCCGAAATGAGAAAGATCCGGATCACGGTCCTGATCCTCTTGGCGG
>CAWALG010000028.1:0-75372 GCA_963782815.1 uncultured Acidobacteriota bacterium | reverse complement strand
AAGGCGAGGACCGTCAGGTCGAGCCCGATCTCCCCGGTCCGAGGAAGGGCCGCGGGCGCGATCTTGAGAAGAAGGTCCACTCCCCAGACGCCGAGCGCGAGACCGAGCCCGCCGCCCACGAGCGAGAGAACAACGGATTCGGTCAGGAGCTGCGCGACGAGGCGCGCCCGGCTCGCGCCGAGAGCCCGCCGCACGGCGATCTCGCGCCGGCGGCCGGAGGCGCGGGCGAGCAGCAGGTTGGCGACGTCGGCGCAGGCGATGAGCAGCACGAACGCCACGGCGCCGAGAAGCACGAGAAGGGCCGGGCGGGATTTCCCGACGAGGTCTTCTTGGAGAGAGGAGAGGCGCGGCGTCCAGCCGGCGGTCTTCGGATAGTCGTTCGGATACTCGGCGGTGAGCGCCGCGCCGAACGTCGCGAGCCGCGCGCGCGCCTGTTCGACCGAGACTCCGGGCGCGAGCCGCGCGATCGCGCCCTGGAGGAAGTCGGCGTTGCGGATCGGTTTGTCGGAGAACGGGGAGGCGATCCATCCCGCGGGGGACCAGACGTCCACCTCCGTCTGCAGCCCGCGTCCCGGATGGCGGAACCCGGGAGGCAGGACGCCCAGGATCGTGTAGCTGTCGTTGTCCAGCCGAAATGTCTTTCCGATGACGTTTCGGTCCGCGCCGTAACGCCGCTTCCAGAGCCCGTCGCTGATGACGCCGACCTCCGCGATTCCCGGGCGGTAGTCCTCCGGGCGAAAGAGACGGCCGAGGCTCGCCTCGAGGCCGAGCATCGAGAAGTAGTTGACGTCCACGAGCAGAGCCTCGACGCGCTCGGGCCGGTTGCCGTCGGTCAGGTTCGCGTTGATCGGGAAGACGCCGGAGATCTCGGCGAAGAGCCCGGAGCGCCCGCGGTAGTCGAGAAGCTCCGGATACGACACGCCCGCGTCGGAGAGTCCCTGTCCGGTCAGGTCCGACGTGATCCGCACGAGGCGTCCCGAGTCGCGGAAGGGGAGCGGCTTCAACAACACGGAATGGACGACGGTGTAGATCGCGCAGCTCGCGCCGATCCCGAGCGCGAGAGTCGCGACGGCGATGGCGGCGAAGCCGGGGCTCTTCTTGAACGTCCGGACGGCGTAGCGGAGATCCTGGATGAGAGAACTCATCGGCTCACCTCATTCGCTTCGGAGGGATTCCAGGGGGTCGGTCCTCGCGGCCCGGCGGGCCGGGGGGTAGGCCGCGGCGAAGGAGACGGCCGCCATCAGCGCCGCGCCGAGCGCGAAGACGCGGAGGTCGAATGCGTGGACGCCGTAGAGGATCGACTCGACGGCGCGCCCGAGCGCGTACGCCGCCGGCAGGCCGATGGCCGCGCCGATGAGAAAGAAGCGGGCCACCTCGGAGAAGATCAATGCGCGCACGGAGGAAGCCTGCGCTCCGAGCGCGATGCGCACGCCGATCTCCTGGCGCCGCTGGGCGACCGAGAAGGCGAGGACGCCGTAGATGCCGAGGGCCGCGAGCAGCGCGGCGAGCCCTCCGAAGGCGGCGGACAACAACATGATCAGCCGCTGCGTGACGAGCGACTCGCTGATCTGAGCGCGGAGGCTCTTGACGTCGAAGATCGGGAGCTCGGAGTCGAGCCTGCGGACCTGCTCGCGGATCGCCGAGGCGAGGGGCGCCGGGTCGGCGGCGGCGCGCACGTAGAACGTGAGCTCTCCCAGCTTCGCGTCCTGGAGGTACGGCAGGTAGAGGAACGGCCCCTCCTTTTCCGAAACCTCCGCGGACTTGCTGTTGCGGACGATTCCCACGATCGTGGTATCGGGGGGAGCGTCGAGCCCGCGGCCGAAAGCGAGTCTCGCGCCGAGAGGGTTCCTCCCGGGAAAGAAGCGGCGCGCCATCGCCTCGTTGATGACGGCGACCTTCGGAGCCCCGGCGTCGTCGGTCCAGGCGATCTCGCGGCCCGCGACGAGCGGTATGCCGAGAGTCGCGAAGTATTCGGGCCCGACCCGGTTGTACAGCACGCGGTTGTCGGAGGGGACCGGCTCGGGGCCCTCGACCTTGACGTTGGTGCCGCTGGTGTTGTCGGTGAGCGTCGAGAGCTCCGCCGCGGTGACCGAGCGCACGCCGGGGAGAGCGGCCACCGCTTCGGTCAGGCGCCGCGTGAGATCCGCCGTCCGGGGAGCGGAATAGGCGTTCAACTCCGGCGCGATCGAGAAGCCCAGGACGCGATCGGGATTCAGGCCGAGGTCGACGCGGCCGAGGTTCTGCAGGCTGCTGACGAAGAGACCCGCGCCCACCAGGAGCACCAGCGTCAGCGCCACCTGCGCCGTGACGAGCCCGCGCCGCAGGCGCAGGACATCGCGGGCGGCCGACACGGTCCCGCGTCCCTGGCCGCGCAGCGTTCGCGCGGGATCCAGCCGCGCCGCCCGCAGCGCCGGGGCGACGCCGAAGAAGATCCCGGCCGTGAGCGAGACCAGGGCCGCGAATCCGAGGACGCGGGGATCGATCTGCGCGGCGACCTGGCGCAGGTCCGCGTCGGGAGGAAAAGCGGCGAGGAGGGTGTGCAGCGTCCAGGCCGCGACGAGGAGTCCCAGCGCTCCGCCGGCGAAGGCGAAGAGCAGGCACTCCACGATCGACTGCCGCAGAAGCTGCAAGCGGCTCGCGCCCATGGCCAGGCGGATTCCGTACTCCCGCTGGCGGGCCGCCCCGCGCGCCGCGAGGAGCCCGGCCAGGTTCGAGCATGCGATCAGCAGCACGACGAGGACCATCCCCATGAGAGAGACGAGCGGTTTTCCGTAGCCTTCCCGCAACACCGCGCGGCCGTGTCCCCCGGCGACGAGGAGCAGCTTCTTGCTCAGGAATTCCCGGCGCCTGTTGTCGTTCCAGCCGGTCATCAGCGGGAGCTCCGCCTCGAGCATCGGCCGGTACGTGACCTGGAGCGCCGTCTCCGCCCGCGCCGGGGAAAGGCCGGGCTTCAAGCGTCCGACCATCTGCAGCCAGCGGTCCTTCGGGTCGTCGAGCCCGTTCCAGAACGGCGTCATCTGCGCTTTCATCATCATCGGAACGAAGAGATCGGCCGGCCGGCCCGGCTGGATCCCGGAGAATCCCGCCGGCGCGACGCCGACTACGGTCAGAGGCAGCCCGTTGACGACGATCGTCTTGTTCAGGACCGAGGGGTCGTTGCCGAAGCGGCGCGTCCAGTACCCGTGCGAGAGAACCGCCTGCGGATGAGCGCCGGGAGCCCGGTCGTCCTGAGCGGCCAGGTTTCTTCCGAGCGACGGCGGCACGCCGAGCACCTCGAAGTAGTTGCCCGAGACGAGCTCGCCCGAGGCGCGCTCCGTGCCGCCGCGCGCCGAGACGCTCGCGTCGAACGGGTACTCCGCCACCAGTCCCGTGAAGACGGTGTTCGAGTCGCGCAGCTCGCGGTACATCGGGTACGAGAAGGACGACGCGTTGTCCCCGTCGCTCCACGTGTGCCCCTGCGCCGGGCCGGGCGAGCGCAGCAGGACGAGCTCCTCGGGATTCCGGACCGGGAGAAGCCGCAGCAGCACCCGATCCACAAGCGCGAAGATGGCGGCGTTGGCGCCGATCCCGAGCGCGAGCGTCGCCACCGCGACGAACGCGAAACCGGGACTCTTGCGAAAGGAGCGCAACGCGTAACGGACGTCCTGCAGAAAGGTGGTCATTGTCGTGCCTCCCGGGTCATTCGCCTCGCAACGCGGCCATCGGATCGATCCGCGCCGCGCGGCGCGCGGGCAGCCAGCTCGCCGTCAGCGTGACGGCAACGAGCATCGCCGCGACGGCGGCGAGAACGCCGGGATCCGCGGGCGCCACCTGGAAGAGCATCCCGGAGGCGAGACGACCGCCCGCGGCCGCGCCGGCCAGACCGAGCAGGGTGCCGAGGAGACCGAGGCGGAGACCCTGGCGGAGGACCAGCCTGCCGATGTCGGCCGGCTGCGCGCCGAGCGCCATGCGGATCGCCAGCTCGCGCGTGCGCTGCGCCGCGACGTAAGCGACGAGGCCGAAGAGGCCGAGCGCCGCCAGGGCGACGGCCGCGCCCGCGAAGACCGACGCGAGGAGCATCGCGAATCGGCGGGTCGCCGACCGCTCCGCCATGAGCGTATCCATCGTGGTGATGTCGAAGGCCGGGACATCGGGATCCATCGAGCGGACAGCCGACCGCAGGGGAGCCGCGAGGCTGCCCGCCGAGGCGGACGCGCGCGCGAGCAGGTGCATCCACCTCCAGGGGTACTGGCGATGCGAGATGTAGATCTGGCCCTGCGAGGACGCGTCGAGCCCGTAGTGCTTGACGTGCCCCACGACGCCGACGACGGTCGCGAAACCGTCGCGGCCCGGCGGCTTGATCCGCGTCCCGATCGCGGAGCCGCCCGGCGACAGGCGGCGCGCGAAGACTTCGTCCACGACGGCGACGAGCGGCGCGTCGTAGCGGTCGGCCTCCTCGAGCACGCGGCCGGCCTTCAGCGGAATCCGCAGGGTCGAGAAGTAGCCGGGGCTGACGATGTAGCGGTCGCCCTCCGGCCAGTCGGAGGCGCGGGCGAGGGGCCGGCCCTCGACCTCGACGGCGATCCGGTCCCAGTTGCCCGAGAAAGGCAGCGCGCTCGAGACGGCCGCCGACTCGATTCCAGGCAGAACCGCCGCGCGCTCGACGAGCCCGTCGAAGAAGAGGGGCTGCCGCGTCTTCGGGTAACGCTTCTCGGGGATGTTGGCGGAGAGGGTCCAGACATTGTCCGGGCGGATGCCCGGCTCGATGCTCTGGACGCGCTCGAAACTCTTCGCGAGGAGGCCGGCGAGCGCGAGGAGCGTCAGCGCGAGCGCGAGCTGCGTGACGGCGAGACCGTTGCGGACACGGATGCCCCTGCCGGCGCGGCCGGACCGGCCGCTCTCCTTCAAGCCCGAGTCCAGGTTCTCGGGAGAGACGCGGAGGGCGGGCAGGAGCCCCGCGAGAAGGGACGCCGTCACGCTCGCCGCCAGCGTGAAGAAGAGGAGACGAGCGTCGGTGTGAACACCGGCTCGCCGCACGGACTCGGGCGCGAGAGAGAGGAGAAGCTGCGTGCCCCAGGGCGCGAGCAGCAGTCCGGCGGCGCCGCCGGCCGCGGCGAGGGCCATGCTCTCGGTCAGGAGCTGCCGGGCGAGGCGCCAGCGCGTGGCCCCGAGGGCGACGCGGATCGCGAACTCGGGTGTCCTGGCGACGCCTCGGGCGACGAGGAGGTTCCCCAGGTTGGCGCACGCGATCAGGAGCAGCAGCGTCGCGGCGCCCATGAGGAGGAGGAGCGGAGCGCGGCTGTCGGCGGTCATCGCCTCGCGCAGCGGAAGGACTACGGCGGCCATGTTCGCGTCGTTCTTCGGGTACGCCGCTTCGAGCCGGGCCGAGATCGCGTTCATCTCGGCGCGCGCCTCTCCGAGCGTGACGCCGGGCTTCAGCCGGCCCATCGCCCGCAGGTAACGGGCGCCGCGCGTGTCGTGCGGATCGAGGGAGTTGTTCCCCCAGACTTCCACGTCGATCTCGGGCGGCGCCGCGTGGAATCCGGCCGGCAGCACGCCGATGACCGTGAAGGCCTGGCCGTTCAACGTGATCGTCCGGCCGACGGCTTCGCGATCGGCGCCCATGCGGCGCTGCCAGAAGCCGTGGCTGACGACCGCGACCGGCGGCGCGTCCGCGAGGTTCTCCTCCGGCCGCATCGCGCGGCCGAGCGCCGGCCGGACCCGGAGGACGTCGAAGACTTCGGCGGTGACGAAGGCCGCGGGGAGGCGCTCGGCTTCGCCCAGGCCCGTCAGCGCCGGCTGCCAGCCGTTGAAGATCGTCATCGCCTCGAAGCTCCGGCTCTGCGCCTTCCAGTCCAGGAAGTTCAGGTAGGAGGTGCTGCTCCCATGGCGCGCGTCCTCGCCCTTGCCCGTTTCGCCGAGCGTGACGATGCGGCCGGCGTCCGGATAGGGGAGAGGCCGGAGCAGCACCGCGTCCACGAGCGAGAAGATCGCGGCGTTCGCGCCGATCCCGAGCGCGAGCATCACGACGGCGACCGCCGTAAAACCGGGACTTCTCCCGAGCAGGCGCACGGCATGTCGCAGGTCCTGGAGCAACGTCGTCATGGGCTCACCTCATCGGCCGGGCTATTCCGTTCGCAGCGCTTCCATCGGGTCGATCCGGGTCGCGCGGCACGCGGGCAGGAGCGAGCTCATCGTTCACCTCCGGGTCATTCCTTCATGGCGCGCGCAGCGCCTCGATCGGATCCACCCGCGCGGCGCGCAACGCCGGGGCGCAAGACGCGAGCAGGGAGGCGGCCAGCAGGAAGAAGGCGACGGAGGCGAGGACCGCGGGATCGAACGGCCGGACTCCGAAGAGGAGGCTGCCGAGAAGCCGGCCCGCCGCGGCGGAGAGAACGAGGCCGAGGGCGAGCCCGGCGGCCGAGGTCTTCAGCGCCTCGGAGATGACGAGGACCAGGACCCCGCGCCGGTCCGCTCCGAGCGCCATGCGGACGCCGATCTCGCGCGTGCGCTGCGCGATCCCGTACGACGTGACGGCGTAAAGCCCCGACCCCGCGAGCAGCAGCGCGAGCGCCGCGAAGATCACGAGCACCGAAGCATAGAAGCGGGGTTGGGAGACGGTCTCCGACACCGCTTCCTCGAGCGGCCGGATCTCGGAGATCGGCTGGTCCGGCTCCAGGCCGCGGATCGCCGCGCGCGCCGCGCCGGCGACGGAGAGGGGATCGCCCGCCGTGCGCAGGAAGATCTTCAGCGAACCGCGCGGGAACAGGGAGACGGGGACATACATCGCGCCGCCGGGCGCCTCGCGCAGCCCCTCGTGCCGGACGTCTCCCGCGACGCCGATGACCGCGAGCGGCGCGCGCCCGAACTGGAGGATCTTTCCGATCGCGTCTTCGCCGGGCCAGAGCTGCCGGGCGAGCGCGCGGTTGACGAGGAGGACACGGGATTTCTTCGAGAGATCCTCCTCCGTGAAGTCCCGTCCCTGGAGGATCGGGATCCCGAGCGCGGTGAAGTAGCCGGGAGTGACGATGACCGCGCCGGAGGCCGGCTGGAAGAGCGAGAGTTCCGGACGTCCCGGGACCGAGACGCGATACGCCTCTCCGCCGCCGCTCAAGGGCATCGCCTTGCTGCCGCCCGCCGCCGTCACGCCCGGCAGCGCGCGCAGCCTCCGGAGGAGCTCCAACCGGTAGTTGGCCTCGCGATCGAGGTCCGGGTATTTCCAGCCGGGAATCGTGATGGAGAGCGCGAGGACCCGCTCGGCCCGAAGGCCGGACGGGACCTGCATCAGGCGCCAGAAGCTCTTGGCGAGGAGACCCGCTCCCGTCAGGAGGAGGGCCGCGAGCACCGTCTCGGCGACGACGAGGCCGCGCCGCACGTCACCTCGAGAGTGGGTCCCGCCTCGTCCGCCTTCCTCGAGCGCCGGCGCGATCTCCCGCCTTGCCGCGCGCCGCGCGGGGAGGAGACCGAACAGGATCCCGGTCAGGAGCGAGACGCCGAGCGTGAAGGCCGCGACGGCGGCGTCCGGGTGAATCTCGTCCGCGCGCGGAATGCGTCCGCCCGCCAGGGACACGAGTCCCGCGACTCCCCACTGCGCCGCGAGGAGCCCGAGGGCGCCGCCGGCCAGTGCGAGGAGAACGCTCTCCGTCAATAGCTGGCGCGCGATCCGCGCGGGGCCCGCTCCGAGCGCCGTCCGGATGGCGATCTCGCGCCGCCGCGCGGCCGACCGGGCGAGCAGGAGGTTGGCGACGTTGCCGCACGCGATCAGCAGCACGAGGCAGACGGCGCCGAACAGAACGTAGAGCGGAGCGCGCACGTCGCCGAGGAGCGACGCCTCCAGTGGCGCGACGAGGGCCTTCCCGAATCCCCGGTTGCTGTCGGGATATTCCCGCTCGAGACGCGCGAAGAGCGCGGAGGCACCGGCGCGCGCCTGTTCCGGCGTCGCTCCCGGCGCCAGGCGTCCCACGACCTCGAGCCAGCGAACCTCTCGCCGATGCGGCACGTCGTCTTCGGTCATGAGCGAGACGGGGACCCACAGATCCACTTCCGATGAGGGGAACTGGAACGAGCGCGGCATCACGCCGACGACCGTGAAGGATTTCCCCTCGAGGACGAGGGACGCTCCGACGGCGGGCGCTCCGGCCGCGAAGAGCCGCGACCGGAGCCGCTCGCTCACAACGGCGACGCGGTCCCGGCCCGGCGTGTTCTCCTCGCGGGCGAACGTGCGTCCGGCCGCCGCGGCAACGCCGAGGGTCTCGAAGAAATCCATGGACACGACGCAGGCCGAGACGCGGGTGGGCTCCCCCTTGCCGAGGAGGTTCATGCCCGACAGCCCCGGAACGAATTGATAGGCGGCCAGGCGCGACAGGCCGGGGCGCTCCCGCGCGAGGTCGTCGAAGTCCTGAGGCGAGAAAGTCTGCCCCGGGCGCCCGCCTTCCGCGCGTTCGTGCCCGATCCGCACGAGCCGCTCCGGCTCGAAGTACGGGAGCCGCCGGATCAGCACGCTCCGGACGACCGAGAAGATCGCCGTGTTCGCCCCGATTCCCGAGCGCGAGCGTCGCGACGACGACCACCGTGAAGCCGGGAGTCCTCGCGAACGTCCGGAGCGCGTAGCGCAGGTCCTGGAGGAGCGCGTTCATGGAGCCTCCGTTTCGCCGTTTCAGTCTAACGGCGCGACTCCCGACGGGCGCGCCGATGCGGTCCTTCACCTTCTCCTCGCCGGCGATCCAGCCGTCGTGGAGGCGCATGATCCGCTCGCCGTAGCGCGCGTTCTCCTCCGAGTGAGTGACCTGGATGATGGTCGTGCCGCTCGTCGTTCAGCTTCTGGAAGAGGCGCATGATCTCGCGCCCCTGGTCGGAGTGGAGGTTGCCGGTCGGCTCGTCGGCGAGCAGGAGCTTCGGCTTCGCGATGAGCGCGCGCGCCACGCCGACCAACTGCTGCTGGCCGCCGGAGAGCTGGCTCGGGTAGAGGTCCTTCTTGCCGACGATCTGGAAGCGGTCGAGCGTGTCGGCGACGGCCGCCGCGCGCTCGGAGCCCTTCACGTTCCGGTAGGAGAGAGGGATGTCCAGGTTCTCGGCGACCGTCAGGTTGTCGAGCAGGTGGTACTGCTGGAAGACGAAGCCGACGTACCTCTTGTTCAGCTCGATCCGCTCCTTCGGCTTGAGCGCGTGCACCTGGTGCTCGAGCAGCCGGTACTCGCCCGTCCAGGCGTGGTCGAGCATCCCGAGGATCGAGAGGAGCGTGGACTTGCCGGCGCCCGACGGTCCCATGACCGTCACGAACTCGCCCTGCTCGATCGCCAGGCTGATCCGCCGCAGGACGAATGTCTGTCCCGCCCGCGTCACGAAGCACTTCTCGATGTTCTTCAGCTCGATCATCGATTCACCTCATTCGTGTCTCAGGGCGGCCATCGGGTCGAGGCGCGCGGCGCGGCGCGCCGGGATCCAGCTCGCCGCCATCGCCACCGCCGTGAGAACGAGGGCCACGGCCGCGAAGGACAGCGGGTCCGTCGGCGCGATGCCGAAGAGCATGGTCTTCAAGAGGCGCGTGGCCGCGATCGCGAGCGCGAGACCCGCGGCGAGGCCCGCCCCCGCGAATCGCGCGCTCTCGCCGAGGAAGAGCGCGAGGACGTCCCGGCGCCGCGCGCCCAGGGCGATCCGGATGCCGACCTCGCGCACGCGCTGCCCGGCCAGGAACGCGGCGACGCCGTAGATGCCGACGGCGGCGAGGAGGAGAGCGAGGCCGGCGAAGGCGCCGAGGAGAAGCAGGGCGAAGCGGCGCTGGCCGAGCGAGCGGGCGACGACGTCCGAGAGGGGCTGGACCTCCTCGACCGGCAGCTTCGGATCGAGCGCGCGGATCTTCGAGAGCACGGCCGGCGCCATTGCCATCGGATTCCCCTTCGTCCGGACGAGGAGCGCCATCTCGTCCCACGGCATCTGCTCGGCCGGCACGTAGAGCTCCGCGATCGGCGGTTCCGCGAGGCCCTCCTCGAGCACGTTGCCGACGATCCCGACGACGCGCCGCGGCGCCTTGACGCGGTCTCCGATCACGATCTCGCGCCCGATCGGGTCCTCGCCCGGGAAGTAGCGCCGCGCCAGCGTCTCGTTGACGAGCATGACGAGCGGCGAGCCCGGACCGGTCCTCCGGCGTGAAGAGCCGGCCCCGCTGCAACGGCACTCCCGCCGCGGCGAAGAAGTCGCCGCCCACGACCCGGTAGGCGATCGAGGCCTCGTCTCCGGCGGGCACGGGATGATCGAGGAACTTGACCGACAGCGTGTACTGCCGGCCGGTCACGGGCAGGAAGTTCGTCGTGCCGACGGCCGCGACTCCCGGCAGCGCGGCCAGGCTCGACGTCAACTCGCGGTAGAAGGCCGCGATCTGCGCCCGCTCCGGGTAGCGCGAGGAGGGGAGCTGGAGCTGCGCCGTCAGGACTCCCTGCGCAGCGGATGCCCGGCTCGACACGGAGAACGGCGGCCATGCTTCTCAAGAGCAGGGCGGCCCCGACGAGCAGCACGAGCGTCAGCGCGATCTCCGCGACGAGCATTGCCTGCCGCGCGGCGCCGGCTCGCGGGCCCTGGCCGGCGGACCCGGCGGAGGCGCGCAGCGCGTCCCGCCCGGCCGGAGAGGTCGCGCGCAGCGCCGGCCAGAGTCCCGCCACGAGGGCGGCCGCGAGCGACACGGCGAGCGTGTAGAGGAGCACCCGCCCGTCGATTCCGACTTCCGCGCTGCGCGGCAGGCTGTCGCCCGCGAGCGCGACGAGCGTCTCCGCTCCCCACACGGCGAGCACCACTCCGGCCGCGCCTCCCGCGAGCGCCAGCGCGAGGGTCTCCGTCAGCATCTGGCGCAGGAGCCGCAAACGGCCGGCCCCGAGGGCGCTGCGAATCGCGATCTCCCGGCCGCGGGCCGTCCCGCGGGCGAAGAGCAGGTTGGCGACGTTGACGCAGGCGATGAGAAGGACGAACGTCACCGCTCCGAGCAGGAGCAGAAGGGGTTTCCGCGCGCTCCCGGCGATCGCCTCCTGGAGCGGGACGAGCACGACGCCCCAGCCGGCGTTCTTCTCCGGGTAGGCGGCGGCCAGCCGCGCGGCGATCGTCGAGAGATCGGCTTGCGCCGACGCCAGCGAGACGCCCGGCTTTCTCCTCGCGATGACGGAGAGCCAGTGCGCGCCGCGGTTCTCGAGAGTCTTCGCGTCCAGCACGAGCGGCGTCCAGATGTCGGCGTCGCGCGAGGGGTAGCGAAATCCGCGCGGCATGACGCCGCGGATCGTCCAGCTCTTCCCGTCCAGCGAGATCGTCCGGCCGACGACGCCCGCGTCCGCGCCGAACCGGCGCTGCCAGAACTGCCAGGAGAGGAGGACGGCGGGCTCGCGGCCCGGTTTCTCGTCCTCGGCGTCGAACGAGCGCCCGATGAGCGGTGGGACCCCCAGGAGCGGGAAGAGAGCGGGAGAGACCGCGTAGCCGCGCAGGCGCACCGGCTCGCCCTCGGCCGTCAGCGTCACGTCGTCTCCGGTGAACGCGGCCATGCCGGCGAGCGTCGTGTTCTGCGCCCGCCAGTCCACGAAGTTGGGGGGAGACGCGCTGAACCGGTCGAACCCGCGGCCGGGGTTGCTGTCGTAGATCCGCACGAGCTCCCCGGGACGCGAGAAGGAGAGCGGCCTCAAGACCGCCGCGTCCACGACCGAGAAGACCGCGGTGTTGAAGCCGATGCCGAGCGCGAGCGTGACGACCGCCAGGACCGTGAAGCCCGGGCTCTTTCCCAGGGTCCGCAGCGCGAACTTGACGTCCTGTGTCAGAGCCGGCATGGCCCTTCTCTCAGAGTCGCGTCCGCTGCTCGAAGTCCCGGTTGAGGAAGCATCCGCGGGCCTCCCGGATCACAGCAGCCCCGCTCCTTTCAGCTCCTGTTCCGAGGCCGCGCGCTCCTGGCCGCTCTCGTCCTCCACCACCCGTCCGTCGAAGAGGTGGATGGTGCGCCCGGCGTAGCGGGAGAACCGGGGATCGTGCGTGACCATGCAGATCGTGGCGCCTTCCCGGTGAAGGTCCCGCAGGAGCGACATGACGGCCTCGCCGTTGACCGAGTCGAGGTTGCCCGTCGGCTCGTCCGCGAGGAGGATCAGCGGGTTCCCCGCGATCGCGCGCGCGACGGCGACGCGCTGCTGCTGGCCGCCGGAGAGCTGCGAGGGGAAGTGGTTGGTCCGGTGGGCCATGCCGACCTTCTCGAGCGCGTCGTGCACGCGCTTTCTCCGCTCCTGGGCCGGCATGCCGCGGTACGTCAGGGGCAGCTCGACGTTCTCGTAGACGGAGAGGTCTCCGATCAGGTTGAAGCTCTGGAAGATGAAGCCGATCTCGCGGTTCCGGATGCGGGCCCTCTCGGCGAGCTTCAGTTTCTCCGCCGGCTTGTCGTTCAAGAGGTAGGCGCCGCTCGTGGGCGAGTCGAGCAGGCCCAGGATCGAGAGGAGCGTGGACTTGCCGCAGCCGGAGGGCCCCGCGATCGAGATGAACTCGCCCTGCTTGATCTGCAGGTGAACGCCCGAGAGCGCGTGCGTCTCGACCTCGTCGGTGAAGAAGACCTTCGTCACGCCGTCGAGCCGGATGACCGAATGCCCGTTGGTGCTCATCGCTTCTCCCTAGTTTTCAGTTCTCAGTTCTCAGTTTTCGATCCTGAACTGATAACTGACGACTGAAGACTGATAACTTCATCTCAGCCGGACCCGGTCGAACGCGTCCCACGCGGACATGTCGGAAAGGACGACCTTGTCGCCCGGCTGGACGCCTTCGAGAATCTGGACGGTGTTGACGGAGCTCTTTCCGAGGCGGACCTTCACGCGCAGGGCCTCGTCGCTGCCCGCCTGGAGACGGAAGAGCGTGATCGTGCCCTGCTCGGAACCGAAGGCGGGGCGTCCGACGAAAACGACGTCGGCCAGGTGCTCGAGCTCGATCGTGCCGTCCACGGAGAGGTCCGGGCGCGCGCCCTTGGGGAGCGCGCCGTCCATGGCCACGTCCACCGTCACCGTTCCCCCCTGGACCGAGGGGTCGATTCTCGAGACGTGCCCTTCGACGACGCCGTTGCGCGTGTCGATCGAAGCGCGCTCGCCGATCTGGACGTCGCGGGCCTGCGTCTCGGCGATCTTCAGCTGCGCCTTCAGCTTCTCGGGCTGCACGACCCGCGCGAGCGTCGAGCCGGCGGTCACTCGCTGCCCCGGCTGGACGGGGACCTCCTGGAGAACGCCGCGGATGCCGGCCCGCACGCGCAGGGCCTCCATCTGCGACCGCTTCAGGTGCGCGAGGGCCCGAAGCTGCTCGACGCGCGCCTCCTGGGCATCCAGCTGCGCCTTCTCCGACTGGGAGTAGACGGCGAGGCGCTTCTTCTCGATCTCGTTGCGCGTGGCGAGCTCGTGGGCGCGCGTCTGCGACAGCTTGAGCGTCAGGTTCGCGACGAGCCCTTCCTTGAAGAGTCCCTCGTTGGTCTCGGCCTGGAGCTGCGCCTGGTGAAAGTCGGACTCGACGGTCGCGGCGGCCGCCTCCTGGTCCAGCAGTTCCTTCTGGAGCTTCACCCGCGTGTTGATGAGCTCGGCCTGCCCGGCCTTCAACTGCCAGTCCGCGTCGAGCGCGTCCCTCTCCAATTCGGGGTTGGACATCTCGAGGAGGACCGTGTCCGGCTCGACCGGGGCGCCCGCCTGGACGAGCAGCCGTTCCACCCGGGCGTCCGTCGAGGAGGAGATCTGGCGGATTCCCTCGGTCTCCGGCACGAGCGAGCCGGGCCCGCGCACCTGGCGCTCCATCGGGCCGCGCTTGACGGTGTCGATCCAGACGGTGCTCTTGTCCACGGTCGGCGCCGCGGGCTTCAGGCGCGAGAGCCCGAGCGTGATGAGAAGGATCGCGGCGACGCCGCCGCCTCCGATGATGAGGCGCCGGCGGCGCTTCTTCTGGGCGATGTCTTCTCTGAGGATGTCCATGATTCCGAGACTCTGAGGGGCGAGAACCGTGCCATGCGCGATCCGACCCAACTCGTTGATACGAAAGGGGAGAACGTCGAGTCGGGGGCCGGCGATGGGCGTTTGTGGGACGGCCGCTGTCCGAAAACGAACAGGGAACGGACCGGAGACCCGAATCGTCAATCCCTGCCGTGGATCTTCATGTTGACGAGCTCGTCCACGGTGACGCCGTCGTGGCGACTCTTCATCCTCTTCACGTAGTCGATCGTGACGCCGTGGATGCGCATCGAGACGAGCTCCTCGACGGGCACGTGCCGGTAGCCGAGCTCCTGGAGCTGGCGGACGAACTCCGGCGAGACCCCGTGGATGCGCATGCTGACGAGCTCCTCGACCGGCAGCCGCTCGTAGCCCAGGTCCTTCATCGCCCGGACGAACTCGGGGTCGGCGCCGTGGATGCGCATGCTGACGAGGCCCTCGACGGGAAGCCGCTCGTAGCCGAGGGCCTTCAGCTCCCGGATGAACTCGGGGGTCGCGCCGTGGATCCGCATGCTGACGAGGCCCTCGACGGGAAGCCGGTCGTAGCCGAGGGCCTTCAACTCCCGGATGAACTCGGGGGTGGCGCCGTGGATCCGCATGCTGACGAGCTCTTCGACCGGGAGATGCTCGTAGCCGAGCGCCTTCAGCTCCCGGATGAACTCCGGGCTCGCTCCATGGATCCGCATCGAGATGAGGCGCTCGGCCGGAAGGCGCTCGTAGCCGAGCGAGCGCAGGTCGTCGAGGAACTTCCGGCTGACGTCGTGCATCGTGAACGAATACGACTCGTCCGGCCCGAGGCTCGAGTAGCCGAGCGATCTCCAGTACTTCTCGAACTCGGGATTGGCGGTGAACTGGAAGCGGCCGGAGCCGCCCGACTCGTCCAGCTCCCCGTCGAAGCGGATCGTCCCGGCGTCCCGCGCCATCTCGAAGTGGGCGGGCCCGGGAGTGTTGCCGGCCGGGCGGGAGAGGCCGCGAAAGTCGGCGAGAGAGTAGGACGACGAGTTGTTCCAGTTCCCGTGCGAAGAGCTGCGCCGGATCGTGAGCTGGACGCGGCCGTCCTCCCTGTCGAAGTCGAGGAGCCACCTCCCCTCGAAGGACTCGCCCGGCGCCTGGGGCGCTCCGAGAAAGAGCGAGAGCAGGATGGCGGGGACGATTCCGCGGGAGCGCATCAGGGATTTCCTCTGGTTCGTCATGGATTCCTCCCGTGAATCCGCCAGGAGACGAGCTCGTCGATCGAGAGCCTCGTCCCCGCGGCGGCGTTGGCCTTCCGGATGAATTCGGAGGTCGCGCCGTGAATGCGAAGGGCGGTCAACTCGTCGATCGAAGGAGCCGCGTATCCGAGCGACAGGATCTCCTTGACGAAGTCGGGAGTGACGCCGTGGATGCGGCACGCGACGGCGTCGTCGGCGGAGAGCTTCGTATAGCCGAGCGACCGCATGCCGCGGACGAACTCGGGCGTGACTCCGTGGATGCGGAGGCCGACGAGAGCGTCGAGGTCGCCGTCGAGACCGAGCTCCCGCATCTGCCGCGCGTATTCCGGCGTGGCGCCGTGGATTCTCGCCGACTCGATCTCGTCCAGGCCCGGCTTGCGGCCGGTGATCGTCGCCCACTCGCCCGCGTCGTCCGGATCGACGCCGTGAATCCGCAGCGAGATGGCATCGTCGGCCGAGATCTGCGGATACCCCGCCGAGTGGAAACGCCGCACGTAATCGGGCGTGACTCCGTGGATCCGGAGCGACACGAGACTGTCGAGCGACTGCTTCCCGACGAGGGCCGTCATCTCCGAGATGTACTCCGGAGTCACCCCGTGGATCTTGAGCGCGACGAGGTCGCCGACCGAGGCCTCCTTGTACCCGAGCGCCGTGAGCGCGCTCAGAAACTCGGGCGTGACGCCGTGCGAGCGCAGGTTGGAGAGCTCCCCGGGACTGAGCTGGCTGTCTCCCGGCGCGGATGCAGGCTTCTCGTCGTCGCCGTCTCCGTCCGCGCCTCCCGAGACGCCGCCGGGGACGCCGCCGGGGACGCCGCCGGCGACTCCACCTTCGACACCGCCCGCGACACCACCCGCCACGCCAGCGTCTTTCTGCGGGGGGGCCGGCCGCGCGGGCGCGGCCGGCGGGGCTGGGGCGCTCTTCCTTGCCGGCGCGGGCGGAACGGGCGCGGCGGGGACGGCGGGGACTGCGGGGACGGTGGGGAAGGCGGGGACGGCCATGTTGACCGGCGAGTCTCCGAAGAAGGGCGTGCGCGCGGCGGCCCCGACCGTGGCCGCCATGGCCAGGGCGAGGAGCCCGGCGAGCCATCGTGGCGCGTCCTCGGCCGGCGAGGGGGTCGGCGAAGAGACCGGCAGCAGCCTCGCGACGCGCTGCCAGAGGGAGCCGCCGTCGGCCGCCACCGACGGGCCGGGCGCCGCCCGCCGCGGGGCCCGGATCTCTTCGAGCATCACGAGGGCGCGGACGTATCCGCGGAAATCCCCGGTCGCGGCGACGGCGAGGTCGTCGCAGCAGTTCTCCCTTTCGATCCGGATGCGGCGGGAGACCCACCAGACGGCCGGATGGTAGAAGAGGAGCGTCTCGGCCGCAGTCTGGAGCAGGTTGACGAAGTAATCGCGCCGGCGGATGTGGGCGAGCTCGTGCGCGAGCACCGCCTCGATCGCCTCCGGCGAAAGACCCGTGACGGCGCAGACGGGGAGAAGGATCGCCGGGCGCAGGACGCCGAGCGCCGTGGGGACGTTCACCCGCGCCGACTCCAGGAGGAGGACCGGCCCGGCAACGCCGAGCCGGACGCGCAGCCGCGCCACGACGGCCTGCAGGGGAGCGGGAGCGGGGCGGACGCCCAGGAGCGGGAGTCTGCGGGCGGCGTTCCATCCGGCGAGGAAGCGCGCGGAGAGCAGGAGCACGCCGCAAAGCCACGCGGGCACGATCCACGGCGCGAGCCAGGCGGCGCTCGCCTGGAAGGCGCGCGCGATGCCGCCGGGCGCGGGGAGATCGCTTCCCGCCGGCCGCGTCGCGGCCAACCCGGAAGAGGGCTCGTCCGCCGCGGGGGCCGGAGAGGTCCCGAGGGAGGCGGCGGGAGGGGCCGGCGCTTCGTGGTGACCCAGGTAAGTCACTGCCGGCAGGAGCAGCATCAGGAGGAGGGCCGCGCAGCCGGCGGCGTAGCGCAGCCGGGAATCCCGCCGGGAGAGCAGCGCGTTGACGCACGCCAGCATCGCGGCGACGAGCGTTCCCTGCCAGAGAAAGGCGGCCAGCGCCCAGCCGAGTCTTCGGAGCTCCGGGTCTTCGAGCAGACGGGCCAGGTCTTTCACTGTTTGCCTCCTTCCATGGCGTCGAGCAGGCGACCGGATCCGCGCCAGTTCCTGCGGCGACGTCTTCTTCGAGGAGAGCGCCCGCAGGACGAGCGCGGACGCGGACCCGGCGAAGGCGCGGTCGAGCAGGTCGGCCACGAGCTGGCTTTCCGTCTCCTCCCTGGGAACGCGCGCGGCGTAGACGTGCGCCCGCTCGGTCTCGTCGCGCCGGACGAGCCCCTTCTCGGTCATGATCTGCAGGAGCTTCAGGACCGTCGTGTAGCCGCCCGGACGCCGGGCCTCCAGGGTTTCATGGACCTCGCGGACCGTGGACGCTCCCCGCTCCCAGAGGACGCGCAGGATCTCGAGCTCACCGTCCGTCGGCCGGGGTGTGGTGGGTTTCTTCATGGGCGCTCCGTCGTGTTCATACGAAGAAGCTAGTACGAAGTTCTTCGTATAACAAGGGAAAAGGTGTCAGGGGGAGAGGTGCCAGGGAAAAGGCAGGTGTCAGGTGCCAGGTGTCAGGTGTCAGGGACGGAAGCCCCAACCTGACACCTGATACCTGACACCTGCCCCCTGTGTTAACGTCCGGCATCTCCATGAAACGACGCCTCTTATTGGTTGCCCTGCTCCTCTTCGGATCGGGAACCACGGCCCTGATCTACCAGGTCGCCTGGATGAGGGAGCTGAGGCTGATCTTCGGGTTCTCGACGGCCGCCTCGGCGGCGGTCGTGGCGATCTTCATGGGCGGACTCGGCGCCGGGAGCTGGTGGCTGGGGAGGAAGGCGGATCGAGGCCGCCCATCCGCTGGCCTTCTATGGACGGCTCGAGCTGGCGGTGGCCGCTTCGGCGGCCGTCACGCCCCTGCTGGTCTTTGTCGTCCGGCAGGGTTACATCGCGCTGGGGGGGACGCTCACCCTGGGTCTCGTCGCGGGAACGCTCGCGCGGCTCCTCTTCTCGGCGGTGGTGCTCTGCGTGCCGACGGTCCTCATGGGAGGGACGCTGCCGGCGGCGACGCGGTCCGTCGAGACGGAGGAGGACCCGGCGCGCCGGTCTCTCGCGCTCCTCTACGGCTCCAACACGCTCGGCGCCGTCGCGGGAGCGGCGCTCTCGACGTTCCTGCTGCTGGAGACTTTCGGAACGCGGCTGACTCTCTGGCTGGCCTGCGCCGTCAACGCGCTCGTCGGGCTGGCGGCCGTGCGGCTCTCCCGGAGGGCGCCGCCGGTGCCGGTCGAGGCGACTGGTCCCCGGTCCGGGGTTCCGGATTCCAGGGAGCCGGAGCCGGAGCGGCAGGAAAAGAAGAAGAAGCACAAGCCGAAGGAGGAGCCGGCCGCGCCTTCTTCCGCGCCGGCCGTCGCCAGCCCGTCTCACTCGCGCGGATTCGTGCTCGCTTCGGCCGCGAATCGTGGGGTTCGCCTTCTTCCTGATGGAGCTCGTCTGGTACCGGATGCTCGCGCCGCTTCTGGGCGGTTCCACCTACACCTTCGGCCTCATCCTCGCGATCGCGCTGGCGGGCATCGGAGCCGGCTCGGCGGTCTACTGGCTCGCCGGCCGGGGAAAGCCGCCCACGCTCTCGGGTTTCGCCGCGACCTGCGCGCTCGAGGCGCTGTGCCTCGGCGTGCCCTATGCCCTCGGAGACCGGCTCGCGCTCTTTGCGGCTCTCCTGCGCCCGATCGGCGCCTTCGGATTCGGCGGATACGTCGCGGGATGGTCGCTCGTCGCGGGGATCGTCGATCTTCCCCGCGGCCTTCGTCGCGGGGCTGCAGTTTCCATTGCTCATCGCGCTGCTGGGGCGGGGGCGCGAGCGGGTCGGCGCGGACGTCGGAAGCGCGTACGCCTGGAACACGCTGGGGGGGATCGCGGGATCGCTCGCCGGCGGATTCGGCCTGCTCCCTCTCCTCTCCGCGACCGGAACCTGGGTCTTCGTCGCCGGTCTCCTGTGCGCGCTCGCTCTCGTCGCGCTCTTCTTCTCCTTCTCCCGGCGGAGGAAGGCCGGGGAGGGAGGCACCCGGCTGGCGGCGGGGCTTGCAATCGGCGCGGCCGCCGCGTGCCTCCTGCTGCTGGGCGCAACCGGCCCCACCGCCGCCTGGCGGCACAGCCCGGTCGGCGCCGGGCGCGTGGACCTGGGCAAGCCCTCGCCCAACACGCTCAACGACTGGCTGCGGCGGCCGCCGGCGCATCCTGGCCTGGGAGAAGGACGGCGTGGAATCGAGCGTGGCGCTCGTCAAGGCGAGCGACGGATACGCCTTCGTGATCTCCGGCAAGACGGACGGGAGCTCGCGCGGCGACGCCGCGACCCAGGTCATGGGCGGCCTCATCGGAGCGGCGCTCCACTCCAACCCGCGCCGGGCGCTCGTGATCGGGCTCGGCACGGGATCCACGGCCGGGTGGCTCGCCGCCGTGCCGTCCATGGAGCGCGTGGACGTCGTGGAGCTGGAGCCGGCGATCCTGCGCGTCGCCCGCGACTGCGCGAAGGTCAATCACGACGTCCTCTCCAATCCCCGGGTCCGGATCTG
Source organism: uncultured Acidobacteriota bacterium (assembly GCA_963782815.1). Lineage (GTDB taxonomy): Bacteria > Acidobacteriota > Thermoanaerobaculia > UBA5066 > Gp7-AA6 > JAWOLE01. The sequence goes on along the minus strand of CAWALG010000028.1, from coordinate 55,636 downwards.
GATCGGCGACGCCCGGGAGTGGCTGCTCGCCTCGCGCGAGAAGTACGACGTCATCTTCTCCGAGCCGTCGAACCCCTACCGCGCGGGCATCTCGAGCCTCTTCACCGCGGACTTCTACCGCGCGGCGCGCTCGCGGCTGGCGCCGGGGGGGATCTTCCTCCAGTGGCTCCAGGCCTACGAAGTGGACAGCGGGACGGTCCTGACCGTGTACGCGACCCTGGGATCGGTCTTCCCCGAAGTTGAGACCTGGCACACCAAGCAGAACGACCTCGTCCTCGCGGCGACCGCGGAGCCGATCGCCTACGACGGGAGCCTTCTGCGCGAGCGCCTGCGGCAGGAGCCGTACGTCTCCGCCCTGCGCGACGCCTGGCGAGTGAGCGACCTCGAAGGGTTCCTCTCTCATTACGTCGCCCGGCCTTCGCTGACCCGGACCCTCGTCTCCTCCGCGCGCACTCCTCTCAACACCGATGACGCCAACGTCGTCGAGTTCGCGTTCGCCCGCAGCCTCGGACACGACACCTTCTTCGACGTGGAGGAGCTGCGCCAGGCGGCCCGCTCGTCGCAGGAAGACCGGCCGGCCGTGTCGGGCGATGTGGATTGGGCTTCGGTCAATCGCTGGCGGGTGGCGGCCGCGACGTCGCAGGGGAGGCCTCCGACGGCCACCGCGGGCATGACGGTGGACGAGCTGCGGCAGTCGCTCGCCCAGAAGAGCTTCATCGAGGGGCGCCCCGAGGCCGTGCTCGCCAACTGGCGCGCGCAGACGTGGGAGCCGCGCGGGTCGATCGAGGAGATCGTGCTGGCCGAGGCGCTGGCGCAGGGGGGAGAAGAGATCGCGGACGACCACATCGAGCGGATCCGCCAGCGCAGCGCGGTCGAGGCCGACGTGGTGCTGGCCCGGCTGCGCTGGCGCCAGGGCCGCCTGGAAGAAGCCACGCAGGCGCTGGAGCGGGCGTTCCTGGCGTATCGCGAGGATCCGTGGCCGCTGGCGGTGCTCGTCCGGAACAGTTTTGCGGTCGTGCTCGACATCGCTTCCCGCGACGCGGCTCTCGCCTCCCGGCTGGAGGAGTCTGTCTCCCGCCCCTTCTCGCTCGCTTCTGCTCGATGAAGAGCGCCGCCTGATTCGCCTCGAGGTCGCCTCACGCCTGGATGCCTCCCGCTACGCCCGGGCCGTGGAGGAGCTGGAGCCCGACGTTCCCGTGGCGCCGGCCGATCCTGGAACGGCGGGCGCAGGCCTACGCGGCGACCGGCAACTCCCGCGCGCGCCTCGCGCGCGCGAGCTCGAGGAGTTCCTGGAGAACGAGCCGCCCACCGTTCGCTGCCGGAGTGGCCGCGCCCGGGAAAAACCCTAGCACGGCTCGCGCGGCAGACGCGCGGCCTCGACGGTGTTCTGGAGGAGCATGGCGATCGTCAGAGGTCCGACCCCTCCGGGGACGGGCGTGATCCAGGAAGCAACACCGCGAGACGGCGTCGAAGTCCACGTCGCCGACGAGGGCGCGTCCGTTCCGGGCGATGGCGTCGAGCAGGCGCGGGGAGCTGCCGCAGGTGCGCCGGCGCCTGTTCGAGGCTCTCCAGGCGGTTGATGCCGACGTCCACGACGGCCGCGCCCTGGCGCACGAATTCGCTCGTGACGAATCCCGGCTTTCCGATGGCGACGACGAGGATGTCCGCGCGGCGGCAGATCTCCGGGAGGTCTTTCGTCTTCGAATGGCAGACGGTGACCGTCGCATTGCGCGAGGTCAGCAGTGCCGCCACGGGTTTGCCGACGATCTCGCTCCGGCCCAGGACGACCGCGTTGGCGCCGTCGATGGAGATCCCGTGGGCGTCGAGCAGGGCGAGGATCCCCGCCGCCGTGCACGGCACGAAGCGCGGGCGCCCCTGGACCAGGAGGCCGACGTTCTCCGGGTGAAGGCCGTCCACGTCCTTTCCGGGATCGATCGAATCGAAGACCCTCCTCGCGTCGTGGCCGGGAGGCAACGGAAGCTGAACGAGAATCCCGTCCACCGCGTCGTCGCGGTTGGCCCGCTCGACTTCCTCCAGCAGCCGCGGGCGGCGACGCGTCCTCCGGCAGGCGGATCGTCTCGGCGAGACAGCCGGCCTCCCGCGCCGCGCGGGTCTTGGAGGTGACATACGTCACCGAGGCGGGGTCCTCGCCAACGAGAATGACTCGCAGAGAAGGGGGGAGCCCGCGCCCGGACACCTCCAGGGCCTGCGCGCGGACCTTCTCGCGCAGCGTCCGCGCCAGAGAAGCGCCGTCGAGGAGGCGCGCAGTCGGGAGAGTCGCCATCCGCCTGAATCATAAGGGGTCCCGGGCACCGCCCGCGCCGGGGGAGACGTCGCCGGAGCCCCGGATTCCTTGACTCCGCACCCCTGCTTGCGTATCCTTACGCGCCCTCGAACAGGGTCGAGGGACGAGCCTGCCTCAGGCCTGCGCGCTGGTTTCGTTGAATTAAGGAGTCCGGCTTCATGAGTTCAGGGACATCTGCGGCTTTGCGCGGCGAGATCCGCCAGGAGTGGTGGGTCGTGGACGCGACCAACAAGGTCCTCGGCCGCCTCGCCACGCGGGTCGCGCGCGTCCTCTGCGGCAAGCACCGCGCTCCTACCTCCCGTATCTCGACACCGGCGACTTCGTCGTCGTGACCAACGCGGACAAGGTCCTGCTGACGGGGCGCAAGGGCGAGGAGAAGGTCTATCACCGGCATACCGGCTATCCCGGCGGCCTGAAGTCGGTCAGCGCGAAGGAGCTGTCGGCGAAGTATCCCGAGAGGCTCATCGAAGAGGCGGTGCGCGGCATGCTGCCCAAGTCGAAGCTCGGGCGCAAGCAATTGAAGAAGCTCAAGGTCTATCGCGGGGCGTCGCACCCTCACGAGGCGCAGAAGCCGCGAGTGCTGACGCTGCCCGTGCGCCGCGCGGCCGAGTTGAGAGGCTGAGGAGGAACATTGGCGGTTGAAATCCAGCATAGCGCCACCGGGAGGCGCAAGAGCGCGATGGCGCGCGTGCGGCTCCTTCCCGGTTCCGGCTCCATCACGGTCAACAAGCGCTCCCTCGACGATTACTTCCCCAACAACGTCCTGAAGATGGTCATCAAGCAGCCGCTCCTCTCCACGGAGACGGCCGAGCGGTTCGACATCCACGTGACGGTCTCGGGCGGCGGCCCGACGGGCCAGGCCGGCGCGATCCGCCACGGCATCGCGCGCGCGCTGACCGAGTACAACGCGCGAGCTGCGCAAGAAGCTCAAGAAGGAAGGCTTCCTGACGCGCGATCCCCGGATGAAGGAACGCAAGAAGTACGGCCAGCGCGGAGCGCGCGCCCGGTTCCAGTTCAGCAAGCGATAACGAAGTTGAGGTTGCAGTGTCTAGAGTTCAAGTTGGCACGGGGCTCGGGCTCCGGCGCCTGACACTGACAACTGACAACTCACAACTGTTATCTCAAAAGGAGGTGTGATCTGGCATCTATTTCGATGAAGGAACTGCTCGAGGCTGGCGTCCACTTTGGTCATCAGACCAAGCGCTGGAACCCGAAGATGAAGAAGTTCATCTTCGGAAAGCGCAACGGGATCTACATCATTGACCTTCAGAAGACGCTCAAGCAGTTCAAGGAAGCCTCGAAATTCGTCACGGAGCTGGCCGCGCAGGGGAAGAACCTCCTCTTCGTCGGCACGAAGCGCCAGGCGCAGGACGCGATCTACGAGGAGGCCAACCGCTGCGGGATGTTCTACGTGAACACGCGGTGGCTCGGCGGCACGCTGACCAACTTCTCGACGATCCGCAAGTCCATTCACCGCTTGAAGGAGATCGAAGGGATCCTCGCCCAGGAGGACAACGAGAACCTGACCAAGAAGGAGCGGCTGCGGCTGGAGCGCGAGAAGGAAAAGCTCGAGAAGAACCTGACCGGCATCAAGGAGATGGACGAGCTGCCCGACGCCCTGTTCGTCATCGACCCGAAGCAGGAGTACATCGCGGTCAAGGAGGCGAACATCCTCGGCATCCCGGTCGTCGCGGTCGTGGACACCAACTGCGACCCGGACGTGATCGACCACGTGATCCCGGGCAACGACGACGCCATCCGGGCGATCCGGCTGTTCACCTCGCGCGTCTCCGACGCGGTGCTGGAGGGCCTGCACGCCCACGAGGAGCGCGGCGCGGCGAGCGAAGCGGGAGCGGAGGAATCGAGGCCGCGCACGCCGGAGCTCTCCACGACCGCGGTCGTCTCGGACGTCGCCTCGTAAGAAGCCGGGTCCAACGTCTAAGGTCTAAGGTCTAGAGTCGGGGTCGCCGCTCCCGGGACCTTGGACCTCAGACATTAGACCTTGGACTCTTATTGTCTGAGAGGAACCATGGAAATCACGTCGAAAGTTGTGGCGGACCTGCGCGCCGAGACCGGCGTCGGCATGATGGATTGCAAGAAGGCGCTGGTGGAGGCCGGCGGCGACTTCGAAGAGGCCCGCAAGATCCTCCGCAAGCGCGGCCTCGCGACCGCGGCGCGGAAGGCGGACCGGGCGACGTCGGAAGGGCTCGTCGTCGCGCGGGTGACGCCGGGGGCGGCCGTTCTGGTCGAGGTCAACTGCGAGACGGACTTCGTCGCGCGGACCGCCGATTTTCGCGCCCTGGCCGAAGGCCTCTCCGATCTCGTCGCGGCGCACGCGGCGTTCGGAGAAACGCGCTCGGGAGATCCGGCGGCGCTGGCCCAGCTTCCCGCTCCCGGCAAGCCGACGGAGACCGTGGCGGAGGCCGCTCACCCATCTGATCGCCAAGCTCGGCGAGAACATGGGCATCCGGCGGTTCGCGCGGCTGTCGCCCCGGCCGGGCGAGCGGTTCGCGAGCTACGTCCACGGCAACGGGCGGATCGGCGTCCTCGTGGGGCTCGCCGGCGGAGACGACGCCCTCGGCAAGGACCTCGCGATGCACGTCGCGGCCTCCGATCCGCGCTTCGCCTCCCGGGCGGAAGTCACGCCGGAGATGCTCGCGACGGAGCGGGAGATCGCCCGGGCGCAGGCCTCCGCCGCGGGCAAGCCCCCGCAGGTCGTCGAGCGCATCGCCGAGGGAAAGGTCGAGAAGTTCTACCAGGAGACGGTTCTGACGGAGCAGGCGTTCGTGAAAGACCCGGAGAAGACCGTCGGGCAGGTCATCGTCGAGCGGGGCGGCAAGGGGGCCCTGGACGTGCGATTCGTCCGGTTCAAGCTGGGAGAGAACCTCGGCCGTTCGCAAGAGCTCCGCGGCCGACGGAGAGCCCAGCTGAGGACGGACGAGCCGCGAGAGCCTTGACGAAGTATGAGCGAGGGCCCCGCCTACAAGCGCATCCTCCTGAAACTCTCGGGCGAAGCCCTGATGGGGGAGCAGAAGTTCGGCATCGCTCCCGACGTCGTCGCGCGCATGGCCGACGAGATCCGCGACGTTCACGGCCTGGGCGTCGAGATCGCGGTCGTCGTCGGCGGCGGCAACATCATCCGCGGCGTCTCCGCGGCCGCGCAGGGCATCGATCGGGTGGCGGCGGACCACATGGGACTGCTCGTCGACGGTCATCAACGGCCTCGCGCTGCAGGACGCCCTCGAGAAGCGAGGCGTCCGGACCCGGCTGATGTCGGCCGTCGAGATGCGCCAGATCGCGGAGCCGTTCATCCGCCGGCGCGCGATCCGCCACCTCGAGAAGGGGCGCGTCGTCCTCTTCGCCGGAGGCACGGGCAATCCCTTCTTCACGACCGATTCGGCGGCGGCGCTGCGCGCCAACGAGATCAAGGCGGACGTGCTGCTTGAAGGCGACGCGGGTGGACGGCGTGTACGACGCCAATCCCGAGACGATCCGGGAGGCGAAGTTCCTGAAGAGCGTCTCCTACCGGCAGGCCCTGGAGCAGGGCCTCCAGGTCATGGACGCCGCCGCGATCGCGCTCTGCATGGACAACGGGATTCCGATCAAGGTCTTCAATCTGGGAGTTCGGGGCAACATCGAGCGGGTCGTCCGGGGCGAAGACATCGGCTCGCTCGTTTCAGCGGAGGCGTGAGGCCATGCGGCAGGAACTGAAGGACATCGAGCAGCACATGACCGGCGCGATCGCGCATCTGAAGGACCGCTTCAAGACGCTGCGGACGGGCCGCGCGAACCTCGGCATCCTCGACGGGATCCTCGTGGCGGCCTACGGCGCCGACGTGCCGATCAACCAGGTGGCCAACCTCTCGGTCCCGGAGCCGACGCTCATCGTGGCGGCGCCCTGGGACCCCAAGATGTCGGGGGAGATCGAGCGCGCGATCCGCAAGTCGGACCTGGGACTGAACCCGCAGTCGGACGGAAAGGTCGTGCGGATCCCGATCCCGTCCCTGACGGAGGAGCGCCGCAAGGAGCTCGCCAAGAAGGCGCACCACATGGCCGAGGAAGCGCGCGTGGAGATCCGCCGCTTCCGCCACGAGGGCAACGACCGGATGAAGAAGATGTTCAAGGACAAGCAGATCTCCGAAGACGACGAGCGGCGCGGCCTCGAGGAATCCCAGAAGCTGACCGACAAGAAGATCGCCGAGGTGGACGAGCTCCTGAAGGCCAAGGAGAAGGAGATCATGGCGGTCTGAGTGGCGGGGGACCTTGCGGTCCCCCGAACCCCCAGGCCGATTTTCGATTTTCGATTTTGGATTTGGATTGAGGAGTCCGAGGATCGCATCTTTCTTGATCGTTGTGGCGGCGGGATCGGGCAGCCGGCTGGGACGGCCCGAGCCGAAGGCGCTCGTTCCGCTCCTCGGGCAGGCCGCTTCTTTCCTGGACGCTCGAGGCGTTCTCTGGGCCCTTGCCGTTCGCCGGGACGGTCATCGCCGCTCCGCCCGGCCGGCTCGACGAGGTTGCGCGGCACTCGCGGGGGAGGGGGAAGGTCGTCGCAGGGCGGAGGCACTCGCGCGGCCAATCCGTTCGCCTGGCCTTCGAGGCCTGCGGGGCGTCGCCGGCGAGAACGTGATCTGCATCCACGACGCGGCGCGCCCGTTCGTGACGGCGCGCCGAGGTCGAAGCGGCGGTCTTGAGGGCGGCCGAAGAGACCGGGGCGGCGATCGCGGCGATTCCGATCCCCGACACGGTCAAGAGCGTCGAAGGGGCGCGGATCGCCGCGACGCTCGACCGCGCGAACTCTGTGGCGGCGGGCACGCCGCAGGCGTTTCGCGCGGAGCTCCTCGCGCGCGCCCTGGAGTCGGGCCGCGAAGCGACCGACGAGGCGGCGCTCTGCGAGGGGCTCGGCTCTGCCCGTCGCCGTCGTGCCCGGTCTCGCGCCTCGGTTTCAAGATCACGACGCCGGAAGACCTGGAGATCGCCGAGGCCATCCTGAGGAGCCGCGCGGCGGAGTGAGTCGAGATCAGCGAGTCGGGATCGGCTTCGACGCGCATCCCTTCGCGAAGGGCCGGGTCTTGAGGCTCGGGGGAGTCGAGATCGCCAACTCTCAGGCCTCCTGGGCCACTCCGACGGAGACGCGCTGCTCCATGCCATCGCCGACGCCGTCCTCGGCGCGGCCGGCCTCGGTTCCCTGGGCGAGCAATTCCCCGATACCGATCCCGCCTGGAAGGGCGCCGACAGCGCGCTCTTCGTGACGCGCGCGATCGAGCTCGCGGGCGAGCGCGGCTTCGAAGTCGGCAACCTCGACGCCGTCGTCATCGCCGAGGCGCCCAGGCTCGCCCCGCACGTAACGGAGATCCGGCGGCGAGTCGCCGCGCTGCTCGGCGTGTCGGCCGATGCGGTCAGCGTCCGCGGCACGAGCTCCAACGGCCTCGGTTTCCCCGGCCGCGGAGAGGGCATCGCCGTGATGGCCGTCGTCCTACTCGTCCGCCGCCCAGATCCACAAATCCAAATCCAAAATCACAAATCCCCATGATTCTTTCCCGCCTGAATCCGATCACCGAGGCGGTCCGCTCCCGCCCGCGGCAGATCGAGTGGGTGCTCTTTGACGCCGGGCGCCACGACCGGCGGATCAACGACCTGAAGAGGCTCTGCCGCGAGGCCGGCGTCTCGGTCCGGTACGGCGAGGCGGGAGCCCTCGACCGCCTCGCCCGCGACAACCAGGGCGCGGTGGCCCGGCTGGCGGTCCGCGGAGTACCTGCCGCAGGAGGAGGCGCTGGCCGGCGCGAAGGGCGCGCGCTTCCTCCTGGTGCTCGACGAGATCCAGGACCCTCAGAACCTGGGGGCGGTCCTTCGAGTGGCGGAGGGTCTGGGGGCCCGGGTCGTCCTGCCGGAACGGGGGTCCGCTCCGCTTTCCGAGGCCGTCGAGAAGACCTCCGCCGGGGCGGTCGAGCGGGTCCCGGTCATCCGCGTCGGAAACCTTCGGAGATTTCTGGATCTGATTAAAGAACAAGGGGTTTATTGTCGTCGGCCTGGATGCCGGCAGGCTCGGATCTGTACGGCCTGGACCTGACGGGAGACCTGGCGCTCGTCTTCGGCGCCGAGGGAAGAGGGATGCGCCGCCTGGTCCGCGAGGGGTGTGACTTTCTGGCGCGGATACCCATGAAGGGGGAGCTCGCCTCGCTGAACGTCGCGACCGCGGCCGCGGCGGCCGGATACGAGGCGCTCCGGCAGCGAACTTTCTCTGCGGAAAAGTCTTGATAGGCTGGCCCGGAGTTTGCTAAACTCCCCGGTTCGCGCTCGGGGGAAGGGTCCGCTCTTTGAATGCCGGCCATTGGCTCGGGGACCAGGTCCCGGAGAAGAACATCGCCGGCGTAGCTCAAAGGTAGAGCATCCGATTTGTAATCGGAAGGTTGCGGGTTCGAGTCCCATCGCCGGCTCCAGAGAACGGATTGCTCGGGCGCGGGCAGGTGAGGTGGAGGCAGGGGAGGCTTCCCGCTCCGGTGTTTCGGAGTTCGGGCAGGTGGCCGAGTGGTTAATGGCAGCAGACTGTAAATCTGCCGCGCTTCGCGCTACGGAGGTTCGAATCCTTCCCTGCCCACCATTTCGGGAAGGGACACGATGGAATCAAGCGGAACCAGGAGGCGGAACACGGAGTGACGCAGCTCCGAGATTTGCGGGAGTAACTCAGGGGTAGAGTCACAGCCTTCCAAGCTGTTGGTCGCGGGTTCGATTCCCGTCTCCCGCTCCAATGGACAGGCACGTAACGGAAAACGAGGAGTACAGAAAGAGGAGATAGCAGAGAGAGGCCTCGTTTCCCGTTTGCCGTTTTCCGGTCACGGGACCTTGCCCACGTAGCTCAGTCGGTAGAGCACGTCCTTGGTAAGGACGAGGTCACCAGTTCAATCCTGGTCGTGGGCTCCAAAGAGGAGCGTCTGACAGATCGTCTAGAGGAGACGATGGGCAAAGAGAAGTTCGATCGCAGCAAGCCGCACGTGAACATCGGGACGATCGGTCACGTGGATCACGGGAAGACGACGTTGACGTGCGCGATCACGCTGGTGTTGTCGAAGCAGGGGCTGGCGACGGCGAAGGCGTACGACCAGATCGACAACGCGCCGGAGGAGAAGGCGCGAGGGATCACGATCAACACGGCGCACGTGGAGTATTCGACGAAGAATCGTCACTACGCGCACGTGGACTGTCCCGGTCACGCGGACTACGTGAAGAACATGATCACGGGAGCGGCGCAGATGGACGGGGCGATCCTGGTGGTGTCGGCGGCGGACGGACCGATGCCGCAGACGCGGGAGCACATCCTGCTGGCGCGGCAGGTCGGGGTGCCGTACATCGTGGTGTTTCTGAACAAGACGGACATGGTGGACGACCCGGAGCTCCTGGAGCTGGTGGAGCTGGAGGTGCGGGAGCTGTTGACGTCGTACGGGTTTCCTGGGGACGAGATCCCGATCATCAAGGGATCGGCGTTGAAGGCGATGGAGTCGGGGGATCCGAACAGCCCGGACACGAAGTGCCTGTTCGAGCTGATGGACGCGGTGGACAGCTACATTCCGATTCCGGAGCGAGCGATCGACAAGGATTTCCTGATGCCGATCGAGGACGTATTTTCGATTTCGGGGCGGGGGACGGTGGTGACGGGCCGCGTGGAGCGGGGAGTGATCAAGGTCGGGGAAGAGGTGGAGATGGTGGGGATCCGTCCGACGCAGAAGAAGGTCGTGACGGGAGTGGAGATGTTCCGGAAGCTGCTGGACCAGGGGCAGGCGGGAGACAACGTGGGTCTGCTGCTTCGGGGGACGGAGCGCAAGGACGTGGAGCGTGGGCAGGTGTGCGCCAAGCCCGGGTCGATCACGCCGCACGTGAAGTTCACGGCGCAGGCGTACATCCTGACGAAGGAGGAGGGGGGCCGGCACACGCCGTTCTTCAACGGGTACCGGCCGCAGTTTTTCTTCCGGACGACGGACGTGACGGGGACGGCGAAGCTGCCGCACGGGAGTGGAGATGGTGGTGCCCGGGGACACGGTGTCGCTGGAGATCAACCTGATCACGCCCATCGCGATGGAGAAGGGGCTGCGCTTCGCCATCAGAGAAGGCGGCCGAACGGTCGGCGCGGGCACGATTACGGAGATATTGGAGTAAGTGGTAGGTGGAAGGTGTAGCGTGGTAGGGACGGGGGCCAACTCTGGTCCCTAACACCTACGACCTAACACCTACCACCTCGAGTGAGCGGAGCGAACGATGCAAGAGAACATCAGCCTGGCGTGCAGCGAGTGCAAGCGGAAGAACTACACGACGATGAAGAACAAGAAGACGAACACGGAGAAGCTGGAGCTGTCGAAGTACTGCCGCTTCTGCCGCAAGCACACCGCGCACAAGGAAGGGAAAGTCTAAATGCAGGTGTCAGGTGTCAGGTGTGAGGTGTCAGGGACGGGAGCAGGGTCATTCGGGCCCTCCCGGAACCCTGAAACCTGGAACCTGAAACCTGCTTTTAGGGGTGTAGCTCTAATTGGTAGAGCGGCGGTCTCCAAAACCGTAGGTTGGGGGTTCGAATCCCTCCACCCCTGCCAATGACGAAGGAGTCGTAAGGTCGTAAGGTCGTAATGTCTAAAGTCGACGAAGATCCGCGAACAAGAACGCGGTCGTGGTCGAGGCGTCGAGGCCCGACCTTACGACCTTACGACCTTACGACCTTGGACCGCGAGCGAAGCGAGCACATGGTACCGGTAAGAGAGTGGTGGCCCCGGACCCGGGATTTCCTGCGGGACGTCTGGGTCGAGATGAAGAAGGTGAGCTGGCCCGGCCGCAGCGAGGTCGTCGGGCACGACGGTCGTCGTGATCGTGGCCTGCTTCCTGTTCGGCTTCTACCTCTTCGTCGTGGACTCGGGTCTCTCCTGGCTGATCGACAAGATTTTCCGCTCATCGGGGGTGATCACTTGACGACGACAGATGCGAGGCGGGGGAGCGTGCGGTCCCCCGACGCGCCCGCCGGCGCGGGCGCGAAGACGAAGAACTGGTACATCGTGCACACCTATTCGGGCTTCGAGGAGCGGGTGCGGCAGAACCTGAAGCAGCGCGTCGAGGCGATGGGGATGGCCGAGGCTTTCGGGGAGATCCGCATCCCCACGGAGACGCTCGTCGAGATGAAGGGGGGCAAGCGCCGCGAGGTCCAGCGCAAGTTCTTCCCCGGCTACATCATCATCGAGATGGAGATGTCCGACGAGGCCTGGCACCTGGTCAAGAACACGCCGAAGGTCACGGGATTCGTCGGTTCCGGCAAGGAACCCACGCCGCTGACGGCCGAGGAGGTCGAGCAGATCCTCCACCGGGTCACCTCCACCAAGGAGAAGCCGAAGCCGAAGCACACGTTCGAGAAGGGGGAGCACGTCCGGATCACCGACGGCCCCTTCACGAACTTCACCGGTGTCGTCGAAGACGTCAACCTCGACCGCTCGACCCTGAAGGTCATGGTCACGATTTTCGGGCGCTCGACTCCGGTGGAGCTCGAGTTCCTGCAGGTCCAGAAAGTCTAGGAGATCCAAGGCAATGGCAAAGAAGATCACCGGGTACGTGAAGCTGCAGATCCCCGCGGGAGAGGCGACGCCGGCTCCGCCGGTGGGACCGGCGCTCGGGCAGCAGGGCGTCAACATCATGGACTTCTGCAAGAACTTCAACGCGAAGACGGCCTCGCAGAAGGGCCTGATCATCCCGGTCGTGGTCACGGTGTACGCCGACAGGTCGTACTCCTTCATCACGAAGACGCCGCCCGCGGCGATCCTGCTGCTCAAGGCGGCGGGAGTCCCCAAGGGCTCGGGCACGCCCAACAAGGAGAAGGTCGGCAAGGTGACGAAGCAGCAGGTCGAGGAGATCGCCAGGACGAAGCTCCCCGACCTGAATGCCGCCGACCTGCCCGGCGCCGTCAGGATCATCGAGGGCACCGCGAGGAGCATGGGAATCGAGGTTGTTTAGAAGTCATGAACCGTCAGTCGTCAGCGGGCAGTCAGGTCCCGGAATCGACGACTGACGAGCTCACCGGAAACTGTCGGAGGCCGAGCGCAAGCGAAGCCGTTGGAACGACGAAAGGAGACGATGGGAAAGATCGGTAAGAAGTTCGCGGCGGCAAAGACCCGGGTCGGCGGCAAGGCCTACGGGCTGGCCGACGCCATGGCGCTCGTCCGCGAGGTCAAGTACACGAAGTTCGACGAGTCCGTGGACATCGCGATGCTCCTGGGGGTGGATCCCAAGCACGCCGACCAGATGGTCCGCGGCACGGTCGTCCTCCCTCACGGGACGGGCAAGTCCAAGCGGGTCGCCGTGATCGCCGCCGGCGACAAGGCGAGGGAGGCCCAGGAGGCGGGGGCCGATCACGTCGGCGCCGAGGACCTCGTCGCGAAGATCACCGACGGGTTCCTCGATTTCGAGGCGCTCGTCGCGACGCCGGACATGATGCGGCTCGTCGGGAAGCTCGGCAAGGTGCTTGGCCCGAAGGGCCTGATGCCCAACCCGAAGGCGGGCACGGTGACCATGGACGTCGGCAAGGCGGTCAAGGAAATCAAGGGGGGCAAGGTCGAGTTTCGCGTGGACAAGACGTCGATCATCCACGCCTCGATCGGCAAGACCTCGTTCGACAAGGCCAAGCTCGAGGAGAACGCGGCGACCTTCATCCGGGCCGTGCAGAGGGCCAAGCCCCCGGCGGCCAAGGGGAAGTACTTCCGCACGGTCTCCATCTCCTCGACGATGGGGCCGGGAGTGACGATCGACACGGCCGCGCTCGAGGCGCTGGAGGCCAGGAAATGAACCGAGCCGAAAAAGCCAGCCAGGTCGAAGAGCTCGGGCAGGGCCTGGCCAAGGCGGGCAACGCGATCCTCTTCGCGTTCGCCGGGCTGAAGGTCCCCGAGGTGACGGAATTGCGCCGGCAGGTCCGGGCCACGAAGTCCCGCTACGTGGTCGTCAAGAACACGCTCGCCCTGCGGGCGGCCCGGGGGACGCCGCTCGAGGCCCTCTCGAGCCACTTCGTGGGGGCCACGGCGGTCGTCTTCAACGAGGACAACCCCGTCGCGCTGGCGAAGGTGCTGACGGCCTTCGCGAAGACCAACCCGAACCTGGTCTTCAAGGCGGCGCTCGTCGAGGGCCTTCCGGTCGATGCGGGCCAGATCAAGGCGATCGCGGATCTGCCCACGCGGGAGCAGCTGGTTTCGAAACTGCTCTTCCTGATGCAGTCCCCGCTGCGCCGTCTCGTCACGGTGCTGAACGGCCCGGTCCGGAACCTGGCGGGAGTGGTCCGGCAGATCGCGGAGCAGAAGACAACGGAGGGAGCGGGCGAAGCCGCTGCCTCGGAGTAACGGGAATAAGGCAACTGTTATCAGTAAGGAGAGAACAGAAATGGCGATGACGGCGGAGAGCTTCGTGAAGGAAATCGAGGGAATGACCGTCCTCGAGTTGAATTCCCTGGTCAAGGCCCTGGAAGAGAAGTTCGGCGTGTCCGCGGCGGCCATGGCGGCGCCCGCGGCGGCCGCGGGTCCGGCCGCGGCGGCGGCCCCGGCGGAAGAGGAGAAGATCGAGTTCACGGTCCACCTCCTGGCGGCCGGCGACAAGATCAAGACCATCAAGTCGGTGCGCGAGGTCACGAGCCTCGGCCTGAAGGAGGCCAAGGACCTCGTGGACGGCGCCCCCCAGGTCTTGAAGGAAGGCGTTTCCAAGGACGAGGCGGCGGCGATCAAGAAGAAATTCGAGGAAGTGGGCGCAAAGGTCGAGATCAAGTAGTTGGGGCTTCTTCCGGGTTTTGGTTTCTCAACCTGTTCTGCGGCCCGCCGGATGGCGGCCGCGCTAGGAGTTTCTCCGAATGAGTAGTGTGGCGGGCGTGTCCCCCGAGCGAAAGACTTTTTCGAAGATCAAGTCGTTCATGGATCTTCCGAACCTGATCGACGTGCAGCGCCGCTCCTACGAGCGGTTCCTGCAGATGAACCTCCTGCCGGAGGAGCGCGAGGAGTCCGGCCTGCAGGCGGTCTTCACGAGCGTCTTCCCCTTCTCGGACTTCCGCGGCGCGTGCGAGCTGCAGTTCGTCAAGTACGCGATCGGGAACTGGGAGTGCAAGTGCGGGAGGCTGAAGGGCCTCGAGCACCTGCGGATGGACTGCCGCGCCTGCGGGGCGCGGATCGTCACCGCGCACCCGCACGAGGAGACCGTGTCGTGCCCGAAATGCGGCACGCAGAACCCCAACCGGGTCACGCTCTGCGACGTCTGCGGCAACCCCGTGGACCTGCAGATGAAGTACTCGGTGGCCGAGTGCCAGGAGCGCGGGATGACCTACTCGGTCCCGCTGAAGGTCACCTTCCGCCTCTTCGTCTACGACAAGGACCCGGACACCGGGGTCAAGACGATGCGCGACGCCAAGGAGGAGGAGGTCTTCTTCGGCGACATCCCCCTCATGACCGAGCACGGCACGTTCGTCATCAACGGCACGGAGCGCGTCATCGTCTCGCAGCTCCACCGCTCGCCCGGCGTCTTCTTCACGAAGGAATCGGCGCACGGGTTCCTCGCCAAGATCATCCCGTACCGCGGCTCCTGGGTGGAGTTCGAGTACGACCAGAAGGGGATCCTCTTCGTGCGGATCGACCGGAAGCGCAAGTTCCCGGCCACGATCTTCCTGCGCGCGCTCGGCCTCGAGACGGACGAGTCCATCCTTCGCGAGTTCTACGCGCCGGTGGCGGCGCGGTTCGAGCGGGGGAGGGCGTATCTGACGATCGGCAAGAACGTCCTGAAGCAGGAGGAGCTGAAGGAGCGCTACGCCCGCGTCAAGCGCGAGACGAAGGTCATCTTCGCGGGGATCAAGCTCTCCGCCGACGAGCAGAAGGAGATCGCGCGGAAGGGCGCGATCGAGCGCTCCGTGGACGGAGCGGCGATCGAGAAGGCCTGCTTCATCGCCGACGTCGTCGACCTCTCGACCGGAGAGGTCCTCTTCGAGGCCGGGCAGGAAGTCGGGCCCGACGCCGTCGAGCAGTTGAAGGAGCGGGGGATCAAGGAAGTCGAGATCTTCTTCCCCGACTGGGACCTCTCCGGAGACATCCTCGTCAACACGATCCGCAAGGACACCCACAAGACCAAGAACGAGGCGATCCTCGAGATCTACCGGCGGCTGCGCCCCGGAGATCCCCCGACCTACGAGTCGGCCAAGAACCTCTTCAACGGCATGTTCTTCGACCCGAAGAAGTACGACTTCTCGCGGGTGGGACGCTTCAAGTTCAACATCAAGCTCGAGGCGGATTCCGCCGAAGACACCCGGACGCTGACGGCGCAGGACATCTACCGCGTCGTGGCCTACCTCCTGCGACTCAAGCGCGACGTCGGCCGGACCGACGACATCGACAACCTCGGAAACCGCCGCGTCCGCTCCGTCGGAGAGCTGCTCGAGAACCAGTTCCGCATCGGGCTCGTGCGCATGGAGCGGGCGATCAAGGAGAAGATGTCGGTCCACCAGGACATCGACTCGGCGATGCCCCACGACCTGATCAACTCGAAGCCCGTCATCGCCTCGATCAAGGAGTTCTTCGGGTCCTCGCAGCTCTCGCAGTTCATGGACCAGACGAACCCGCTGTCGGAGGTCACGCACAAGCGGCGGCTCTCGGCCCTCGGGCCGGGCGGCCTCTCGCGCGAGCGCGCGGGGTTCGAGGTGCGCGACGTCCATCCGACGCACTACGGCCGCGTCTGTCCGATCGAGACGCCGGAAGGCCCGAACATCGGATTGATCTCGTCGCTCTCCTGCTACGCCCGGATCAACGACTTCGGCTTCATCGAGACCCCCTACAAGAGGGTCGAGAAGGGGCGCGTGATCGATCACTTCCAGGTCACCCTGGTCGGAGAAACCTCCTTCAAGCTCGGGCAGATCGTGGAGAAGAAGGAGCTCGAGGAGGAGAACGAGCGCGTCAAGCGGGGGCACAAGCGCCAGGCCGAGGTCCTGCCCTACTCCTTCTACCTCTCGGCGTGGGAAGAGGAGAACTTCGTCATCGCGCAGGCCAACGCCGAGACGGACGCCGCGGGCCGCATCAAGGAGGACCGCGTCATCGCCCGGTTCAACGGCGAGTTCATCACCGCCGAACGGGACAAGGTCGACTACAAGGACATCTCGCCCAAGCAGCTCGTGTCCGTCGCGACGGCGCTCATCCCGTTCCTGGAGCACGACGACGCCAACCGCGCGCTGATGGGCTCCAACATGCAGCGCCAGGCCGTTCCGCTCCTGAAGGTCGAGGCGCCGCTCGTGGGCACCGGCCTCGAGCTGACGGTCGCCCGCGACTCGGGCGCGGTCGTGCTCGCCAAGCGCGGCGGCATCGTGGACCAGGTGGACTCGGAGCGGATCATCGTGCGCGTCGAGGGGAGCGAGGTCGGGCGGCAAGGAGTTCGGCGCGGACATCTACCCGCTGACGAAGTTCCGCCGCTCCAACCAGAACACCTGCATCAACCAGAAGCCGATCGTGCTCGAGGGGCAGACCGTCGAGCGGGGCCAGGTCCTGGCCGACGGCCCCTGCACGCAGAAGGGGGAGCTCGCGCTCGGCCGCAACATCCTGGTCGCCTTCATGCCGTGGCGCGGCTACAACTACGAGGACGCGATCCTCGTCTCCGAGCGCCTCGTCAAGGACGACTTCTTCACCTCGATCCACATCCAGGAGTTCGACATCGAGGCCCGCGACACCAAGCTCGGGCCGGAGGAGATCACGCGCGACATCCCCAACGTCTCGGAGAACGCGCTGCGGGACCTGGACGAGTCGGGCATCATCCGCATCGGCGCCACCGTCAAGCCGGGAGACATCCTGGTCGGCAAGGTCACCCCGAAGGGGGAGACGCAGCTGACGCCGGAAGAGAAGCTCCTGCGCGCGATCTTCGGCGAGAAGGCCGGAGACGTGCGCGACGCGTCCCTGAAGTGCCCGCCGGGCATCGAGGGCACGGTCGTGGACGTCAAGATCTTCTCGCGCAAGGGGATCGAGAAGGACCTGCGGGCGCTCTCCATCGAGCAGGACCAGATCGCGAAGATCGAGAAGAACTCCAAGGACGAGATCCGGATCATCCGGGAAGAGGCCAACAAGAAGATCCGGGACCTCCTCGTCGGGAAGATCTCCAACGAGCCGATGAACGACCGGGAGGGCGAGGAGATCGTCAAGAAGGGGGCGAAGTTCACCGACGAAGGCGTCGCGCGCCTCTCCCCCCAGCAGTTGAAGCGCCTGAAGCTGAAGGACGAAGAGGTCGCCGAGGCGGTGCAGATCATCCTGCGGCGCCAGGACTCGCAGATCGAGGTCTTGAACCGCGTCAACGCCGAGCGGATCGAGCTGCTCCAGAAGGGGGACGAGCTGCCGCCGGGCGTCATCAAGATGGTCAAGGTCTACGTCGCGATGAAGAGGAAGCTCTCCGTCGGCGACAAGATGGCGGGCCGCCACGGCAACAAGGGGGTCATCTCGCGGATCCTGGCGGACGGCGACATGCCGTACCTGCCGGACGGGACCCCGATCGACATCGTGCTGAACCCCCTCGGCGTCCCCTCCCGGATGAACGTCGGCCAGATCCTGGAGACGCACCTGGGCTGGGCCGCGCAAGGTGCTCGGCCTGCACGTCGCGACGCCGGTCTTCGACGGCGCCACGGAAGGGGAGATCAAGAAGCTCCTGAAGGACGCGAACCTGCCCGCCTCGGGCAAGACCGTCCTCTACGACGGAATGACGGGCGAGCCCTTCGAGCAGCAGGTCACCGTGGGCTACATCTACATGCTGAAGCTCTCGCACCTGGTGGACGACAAGATCCACGCGCGCTCGATCGGCCCGTACTCGCTCATCACGCAGCAGCCCCTGGGCGGAAAGGCCCAGTTCGGCGGCCA
Source organism: uncultured Acidobacteriota bacterium (assembly GCA_963782815.1). GTDB lineage: Bacteria > Acidobacteriota > Thermoanaerobaculia > UBA5066 > Gp7-AA6 > JAWOLE01. Next base: position 37,468 of record CAWALG010000028.1, on the reverse strand, counting down.
GCGCTTCGGCGAGATGGAGGTCTGGGCGCTGGAAGCGTACGGCGCGTCCTACACCCTGCAGGAGCTCCTGACGGTCAAGTCCGACGACGTCGAGGGGCGTTCGCAGGTCTACGAGGCGATCGTCAAGGGCGAGATCCCGGCCGCGCCGGGCCTGCCCGAGTCGTTCAACGTCCTCGTCCGCGAACTGCAGTGCCTCTGCCTCGACGTGGAGCTGCTGAAGAGATGAGACGGAATTAGAGACGTTCCCGAACCGGCGGACGCGACCTTCTCACCGATGGGATGGTGGGCACGCGGCCGCTTGCTCTCTTCCGGCCGCGTCGAGCGGCCGCTTCAAAGGAGCGCATAACAGTGGAATCGCTCGCTTTCGCCACCAAACCGACCACGCTGAAGGACTTCAACGCGATCAAGATCTCTCTGGCTTCGCCCGAGAAGATCCGCTCCTGGTCCTACGGCGAGGTCACCAAGCCGGAGACGATCAACTACCGCACGTTCAAGCCGGAGCGGGACGGGCTCTTCTGCGCGAAGATCTTCGGCCCGATCACCGACTGGGAGTGCCTCTGCGGCAAGTACAAGCGGATGAAGCACCGCGGCGTCGTCTGCGACAAGTGCGGCGTCGAGGTGACCAAGTCCAAGGTGCGCCGCGAGCGGATGGGGCACATCGAGCTGGCCTCGCCCGTTTCGCACGTCTGGTTCTTCAAGGGCCTGCCGTCGCGGATCGGGCACCTGCTCGACATCTCGCTGCGGGACCTGGAGAGGATCCTCTACTTCGAGTCGTACGTCGTCATCGATCCGGGCGAGACGGACCTGAAGGAGAAGGAGCTGCTCTCCGAGGAGCGCTACCGCGCCCTGCGGGCCGAGCACGGCGACGTCTTCGTGGCGAGGATGGGCGCCGGGGCGATCAAGGAGCTGCTCGAGCGCGTGGACGTCGAGATGCTCGCCGAAGAGCTGCCGCATGATCATGAAGACGGAGACCTCGCAGATCAAGCGGCAGAAGGCGGCCAAGCGGCTGAAGGTCTGCGACGCGTTCCGCCGCTCGGGCCACCGGCCGGACTGGATGATCCTGGACGTCATCCCGGTCATCCCGCCGGAGCTGCGCCCGCTCGTGCCCCTGGACGGCGGACGCTTCGCGACCTCGGACCTGAACGACCTCTACCGGCGCGTCATCAACCGCAACAACCGGTTGAAGAAGCTCCTGGAGCTGCGCGCGCCGGAAGTCATCGTGCGCAACGAGAAGCGGATGCTCCAGGAGGCGGTGGACGCCCTCTTCGACAACGGCCGCCGCGGCCGCGTCCTGAAGGGCTCGAACAACCGGCCGTTGAAGTCCCTCTCCGACACGCTCAAGGGGAAGCAGGGGCGCTTCCGGCAGAACCTGCTCGGCAAGCGCGTGGACTACTCGGGCCGCTCCGTCGTCGTCGTGGGGCCGGAGCTGAAGCTCCACCAGGCGGGCTCCCCAAGAAGATGGCGGTCGAGCTCTTCAAGCCGTTCATCTACAACCGCCTCGAGAAGAAGGGGCTCGCGCAGACGATCAAGGCGGCCAAGGAGCTCGTCGAGTCCGGCGTGACGGAGGTCTGGGACGCGCTGGAGGACGTCATCCGGGATCACCCGGTCCTCTTGAACCGCGCGCCGACGCTCCACCGCCTCGGCATCCAGGCCTTCCAGCCGGTGCTCGTCGAGGGCAAGGCGATCAAGATCCACCCGCTCGTCTGCCCGGCCTTCAACGCCGACTTCGACGGCGACCAGATGGCCGTCCACGTGCCGCTGTCGCCCAAGGCCCAGATCGAGGCGGAGATGCTGATGCTCTCCTCCAACAACATCCTCTCTCCCGCTTCGGGGCGGCCGCTGGCCGTCCCCTCGCAGGACCTGGTGCTGGGGATCTACTACCTGACCAAGTCCCGCTCGAACACGAAGGGGGAGGGGCGCATCTTCGCCGACTTCGACGAGGTGATGCTCGCCTACGAGCAGGGGGAGGTCGCGACGCACACGCCGATCCGCGTGCGCTATTCCGGGCAAGTACATCGACCTGACGACGCAGTACAACGACCAGGACATCATCCACGCCGAGGTCCAGGACGTCGAGCGGACCCTGATCGACACGACCGTCGGCCGCGTCTTCTTCAACCGCGCGCTGCGGGACGTCGTCCCCTTCATCAACGGCAACCTGAAGAAGAAGGGTCTGACCGACTTCGTCAGCTACGTGTACCTGACCTTCGGCGAGGAGATGACCGTCCTGATGCTCGACGACCTGAAGGACCTCGGCTTCGCGGCCGCGACCCGGGCCGGCATCTCGATCGGCGTGGACGACATGGTGATCCCGGCGAAGAAGGAGGAATTCCTGCAGGCCGCCCACAGGGAGGTCCTGGAGGTGGACGCGCAGCGCAACTCCGGCGTCATCACGGCCGGTGAGCGGCACAACAAGATCATCGACATCTGGCACCGGACGACCGAGAACATCTCCGACGAGATGTTCAAGGAGATGAAGAAGTCCGACCAGGTCGGCAGCGAGTTCAACCCGATCTACATCATGGCGGACTCCGGCGCCCGCGGGTCCAAGGAGCAGGTTCGCCAGCTCGCCGGGATGCGCGGGCTTGATGTCCAAGCCCTCGGGCGAGGTCATCGAGACGCCGATCACCGCGAACTTCCGCGAGGGCCTCTCGGTGCTGCAGTACTTCATCTCGACGCACGGCGCCCGCAAGGGTCTGGCCGACACGGCGCTGAAGACCGCCGACTCGGGATACCTGACGCGGCGGCTCGTGGACGTGGCGCAGGACGTCATCGTCATCGAGGAGGACTGCGGCACCTCCGACGGCATCACGGTCTCCGCGATCATGGAGGGGGGCGACACGCTCGAGCCGCTGCGCGACCGCATCGTGGGCCGCGTGGCGCAGGAGGACATCTCCGATCCGCTCTCCGAGGAGAAGCTGCTCTCGTACGGCGACCGAGATCACGGAGGAGCTCGCCTCGGCGGTCCAGGAGGCCGGAATCGAGCGGGTCAAGATCCGCTCGGTCCTGACCTGCGAGACCAAGAGGGGCATCTGCCGCCTCTGCTACGGCCGCATGCTCGCCTCGGGCAAGATGGTCGAGATCGGCGAGGCGTGCGGCGTCATCGCCGCCCAGTCGATCGGCGAGCCGGGCACGCAGCTGACGATGCGGACGTTCCACTACGGCGGCACGGCCTCCCGCGTGACCGAGCAGTCCAAGCACGCGGCGAAGAACCCGGGCACCGTGAAGTACCTGAACGTGGCGACGGTCCAGAGGAAGGACGGGCACCTCGTCGTCGTCAACCGGAACGGCAAGATCACGATCATGGACAACAAGGGGCGCGAGAAGGAGCGCTACTCGGTCGTGTACGGCTCGACGATCAAGGTCTCCGACGGCCAGGAGGTCGTCCCCGGGCAGGAGCTCGTCGAGTGGGATCCGTTCACCTCGGCCATCCTGACGGAGGTCGGCGGCCGGATCGCGTTCCGCGACATCGTGGAAGGGGAGAACCTGCGCGAGGAGACCGACCGGGTCACGGGCCTCACGCAGAAGATCATCGTCGAGGCGGTGGGCGCCGAGAAGCGGTCGCCGCAGGTCATCATCCAGGGGAAGGCGGAGCGCAAGTACCTGCTCCCGATCGGATCGCACCTGATGGTCGCCGACGCGCAGGACGTCCACCCCGGCGACGTGCTGGCGAAGATCCCGCGCGAGACGACGAAGACCAAGGACATCACGGGAGGCCTCCCGAGGATCGTCGAGCTCTTCGAGGCGCGGCGCCCCAAGGACGCCGCGGTCATCACGGAGATCGACGGCACGGTCTCGCACGGCCCGATCGCCAAGGGGATGCGCAAGGTCATCGTGACCGGGGACGACGGGGAGATCCGCGAGTACCTGATCCCGCGCTACACCCACGTCAACGTGCAGGAGAGCGAGCGGGTCCGGGCGGGCGATCCGCTGATCGACGGCCCGATCAACCCGCACGACATCCTGGCGATCCTCGGAGAGAAGGAGATGCAGCGGTACCTCGTGGACAAGATCCAGGAGGTCTACCGGTCGCAGAACGTCGCCATCAACGACAAGCACATCGAGGTCATCGTCCGGCAGATGATGCGGAGCGTGAAGATCGAGGAGGTCGGGGACACGGAGTTCCTGATCGACGAGCAGGTGGACCGCTTCCGGTTCGAGGACGAGAACGAGCGGGTCGGCGCGGCCGGAGGGCAGCCCGCGATCGGGCGGCCGATGCTCCTCGGCATCACGAAGGCGTCCCTCTCGACGGACTCCTTCATCTCCGCGGCCTCCTTCCAGGAGACGACCCGCGTCCTGACGGAAGCCTCGATCTCCGGGAAGGTCGACTACCTGCGGGGCCTGAAGGAAAACGTCATCGTCGGGCGGTTGATCCCGGCCGGGACCGGCATGGACTACTACCGCAACATCGTCCTGGAGCGGGAGGAGATCCCGCAGGTCGAGGAGCCGGCCCTGGAAGACTTCCTGATCGACCCGGCCGAGGAGCTTGCCCTGGCCGAGGCCGACGCCGAAGTGGACGCCTCCGAGGAGGAGTAAGGGTCTTAGTATATGGAGCTTACGGGGCGGCATGGCCGCCCCGTTTCTTGTCGAGAGGGGTCTTTCAGGGAGAATCGGGTGATCGGGTGATCGAGCCATCGGGTGATCGACCGGGAATACCCATCGGGTGATCGACCAGGGAAAATCACCCGATCACCCGATGCGCAGATCACCCGTTCCTCGGGCTCTAAAGCGGTGAGCGGCGACGAGTTGCCACGGAAACGCTTGACAGAGTCCCGATGCCAACGTAGGATTCGTGGGTTTTTCCCTCGGACTTGGACGGGCCGGTGGGACTTGGCTCGCCCGGGGTCGAGCAAAGCAGCTACGGTCGATCTCGGGCCCTTCCTACGGCTCCGGGGGGTTCGGGGAGACAGAGGAGAGTCGATGCCGACAATTTCTCAACTGGTGCGGAAGGGCCGCGAGCGGATGCGCGTGAAGACCGCCAGCCCCGCGCTCAACTCTTCGCCGCAGAAGCGCGGCGTCTGCACCCGCGTGTACACGACGACGCCGAAGAAGCCGAACTCCGCCCTGCGGAAGGTGGCGCGCGTGCGGCTGACCAACGGCATCGAGGTCACGACCTACATCCCGGGCGTCGGCCACAACCTGCAGGAGCACTCGATCGTCATGATCCGGGGAGGGCGCGTCAAGGACCTTCCCGGCGTGCGCTACCACATCATCCGGGGAACGCTCGACGCGGTGGGAGTCGCCAACCGCAACCAGAGCCGTTCCAAGTACGGCGCCAAGCGCCCGAAAGCTTAGGGAAGAGATATGCCGAGACGCCGCGTCGTTTCCAAGCGGGAGATCCTTCCGGATCCGCTCTACAACTCGCAGCTCGTCACGAAGTTCATCAACTCGGTGATGAGCCAGGGGAAGAAGTCCACGGCCGAGGGAATCCTCTACGGGGCGTTGAACCGGGTCGCCGAGAAGACCCAGGACGACCCGATGAAGGTCTTCAAGAAGGCGATCGAGAACGTCAAGCCGGCGCTCGAGGTCAAGTCCCGGCGCGTCGGCGGCTCGACCTACCAGGTCCCCGTCGAGGTGCGGCCCAACCGCCGCACGTCGCTCGCCATCCGCTGGATCATCGAGTACTCCGCGTCCCGCGGCGAGAAGACGATGCGAGAAAAGCTCGCAGCCGAGCTGCTCGACGCCGCGAACCTGCGGGGCGGCGCCGTGAAGAAGAAGGACGACACGCACAAGATGGCCGAGGCGAACAAGGCGTTCGCCCACTACCGCTGGTAATTCTTTTTGACCTTGGACCTTAGACCTTAGACATTAGACCTATCGATATGCCGCGCAACCATCCCCTCAAAGACACCCGCAACATCGGGATCATGGCGCACATCGACGCCGGGAAGACGACCACGACCGAGCGGATCCTCTATTACACGGGGGTCAACTACAAGATCGGCGAGGTCCACGAGGGGACGGCGACGATGGACTGGATGGTCCAGGAGCAGGAGCGCGGCATCACGATCACCTCCGCCGCGACGACGTGCTTCTGGAAGGCGAGCTCCGGAGAGGAGATCCGGATCAACATCATCGACACGCCGGGCCACGTGGACTTCACGGCCGAGGTCGAGCGGTCGCTGCGCGTCCTCGACGGGGCCGTCGCCGTCTTCGACGCCGTCGCCGGCGTCGAGCCGCAGTCGGAGACCGTCTGGCGCCAGGCCAACCGCTACAACGTGCCGCGCATCGCGTTCGTCAACAAGATGGACCGCGTCGGGGCGAACTTCCCGCGCTGCGTCGAGATGATGAAGACCAAGCTGAACGCCCACCCCGCCACGATCCAGATCCCCTTCGGGAGCGAGGCGGAGCACCGCGGCGTCATCGACCTCGTCGCAGATGAAGGCGATCGAGTTCAAGGACGAGGACCTCGGCGCGACGTTCGACGTCATGGAGATCCCCGAGGAGTTCCGCGCGGAGGCCGAGGCCTACCGCGAGAAGCTGATCGAGGCGATCGCCGAGAGCGACGACACGCTGCTCGAGAAGTACCTGGCACGGCGGCAAGGTCGAGGCGAATGAGATCAAGGACGCGCTCCGGCGGGCCACGATCTCCGGGCACGCGCAGCCGGTCATCTGCGGGAGCGCCTTCAAGAACAAGGGGATCCAGCAGCTCCTGGACGCCGTCGTGGACTACCTCCCGTCGCCGCTGGACGTGCCGCCGATGGTCGGGCACGACGACGTCGGGGCGGAGCTCGTCCGCGAGCCGAAGGACGACGCGCCCTTCGCGGCGCTGATCTTCAAGATCATGACCGACCCGTTCGTCGGCCAGCTCGCGTTCTTCCGCGTCTACTCGGGCCACCTCGACGCCGGCTCCTCCTGCTTCAACTCGACGAAGGACACCAACGAGCGCGTCGGGCGGCTCCTGAAGATGCACGCGAACAAGCGCGAGGAGATCAAGGAAGTCTGGGCCGGCGACATCGCGGCGGCGGTCGGCCTGCGCAACGTCTCGACCGGCGACACGATCTGCGACCGAGGACGCCCCGGTCATCCTCGAGGCGATGAACTTCCCCGAGCCGGTCATCGCGGTCGCGATCGAGCCCAAGACGAAGGCCGACCAGGAAAAGATGGGCATGGCGCTGGCGAAGCTCATGCAGGAAGACCCGACCTTCAAGGTCCACACGGACAAGGAGACCGGGCAGACGATCATCCGCGGGATGGGGGAGCTGCACCTCGAGATCATCACGGACCGGATGGTCCGCGAGTTCAACGTCGGCGCGAACATCGGCAAGCCGCAGGTCGCCTACCGCGAGGCGATCACGCGCGAGGCCCAGGGGCACGGCCGGTTCGTGCGGCAGTCCGGGGGCCGCGGCCAGTACGGCGACTGCAAGATCCGGATCCGGCCGGCCGAAGAGGGACACCACTTCGTCTTCGAGAACGAGATCAAGGGCGGCGTCGATCCCCAAGGAGTTCATCAAGCCGATCGAGCAGGGGATCAAGGAAGCGATGGAGACCGGCATCCTCGCCGGGTATCCGACGACCGGCGTCCTCGTCGAGCTCTACGACGGCTCCTACCACGACGTGGACTCCTCCGAGATGGCCTTCAAGATCGCCGGCTCCATGGCCTACCAGGAGGCCGCGAAGAAGGCCCATCCGATCATCAAGGAACCGATCATGGAGGTCGAGGTCGTCGTGCCCGAGGAGCACATGGGCGACGTCATCGGCGACCTGAACTCGCGCCGCGGGCACATCAAGCACATGGAGCCGCGCGCCGGCGTGCAGGTCATCACGGCGCGCGTCCCGCTCTCGGAGATGTTCGGCTACTCGACGAACCTGCGCTCGATGACCCAGGGGCGCGGCAACTACACGATGCAGTTCACGGCCTACGAGGAAGTCCCCAGGAGCGTCAGCGAGGAGATCATCGCCAAGGTGGGTTCGAAGTAAAGACCCGGAACGATTAGAGGAGACGATGGGCAAAGAAAGTTCGATCGCAGCAAGCCGCACGTGAACATCGGGACGATCGGTCACGTGGATCACGGGAAGACGACGTTGACGGCGCGATCACGCTGGTGTTGTCGAAGCAGGGGCTGGCGACGGCGAAGGCGTACGACCAGATCGACAACGCGCCGGAGGAGAAGGCGCGAGGGATCACGATCAACACGGCGCACGTGGAGTATTCGACGGAGAAGCGTCACTACGCGCACGTGGACTGTCCGGGTCACGCGGACTACGTGAAGAACATGATCACGGGAGCGGCGCAGATGGACGGGGCGATCCTGGTGGTGTCGGCGGCGGACGGTCCGATGCCGCAGACGCGGGAGCACATCCTGCTGGCGCGGCAGGTGGGGGTGCCGTACATCGTGGTGTTTCTGAACAAGACGGACATGGTGGACGACCCGGAGCTGCTGGAGCTTGTGGAGCTGGAGGTGCGGGAGCTGTTGACGTCGTACGGGTTTCCCGGGGACGAGATCCCGATCATCAAGGGATCGGCGTTGAAGGCGATGGAGTCGGGGGATCCGAACAGTCCGGACACGAAGTGTCTGTTCGAGCTGATGGACGCGGTGGACAGCTACATTCCGATTCCGGAGCGAGCGATCGACAAGGATTTCCTGATGCCGATCGAGGACGTGTTTTCGATTTCGGGGCGCGGGACGGTGGTGACGGGCCGCGTGGAGCGGGGAGTGATCAAGGTCGGGGAAGAGGTGGAGGTCGTGGGGATCCGTCCGACGCAGAAGAAGGTCGTGACGGGAGTGGAGATGTTCCGGAAGCTGCTGGACCAGGGGCAGGCGGGGGACAACGTGGGTCTGCTGCTGCGGGGGACGGAGCGCAAGGACGTGGAGCGTGGGCAGGTGTGCGCCAAGCCCGGGTCGATCACGCCGCACGTGAAGTTCACGGCGCAGGCGTACATCCTGACGAAGGAGGAGGGGGGACGGCACACGCCGTTTTTCAACGGGTACCGGCCGCAGTTTTTCTTCCGGACGACGGACGTGACGGGGACGGCGAAGCTGCCGAAGGGAGTGGAGATGGTGGTGCCCGGGGACACGGTGTCGCTGGAGATCAACCTGATCACGCCCATCGCGATGGAGAAGGGCCTGCGCTTCGCCATCCGCGAAGGCGGCCGAACCGTCGGCGCCGGAACCATCACAGAGATCCTGGAGTAGCCGATGAGTAACGTAAGACGCCATGGGATACCTAACTGCGAGCCGCTTACTCCCTTGCGGCGACGCGTCGAGCGAGCGACGATGAAAAACGACAAAATCCGCATTCGCCTGAAGGCCTACGACTACCGGATTCTCGACCAGTCCGCGACCGAGATCGTGGACACCGTCAGGCGAACCGGCGCGAAGATCGCGGGCCCGATCCCGCTGCCGACGGCGATCGCGCGCTACACGGTCAATCGCTCGCCGCACATCGACAAGAAGTCGCGGGAGCAGTTCGAGATGCGGACGCACAAGCGGCTCCTGGACATCCTCGAGCCCACGGCCCAGACGGTGGACGCGCTCATGAAGCTCGAGCTGCCCGTCGGAGTCGACGTCGAGATCAAGGCCTTCGGAAAATGATGCAGGTGTCAGGTATCAGGTGCCAGGTGTCAGGGACGAGCGGCTCCGTGCTTTCCCTGACACCTAACACCTGACACCTACCACCTGCGAGCGAGTGAAACGAGCGAGCACTATGGCAGTACACGGGATCATCGGCAGGAAAGTGGGAATGACCCAGGTCTTCGAGGCCGACGGCACGGTCGTGCCCGTCACGGTCGTCCAGGCCGGGCCTTGCCTGGTCGTGCAGAAGAAAGCCGCGGACCGGGACGGCTACGAGTCCGTGCAGATCGGCCTCGTCGATTCCCGTCCGGACCGGAGGGCCAACAGCGCCGCGAAGGGCCGCTTCGAGAAGGCCGGCGTCGCGCCGATGCGCACGCTCGCGGAAGTGCGCTTCGACGCCGGCGACGAGTGGAAGCCCGGCGACAAGGTGCTCTGCGACACGTTCCAGGAGAAGGACCACGTGGACGTCATCGGCGTCTCCAAGGGGAAGGGGTTCGCGGGAGTCGTCCGGCGCCATCACTTCAAGGGGGGCGGGGCCGCGCACGGCTCGATGTTCCACCGCGCGCCCGGCTCGATCGGCGCCTCGGCGTTCCCCTCGCGCGTCATCAAGGGGAACCGCTCCTCGGGCAGGCTCGGGGGACGGCGGGCGACGGCGAAGAACCTCGTCGTCGTGCGCGTGGACGCGGAGAAGAACCTCCTCTACATCAGCGGCGCGGTCCCCGGCGCGCGGCGCTCGCTCGTCAAGATCGTTCGCTCCACGTTCGCCAGGCCGAGCGCCAAGTAAGGAACGATGATGGCCACACTGCCCGTCTGGAACTGGAAGAAGGAAAGGGTCGGCGAGGTGGATCTGCCGGCCGGGGTCTTCGACTATCCGTACCGCAAGCACCTCGTGTGGCAGGCGGTGAAGGCGTATCTCGCCGCGCGGCGCCGCGGGACCCACAAGACGAAGGTGCGCAGCGAGGTCTCCGGCTCCGGCAAGAAGCCGTTCAAGCAGAAGGGGACGGGGCGCGCGCGCCAGGGGGGCGGGCGTCCGCCGATCCACCGCCACGGCGGGATCTCGCACGGACCCGAGCCCCGCACCTACGCGGAAGGCCTCTCGGTCGGGGAGAAGAAGAACGCGCTCCGCGCCGTGCTCTCGCAGCGGCTGCGCGAGGAGAGGCTCCTCGTCGTGGAGACGATGGACCCGGAGAGCCACCGCACCCGGGACCTGAAGGCCGCCGTCGGCGGTCTCGGCGTCGAGGGGAAGGCCCTCTTCGTGGATTCGCGGGAAAACGAGAAACTGGCCCTCGCCTCGCGCAACGTTCCCGAGTGGAAGCTCGTGGACGCGCTCGCGGTCAACGTGTACGACGTCATGAGCCACGCGACCGTGGTCCTTTCCAGGGACGCGCTGTCGCGGGTCGTTCAAACGCTGGGGTAAAGATGGAACCGCTGCAGTTGATCCGCCGGCCCTTGATCTCGGAGAAGTCCACGAGAATCAAGGAGACCACCAACACGATCTGCTTCGAAGTGGACCGCCGCGCCAACAAGATCGAGGTGCGCAAGGCCGTCGAGAAGCTCTTCGGCGTCAAGGTGGCGCAGGTCCGCCTGGCCAACCGGCAGGGGAAGTTGAAGCGCATGGGGAAATTCATCGGGCAGCGCAAGGCCTGGAAGAAGGCGTACGTGCGGCTGGCCGCCGGCGAGAAGCCGATCGAGTTCTTCGAGGGAGTCTGACGAAATGCCCGTAAAGAAATACAACCGACTTCCGCGGGGCGGCGTTTCCAGACGGCCCACGATTTCGTGGAGCTGTCCGCCGCGCGCCCGGAGAAGAGCCTCACCGTGGGGCTGCGCTCGACGGGTGGCCGCAACAACCAGGGGCGGCTGACCAGCCGCTTCATGGGAGGGGGCCACAAGCGCCTCTACCGGATCATCGACTTCCGCCGCGACAAGATGGACATCCCGGCCCGCGTCGCCGCGATCGAGTACGACCCGAACCGCACCGCCAGGATCGCGCTCCTCCACTACGTGGACGGCGAGAAGCGTTACATCCTGGCGCCCAACGGCCTGGAGGTCGGAGCGCGCGTCGTGTCCGGGCCCACGGCCGACATCCTGCCCGGCAACGCGCTTCCCTTGAAAGGCATCCCGCTCGGCACGACGATCCACAACATCGAGTTGAAGCGGGGGCGCGGCGGCCAGCTCGTGCGCTCCGCCGGGACGGCCGCGCAGCTCATGGCCAAGGAGGGGGGCTACGCGCAGGTGCGCCTCCCCTCGGGCGAGGTCCGCGAGGTCCACATCGAGTGTTACGCCACGATCGGCCAGGTCGGGAACCTCGAGCACGAGAACGTTTCGATCGGGAAGGCGGGACGAAACCGCTGGCTGGGCTTCAAGCTCGCACGTGCGCGGCGTGGCGATGAACCCGGTGGACCACCCGATGGGCGGCGGCGAAGGCAAGACGTCCGGCGGGCGCCACCCGACCTCTCCCTGGGGGTGGAAGACGAAGGGGAAGAAGACGCGGAACAACAAGCGGACGGACGGGTTCATCGTCCGCCGGCGCAAGGCGAAGGGCTGAGGAAGAGCAATGGCACGTTCGATCAAGAAGGGCGCTTTCGTGGACGACCACCTCATGAAGAAGGTGGCGGCGTTGAACGCGACGCGGGAGAAGAAGGTCGTCAAGACCTGGTCCCGCCGCTCCACCGTCGTGCCCGACATGGTGGGCCACACGATCGCGGTGCACAACGGGCGGAAGTTCATTCCCGTGTATGTCGCGGAGAACATGGTCGGCCACAAGCTCGGCGAGTTCGCGCCGACGCGGATCTTCAAGGGCCACAGCGGCAAGAAGGCCGCCGAAGCCGCGGCCGCGGCCGTTGCCGCGGCGTCCGGCGCCCGGGTGGGCGGACCTCCGGGAGCTCCGGGCGCGGCGCCTCCGCCGGCGGCCCCGGCGGCTCCGGCCAAGACGTAGGAAGAATGAGATGAAGGCGACGGCAACGCTCCGGTACATGAAAGGCTCGGCCCAGAAGGTCCGCCTGGTCGCGGACCTCGTGCGCGGCAAGTCCGTCAACGACGCCGTGGCGATCCTCCAGCACACGCCCAAGGTCGCCGCGCGCGACATCCTGAAGACGCTGCGCTCGGCCGTCGCCAACGCCGAGCAGAAAGAGGCGCAGCTCGACGTGGACGACCTCGTGATCCGCAAGATCTTCGTGGACAAGGGACCGCAGGAACGGCGGATCCGGCCGGCGCCGATGGGGCGCGCGTTCCGGGTCCTGCATCGCAAGAGCCATCTCACGATCGAGCTGTCGGACGGCTCGTCGCAGGCGAAGGGGTAAGGAGCAGCATGGGGCAGAAAGTCCATCCGTACGGTTTCCGGCTCGGTTTCAACCGCACCTGGCACTCGCGCTGGTTCTCGATGAAGGACTACCAGACCTTCCTGCACGAGGACCTGAAGCTGCGCAAGGAGCTGAAGGGGCGGCTGTCGCACGCGGGCGTGTCCGAAGTGGACATCGAGCGCTTCGCCAACCGGCTGAAGGTCAACATCCAGACTTCCCGCCCGGGCATCATCATCGGCAAGCGCGGCGCCGAGGTGGACAAGCTCCGCGACGAGCTCCAGAAGCGGACGAAGTCCGAGGTCCACATCAACATCATCGAGATCCAGCGCCCGGAGACCGACGCGCAGCTCGTGGCGGAGTCGATCGCCCTGCAGCTCGAGCGCCGCGTGGCCTTCCGCCGCGCGATGAAGAAGGGGATCGAGTCGGCCCTGCGGTTCGGAGCGCAGGGGATCAAGATCCGGTGCGCCGGCCGGTTGAACGGCGCGGAGATCGCGCGGGCGGAGTGGTACCAGGAGGGACGCCTGCCGCTCCACACCCTGAAGGCCGACATCGACTACGGCTTCGCCGAGTCCAACACGACCTACGGCAAGATCGGCGTCAAGACCTGGATCTACCGGGGCGAGCAGCACAAGGCCAAGACGAGAAGGAAGACCGCGTGAGCCCTGTCAGCTATCAGCCGTCAGATATCAGCGCTGCCGAGAGCGGAGGCTGATCTCGAAGCTGAGAGCTGAAAGCTGAGAGCGAAGCTACTCATGTTGATGCCATCGAAAGTCAAGTACAGGAAGCAGCAGCGGGGCCGGATGAAGGGGAAGGCCACCCGCGGCTCGACGCTGGCGTTCGGGAACATGGGACTCCAGATCCTGGAGCCCGGCTGGATCACCGCCCGCCAGATCGAGGCGGCCCGGATCGCCATGACCCGCGCCGTGAAGAGGGGCGGGAAGATCTGGATCCGCATCTTCCCCGACAAGCCGATCACCAAGAAGCCCGCGGAAACCCGCATGGGCAAGGGAAAAGGGGCGCCCGAGGGGTGGGTCGCCGTGGTCAAGCCGGGACGGATCCTCTACGAGATGGAGGGACTCGACGAGACGCAGGCGCGCGAGGCGCTGGAGCTCGCCGCCGACAAGATCGGGTTGAAGACCCGCTTCATCACGCGGCGGTCCCAGCAGGAGATGGGATGAAGAAGAAAGAGAGAGAGACGCTCGCGCAGCAGGGCCTCGAGGACCTGGCGGAGAAGGAGAAGCAATTGAAGGAGGCCTCCTGGAAGCTGCGCCTGCAGCAGGCCACGGGCCAGCTGGAGAACCCCAGCCGGCTGCGGGTGCTTCGGCGCGACATCGCCAGGGTCAGGACCTATCGCAGGGCGCTGGAGCTGGCGGAGAAGGGGTGATGGAAGTGACCTCAGAGGCGGGAAAGACCGGCATACAGCAGGCAGACGAAGGTCGGCCGGCACGGCCGAGTCCGCTCAGCGACCCCAATTTCTTTCCCCTCGCCGTCTGGCTGCAAAATCCGGCGAATGCGCCCGAAGTACAAGGCAGCCGGCATCAATCTTACGTCGGCCTGTGGAGGGGGCCGACCGACGAGCAGCTGGCCACGCTCAAGAAGCACGGCATGCACGTGATCTGCTCGCAGAACGCGGCCGGCCTGGCGCACAAGGACGATCCGACGATCGTCGCCTGGATGCATGGCGACGAGCCCGACAACGCCCAGCGCATCCGCGGCGAGAAAGGCTACGGCCCGCCGATCCTGCCGGCGAAGATCGTCGAGGACTATAGAAACGCAAGGAAGCCGACCCGTCGCGGCCCGTGCTGCTCAATCTTGGGCCAGGGCGTCGCCTGGGACAACTACATTGGCCGCGGCGTGCGGCGAAATCATCCCGGAGGATTACGCCGAGTACGTCAAGGGCTGCGACATCGCCTCGTTCGACATCTATCCCGCCTGCCACGAGCACAAGGACATCGCCGGCAAGCTGTGGTTCGTGGCCGACGGCGTCAGCCGGCTGAGGAAATGGGCGGGCGACGAGCGGCCGGTCTGGAACTGCATCGAATGCACGCACATCAGCAACCCGAAGGCCAAAGCCACGCCGCAGCAGGTCAAGGCCGAGGTGTGGATGTCGCTGGTCCGCGGCTCGCAGGGAATCATCTACTTCTGCCACCAGTTCCAGCCGACTTCGATCGAAGCCGGCCTGCTCGCCGACGAAGAAATGGTCGCGGTCACCGCGATCAATCCGCAAATCTCAACTGGCCCCTGTATTAAATAGCCCCAGCATTCCGGACGCGGCGACCGTCGAATCGTCAGCAAGCGACGCGCCGGTCGAATTCGTTGCCAAGCGGCAAGGTGACGACCTCTATCTGTTCGCTGTTGCAATGCGCGGCAACGGCACGACGGCCACGTTTCGGCTGGCGAATGCCGCAACGGCATCTCAAATCGAAGTTCTCGGCGAAAACCGCGCGGTGGATAGCCGCGGCGGCCAATTCCGTGACGAGTTCCAACCTTGGGGCGTGCGTCTCTATCGAATCAAGGCAAACTAAACCCGCAGCAGTTCGACGCCACGCTGCAAATGACTGGCCACGCCGAATACACGATCGTGTCGAGATTGCGATCACTTCATTTGAACCGGTCCAGTTTGACACGCATTCTTAGTCGCGTGTACAGTGCAGCAGGCTGGTGCATTTCCTGCCTAACCATCCTCTCCCGCATCTTCGGAGCATGCCATCATGCGCCGCTTCTACTCGTTCTGCGACGGGCGTTTACGCTTGTTGAGTTGCTGGTCGTTATCGCCATCATTGGCGTCCTGGTCGCGCTGCTGTTGCCGGCTGTACAAGCCGGCCCGCGAAGCTTCGCGCCGGACGCGATGCACGAATCAGATGCGGCAGCTGACGATTGCGATGCACAATTTTCATGATGTGAACGACAAGTTGCCGCCGGGATCGTATGGCCGCGATACGACCGACCCGAACTGGGCCTATCCGGCAGTGAACACGCCGCAGTGGAAGCCGCGTACGCCGCTGATTCCGTACCTGATGGCATACATCGAGCAGACGGCAGTGGCTGGCGCGTGGGATTTCACGAAAAACTACAGCCAAGCCCCGAATGCCGACCTTGATCACGCTGCACTTTCCGGTGCTCGATTGTCCGTCGGACAATCGGGATAAGAACGGCCATCCGACGGCCAAGGATTTGAAAGGCAATTACGCAATCAATTGGGGGAGTTGGAATTTTCGCGAGCAAGGCGGGCCAGTCAATGGCGTCGCGCCGCTGAATCTGGGCGACGAGCAAGGGCCGTTCGCCGTTTTTTGTCAATTTTGGCGCACGGTTCGCGCAAATCACCGACGGCACGAGCAACACGCTCTGCTGGTCCGAAGTGTTGCAAACGCCCTGGATCCAAACGCGGGTCATGGCCTTTGTCGATCGCCGCGGCCGCATTTGGAACGACGACACCTATTGCTACGAATTCAGCACGCGGATCAGGCCGAACACCCCAAAGGAGATTTTGGCTATTGCGATCCCACACGGAAAATCCCAAGTGGCCCTGCGATCCGGCCAGCCATGGCCTGTCGTCGGCAACGCCTTCAGCACGTACATCGGCGCCCGCAGCCGGCATCCCAATGGCGTGAACGCTTCGCTTGTGCGACGGCAGCACGCGGTTTGTCAGCAACAACATCAACCTGGCACGTGGGTCGCGCTGAGCAGCATGGGGGCGGGCGAAGACGATTGGGGATTTTTAAGCGAGGATTGGGAGTGGGAAACAAGTAGCAAGGAGAGGAAAGGTTGACGAAGTGTCTGGTGGCTTATTGTGGGCTCCCGTCGTTCTCGTTGCGGCCCTTGCCTTGGCTGTGAACATGCTCCGCCGGCGGCGAAGCGAGCGAAAGTGGAGGGGAAGGTTACGGTGAATGGCCAGCCGGTCGCCAATGGCTTATCGTCGGTTCATGGCGCTGGACCCCAACGGCATGAATGTGGCGGCGGTGATCAAGGAAGGGCATTACAGGTGCCGGAGAAGGAAGGCCCGACGAAGGGCAAATATCGCGTCGAATTCAACGTGCCTTCGGCCACGAAAGAAGCTGTCCCGAACGACGATGTGCCTGGCCAATTCCGCGAGGAAGCGCCGGAGACGATGCCGGCGAATACAACTCGCAATTCGACGATCGTGCACGACATCGATCCCGAAAAGCCACAGACTTTGGATTTTCCGCTGACGATGCCGTAGCCGCTTTTTGGGCTGCTCGTTGCGGTGATTGGACACGATCAGCGAGGACTTGCCTCATGCGGGAGTGATGCGCACGATAGGGTTTTGGGGCCTGAAATTGTCGGCGGCGGCAATTAGACTGGAACTGGACGTATATCCCTCGCGCTTCATAGGTTTGCCATGCGCCGATTTATCTTGCTTGTCGCTTAGTCGTTTGCTTGTGCCCGTCGTGGGCTTTGGCTCAGACCCGCGAGCCATGGCTCTGGTTTCGCCGGAACTGGCCCGCCAGGTGGGCCTGGAGCGGATGTGGTATACGCAGATTGGGCTCGATCGGGGCCGGGGGCAAGTCGCGGGCGTGTTTTTGCATGTCAGCGCGACGCAATCGCACACGGTTTTTCAAATCACGCACGATGGCCGGCGGTATGTGTTTTCGCAGCGCGATCGCAATGCGTTTGGCAAGGAGATCGGCGTTGAGGGGGCGCAAAAAGAGGCGGACAGCAAGGCCGAGGAAATCAAGAAGCAGTTGCAGGATTCCGGGAAGGCGGATGCCGCGGCGCCGACGGTCGAAAAGTTCGTCGTGCCGAAAATCACGCTTGTATGCCACTTCGCAGCGCGGGCACGGTACACGCGCTCGATGCCGAAACGGGCCGTACGCTGTGGACAACGTCGATCGGCAATCCGTTGTATCCCACGCTGCCGCCTGCCGCAAACGATAAGTATCGTGGCTGTCTGCAATGGATCGACGTTGTATCTCATGCAGGCCAGTGACGGCGCGGTGATTTGGACGTCGTTCGACGGTGGGCTCGCCCGGCGCGGGGCCGGCCATTACCGACGACTATGTGTTTCATACCGATGGTGAACGGCACAGGTGGAATCGTTTCTGCTCGGAGATCCGCCGCGGCCGTTAGCGGATACAAATCGTTCGGCCGCACGATGGTGCAGCCGGTGGTTTCGTCGAACAGCGTTGCCTGGCCGACCGACACGGGCGAATTTGTATGTGGCCTGGCCCACAGTCCGGGCTTGCGGTTTCGGATGAAGGCCAGCGACGCGATTAACGCCGCGCCGGCGTTTCTCGCTCCTGACAAAATGTTGTGACGTCGCTCGACGGCTATATGTATTGCTTGAACGAGCGGAAGGGCAATATCGTGTGGCGGTTCACGACGGGCGAGCCGATTCTGAATTCGCCGGTGGCGCTGGATACACGGTGTATGCATTTCGAGCGAGGCAACATGTTTGCCATCGATGTCAACACGGCGGCCGAACGCTGGGTCACGAGCGGAATTCGGAGCTATCTGGCGGGCAACGATAAACGGCTGTACTGCCTCGACGATCGCGGCGATCTGGCGATTCTGGACGCCGACGAGCGGCAGCCGGCTGGGCAGCTTGCCGGCGCGGCCGGCGAATTTGTGCCGATGCTGAATAACGCAAACCGACCGCATTTTCCTCATGACTTCGACCGGATTGGTGCAATGCTCTGCGCGAGACGAATCATCCGTGGCCGGTCGTGCATTACCAAATCGAGCCGCAACAGAAACAAGCAAAAAAGCCTGCTGCCTCGCCCGGCGGCAAGACAGAAGAGAAGAAGGAGCCGCGCCAAATGCCGATCCGTTCGGCGGGCCCGGCGAAGCGGCCCCGTCGTCACCCGCGGGGGCTGATCCTTTTGGCGGAGCGGCCCCGGCCGCCGGCGCCAATCCGTTTGGGTCGCCGTAGTCCGTCAGCAGACCTCGAATGCCGGTCAAATGCCCATTGTGCCGCGCTGTTAGCCGGTTTCTCTGGCCGCTAGAATTTCTCTGCGTTCTGATGTCATCGCTCAGCTCGCGGAATCGCTGGCGATGCCTGTAGTGGTTTCTAGTCGGCCCAAGGAACTAATCATGTCCGCTCGGACTCATCTGAGACTGCACGGTTATTTGGCGACATTGCTTTCGATTATCGCCGGCGCGTTTCTCGGGCCGTTCGTCGTCGCTCAGGAAAATTCGACTGCCGTTCGTCCGCCGTGGACAACTTCGCCGCGTGCGCGGCTCGCCCGAGCCGCCCGCGCCGTACCGTATCGCGGCGGCGTTTCCGCGATTGCGATTTGAGATGCCGACTTGTATCGAAGAGTTGCCGGGCGGCAAGCGGCTCATCGTGACGCAGCGCGACGGCAAAATTTTTAGCTTTCCGAAATCAGCGGAGGTTGCCGAGGCCGATTTGATGGTGGACCTGCATCATTGGCTGCCGGCCGAATTCGCCACGCAGAATGTTTCGCTGCTCGATGCGGAGTTGCATCCCAAGTTCAGCGACAATCATTTTCTGTTCCTCTGCTACGTCCATCCGGGCGAGGGCGGGCATACGCGGCTGTCGCGGTCTCACGCTCACGGCCGACTGCCGCCCTCGCGCTGATCCCGGCAGCGAGCAAGTCATCACTCACCTGGCCCTCCGGCGGGCACAACGCCGGCTGCCTGGAGTTCGGCACCGACGGCTACCTGTACATCGCCACGGGCGACGGCTCGGGTCCCAATCCGCCCGACGGCCTGACCACCGGCCAGGATGTTTCCGACCTGCTGGGGGCCATCCTGCGAATCGATGTCGATCACATTCGGCTGCCGACCAGCGCGTACACCGTGCCGGCTGACAATCCGTTCGTCGAGCACGCGGGCGCCGGCCGGAAATCTGGGCCTATGGGCTGCGCAATCCGTGGAAGTTCGGCATCGACCCGCGAGACCGGCAACATCTTCGCCGCCGACAACGGCTGGGAATCGTGGGAGATGGTCCACGCGATCGTCCGCGGCGGCAACTGCGGCTGGCCGGTGATGGAAGGGCGGGCCGCACTTCGCAGCGAAGTCAACGTCGGCCCGACGCCGATCCTCCCGCCGGTCAAAGACCATCCGCACACCGAGGCCAACTCCGTCATCGGCGGCCCGGTCTATCGCGGCAGCAAACTGCCCGACCTCGCCGGCTCGTTCATCTACGGCGACTACATCACCGGCACGATCTGGGCCGATCCGACGCCGACAAAGACGGCTCCTACTCGCACACCACGCTTGTCGATACCGACCACGCATCGTCGCCTTCACCCAAGGAGCGGCGGCGAACTGTACGTTCTCGACTACGACCTCACCGGCCAGATTTACGAGCTGCTGCCCTCGGGCTTGAAAGACACCTACCGCGACCTTTCCGCGGCGGCTGAGCGAGACGGGACTGTTCACGTCGCTGGAGACAATGCAGCCGGCGGCCGGGTGTCGTGCCCTACTCGGTGTCGTCTGAGCCCTGGATGGACGGGGCAGTGGCAACGCGCTGGGTCGCAATTCCCGGCAACGGCAAGATCGAGTTGGCCGCCGGTTCGGACGATTCGGCCAATATCCCGAAGGAACGGTCTTGTAAACATCTCGTGCTGCCGCAGGAGGGACGCGAGCCGATTCGCCTGGAAACGCAGCTCTTGCATTACGAGAACGGCACCTGGCGGCCTATAGCTATCTGTGGGACGACGCAGGACGCGATGCGATGCTCGTCGATTCGATCGGCAGCGAACCGGCCGCTGCGTAGTTGCTGATCCGGCTGAAGGCGGATCGCTCGAGCGAACCTGGCACGTCAACGCGGTCAACGAGTGCAAGCTGTGCCACAATGCCGGGCCCGAAATTTGTGCTGGGTTTTGTGCCGAATCAATTGGACCGATTGCGCGACAGATCGCCGCCGAACCAATCAATTGGCGCTCTGGCCGCTCAAGGTGTGCTGACGCAGCTAGCCGCGCGACTGCCAGCGATCGGCGTCGAAACTCGTCAGATCCGCACGACACGACGCAATCGCTCGACGACCGCGCCCGCTCGTACCTGCACGCCAACTGCAGCATGTGCCATCATCCGGGCGGCAATGCGATCGTTTCGTTCTTCCTCCGCCGCGACTTGCCGTTCGACAAGCTCAACACCAACAAGGGCACCGGCATCGGCACGTTTGGCATCAAGGACGCCAAGATCATCGTCCCCGGCGATCCGTACCGCAGCGTGCTGATGTATCGCATGTCGAAGCTCGGCTATGCCCGCATGCCCTACATCGGCTCGCAGATCGTCGATAGCCAGGCGTCGCGCTCATCGAAGAATGGATTCGCTCGTTGCCGCCTGATGCTTCGGCTCCGCCGTCGCCACCACTGTCTGACAACACGTTGAGCACTCGCTTCTCGAATACCGAGAACGCGTTATCGCTCGCCATCGCATTACATCGCGGATCGTTGCCCACGGATGTGGCCCAAGCCGCCATAGCGCAAGGGCAGCACGCTCACGTCGAGCGATATTCGGGGACTATTCGAAACGTTCATCCCTGAATCCAACGACGAGCGACGCTCGGCGCGAACATCGATCCGCAACCAATCCTGAAGCGAAAAGGCGACCTCGAGCGCGGCAAGCTCATCTTCTTTAGTGATGGTGCGCGTTGCCGAGCTTGCCACGAAATTGACGATCCGGGCCAATCGCTCGGCCCCACGCTCCGGGAGATCAACAAAAAGTATCCGCGCAGCTGCCCGATCTACTGCAGCACGTTCTCCAGCCTTCGCTAAAAGTGGACGATCCGTTCGCAGCTTATGCCGTCCTGACCGACGACGGCCGCGCTATCAGCGGCCTGATGATCGAACAAAATGACCGTCAAATCACGCTCAAAACGGCCGACAAAAAACTGTTGCAGCTCAGCCGCGATAACATCACTCAGCTGCAAAAGAGCCCGCAATCGCTGATGCCCGATCGCATGCTCAGCGATCTGACGGCCCAGGAGGCCAGTGATTTGTTGGAATACATTCAATCGCTGGGAGCGCCGAAGTAGTTGATCCAAGCTACTTCTCCGCCTTGACCGCACTGAGCAGCCCGCTGTCGGCCATCCAATCGACGAGCCGATCGGGCCAATGCTTGACCGCCTCGACCTTGGATCGCGTTCCGAGGCCGAATGCATGGCCGCCTTTGGCGAAAATTGGGCCTCTACCGGCGCACCCCCCTCGCGGTACTTCTGATAGAGGCGGTCGATGCTGCGAGCTGCCCGCGGTCGTCGGCGGCAACGCACAGAAACGCCGGAGGGGCGTCGCGAGGAATCGAATCGGGAATTCCCACGCCGACCGGGATATACATAGACGAGAAAATCGGGCCGGCCGTTGAGCCGATCGATCGGATCGGCCGCCTCGCGTTTCCTTCCGCGTGCCAAACGCCGCCAGCGAACGACCTCGCCCCCGGCCGAAAATCCCATGATGCCGACGCGCTGCGGATCGATTTTCCACTCGCTGGCCCGGCTGCGAATCAGCCGCAGGCGCGGTGAGCATCCTCGCGAGCATGCTTTTCGATGTCGTAAATGGGAAACGGGAGATTTGTCGTCGCGGCCCAGGCGATATTTCAGCACGAAAGCCGCGACACCTCGTTCTGCAAAAAACTTGCGCGGGATTTTGCCCTTCGGCGTCGATTGTCAGGAACCGATGGGCGCCGCCCGGGCAAACGACAACCGCCGCGCCGTTCGCCTTCTCCGCCGGCGGCAGAAACACGGTCAGCGACGGATTGTGGACGTTGCGGATAGTAGAACGTCTCTCGAATCTCCGGAGTGTCTTTGCGGTCTTCGAATCCGGGCGCGCCGTTTGGCCACAGGGGAATCTGCTCCTGAGCCTGTGACACCAGCGGACAAATCGCCAACAAACAAATGGTTAGCACGCGCCTGTTCATATTTATCTCCGCCTTTGGTTTGATTGGCCCGTATTGTCGGTCCCGCGCTACGGCTGTGGCAATACGCCAAACTTGCGACAGACCCGCACGACCTCTCGGGATTGATGGCCTCGACCTTGTGGCCATCGCGACCGGTGGTTGTCGTCGCTCTGAGCAGGCTGTTGATAACCGCCTCCTCGGTCGCCTCGCGGACCGCTTGAAACAGCGGCGAGAGGCGATCATCGCGCAGGACCGCGATCTTTTCAACCGCCTCCTTGCTCTCGAATGGCTTCCGAACGCTTTCGTGGTCGAGAATGCCAGTACGTAGTCCCCGCTGCCATGAGTAATGGGAGAGCCGACCGCGCCCAGGCCCAGCGTCGCCCGCTTCGCCAACCGGCCGAGTTGCCGGGCATCCAATGGGGCATCCGTCGCCACCACCACGATGCACGAGCCGTGTTCTTGGTTGCCCACGGCATCCTTCAAATAGTAATCGCCCTAGTTCCTGTCCCACGGCTGCGCCATCAACCGTCAGGAGACCATCGAAGTTGGTTTGCACGAGCACGCCAACGGTGTAACCGCCGAGGCCGGCGGCAGCTTTCGCGACGACGTGCCAATGCCGCCTTTCCAGCCCAGGCAGCGCGTCCCCACTCCTGCGCCCACGCAGCCTTCCTCGACCGCGCCGGGCTTGGCATCGTCGAATCGCTTGAGTCACATCGGCCGGCACGCACGTGCTGGCCGCGAATATCGTTGAGATAGCCGTCGTTGCATTCGCCGACGACCGGATTCACCGATCGCACGTTCTTCATTTCCTTTTTGCCGCAGCGACCAGGCAACGAGCGCGTCAGCGGCGGCAAACGTGCTGAGCGTGTTGGTCAGGATGATTGGCGTTTCCAGCACGCCAAGCTCCTGAATCTGCGTCGAGCCGACGAATTTGCCGAATCCATTGGCCACGTGAATTGCAGCCGGCACTTTACTTTGAAAGAGATTGCCACCGTGCGGCATGACGGCCGTCACGCCTGTTCGCACGTTGTCGCCCTTGAATCATCGAACGATGGCCTACGCTGACGCCGACCACATCGGTGATCGCGTTTAGTTCACCTGTCGGCAGAACGCCGATTTTGAGGCCCAAATCGCGGGCTCGGCGGACGACCGTGGGGCTGCGGCGGCACGGTGCACTCGCTGCCGCCTGCAAACTCAAAAATGCTCGCCAAACCGTTGGCCAATAACCAGTTGGCTATCGGCGCTGAAATGATGCGTGTTCACGTTCGGCAGGTCATCGACATCGATCCAGGCGGCGTGAGGAACCGTTTCACCGACTCGCACTTGAGCCCGCCTGACGATGGCCATTGGTGATTTTCCTTCGGGATCGGGCCGCGGCTGAGCGATTCGCGAATTCACGCTCCGCGCAGCACGAATGGTGTTCTGCTCAGTCGCGTAGCGTTTCCGCAGCCCGCCGATTAGGTCGGTCAAATTGCGTTCGTAGTGGTTGGCCAGCGTGCCGTGGATCGCATCGTCGATTCCTTGATGCCACACGAAGCCGTTAACGCGAATCGTTTTCCCCTCGGCGGCCAGTTCCGCCAGTCGATCATCGACGAACCTTGTCCAAGCTGCGAACAACTCGCCTCCTTCGCCCCACGGCCACATGTTGCACGTCACGCTCGAAATTGGCATGGACTTTAATGATCGCCACATCGCGCCAACCGGCCGCATACAAAGCACGAGCCAAACCGACCTCTGGCCCATGCACGAGTTTTCCTTTGGACTTCTGCCCTTTTATCTCTCCCCACGGCACGTAATTCGGCGACTTTTCCCCGTCGGTCAGCGGTGCCATCGTGAACCGCGTGGCTCGATCCGCGGCCGTCTGTTGAAAGCCGGGCGGCACGACCACTTCCGAATCGGCCCCGGCCATGTTCGATTGACCGGCCAGCAAAAACACATTGATCGCGGGCTTATCGGCTGCTTGCGACGACCACGCAATTCGCCGCCAATGGCCAATGCCAAGCACAAACCGAGTAAGAATCGCATGGAACCCACCACAACAACGAATCAGACTACTTATCAGCGTTGCCAATCTTCGCATTTCTAGCTGTCACTTCCAATCACTTGGCCACGCTATTTACTAGCGTCTGGGCCTGTAATTACTTCCCAGTTCTCCCGTTCGCCGATACATTTCGATTTCTATGCTATCCAGCCTGCTGCACTTTCTCGAACGAGTTCTCACGATCGTCTATACGCCGCAGCCGGAGTTTCGTGCGTTTCTCGAACGCAGCCAGAAGCAGCACACGCCGCTGGCCGAGGTCACCGCCGGCGTCCTCTCGGCGAAGGAAAGCCAGCAACTGTTTGGTGTGTCACTCGCCCGGCGGAGCATTCAGCCGGTGTTTCTCCGCATCACGAATCACCATAGCGGGCCGCTACGGCTGTATGTGCTCGATATCGATCCCCACTATTACACGCCGCTTGAAGCCGCTGGTATTTGCCATTTTTCCGCTCTCAAACGCCTGTCGTATTATGGCTTGGCGGCGTGGTACTTTTTGCCGCTGCTGTTGATTCTGCCGTTCAAGCTCTATACGGCAGTGCTTGCCAATCGTCGCATGGACGATTGTTTTCGCTCGCGAAGTTTTCCTCTGCGGCCGATCCCGCCGGGTGAAACAGTCGAGGGCTTCGTGTATACGACGCTCGACG
This sequence comes from uncultured Acidobacteriota bacterium, assembly GCA_963782815.1. Lineage (GTDB taxonomy): Bacteria > Acidobacteriota > Thermoanaerobaculia > UBA5066 > Gp7-AA6 > JAWOLE01. The sequence goes on along the minus strand of CAWALG010000028.1, from coordinate 12,150 downwards.
CCGGAAACAAAACGGTTCGCGTTTGTCTCCATAATGCTGGCAGCGAGGTAACGGGCGAACCGCTGCAAACCCTAGCGTCCCAGGGGACCTTCACCGGTCCGGCTGTCGATCTAACGTTCGTGATTCCCGTGCCCGGCATCGCTGCCGATTATCTCAAGGCGCGATTTTACCGAACTCTATCCCGCTTCGGCTTTGGTCGCTTGCGATCTGCCCGAACTCACGAGCCGATTGCGCGAAATGCCGGCGGCGACAACCAACGCTAAAGACACGCGCTCCGGCGATCCGGTAAATCTCGTCGTGGTCGGCGATTTGGAAACCGTGCTCAGTGCGTTCACCGCGCGGTGGGACGAATGCGAAACGATCACCCTTGCGACTTGTTGGAAAACGGCGCGGGCCTTTCTGCTGGGCAAAGAATATCGCTACTCGCCGGTCAGCCCGCTGCATTTATTTGGACGGAGCCAGGATATTGCGCTGCAACGTATCCGTAGTTCGATTAACGAGCGTCTGCATCTGCGATTGTGGCTGACACCGCTGCGCTACGAAGGACATCCTGTCTGGGTCGGACAGATCAGCCGCGATATTGGTGTTCGCTTTACGACTCAGGTCTGGAATCTCACAACTCATCGCGTCGATCCTAATGTGGACGAATCGCGCGATTATCTTGTCGAAGATTTGCTCCGCGTGGAGCGCGTCACCGCCGTCAGCTACGTCGCCGGCGTCGGTCCCTGCACCTCCGAAGAGCCGAAACGCAACCTCACCGGTGATCCGTATTACACCGACGGCCAACGGGCGGTGGTGTTTCTGTCGCAATCGCGCACGACGCCCGAATATGTTGCGTGGGCTTAAAGCAGATCGCTCAGCGCCTTCGGCTCAATTCGTTTGTTTGTTATCAATGCGCCACACGTCATAGACTATTACTGTGCGAACGTCATCGATCACTTCAAAATGGACGCCCAGCGGGAGGGCAAAGCCAATACGGACCGAGTCGTAGCGAGATTCGCCGAACGCGTGCGGATCCGCCACCAGTTCCTCGTCGATCTGACGCGCGGCGGCAATGAGCATTGCCGCATCCGCTGCTCCTGAGAGAAGCTGCTCCATTTGCTGCTCAGCATGCGGCGACCAAAACACGCGAAAGTTCATGCGACGCCAAGCCGCTTTAAGATTTCCTCCAGAGGTTTACCCGTGCGGACCTTACGGAGCTCTTCGATTTCCGCAATCGATAATGGCGGTTCAAGTTGCAAATCACTCACGTTCACATGTGCCGAAAGCGGCGAAAACAGCCCTACGCCCGGCCGCTCGAATCGCACAACACTGCCTGCCCCACCAGCCCGCTTAGCTTCTGCCCTAACCCCGCCTCAACGGTAATTTGATCCATCGAGTAGCCCCCATTCGCCAAGTTCTTTCCAAATTAATCTGATTCCTTGTTTATAAGTTGCCCACGTACCCACTGTCGAGACTTGCCTCTGACTAGGATTTGAGAAACTGGTGGCGATCGCTGGACTCACCGCGACAAACTGCTCAAATGGCTGTGTTAGCCGCCTTTAGCTTCCGAGTACATATCAGCAATTTGACTTGGTGCAACCATGAAAACTCTTCTTCCTGTAACTCTGTTCCTGCTGATCACTTCTGCTTTCGCCGCGGACCTGCCGCCGATTCCGGAGAAGCCGATCGCGGTAAAGAAGGAGCTGTTGTTCTCGGATGATTTTGAAGGGACCAACCGGCCGGCGGTTTGGCACCGGGTTGTGCCGACGTTTGCCTTCGAGCAAGGTGCGCTGAAAGGGACGCAAACCCGCGAAAAGACGATTCCAGCCGCCGACGGTAAGCGTGAGATCACGGCCCATGCCGCGGTGCATGGTCTGGAGATTCCGACGACGAACAGTATTGTCGAGACACGCATTCGCTTTGACGGAGCGACGATGATTGATGTCGAGTTCGATGACCGCAAATACACCGGTGCCCATTACGGCCATATCTGCCGGGCCCAGGTGCGGTTGGACAGTGTTTTAATGATCGATGAGCGCGACGGGGGTATGCGGAACGACATTTACGAGCTGAAAAAGGATCCGGCGAAAAAGGCTGAGGTTGCCAAAATGCTGGTCGGTCGCAGCGCCAAGTATCCGGTCAAGCTCGAAGCCGGCCGCTGGTACACGCTGGTCGTTGAAACGGCCGGCGACGAGATGCGCGTGACGATTGACGGTCAGCCGGCAGGGTATCTGAAGTCGTCTGGAATTGCGCACGCTACCAAATCCAAAATCGAGCTCGGAGTTGCTGGCAAAGACGGCTATTTCGATGACATCAAGGTTTGGAACGCGGAACCGACCAAGTAGGCCTCGATGACCGCCGATGTCAGCCGTCTGGCCGATGCAGCCGTGCCTACCAAGGTTCGCTACCTCGTCGTCGCGCTTTGCACGGCGATGTCGGTACTGCTGTATCTCGATCGCTTTGCGATTAGCCCGGCGACCGATTCGGTGCTACGCGAACTGAATCTGGATAAGGAGCAGTTCGGTCGGACGTCGTTCGCTTTTTTCTTTGCGTATGCGCTGATGCAGGTGCCGGCGGGGTGGTTGAGCGACCGGTTTGGGGCACGGGGGACGCTGGTGCTGTTTGTGATTGGCTGGTCGCTGGCGACATTGAGCCTAGGATTGGTGAATGGATTGGCAGCAATTGTGATCGTGCGGTTGGCGCTGGGTGTGACGCAGGCCGGGGCCTATCCGGCGGCCGCGAGCTTGCTGAAGCGGTGGATTCCCGCCTCGGCGCGTGGCCGGGCGAACACGATGGTCGCGATGGGGGGCAGAGCGGGCAGTCTGATTTCATTCTCGTTGACTCCGACGTTGATGTTGATCGTCGGTCAGAGTCTTGGCTGGGAAACGGGCCGTTGGCGGATTGTGTTCATGCTTTATGGTCTGCTCGGGGTTTTTTGGGCGGCACTGTTTTGGTGGCTCTATCGCGATCGGCCGCGGCTGCATCCTTGGTGCAATGAAGCCGAAGCCGAGCTTATCGGCGAAAGCACGGTGACAATCGGCGAGCGGGTGACCGCTAACGCACTTCCCATCAATGCCCTTTTCCGCAGCCCGGAGGTTTGGCTCATTTGCGGCTGCAATTGTGCGGTGAATTTGGGTTGGATTTTTCTGGCGACATGGCTGCCGCAATATTTGGTGGAAAAACATGGCGACTATCTGACCGCGACAGTCGGTGACAAGTTGGTAGTGGCGGGTGTGATGACCGCGCTGACCGGCCTGACGGGGATTTGCGGTGGACTGATTGGCGGTGCGACGACGGATCGGCTGGTACGGACGTATGGACTGGCGTGGGGGCGAAGGTTGCCCGGGGTCTGTGCGGGTGTCATCGTGTGTGGCCTGTATCTTGTTGCGTCGCAGGCGCAGGATGTGTGGTTGTTCGTTGGTTTGATGTTGGCCATCGGGTTCACGATTGAATTCGGCCTGGGGGCGTCGTGGGCCGTGTATCAAGACATCGCTGGTCAACACGTCGCTTCGGTGCTGGGCATTGGCAATATGTGCGGCAACCTGGGGGCTGCCGTGTTTGCCTGGTTGATTGGGCTATTGGCCAAAGATGGCAACTGGCAAATCGTGTTCTATATTTCTGCTGGCGCGATGCTGGTTAATTCGCTGTGTTGGTTTTTCTTTGATTCATCGCGGCCGATTTGGAAGGAGAACAGACTTAGCTCTCATCGCGGCGATTTGATCGCTGATTGCGGCGAGGATTTGTTCGGCGCTGCTGGGGGCGACGACGGCGATTTGCTCTTGATAAATGCCACGGCCGTAGGTTTCGTCGGGGGGAATGTAGCCAGGTTGCCAGCCGTTGGTGATGGTGGAAATGAGGATGGGGTGGTTCGGGAACTTTGCGCGGAGTTTGGTTTGCAGGATTTGGTAGTGTTCGCCCGGCAGAAAGAGCCAGAGGGCGTTGCCGAGTTTGGCGAGGGTGATCGGGAGAGGAAAGTGCGGACGCGGGAGGCTTCGTAGTCGCCAGAGTTGTCGCTGGGCTTGCTCGACACGGGCGTGGGCGACTTGGGCTTCTTCGGTTTGACCAGCGTTGGCAGCCGCGGCTTCGCGTTGTTGCCAGGTCGTGAGTTCGGTTTGGGCGGATTCGATTGTGGGCAGGTCGGACCGATAGGGAAGTTCTGAATTCCAGTGGCTTATGTTCCACTCTGCATGGTGTTGCTTAGTGGCGCTGGGCACTGGCTCGTGCCGCCAGGTGCCGATGGTTGCACCAGAGACGACCGGGCCGGCATAGACTTGCTGGGTCCCTGGTTGCGGAAGCGATTCGATGACCGAGAGTGCAGCGAAGGCGAGTTGGCGGCCGTTGCGGTCGGCGATGGCCACTTCCCCGACAAAGCCGTCGCGCGGGCCGAGGTCGCCGGAGGCACCTTGCAGGAAGATGCACGGCGCGGCGGTTTGCTGCTCGATCGTTTCGCGGAGCGAGCCGATGTAGTCGGGGCTGATGAGCGTGTTTTGCCAGGCGAGGGTGGTGGGGTGGCAGGCGTAATTCACCAGCGTGGCGATGGTGTGGCCATCATCCGCAGCGATTTTTGCGACTAATGACCGTCTCATCAGCGGAGCCAGCGGGATTTAGGCCGCAAACAAATTGTTGACGCTCAAGGTCGAAGTAGTCGCGGTGTTTGGCCAAATTGCAACGACCGCTGCCGTAGGTGATGGTCGCGGGCTGGATGGCGGCGGCTGCGGTTTTCGCAAGTTCGGCCAAGGTGGCGGCGAGTTGGTCTAAATAGGGGCCAATCATCTCGCCGCCGGGTTGTGAGGCTCGCGTGCGCGACATGAGGCCGGCGGAGTGCGTGTGGGAAACGGCGATGAGCACTTGTGCGGCAGCGACTCCAGCGGCCGTGGCGACTGCGGACTGCATCGCGGCAATGTCGGGCCCATCGAACAGGCAATGGTCGAGTGTTGCGAGAATCAGCGCCCGCGACCGGTCGCAGGATTCGGGTTCGAGCCACAAAAGAGTGGCCAGTAGGGGACGATGGATGCCGGTGGCTTGTTCATGCTTGGCTGCGCCCCACATGCGGTGATAAATGCCGATCGGGGGCGTGATGTCGGCGCGGCCGATTCCGACTCTGCAGCGAGTTTGCGGTGTTTCAACGACTTTCATTCAGCACCTGCTGCAAACGAATGAAGAGCCGATCGACTTCGGCGGCGGTTTCGGCATCGAGCTCCCAGCCATACGGCTCGCGGCGGCGGGCGGAGGGAAGATGCCGCGCTTCACGAGCAGGTGCTTTTCGATTGCGAGAAAGCCATCGAGGCCCGCCTGCAGTTGCAGCGCGACGATCGCACACAACCGGATAGTAGACGCGGTACGCGAGCTCCTCGTCGCCGCGCTCAAGCGCCTTCCAGACGGCGACGATGCCATCGAGCAGCTCCATTCCCGGCATCGTGCCGGCGATGCCGCGGCGGAAGCTGTCGATCAGGAAGATGCCGCCGGAGCCTTCGAAGATGCGGGCCTTGCCGCCTGTCGCGTCGCGGAGCGCCGAGAGGTTCGGCCCGATCGGCGACGCCTCCGGCTTGAAGAGAATCTTCTCCGGCCCGTAGCGATCGAGCAGCTCCACGTATACGCGAATCGGAATCGCCTGGCCGACGTAGCCCGAAGCGTCCTGCACGATCACCGGCAGATTCGACGCCGTCGGCCAGCGTGCGGAAATAATCGACGAGGTCCGCTTCGTTCACGCGGCCGGTGATGCGGCGGCACGGCCATCACCGCGTCGCAGCCGGCTTGCTCGGCGGCCACGCGCATATTCCAGCGCCTGCCGCGTGCTCTCCGCTCCGACGCCCATGAACACCGGCCCGCGGTCCGCAGCGAACTCGACGAGCTGTTCCGCCAGCGCACTGCCGCTCGTCCGCGGTGAGCTTCAGCAGCTCGGACACCATGCCGGTGCCGAGGCCGTCGGCTCCTTGAGCGAACGCCCAATCGACCTCGCGCCGCAGCGTCGCGGCATCGATCTCGTCGGGTCGGGAAACGGCGTGTGCACGATCGGCAGCACGCCGTGAAGTTGTTCTGTCTTAGCCATTCTACCAGTCCCCCACGCTGCCGTCCCGATAGAACACGCGCTGCGGCACCTCTTGCTGGAACGGATGCTTCTTCACTTCGGCTTCGTTGATCGTGATGCCCAGGCCGGGCCGCGTGTTGGGCCGCACGATGCGCCCTTGCGGCTCGACGGTGAAGCCTTCCTGCGACGACGTCCTGCCGCCAGGGCACGTCGGCGTGGACCGTCTCGCAGATGATGTAGCTCGGCTGCGAGAAGCCGAACTCCAGCGACGCGGCCGTGCTGACCGGCCCTTGCGGATTGTGCGGGGCCAGGGCGATGCGATAGGCCTCGGCCAGGGCGGCGATGCGCCGCGCTTCGGTGAAGCCGCCGCAGTGCGTGATGTCGAGCTGGCAGATTTCGCAGGCCCGCGCGTCGAACAGGTCGCGAAACGCGGCGAGGTTCGTCACCCGCTCGCCGGTCGCGATCGGCGTGCTGACCGCGGCGTTGATCTCGGCCAGGCCGTCGACGCTTTCCGGCCAGCACGGCTCCTCGAGGAAGTAGAGGCCATACGGCTCCAGCGCCTTGGCGAACTTCAGCCCCATCGCCGGCGACGGCCGGGCGTGGCAATCGACCATGATGTCGATCGTCGTCGCCGACCGCCTCGCGCATCGCGGCGACGCACGCCTCGGCGGCGCGGATCGGCTTGAGCCCTTCGATCGGCATCGTCGGCGGCACGGCCATCGACTTGAACGCGGTGAAGCCGTCGGCCACGGCCTGCCGGGCGAGATCGGCGAAGCGCTTCGCGTCCTCGGCCGCCGTCTCGTAGAAATCCTCCATCCGGCCGCCGCCGAGATGGCAGTAGGTGCGGATCGTAATCGCGCACCGGCCCGCCCCACAGCTTGCTGCACGGCACCCCGCGACCTTGCCGAGGATGTCCCACAGGGCGAGGTCGATGCCGGCGATGGCCGTCGCGCGCACGATGCCGTGCCCGTGCCAGAAATGCTGGCGAAACATCATCTGCCAGAGATGCTCGATCCGCGTCGGGTCCTCGCCGACGACCAGCTCGGCGCAGATCTTCGATCGCGCCGACGACGGCCCGCGTGTGCCATTCGAGCGTCGCCTCGCCCCAGCCGAACAGCCCGTCCTGGTCGGTGAGCGACTTTGACGAACACCCAGTTCCGCATCCGGGCGTGGCAGACGTGCGTTTCGATGCGTGCGATCTTCATGGCGGCATTTTATTCGCGTCGCTGCTCGATAGCCCGGGCCCGCGGAGGACGCGGCCGGGTCTAGCGCCGGTGAATTTGCCGTCGTCGAGCACGAGCTCGCCATTGACGAGACGTATTTCATGCCGACCGACGAGCTCGCTGGGCTTGGCGAACGTCGCTTTGTCGGCGATTCGTTCGTAGTCGAACACGATGACGTCGGCGGCGAGTCCTTCGGCGATCCGCCCGCGGTCGTAGGCCATCACGGCGTTGGCCGCGGCGGCGCTGGCCTGAGCGACGGCCCGCTCCAGCGACATGGCGCCCAGCTCGCGAACGTATTTGGAGAGCAGCCGCGGGAAAGAACCGAAGGCCCGCGGGTGCGAGGCGATTTGCGAGCCGCCGGCGGGGCCGACATCGGTGCAGAACGAGATGAATTCTTCGCGGCAGGGCGAGCAGCTTGTTCTCCTCGCTCATGCTCTCCGGCAGGGCGAAGGCGCCCGCGCGGACGAGGTTGAAAAACGTGTCCCACGGGTCTTCGTTTTTGGCTTTGGCCATCTCGGCAACGGATTGGCCGGCGAGCGGCGCATAGCGGCGGTCGGCCGTTTGGCCGATGATGACCTTGTTCCAGTCGCGGCCGACGTGGCGATACCAATTCTCCCAGCCGGCGGTCGTTTCCATCTCGTTGCGGATTTCGGCCCGCAGGGCGGGATCGTCGAGCTCGGCGAATGAACCGCTCGCTGGCCTTCGGCAGAAGTGCCGCGGATGGATGAAGGCCGCGATGCCCAGGCCGTTGTTGATGTAGGGATAGATGTCGGCCGTGACTTGCTCGCCGGCGGCGCGGGCGGCCTTGATGCTGGCGATGGCCAGCTGCATCTTGCCCCAGTTCTGCCGGCCGGCCGCCTTGAGGTGAAAGATGTGGACGGGCGTTTTGCCGCGGCGGCCGATTTCGAGGGCCTCGTCGATCGCTTCCACCAGCCGGTCGCCTTCGTTCCGCATGTGCGTGTAATAGCGGCCGCCGTATCGGCCGGCGACGGCGGCCAGGCCGGCGATCTCGTCGGTCGGGGCATAGACGGCGGGCGGATAAATCAGCGCGGTCGAGACGCCGATCGCGCCGGCCTCCATCGCCTCGGCGACCAGGTCGCCCATCCGCTTCAGCTCCTCGTCGCTCGGGCGGCCGATCGACGTCGCCCAGCACGATCTGCGCGGACCTGCGTGTGGCCGACCGTCTGCACAACGTTGAGCGGCAGGCCCGCGCTCGTCGAGCAGCTGAAAATACTCGGCCATCGTCCGCCAGCCGGCCGCCTGGCGTCGTCGTCGCCGAGCGGCGCGGCGCTCGACACCTTCGCCGGCGTTGATCGTGGTGATGCCCTGCGTGAGCAGATTGATCGCGCTGGCCGGGTCGTCGAGCATGGGCGTCGCGGTCTGGCCCATCATGTCGATGAAGCCGGGGGCGACGACGACCCGCGGCATCGATCGTGCGCTTGGCTGCCGCGGCGTCGATCCGGCCGATCGTGGCGATTCTGCCGCCCGAATGCCGACGTCGGCCACATACCACGGCGCACCGGTGCCATCGACGATCCTGCCCCCGCGAATCGCCAAATCGTATGGCTGCTGAGCCAGGAGTGGTGCTCTGGCCAGGGTCAGAGGAGCAGGATGAGGCAGTAAAACCAGCGATGCATCATGGGGTGTTCTCCAGGCCAGAATCTAACATGGATCCCTGGCGGAGGCACGGCGAGTATCTCACTACTCGCTCTGGGTGAGCACAAAAGCAGCCAGGGACCAACACAGCCCTCCAACAGCCCGGCTACAATGCCCTTGCACCGGCTCCCTCGGCTGTCCAGCCAACCCCGGCTAACGGCGCAATCTCCTAGCCCCCCTTCCGAGAAAATTTCCCAAAATCCGACCCGCTTTTTAGCAAGATTGCAATGTATCTATGGAACAACTTGCTTCGTTACCTTCCGCGTGCTCCGCGCTCCCGCGTGAGCAACCGCCAGTTGTGCCCGGTGCAGGTTCAAGACATAGGTAACACACTTGGTTCAGGACATGGGTGGCGCGCTGACGGCAGAATTGGTTTCCGAAAGGAGACCGAAGGATGCCGTGGCAGGAGACCGAAGTCGTGGATCAGAGGACTGAATTTGTGCTTCGCGTGTTGCGAGGCAGGTGAGGGTTTTGGCGAGATATGCCGGGAGTACGGCATATCTCGAAAGACGGGCTACAAGTGGAAGGAACGATTTATTCAAGAGGGACTGGTGGTCTGGGCGATGAGAGTCGGCGGCCGAAGACAGAGTCCCAGCGAGCTGAGCGAAACGATGGTTTGTCAGATTATCAAGTTGAAGCACGCACATCCTGGCTGGGGTCCGCGGAAGCTCCGCACGGTGTTGGCGTACCGGGTTCCCCGAGCGAGCTGCCTTCGGAGAGCAGCTTCAAGCGCGTGCTGGATAAGGCGGGCTCGGTGGTGCCTCGCCGCCGTCGTGCGACGACCGAGCAGGGCCGCCTGACGATGCCGGTGAAGCCCGAGCGGCCAAACCACATTTGGACGATCGATTTCAAGGGCTGGTGGTACACCCGGGACAAGAGCCGCTTTGAACCGTTGACGATCCGTGACGGCTACAGTCGCTACGTGCTGTGTGCCCAGTCCTTGGACAATGCCCGCACCCAGACGGTGCAAGCGGCGATGGTTCGCGTCTTCGAAAAACACGGAATTCCTGAGGTAATTCGCAGCGATAACGGCTCTCCCTTCGCCGCGGCTCAGTCCCCTTTGGGACTGAGCCGGCTGTCCGCCTGGTGGCTGACGCTGGGGATCGACCTGGACCGCATCGCGCCTGGCAGGCCCGACCAGAACGGGGGGCACGAGCGGATGCATCGGGATGTGATGAGCGAAGTGGAATGCCGGCCGGCAAGATCCCGTGGCCCGGCAAGGAGCCTTGGATGTTTGGCGTCAGACCTTCAATGAAGAGCGGCCTCATGAAGCGTTGGGCATGCGCATGCCAAGGACCTGTATGAGCCCTCGCCACGGAAGTACGATCCCACGCCGATCGAGTTGGAATATCCTCAGGGCTATGCGGTCCGCAAAGTGTCGGCCAGCGGCGCGGTGAAGTTGCCAACCATCAAGCGCTGGTTTCGACGGCCCTCATCGGCTGCAACGTGGGCCTGGAGCCGATCACGAGCCAATGCTACGCGGTCTGGTTCTGCCGTCTGCGTTTAGGCGAGTTGGACCTGTCCACGGAGAAGTTCCACGCAGCCTGTACGGGATTGGCGAACGAAACTCATGTTCCGACTGACAGTATCAAATAAAATCGCAAAATTTTTGCCCCCTGGGATCCCAGGGGGGCAACATTCAGTAACCACTAACCCCGAAACCGCCACCCATGTCCTGAACCAAAAGCGCCACCTATGTCCTGACTGCTCCCTGCTCCCCCCGGTACAGGTTCAGGACATGGGTAACAGAGTTGGTTCAGGACATGGGTGGCGCGCTGGGGCAGAATGGTCCTCCGAAAGGAGACCGAACGTGCCTTGGACGGAGACCCATGCCGTGGACCAACGGACCGAGTTTGTGTTGCGTGTGTTGAGGAACGTGGAACGTTTTGGCGACCTTTGCCGAGAGTTCGGCGTCTCTCGCAAGACGGGCTACAAGTGGAAGGAGCGATTTCTGCAGACGGCCTGGCGGGCCTGGGCAACCAGTCGCGACGTCCGAACACGAGTCCCAACGAGATTGGCGAGACGATGGTTTGTCAGATTGTGAAGTTGAAGCTGGCGCATCCGGGCTGGGGTGCCCGCAAGTTGCGCGCGGTGCTCGAGCGCACGGTGGCGCGAGAGAGCCTGCCTTCGGAGAGCAGCTTCAAGCGGATTTTGGACAAGGCGGGCTTGGTCGAGCATCGCCGACGCTGCCGGCCGAGCAAGCCCACGTTTGCAGACGCCGGCCAAAGCCGAGCGGCCGAACCACGTCTGGACGATCGACTTTAAGGGCTGGTGGTACACACGGGATCGGACGCGCTTTGAACCGTTGACGATCCGCGACGACTTTAGCCGATACGTGTTGTGTGCCCAGGCCCTGGACAACGCCCGCACCGAGACCGTTCGCCAGCAGATGACGCGGGTCTTCGAACGTCACGGCCTGCCGGAGGTCATTCGTAGCGACAACGGGTCGCCCTTTGCCGCGGCGCAACTCGCCCTTGGGCTTGAGCCGCTTGTGGCCTGGTGGTTGTCGTTGGGGATCAACCTGGACCGCATTCCTCCGGGCCGCCCCGACCAGAACGGGGGACACGAACGGATGCATCGCGACCTGGCCTGGGAGGTCGGAATGCCGTGCCGCAGGTCCGCGGACCCAGCAAGCGAGCTGGACGTGTGGCGCCAGACCGTTCAACGAAGAACGGCCGCACGAAGCGCTTGGCATGCGCGTGCCGCGACGATGTATCAGTCGTCGCCGCGGAAGTTCGATCCGGCGCCGGTCGAGCTGGTGTATCCCGGCTATACCTGGTTCGCAAAGTAACTGCATCAGGAGTGTGAAGATTCACAAGGCCGCGGTAAACGTTTCTCGACGGCGCTGCGTCGGCTTCACCGATCGGACTGGAACCGCTCGAGCCAGATCGTTACGCGACCTGGTTCTGCCGCTTGTGTCTTGGGCAAATCGACTTGAGCACGCATAAGTTCCACGCAGTAGCCCGGCAACCAGATTGACGCCAACGAGATATGCGGGATTTCTCCCCCTGGGATCCCAGGGGGAAATCAACGAAATTATCGTAACTCAACCGTGAATCTCAACCCGAACCTGTAACCTCAACCAAAAGCGCCACCCATGTCCTGAACCAAATGCGCCACCTATGTCCTGATTGCTCCCCCAACTTGGAACCTGAAACTTGAAACCTGAACTCACCCGCCACTCCCCCCATGCTCACTAAAGATTCACTAACCACTCACCGCACGCTCACTAACGACTCACTAACCGCTCAAGTTGAGCTT
>CAWALG010000027.1:0-226358 GCA_963782815.1 uncultured Acidobacteriota bacterium | reverse complement strand
GATCTTGCCGTCCCTGTAATTGGCGAACCCGTCCTCGGCGAGATGCTCGAGCGCGAGTTCTCGACCGGCGAGCAGCAGGCCCAGAGACCCTCATCGTAGTTCGAGGCCCGCTCCTCGATTTCCGCCAGGACTTCCTTTTGGTCGAGTCCCTCCTCTCCTCGCCGCCGGATCATCCGATCGAGGTCGTCGTGGATGGAGGAGAGAAACGGATTCCCGGCACATTCCCTCTCGAGAACCCGCCGAACCTCGCGATACTGGCGGACCTCACCCGCGCCGAGAGATTCCTCAACGAAGTCCCGCCAACCCGTTCCCCACAGTCTGCCCCAGAGCCTGGTCATCCTCCCCGGAGCGCTCGACCCCGGCAACCGCGTCCGTCTCGAACCGCGGGTCCAGATCCATGATCACGAAGGAGGACGTCACCAGAGACGCCCACTTCTGCTCGGCACTGGGGCCTTCCTCCGCTTTCGAGCCCGTCTCGGCGGGAAGGTTCCAGTGCTGCAATGGGAACGGGCCGAGCGAGGAGAGAATGACCAGCCTGCGCCCGCGCGGCCGGACGAGTTGTTCCACGAGCCAGAGTTTTCTGGCGCTCAATTGAGTGTCGCCGGAACCCTCCTCGAAGTGATCGAGGAGAATCGGTTCGCCCGAAAGCGTCTTCTCGAGGTTCGACAGAGCCTTGTCCCAGTCTTCCGGTTTCGCCGACGGGGAAGCGAGCGCCGCGAGATCAGCCTCTCGAATCTGCGGCCCGCAACATACGCCGTCTTCAATTCCTCCTCCGACACACCACGAACACGCTCTGGCCGGGCGCCGCGAAACCGCCCGAACCCGCAGACCAGAACGGCACGTCCAGGAGAAAGATGCGCCGGGCCGCGAAGATCGTGATCGCGACTGCCAGGCAGAAAATGGCGCCGAAAACGAGGATGAGTCCCAGGGGTCTTTCCTTGAAGAAAGCCGGAAGACGCCCGAACGTCGGGACTACGGAGCTGATTTTCAGGGCGCCGTCCTCATAACGCCAGCTCGTCAGGACGATTCGATTCTCCGGCGCGCGTTCCCAGGAACGGTTCTGGTCGTCCGACCTGTCGTACAGCAGCTCGCGCCCTCTCGACCGACAGATCCGAGTAGTAGGGCAGGTATGGCCCAGGAATCCCGTCAGAGGATCGGCCAGATGCGCTGAGTCGAATTTCCTCCTGCTCCTGGCAGCGTCGTCGGGGAGGAGCTTTCGGATCTCGGTGTTGAAGGGCGCGTAGTAGACGTCCACCGCCGGGATCTTTCTGTTGGGCCCCGACCCCTCGTTGACTTCGAGTTGGGTCTCGTCGAGGATCGCGGTCTTGCGCGGGAGGATGACGCTGTTCACCCTCTCCGACAGGGAGGCCGCCTCCCTCTCCGCGCGCTGCCGGCGTTTCTCGAGCTCCGCCGCGAGCTTGACCTGGTTGTTCTTGATAAACGGCACGACCTGAATCGAGTGCGCCAGCTTGAAGAAGGCCGCGGTGGGCAGGGCCGCCGTGATCACGAGAAGGAGAGCCGCCGCGCCCATGTAAGACAGGGAAAGCAGCTCATTGGGCTCCGCCCATGGTCCTTTCCCGGCATCCCGCATCGGATCGGCGTCCTCGTCGCCGGCGATCGGAGCGGCTTGCCGCGCCGCTCTCAGGCGCGAGTAGGTCACCGTCCATACCATCGCCGGAAGGGCGAAGGCGAGGAGCAGAAGGAAAGAGTCGGGCACCCTCTTCCCTCCCACCTCCCGTCCGGAGGCATAGATCGCCGCGGCGGAAACGAGGATGACGGCGATGTAAAAGGCGGCCAGCTGGAGGTACGCGGTCATGCCCCTGGGATGCGGCCAGAGCCAGGTCGGGCGCCTGTGGGGAAGGATTAGGATCAGGAAACAGACACCGACGCAGGCCAACATGTAGGGCATCAGGAAGAGAAGAGTCGTGAACATCCAATCGACGTTCACGCTTCGAACCTGGTCCTTCTCGTAAAAGGTCACCAGAGACCAGGGAAAGCCCGTGAGAGGCACAGCGAACGCGCGATAGTCCCGGCCCCAGTAGCGCAGATCCATCAGCTCCGCGCGGCGGGCAGCGACGACCGACCTCAGGCGCCGGTCCATGTCCGTCTCGAGAAAGAACTGCTCGATCAGGTTTCGGCGGTCGTCGGAGTGGAACATCACCCGTCCGTTGTCTTTGTCCTCGATCACCGCGAATCCGAACCCCGGAGGCAAAACCGGATTGATGAGGGAGATCATCGGAAAGGCGAGCGCGGCGACCGAAAGGTCCTCCCCGGGGGAATTGTTCTGTATGGCCAGTACCGCCTGAGAGTTCATTCTGGTGATGGACCGCGTCGAGTCCAGCGCAAACTGCTTGATCTCGGGGAGGCCGTCTTCGCTCGGCAGCGTCCAGGTCTGGTTCTCCTTGAGCCTGAGGAAATATGGGCGGTCCTCCACTGAAATCAGCCTAAGGAACGGCGAGTGAACGCTCCATCTCCTCTGCTGGAGGCCTTTCGAATTGATCAACGAAAACGTGTCGAAGAAGGGGTAGTAGGGGAAGTCCGGGATTGGTTTCTGGCGAACGTTGGGCAGGATCTCGGGATCGGACGGCTTCTCCGCGCGCGCCGCCGATTGCAGGGCGCGAAGCTGGCTGTAGGCCGCGGCGATTTCCTTTCTCATGTTGGACCGGATCGCCTGGGAGAGAGCCTGGAGCCCTTGATCAATGTGCGTCCCGAGCCTCGTGTACGCGTAGGAATCGAGCAGATAGAGGGTGCCGATAGAAAGGACGAGCAGGCTGGACATTCCCAGGAGCAGCACATCGAGCAAGCGGACCCGCTGGCGGTTGCCGATCAGGGCCAGTTTCAGAAACGGCCAGCTGACGACGGTCATCAACAGAACGCCGGCAATGATGAGCATGGTGGAAAGGGAGACCGAGAACCGCCGCTCGGTAAGCGTGCCCGCGGGAACCAGACCGCACACGAACAGCCCGGAACGTGCCTTCCCGACGCCGCCTTGCCCGGAGCCGGCCTTTCCCGTCTTTTTCCCTTCCGGCGTCGCGGTCGGCTTGGGCTCCACGCCGGTAACAGACTCCGTCTGGGCGGCGTCCGCCAGACGAACGCGGACCCGGCCGCAGCACCACTGCATGAACAGCCTGTAATCCGTCCCGGCGAGGTCCTCGACATCCGCGATCTGGCCCGCCCTCGGCGCGGAATCGCCCGGCATGAGCGAGCCGAGGTCTGCCAGATGCAGATCCGCCTGGCCGGACTGTTTCAGGATTCTGCCGTCGGGCGAGGCCAGTAAAACGATGTCGAAATTGTCTCTTTGAAGCGACTCGAAAATGGGAGCGTCGAATGGGACGATTCGCTGATCGAATCGCTTCCCGCCCAATCGGGAGTTCAGCTCCAGCGACAACTTGCCGCTCGCGTCCACCACCAGCGTGGGCGGCTCGAGTTCCAGCGCAGAGGCATCGTTTGGGCGCGGTTGTTCCCCGAACTTCCACGTTGGGGCCGACTTCCACTCCTTTGTCATCGTGGCGGGATCTTTGTCCGCGATCACGATCCGGAAGATGTGCTCCTGGCGCTGTACCCACTCATCGAACTGATGGCCGATGGTCGTCAGGAGCCGAATGTTGCTGGTGGTCAGATAAGTGTTTCGTCTGATCTGGAGAAGAAGGTAGTAGCCCGCGACCAGGATGACCAGCGCCATCGCGACGAGCGCCGGCAGCTTCAGCTTGCGGAGCGAGCTGGCGTCAAACATCGGCGTCCTTCCCGGAGAGTGAGCTCGAGTCCCCCGGCCGACCGATGAAGGCCTTCATCCGCCCCCCCGCTCCGCGCCACCCTGATCAAAGTCGTCACGGAATCATATCTTTCCCGGGCGGGAGGTATCCTCGACGAAGATGGCGGGAACCAGAAAGCGCCGCGGCGCGTCCCCTCCGGCTGCGGGCGAGACCGGCGTCCGCGCCAGGATCTTCAAGTGGATCGCCGGAATCACGGCGGTCATCTCGCTCGTCATCGGCGTCCACCAGCTCGTCACGCTCGGCGGGGCCAGCCGGCAACGGCGGCGGCAGGTCGCCGAGCTCCTCTCCACGGAATCGGTTCAGAGGTCCTCCGGAGACTTCGCGGGCGCGTGGACGAGCCTCGACAAGGCGATCCAGATCGACAACTCGAACAGCCAGGCGCGCCGGGAGCAGGAAGACCTCGCGATGGCATGGCTCGACGCCGATCGGCCCATCGGCGAGAATCAGAAATTCTCGGACCTCGTCGAGAAAGTCGCGCCGGCTGTGTCCCGAGCGGCGGCCTCGGAGGACCGCTCCCGGAAGGCCGACGCGTTCGCTCACCTGGGTTGGGCCGACTTTCTCCGCTCCAGGGACGGTGTCGGAGGCCTGAAACCGGAAGACTCCTACCGCAAAGCGCTCGAGGAAGATCCCAACAATGTCTACGCAAACGCAATGTTGGGCCACCTGACCCTGTGGAAGGGGAGGAAACTGGACGACGCTAGGCGGTACTTCGCGACGGCCCTCGCGACGGGACGCGTCCGCGAATTCGTGCGCCGCTTACAGCTTTCGGCCCTCTTTAACTACCATGAGGAGGAACTCGAGAACGAGGCTGTCCGGGTCGCCAACGAGATGCGGAAGGGCTCAGAGAAGCTGAACGAACGGGCCCGGAGCAACCTCTTCTCCGTCTATTACGATCGGATCGCCGCCCCGCGGCCGAAGCCCGACTTTCTGGCCGTCGTGCCTCCGGCGGAACACCTCGCAACCGTCCAGTGGCTGTTCGCCGACGCCAGCCTCGGGGATGACAAGAAGCTCCAGCGCGAATACTGGCTGGCGATCCTGGAAGAGGCCTCGGGCCATCCCGCCGAAGCCCTGCAGCGATTTCGCCTGCTTCGCTCGAAGCTCCCGCGCGGCGCCTCGCGCATGAGCGAATCCGTGGACGCCGCGATCCAACGCCTCGCGAGGGGCGCGTAGAGCCGGATCAGGGACGCTGCGGGGCGGCGGCCGGCGGCAGCGCCACTCGCAGCTCTTCGAGCAGGAACGCCTGCTCGGCGGCTAGGTCCTCGATCAACTTCGACTGAGGCCGCCCTCCGGCGTGGCCGGACTTGCGGTCGAACCGCAGGAGAACCGGCAATCCGGAACGCGTTGCCCACTGGAGCTTCGCCGCCATCTTCACCGCCTGCTGCGGCGGCACACGCGTGTCGCCTTCTCCCGTCGCGAGCAGGACCGCCGGGTACTTCGTCCCCTCGGTCACCCGCTCGTAGGGGGACCACGAGCGGAGGAACGGGAACTGGGAAGCGATCGAGGCGTCGCCGTATTCGAGGAGGGCGGGCGCGTTGTTGTTCTTCGTGTAGCGGTAGTAGCGGACCATGTCGAGGTCCGGATACCCGCAGTACACCGCCCGGAAGAGGTCGGGACGCTGCGTGAGGGCCGCGCCCACCAGCAAGCCGCCGTTGCTCGCCCCGGAGATGGCGAGCCTGGAGGGGTTGGTCACCCTGTTCTTGACGAGCCATTCGGCGGCCGCGATGAAGTCGTCGAAGACGTTCTGCTTCTTCTCGAGCATGCCCGCGCGGTGCCACGCCTCTCCGAACTCCGACCCGCCCCGCAGGTTGGGGCGGGCCCACACACCGCCGAGTTCGGCCCAGAGGATCGCCAGCGCGGAGAAGCCCGGCGTCAGGCTGACGTTGAAGCCGCCGTAGCCGGTCAGCAGGACCGGACGATCGCCGTCGAACGCCACCCCCTTCTTGTGGACGAGGAACATCGGGACGCGCGTCCCGTCCTTCGACGGGAACCACTCCTGACGCACCTCGAACGCGTCCTTCTCGACGGGGACCTTCCGCGCGAACCACAGCCTCTTCTCGCCGCTCGGCGCGTGGTAGCTCCAGATCTCCCCCGGGGCCGTGAAGGACTGGAACGACAGGAATCCCTCTTCGCGGTCCCAGTCTCCGAAGATCCCCCCGGACACCGGGCCCGGGAGCGGGACTTCGCCGAGGGCCTTGCCCTCGAGCGAGAAGACGGCGATTTTCAGCCGCACATCGTGGAGGTAGGAAACGAAAAGCCGTCCTCCGATCACGGACACGCCATTGATGCTGTCCTCCGACTCGGGGACGATTTCGCGCCACGCCTCTCGTGCCGGGCTCTCCAGGTTCACGAGGAGCACCCGGCCCCTCGGCGCCTTCCAGGTCGTCCGCAGGACGAGCGTATTCTTGCCCGCCGCCTCCGCCCGGAATTGCTCCGGAAGGCCGGCGGTCAGGGAGCGCAAGGGCTCCTTCTTCGCCGGGTCCCCGAACCAGACCTCCGACTTCGCCCATCCCTGCTGCGCCTCGACGATCAGCCAGCGGCCATCGCCCGTCACCTCCGCGCCGAGGAACACGCTCGGCCCCATTCCCTTGCCGAAGACCTCCTCGTCCGAGTCGGAAGCCGATCCGAGACGGTGAAGCAGGATTCGCGACCCTTCGCTTCGCGACCGGCGCGCGTAGTAGAAGCCGGAGCGGTCGGGCAGGAACGAGACGCCGCCATAGAGAGCCTTCGGCAGCCGGTCGGAGAGGTCGCGCCGGGAGTCCACTTCCTTCACCCGGATCTCGACCTCGTCCTGGCCCGACTGCCGCACGGAATAGGCGGCGAGCTTCCCGTCGCGGGAAACTCCCATGAGCTGGGCGCTCGCCGTCCGGTCCGGAGAGAGCGTCGCGGGGTCGAGCAGGATCTCCTCGGGACCGTCGAGCGCGCTGCGGAAACAGAGCACCGGCAGGTCCGCGTCCGCCCGCGTCCGCGTGTAGAAGTAACGGCCGCCTTCCACCAGCGGCACCCCCAGGCTGTCCGTTCGCGTCAGCTCCGTGAGCCGCCGGCGCAGGTACTCCTGTCCGGGCGCGCGCGCGAGGCGAGCCCGGGCGAACCGGTCCTGGGCCTCGATGAAGGCGCTCGCCTCGGCGCTGTCGAAATCCTCCAGCCAGTGGTACGGGTCCGTCAGCGTGACTCCGTGAAATGTCTCTTCATAGGGAACCCGCCGGGCCGCCGGAGGCGCCGCGACCGCCAGACCCAGCGCGAGAAAGGCAGCCAACCCCCGGACCGCGCCGGCCGTGGATCGATATGTTCTCGTCATGATCCCCACAGCCGCGCTCCGATCTACTGCGCCGACGCCTTCTTGATCAGGGCGAGCGCCTTGGGGTTGTTCTTGTAGGCGTCGGCCTAGGCCTTCGCCTTCGCGGGGTCCAGGCGGGCGCCGGCTTCGATCAGCTCCTCGAGGCCGGGGTTGCCGGAGACGATGCCCATCTCGAGCGCGGTCAGGTTCGCCCAGTTGCGCGCGTTCAGCTTCGCGCCCGCCTTGAGCAGCAGGCGCAGGGTCTGCCGGTCGCACTTGTCCGCGGCGAACATCAGCGCCGTGTTCTTCTTTTCGTCCTGCTGGTTCACGTCCGCGCCCCGGTCCAGCAGCAGCTTCGGACGATCGCGCGCCCCGTCTCGCCCGTGGCGCAGGCCTGTCCCGCCGAAGAACAGGACCATCAGCGGCGAGCGGCGATTCGACGTCCACGAAGACGTGTTTCGCCGACATGCCGCCGTCGAGGTACGCGCGGACGGCCTCGGCGTCGGCCTCCGACAGCGCGCGAAAGAAGCTCGGCTCGTTCAACTCGAGATTGCGCTCGCGCAGCACCGCCAGGCCGCGCTGCTCGCCGGCCGGCGGCGCGGAGCCGCTCGGGCGGCGCCGCGGCGGCACGGCCGGACGGGCGCGGCGGTATGCAGCCGAGATCCGCCGCCCTTGATCGCTCCCGGACTTCCCGGCGCCGCCTCGCTCGATCCACTCGATGGCGGTCCTCGCGTCGTCCGCCACGTACTTATCGGAGGATCGCGGTCAGAGGACGGATCGTCTCGACGATCCCCTTCGCCTGCCCCTGCCGGTTGCGCAGGCACTGGAGCGCCCGCTGCCGCGCGGCCGTGTCGGCGCCGTTGACCGCCGTGTCGGCCAGCGCCGCCACGATCTCGGCGTTGTCTATGTAGAGCACGTTGTACGCGGCCACCGCCTGCCCCGCGACGTCGTGGTCCTTCTCCTTCATGGCGCGCGCGAGCGCGTCCTTCGCCGCCGCCGCGACGGCGGCCTTGGCCGACTTCGGGATCGGGTTGGAGACGTTCCCGATCTCCTCGAGCGCGCCGGCGGCGCTGTGCCGGACCCTCGGAGGAGATTCGCCCGAAAGGAGCCGCGCCAGTTCCGGCGCCGCCTCGTGCGCCAGCCCCTTGACCCCCTTCAGGGCCCAGCACGCCTGGATCCGGACGCTCTCGTCCGGATCGCCGAGCAGGCGGATTGCCTCCGGGATCCAGCGCGCCGCCTCGCGCTCGTCCGTCACCTTGCCGGCCAGATTGATCGCCGCGTCCCGGGTCTCCGCCACGGACGAGCGCGTGTGCGCGAGCGCCAGGTCCACCGTCCCCGGCGGCAGCGGCTTGACCGAAGCGAGCGCCCCGAGGACGTATCGCCCGGAGTTCGGCGACTCGGACACCGTGCGGTCGAGCAGCGGCAGAATCGGTGCCGCGCTCTTGTCGAGCAGACGTTGGAGCGCCTTCCCCGCGTTCTCCGCGCTGTCCCTGTCATCCAGGCTGGACCGCCCCGGCGCCGGCCGCGCCGCCGCCTCCGCCCTCTTCGCCAGGTAAGTCAGGATCGGCGGCGCCAGCTTCTCCGGCCGATCGATCCCGATCAGGCCGCGCGCCGCCAGGAACGCCGTCGCGTCGTCGCGCGCCCCCTCGAGCGCCCGCCGCCAGGCGTCCGCCAGCTCCGAGTCCGGCACGTCCATGACCGCGAGCGCCCCCGCCGCGCGCGCCACCACGGCCGCGTCCGGATCCCCCAGCGTCTTCGTCAGCTCCGGCTTCGCCGCGGCCGCGTCCTTCCCCGTCTTCCAGAGCGCCGAAGCCGCGGCCTCCCGAACCGACGCCTCCGGATCCGACAGCGCCTTCGCCAGCGCCGCCACCGCCTCCGGCTGCTTCCTCCCCCCGAGCCACCGCGCCGCCGAAGCCCGCTCCTTCGCGTCCCGATCCTTCGCGAGAGTCTTCGCATACTCCCGAACGAGCTTCTCCTCGTCGAACTGCGCGAATGCGAAGCCAGACCAGCAAGCCAGCAAGACGCAGATGAAAAAGACCCGTTTCCCCATGACCACCTCTTTCGCGCCGCAGATTATCCCTATTGACTGTTGGATCGACTGTTGACTACTTATCCACAGTCATGGAAACCATCCAGATCGTTCTCGACCGTGATCTTCTCCGCTCGGCGGACCGGGCAGCGAAGAAGTTGAAGACAAACCGATCGGCCCTGTTTCGAGAAGCGCTTCGAGCGCACCTGAAGCGACTGGACAGCAGCAGAAGGAGAGGTGGGACCGCGAAGGCTACGTCCGATACCCGGATTCGCTGGAGGAGCCCGCGGCCTGGGACAAGGTGGCCGATTGGCCGGACGACTAGAGCGTGGTGAGGTCCGGCTTTACCGGTTCCCACGGCCGGACAAAGAGCGGCCAGTTCTCATCCTGACCCGTGGAAGCGCGATCCCCTACCTGTCCCGCGGTGCACAGTGGCGCCGATCACGTCGACGATTCGGGGAGTTCCATCCGAGGTCGCCCTCGGCCCCGACGACGGCCTGCGCCAACCCTGCGTTGCCAATCTCCACAACGTCATGACGGTCAGCCAGCAAGGGCTTGGGGCGCGCCTGGCCCAGTTGAGCCCGCAACGGATGCGCGAATGTGTGCGCCGCGTTGAACTTCGCCCTGGGCTGCGACCGCTGACCATCGATTCAATCACCGGCGAGCACCGAACCCGACCGGGACCTCTTTGACCCGAAACGGCGTGATCGGGTAAGTTCTCTCGATGACGCTCCCCTACCGAACCGATCGGCAGCATTCCCCGCCCGGCGGCGCTCCTCGAAGGCATGCAGGCGGCGGCCGCCGGAACGATCGCGGCGGAGAAGCTCGAGGCCCTCTTCGACGACGCCGTCCGCGACACGATCCGGCGTTTCGAGGAGACCGGGTCCCCCGTCATCACCGACGGCGAACAGCGAAAGCCGAGCTTCGCGACCTACCCGATTCACGGCCTCGCGAACCTGGCGCCCGGCGGCGTGACGATCCCCTTCCGGGACGGGCACACGCGGCAGCTCCCGGTCCTGACCGCCGGCCCCTTCCGATACGCGACGCACGCCGCGGCCTATCTGGACGCCGCGAAGAAGCACGCGCATCTCCCCCTGAAACAGGCCGTGATCTCCGCCTCGGCGTTGAGTCTTCTCTACCCGCAGGCCGGCCTCCCCGGCTACGCGAGAGAGGCGTTCCTGGAGGATCTCATTGGCGAGGCCGAGACCGACATTCGCCAGTGCCTGGACCGCGGCGCGACCGTCCAGATCGACTTCACGGAAGGCCGCCTCTCCGTCAAGCTCGACCCGTCAAAGTCGCTCCTGAACTCCTTCGTGGACCTGAACAACCGGGTCCTCGACCGGTTCACGCGGCCGAGCGGCAAGCGCATCGGCGTCCACACCTGCCCCGGCGGCGACCGGGACTCGACCCACAGCGCCGACGTGGACTACGCCGAGCTGCTCCCGGCGCTCTTCCGGATGAACGTCGGCGAACTTCTTCATCCAGCTCGCGAGCGAGAGCGGACCGCCCGCGCGTCCTCGCGATCCTCGGAAAGCACGCGACCGGCGACCGCCGGATCTTCGTCGGCGTCACCGACCCGATCAACCCCCGCGTCGAGACCGCCGCGGTCGTCCGCGACCGCGTGCTCGAAGCCGCGAAGCTCATCGCACCCTGCCCATCTCGGCACGACCGACGACTGCGGCTTCTCCCCCTTCGGCGACGACACCTCCACCTCCCGCGACACCGCCTTCGCCAAGATCCGCGCCCGCGTCAAAGGAACCGAAATGGCCTCGAAGGCTCCTCGGTGTCTGACGGCCAGCCCTTCTCACGGCGTGAACGACATTGAACCATGCCTTGCCTTGTGGCCAGACTCGCTCAAGAAATCGCTGGCGTTCAATGCTCGGGACGGTTCCGCGTTGCGCCGCGTCCATTTCTCGGCCGCTCCGAGCGATCATGAGCGTGGCATAGACCGTCGCCTCCGCGGAATGCCCAGCTTCCGCCTGGCGGCTCAATTCGTCGCCTCGTAATCGGATACCGAGAGAGGGATTATCTTTGCCGACTCTATTCGGACGATTCGTCCAGGATCAATGCGCAGCGCCGTGTCCGCGAGTGATACGTGGGCGGACCGGTCGAGCGTCGCTCAAGACCGCCATATGAGCTTCGGCGATCCCGTGTGGCTGGAGACTAGCATCGTCCAGTTCTCTCGCCTTCAGGTCGTGCGCGGTCTTGAGCCACGACCAGTTCGAACGCGTTCGTGCATGGGGTGCGGCTCGACGCAAGCGCGGCGACCAGGACCGAGGATCTCGAAGAAGACGCTCAAGCTTCTCGTCGTGAAGCACTGAGCCCTCGTTCAACCGGCCACGCTTCTGCGCCCTTCGATCACGCCGATGGATCCGGCCTTGACGGCGTTCCGATTCAGCGCGTGAACCATCCGGCCCCCTCGAAAGCCCGTCAGGCCCACGAGCCGGACCCTCCCCTTGAAGTCCATGTCGAGGACGAGGGCCAGGTACCCGCAGAGGCGATGGGCTCGGGCTCGGCGTCGCGACCATTCCCTGGAACGCGGCCTGTCCACTCCGAGGCGTCAGGCAGGTTGATCTTCTAGCGTCTTCCAGACTCGTCGGTCTTCTCAAACCGAAGGACCAGAACCCGGCGCGAGACCCAGACGCTTCTCGAAAGCCGTGCCTTTCGGGAATC
This sequence comes from uncultured Acidobacteriota bacterium, assembly GCA_963782815.1. Taxonomy (GTDB): domain Bacteria; phylum Acidobacteriota; class Thermoanaerobaculia; order UBA5066; family Gp7-AA6; genus JAWOLE01. The sequence goes on along the minus strand of CAWALG010000027.1, from coordinate 214,609 downwards.
CTACGACTCCGCCCGACAACGATCTACGGTGATCTCCGATCGCTGCCTCGCCGGTTCCGCCATGAGCTATCGATGCATTCCATGCCCTGCAAAACGCCATTATCAACTCCTTCGATGCCAGAACATTCCTGCGTCGAGGCTTCTTTTGATCCGTTGCCCGGGCTCCCGCAGGGCCATCCAATGACCGGTTCTATGCCTTCCTCAGGTCTCGCCAGGCGGCGACTCTAGAATGGCTCGCCCGCAGCTGACGCCTTGAAGAGACGAGGAGGACCAAACTATGGCCAGCCACGATTCCTTCCTTGACGAACTTCTGCAAGCATTCCCCGAACCAGGTCCACCTCGTGGCGCGGTTCGCCGACGACGGACTCGGAATTTGACAGAGACCATCCTGCGGGTCTTCCTGCCCGACTTTCACTGGATGAGCCGCACCTGCCTGCAGCGGTACACCGGGGGTTACCAGTTCACCGGTAACCGGCTCCTGAAGAATGGCGCGGCGATGTTCTCTCGCCCTGCTGGGGATCCTGGAAAACTTCCAGGATGCGAAAGAGGCCACTGGAGGTTTATCAACTCGGCGACCGGGTCGATCTGTGGCGAGAGATGACGAAGGACGACCCCGACGTCCGCGCGGCCTACGACCGCGTGCGCAACGATCCGGACGTCCACGGCCTGGCCGATCGCCTCGATGCGCTGGACACGAAGTACATCCGCGGGAACCACGACGCCTGGCTCGCCGAAGTCGAAGCCGCCGGAGGCATCCCCCCGTCAGCGCCGCTTCTGACCGCCGCCGGGAACAACATCTTCCTGACGCACGGCCATCGCTACGACAACATCGAGCAGATCCTGCCCGACCATGTAAAGGCGGCGATCGTCGGCATCCTCCCCAAGGTCAAGCCCGGCACGCACCCCGATCGGTCCGTTTGCGAACGGAACGATGAAGAAGCTGAACGGCTCCCTGACGCTCCGCGAGAAGCTCCGTTTCCCGCCCGACTTTCCGCCGCCGACCGTCACGCCGGACGGAGCGCGCCTCATCAGCCAGGCGGCCGACATCGAAGCGATCGAAGGCCAGAGCACGACCTTTCTCGATCTAAGACGCTTCCTCCACGGCGAGGGCATCCGCAACGACTTCGAGCACGCCAGCTACCTGACCTTCGGCGACAAGATCTTCACCGGCGAGCAGAACCATCTCGAGGACCATCACGTGTACGTCATCGGCCACACCCACCACGCCCGCCTCCTGGTGGATCACCTCCCCGACGGCCGCCTCCTCGTCACCATGGACTGCGGCGGCTGGATCGAGAACTGCACCGTCTACAACGACAAGGCGAAAACTCCCTCATCGCCCCGTCGTCACAAGTCGGCGTCCAGTGCGGCAACGACCTCCGAATCTACCAACTCGGCGGCAACCCCGACAGCTAGCTGGCGCTAGCCCAATCGTCTTCTCCGAGCGATACGTCTGGCAGGGCGGTCGCCCCATGCTGACCCCTCTTCTCCAGGCATTCACGAAGGAAATAGGCGAAGAGCAGCTTGTCGGCGCGATCGTCCTCTGCGCGCTCGAGCGGCCGATCGACGACGGCATCCGCGACGCCCAGGGCCTCGATCCCTACCATCCGGGAGAACCCGGGGAGTGGTCGCACACCTTCCTCATCGCCGGTCCCCTACGCGGGCGAAAACACGCCGATCCTGGATTGCACGATCCGGGACCCGAAGACCGGGGGCGTCGACTGGAACCCGGACCTCCTCGACGTCCTGCGCACCGGGATCGCCCGGCAGCGGAGGAATCTACTCCGGGCTCGCCAGGGACTACGACGATCCGCGGGTCCACCCAGTCGCCATCAAGTGGTTGCCGTCCCTCACAAAGGAGCAGCGGGCAGCCATTGTCACGGCCGCGACGGCGATCCAGAGCGAGGGATATCACTACGATGTTCCCGGCCTCGCTCCGGGAGCTCCTCCGGCTCCTGACCCAGATTCCGGTCCCCGCGGGCAAACGCCTCCTGTTCTGCAGCGGGTTCTGCCAGAAAGCATACCGGGCCGCGCTCGGAAAGAAGGGGGACTGCACGGACCAGGCCGCGACGAGGACACGACTCCCGACGACCTCTGGTACTCGCCCTGGGGGAAAGCTACCGGATCAAATAACCCATTTTCTCGAGGGCGGTTCTACTTAGGGGCCGTAGTGTGATGAGCACCTTTCCGGTGGTGGAGCGGGAGGCGAGGGCCTGGTGGGCTTGGGGGAGGTGGGGGAAGGCGAAGCGGGGGCCGAGGATGGGGCGGATTCGGGCGGATTTCCAGAGGTCGAAGACGCCCTTCGGCGGCGCGGCGGAGCTCGCCGGTTTTGGTGGGGAGCAGGGAGAGGTTGAAGCCGATCAGGGTTCGGCAGGTCTGGACGAAGGGGTAAGGGGCGAGGAGGCCCATGGCGAGTGAGCTCCCGGGCGGCTTTGAGGCGGGCGACGCCGCCCGGGCCGGCTGCCGCGGCGAAGCCGTAGAGGACGTAGCGGCCGCCGCGGTCGAGGCGGCGCCAGAGTGACGCGGAAGAGCCGGCCGCCGATCGCGTCGATGACGACGTCGGCGTGGCCGTTGAAGTGGCGGGCGAGGAGATCATCGGAGGAGGCGTAGAGGCCGGCGTCCACGGCGCCGAGCTCGCGGCAGAGGGCGAGCTTGGATTCGGAGCCGACGAGGGCGAGGGCCCGCGCGCCTCGCAGGGAAATCAGTTGCAGGAGCGCCGTTCCGACGCCGCCGGCGGCGGCGGTGACGACGACGCGGTCGCCGGAGCCGACTTCCGCGCGGGCGAGGGCGTACCAGGCGGTGAGGAAGGCGACCGGCATGGCCGCCGCTTCGACGAGATCCACGCCGTCGGGGAGCGGGAAGACCCAGGCCGCCGGCACGGCGACCTTCTCGGCGTGGCCCCCGAAGAGGGGGACGGCGACTACTCGCTGGCCGGGACGGAGATCCGCAGACGCCGTCGCCGACAGCTTCGATCGTGCCGGAGATCTCCATGCCGGGGACGAATGGAGGCCTCGGCGTTCGCGGATAGACGCCGGCGCGCACGAAGAGGTCGGCGAAGTTCAGGCCGATGGCGGCTGTCCGGACGAGGACCTCGCCGGGGCCGGGGACAGGGTCGGGCCGCTCGCGCAGGACGAGGCGTTCGGGGCCGCCGTAGCGGTCCACGAACCAGGCTCGGGAGACGCCGGGCATCGCGCGGATTATCGGTGATCGGCGACGAGGCGAATATCCTATTTGGAAAGACTGACCCTACTTCCTTCACTCGCTGTCAGGCCAGCACCTGGCCGGTCCGCAGGTGGCATTTCATTCCGAATCTCGATCCAGACCTCTTCACCGGCATTCCGAGCCCCCTGAATCCGCCCGAAGACCAGATCGAACGCAGGCCGCGACTCGTAAACCATGTCGTTGCCTCGGCGCAGACCCACGAGGATGCAACCTTCCGTGTCCGCCGCTGTATTGCCCGGGTGAATCCGGACGCCCCCTCGAAACCCGGAACGCCCAGCAGCAGGGGCAAGGCTCTGCCAAACCTCTGTGAGTTGGTGATGTCTATTTGATAAACACCACCCGGAATCGCAGTCTGTCCTGCAATCTTCCAGGCCGCGACCTCGATGCCTGGCCGCTCACGAACGACGTCTTCGAGCGTAAACAGCAGAGTCGCCCCTCCTCGCCATCCACCGACAGGGTCCCCGATGGTCGCCGAGCCTGTTGGCGCCTCCCCGGCTAAGCAGAAGTCTCATGTCTCTCTCTCGGAACTCCTCCCATCACGTCCGCAAGGGGGTCCAGAGCGCACTTCGTGCAGCTGTATCCAATCGACACCCGACTCCGCTCCTTTCATCGAGACACACGGTTGAGAACGACGTCAAGTCGATGTCGCCGTGTCCTGCCGGCCGACCAGGATGCTCTTGATAGTGTCGGACCCAAAGCCAATTGCAATGAGTTCCCACCAGCGCCCGGAGCCGCCGCCGCTGAGCGTCGTAGAGGCGAGCGTTGCCAACGGGACGAAAAGCGCCGCCGCGAGTTGAAACACCTCGAGCCATGCGCGACCCCACTTGTCGGTGGGCCGGCGGCTCGGCTCGAGTGGTTCGGTAAGCCCGGGACCAATGCTCCGCGCCCGCGGTCTCGGGCAGGCCAAGATCCACGGGCCTGCCTTTCGAGTCGTAGAAACTGGCTGAGATCTCGCTCTTCGCGACATCCTTCTCAAAATAATGGTGAACGTACCAGCCGTGCTCTGAGAGACTCGTGCCTTTAAGGTCTTCGGTCTGTGGTTCCTTCTTTGCATCTGCTGCCGTCTCGAGAAAAAGCGCCAGAGACAGCGCGCAGGCGCCGTGCCGCCTTCTGATACCCGGGGAGGTGAAAGTCGAGAAAGTTCCAGCGGCAGTCAACGAGTTCCCGCGCGGCGGACGTATTTAGTTCGACGATTCGGAAGCGCACGAAAAACCTAATCTTCTGATTGGGTCGGGGGATAGCGGGATCCATGACAATCGTGGCGTTGCCCTCGCGCAACGCGGACACGATGTCGCCTTCCGTGACGCCCTCGGCGAGCTGCGAAGGATCGACTTGGCTTCGCGCAAATTGTCGATGGTCGGAGTCGCCAGAAGGTGGTTCAATTTCCTCTGTGCTTCCGTCCAGGCGCTTTCCGCCTCGCTCGCCGGGGCGAGGAACTGGTACTCCCAGACCAATTCAAGCGCCGAGAGCTGAAGGTCGGCTCTTATGAGCCCCACGGACTGGACCCACTTGCTTGCGTCCTCATCCTTGCGAGGCAGCAACGAAGAATCTGGAAAACTTTGCTCCATTCCATGCAGTTGTTCCGGCACCTTTAGAGCGCCGTTGTCCTCCACCCCGAAGTGCTCACTCCAGCGACTTCCACCGGGCAGTGATCATCGCTTCGAACGCCTCCTTCTCGGTCTGAGTCGGCTCACGAAGCGTCTTCTGTGTCGTTTCGAGGCGCTGGTTCACTGACACCCAGTCCTCCTCCGAGAGCTGGTCCTGCATCAGCGTCGCCGAAATCGCGGAGACCAGGCCGTCAATCTGTCCGAGTCGCGTGGGGGAAGCGCCCTGCTCCTCCAGCAGCCTCTTTCGAATCAGAACCGCATCGAGGCGGCGCACCGCATCGATACGCCGGGTGAGAGTTGGAAGTCCCTGCTCGACCCGGCGCGCATAATCCGCATAGCCCGGGCCCGAAGGACCATACCGCCACCCGGATCTCATCCAGAGCGATACGCTCGACCCGAAGCAGAACACGCAAATTGCTGTCCACCTCGTTCGAAATGGAGGCGGTCTCCTCTAGCCGCCTCCGTCAGTTGATCCCGGAGTTGCCTTCGGCGCTTGACATTCGGAACAGAGACGCGCAGCAAGAGAGAATCCCAGCGCCGACGAGGAGCAGCGCCGCCACGTTCGCCAGACTCCCGGACAGAGCCAAATTGCTGGGCTCGAACTGGACCTCCAGAGGCATATTCTGTTCGTGAATCGGGCCATTCGCGCCATCCTGAAAGCGCAGCGTTAGCCAGCCCCTCCGTTTAGCGCTCCGGAAAAGACCCGTGTCCTGATCACGAAACCAAGCCCCGACAGGATGAGCTATCAGGGTTACTTGCGCGTATTTGGGTATGTCGAAAGGCGTCCAGTTTGCATAGATGTCGCAGGGCTTCCGCGTGCTGCTCGATGATCCGGGACCGGCTACCGAAACTCTCCGCGTCAAAAGCGCAGACATCCTCGTCGGCAAATCGCAGTCTCCCTCTCACCGACTTATACTCGAAGGCCGAGGGGTTCTCCAATACCACCAGCAGCTCCGAGCCCTGGCGCACCGCGAACAGCCCGTCTCCACCAGGCTTCGCCACAAGACCGGGCCGGGACAATCGCAGCGACTCGATCTGCCTGCCCTTGAACAAGAGCGGCATGGTGCTGTTGCCGAAAGCCACGAGACCCGGATCCTCAGCTCCGCTACGAATTCACCCGCTTTGCCGGGCACAGGCGAGGCGCTCAGCACGGTGACCGACGGACGAACGAGGAGGTTCGGCCGCTGGGCGTTGTTGAGAAGATCGGCTTCGATGTCGTTTGGCATGCGGCTCTCCATCGAGCCCCCGCAGATTCACCTTCGCCGTCGCCTCATCGCTGGTAGCCGATATAACAATGACGGGGCCTGCGCTTGCAGGCTCGGGTATCACATTCGGTTTAGGTCCCGGCACTCCGGAACCCGCTGTCGTTGGATTCATGGGACGCTGGTCTGCGGCGGGCTGGGCCATTACAACGGACCCAAGCAAGAGACTTCCGCATGTCAGCAGAACGCCGCTAGAAACCCATCTTCTGTCCAGGTGCTTTCGCGAAACTGGACGCCGGTTCTCCGCGGGCCGCCAACACCCCCCGTCTCGCCCCAGCCGCTTGCCCGCGGCCCCGCGCCTGCCAAGCATCTCACATTGTCTCTTACTCATGGGCACTCCCGTCCTGTCAGCGCTTCCGAGCGATCCCAAGCGATTCGGGCCTATCTTGGACAGCAGCGTCGCCCGGCTTCAACAGCATGCTACCCTACCCCTACGATCCCGGCTTCCGCCGGCCCGCCGATTCCACGCTCACCGCGATGCGACCCCGCCGATCGTCAGCAGGCTGGCCGCGTCGAAGGAGATCCCGACGTGGCCGCGGACAATCTTCTCCTTGATCAGGTCCGTCCGGTTCGCCCAGGTCACGGAGATCGGGATCGAGACTCCCTTCGGAAGAAGGAACTCGAGCTTTGCTTGGGCCATGAACTCGGGCTTGGCCTGTTTCGGCGACGCGCGCGTTGACCGCGATTGAAAGGCGCGACGGGTCGCCGCTGTCGACCAGCCTGAAATTCTTGAGCGAGTCGGCCAGCTCCACCGCGGCCGTCCCGCCCGTAGGTCGAATTCGCCGAGGACGCCCGGGGCTGGCGGTACTCGGCCGACAGATTTCCGGTCAGCAACAACGCGTCGCCGAGCTTGCGCTGGTAGCTGCCGGCGAGCCTGTAGATGTCCGTGTTCGTCGTGTCGTCCCGCGACTCGCTGAAGCTGACGGAGCCAACGCCCTTCGGCGCGGCTTGCGCGATCAGCTGCTCGATCAGATCGCCCTTGATGACGAGAAGATCCTTGACCGTGATGGATCGGCCGCGGAGCTGCGGAACGAACTTCTCTTCCTCCGAATCAAGGACGAAGGTGTCATTGACGATGACGTTCCTTGATTTCATCGACCGTGATCTGTTCGTCCTTCCTGTCCTTGTCCCTCTTGCGAAGGAGGGCCCTGATCTTCAGGCGAATCCAACTGGCTGATATCGCTCAGAGAATCGATCTTCGGGTCAGTGTAGAAGTCCCGGAGATCTCGGCTGCCAATCTGATATCGAACCGTCCATGCTTGGACGCGGCTGGAAGAACTGGACGAATCCGTCGTCGCCTTGGCGAAGGTCATCGAGCCCGTGAAATACCGGAGATTCCGGTCGGCGCGTCCTTCCAGGGAGCGCCAGGGGGTCGAGTTGAAAAGACGCTTGATCGCATACAGCGACGTCGTCAGCGTCAGGGCGTTGTTGTCCTCGGTCTTGGCGAGCGCCCCTGTTCTCGAGGGCGAGCGAGACGAAATTGGTCGTTGTTGGTTGGTCTATGACGGTGGCCAGCGGTGTCGCGAGAGACGACGCCGTGAACTGGCGGCCGTCGCGGCCCGTGTCGATCGCGGCGGAAAGCTCTTTGAGCTTCCCAAGAGAGACCGTGTCTCCCAGCGGCACGGCGATCGCATACTGTTTCGAGACCTCCAGAATCGCCTCGTTGGCGCGGGCGGAGTACACCTCGGGCTGCTGTGAAGACGCCCAGGCGGGCAGGAGAAGAAGGGCAATGAAGAGGTTCCAGCGCCTCGGCGTCATGGCTGCGGTACCTGCGGCCGAGACGGCTGCGGGGGCTGGTTCTCGAAGAGGCAGTCGCCCTCGTACGGCCCCAGGCCGTTGGACGCCTGCGCGGCGCCGCCGCACTTCACCTCGCCGTTGACGGCGAGCGCTCGATCGTGTAGCTGCCCTTATCGGTTCCGAAGAGGAAGTCCCATCCGTACTGAATGTCGTCGTCGTCCGGTTTGACCACGTACACCCTCTTGATACTCGAAGACACCCGGACGCGTGCGGAGGACGGTCGTAAGACCGCGAAGCACCTTGAACCTGACATCGGAGTCTTGCGAAAGCTTGACAGTGGTTGTGATCTTGTCGCCGGGATTCACTGTGGGCATGTCTGGTTCTCCTTTCACGCGGTGGCAAGCCGCGATCTCGCCGGCCGGCGTCTCTCCGAAAGATCCGCTTTGGGTCCGTTCATTAATCGCTCGGAATCGCGACAAAGGCTAGAAAAACTTCATTGGTCCTTCTCGCTCCTTCTTTACAGAGAGATAGTAACCAACTGGTACCCGGCGCTAGATCGAACGAAAGCGGCCGCCGGCGGCCCTATTGCACCGGTGCTTTCTTGATCAGGGCGAGCGGGCTTGGAGTTCCCCATGTATGCCTCGGCCCACAACTCGGCCTCCGCGGCGTCCGGGCGGGCTCCGGCTTCGATCAGCCACTCCAGCTCCGGGGTTGCCGGCCAAAAGGGCCTCGGCGATTGGGCTTATCCTGCCCTCACCCCCACCAGCGGAATGCCTGGACTGCGCGAGCCACCGATTCGTCTGGAACCGCTCGCAGTCCTCATCGTCGCGGAGGATCTCCCACCGCTCATTGCCACGGCAGTCACAAGTCGCACCGCCCGCGCCGGTCCTGCCTGGGCTTGACCGGGATCAGCTTCGCCACCTCCAGGCGTCGGCGCAAGCCTCGCTGGCCCGCAGCGGAGCGGTGCATTGGGAATTCGGATGAGCCGGCGTCGGTCGACCGCAGGATTCTTGCGAGGGTTGCCTGGAGGGTGGCGGGATCGTCATCGAAGGCTCCGTGCGCCGTCGAGGTGGAGGAATCGGGAGATCCCAGCGGGGCGTCGTTGGGCGCCCTTACCCACTGGACATTCCCTAATGAAAGGACATCCTCGAGCTGGGATTCGACGAACTTCGCCATGCCGAGAAGGGGCTCCCCGTCTCTTTTCAGCGGGGGCTTCGGAACTCCTCGAAGGCGTTGGAGACCAGATAGAGAAGCGATTTGTGATAGATGTTGGCGCAGTTGTCGTCCTGTTCGGCCTTGTCGGTCAGCGTGAAGAGGGCGAAACGTTCGATGCGGCCGCTCTGAATCGCCGGCAGGTAGTTCTCCTGGAACAGCTTGATCGTGCACGCCGGCGCCCAGAGCGTACACGTGTTGACCGGAACACTGAGCCCGCCGTTCTTCTTTGGCCCGGTGAGGCGGGAAATGAATGGAGCATGCAGGATCGAGCCGGCGCTGTGTCCAACAACATGAACCTCCAGGTCGGGCATCTTTGCTCGCAGATCGGCAATGAGGTCGGCCACATGACGCAAGGCGCCCTGCTTGCTTCTGGTTGCAAGCAGCGCATTCTGTTTCATCTCGTCCCATTGCGCCTTGCCCGTGAGCGCGCGCGCGATCGGCTCGAGCGCATCGTCCAACCGATCGAGCATGAAGTCCTTCGCGTTGTCCAGAAAACCTTCCGGCCGTCGCTTCCGGAGCGCATCCTGGACGATGTTCGTGAGGGTCGACCAGTAATCGGTCTTCCAGATGAAAGACAGTGGATAGATCTGCCTCTCGAGGAGAGTAGCGCGGTAGTCGGCGACTCGCTGGACTGCCGTGTCTTCGCTTACCAGTCCGCCGTGGGCGTAGAGAAGCACCGCTTCTTCGCCCATCCCCTGGTGAGCGCGGGAATTTCCTCTTGATTATCTCGTCGGCGTCCTCCTCCGTCGTGCCGTACATTCCCTCAGGCCGGAACTTCCCGTCGTTGCCTATGCTGATGATGTGGGGGCGGAGGTCGCAGAACATATAGCTGCGGATCCTTCGCCGCTGCCCCGACGCCGGTGGCGGTCGATTCCGCCGTCTTGAGAACGATGGGCGCGCCGAGCCTGGCGACCCAGACGTCCGTGCCGTTGGCGAGCCAGTCGTCGTAAGTGACCTGGCCAATCCGCCGCATGCCCCAGGTCGGGCCCCACGAATTCTGAATCCAGAACCCCTCGTTGTCGTACGCCACGATTGCGAAAGCGTGGCCGCCAGGATCTCGCCACGCGGAGTGGATCCGTCAGGTCCCACGGCGCTCCACCCGGCGTGAACGGCGCTCGTGGCGTAGAGGACCCCGACCTCGGCCAGGGCCGTGTGCATCGCGATGATGTCTTTGTGATTGACGCGGTAGTAAGCGCCGAGGGGCCGGCGACGGCATCGGCCCACCGCATCGGGAACAAATCGGCACGGGCGACCTCCGGTCGATGTACGGCCAGTGCTTTTCGGAACAGATGCCGTGTTTGTGCCACCCCTTCATGGCGCCGCGGGCGCTGCTTCCGGAGTAGTCCTCGCCCGGCCACTCGTCGTATCGCCGGGCCATCTCGTAAAGCATGCGCGGGCTGACGGATCCGGATCCGGGACAACCTTGCGCCGGCGGAGGAGGTAGTTTGCAACAGTGGCGAGACCGAAGCCGGTGCAGGCCCCCTCCTTCCCCTGGTCGAGAATCGGGACTTGATGCTCTGAAACTCGTCAAGGGGAATGCGAACCGGGACCTCTATCAACGACGGCTCGAACATCTGGTCGCGGAAGTCGAGCGTGTCGGGCCGCGCATCGAGCGTGCGCTCCGGTCGCGCCTTTCCTCTGGCACTCCTCGCCGCGGAGGGTCTGGCAGACGGACGGGATTTCTTTTGGGGCATGGCGGTCACCTCCTCTTAACTGGCTCTCATAACGCCTTGGTTTCTTTCGGGGATGAGATGGGTCAGTCCTGGGCCAGGGGATGAGATGGGGTCAGTCCTGGGGATGAGATGGGGATGAGATGGGGTCAGTCCTGAATTCATGCATTATTTCTGTCGGGAAGGTACCGAGAGGCGGAGAGGCCAGGGGGAGTTGAGACAGGCTTCCGCAACTCGAACTGCTACGCTTCGCGGCGTCGCCAATATCAGCACCTTCAGCAAGCCTTACCGTTTAGTTAGTCGCCTGAAACCGGGAGATGGGCTAGAGGAAGAGGATTTTTTCTAGCCGGGCGGGTCGCGCGGGCCTAGACTCAAACCACAGCAGGTCTGAACATAGGTGCTAAGCAGCTCCAAATGCGAGACTTAGCTGAGTCAGGCGATTGCGATTTACGACGCGAACGCATCGCTACGAAAAAGGACCAGGCCATTTTGGGGGTGCCAGGGGGTTTGGATTTTTCTTCGGGGGATTTGCGGCCGGAGCGGATGGTTATGAAGGGGTTCAGCAGGTCGAACCAGGAGGGGGGGCGCCTGGCCAGGGAGACGGCGAAGGTGGTCAGGGCCAGGCCGGCGTTCTTGTTCCACCAGTCGGCGGGCAGAAGGAACCCGTCGTAAGTCGTCCGGGCTACTTCTGTTTTTTCGTCGGGGGCTTTGCCGGCGGATCGGATGTTCATGAACTTGTTCAGGAGGTCGAACCAGAAGGGGGCGCCGAGGGAGACGGCGAAGGTCGTCAGCGCCAGGCCGGCGAGCTTGTTCAACCAGCCCAGGGGAAAGGCGAGCGACCTCCAGGGTGGCGATGCCCAGCCCAGGGGGACGCCGACCTTCTGAAGGTTCTTCACTTGAGTCTCGACGTCCTCGGGCTTGGGAGCCGTTTGCGAACCCTTGTTGTTCTCGGCGAAAACCCTGGCCTGAGCGACGATCGACTCGCGCAGGGCGGTGTTGTTGGCGAGCGCGGTGGCGATCGTGATCGTGTCGGCGTTGGCGACGATGCAGATGAGGGCCGCGATGATCAGCACGATCGTCTGAGTCCTCTTCTTGTACCAGCCGGCGACCCGGTCCATCGCGCCGTTGAACCACGCGTCCATGCTTCGCTCGAGCGTGGTCAGGCTGTCGCCGGCATCGTCGAGAAGGATCGAAAGGGTCTTTCGGCTCGAGGAATCCGCGGGGAGCTTGGCGACGGCCTCGCGGACGGAAGCCATCGTCCTCGGGGCGCCCGGATCGGAAGGAACCAGCAGATCGAGAATGACGAGGCTGAAAGTGCGAGGCTCGATGTAGGAGGGCTTCTTGTCGGCGACGTGCAGGTCCTGAACGAGGGGGTGCGCGTAGAAGCTGGCCAGCAGGTTGGGCTCTTTCGGATCCCAAAGGAGCGTCTGGAGGCCTTCGTAGAGCGTCTTCGAGCGGCGGCTGAGCATTCCCGCGAACCACTCGTTGAGCGCTGTGCAGGTCAGGGAGAGCACCAGGTAGATGAAGACGAGGCCGATGGCGGTATCGAGAATGCTGGAGCCGAACATCTATCCCTCCCGAAGGCCGCGCGCGGGGCTCATGGCTCGCGGACGCGGCTTGATCGAAGCGACGACAAGGCCATAGAGGATCACTTTCGGGAGAGGATCGCGCCGTCGGGCTGGAAAAAGGTGTGGTCGCCCAGGAGAAAAAGTGGCGACCGGACCGGCATCCGGTAGTATTCAGGCGAATCGGGGCGACGAGGGACCGCGCGTGGAAGCCTTGAAGCCGTTCCCGCCGAAACGGGACTACAGCTCGCTCTCCGTCAAGGACTTGCTCGAAGCCCGCGACTCCTACCACGTCCATCTGGCCCACCTGGCCAACGTGATCGCCACGGCGATCGGCCGCTACCGGATCCGCTGCGGCGACTGGTTCGAGACGCATCCTCCCAACGTCCGGCAACCCGAGAGCTTCAAGCCTCCGACGTTCCCGCGCACGCTGGAGAATTCCAGGGTCCTCCCCTGGTCCTGGCCCAGCGTCCTCGTCTTCGTGAACGACTGGATCGACCGCCGCCAGTTCGGCTCGAAGAAGCGGGGGAAGAGCAGCCACAAGGCTCGCTCTTTCGAGCCCGACCAGATGGTGCCGCGCGCCCTCTACCTGTCCGACGGCCGCGTCATTCCCACCTGCGTCATCCAGGTGACCCAGCAGGACGCGCCACTGGACAGCGCGCGGAAGCTGTCATTCCCGAGCGGCCTCATCGGAGGCGGTTACCTCCTGGCGAGCGACGTCCAGGGGCGCGAGCACCTGGGCTCGGTCGGCTCTCTCGTTTCCGACGGAAACCAGATCTACGCCCTGACCAATCGCCACGTGACGGGGGACGAGGGACGGGAGATCTACTCCGTGTTCGGCGAGACGAAGGTCCGGATCGGCGTCAGCGACAGGAAGCAGATCGCCAAGAAACCGTTCTCGCAGGCGTACGACGGCTGGCCGGGGACCCACGTCCTCTCCAATCTCGACGCCGGGCTCGTCCGCGTGGACGACGTCTCCCAATGGACCACGCAGATCGTGGGCCTGGGGAGCGTGGACCGGCCCGCGGACCTGACGACCGACACGATCACGCTCGACCTGATCGGGTGTCCCGTGTGCGCCTTCGGCGGCGCGTCCGGTCCGCTCCTGGGTCAGATCGACGCGCTCTTCTACCGATACAAGTCGGTCGGCGGCATGGACTACGTTGCCGATCTCCTGATCGGACCCAGACTCGAGTGCCCCCACGCGAAGCACTCCGAACAGGCGAACGAGAAAACGGCGCCGGTTTTTCCGGGGGAGGCAGCCCCGGAACGCTGCCGGGAGACTCGGGCACTTTGTGGTGCCTCGAGCAGCCCGCTGCCGAAGAGGCGATGGCCGGCGGCGCGAGCCGGCGAAGGAAGCCGCAGAAACCGTCGCTTCGGCCGATCGCCCTGCAGTGGGGCGGGCACGTCGTCGTCGAGGAGGGGACAACCAGGACGACCGCGCACAGCTACGCGCTCGCCACGTGCCTCTCCACCGTCTGCCGGGAACTGGACGTGGACCTCGTCCGGGACTGGAACTCCGGGCTCCCGGAGTACTGGGGAGACATCGGCCACTACACCATCGCGGCCCTCGCGTGCCTCCAGGTGGCCGCGCCGGGCCTGAAGACACTCATGACGAAGAACCTCGACCGGATCTCCTACGAAGAAGCGCTCATCCGCCCTTCGACGTTCAAGGGGCTGAGCAAGGCGGCCTTCGTCCCGCTCGCGGACGTCCCGGACAAGATCTGGAAGATGTTCGGCAACGGGAAGCGGGGAAACCCGGAGCATCCCAACCACTTCGCCGACATGGACAAGAAGGACTCGAACGGGAAGACGCTGCTCCAGATCTGCGGCGGTGGCGGCGCCGCCGCCGGAAAGATCGACCCGGCCAGGGTCAAGGTGGACGTCTGGCGAACGTACTACGACGACGTCAAAGACTCGAGCCGCGGGTGTCTCCCCTTCCGCGTCTGGCAGATTTACCTTGCCATGGTTGCGGCTCTCGATGCGGGCGACGTCGTGAGCTTCGTCTGCGCCGCCGGCCTGCTCGCTCACTACGTCGGCGACGCCTGCCAGCCGCTGCACATCTCCTACATGTTCGACGGAGATCCGGACGACACCGTCCCGGTCAAGGACAAGGGCGGCAAGGAAAGGCAGATCCCCCGCGCGAAGGGAGTCCACAGCGCCTACGAGAGCAAGATGCTCAACAGTCATGTCGTCGAGCTGCTCGAGAAGTTGAACGAGAGGCTCCCGCCGGGCGCGGCCGGGAAGCCGAAGGCGGTCGCGAGCGGACACGCCGCGGCCGTGGCCGTCGTGGACCTCATGGACCGGACCTTCCGGGACTTGACGCCCTCGGAGATCATCAAGGCCTTCAACGACGGGACCGATCTCTGGACGAGCTTCGGCGACAAGACGGTGGACGTGATGGCTCGCGGCGCTCTCACCCTCGCGATGATCTGGGAAAGCGCCTGGAAGCAGGGGCACGGCAAGACGAAGATCTCCGAAGCCGACCTCGGCCCCGTGGATCCCGGCAAACTGTCGAACCTCTACCTCAAGACCGACTTCGTCCCGTCGAAGACCCTCGACCAGATCGGCGACCTCCTCAAGTAGCCGCTGCGCCGATCCTCCGCCCCGGCGTCGGCACGCCTGCCACAAGTTATTGATTCTAAATGTGTTGTTGAGAACCTGGACAACGGGTGGGTCAACGGCTCAAGCACTGACACCTACGACTTTAGTATTGACGGCGACCGGAGACTGGTGAAGAATCTCACCAACAATTTTTTGATTCGGACGGAGGGAGTGGGGGGACGTCCATGGGCGCTCCTCGTCGGCAAGGCGACAGCCGCTCCGGGCGGGAACCGGAGACATGGATCTCCGAGTCGTACTCCCGGATCCTGACGAGCTGCGTCTGCGCGGGCCTGCGGGCATCCGAAGCGGACGATGTCGCTCAGGACATCTGGCTCTGGCTCCTGAGACAGGAAACCCCGGCGCTGATCCTCTCCATGCCCTGGCTCACGGCAGTCTCCCGGAATTTCATCCTTCGGTACCGGCGCAGGAGCTTCCGCCGGAACACGAGGGAAGGGCGGCCGCTCGACGCGGCGCCCGAGCCTCGAACGGCCGAGTCCCTGAAGGCGCTCGAGGCGAGCGAGCTGCTGGATCGCGTCGCCGCGGCCGTTCCGGAAATCGAACGGAGACTGCTGGCGCTCATCCGGAGAGGCCACAGCCTCGCGGAGGCCTCGCGCCTCCTCGGGATCCCTCGCGGCAGCCGCGCCTACTACCACCGGAGACTGATCGCCTGCGGGCGTCGGGAGCTGCGGGTGAGAACGGCCAGACCGGCTGGCGGCGTAGGGGCGGCGCTTGCGCCGCCCGCCTCTTCCCGTTAGGAACGCGGGGGGCCACGGCACGGATATCGCGACGAGCGCTCTGGGGATTGTGTTGTAGGGGAGGGGCTTGCCCCTCCCGCCCCTGTGTCTTAACGCGAAGAGGCGGGAGGCGCAAGCGCCTCCCCTACAGCACGAGGCTGACGACGAGGGCCCTGGATCAGATCGTTACGGTCGTGCCGTCGAATCGGGTCAAGGTGAAGGAGAAGGTCTCGTTGTAGGTCCCTTTCTGCTCCTCGAGAATGTCGAGCGCGAGCTCTTCGCCGAGACGGACCGATTCGCTGTAGTCGGAACGGTAGTGCACTCCGGCGCCGTTGCGGCCGATCGCGACGTTGGCGGCGAGCTTGTTGAGCTCGTTGCCGACCGTCAGGCCCGGGCCGGAATACGGGACGAGGGAGAGGCCGGAGGCATCCGCGACGACCGGTCTCGGGAGAACGAACGACTCGTCGAACCACGCCTTCAGGATCGTGACGCAGGCGCCCGCGACCGTTGCGTGGCCGGCCCCGTAGGAGGGATGCGTCGGGCACCCTTCCGGGAACGCCATCGGCAGCAGGTACGTCCCGTGGGCGGAATGAATCCGGTCCAGGACCTGCGCGTTCAGGATCTCCCGGTTGAGCGGGTAGCTGGCGAGCCCGCTTCGGGTGAGATGGACAAGCCCGCCCATCGCCTCGGGCCGCAGCCGCCGGTGCACGGACCATTTCTGGTACCACATGGCCTTCAATGCGCGCGTGGCCACCTCCGTCACGAGGCTCAGGATGTGCGGTCCGCCGAACGTGCCGAAGCCTTCCTGGCAGACGGACGTCGGTAGGGATTCCCGCGGTCGAACGGGGCGCCGGCGAGCAGGATCAGGCAGGCCTGGTGGTAGGCCTGGTAGAGCGCGTCCACGTGGACCCACTGGGCGAGGTCCCGCAGATTGCGCATGTATCGCGGAGTCGCGTCGAAATGGTTCGGCCCGGGCAGCGCGCCGTTCTGCACGGCCAGCCAATCCTCGTAGCCGGTCATGTAGTCGTCGCCGAAGACCGTGGTCTGCATCGTCTGCGGGACGAGCAGCGCCCCCATCGGGATGTCCTGCCAGAGAAACTGCGAGAGCCAGGGACCGATGAGGTCTCCCGGCGTGTCTCCCCGGAAGAGAGTGCCGGGCGTGACGGCGCCGCCGCTCTTGGGCCCGCGGAAGTCCGAGAACCGCGTTAGCTCCGCCGCGGCCGCCCGGGTCGTCGCGTCCGTCGCGTAGTCGGAGACGTGAACGTCGCGGCAGAGGGCCATCCAGTACACCTCCGCCAGCTCGCTCGCCGCGCGCGCGCCGGCGATCGTCGGCGCCGGAGCGATCGCCATGTGATGCGAATCGGCTCCCTCGAGGTCGAATCCGAACGCGGCCTGCGGGTTCGTCAGGCGCCGCCCGAGGCCGAGCGGAATCTTCTCGAAGTCGGTGTCCTTTCCCGATTTCATCGCGTCGAGCAGCGCGTCGTAGGCGTGGGAGTCCACCTCCCCCAACCGGTTGTGCGGGAGCGCCTTCGAATAGGAGGCGATCCGGTTCGGGTAGAGGTTCTCCTCTCCGTTGTTCGGGTGGTCCGGCTGCGGCCTCCTGGCGGCGAGCTTGGCTGCATTGTTCCGGATCTTCTCGGCCTGCTGGATGCGCTTGTTGTCGTCGGACGACGCGTTCTCTTTCAGTGACGCCGGCTCTCCGCCGCGGGCCGCCGCGGGCCAGCCGAGGCCCAACGCCACCGCGCCGGAAGTTCCCGCCGCGACGCGACGCAGGAACCGGCGCCGATCGGTCAGTCCCGCCGGCGCTTGCGCGGGCGCGGCATCCGCTGACAGAGATCTCTCCGCAGATCGCTCGTTCATTTTCTGGTACCTCCTGGCTAAACCCCAACTCCCGGCCCGGCCGTTTCGAAAACCGAAAAGGGAAACAGGAATCGTACATCCGGGGCGCGGGAAGTCGAGCGGCGCGCGCCGGGTCGGAAGCGCATCGGGACACATCTGGTCGGTTTGAGCCGTTTGGTGTAGAAGAGAGAGTCGGAAGAAGGAGGTCCGGTGGTCACACGAGTTGGGCTGGTCGGGTTGGGGAGGATCGGGAGGAACATCTTCCGGATTCTCTACAAGCGGGAGGACATCCGGGTCGCGGCGATCTCGGAGATCGCGGACCATAAGGGACTGGAGTACTTGCTCAAGTTCGACACGGTGCTCGGGAGGTTTCCCGACGAGGTGTCGATCAAGGAGGGGAACCTCTACGTCGTCGGCCGGCAGGTCCCGATAATCTCGGAGAAGGACGTGCAGCAGCCCCCCTGGGGCGACCTCGGAGTGGACACCGTCATCGACGCCACGTCGAAGAGCCGCGCCCGGGCGGACCTGGAGAAGCACCTCGCGGCGGGGGCGAAGCGGGTGATCTCGCTCGCTCCCCCGCTCGACGCGTTCGACGTCATGGCCGTCATGGGCGTCAACGACGAGGAGCTCGAAAGCCGGCACCGGATCGTGTCGAACGCTTCCTCGACCGTCCACGCGGTCACGCCGGTCCTGAAGATCCTGAACGACGCGTTCGGGATCCGGCGGGCGATCTTCACGACGATCCACTCCTACACGAGCCAGCACAGGCTGGCGGACGTGCCGGCCGAGGACATGCGGAGGGGCCGGGCCGCGGCGGAGAACATCATCCCGCAGGAGTCCCGGTCGCCGAAGATGGTGGCGGAGCTCCTGCCGGAGCTCGCGGGGAAGGTCTCCGGCGCCGCGATGAACGTGCCGGTGCGCAACGGGTCGGTCGTGGATCTCGTCTGCTGGTACGAGAAGAAGGTCACGCAAGTCGCGATCAACGAGGTCATCCGCACCGCGGCGGCGACGGACCGCTGGCGCCACGTCGTCAAGTACGAAACCGAGCCGATCGTCTCGAGCGACGTCAGCTACAGCACGTATTCGAGCACGTTCGACTCGCTGGCGACGATGGTCCAGGGCGACCGGGTCTCGAAGACCCTCTGCTGGTACGACGCCGGCTACGGATACGCGCACCGCGCGGTCGAGCTGATCTCGCGGTTCGCCGAGCTCGATCGAACGGTGAGCCCGCATTATTCATGATCGACTCCGGCCCCCGCTCCGATCTTTTCCGCCGATACGGCGTCAGGGCTCCTCTGCGATGCGCTCCGGCATCGCCGTCGTCGCCCTTCCTTGCCTCGACGAAAAATCTCTGTCGCAGCGGCCGGGTGACCATGAATAATCCGGGCTGGGAGGTCGCATGACGATCCGCGTCGGCATCAACGGCTTCGGGCGGATCGGGCGGACGGTGTTCCGCATCCTGTCGGACCGCGGCGACGTCGAGGTCGCCGCGATCAACGATCTCTACGACAACGCCCATCTCGCGTATCTCTTGAAGTACGACACCATCATGCGCGTCTTCCAGAAGGAGGTCTCGACGGACCGGGACACCATGACGGTGGACGGCAGGAAGGTCCTCATGATGGAGGAGAGAGACCCGGCGAAGATCCCGTGGGGGAAGCTCGGCGTGGACGTCGTCGTCGAGGCCACCGGGTTTTTCCTGACGCGAGAGAAGCTGCAGGGGCACATCACGGCCGGGGCGAAGAAGGTCGTCCTGACCGTCCCGCCCAAGGACGAGATCGACGCGATGATCGTGATGGGCGTCAACGACGCGGCGCTCAAGGCGGAGCACCGGATCGTCTCGAACGCGTCGTGCACGACGAACTGCCTGGCGCCGATCGCCAAGATCCTCGACGACGGATTCGGCATCGAGGAAGGGGTCATGACGACCGTGCACGCCTACACGAACGACCAGCGCCTCGCGGACGTGCCGCACAAGGATTTGCGTCGGAGCCGCGCCGCGGCGGAGAACATCATCCCGACGACGACCGGGGCGGCGCGCGCCGTGGGGAAGGTGCTGCCGCAGCTGAAGGGGAAGCTCGACGGGATGGCGATCCGCGTGCCGGTGCCCGACGGCTCGATCGTGGACCTGACGTGCCGGATGAAGAGGCCTGTCTCCGCGGAGGAAGTCAACGGCGCGGTCCGGAAGGCGGCGGAGGGCCCGATGAAGCGGATCGTCCAGTACAGCGAGGTGCCGCTGGTATCGTCGGACATCATCGGAAACCCGCATTCCTCCATCTTCGACGCTCTGTCCACGCGGGCGTCCAACGACGGCTACCTCAAAGTCGTCGCCTGGTACGACAACGAGTGGGGCTACTCCAACCGCGTCGTGGACCTGATCGACCGCCTCGCCGCCCTCGGGTAGATCCCGTCATGCTGTAGGGGCGGCCCTTGGGCCGCCCGGCTCTATTCGATGGACACGACGGGAGAGGCGGGCGGCGCAAGGCCCGCCCCTACAACGCCCATCGGAGAACGAGCGTCGTGCGCCGCACTCACTTCTTCAGGAGGTCCTTGATCGCCTTGCGGACGTCCGCCATGTTGACGTCGTGGTCGGGCTGTTTCCAGAGGGTCTTGCCGTCGGAGGACCGGATGACGAGACCGTGGGAGCCGAAGCCCAGCTCCTTGACGATCTTCTTGTTCTCGGGCGTCGTCGCGTCGAGATTCTGCGCCTTGACCTTGCCGGGGAACTCCTGCTCCAACCCGCTCACGGCGGGCTTGACCTGGGCGCAGATGGGTCAGGTGGGGAGGTAGTAGTAGGTCACCTCGAGTTGCGCGGGCGAGGCGGATTTCTCGGGGGACGCGGCGGCGGCGGACGGAAGAGACGCGGCAAGGGTCAGAGCGGCGAGAGTGGCGAGGAGAGCGGTTCGTCTTGTCATCGAGCGGACCTCCTTTGAAGGGAGCGTAACAGAGCCGCGCGGCGGATCCGGCGCCCTCACCCCGGCCTGCCGGCCGCTCGCATCGTCGAGACGCGACCTTCGGTCGCGGCCGGCGCTGAAGTAAGCGGGGGGAGAACACACGAGCCCCCCCGCGGGGGAGAGGGGGAAGGTCTTCCACGACTCACAACTCACAACTACGACGGCAGGGGCCGCGGGGCGAGGGCGGCGGCGGCTTCTTCGTCCAGCGCGGCGACGGTCTTCTTGTAGAAGGCGTCGGCTTCGGCGTGGGAGTCGCCGACGGCCGTCAGGCCGACGCTCCCGCATTCGGCGAGCGCGCTCATCATGTGGAAGATGACGCCGGTCTGGCGCGTCTGGTCGAAGTGGAGGCCGCGGCGGACGACCAGGTCGAAGAGGTCGTCGGTCGCGAAGGCGCGGTAGAGCGGCGAGGTGACGTGGTCGCTCGCGACGAAGAACTTCCGCCGGCCGGAGGGCGCCGTGAACGTCGCGGTCTCCGGGTCGTAGCGCCCGTCCGTCAGGAACTGGAGCGTCAGGAACGGGTGCGTCGTCCCTCCCTTGCGCAGGTTCAGCTCGATCGCGTTGACGTCCCATCCCTGCCCATCGTCCTTGCGCGCGACGACGAAATCGAGCGCGAAGCGGCCGAGGACCCCCTCCTTCGCGAGCCGGCGGCCGATCTTCGCGGCCTCGCGCGTGATCGCGGGCGCGTACTCCGTGTCCGCGGGAAAACGGCAACCGAGGAAGCTCTGCCCGGAGGGCCCTCCCAGGACCTGGTCGTGCGTCGAGAGGAGCTCCACGTTTCCGAGGGGCGTGACCCGCAACTGGACGCTCGGGCTGCGCAGGTCCGTCCCGGCGATCAACTCCTCGACGATGCCGCCCCGCTCGCGGAACTTCGCGGCGTACGTCTCGTAGGTCAGGCTCGGCAGCTCGAACCGCATGCCGCGCAGGCGCTCGCGGATCCCCTCCCGCTCCCCCGCGTGGCCGGGCGCCGGAAGTCCCTTCAGGTCCACCTGGGCGTTCCCCTCGCCCGAGACCCCTTCGTTCTGCTTCACGATGACGGCGCGCATCGAGGGCTTGCGGGAGCGCAGCAGCGCGATCGCCCCCGCGACCTCTTCGAAACCGGAGAGGCCCTCGATCCCGACCGGATGGGGCACGCCCTCCTCCGCGAAGAGCCGTCGGCAGCCGCTCTTGCTGCCGAGCGGAAAGAACTTCGGGTCGGCGCCGTACATCGGGATGCCCAGGCGCAGCGCGAGGTGCAGCTCCAGGGGGGTCGTGTTGTAGGGCACGAGGTGCGCGCGGTCCCTGTCCCGGATCAGCGAGCCGATCCGTTCCAGGAGGCGCGGCCGTTCGAGGAGCTTGACCGAGAGCGGGCGCGGTGAAGAGTCCTCCGGAGACACGAGGAAGAGCCGCCGCCTCGCGTGGGACGAGATCACTCCCGGCAGCAGATCGAGGTAATAGTCCACGACGCTCGGGTGGATCGGCTGCGACGTCACGTAGACCAGCTCCGCGCGCGGCTGGCGCAGGAGAAGCAGCAGGAAGAGAAAGCGCTCCTCGTAGGCGAGCATCTCCGCTCCCGAGATCGCGTCCGCTTCGAGCGACATCGAGGGGACGACGACGATCGTCTGCGGGTCCTGGCTCATCGTCTGGATGGATTTCCAGAGAGGGACGAGCTTCTCCTGGAGCCGGTCGAAGCGGGCCTGCAGCTCCGCGTCGGAGAGGCCGAGGCCGGCGGCTCCGAGGTGGTAGACGCCGGTCGGGGTCATGCTTTCGCCGCGGCCTGCGCGCGCTGCGAGAGGCGGGCGACCGTCTGGCGCGCCCCCACCATGCGTTCCCGCGCGTAGGCGGAGGACTCGACGAGCTTTTCGAGGTTCGAAAGGAACATCGGGGAGACGACCTTTCCCCGGATCTCCGGCAGGTAGCTCTCGAGCTTCGCCCAGACGAGGAGCATCTCCCCGGCCGAATCGATCAGCAGGTCCGCGTTCAGGACCCCGCGCGCGACGAAGGAGGCCACCATGTCCCAGTACGATGTGACCATGCGGAAATACGTGTTCTCGATCCCGGGCAGCGAGTACAGGGTCTCCAGGTCCGCGGCCGAGCGCGGAAAGAACTTTCCGACGAACCACTCGCGCGCCGCGCGCAGCTTCTCCTCGCGGCGCAGCTCGTACAGTTTCAGGACGAGGTGGGCATCTTCGTAGGTCGGAACGTTTTGAGCCGTCATATTCTCCTCCTCGGGTTTGGGTTTGCTTTTCTATCATCAGAACCGTTGGCTGCGCACCCGAGTTCGAGGCTCCGCCGGATCGGATGCTGGCTGGCGATCCTGCCGGCGGCGGGGGCGCTCATCCTGATGCTCCGAGGTATCGAGGCGAGCCTCATCTACTTCCCGCAGAGGGCGTACGACGCAAGGCCCGGGGACTTTGGCCTCTCGGCGGAGGCGCTCTCGCTCGAGTCGGCCGGAGGCGCAAGGCTCGAGGGGTGGTGGATCCACGGCACCGGCAGGACCGCCCTCCTCTTCTTTCACGGCAACGCCGGCAACATCAGCCACCGTCTGGACCGCGCGAAGCTCCTCGTCGAATCGCTCGGCCTCGACGTCTTCCTCGTGGACTACCGCGGCTACGGAGCGAGCAGCGGAAAACCGGACGAGGAAGGCCTCTACGCGGACGGCGAAGCGGTCTCCCGGGCTGCGGCCCAGCGCGGGTTTCCGCCGGAACGGACGGTCCTCTTCGGGGAGTCCCTCGGCAGCGCCGTCGCGATCGAGACGGCCCTGCGGCGCCCCTGCCGGGGGCTGATCCTCGAGACGCCCTTTCTCTCGATCGCCGCCATGGCGAAGGCGATCTACCCCTTCGTGCCGGCGGCCGTCATCCGCACGAAGTTCGACAACGAGGCGAAAATCGCCCGGGTGACCGTCCCGAAACTCATCGTGGCCGCCGAAAGAGACGATGTCGTCCCGCCCGGCCACGCGCGGCGGCTCTTCGAGCTTGCCGCGCCGCCCAGGGAGCTCTTCGTGATCCCCGGCGCCACGCACAACGACACAGTTCTCGCGGGCGGGCGAGGGTACCTCGAGGTGTGGAAGAGGTTCCTGGAGTCTCTCGGTAACTCTTAAACTCCTAGCGGCCGTCGCAGGCCGGTTCCTGAAGAAAAGCGCCCGGCGGACTCCGCATCCGCCGGGCGCGTCATCAGGCAAGCCCCCCTACGGCAGAACGATGTTCCACGTCCCGAAGGTGACGAACGGGCCGCACTTGGGTCCCACCGCCACGTCTCGAGTCGTCTTCGCAGCGCCGGCCGTCGTGTCCAGCGCGAAGGCCGGTCGCAGGTAGTAATCCCTGCTCGTTCCACCGATCGTCGCGTCGAACCGGCTCCCCGCGTCCCGACTCGCTCCCGTGTCGATCGGCTGGCCGTTGTACCAGAGCCGCGCTCGGCCCGAGTTGTGGCCGCTCCCAACGCACGCGTTGCGCGCCAGCACCTGGATCGAAAACACGTTCCCAGAGGTAACCGTCACCGGACCCCCCGTCAGCGCCAGCGGGATCGTGTCCAGCTTCGCGTTGTTGAACCCGCTCGATCCCGCCACCACGCTGTCCAGATGACCCGTCCCCACCGGGACCCCGTTGACGAACACGTTCGCCAGCAGGTCGAACTTGATCCCCACGTCGTCGCTGTTCGTCAGCCCCACCCACATCTTCGCCGGAGACAGGTCACTCAGTACCGTCCCGCCCCCGCCCGGAGTCGGCGTGTTCGTTGGCGTGTTCGTCGGCGGAACCGGCGTATTGGTCGGCGTCGCCGTCGGCGTATTCGTCGCCGGCACAGGCGTGTTGGTCGGTGTGCGCGTCGGCGTATTCGTCCGGGTCGGCGTGTTCGTCGGCGTTGGCGGAGTGTTGGTCGGCGTGATCGTCGGCGGAACAGGCGTGACGGTCGGCGTATTCGTCGGTGTGTTCGTCGCCGGAACGGGTGTGTTGGTCGGTGTGCCCGTCGGCGTGTTCGTCCGGGTCGGCGTGTTCGTCGGCGACGGCGTCGGAGTGTTCGTCCGCGTGCTCGTCGGAGTGTTCGTCGGCGTCACTGTCGGCGTGTTCGTCGGTGTGTTGGTCGGAGTGTTCGTCGGCCCCGGGTTCGTCGGCGTATTGGTCGGCGTCACGGTCGAGGTGTTCGTCGGCGTGTTGCTCGGCTCACGGTCGAGGTGTTCGTCGGTGTTGCTCGGCTCAGGCGTGTTCGTCGGCGTGGCCGTCGGGGTCCTCGTCGGCGTGTTCGTCGGGGTATTCGTCGGCGTGTTCGTCGCCGTCGGCGTGTTGGTCGGAGTATTGGTCGGTGTGATCGTCGCGGTATTCGTCGGCGTGTTCGTCGGCGTATTGGTAGCAGTGTTGGTCCGGGTGTTGGTCGGGGTGTTGGTCGGCGTGTTCGTTGGCGTGTTCGTCGGCGTCGGGGTAGTGGTCTTGCACTTGCCGGCGCTGTCCGCGCCGACGATCGCCTGGATCTCGGCCGCCGAAAGCGCACGGCCGAAGTATTCCGCTTCGTCCACCAGCCCATGGAAGAAACGTGTCGGACTCCCGCCGCCCCAGGACATTCCGATGTGCACGTCGCGCGTATTGTTGACAGGAGGAGTGCTGAAGGTCAGCGTGTTCTGCAAGACCGCGTCTTCGTAGATCAGGATCTCCGTGCCCGTCCAGACCCCGGCGATGTGGTGCCATTGGCCGTCCAGGACGCTGGCCTGCGTGCAGGGCCCGTGGAAGTCCGTGGAACCGGCTCCTCCCGTTCCATAGAAGAAACAGGCGGTGCCGTCGGTAAAAGTCTGTATCGCCCAACCGGTGCTGTCGGTCCAGCCGTGGGACTTGTCGATGATGAGCGATTGGCTGCTCGCCTGCGGCGAAACGGACATCATCCAGAGATCGACGCTGAACGGCCCGGTTGGATTCAGGTTGACGTTGTGCGGTACTGAGACGAAGTCATCCACGCCGTCCAGGCTGAACGCTTGCGCGACCTTGCCCGCCGCGAACGTCGCGCCGTTCTGCATCGTGCCGCTGTTGCCACCCTGGATGTCGTTGGCATTGCCGTCGCCCGGCCACCAGCTCACCATTCCCGACGGTGGCGGAACACATGTCGGCACCGGCGTCGGTGTTCGCGTCGGGGTGTTCGTCGGGGTGTTGGTCGGTGGGTTCGTCGGCGTCCGCGTCGATGTGTTCGTGGGCGTGTTGTCGCCGTCGGGGTGCTCGTCGGGGTCCGAGTTGAAGTACTTGTCGGCGTGTTTGGCGGAGTGTTGGTTGGAGTCTGAGTTGGAGTGCTGGTTGGGGTGTTCGTCACTGTGGGCGTATTGGTCGGAGTGTTCGTCGGCGTATTCGTTCGAGTCGGCGTATTCGTCGGTGTGTTGGTCGGGTGTTCGTCGGCGGAACAGGCGTATTCGTCGGCGTGTTCGTCGGCGTGTTCGTTCGAGTCGGCGTGTTGGTCGGCGTATTCGTCGGCGTGTTCGTCGGCGGAACAGGCGTGTTGGTCGGCGTACTCGTCGGCGTGTTCGTCGCCGGAACAGGCGTGTTGGTTGGCGTACTCGTCGGCGTGTTCGTTCGAGTCGGCGTGTTCGTCGGTGTGTTGGTCGGCGTATTCGTCGGCGGAACAGGCGTGTTGGTCGGCGTACTCGTCGGCGTGTTCGTCCGGGTCGGGGTGTTCGTCGGCGTACTCGTCGGCGTGTTCGTTCGGGTCGGCGTGTTCGTCGGCGTGTTCGTGGGCGTGTTCGTGGGCGTCGTCACGCAGGTCAACGGCAGGTAACGCTGGTTGTCGGTCGTTCCGTTGAAGAGCGTGTCGTTGCGTCCGCCGATCGCGAAGAGCGCGGTTCCGGTCGAGGCGCCCGCGAGACGGCCGCGCGGGTTCACCATGCTGAACGCCGAGCTCCAGGTGTTCGTGTTCGGATCCCACGCCATGGCGCTCGTGTCCGGAAGGCCGCTGACGTACCCGCCCGCGACGACCCAGTTGCCGTTCACAATGCCCGAAGCCCCGCCCCAGCGAGTCGCCGGCAGGTCGGCGATCGAGGCGTCATCCCAGGTGTTGGCGGCGATGTCGTAGCGATAGGTCTTTTCATGAGCGGTGGTCCCGACGCCTCCCGCGACGAAGACATAGTCATTTCCACCGACAGTCATCGCCGTCACCTGCGGAAAGGCGACACCGAGCGGCATATTTGCGCCGGCCGACCAGGTGTTCGTAGAGACGTTGTAGATTTGCAGACTGGTCAAAGCGTTGCCGCTGGTATCGAAGCCGCCCATCAGGTAGACCTTCCCGTTGATGTAGGCGGCCCCCGCGGCCCATCGCCCGGTAGTGAACGCGGCCTCGGACAGATAACTGTTCCCCACGATGTCATACCGCCGCGTCGTCGTCTGGGCCGTGCCAGTCGTGCCGCCCATGACGTAGCAGAACTGCGTGCCGTCGCATGCCGCGACGGGTCCCTCGACGGACGCGGGGAATGCGGTAATCAAAGACCAGGTGTTGGCAACAGAGTCGTACTTCCTGGCCACGTTGGTCAGGGCGCCGGCGCTGACGCCGGAGAACATATAGATGTTGCTGCCGATGGAGCCCACCGCCTGGTCCATGATGCCGGCGGGCACGGCCGCCTGGAGGCTCCAGGGGTTGCTCCCGCCGCACGGCGTGGGCGTGGCGGTGGGAGTGAACGTCGGCGTCCACGTGGGCGTGTTCGTGTGGGTCGGGCCGGTCGGCGTCGGCGTCGGCGGGATCGGCACGCAGGAGGGGAACTTGAAGTTGCCGATGCGCGTGCGCCAGTTGAAACTGCCCGTCGTGGCGTAATACTCCTGGGTGTACCAGAAGGTGCAGTCGTCCACCGGGTCCACCGACATGGCGCTGTAGTCGCCCCAGCGGTTGCCGGTGCCGGTCTGGCTGCCGGTGCCGGCGAACAGCGTCGCCTCCCCCTGCGCCAGTGTGTTCAACGCGTCGCCAACGAGCCGCCCCGCGTAGCGGACCTGCGGAAAGATCGTGGCGGACGACGCGCTGAAGCCGACTGCGATGTCGCCGCTCCCGTCCATTGCCGCGCTCCCCATCCAGCGCCAGTCGGTGTCGGGCTGGTAGGTGCTCTCCTGGAAAACGGTCACGGGGCCGCTCGTCACGTTGCGCAGCTCGAACCAGCGGACCCCCGCCACTCCGCCCGAGTTGACGGTGTAGTTGGAGACCACGGACTCGTGGTCGCCGAAGTTGCGGTACGCCAGCCGGAACATCAACCGGTCGCCGATGCCGTCGAGGGCGTTCACTCCGGTTCCGCCGAGCTGGGGCACGCACTGCCGCGTCCCCGGGCAGAGCTGCGTGAACGCCGCCGCGGCGGGGCTCGCGAAGGTGGTAAAGGTCGAGTTCCCCGGCACGGCGAAGTCCACGTGAAAGTGGTAG
The DNA here is from genome assembly GCA_963782815.1 of uncultured Acidobacteriota bacterium. GTDB lineage: Bacteria > Acidobacteriota > Thermoanaerobaculia > UBA5066 > Gp7-AA6 > JAWOLE01. The sequence continues at coordinate 186,862 of CAWALG010000027.1, read as the reverse complement.
GTCGTGTAGGTGCCGGCGCCGGGAAAGCTCACGAATGTCTCCGGCGCGCCGGCCGGAGGAAGCGTCGGCCCGTCGATGTCGGCGGGAAGGAAGGGAGGAGTCGTCGCGCCAGCGGGCCCACCGGGCTGATGAAGGTCGCGGGGTTGCCGACGAGCATCTGGCTGCGGTCGAACGCGAACGGCTGCGGCCCCAGCAGAACCGTACCGGCGGCGTTGAACACGTTATCGCTCATGTAGTAGGCGTCCGGCCATACGCCGATGTGGGGGTAATCAAAGAAGTTGGTGCCGAGAGTGAAATCGTAGCGAAAGTAGATGTCCGTGGCGTCGCTGCTGGCGGACACGGCAATGCATTCATCGGTCTGCGGACCCGAGATGCCGGCGAACTGGCTTATGAGCCAGCGATTGGCGAGCTTGTCATACAGCGCGATCGGATCCCCGTTGCCGTTGAACTCGCAGACGCCGCCGAATCCTCTCCAGAGCGTGCTGATGGCGATCGGGCCGAGGACGGACGCGCCGGTGGACTTGTTGAAGACCTGGAGGCCTTCGTTGACGATCTGCACGAACTGCGTTGCGCCCACCGCGCCGTCGGTATCGGGCGGCGCGCAGCCGCACACGACGCCGGGGAAGGGAATGCCGTCGAAGTTCAAGATCGGCAAGGGCATGTTCGGAGGAGAGAGCGTGCTCTGGACGACCGTGTCCGGCTCATCCTGGTGGTCGTTGGGAATCTGCGGATTGGGATTGCCTTCGTGCTCCAGCTGGTCCGTGAGTCGGCGCTGGCGGAATGTCCCGCAGCGGGGGCGAGGTGTCGTTTTTGACGGAGTGGCCGACGATGACGCCGCTCTTCGCATCCGTCGAGAGCGGGGACGCGGCCTTGAGGCTCTGATCCTGTCCCTTCGCGGCGGGCGCCGCCGACGCGCCGAGCAGGGCGTGGCCCAGAACCCTGGGCAGGGCGAGGACACTCTTCTGAATGAGAAGCGCGCCTTTCGAGATCCCGGCGACTTGAGCCTTGCTCAGAGGCGCCAGAACCACCATCGCAAGAAACACAACGGCAACCGCGATGAGCGTCGCCCTGGTCCGCATCCTCATGTCAGGCCTCCGGAGCTATGCGGCGCAAAATATGCCCGAGGAATACGGCTGTCAAGAAATTAATCCGCGGACGGCTGGAGAGTCGTATGACTTTCGTCAGGGGTGCGTTCAGCGCACGCGTTGCGCGCCAGGACCTGAATCGGAAAGAGGTCGCGGGGCGCCCAAAGAGCGGCGGGCGCCGAGGTTGCCCCCGGCGCCCGCCGGATACGTCACTCGATTCCGAGACAGAACGACTAGAACGGAGCCAGGCTCCAGGTGCCGACGACCGCGAAGAGATTTCCGCCCGTGAACTTGACGACGCCAGAATCCTTGCACCTCGGGTTCGCGGCAACAGGCGCGATGGTGTCCAGGATTCGCGTGGTGACATTCTTGCTGTCGCCGTCGCCGTTGGGGCAGGTGCCGCCGTCGGAGTGGAGATAGAAGTCCGCATTCGCGCTCGGCGTGATCGTCGCGTCGAAATGCGAGGCCCGGCTCGCCGCGTCATAGTAGAGGCGCAGGCCGATGGCGCTGTTGTGGCTTCCTCCCGGCCCGGCGCACTTGGTGTCGTCCGGGTTCGTTCCGATGCGGGTCGAGACACGCAGGGCGAGCACGTCCCCCGGGTCGAATTCGACGGCCCCGCCCAGGTTGAACGGCGTGTTGGTCAGCTTCGCGAAGGTCGGGTTCCGCGTCAGACCGGTGATGCACCGCTGCAGTCCCGAAACCACCGGCGCCCCGTTCTTCAGGATCTCGACCTTGATGTCGAACTGCGTGCCCTGATCGTCGCTGTTCCGCAGGCCGATCCACAATCTCGCGGGGCTCAGGCTGAACAGATGCGGAGGGGCCACGGCCGCGACGGCGTTGAACGCGTCGAGGATGCCGAAGCCGCTGTCGCGGTCCACGCCCCGCCGCCTCGATGTCGATCGCGGTGGACGTCAGGACCGCGGTGATCTGCGCGGGGGTCAGGCTCGGCTTCTCGGACTTGACGAGCGCCGCGATGGCCCCGGCGTGCGGCGCGGCCGCGGACGTGCCGAAGAACGGGTTGAACCCCGGCGCGGCGCAGGAGACCCCGTCGGCCGCGGTCACCAGCGGCTGCTGGATGATCTGGCCTCCCGTCGAGGAAAAGTCCCCCGGCGTGATCGCCGAGCTGTCGGCGTTGAAGAAGACATGGCGGGTTCCGTCCGAGCTGAACGTCTCGACCACATTGAAGGAGTTGAACGGGAACGGGAAGGGACCGATGGCCGGGGTCGCGGCGACTCCGAACGCGTTCGCCGAGGGAGGCGCGTTGTGACCGCGGGTGGACCCCTGGGTGTTGATCGTGAGCCTCCCGCGGTTCGTGTCCAGGTGCAGGAAACGCCCGGCTCCGGCGAACTTGACGACCACCAGCCGCTGGCCGTTCACGAGGGGGTTCACGTTGATGATCTCGACGGGATCCTGCGTGCCGGTCTGGAAGTCGTTCGACACCCCGACGACCACCGTACCCGCCGAATTCAGGAGAAAGAGATCGTAGTCGTTCGAGGAGCCGCCCAGGGGATCGGACCAGAGCAGCACGGGACTACGGCCGGCGGTTGCCGTCAGCGCATCGAACGTCGTGCCTCCGCCGAAGTCGTGGAGCCGGCCGGCCTCGATGCCGTCGATCGGCGGGCCGACGGCTCCCCCGTCCACGAAGTCTCCTTCCCAGGTGCCCGAGGTGCCGTCGTTTTTGTTCCCCGAGTTCGCGGCCGAGGAGAAGTAGAGAGCGCCGGCCGCCGTCACGTCGTTGACCGCCTGGATGAGGAGGCCGCCGTTGGACGTGGACAGGACGGCCGCCGTCTGCCCCTTCTGGAAACGGAGTCTCGACGAAGTAGGTGAAGTCGTCGATGATGATGTCGCAACCCGCCGTCTGCAGGTCGTGAATGTTCTGCGCGAAGTTCGCGATGCCCGTGTTGGCCGTCGCGAAGAAGAGATTCGCGCCGGGCGCCATGTCGAAGACGATCTCCAGCATCGCCGACCCCTCGTCGCCCGATCCCCGCCTGGCCGGCGAGCACGGTCACGCCGGCAGGAAGGTCTCCGGAACCCTGCAGGGCAGCCAGGGAGTCCACGCCGTCCGACAGGACGCCGACGTTGACGCCGGCCCCCGTCGCCCCGAAGGTGCTCATCGCGAGGTCCGCCCGGTGCGTCACGACCCCCTCGGAGGTGTTTGTCTTCAGCGGCGCCGCCGTCCTGCTCCCCGCCCGCAGGAGGGCCGAGAGCTGCGACCGCACCGCGGCCGCGCGGGCCGAAAAGCCCGGCCGGAGCGTCGGGAGCAGCGAGGCGCTGACCCCGCGGAGGGAGTCGGCCCGGGGCTGGAACACGGTGTTCACCATGCCTTCCTGCTTCGGCTGGATGAAGAGGACCTCGGGACGCGCGGCGAGCCTCTCCAGCGCGTCGAGCGGAAGCGAAGCGCGGAGGCTGCGGTAACCGGCGTGCGAATCCAGGACCTTCCCCCCGAGGTTCGCTACCGCGGAGAGGATCGGGCCGATCGCCGTCGCCGTGATGTCCACGACGACCTCGCCGGAGGGGCCGACGGCGATGCCGGTCTGGAGCGCCGGCACGCCGGGGGCCGCGGGCAAACCGCGCCTTTGCCTCGCCTCGTAGATCAGGTTCGAGTCGATTTTCTGCTGCGCGGGGGTCCGGCTCACCTTCTCCTCCATGAGCGCCTGGATCTGGGCCTGGGCCTGGGGACTGAGCGAGCCGGTTTCAGCGAGGATCCCTCCCGCGCCGGAGAAGAGCGCCACCAGGACAAGAAATGCACGTGCCACCGAGGACCTCAATCCGGTAACCATAAGAACCTCCTTGCCTTAAGTCCCGAATTCGAATCTGACGCTCGGTCCGAAAGCTGTTCTCTCCGTCGACAAGAGTCGTCAGTACGACACCCTTGCCAAAAGCCCACCTCCCTTCGGCGAAGCGCCGCCGGGCCGATCGTCGGCTATTGACCTGGAGCGAATTCCTTATGCAAAAGGCCCGCCCACGGCAGGGCGAGTCGTTCGGAAAGGCACACTACGGCAGGCGACTTCCCGCGTCCCGAAGGAGACGAACGGCCTGTACCAGGCCTCTTGCCGAAAAAAGCGACGGGTGCCGAGGCAAGAAAAAGCGCCCGGCGGACTTCGCATCCGCCGGGCGCGTCATCCGGCAAGCCTCTTTACGGCAGGACGATGTTCCAGGTCCCGAAGGTGACGAACGGGCCGCACTTGGGTCCCACCGCCACGTCTCGAGTCGTCTTCGCCGCGCCGGCCGTCGTGTCCAGCGCGAAGGCCGTTCGCAGGTAGTAATCCCTGCTCGTTCCACCGATCGTCGCGTCGAACCGGCTCCCCGCGTCCCGATTCGCTCCCGTGTCGATCGGCTGTCCGTTGTACCAGAGCCGCGCTCGGCCCGAGTTGTGGCCGCTCCCAACGCACGCGTTGCGCGCCAGCACCTGGATCGAAAACACGTTCCCGGAGGTAACCGTCACCGGACCCCCCGTCAGCGCCAGCGGGATCGTGTCCAGCTTCGCGTTGTTGAACCCGCTCGATCCCGCCGCCACGCTGTCCAGATGACCCGTCCCCACCGGGACCCCGTTGACGAACACGTTCGCCAGCAGGTCGAACTTGATCCCCACGTCGTCGCTGTTCGTCAGTCCCACCCACATCTTCGCCGGGGACAGGTCACTCAGTACCGTCCCGCCTCCGCCAGGAGTCGGAGTGTTCGTTGGCGTGTTCGTCGGCGGAACCGGCGTGTTGGTCGGCGTCGCCGTCGGCGTGTTCGTTGCCGGCACAGGCGTGTTGGTCGGTGTCCTCGTCGGCGTATTCGTCCGGGTCGGCGTGTTCGTCGGCGTTGGCGGAGTGTTGGTCGGCGTGATCGTCGGCGGAACAGGCGTGACGGTCGGCGTATTCGTCGGTGTGTTCGTCGCCGCGACAGGCGTGTTGGTCGGGGTATTCGTCGGCGTGTTCGTCGGCGTGTTCGTCGCCGGGACAGGCGTGTTGGTCGGCGTCCTCGTCGGCGTGTTCGTCGCCGGGACAGGCGTGTTGGTCGGCGTCCTCGTCGGCGTGTTCGTCGCCGGAACAGGCGTGTTGGTCGGCGTGTTCGTCGGCGTGTTGGTCGGCGTTACCCCCCCTCCGCAGGTGAATTGAACCGTATCGATGCCGATGTAGTCAGAGTTGTTGCCGAGGAGTCCGGCGTCCTCGACGAAGTAGCGCCAGGCGAGCCGTCCGGTGGTCGGCGACCCGATTCCGCTGAGTGTCAGGGTGAATTGAGTCCAGACGTTCGGGTAGCCGCTCGTCGTGTAAGTCGGATTGATGTCGAGCAGGAGCGTCGTGAAGTCGCCGACGCTCGTTTCGGTCGTCCCCACGTTCGTGCTGGCGCCGTTGACGCTCATGCGCACCTGGAGCCGGTCCGGGAACGCCGGCGCGTCCACGGTCCGCGTCCAGAACGTCAACTGGGCCCCGTTCTGCAGAGTCAGGACCGGCGTCAGGAGCCAGTTGCTGATGGTCCCGAGGTTCCCGGTGTTGTTGAAGTTCGCGCCGATGTAGGCGGTCGGAGCGCCCGCCTGGGCCGGGAACACGTCGCGTTGCCCTGGAACCAGCCGGTCGCCTCCGAGCGGGTTGCTGTTGTTCTGCATGAACCAGCCGGGCAGGACGGTGATGTTGTCGAAGCCCTCGGTCACCGTGCAGACCGGAGCGGGCGTCGCCGTCGGCGTCGGTGTCAGCGTCGGCGTGTTGGTCGGCGTGTTCGTCGGCGGGGTGCCGGTCGGCGTCGGCGTCGGCGTTCCGATGGAGCAGCCCGGGAACTTGAACGTCCCGACGCGCGTGTTCCAACCGGCGGCGCTCGTCACCGAATAGTATTCGTTCGTGTGCCAGAACGTGCAGCTATCCGTCGGGTCCACGAAGGTCGCGCTGTAGTCTCCCCAGCGCCCGGGGTTGAAGGTTTGATGCCCCCCGCCCGCGATCAGCAGCGCTTCCCCCTGCGCCAGATCATTCAACGGGTCGCCTGCCAACCGTCCGGCATAACGGATGCCGGGATTGACGGTTGTGCTCGAGGCCGTGTAGTCAATCGCGAGATTCCCCTGCACGTCGACGTTGATGCTGGGCATCCACCGCCACAGGCCGTCCGCGCCGTTGTTGAAGCTCTGCTGCTGCGTCGGGGTGGCGGGGATCGTGTTTCCGGTCATGTTGAACTGGTACCACCGGATCGCGGTCGGCCCGGTCCCGTTCTGATTGTTGTTGACGGTGTGGGACGAGTAGATCGACTCCACGCCCCCGAGGTTCTGGTACACGAGCGGATACATCAGCTTGTCGCCGAGCGTGTCGAGGAACTGGGAGGCGATGGCGGTGCCGTTGGGCACGATATCCGTGTTGAACGATGAGTCGAACGCGTCGACGAAACCGGCGACCGTGATCGTGCCGTCCGGCGTGTGCCCGGCCCCCACGCCGAACGTGGAATTGGCGGGCGTGACGAAGTCCGCGTGGAAGCGCCTCACGAAGACCTGGGTCTCGACCGTCCCCGGGCTGGCCGAGCTGTTGATGTTCATGAACCACTCGGGCTGTCCCGCGGGAGGCGGGCTGCCGGTGCGGAGGGTCGCCGGCAACAGGCTGTACTGGTCTCCCAGGTTTGCGGGCGTAACCGTGAACCCGATCGCGTGCGTGGGCCCGCCGCCGATCATCGAGTTGCGGTCGAGCGCGTACACGCGCACGCCGTTGAATGTCGTGTTGTTGGAGAACAGGTTCACCGACATGTAGTAGCCGTCCGGCCACACGCCGAACTTCGGGTAGTCGCCGAGGAAGGTCGGGTTCGCCGGATCCACCTGCAGCGCGTACAGAAACCAGCCGCCCGCGACGGGGTTGCTGGTCTGCGACACGCCGATGCACTGATAGAAGGAGGTGCCGGGAAACGCGGGGAAGGCAAAATCGCTGACCACCCAGCGGTCGGCGATGTGGTCGTAGAACACCACGCCGTCGCCGTCATTCTGATTGGCGCCGCACGGCGTGCCCGCGCCCAACGCGGCAAAGAACGAATTGTAGGTCGTCGGACCGGAGAGGACGGCTCCGGTCTTGTCGTGGATCCGGATCGAAGAGTTGACCGACTGGATGTAGTGGTTCGGCCCCACGTCGCCGTCCGTGTCCGGCGGCAGGCAACCGCAGCCCGAGAGGACGGAGTTCATGCCGTCGAACGACAGCACCGGGCTGGGCATGTTCTCGGACAGCGCTTCCCTCACGGGAAGCCACGGATCCGAAATCCCCGGCTCCGCCCCCGGCTTGCGCGGATGCCTCGTCAGGCGCTCCTCCTCGTGCTCGGGGCTCGGCGGGATGTAGGGAAGGTTGCGCAGGTCCTGATCCTGCGAGACCGGCCCGATCATCTGAACCACGTCGGGCGGCGGCCCGCGTCTGGGCCGTTGTCCCGGGGCCGTCATCGGTAAGACAGCCGAGCGCCGATTTCCCCGCGACCCGCGCGGGCAGAGACAGGAGCTGCTTCGGAAGGAGGAGCGCGCTCCTCGAGATCCTGGCAACCTGCGCCCTGCTCAAGGGGGCGAAGACCGCGACGATCAGAAGCGAAACGCCAAGGGCGGCCAGAATCCAGCTGCGGCGCTTTTTCATTTTGAGGCTCCTCGAATTAGCCGAACCTATACGCGGGCCACATCGTTGTCAAGGATTCTTCGGGCAGGCGAGCGGCGTGGCGAAAAACGATCGGAAGACTCTCGACTTTAGTCGAAGATCCCGCTGTCTGTGACGGCGAGAATCAGGGCGAAAGAAAACGCCCGGCGGACTCTTCATCCGCCGGGCGCGTCATTCGGCAAGCCTCTTTACGGCAGGACGATGTTCCAGGTCCCGAAGGTGACGAACGGGCCGCACTTGGGTCCCACCGCCACGTCTCGAGTCGTCTTCGCCGCGCCGGCCGTCGTGTCCAACGCGAAAGCCGGTCGCAGGTAGTAATCCCTGCTCGTTCCACCGATCGTCGCGTCGAACCGGCTCCCCGCGTCCCGATTCGCTCCCGTGTCGATCGGCTGGCCGTTGTACCAGAGCCGCGCTCGGCCCGAGTTGTGGCCGCTCCCAACGCACGCGTTGCGCGCCAGCACCTGGATCGAAAACACGTTCCCAGAGGAAACCGTCACCGGACCCCCCGTCAGCGCCAGCGGGATCGTGTCCAGCTTCGCGTTGTTGAACCCGCTCGAACCCGCCGCCACGCTGTCCAGATGACCCGTCCCCACCGGGACCCCGTTGACGAACACGTTCGCCAGCAGGTCGAACCTGATCCCCACGTCGTCGCTGTTCGTCAGTCCCACCCACATCTTCGCCGGCGACAGGTCACTCAGTACCGTCCCTCCCCCGCCCGGAGTCGGCGTGTTCGTTGGCGTGTTCGTCGGCGGAACCGGCGTATTGGTCGGCGTCGCCGTCGGCGTATTCGTTGCCGGCACAGGCGTGTTGGTCGGTGTCCTCGTCGGCGTATTCGTCCGGGTCGGCGTGTTCGTCGGCGTCGGCGGAGTGTTGGTCGGCGTGTTCGTCGGCGGAACAGGCGTGATCGGTCGGCGTATTCGTCGGCGTGTTCGTCGCCGGAACAGGCGTGTTGGTCGGCGTATTCGTCGGCGTGTTCGTCGGCGGAACAGGCGTATTGGTCGGCGTATTCGTCGGCGTGTTCGTCGGCGTATTCGTCGGCGTGTTGGTCGGCGTGTTCGTCGGCGTCGGCGTCGGCCTCCGCAGATCACGTTCAGCGTTTCCGTCGTCGCCACCGTGGTCGCGCCGTTGAAGCCGCCCGCGGCAACCAGCTTGGTCCCCGCCAGCGTTCCGGCCACGAACGACCGGGCCACGTTGAGGTTGGGAGCGGCTCGACCAGATATTCGTGGCGGGGTTGTAGGTCAGCCCGGTCGCGGCCGTTTTCGGCACCGGGACCTGGAAGACCGAGCTCGTGCTCGGGCCGAACGGATTGCCGGATCCAAAGGCCCAGAGCAGACCGTTGGCCACGGCGCTCCCCGGAACGTTTTCCGGCGACCGGCATATTGGCCTTCGCCGACCACGAGTCCGCCGCGATGTTGTAGTCCCAGACCAGCGCGATGACCGTGTTGGTGGCGTCGCGCCCGCCCGCCACGTACATATGCCCGTTGATGATGCCGAAGGCCGCGCCGCCCGTGGCATGCGGGATCGGAGCGCGGGCGGTATTGAACGTGTTGGTGACCGGGTCGTATTGCCACACCGAGGGCTGCGCGCTCGTCACCTGTCCCGTGTTGTAGCCGCTGACGAGGTAGATCTTGTTGTCGACCGGGGTTGTAACCCGAGGCCATGAAGGCGCGCACGTCCGGCATGTTCGCGCCGGCGCTCCACGTGTTGGTCGCGATGTCGTAGATCCTCGTCGCGTTGCTGACGATGGCGGCGTTCGCCTCCTCGCCGCCGAAGACGTAGACCTTGTTGTTGATCGGCGAGTAGACCGCCGACGCCATGCTGCTCGAGTTGTCGGGCAGCGGCGCCAGCGGTGTCCAGCTGTTGGCGACGGGATCGTAACGGTTGAAGCACGTTCAGAGTGGTGCCGGTCGCTGAAGGAGTAGCCGCCGGCGGCGTAGGCGAAGGTGCCGTCGGAGGTAGCCGACGCGCCGTAGAGGTCCAGACGGCATGTTCGCGGCGATCGTCCACGCGGTGGCGCACGGAGTCGGCGTTACCGTCGGCGTGTTCGTCGGCGTCGACGTCGGGCCCGTCGGGGTATTCGTCGGCGTATTGGTCGGCGGGGCGCCGCAGCAGACGAAGACGGAACTGCTGATCGTGACGTTGTCGATCCGCACGCCGGTCGCGGAGACGCTGTTGTCGCTCCCCATTCGCCACTTCAGCTGGATGTTCTGCCCGCTGGCCGCGGCCGGCAGGTTCGCCTTCGAGGTGATGTAGCCGCCGGAGTTGCCGGTCCAGGCCATCCGTCCGGCGAGCGGATTCCCGAAGGCGGTCGAGATGGTGCTGTTGTAACCGCCGGACACGAAGCTCCCGCCCGCGGTGAGGATGTCCTGGAACACGCCGCCGTTGATGCTGATCTCCAGCACCATCCCGTCGAACGTGCTCTCCGTGTTGTAAGTTGTTCTTGAACGTCACCTGCTGCGGGCCGGCCGGCACCGCGATGGTCGAGCTGGTCAGCTCCGTGAGGCCGACCGTTGCTCGGGTCCGGCGCGAAGGCGTCGTTGGGCGCGCTGAAGGGCGTCGTCGTGGACGTCACCCACGGCGACTCGACGCCGCTGGCGATCGTCGTCCAGTCCGGCGGGCAGCGCCGGAGCGACGACGCCGTCGAAGTTCTCGGAGAACGAGGTCGTCGTGACCAGCGTGCCGAGCGTGAACGTGTAGACGGCGTTGCCCATGTCCGTCGCGCCGTCCTGGAGGTGAATCGTCGCGGTCAGGGTGCCGCCGCAGGTCAGCGAGGGATCGGCCGTGAACGTGAACGGCATGCAAACGGTCGCTCCCGGCGCGATCGCGCCGTAGGTCTGCGGCCCGCTCGGCGCCCGTGACCCCGCCGGTATTCTGCAGCGTGCCGACGAGACTCGTCGTCGGCGCCGGTGCCGACGTTGTGCAGGCAGAAGCTCACCGTCACCGTCTCGCCGGGATCGATCACGCCGTTGGGGGGCGCGCAGCTCTCCGCGGTGATCGCCGCGCCGTTGGGAACGATCACCGGCGTCGGAGTCCCGACGCAGTTGTCGAACTTGAAGTTCCCGATGCGCGTGCGCCAGTTGAAGCTCGAGCGTCGTGGCGTAGTACTCCTGGGTGTACCAGAAGGTGCAGTCGTCCACCGGATCGATGCTCATGGCGCTGTAGTCGCCCCAGCGGTTGACGGTGTCCGTTTGACTGCCCGTGCCGTCGAAGAGATGGGCCTCCCCCTGCGCCAGCGTGTCGACGGGATCGTTCGACCAGCCGCCCCGCGTAGCGGATCTGCGGGAAGATCGTGGCGCTCGAAGCGCTGAAGCCGAGGGCCATGTTGCCGAGCTTGTCCTGCGCCGCGCTCCCCATCCAGCGCCAGGTCGTGTCGGGCTGGTAGGTGCTCTCCTGGAAGACCGTCACCGGGCCGGCGGTCACGTTGCGCAGCTCGAACCAGCGGATGCCGGCCACTCCGCCCGAGCTCACGGTGAAATTGCCGACCACCGATTCGAAGCCGGGGAAATTGCGGTAGGCCAGCCGGTGCATCAAACGGTCGGCAATGGCGTCCAGGCCGTCGGCGGAGCCGAGCTGGGGCACGCAGGATCGCGTCGTGGGGCAGAGCAGCGTAAAGGGCGCGGCGGCCGGGCTGGCGAAGAGAGTGAACGTCGTGTTGGCCGGGACGGCGAAGTCGGCGTGCATGTGGAAGACCTTGTAGGCGCCGGTGCCCGGGAATTCCACGAACGTCGCCGGGGCGCCGGCCGGCGGCAGCGTCGAGCCGTCGAGGTCGGTGGGGAGATAGCCATCCTCCGAGGGCCCGCCGGTGATGCCGGTGCTCACGAAGGTGGCCGGGAGACCGGCGAGCATCTTCGCCCGGTCGAACGCGAACGGCTGCGGGCCGAGGAAGGCCGTGCCCGCCGAGTTGAACACGTTCATGCTCATGTAATAGGCGTCGGGCCAGACGGAGATCTTGGGATAGTCCATGAAGAACGGTCGCGCCCAGATGAAAGCCGTAGCGGTTATAGCTGCCGGTCGCGTCGGCCGTGGTGGAGATGGCGATGCACTCGTCCGTTATGAACGCGGTGCCGGCGAACTGGCTGACGAGCCAGCGGTTGGCGATCTGATCGTAGAGCACGATCGGGTCGCCGTGGCCGGTGAACTCGCAAAGTCCGCCGAAGCCGGTCCAGATCGTGGAGATGGCCACGGGCCCGAGCACCGAGGCGCCCGTCGTCTTGTTGAAGACCTGGAGCCCTTCGTTGACGATCTGGACGTACTGCGTCAGGCCCACCTCGCCGTCGGTGTCGGGCGGCGCGCAGTTGCAGACCACGCCCGGGAACGGAATGCCGTCGAAGTTCAGGATGGGGGCCGGCATGTTCGGCGACGGCAGCATGCTCGCTCTGGACGACTTCATCCGGGGCGTCTTTGTGAATCACCGGTATTCTTCGGGTTCTTGTTTGCTTCGCGCTCGGGAAGAAGCTCGACCGGCACGGGCTGGCATGTCGCGCAGCGGCGGCGACATGTCGTTGTGATACGAGGCGCCGACGATGACGCCGTTGCCCGGCGGTTTTACGGCGGCCGCCAGATGGCGAGCGCAGCATGGCGCTGCCGAGAGCTCTTGGAGGCAGAGACAGGAGCGCCTTTGGAAGCGAGCAGCGCGCCCTTCGAGATTCGGACGACCTGCGCCCTGCTCGAAGGCACGAAGACCAGGACCAGGAGAAGCGAGACGGCAAGCGCGGAGACGAATCCACGTAATACGCCTTTTCATCGCGAACCTCCAAAGAATTGCCCGAAAAATATACGCGGGCCACACGGTTGTCAAGGAAACTCCGGGCCGCGAGAAACGCGGCGAGGAAGCCGCTGGAAGACCTCTTCGACTTTCGTCGTAGTATTCGCGGGCCGCTGGCGCGGCTCCGCCGCGCCTCACCGCTTGATCCGGGAGCAATCGTGAGGTTCGCGAGGCAGTCCGCGACGGCGCCGAAGGTGACGTCTTCCGTCGTGTTTCTCGCCGATAGGGCTGGCGCTAGAAGGCTCCCTTGTAGGTGGCGACCATCGCCCTCCACCCGCCGGTGCCGCCGCCCGTGCCGTTGGCCTGGTATTGCCGGATCGTGCTCACGATACGGTAGACCGGCCACACGGAGCCAAATTGCCCGGCGGAGTGGTACGGGTCGGAGTTGGGCGGATCGGCGTACACCTCGAGCGGGTTGCTGCCCGAAGTCGCCGGCGCGAACGCGATGGAGTGGACGAAGCCGAAGACCAGCTCGTTGGTCTGAGTCGTGGAGAGCGTCAGCCCGCTGTTGGGAGCCGAGTTGGTGCCGCTCGCCGAGGCCGTTCCGTCCAGCGGAACCGGAGAGAGCCCGGAAAACTCGTTGACGCTCATCCCGCTCCCGGTGCTCGAAGTGGCGAACGTGCAGGTGATCGTGTCGCCGGACACGAGCGCGGCCACGTTGTGCGCCGACACGATCGCGGACCTCGGGATGCCGCCGCCCCCGGCCGCCACGTTCTGACTGTAAGCGTTCGACTTGCTGTCGGAGCACGCGAACGTGACGGTGCTCGAGCCCGCGAAGATCGAGATGAGGATGCTGTCGCCGGCGGCCACTCCGGCGGGGGGCACCGCGATCTGAAGGCTGCTGAAGAAGCCCGTTCCGTGGCTCGCCGTGCCGACGTTCTTGACGAAGGCGATCCCGGAAACGCCGGGAGTCGGCGTGTTCGTCGGCGTCCCCGTCGGAGTGTTCGTCGGCGTGCTCGTCGGAACGATTGTCGGCGTGTTGGTCGGCGTGCTGGTCGTGGTGTTGGTCGGAGTGTTTGTCGGCGCGTTCGTCGGCGTGTTGGTCGGTGTGCTGCTCGGGGTGTTCGTCGGAGTATTGGTCGGCGCGTTCGTCGGAGTGTTTGTCGGTGTGCTGCGTTGGGGTATTCGTCGGAGTGTTTGTCGGCGTGCTGGTCGGGGTGTTGGTCGGCGTGTTCGTCGACGCGTTTGTCGGCGTGTTGGTCGGCGTCCTCGTGGGAGTCCTCGTCGGCGTATTCGTCGGCGTGCGAGTCGGCGTCCTGGTCGGCGTACTCGTCCGCGTGTTCGTCGGTGTGCGCGTGTTCGTCGGGTGTGCGCGTGTTCGTGGGTGTGCGTGTGTTCGTCGGAGTGCGCGTGTTCGTCGGAGTATTGGTCGGCGTGGCCGTCGGCGTGACGGTCAGCGTCGGCGTGCTGGTCGGGGTGTTCGTCCGTGTGCTGGTCGGCGTGCTCGTCGGCGTGCTCGTTAGCGTCCCGGTTGGCGTCACCGTCGTCGTCCCCGAGCAACAGACGTAGGAGGAGTTACTGATCGAGACGTCGTCGATCCGCACACCCGTCGCGCTGACGCTATCGTCGCTCCCCATGCGCCACTTCAACTGGATGTTCTGCCCGCCGGCCGCGGCCGGCAGGTTCGCCGTCGTGGTGATGTAGCCGCCGGAGTTGCCGGTCCAGGCCGCCCGTCCGGCGAGCGGATTGCTGATACGCCGGTAGCGATGGTGCTGTTGTAGCCGCCGGACACGAAGCTGCCGCCCGCGGCGAGAATGTCCTGGAAGGCCCCGCCGGCGATGCTGATCTCCAGCACCATGCCGTCGTAGGTGCCTCCGTGTTGTAGTTGTTCTTGAAGGTCAACTGGAAGGAGCCGGCCGGCAGCGCGATGACCGGAGAGGAAAGCTCCGTGAGGCCGACATTGTCCGGGTCCGGCGCGAAGCCGTCGTTGGGCGCGCTGACAGGGGTCGTCGTGGACGTCACCCACGGAGACTCGACCCCGCTGGCGACCGTCGTCCATCCGGCGGGCAGCGCCGGCGCCACCACGCCGTCGAAGCTCTGGGAGAACGCGGTAACCGTGTTCAGCGCGCCGAGCGTAAATGTGTAGGTGGCGTTGCCGAGATCGCTCGCGCCGTCCTGGAGGTGAATCGTCGCCGTGAGGGCGCCGCCGCAGGCCCCGGTCGCGGTGAACGTAAACGGCATGCAAACCGTCGCGCCTGGCGCGATCGCGCCATAGGTCTGCGGCCCGCCCGCCCCCGTTACCCCGCCGGTGTTCTGCAGCGTGCCGACGAGATTCGTCGTCGCTGCGGTGCCGATATTCTGGAGACAGAAGCTGACCGTGACCGTCTCGTTGGGGTCGATGACGCTGTTTGGAGGCGCGCAGCTCTCGGCCGTGATCGTCGCGCCGTTGGCCACGACCACCGGTGTCGGAGTCGCGGTGCAGTTGGCGAACTTGAAGCTCCCGATGCGCGTGCGCCAGTTGAACTGGCTCGTCGTCGCGTAGTACTCCTGGGTGTACCAGAAGGTGCAGTCGTCCACCGGATCGACTGTCAGGGCGCTGTAGTCGCCCCAGCGGTTGCCGGTGCCCGTCTGGCTGCCCGTGCCGTCGAACAGATGGGCTTCCCCCTGCGCCGAGAGTGTTGATGGGATCGCTCGACAGGCGTCCCGCGTAGCGGATCTGCGGGAAGATGGTGGCGCTCGAGGCGCTGAAGCCGATGGCCAGATTGCCCAGCTTGTCCTGCGCCGCGCTGCCCATCCAGCGCCAGGTGGCGTCGGGCTGATAGGTGCTCTGCTGGAAGACCGTCACCGGACCGGCGGTGACGTTGCGCAGCTCGAACCAGCGGATCCCCGACACTCCGCCCGAGCTGACGCTGAAATTGCCGACAACCGACTCGAAGGCGCCGAAATTGCGGTAGGCCAGCCGGTGCATGAACCGGTCGCCGAGGCCGTCCAGGCCGTCGGCGGAGCCGAGCTGGGGTATGCAGCTTCGCGTCGAGGGACAGAGCTCCGTGAATCCCGCGGCGGCCGGGCTGGCGAAGAGAGTGAACGTCGTGTTGCCGGGGACGGCGAAGTCGGCATGGAAGTGGAAGACCTTGTAGGTCCCCCCGCCGGGCCATTCCACGAACGTCGCCGGGGCGTTCGCCGGCGGCAGCGTTGAACCGTCGAGGTCGGCGGGGTGATAGGGATTCTCGGCGGGCCCGCCGGTGATGCCAGGACTGACGAACGTGGCCGGAAGGCCGGCGAGCATCTTCGCCCGGTCGAAGGCGAACGGCTGCGGGCCGAGGAAGGCCGTGCCCGACGAGTTGAACACGTTGTCGCTCATGTAATAGGCGTCGGGCCAGACGGCTATGTGTGGATAGTCGAAGAAGTTCGTGCCCAGGTGAAAGCCGTACCGATTGTAGGAGCCGGTGGCATCGCTCGTCGTGGAGATGGCGATGCACTCGTCGGTCGGGGGGGAGCCGGCGAACTGGCTGATGAGCCAGCGGTTGGCGAGCTGGTCGTAGAGGACGATCGGGTCGCCATGGCCGGCGGTCTCGCAAACGCCGCCGAAGCCGCCCCAGATCGAGGAGATGCCGACGGGCCCGAGCACCGAGGCCCCCGTCGTCTTGTTGAAGACCTGGTAGCCCTCGTTGACGATCTGAACGTACTGCGTCAGGCCCACCTCGCCGTCGGTGTCGGGCGGCGCGCAGTTGCACACCACGCCCGGGAACGGGATGCCGTCGAAGTTCAGTATGGGAGCGGGGATGCTCGGCGCGGAGACGTGCTGGTCCTGGACGACTTCATCGGGGCTGTCCTTGTGATTGGACGGGACTTTCGGGTTTTCATTTGCCTCGCGCTCGCCGCCGAGCGGCTCCATGGGCGACCGGCTTCATGTCGCGCAAGCGGCGGCGAGGTGTCGTTGTAATACGACGCGCCGACGATCACGCCGTTGCCCGCCGGTTTTGCGGCGGCCGTCGAGAGGCGAACGGAGCATCGCCCTGCACGGGGGCTCCCGGAGGCGACGACAGGAGCCTCACCGGAAGGAGAAGCACGCCTCTGGTGATCCTCGCCGCCTGGGCCCTGCTCGCGGGCGTGGAGACCACGGACAGAAGAAGCAAGACACTCAGCGCAGAGAGAATCCAGTGGCGTCGTTTTTTCACGTCAAGTCTCCAGAGGATGAACGCAAATTATACGTGGACTACCAGCTACCAGTTGTCAGGAAGGCTGGAGGACGCTCGACTCCTGTACTTTAGTCCAACACTTCGCGCCCCGCGGCCGCTCCGCTTTCGTCTTCGGCGAAAAAAACTCGCCCGGCGGAGGTCATCCGCCGGGCGAGTCGAGAAGCGCGTCTTTACGGAATCGTCGTGGTCCAGGTCCCGAAGGAGACGAACGGGCTGCACTTCGCACCGGCCTGGACGTCCACCGATGCCTTCGCCGTGCCGGCCGTCATGCTCAAAGCGTTGCCCGTGCGCAGGAACCAATTGGCGTTGATTCCGTCGATCGTTGCGTCGAACCGGGTTCCCGCGTCACGGGTCGACCCGGTGTCTATCAGCTTGCCGTTGTACCAGAGCCGCGCCCTGCCCGAGTTGTGCCCGCTCCCGACGCACGCGTTGCGCGCGAAAACCTCGATCGCCAGCGTGTCGCCGGAGACGACCTCCACGAAGCTCGAGAGCGTGAGCGGGATCGTGTCCAGCTTCGCATTGTTGAACCCGCTCGAGCCGCCCGCGACGCTGTCCAGATGCCCGGTGCCCACCTGAGTTCCGTTGACCTTCACGTTCGCGAGCAGATCGAACTTGACCCCGACGTCGTCGCTGTTGGCCAGCCCGACCCAGACCATCGCCGGGGAGAGGCCGCTCAAGAGCCGCAGGCTCTTGCCCGCGACGAAATACTCTCCGGTCGTGCCGCCTTCGCCCGTGACCCGTATCGCATAGTTACCCGGGGCCAGGCCCGTGGCCACGATGGACTCGTTCCGTCCGTCGGCCAGCGGTGTGCCGCTCGCGATCAGAACGTTTGCCGGGCTCCAGAGCTCGATGTGCGGGTTCAGTGTATTGACGAACTCGCCCGGTCCGTCGGCCGGGGTGCTGGTTTCAGTGATTATCGCCGTCTTGCCAGGGACGAGTGTGTAAGTGTACCAATCGTCGGTCGGCGGCAGGCTGATCAGCGTGCTCTTGCCGGTGCCGACGAAAGCATTGGGACCGTTGTTGAAAGCCAGCAGCAGGCGGTTGGGCCCCTGCGCGCCGGCCGCCTTGATGCCGACCGTAGCGCTCGCGCCATTGTTGCCCGCGGCCGTGCCGGAAGCCAGATCCTGATAGTTGAACTGGATCCGGCCGTCGGCGTAGAGCTGAGCTTCGAGCGTGAGCGTGTCGCCGGCGGTGCCCCCGCTGAAGAACCTGACCTGGTTCCACTGGATGGTCACGTGCTGGCTTGGCCCGGAGCCCAGGACCTGGAAGAACACGTTGGACCCCGGCAGCCCGCCGGCGGTATGCATGTCGTCCCAGAACGGAGCAATCCCGGCCAGGCTCGGCGACGTCGTCAGGTCGGCGTTTGTGAACGAGGAGTCGCCGCCCCCGAACGTCAGCAGGCCGTTGCTGCTCACGAAGACCGTCGTGTTGCTCGTTCCGTAGAACGGGAAGGTGAAGCCGATCGGGATCGACACGGACGCGTCGTCCTGGCCTGTGAGCCCCGCGATGACCGTGCCGGTCGAGCTGATGTCCTCGAACGTTGGCGCGATTGCGGCGGCCTGGTAAATGCCTCCCAGAGCGATGTCTCCCAGCACGCCCTTGTTGCCGCCGATCGGCTGGGATGTCGCGAACGTGTCGTTGGCCTCGGTGTCAAACGCGGCATTCCGCGTGACCACCAGGTTGTACGGCACGTTCGTGGTGGCCGTCACTCGGGCGTAGTAGGTCCCGGCAGCGGCGGCCGTGAAATTGTTGATGACCATGTCCAGGTTGGTGGACCCGCCCACACCGGTGGCGACGACCACGTCAGCCGAATCGCGCAGCTCCAGGGTCATCGTGCCCGAGGGCAGAGCCTTCAGCGCCAGCGTCGTGACGTCGCCCGCGGCGAGCGAAAGCAGTAGTAATCCGGCGCCGGGTTGGGCGGCGAGATCAGCGTGCTCTGGCCGGTGCCGACGAAAGCGTTCGGACCGTTGTTGAAAGCCAGCAACAGGCGGTTGGGTCCCTGCGTGCCGGACGCCTTGATGCCGACCGTCGCGCTCGCGCCATTGTTGCCCGCCGCCGTGCCGGAAACGAGATCCTGGTAGTTGTACTGGATCCGGCCGTCGACGTAGAGCTGAGCCTGGAACGTGATCGTGTCGCCGGCGGTGCCACCGCTGAAGAACCTGACATTGTTCCACTGAACGGTCAGGTGCTGGCTCGACCCGGCGCCGATGACCTGGAAGAAGACGTTGGACCCTGCCACGCCGCCGCCGGTGTGCAGGTCATCCCAGAACGGAGCAATCGCGGCCTGGGCCGGCGTCGTCGTCAGGTCGGCGTTGGTGAAGCCGGTGTTGCCGGTCCCGAAGGTCATCAGGCCGTTGCTGCTACGAAAACGGTCGTGTTGTTCACTCCATAGAGCGGGAAGGTGAAGCCGATCGGGATCGACACGGCCGTGTCGTCCTGGTTCGTGAGCCCCGCGATGACGGTGCCGGTCGTGCTGATGTCCTCGAATGTGAACGGCACCGCTGCGCCGGAGTAGCCGGCGCCCGTGATGGCACCCGTCACAGCCCCGCGCTGCGCGTCCCCCACGGACGTGTGCAGGTTGATAAACGAGGAGCTGATGTCCTGCGCCGTGGCCAGGGTATCGTTGCTGACCCCGGGCAGAGTTCCTTCCATCTCCAGGGCGGCGTTCAGGATCACCTGCACCGTGTAGTTGCCGGTTGTGCCGCCCGCCCCGCCCACGGTCATCGTATAGGTGCCGGCCGTGGCCGCGGGCACCGTCTGGAGCAGGGCGTTCTGGCCCGCGAGCCCCCGCGGTGGCGCTGCCAATGACAGCGCTGGACGGATCCGTGAGCGTGACGGTCGGCTGCAGCGTGGCCGAGGTCGGAGTCACGAGCACCGTGAGGGTCTGGCCGGGATCGACGGCGAGCGTGAAGCTGTCGGTGTCTCCCGCGGGCGAGATCGTGCCCGAGACGCTGGGGTCGTAGATCATGGAGCCCAGCGGGAGCTTGGCCAGAAGCGGCGTCGGGTAAGGCACCGTGCCGATGTCCACGACGTAATTCGCCGAGAAAGCCGCCCCCGGGTTTCCGAACTGGTCGGTGATGGCGCCGGCGCTGATGCTGGCCGTCAGTGTCCCTTCATTGGGCACACTGAGCGTGAAACGGACCGTCATATTTCCCGGGGAGAACGGTGGCTCCCGTCACCGAGCTGCCCGTGATGCCGGTCAGTATCAGGTCGCCCGTCGAAACCGAGGCCGGATCGACCGGCTCATTGAAGTTGACGTCGTATGTGAAGGGGCTCGGCAGGGTGAAGACGCCTCCGGGGAACGGCGGCGCCGTCGAAATCACCTGGAGCGTCAGGACGTCGTACCGGAACGTGCCGGTGAATTCCGCAACGGGGTCTCCCGCGGCCGCGCTCGCGAAGGCGCCCGCGGCGACGTGCATCGTCTGCAGGCCCTGCGCCGTCACCGGGGTTGACGCGAAAGTGAAGGTCATCGTCGTGGTGCCGGCCGTGTACGAAACGCTGGACGCCGCGATGCCGTTGACGGTGAAGTCACTGGCATTGAGCGTCGCCGGGTTTACCGGCTCGGAGACGTTGACCGTGAAAACCGTCGGCGCGACGGGGCCGACGATGCTCCCGACAGCCGGCACGGTGGTCGTCACGTGCAGCGTGAGGCTGACGTTCGCGTAGTACATGTTCGGGTCTTTCCGCGGCGCGCCTCCGGCCAGGTCGTCCCGGTTGTCGGACCACGCGACGTGAATGGCGCCCCCCGTCGCATAGGCCGTGTTGTAATCGCCCATGTAGACGCTGTTGACGACGGTGTCGCGGCCGAACTCCGGCAGCGACGCCGTGTCGCTGACCGCGAAGCTCGGAGCAAACGACGGGGTCCCGCCGGTGAGGTCGGCGACGCGGCCGTAGTACTTGAACGAATTGTTACTGGCGGGATCTTCCTGACGGCTGTAGTAGAAGACCCCGAGCGTGCTGCCGTCCGGCGTAATGGTAATGGTCGGCTGCCACTGGTCGGTCGTGGTCGCGTCGTCGTTGACCTTGATCGGGGCGCTCCACGAGGCTCCTCCGGTCGAGGAGAAGACCACGAACACGTCCGCCT
The DNA here is from genome assembly GCA_963782815.1 of uncultured Acidobacteriota bacterium. Taxonomy (GTDB): domain Bacteria; phylum Acidobacteriota; class Thermoanaerobaculia; order UBA5066; family Gp7-AA6; genus JAWOLE01. The sequence goes on along the minus strand of CAWALG010000027.1, from coordinate 166,208 downwards.
TGTCCGTGCCCGCTCCCTTGTTGTTGTAGGTGACATAGATGTTCCCGTTGGCCGGATTGACGACGGCGTGCGGGAACTCGCTGCTGCGGAACGCCGAGAAAGTGCCCGTTCCCTGTCTGAGGCCGGTCAGCCCGAGGTCACCGTTGGTTCCGCCGATCAGCCCCGAAGCCACGGTCACCGGGGCGCCGTAGGTCAGGCCCAGGTCGGTCGACTTGCGGACCTGCAGGGTCGTGCCGGCATACCAGAACGCGTAGACCTCGTGACTCGGACCGACGGCGACGAAGCCCCCCTGGCTGCCGGAGACGATGAGCGTGCCGCCGGTGGGACCAAATGTGTTGCCGTTGTCCGTCGAGCGGTACATGTAGATGCCGTTGCCGGAGCTGAAGTTGCGGGAAATCAGGTAGACGTTTCCGTTGCCCGCTCCCGGGGCGTTGTCCACGGCGATCCATGACTTGTCCTCGCTGTTCCCGCCGGGCGTCCCGTTGACCGGCGCCGACCAGGTGAGGCCGCCGTCGTCCGAGTGGAATACCTGGATCGTCTCGGGGGCAGCGAACCCCAATGTTGAAAGATAGATGCGCCCGGTCGTCGCGTCGCGCGCCAGCGTCGGGTCGCCCGCGTCGCCGATCGTGCTCGTCGGCAACTGGCCGCCGTCGGTGAAGGTGTTGCCGCCGTCGGTCGAATAGGACCAGCCGGTGAACTTATTGTTCACGCCGTTGTACGAGCCGGAGTCGTTGAACGCGACAACCACGTTGTTGCCGAACGCCAGGATGGAAGACTCGCTCTGCGTGAAATTGCCGGTGCCGCTTGCGCCGTTGTTGTTGTTGATCAGGAGGTTGCTGAGCGTTCGGGAGTCCGGCCACCCGGCTGGATAACCGGCCCGGCCTGTGAAGGAAACTCGCCGGTCTTTTCTCTCTTCAGGTAGGTCTCGTAGTCGAAGGCCCTCGAGAGCGCGTCCGGCGGTATCCGTATCGGGCGCGAACTTCTCGTCCTTCGTCTCGGCTCCGGCGGCCTGTGCCGTCTTCTGCTCGACGGCCTGCCCGTCGCCTCCCGAGCCCGACGCCTGGCCGTCCTGCGTCCAGGTTGCCGACGCGGCAGCCAGGGCCAGCGCGGCCAGCAGGAATGAGAATCCCAACACGAGGAGCCGAACACGAGACAACGAGCCGACGCGATTGACGAGCCTTTTCATTTTCCCCTCCTCCTAAACGAATTGAAGCTGCTCCCACTCGACTGCGAATACCGAATCAGGCCATTGAAAACGAAAGAGCGGTTTCCACGGGGCTGCCGACACCTGGGATTCCGGCACTCGAATACCACCGACGGAAATACAGATCTGCACGCGACCTTTGTGGATCGGCCGGGATTATTTCGCCGCCCGGAGGGTCGGTCAAGCAAATTCGCTTCCCATGCCGATGGCTGTTGCTGGCCGGAGAGACCGTCGAGTACCTCTCTACGACTTTGGTCGTATGCCGGGCTCTTGCGCTCTCAATCACAAATCACCAATCCGTCCTCTAATTCACCGTCTCCTCCACCTCGCCCGAGTCGGTGGAAGAGGGAGACGAGTGGTGATGCAGGAGCCCCCACCGGCCGTCCGAGCGGGCGAAGATGTTGGTCGCCTGCATGCGCGCGACGCCTTCCTCCGGGTCCGATCCGAACGCGGTCAGGAGCTCGACGCACGTGACCCAGGCCACGTCCCCGCGGATCTGGATCCGCACCTCCTCGCACGCCACGGACCAGGGGCGGGCGTTGGCGAAGATGTTCTCCCAGGAGCGGCGGACCTCGGACCAGCCGTCCAGCCGGTGCCATCCCGGGTGCACGCAACTGGCCGACTCCTCGTGCAGCCACACCAGCTCCATCGACGAGAGATCGCGCGCTTCCAGGGCGCGGTAGAAGGCGAGGTTCGCGGCCTCGACGGCCGTCTCGTCCGGGCTTCTCATGACGGCCGCGGAAGGAGGACCGAGGCGACGCGCTCGAGATCCACGTTGCCTCCGGAGACGATCGCGACGACCCGCGCTCCGGGAGAAGTCTTTATCTTGCCGAAGAGGAGGGCGGCCGTCGCGGCGGCGCCGGAGCCCTCGACGTAGAGCTTCGCGCGCGTCATCAGGAGCTTCATCGCCTCGATGATCTCGCTTTCCGTGACCGACACGATCTCATCCACGGCTTCGCGCGCGATCTCGAGCGGCAGCGCTCCCACGAACGGAGGGGTCATCCCGTCGGCGAGCGTATCGGAGGGGCGCGGCGCGGGAACGGGTTTTCCGGCGGCGAGCGCCGGAGCGAGCCCCGGCCCCTCGGCCAGCTCGACCGCCACGACCCGCGCTCCCGGCCGGATCTGCTTGACGGCCGAGGCGACGCCGCCCAGAAGCCCGCCGCCGCCGACCGGGACCACGACGACGTCCGCCTCCGGCAGGTCCTCCAGGATCTCCAGCCCCGTCGTGCCCGCGCCCGCGAGGACGACCGGGTCGTCGAAGGGATGGACGAACGTCAGCCCGCGGGCTTCCCGGACCTCGTTCAGCCTGTCGAAGAGCGTCGTCCGGTCGCCGTGCTCGATGACCTCCGCGCCGTATCCCCGGACCGCGTCCATCTTGGAGCGCGGCGCGCTCGACGGCATGACGACGGCGCAGGAAGCTCCCGCGATCCGCGCCGCCCACGCCACGGCCTGCGCGTGGTTGCCCGCGGAGACGGTGACGAGGCCGCGCGCCTTCTCCGCGTCCGAGAGCGACAGCACCTTGTTCAACGCGCCGCGCGGCTTGAACGAGCCGGTCTTCTGGAAGCTCTCGCACTTCAAGTAGAGCCGCACCCCCGCGCGCTCCCCGAGCTGCTCCGCCGAGACGAGCGGCGTGCGGTGCACCTTCCCCGCGATGCGAGCCGCCGCCGCCCGGATGTCCGCGATCGGAATCATGGACCGATGGAGTCTATCCGCGCGTGCCTCTCTCCCCGGTCGTGCCCTCGCCTCGCGCCGTAGGGGCGGCCCTTGCGGCCGCCCGCCTCTCCCGGTCACGCCGCAGCGTCCGAGACGGACACGCTCGCCGTTACGGTATCCCTCCCACGATCGCACCCTCGCAGAGCACCGATCGTTGGACGCGACGGCATTACGGATGTTCGCGGCGGCTCTCGACGACACGGCCCATCGGTAGGGGCGGGCGGGCGCAAGGCCCGCCCCTACGGCACGCTAGGACGGGGCACGATCAGCACGATAGAGACGACGGCGCCTACCGCCGGCCCTGGGCGATCTTCCGGGCTTCCGGGAGAGCGCGCAGGCGCAGCATCGATATGACTCCGAAGACGGGACCCGGCGCCAGGAAGGCGAAGGCGTAGCGCCATCCGACTCTCTCGACCAGGACCGGCATGAGCCGGATGGACAACGTGGTCAGCAGGAAACCGAGACAGGTCTGCACGGTCAGGGCGGTGCCGAGGTATCGCGGATCGCCCAGCTCCGTCACGCAGGCGGAGAACTGCGCCGAGTCCGCGACGACGGCCGCGCCCCACACCGTCGCGACGGCCAGAAGGAGGTTCGGGCTCGAGTCGAAGAGAAACCCGACGGCGACGCAGCAGGCGCCGCTCACGGCGAGCGCCGCCGAGGCGACCGCCGTCCGCCCGATCCGGTCCGCCGCGAGCCCCGCCGCGACGCAGCCGGCGGCCCCGGCCCCGAGAACGAGGAACGATCCGGCCTCCGCCAGGGACGGAGGCTCTCCGCGGGCGGCCAGGCTCGCGCGGATCATCACCGGCGCCCACGTCCACATCGCGTACAGCTCCCACATGTGGCCGAGGTAGCCGAAATTCGCCAGCCGCACTCCCCGGTTGCGAAAGACCTGACCCAGCTGGCGGATGTCGAAGGGCGCCGTGCCGGTCGAATACGGACCGTCGCCCACGAAGAGGAGGACGATGAGCCCGCCGGCCACCGCGAGGGCCGACACGAAGAGGACGTGGCCTCTCCAGGCCGAGCCTCCGAGCGCGTTGACGAGATAGGGAGAGGCCTTGCCGAGCGTCAGGGCCCCGACGAGCACGCCGAGCGCCATGCCGCGCCCCCGCCGGAACCAGGTCGCCATGATCTTCATGCCGGGCGGATAGACGCCGGCGAGAAAGAACCCCGTCGCGAAGCGCAGGGGAATCCCCGCGGACGTCCCGCGCGCGAAGAGGCCGAAGGCCGCGTTGGCAAGCGCGCCGAGCAGCGCCGAGACCGCGAAGAGACGCCGCGTGTTCATCACGTCCGGCAGGTTCGCCGCCGCGGAGACGAGCGTCCCCGCCACGAAGCCGAGCTGCACGGCGAGCGTCAGCCAGGCCGCGGTCGAGTCGGTCAGCGCCCACTCCGCCTTGATCGCCGGGACCGACGCCGACGCCGAGAACCAGAGAGACATCCCGAGAAGCTCCGCGAGAGCGAGCAGGGCGAGCGCCCGCCACCGGCCGGGCGCCTCGAGGGGCGTCACTTTCGGATACGGCAAAGACACTGCGGAAGCTAGGCTAGCTCAGGATGAGTGCCGGAAGTACCTGGAGTCCGAGATCCTGAGGGACGAGCCGCGGGAAGTGTGCTGTCATTCTGAGGAGCGCAGCGACGAAGAATCTGCCCCGCCGGAAAGAGAGCAGATCCTTCGCTTCGCTCAGGATGACAGTACGACGGGAGGCGGGAGGGCAAGACCCGCCAACGGCACCAATGACGACCGCAGGCCCGGCGGCCCCCCGACTCAACTCGCCCGGATCCGCAGGGTCCCCTTGTAGGTCGTCATGCGCAGGTCCGGGCCGCCGCCGTTGACGGCGCCCTGGGCCCGCGCGCCGTGAGAACGGCTCGCGTGCGTCATCATCGCGAAGTCCGACTCGATGTCGCCGTGGCGGCCCGCGTCGGCGTCGAGCTCGAATCGGCTGTCCTTCGGGAGCCTCACGTCGATCTCCCCCTTGTGCGTCTCGAACCGGCTGGCGTGCGCGAACCGCGCAAACTCCACGCGCACGTCCCCCTTGTATGTGTCCACGCGCGCGGCGCCGTCCAGGTTCGCCACCCTCGCGGTCCCCTTGTATGTGTGGAGCTTCAGGTCGGCCTTCAAGTTGGAGACGTTGATGCCCGATTTGTGATCCTCGATCTCGAGCCGCGCCGTGGCCGGCATCTGGATCGCGTAGCGCACGAACGGGAGGGAGCCGGACTCGTAGTCGAAGAGGCCGAGGAAGCCGTGGTGGTCGTGATGCTTGACCTCGTCATAGTCGGACTTGATCTCGACCGAGCCGCCTCCTCCCGAGATCCGGACCTCGGTCCACTGCACTTTCTCGCGGTCCTCGCGGTCATCGCCGTCCGGCTCGATGCGCGCGTCCACGCGAACCTCCGGCTTGTCCCAGGTCGTGACCGTCACCGTTCCCTTGAACGTATTGACAGTGAGCCGCCCATCCCGATCGAGGGCGATCGTCCGGTGAACCTCTTTGACGTCAGCGGCTTGCGCGGCGCTCGCGGCCGCCAGGAGGACGGCAAAGGAAAGAGACGCGGTTCTCGGATGAGCGCTCATGGGGAACCTCCACTTCCTGCATGCTGATACGCAGGAGGCGACGAGAGGTTCGCGGCGCCCGACGGAATGTCGGCGAGTCGAGCGCCCTCACCCCGTCGGCCGCTCGCTCCGCGAGATGCGACCTTCGGTCGCGGCCGACGCTGAAGTAAGCGGGGGGAGACCCCCCGGCCCCCCCGCTCCCGGGGGGAGAGGGGGAAGCTACGAATGACCGCGGACGGCGTGGGGGCGGTAGGGCTCCTCGAGGGAGCGGCATTCCTCGGTGGTGAGAGAGAGGTCCAGGGCGGCGACGGCGTCGTCCAGGTGCTCGAGGCGGCTGGCGCCGACGATGGGGGCGGTGACGCCGGGCCGCGAGAGGAGCCACGCGAGCGCGACGCTCGCCGGCGAGACTCCGCGGCGGCGGGATGTTTCGACGACGCGGTCGGCGACCCGGAGGTCGGAGTCCTCGTAGAGCATCCGGGCATAGTCGTCGCTCTTCGCGCGGGACGTGTCGCCTTCCAGGCCGGCGCGGCGGGTCCCGGCGAGCAGGCCGCGCGCGAGCGGGCTCCACGGAAGGACGCCGATCCCCTCGGCGCGGCAGAGCGGCATCATCTCCCGCTCCTCCTCGCGGTAGGCGAGGTTGTAGTGGTTCTGCATCGAGACGAAACGCGCGAAGCCTCGCCGGTCGGAGATCGCGAGCGCCTGCGCGAACTGCCAGGCGAACATGCTGGAGGCGCCGATGTAACGCGCCTTGCCCGCGCGGACGACGTCGTTCAACGCCTCGAGCGTCTCCTCGATCGGCGTCTCGGGGTCGTAGCGGTGGATCTGGTAGAGGTCCACGTGGTCCATGCCGAGGCGTTTCAGGGACGCGTCGATCGCGTCGAAGACGTGCTTGCGCGAGAGGCCGCGGTCGTTGGGGCCCGGCCCCATCGGGTTGAAGACCTTCGTGCCGATGACGACGTCCTCCCGGCGGGCGAAGTCGCGGATCGCGCGGCCGAGGACCTCTTCGCTCGCGCCGTCGGAGTACATGTCGGCCGTGTCGAAGAAGGTGATGCCGAGCTCGAGGGCGCGGCGGACGAAGGGGCGGCTCGCCTCCTCGTCGAGCACCCAGGGCCGCCACTTCGACGTGCCGTAGGTCATCATCCCGAGGCAGATTCGCGAGACTTTCAAGCCGGTCGTGCCGAGGTTGGTGTATTGCATCGGTGGCGTCGGTTACGCCCTCACCCCTTCCCTCTCCCGGGGGAGAGGGGGAGGCCGTCTGCTTCGCTTTGATCAGGACGGCGATTTCGTCGGGGCGGGGATTGACGAAGTCGAGGCGGATACGGCCGTCGGGCAGTTGCGAGACGGTCGCCGGGATGGCGCTGGCGGTCAGGAACCAGCCCGCGGGGAGGACGACGGCGTTGCGAGCGCGGCCGAAGGTCCGGTCGAAGACGAGCTCCTCCCCTTCCAAACGGTAGCTCTTCTCGTCCGTGTACGTCTCGGAGATGCGCAGGCGGACGGAGCGGCCCTGCTGCACGGCGGGAAAACGGATGACGACCGCCTCCGAGTCCGGCTGCACCGGCTCGCCGATGTCGATCTTCGCGCGCGTGATCTCTTCGCCGCGCAGCGTCTCGACTTTCAGCGTCTCGCCGGTGTCGAGGATCTTCGCCGAGGGCTTCGAGGCCCGGCTCCCCTTCCGGACGACGTTGACGTACTTGTCCACGCCCGGCCGCGACTCCGTGTAGTCGTGGTACAGGTCGAAGGAGTGGGTCTGGGGCTGCTGCAGGAAGTAGACGATGTCGCGGTCCTGGTGCGCCCGCTCGGTCAGACGGTTGTCGCGGCTCTCCTGCGCGGCAGCGGCCGCAGCCACGGCGGCGAAGAGGACGCCGGCAAAGAACAATCGGCCTCTCATGGCGCGAGCTTCCTCGCTGTCATCTTCAACGGCGCGGCGTCCGGCCCCGCGTTCCAGAAGGCGATCTTGATGCGCCCGTCCGGCTCCGACAGGACCTGCGAGGGGACGTTACAGCCGGTCAGCTCGTAACCCGCCGGGAGGACGACGCTGTTGCGCTTGATGCCGAGGGACCGCGAAAAGACGATCGTCTCTCCTTCGCGGAAGTAGCTCTTGCCGTCCTTGTAAGTCTTCTCGATCAGGAGCCGCACCTGTCCGCCGTCGGAGGGCACGGGACGCGGCAGATGAATGCGGATGTAGTCGGAGCCGGGATCGGCGTCCGCGAGCCCGGTCCGGCGCGCCTCTTCTCCCGAGACGACCTCGAACCGCAGCGCCTCCCCCGTCATCCGGTCGGTGACGCGCTCGCCGCTCGCCTCGCTCCCCTTCCGGATCGGGTTGAAGAAGACCGTCGCCCCGGGAGAGATCGCCGTCACCTCGTAGAGGATGCGGAACTGCGCCGTCTCGGGCGCGAGGAGCTCGTACCGCGTGTACTCGTCCGTCTCCACCGGCTCGGTGGGAGCGGACTTCACGGCAGCGGGAGTCACGGTCGCGGCCGGAGGCGGCGCCGCCGATTGAGACGCACAGCCGAGCGCGAGCAGGGCGGCCAGCAGGACGGGACGCATCGTGCGCCGCGGAGTATATCGGCCGGCTCGCTCCCTTCCTCCGCGTAGAATCGGCGCTTCCGAGAGGAGGACCGGTCATGACGCCGACGACCCCTTCCCTGGCGCTGCTGGTCCTCCTCGCCGCGCCAATCCTCCTCGCCCGGCAGGCGCCGGCGAGCAAGCCCGCGGAGACGCTGCGGCCGGAGATCACGGCGGCGCGCGGGATCGTCGCGGGCGGGAGGAACTTCTCCGTCGCGGCGGGGCTCCGGATGCTCGAGCGCGGCGGCAACGCCGTGGACGCGGGAGTCGCCGCGGTCTTCGCCGCCTCGGTCGTCGAGATCTCCCATTTCGGGTTCGGCGGCGAGTGTCCGCTGATGATCTACGACGCGAAGACGAAGAAGGTCGTCGTCGTCAACGGGCAGGGGCCGGCGCCGAAGGGCGCGACGCCCGATCTCTTCCAGGCGAAGGGGAAGGTGGACGCCAACGGCCCGCTCGCCGCGACCGTCCCGGCCGTGATGGATTCGCTTTCGATCGCGCTCGCCGAGTACGGAACGATGCGCCTCGAAGACGTCATGGCGCCGGCGATCGCGTACGCGGACGGCTTCCCGATGTACGCGTTCCTGCGCGGCTACCTCGAGCGCGAGCGCAAGGCCACGGAAAAGTGGGAATGGTCGAAGAAGACGTACTACGCCGACGGCCGGATTCCCGAAATCGGCGAGATCTTTCGGCAGCCGAACCTCGCGAAGACGCTGCGCGAGATCGTCGCGGCCGAGCGCGCGGCGTTCGCGAAGACGCGCGACCGCAAGGGCGCGATCCGGGCCGGGCGCGACGCGTTCTACACGGGACCGATCGCGCGCCGCATCGCCGACGCCGACCGCGCGGAGGGGGGCGTCCTCGCCTACGAGGACCTCGCCGGCTTCCACGGCCGGATCGAGGACCCGGTCAAGACCACGTTTCACGGCTTCGACATCTATAAGGCGGGCCCGTGGGACCAGGGACCGGTTCTGCTCCAGACGTTCAACATCCTCGGGGGCCTCGACCTCGCCGCGATGGGGCGCGACTCGGCCGACTACATCCACACCGTGCACGAGGCGATCAAGCTCGCCTACGACGACCGCAACGCGTACTACGGCGATCCCGACTTCGTGAGAGTGCCGTTGAAGGGTCTCCTCTCCGCCGACTACGCGGCCGCGCGGCGCAGGCTCATCGGTCCCGAGGCGTTCCTCGAGCACCGTCCCGGCGATCCGTTCGCGTTCGACCCGGACGTGAAGGCGCCGGCGGCGCGCTACTCACCGCACTCGCAGGGAGAGGCCCCGCGCGCGGAGAAGGGCGACACCACCTGCGTGGACGCGGTGGACGCCGACGGGAACCTCTTCTCCGCGACGCCGTCGAGCGGCTGGCTCCTCGGCGGAGCCTTCCTCGCGGGGGACACGGGCGTGCCGCTCTCCAACCGAATGCAGATCTTCGACCTCGACCCGGCGAGCCCGAACGTGCTCGCCGGAGGCAAGCGTCCGCGCACGACGCTGACGCCGACGATTCTTCTGAAGGGCGGCAAGCCGTTCCTCGCGATCTCCACGCCCGGCGGCGACAGCCAGGACCAGCAGATCGCCAACGTCCTCCTGAACCTGCTCGTCTTCAAGATGGGGCTCCAGGAGGCGATCGAGGCGCCGCGGATCAACTCCCTCCATCCCTTCAGCTCCTTCGACGATCACAAGAGCGAGCCCGGCGTCCTCGAAATCGAGAGCCGCGTCCCCGCCGCCACGCTCGACGAGCTGAAGAAGCGCGGCCACAAGCTCAAGGTGCTCGCTCCCTACGGCATGCCGACGGGAGTCGTGGCGGTCGGCGTGGACCCGCAGACCGGCACCCTCCGCGGCGGCGCCGACGTCCGCCGCGAGCGGACGATCTTCGGCTGGTAACCCCCTCTCCCCCCGGGAGAGGGCCGGGGTGAGGGCACGGGACGTACCGGAACATTCGATGAACGTCAAACTTCTCACCGCGTTCCTACTCTTCTTCGCCGCCCTGACGGCCGTCGCCGCCGCCCCGGCGATCCCGAAGCTCTCGAAGAAGGAGCGCGCCGAGCGCCTCCGCCTCCTGCCCGACGAAGAGCGCCGCTGGCTCGAGGATTTCGTCCGCCCCATCATCCTTCCCGACGAAGAGGACTTCTTCCTCCTCCTCTCGCAGCCGCACGAGCGCGAGATCTTCAAGGAGGAGTTCTGGAAACGCCGCGAGCGGGACGGCCTCGCTCCCCCGCTCGGTCCCGGGATACCGGAACCGCTACGAGGGGTTGCTTCGCATCGCCGACGAGAGGTACGACGGCCGCCGCGAGGACGCGGGGATGATGGTCATCGCGCACGGCGAGCCGGGCTCGATCGAGAAGCTGGAAGACTGCCGCGACATGTTCCGGGACCTCGAGATCTGGACTTACACGGAACCCGCGCCGGGAATCAGCGGCGCGAAGCGTTATTTCTTCTACCGGCGCTCGGCAGGCGAAGCGCGCAAGCTCTGGACCGTCGCCGATCCCGACAGCGACGTCTTCCAGCCGGGCTCCTGCCGAAAGCACTTCTCCGACCTCGCCTGGGACTGCCAACAGTCGAAGGACGATCCCTGTCAGCTCGGACATTTCCACCTTTTGAGCTGCTCCGCGGCCTGCCGCGTCTTCCGGATCTACAACGAGATCCGCATGCGGCAAGGCTCGAATCTGGGAGGGATAACGAGTCCGCGACGACTCTCGCCCCACCCACCATCGCGCTGGAAGAACTCGAAACGCTGGCCGGCCGCTTTCCGTCCATCCGGGATCCGAAGGCGCGGGCGATCGGCCTCGAGGGCTCCGGCGACGGGCCCGCGCCGTCGCCGGAACCGGCCGCCGCCGCGCCGAAGCGCCGCCTCTCCTTCGAGGAGGTGCGGGAACGGATCCTTCGGCTCGACCCGAAATACAGGGAGTGGCTCGACCTGGCGGTCCCGCTCCTGAGCGAGGACGAGCTGATGTCGTTTCTTCAGATGACCGACAAGCAGAAGGACGAGTTCATCCGGGGATTCTGGAGGCGTCGGTCGCGGTGAAGAGTGTCCCGGGACATATTGCAGTCGTGGCACATTCGGCGCCCTCACCCCAACCTGCCGGCCGCTCGCTACGCGAGACGTGGCCTTCGGCCACGGCCGGCGCTGAAGTGAAGCGAGGGGAGACCCCTCGCGCTCCCCCGGGGGGAGAGGGGGTCGGTCCGTGATATCTCTTCAATTACGAACCTCGGCGGCGGAACGGAGGAACGGATGAGAAGACGCGCGGCGAGCACGACGAACGGAGCCCTGGACCGGAGAACCCTCTTTCGTTACGCCGGAGCCGGTGGTGTCATGGCACTGCTCCCGGCAGGCGCGGGCCGGTCCGAGCCGCCTCCGGCGGCGCAGGCGGCGAAGGCCGAGCCTTTCGAGCTCGAAGAGGCGACGATCCTCGATCTGCAGAAGAAGATGGTCTCGGGCGAGGAGTCCGCCCGGTCGCTCACCGAGAAGTACATGGCCCGCATCGAGGCGCTGGACCGGCGCGGGCCGGAGCTGCGCTCGGTGATCGAGGTGAACCCGGACGCGCTCGCGATCGCGGAACAGCTCGACTCCGAGCGCAAGACCGGACGGGTGCGGGGGCCGCTCCACGGCATCCCGATCCTGATCAAGGACAACATCGGGACCGCGGACCGGATGACGACGACGGCCGGGTCGCTTGCGCTCGAGGGATCGATCCCCTCCTCCGATTCCTTCGTCGCGAAGATGCTGCGCGAGTCGGGGGCCGTGATCCTCGGCAAGACGAACCTCTCGGAATGGGCGAACTTCCGCTCGACGCATTCCACCTCCGGATGGAGTGGGCGCGGCGGGCAGTGCCGGAACCCCTATGCGCTCGACCGCAACGCGTCCGGCTCGAGCTCCGGCTCCGGGGCCGCGACGGCGGCGAACCTTTGCGCGGCGTCGATCGGCACCGAGACGGACGGCTCGATCGTCTCGCCGTCGAACAACTGCTCGCTCGTCGGCATCAAGCCGACGGTCGGCTTCGCCAGCCGCGCCGGCATCATCCCGATCGCGCACAGCCAGGACACGCCGGGCCCGATGTGCCGCGCGGTCACCGACGCCGCGATCCTCCTCGGCGCGATCTCGGGGACGGACCCCGCGGATCCGGCGACGAAGGAGAGCACCGCGAAGGCGTTCCGGAACTTCGCGAAGCTCCTCGACCCGAAGGGGCTCGAGGGAGCGCGCATCGGCGTTCCCCGCAAGGTCTTCTTCGGGCAGAGCGCGCCCGCGGACCGCATTGTCGAGGCCGCCATCGCCGACATGAAGAAGCTCGGGGCCGTCATCGTCGATCCCGCCGACGTCGAGAACGCCAGCGCGTTCGAGAAGACCGAGTTCGAGGTTCTGCTCTACGAGTTCAAGGCCGATCTGAACGCCTATCTCGCCGCCCTCCCCGGGTCCTCGCGCGCGCGCTCGCTCGCGGACCTGATCGCCTTCAACGAGAAGAACAAGGACCGGGAGATGCCCTACTTCGGCCAGGAGATCTTCGTCATGGCCGAGAAGAAGGGTCCGCTCACGGAGAAGGCCTATCGGGAGGCGCTGGAGAAGGACCTCAAGCTCTCGCAGAAGGAGGGAATCGACAAGACGATGGACAAGTTCAAGCTCGACGCCCTCGTGGCTCCGACGAGCGGCCCGCCGACGCTGATCGACCTCGTCAACGGCGACTATGGCGTCAACGGCTCCTCCACCATGCCCGCGATCGCCGGATATCCGCACATCACCGTTCCGGCCGGCTACGACTTCGGCCTGCCCGTCGGCATCTCGTTCTTCGGCCGCGCCTGGAGCGAGCCGACCCTGATCAAGATCGCCTACGCCTACGAGCAGGCCACCAAGCACCGCCGCCCGCCCAGGTTCCTCGCCACCGCCGACCTAACCTCGCGCTAACCCTCGTCGGGCCCCTCGTGCCGTAGGGGCGGGCCTTGCGCCCGCCCGCCTCTGCCGGTTACGTCATCGCGGGCGGGACGGGCAATCTCTTCATCACGCCACCTCCACCACGACCGTGCCCCCGTGCCGTAGGGGCGGCCCTTGCGGCCGCCCGCCTCTGCCCGTTACGCCACCGCGGGCGAGACGGGCAATCCCTTCATCCCCGCCACCTCCACCCACGACCGTGCCCACGCACGGGGCACGATCGGGGGACGCGACAGCGCGACAAGAAGCGCGGCGGTCTCGACGACTCGGCTCATCCCGCAGGGGGCGGGCGGGCGCAAGGCCCGCCCCTACGGCGCCATGGGCACGATCGGGGGACGCGAGAGCACCACGAGGTTCGAGGCCGTCTCGACGGCAGGACACGCCGAGAGGGTTACGGTTTGTCGGCGCCCAGCTCCTTGAGCTTCGCGGTCGCGCTGGCGCGGACGCCTTCCTTGACGCCTTCCGGGGACTTGTCGCGAGGGAGCGTCTCGAGGGCCTTGCGGTAGAGGGCGATCGCCTGCTTGCGGTCGCCCGCCTTCATGTGGGCCTCGCGCGAGGCTGTCGTACGTGTTCGCGGAATCCGGATAGAGCTTCGTGTTCATGAGCAGGATCGCGATGGCGCCCTTGAACTCGTCCCGGCCGAGGAGCGCGTAGCCGAGCGCGTTCAACCTCCCCTCGGCCACCGACGGGTCCGCCGGATTCGCGTCGCGGAGCCTCTGGTAGCCCGCGGCCGCCGCATCGAACTTGCCGGCTTCCAGCTCCTCGGCCGGCACCCGGACGGTGTCGGCGATCCGCTTGCCGGTTCGCGTCTTCCCCTGCTGCGGCGCGATGACGATCTCCTCGCGGCCCGAAGCGTCCCGGGCGAACCGGTACTCGACCTCCTCGTCGGCGCGAAGGAACTTGTCGGCCGAGATCGGGATGAGCTCGAATCCCTTCTGAAGAGTGACGCGCGCGTCCATCCGCTCCTTGTTGGGCGTGAGCGTCAAGACCTCGTCGGAGGAGAGCTGGTATCGCCCGGCCCGCGACGAGAGCGCCGCGGCGTCGAGCTTCGCCGCTTCGACCGGCTCGTTGCGGTACCCATCCCACTTGTAGGCGGCGGCGATCGAGCGCACCACCTCCGGCAGGATCTCCTCGCCCCCGTCCGCGTTGGTCATGACGACCGCGCCGTAACCCTTGTCCTTGTTCGCGATCATCTGGCAGCGGAACCCCTCGTTCGAGCCGCCGTGAGAAAAATAGGTCGCCGCGCCGCGCTTCTCGATCCCGAGGCCGAGGCCGTAGTCGTCGAGGACCGGCGTGAGCATCTTCGCCGCGAGCTCCTTCGGCAGCACGCTTCCGGGTTTTCCCGCGAGCGACCGCTCCAGCCCGAGCGCGAAGCGCGCGAGATCCGACGGCGTCGTCCAGAGTCCCGCGGCGGCCATCTCGGGATACGTGTGCCGCTTGCCCGGGATCGGCCGGCCCTGCGCGTCGTGCCCGGCCGCCGCCGACTTGAGCCGCCCGGGAGGCAGAGGCTGCTCGTACGTGCTCTCGGTCATGCCGAGCGGAACGAGGACCGATTCGGCGAGGATCTGCGGATAGGCCTTGCCTTCGACGTCGATCAACGCCTGCTGCACGATCGTGTAGCCGCCTCCGGAGTAGCGGTACTCCGTCGCCGGCGCGATGTCCACGCGGATCGGCTCCGTGTTGGCGGGCGGAACGCCGTCCAGGACCTGCGCAAGCTGCGGGACCGGGCGGCCCGCGGCGTATCCGGGGAAGCCGTGAACCGTGAGCCCGCCGGTGTGGGAGAGGAGCATCGCGAGGGTCACGGGAGTCTTTCGCGTCCAGTCGTTTTCCGGGAGCTTCCAGGATTTCAGGTACTCGTTGATGTTCTTGTCGAGCGCGAGCTTGCCCCGGTGGACCTCGGCGAGCGCCGCCATCGCCGAGACGGACTTGCTGATCGAAGCCGCCTGGAAGAGTGTCGCGTCGGTCGCCGCCGACAGCGCGTCGACGTCGGCGAGACCGTACGCCTTCGCCCAGAGGATCCCTTCGGGGCCGAAGACCGCGATCGAGACGGCAGGCACCCTGTGGAGCCGCATCCGTTCCTCGAGCGTCCACGTCTTCTCCCCCTGGAGGAGGACCGCCGGCCGCAGGCCACGCTCGACCTGCTGGATCTCGGGAGGCGGAGCCGCCGGCCCCGCGCCCAGGGTCGCAGCCAGAATCAGGAAACCGGCGAGCTTCCCCGGCAACATCTTTCTCACGAGGAGCGTCTTCCTTTCCTGTCATCCCGAGGAGCGAAGCGACGAGGGATCGCCCCGCAATGATCGGAGAAGTACGAGAGCAGATCCCTCGCTTCGCTCGGGATGACAGGGAGAATTTCGTCGGCAAACGACTTGGCCTCTACCTTCCCACCGGCCGGGTCACGACGGGCTCGAAGCGGTCGTTGTCCGGCCCGAAATTCGCTACGAGGTAGGCGATCAACGCGTCTCTCCCCGATTCCGGCACCTCGGCTCCCCAGCCGACCATCTTGGTCACGCTCGCCGCCCACTGCTTCTCGTTCAGGCGCTGCTGCCGGAGCATGTCGGTCGAATGGCAGAGCACGCACGCCTGGTCGGCCAGGGCCTTGCCTTCCCCGGGCGGCAACGGCGCCAGGCGCGTGCCGAGGACCGGCAGGTTCTTGTCGAAGTTGACGGGCGTCTCCTTCGCTTTCGCGCTCTTCTTCTTCTTCGTAGCGGCTTCCGTCCCGCCGGGGAGGCATACCAGGAGCGCGAGCAACAACGCGAGGAAGACGCCGACCCGACGGAGCCTCACGCGGTCACCTCGATCTGCGCGGAGTGCCATCCGTTGTAGAGATAGCCGCTCTGGTTCCACACGGCCTCCCTCGGCTGCTCGACGCCCCGGATGTCCGTCGCTCGCGCCAGAAGAGTGACCCGGCCCGCGGCCGGCGGCGTGTAACGGCACGACCAGAGCCGCCATGCGTACGGATCGTGCTGCGGGTCGAGCGCCGCCGCCCGCCAGGACGCTCCGCCGTCGTCGGAGACTTCCACCTTCGCGATGTCCTTCGCGCCGGAGAAGGCGAAGCCGCGAACCGCGATCGCCTCGCCCGCCCGCGCGCGGGAGGGCGCCTCCGTGATGTTCGACTTGACGAAGAGCTCCGTCACCGGCCGCATCTCGTCGGGCTTGAACGTCACTCCGGGCGCTCCGGGCTCCTTCGGATACTTGTAGGCGGTCTCCATGTAGAAGCCCTTCTGGGGCTCCGGCTGCGGCGAGAGGCGCGTGAGCCACTTCATCCAGTGGTCCCCGGCCCAGCCGGGAACGACCAGCCGCGCCGGCGCGCCGTGAAGAGGCGCGAGGGGCTCGCCGTTCATCTCCCAGGCGACGAGGCCGTCCTCGAGCGCCTTCTCGATCTCGACGCTCCGGTGAAACGGCGGCACCTTGCCGGGAGGCTTGTCGGCGCCAAACGCGTGCAGGTGGCGCGCGGAGGAGTTCACGCCGGCGCGGTCCAGCAGCTCCCGGACGCGCACACCCGTCCATTGCGCGTTGCCGACGGCGCCGTATTTCCATTGCACACCCGGCACCACCGGTTTGTAGAGGCCGCGGCCGTTGCCCGCGCACTGGAGCACGCAGGTCGCGCTCGCGCGCGGCATCTTCTTCAACTCGGCGAGCGTCAGCCGCATCGGACGCTCCACCTCGCCGTCCAACGTCAGGGCCCAGCGCCGGGCGTCCTGATAGTTCGGGTTCCAGTGGTGCCGCACGAAGAAGAGGTCGTTGGGCGTGATGTAGGTCGTCAGCGCGTCGAGCGGCGTCTCCGCGTCGGTCGCATACCCGTTGACCTGGAGCATCCGCCGCTTCGAATTCGGGACTGTAGCGGCCGGCAGAGAAAACCCCGCCGCCGGCAGAAGCGCCGCGGCCCCGGCGAGCGCGAGGAATCTCCGCCGGTCGAGTCCTGTCGCGGCTTCCTCCGTCGTGTCGATCGGTTTCATCGCTGGGGAAAAAGTCTATCCCGCACGGGCCTGAATCTGTGTCCTCGCGGGAGAACACATGCGCGTGAAAAGCATCGGTGCGTTTCTCGCCTCATGGGCTCTTCTCGGCGCCGTGGCCGGAGGTCAGACCTTCCCTCAATTGAATTCCGCGACAACGGGCGCATGGTCACTCGTCCCGACGTCTGCGAGGACCGCGCACCGAGTCGCTCGGCCCGCGAGGGCCTGGCTGGCGAGGATGTAGTCGATCCGCCAGCCGATATTGCGCTGCCGGAGATTCCGCCAGGGCGCCCACCAGGTGAAGAGCTGGTCGTTGTCGGGGTCGAGGGCGCGGGCGAGGTCCACGACTCCCGCGGAGAGCATTCGCTCGAAGACCTCGCGCTCCTCGGGCCGCTGCCCGATCGCCCCGGGCTTCAACTCCTTGGGGTGGACGTCCTTGTCGGTGCGCGCGACGTTCAAGTCGCCGCAGAGGACGAGCTGCCCGCCCGAAGCGCGGACATCGGCGACGTAGCCGGCCATCGCCTCCAGGAACCGCATCTTCGCGGGGAAGTCCTTGCCGCCGTTGGGGACGTAGACGGAGGCGACGGAGAGGCCGGCCGCCTTCGCCACCACGATCCGATTCTCGTGATCGAAGGCGGGATGGGAGAACTCCGGTCTTTCCGGGAACGCCTCCTTGCGGACGTGCAATCCCACACCGGAGTAGGCCCTCTCACCGTGCCAGTAGCACCAGTACCCTTCCATCTCGCAGAGCGCGGCGGGGACCTGCGCGGAGTTTGCCTTGATCTCCTGAAGGCACACGACGTCGGGGCGGTCCCGCTCGATCCATTCCGAGAACTGCGCCTCTCGCGCGCGGATCCCGTTGACGTTCCAGGTGGCGATCTTCATCCGGGGGGCATCTGAGCGAGGATTTCCGACCGCGCGATTTCCAGGGACTGGCGGCGCACCGGGCTCGGGTCCCTGGCGAGTTGCTCGTCGATGCGCGCCAGCGCCATTTCCAGCCGCCGGCGGGCGGCGGTCGCTTCGGCGTCGGGCCTCCGGACGCTCGGTCCGGCGCCCTTCTCTTCAACGGCCTGCTCTTTCTCGGCTCCCAGGTCCTCTTCGCTACGGCCCCAACCCCTGGCCATGAGGAGATGAGCTTACCTCCTCTTGCGCGGACTGCTTACGCTCTTGCAGGATCTCTTTCGGAGGTAGCAACGTGCCGACACTCAACCTGAGCTCCGAGCAGGCGGAAACCCTCGCGCAGGTGCTGGAGGATTACATCTCGGACCTGCGGATGGAGGTCGCCAATACCGACAGCCAGGAGTTCCGCGATGACCTCAAGAAGAAGGAACTCTTCCTGAAGGACCTCCTCTCCCGGCTCGGAGGAACCGCGACCTCCGGCGCCGTAGGGGCGCCGGTCTTTCGGCGGCGGACACGCCGCACCGTCACGCATAGGCCCCCACGACGGTCCCCTTCGTTGCCGTAGGGGAGGGCCTTGCGCCCTCCCGCCTCTCCCCGATGCGCCGCGTCGGCGAGACGGACGCGCATCACCGTCACGCCCGCGTCTCCGACGATCGTTCCTTCATGCCGTGCAGATGGGATGACGTCGAGGCTGAGCGAGGCGTCAGGGAGAGCGTTGCCTTCTCCACGCGCCGGTGAGACTGCCGGGGCGGGCGGGCGCAAGGCCCGCCCCTACGGCACGAGGGGGGACGTCGGGTGGAGCGAGGCGTCAGGGAGAGGGTTGCCTTCTCCACGCCGGGCGACACTGCCGGGCGGGCGGGCGCAAGGCCCGCCCCTACGGCACGATGGGGACGAGCGAGGAGAGGAATTCCTGGACGCGGGCGATGGCCTCCGAGAGGTTCTGCGTCTCGGTGCGGCCGGAGGTCGCCCTCGGCTTGAAGGAATGGTCTCCGTCCTCGATCCAGGCGATCCGGATCGACGCGGAGAGGCGGTAGCCCGCCACGTCCTCGCGCGAGCCCAGGGCGTCGCGCGTCCCTTGCACGATGAGCGCGGGCGTGCGCAGGGTCTCGAGGTGTTTCGTCCGGAGGCGATCGGGCTTGCCCGGCGGATGGAAGGGGTACCCGAGGCAGACCAGCCCCCGGACGCCCGACCCGTCGGCGACCATGCTCGCGATGCGCCCTCCGAGAGACTTGCCGCCGATCACCAGGCTCCCGCCGCCGCCCAGTCGCTCGATCGCATTCCGCCACGCTTCCTCGAGAACCGGACCGCGATCGGGAGCCCCGCGGCGCCCTCCCTCCCGCCTCGCCCGCATGTAGGGAAACTCGAAGCGCGCCACGCGGACGCCGCCCTGCGCGACGCCGCGCGCGACGACGTTCATGAACGTGGAATTCATCGGAGCCCCGGCCCCGTGGGCCAGGACGAGAGTGATCGGCGCGCCTTCCGGACCGTCGAAGAGAAACTCGGGACGTTCCATCGTCGCTCGAGGACCTGCGGCCCCGCCGCGGCTATTCGAGCCGCCTCAGCTGCTCTCTCCTTCGCCCCGGCCACCCCGAAGCGACGGGTCGCCGAGAATGCGGAGCTCGGACCTCTCCGCGCGCCGGTCTCCGCGCCGCCGGTCGCTCGCGCGCCGCTCGTCGGGAACGATCTCCGAGGCGACCGAGGGCGCCCGGTCTTCCGCGGCGACGAGCGCGCCCGGCGTCTCGCCGATCACGTTGACGAACCACGACTCCAGCGCGTCGGTCGGTATTCCCTGCACGGCGTTGATCGCGGCGACGATGCGCCGCGCGTCGGCCGGGAAGCGCGCGCTCCCCAGCGTCCAACCGGTCGCGTCCAGGATTTCACGGCCGTGCTGCGCCCACGGCTCCGGTTGGTGATCCTGTCTCTCCTGTCTGCCCATGCCTCCCTCCGCCCCCAAAACAGACTCCCACGCGAATCTTGCTTAGAAACTGTTTGGACCATTCTGCCTGACCCGCTCCCGTTTGTCTCTAGGACGTTGGTCTTGATGCAAACGGTTCACCGGGTGCCCCCGCGGTCGCGCCGCCGCGCGTTGAATTCTTCCGACTTGCCCCGCGGGATCGAGAGCGATTCCCACCGGCTCCCCGCGAAGTGCTTCGCCAGCAGCACGAGCTGCCCGACGTGATAAGCGTAGTGGGCTACCTGGAGGTTGATCGCCCGGAGCACCGAGTGAGGCTCGCGCCGGATCGTCACGGTTCTGCGCAGGTCCTCGGCCGCGAGAGGCTCGATCGCCGCGAAGAGAAGACCCCACCCTTCGTTCCAACGCCGTTCGAGGCTCTCGCGCGTGTCGCCCGGCTCGAGCACGAACTCGGAGTCCCGGTGCCGGTCCTCCTTCTCTCCGTCGCTCGTCAGGAAATCGGACCAGCGGGACCGCATGTTGCCCGCGAGGTGCTTCACGATGAGCGCGATGCTGTTGGACTCCGCGTCGAGCGTGGCGAAGAAGTCCGCCGGCGCCGTCTGCGCCAGAGCCTTGTCCGCCACTTTCTTCAAGCCGCGGAACTGGCGGATCGCCTCCCCGAGATACTCGCCTTCGCCACGTCTCTCTCCCCGCAGAACCTCTGCATCGGTCATAATGCGGCGAGCGCGCCTTAATTGGAAGGCCCGATTTGCTTGAAAGGAAACCGTACCGATGAAGAGGACAGCATCGTTTCTCCTGGCGGCCATAGCGGCGATCGCCCTCGTGGCGCTCCCCGCGTCCGGCGATGAGAAGGAAAAGAAAGGCGAATCGAAAATGCAGAAGACGCCGAGCGGCCTCCAGTACGAAGACGTCAAGGTGGGCACGGGGGCCGAGCCCAAGAAGGGCCAGACCTGCGTGATGCACTACACCGGCTGGCTCTGGGAGAACGGCGCGAAGGGCGCCAAGTTCGACAGCTCCGTGGACCGCGGCCAGCCCTTCGAGTTCGCGATCGGCCAGGGCATGGTCATCAAGGGGTGGGACGAAGGCGTCGCGACGATGAAGGTCGGCGGAAAGCGCACCCTGCTCATTCCGCCCGCGCTCGGCTACGGCGCGCGCGGGGCCGGCAAGGTCATTCCGGCCAACGCGACGCTCCTCTTCGACGTCGAACTGCTCGGCATCAAGTAGATCGGGGGGCGGGGCGGTCCGCCGCCCCGCCTGTCCCTCGCGAGAATCTCCCGCTCTTCCCGTTCGTATGAGAGTCTGATGACGCGGTTTCCGACGGCCGTCCTGGCCCTGCCGCTGGCGGCGCTCTTCCAGACGCGGGACTGCGGCGGAACTTCGACGAGGGCGGCCCCGGCCGCGCCAGCGCCGGCTGCCGCCGCTCCGACGGCGATCCCTCCTCCCTTGCCGGCCCCCACCGAGGTTCCCGACTCTATGGTCGAGCGCGGTCCGGCCGGTGCTGAAGGAGCACTGCGCTCCCTGCCACGAGCCCGGCGGAAAGATGTATGCAAGGCTTCCGTTCGACGACCCGAAGGTCCCCTCGTCCCATTCCGCGGGAGTCCTCCGCCGCCTGAAAGGAGAGGACAAGGAGGCATTCGAGCGCTGGCTCGCCACCCTGAAACCCGAAGAGGCAAACCGAAGAGTCGGATCGCCGGGAAGCCAGGAGCGTGTCCAAGTAATCACGTCCTGGCCCCGGTCGCTAGGCCGCGCGCGGGCGGGGCCCCCTTTTCCCTTGAGTTTCCTGAGGGCGCGGCCCAGGCGGACGTTGACCGCGCTTTCGCGGGGCAGGAACGGAATCGGACGACCCTGGCGGACACCGAGATCCCGCCGAAGCGCGTTCAAGTCCCGATGGTTTGCGCGAATGCGCAATCCCTGCGCGACGACATCAACGGCGCTCTTCCTGGAGCCGGCGAGGACGTACAGCCGGGCCAGGCAACAATAGATCGTTCGGATTCCGCCGGTCGACCGAAAGCGCGCCCTGGCAGATCTGCAGGCCCTCGCGCACGTTCCCGCAGTGCCCGAGGGCGAGGCCGTAATAGGCGATGACCGTCGGCGGGATCTTCCTTTCGGAGCGACTAAACCGGGCGCAGTATTGGCGAAGCGCGTCGGAGGCCTCCTCATAGCGCTCGAGCAAGAGGGCATTGCGTCCCAGGCGAAGCAGCTGTTCGTCAGAGAGGCTCTGGAGCTCACGATCATCCATGGCTATTCCAGCCAAGGATACGCGCTTCCCCTCTCCGATAACTCGAAACTTCTCCCGTCGCCCGGCCCCGGTCGCGGCGCGCCTGTCGCGACGGAGGCAGATCCTTCGCTCCGCTCGGGATGACAAGGCGCAGGGTTCCTCGATCCATTGCCAGCGAGACATCCGCTAAATCTCCCAAAAACCGCCGGCGTTCGCGGAGCGACGTGCCCCGCCCCGGTCATGCCAAGCCCCGGTCGCGGCGCGAGGAGTCTCCCAAGTTACCGCAGGGAGGAGCCTCGCGCCGCGGGAGCGGAGCGCTTGCGCGGGGTCAGGCGAGCGGTCGAGGCCGCATCCGGCCGAGCCGCTCGCCGGTGCGCCCAAAGGGCGCAGACCCCGCGCAAGCGCGGAGCGACGTTACGGCATCGCCTCGAGCTTCTTCCTGAGCGAGGCGATCGTCTTCTCCGAGCGCTGTCCCGGCGGCAGACCTTCGGCGTAGCGAAGGGTCTCTTCCATCGTCCTGTGCGCGGCGCCCGGATCTCCTTTCGCCGCGTAGATTTCCGCGCGGGTCTGGAGGATGCCGATCTTCCTGGGGCCGTAGGCCCTCGCCAGCGCGCGGTCGGAGGCGGCCAGCGCCTCGTCGTACTTCTTCATGGCCTTGTAGGCGAACGCCAGGCGCGCGGGAGGGTTGTAGTCGTCGGGAAGGTCCCGCTCGGAAGCCTCGAGCATCGGGATGGCGCGCTCGGGCTCCCCGAGCGCCACATAGGTCGAGAGCCGGTGCGAATCGAAGACCGCGCGCGCCTCGGGGCTCTTCGCTCGCGCCGCCTCCCCCTCGAGAAAAGCGGCCCGCTCCGACAGCACCTTCTTCTTCCCCTCTTCGTCCTTCGCCGCCTCCCGCTCCGACGCGAGCTCGTCGTAGACGGAGGAGATGTCGTCCGCGGCGATGTCCGGCCGGCGTTCCGAGAGAACCTCCCGGCAGTTCGCCGCGAGCGCCGTGACGAGCTCCGCGCGCGAAGGGTCCTCGGGCTTCAAAGACAGGGCGCAGTCGAGCCCGCTCGCGGCGACGTTGGCGGCCGAGGAGGTTCGGCGCAATTTCGTAAACGCCTCGCGCGCCGTCTCGGCGCAGCCTTTCTCGTCATGCGTCCTCTGCAGGGCGAAGAGGAGCGACTCGACCGCGCGGCCGTAGCGCGGCCAGTCCTTCGGCGCGGCGGCGAGCGCCTCGCGATATTCCCGCACCGCGTCGGCGTTCTTCCCCTCGCCGTACGAACGGTCGGCGCGCGCGAGGATCTCTTCGACCCCCTTCTCTTGCCCCGCACGGCCTGCTGCCCGTCGTCCAGGATCTTCACGACCTGGCCGACGGTGGCGCCGCCGACCCATCGCAGGGCGACTTTCTCCGTGCTCGAATCCAGGACGTAGAAGGAGGGCCACGCCTCGACGGGGAACTTCGTCAGGAACGAAGCGTTGCCGGGCTTTTCCGTGTCAATCGAGAGCCAGACGAACTGTCCGGCGTGCCGCGCGAGCGCCTTGTCCGTGAAGACGAAGGCCCTCATCGACCGGCACGTGTGTCACCAGGGCGCCCAGGCCTCGACGAAGATCGGCAGCTTCTTCGCGCGAGCCTGGGCCAGCGCCCGCGGATAGTCGTCCGCGATGAACGGGACGGCCGGGGCCGGCTCCGCGGAGCGCGCCCCCAGAAACACCGAAGCCGCGGCCAGCGCCAGCACGACCGGGTTGACGGAAAGATCTCATGACGCAATGGTAGCAGACCGCCGGAGATTCGAATACCGAACCCGACGTCATCCTGAGGAGCGCAGCGACGAAGGATCTGCTCCGGAATCTCGGAGGGGAGAGGGCAGATCCTTCGCTTCGCTCAGGATGACAAGGGAAGAAGCCGGTTAGCATCTGAGCAGGACGCCGCGTCCTCAGACATGAGAAGAACCGCGAGAGCCCTCCTGCTGTTGTTTCTGGCCGCTGCCGTCTCGGGATCCGGTCGGACCAGTCCGTTTCGGGAGGCCCGGGTCATTCCTCTGGGAGAGAGCCGGGGGCCGGGAGCGCTGGCGGCCGGCGACTTCAACCGCGACGGCAAGCTCGATCTGGTCGTGGGGAGCGACGGCGCCGAATGACGTCCTCGTCTTTCTCGGGGATGGGCGCGGGGGATTCCGGCAGGCCGGGTCCTTTCCGGCGGGACCCTCGCCGACGGAGATCGCGGCCGCCGACTTCAATCGGGACGGAAGGCTCGACCTCGCGATCGCGAATCACGGCGTCCCGACCGTCACGCTGCTGCTGGGAGACGGGAACGGCGGCTTCCGGCCGGCTCCGGGATCTCCGTTTTCCGTGAGGAGCAGCCCCCACCCGCACACGATCGATTCGGGCGACGTCAACGGCGACGGCGATCTCGATCTCGTCATCGACAGCTGGGGCGAGAACCGCCTGACGCTGCTCGCCGGCGACGGCAAGGGGGGCTTCGCGCTCCCCGGAGTCCCGATCGAGGCGGGCCGAAAACCGTACCGCAACCTGCGCGTGGCCGATCTCGACGGGGACGGCAAGCCGGACATCGTCGTTCCCAACATGGCCGAGCGCGGAGTCACGATTCTCTTCGGCGACGGCCGCGGAAATTTCCGGGGCGCCGATCGCCCGCCGATCCCCGCGGGACCCTCCCCTTTCACCGTCGCGGTGGCGGACATCAACGGAGACGGAAAACCCGACATCGTCGTCGAGAACTACTCGGGCCAGATCGCGGATCCGAGCGGCGACGCGCTGACGTTTCTCCTCGGAGACGGCCGCGGGAATTTCCGCCTCGGTCCCCGGATCGCCTCCGGACACGCGCCCGGCGACGTCGAGGCGGGCGACGTGGACGGCGATGGAATCGCCGACGCGGTCGTCGTCAACGCCGGCAGCCGCGACCTGACCGTCGCCTTCGGCGGCCCCGGCGGCCTCTCCCCTTCCCGCACGGTCACCGTGCCGGGAACGGGAAGGTCCTGGCGTCTCCTCCTCGCCGACTTCGACGGAAACGGCCGCGCCGACGCCGTCACCGCGAGCCCGGAAGACCACACGATCACCGTGCTCATCGCGCGCTGAGCGGAGGCGTCCAAGGTCTGAATGTCTAAAGTCTAATGTCGGGGCCCCGGGACCTTAGACCTTAGACCTTGGACCTTAGACCCCTCAGACTTCCTGGAGCGCCGGCAGCGCGCACAACGAACCGCGCTCCGCCTTCGCGCGCGTTGCCGGCGTGGACGCTGCCGCCGTAGTTCTTCACCAGGCCGTAGACGACGGAGAGACCGAGACCGGTTCCCCGCTCTTTCTTGGTCGTGAAGAAGGGCTCGAAGATCCGGGACCGGATCGCGTCCGGGATGCCCGGGCCGCTGTCGCGGACCTCGAGCAGAACCGAACCGTTGTCGCGCGCCGTCCGGATCCGGAGCCGCCCGCGCCCTTCCATCGCGTCGCGCGCGTTGACGCAGAAGTTCACCAGGATCTGTTGCAGGCCGCCGCTGTCGGCGTGGATCGGCGGCAGGTCCGGGTCGAGCGAGACCTCGAGGGCCACTTCCGTTCCGAGCGAGCCCGAGAGCATCCGGAGCGTCTCCGTCACCGTTTCGTTCACCTGCACGGGTCCCCGGTCGGGACATCCTCCGCGCGCGAACGTCAGGAGCTTGCTCGTCAGCGTCCGGGCGCGGGCGATCGCGGCATCGATCTGGTCGAGCTCTTCGAGCGCCTCCGACGTTATCTCGTTGCGCGCCCGCAGGAGGTACGCATGGCCTCCGATCGCGAACAGCATGTTGTTGACATCGTGCGCGAGGCCCCCCGCGAGAGTCCCCACGCTCTCCATGCGCTGGAAGTGCTGCTCTCTCTCGCGGGCCGCCACCTGCTGGGTAACTTCCAAGAGCGAGACCATGAGGTACATCACGAAATCGTCCACCGCCATCGGCTGAACCCGGACCGCGACGAAGCGCTCGCCGCCGCCGGGGGCGGGAAGGCGGAGCTCGTCGGCGCAGCAGGCTTCCTGGGTCTCGACGGCGCGGCGCAGCAGCGGCTTGAGCGTCTCCGCGAAATCCGGAAAGAAATCGCTCGCGTCATGCCCGACGAGGCTGCCCGAGGGACGGGAGGATGCCGGGACCTCGTCGAAGAAAGCGGAGGCGGCGGCGTTGTGCTCGACGATCCTGAGCGTGCGAGCGTCGCAAAGGAGCAACGCGAAGGGGAGACTTTCGATCATATGCTTGTGCAGAAGCAGTCGATCCTCGACGCGCGGCAATCGCGCCGTGATACTCGTCACGCTCACGGGGGGCGGAGGAGCAACGAACGCGCCATCCGCAACCCCTTGACGCCGCAAGGGCTTTTCTCCGGCGGGCGAGGAATCTGACAACGAACGGCGACCGCCAGGGGGCCGCCTGTCATTAAGTGACAGGACTCTCCGCTCGCTTCAGAGCCCGGTCCTCCCGCGCTCCTGGTGGACGCGGGCGCGGCGGATGATGGATTCGAGACTGTCGAGGGACTTCGGATCTTTCGAGCCGGCCTCGATGTATGCCTGGAAGCCGAGGATGAGATGGTTCAGGAACACGAGCTCTTCCTGCTTCGCCCGGAGGCAGGGGGGCTCGGCGGCGGCGGATTCCAGTTTTTCGCGGGCGATCCTCGCCTCCGACAGGACTCGCTGCCCGGCGGAGCCTTCTCTTTTCGCGGCGTCCCCCGCCGACTCGAAGACGTTCGAGAGCCTTGTTGACCGGACGTGTGACGGCCTCGAGATCTTCGAGGCAGGACTTGCGCGCATCCTCGGCCCGCCGGCGGATGGCCGCGAGCCACATCCGCCGGATGAAGGCGCTTCCCGGGTAGATCAGGCGCCAGTAAACCGCGAACCTCCTCGTCGCGGAGGAGCCGGCCGCGAAGACGCGCGTCTCCGTCGAGAGACGGACCCAGCCGCCGGGCTCCTCGCGCAAACGGAAGTTCATCGCGACCTTGCAGATTCCCGGACGGTCGAGGCGAGCGAATTCCGGCGGACCGGCTTCCCCGGCTGCCGCCAAGCCGCCGCCGAAGATCGTCCCGAAGACGATCTCCCTGTCCGGGTCCTCGGCCAGCGGCAGGAACCCCGTATGAAGCGCCACCTCGAGCAGAGGCTTGTCAGCCGGCGCGGCCAGGATGCTCTCGCGCCTCTCGCCGGAGAGTCGCGGCGCTCGGATCCAGGTCAGGAGGCGGAAGAACCGGATCTCGCCCGCGGTGACCGACTTGACCGCCCGGAACACGGCGCGCGCCGAAGCATGAACGCGAATCTCGTGGAACTCCCGGAACTGGCAGACGGGAACGAGACTCATCCAGCCGCGAGCGATCTCCAGCCAGGGCGAGGAGCGGGGCGGGCAAAGTCACTCCCACTGCGGCAACGCACAGGCCGAGAAGGAACAAGCCGGCGCCGGCCCGTCGCGTCCGGACCCCGAGAAACGTGAGCGGCTTCGCGAGAGAGACGATCCCGATAAAACCGAGAAGAAAACCGAGGTAGACGAGTAAGACGGCCATGGGAGCGACGTCCCGCGCTACAGAGACCTTCGACCTTAGACCTTGGACTTCTTTCTCACTTGATGGCGACGGCCAGCGTGTCGTGGTGGCTGGCGATGAGCGCGCGCAGGTACGGGCCGATGTGCCTCGCGCTCTCAAAGCCGGCCGCCCTGGCCGCGGCCTCCTGGCTCGCCTCGGGGATGTCGGCGCTCTCGGCGTATTGCTTCAAATCGCGGTAGAACCCGATCGTGAAGAGGTCCCAGGCGGCCCCCTGGTCGCGGACGAAGATCAGGTTCTGGGGGCGGCCGAGCGTCTTCAAGTACGCGTTCTCCATCTCGCGCTCGCGAGAGAGGTCGGAGCGCTTGCCGGGGAGCGCGTGAAACATCTCGACGTGGAAGAAGCCGGCGCCCGCGAACCGGCTCCGCACCTCCGCCAGCGGGGGGCCGGTTACGAAGACGTCCTCCTGCCAGGCGGTCGAGTCCCGGATCTTCTCCAGGATGCTCTGCGACGCGCGCGCGGCCTTCTCCCGCCGCGCGACCCGTTGCGCGGAGTAGTACTCGGAGTAACTTCCGATCGGAAAGAGCAGGAGCAGGTCCCAGCGGTCCCCCTGGCTGTGGCGCATCCAGAACGGCGCCTCGTCGCCCTCCTCCACGATCGCGGCGCGGAGAGACTTGTGGTGCTCGATCGAGCTCGAGGAGCCTGCCGGGAGAGGCCTGAACGAGACTCGCCCTGTAGAGGTACCGGCGGCGCGGTGGCGGCGCGGCCAGATCAAGAGCCAGGACCAGGCAATCGCGTTCACGGAGTTTCTCGTCCGAGTGTATTACGGCGCGGGAGGGTTCCCGTCTCCGGGGAATAGGTTCCAGGGGAGATGCAGGTGTCAGGTGCCAGGTGTCAGGTGCCAGGGACCAAGGTCTCGTCCCTGATACCTGGCGCCTGATACCTGACACCTGCATTTCACCTGACACCTTCAACCTGACACCTTGACGCCTCTTCGAGGCGAAACCTCTCGGGCACAGCGGCGTCTCCCTCATCGAAAGGAGTTTCTGGAATGACCTCAACTGCGCTGAAGGCAATGCCGCTCGCCTTTTTCATGCTCGCGTCCTGCGCCGCCGCGATTTCCTCCGGCGACGAGCCGAAGGAGAAGTCCGAGAAGAAGGAAAAGACGATTGTCGTGACCGACGACGGCGTCTTCTCCTCCGACGGCGACGAGCCGGTCGTCTGGCAAATGCCGGGCACGCCCGGCGGGGATACCTCGGGCTCCGCCTTCTCGAGATGACACCCGAGCTGAGGACGCACTACGGCGCACCGAAGGACGCCGGCGTGCTCGTCGCCGGAGTCGAGAGCGAGAGCCCCGCGTCGAAGGCCGGAATCCAGGTCGGCGACATCGTCACCCGCGCCGGCGGCGAGCGCATCGAGTCCGCCCTCGACCTGACCCACGCCGTGCGGCGGATGAAGTCGGGCGAGACGCTGAAGCTCGAGGTCTCCCGCGACCGCGCGGTGAAGCAACTCGCCGTCAAGATCGAGGAGCGCCGCAGCGCCGAGATGGATCTCGGAGAGCTGGGCCATGACCTCGGCGATGGGCCCTGGGCCGCGACATCGGCCGCGACATCGGCCGGGACTTCGGACGCCGCTCCTGGGTCTTCCAGACTGACCCCGAGAGCCTCGACCGCCTGCAGGAAAAACTCGAAGAGATGGACAAGCGCCTGAAGGACCTGGAGAAGAAACTCCCGACGCGCTAGCAGGCATCTGGAATCCGTGTCATCCTGAGCAAACGCGAAGGATCTGCTCATCCAACCGGGGAGATCCTTCGTCGCTTCGCTCCGCAGGATGACAGTTGCGGATTCCTGGAGGCCTTCCACCAAGGGATCTCCGACGACACGACCTCGGTGTCGATGACGTCGCGCAGCTTTCCGGCCGGCGGGCGCCGGCGTCTTCGCGCGGGTCGCGAAGAAGACCGCCGCCGTCCAGGTCGGAACCAGGTCGAGACCGGGCACGAGCTCCGCAAGAAGGACGGCAGAAACGCCCAGTGCCATCCGATGAGCCCGACCATCGCCACGGCCACCAGCAGATCCAGCGCGTTGTTCCAGGGAGACGCCAGCGCCCGGCGCGAAGAGCGGAAACACGACGATCTGAAGCATGTCCGCGGCGACGGCCAGGAAACGCGCCGCTCGAACGCGTCGCCGGCGCGGCGTGAATCGATCTGGCGTCACGATCTCAGTTAAACATCCGCGGAACCCGGACGCGCATTCCGAATCGGGCGGCATCGCAGGCCGCGTTCCGAGCGGAGGACCGAGCGCGGTATATGTTTCGATTCCGGAGGAAAGACGATGGCCTTCTCCTCGCCGCATGGCTGCCGCTCTCGGGCTCTGTCTCGGCCTGGCCGGGACGCTCGCGTCCACCTCGTCCGCGGCCGGCCAGCCGTTCGACGCCCGCCTCTACACCGAGATGCGCTGGCGGATGATCGGGCCGTTCCGCGGCGGGCGCACGGTGGCCGTCAGCGGAGTCCCCGGGCAGCAGAACGTCTTCTACATGGCCGCCAACAACGGCGGCGTCTGGAAGAGCACGGACTACGGGCGGGTCTGGACGCCGATCTTCGACGACCAGCCGACCGGCTCGATCGGCGCGCTCGCGGTCGCGCCGTCGGACCCGAACGTGATCTACGTGGGGAGCGGCGAAGGCCTGCAGCGTCCCGACCTCTCCGTGGGCGACGGCGTCTACAAGTCCACGGACGCGGGAAAGACCTGGCGCCACCTGGGACTCTCCGACGGCCGGCAGATCGCCGCGATCCTCGTGGACCCGAAGGACTCGAAGCGCCTCTTCGTCGCGGTCCTCGGACATCCTTACGGCCGGAACGCCGAGCGCGGCGTCTTCCGCTCGCCGACGGCGGCGAGACCTGGCAGAAGGTCCTCTACAAGGACGAGGACACCGGCGCGGTGGACCTCGCGTTCGATCCCCGCGACCCGCGGAAGGTCTACGCCGTCCTCTGGTCGTCGAGGCAGGGACCCTGGGAGTACGGCAACGAGTACCAGGGCGCCGGGAGCGGGCTCTTCGTGTCCGCCGACGGCGGAACGAACTGGCGGCAGCTGACGAAGGGACTGCCGTCGGCCGCGGAAGGCCTCGGCCGCATCGGCATCGCCGTCGCTCCGAGCGACCGCAGACGGATGTACGCGGTCGTCGAGGCGGCGGGACGGGCGGGCGGCCTCTTCCGCTCCGACGACGCGGGCGAGAGCTGGGCGGCGCGTCAACTCCGAGAACCGCGTCACCGGCCGCGGCGGCGATTTCGCCGAAGTCAGGGTGGACCCGAAGAACCCGGACGTCGTCTACTGCGCCAACACCTCGACCTACCGCTCGACCGACGGCGGGCAGACCTTCACCGCGATCAAGGGCGCGCCGGGCGGAGACGACTACCACCGGATCTGGATCAACCCCGAGAACCCGCAGGTCATGATCTTCGGGGTCGACCAGGGCGCGACGATCACCGTCAATGGCGGAGAGACGTGGAGCTGCTGGTACAACCAGCCGACCGCGCAGTTCTTTCACGTCTCGACCGACAACCGCTTCCCCTACCGCGTCTACGGCGGCCAGCAGGAGAGCGGGTCGGCCGGCGTCTCGAGCCGCGGCAACGACGGCGCGATCACCTTCCGCGAGTTCCATCCGGTCGGAGTCGAGGAATACGGCTACGTCGCGCCCGATCCGCTTCACCCCGGCGTCATCTACGGCGGCAAGCTCACGCGCTACGACGAAGCGACCGGCCAGATCCAGAACGTCGGCCCGGTGCCGCTGCGCGGCGCGAAGGACCGGTTCGACCGCACGGCGCCGGTCCTCTTCTCTCCCGCCGATCCGCACGTTCTCTTCTTCGCGTCGCAGGTCCTCTGTAAGGACATCCAACGGCGGAGAGACCTGGGAGACGATCAGCCCGGACCTGACTCGCGAAGACCCGGGAAAGCCGCCGAGCCTCGGACACCTCGCGGACAAGGACACCGCGAAGCACCGGGGCGTCATCTACTCGATCGCGCCTTCTCCGAAGGACGCCGCCACGATCTGGGCCGGGACCGACGACGGCCTGATCCACGTCACCCGCGACGCGGGCAAGACCTGGCACGACGTCACGCCGCCGGAGCTGACGCCGTGGAGCAAGGTGACGCAGATGGACGCCTCTCATTTCGACACGGAGACCGTCTACGCTTCCGTCTCGCGCTTCCGGCTCGACGACCTGAAGCCGTACATCTACCGGACGCACGACGGCGGAAAGACCTGGACAGAAGATCGTGGCCGGACTGCCGGAGAACGCCCCGGTCAACACGGTGCGCGAAGACCCGGAGAGAAAGGGCCTCCTCTTCGCGGGGACGGAGCGCCAGGTCTGGGTCTCGCTTCGACGACGGAGACCACTGGCAGTCGCTGCGCCTGAACATGCCGGCGACCTCGATCCGCGACCTCGTCATCCACGAGGACGACGTGGTCGTCGGGACGCACGGCCGCTCCTTCTGGATCCTGGACGACATCACGCCTCTGCGGCAGCTCGACGCGCGCGTGGCGGAGGAGCCGGCGCATCTCTTCCGCCCGCAGCTTGCCCGCCGCGTCCGCTGGAACATGAACGACGACACGCCGCTTCCTCCCGAGGAGCCGGCCGGGAAGAACCCGCCCGACGGCGCGATCCTCGACTACTCCTCAAGACCGCGGCGGCCGGGCCGGTGACGCTCGAGATCCTCGACGGCTGCGGGCAAGCTCGTGCGCCGCTTCTCCAGCGCGGACAAGCCCGAGCCCGTCGACGAGAAGGAGCTGAACGTCCCGACTTACTGGGTGCGGCCGCCCCGGACTCTCTCCGCCGGCGCGGGCTTCCACCGGTTCATCTGGGACCTGCACTGGCCGCCGCCCGACGCGTTGAGCCGCGGCCACGACTATCCGATGACCGCGATCCTCCAGGACACGCCGCGCCATCCGCTCGGGCCGTGGGTCCTGCCGGGCCAATACACGGTCCGGCTCACCGCCGGCGCGACGACCTCACGCAGCCCCTGACGGTCGAGATGGATCCGCGCGTCAAGACGTCCGCCGAGGATCTCGCGCGGCAGTTCGAGCTCGCGACCCGGATCAGCCGGGCGATGCGCGACGACTTCGCCGCCCTCCAGGAAGTCAAGTCGCTCCGCGCGCAGCTGAGATCGCTCAAGGAGAAGGCGGCGAACGGCCCGGCCGCGGCGCGGCGATCGCCGCTCTCGACGGCAAGGCCGCCGCTCTGGAGGGAAGCTCCGGCAGATTCGGCTTCGCCGCCCGCGCGCCCGCGACGAGGACCTCTCGAGGTTGAATGGATCCTCGCGACCCTTCTCGAAGTCGTCGAGAACGCGGACGCGAAACCCACCGCCGCGATGGAAGCCGCCGCCGGCGAAGTCCGAAAGACGCTCCGACCCACTCGCGCACTGGAACGACATCAAGACCCGCGACCTTCCGCCTCTGAACGAGGAACTTCGAAAGGCGAAGCTCCCGCCCGTCGCTCTGACCCCGGAACACCGTTGAATGGCACCTGTCATCCTCAGCGACCCTCTGTCATCCTGAGCGAAGCGAAGGATCTGCTCCCGTCGTCGTCGTCAAGAACAGGCAAAGCAGATTCCTCGCGACGCTCGGAATGACATAGAAACAGTGAACACAAGGAGGACACAATGAAGCTCCTGGAGCCCGGCGACAAGGCGCCGGATTTCAAGACGACCGACCAGGACGGGAAGCCCGTCTCCCTGAAGGACTTCGCGGGAAAGAAGGTCGTCCTCTACTTCTATCCGAAGGACGACACGCCCGGCTGCACGAAGGAGGCCTGCGCGTTCCGCGACGGGTTCGCGGACTACCGAAAGCGCGGGATCGAGGTCCTCGGCGTGTCCGCGGACGACGAGGAGTCGCACAAGAAGTTCGCGAAGAAATTCGGTTTGCCCTTCCGGCTGCTCGCCGACACGGAGAGGAAGATCGTGAAGGACTACGGCGCGTTCGGGGAGAAGTCGCTCTACGGCCGGCTGTTCAAGGGGATCTACCGGATCACGTACCTGATCGACGAGAAGGGGAAGATCGCCGCGGTCTGGCCGAAGGTCAAGCCCAACGAGCACGCGCGCCAGATCCTCGAGTTCGTGGACGGCGTCAAGCCCGCGAAGGCGTGAGCGAGCCCGCCGGCCTTCCGGGAACCCTGGCCGAGACGCGGGTCTTCGAGGACCTCCTTGTCTTCACTCTCGGAGGAGAAGGGATCGCGACGAGCTACGGCGCCAACTGCACCGCCGTCATCGGCGAGACCTCCGTCCTCCTCGTCGATCCCTTCATAGCGCCTGCCCACGCGCGCCTCGTCGAGGAGAAGCTCCGCGAGAAGACGCCGCTCCCGGTCCGGCACGTCGTCCTGACCCACCACCACACCGACCACGCGCTCGGCGCGGGCTGGTTCGCCGCCCGGGGCGCGACGGTCCACGCGCACCGCGCCTGCCGCGACCGAATGGCGGCCGAGCACCCCGCCCTCATCGAGTCGCGGCGGCGCCAACCCGAAATCGCCGACCTCTTCCGCGACGCCGAGCCTTACCTCCCCGACAGCATCTTCAACGACAATCTGACGCTCGACCTCGGCGGAAGGCAGGTCGAGGTCTTTCACCCCGGCCACAACCACACGCCGGGAGACGCGGTCGTGCGCGTGCCGGACAGGTCCACCGTCATCTGCGGCGACCTGGTCTCCTCGGGCTACCACGTCAACTACGAGGATGCCGAAATCGCCAACCTCCAAAACGGAATCCGCTTCCTCCGCCAGCTCGGAGCTCGCACCTACGTTCCCGGCCACGGACCCGCCGGCGGCCCGGAGCTTCTCGACGACCAGGCCCGCTACCACTCCGCGATCAGGACGGCCGCCGGCTCCGCGCCGGACCCCGCCGCCGCGCTCGACCTCATCCGCTCTCTCTTCCCCGGCTATCTCCTCGAGGAGGTTCTCCCGACGGCGTTCCAAAACCCCGGCTTGCTGTAGGGGAGGCGCTCGCGCCTCCCGCCTCCCGTCGTAACCCCGTGCCCGGGCGGCCCAAGCTTTGTAGCCTTCCGCCGCCGAGACAATCCGGCTGACGGTCGAGTAGTGAAGGCGCAAGTAGTCCGCGATCGCCTTCATCGTGTAACTGTGCCGCCGGTAGGCCTGGCAGATCCGTTCGTTTCTTACCGTGAACTGGCGCGAGAGTAATGACTGCCAGGGCGGGGCTCAAGCCCCGGATGGAGTGCGGTAGGATCGCGAGCGTTCATTAGATAGACGATTCGAATCAGGCGCTGGGAGGTCTTGCTGATCCTCGTGGTTCGTTGTGAGCTGGGAGTGCTGCGTCCATCGATTCGTCGCAGCGAGGTCCGCCCAGGGCGGTTGCTCTTCGTGGCCGCGAGTCTGGCGCTGTTCCTCCTGCTCTCTCCCGTGGTCGCCGAAGGCGGGGGGGACGGATCTCCGGCGCGCTACATCGTCTTCGAGGTGGACCAGGGCGGGGTCGTCCGACCTCAGAAGCACCAGGTCGTCCAGCTTTCGGGGCCGCTCGTGTCGCGCGCCGATTCCGAGGTTCGGGCCCGGGTGGCGGAAACGTCGGCGGACACCGATCGCGTCGCGGTCCGGGTCGTCAGCGGATCCGGCGAGGTCATTTACCAGGACGTCGTCGAGGTGCCTCGCTGGCTGCGCTCCGAAGTGGGCCAGGACGGCGCTTTGAGGCGCGACGACTCCGGGTTGCTTTCGCTCCCCAACAGGGCCTTTGTCGTTCGCGTGCCGCTCTTCGCGGGGACGCGGCTGGCCCTTTCCTTCGTCCCGCGGATGGATACCGCGGGAGGGCCTTCGCCGCAGGACGCGGAATTCGATCTCGACGCGCTGGCCGCGGACAGATCCCTTCCTCTGGCCGACTTCTCGCCGCCGTCGGAGCTTCGCGCGCCGTCGACTGTCGGAGGCTCCGGCAACCGCGTCGACATGCTGGTGATGGGGGACGGGTATACGAGCGCGCAATCGGCGAAGTTCGCCACCGATGCCGGCAACCTGATCAACAGTTTCTACGGTATCCCGCCCTACAGCACGTACAGGAACTTCGTCAGGACATCCACCCTCTTCACCGCGTCCCCGCAGTCCGGCGCCGATCACCCGACCTATGACCCGCATTGCGCCGGCAGGGGCAGCCCTCCGCTGATCTGTTGCGCGGACTCGGAGATGCAGGGCGACCCGCTGAACGGCACGTTCGTCAATACGGCGTTCGACGCGGGTTTCTGCGCTTCCAATATCTACCGGCTCCTCGTCGTGAGCACGTCGAAGGTGCTCGCGGCGGCCGCGGCAATGCCGGACTGGGATGAGATCCTGGTGATCGTCAACGATCCCACATACGGCGGGTCCGGCGGGCCGATGGCGGTCGTTTCCACCAACGGCGCGGCGGTCCAGGTCGCCCAGCACGAATACGGCCACTCCTTCACTCGCCTGGCGGACGAATACACGTCGGCCTATCCGGGCTTTCCCGCCTGCAGCGACATTTCCGGGCCGGCCTGCGAGCCTAACGTGACCGACCAGGTCGTCCGGACCCTGATCAAGTGGTTTCCGTGGATCGACCCCGGCACGCCGATCCCGACGCCCGGCGGCTTCGGCTCCGGTGTCGTCGGGCTGTTTCAGGGGGCTCGTTATCTCAGCACGGGCATGTACCGGCCCCAATCGAGCTGCACCATGCAGACGCTCGGAGCCCCGTTCTGCAAGATCTGCAGCCAGGAGTACGTCCTGCGGCTCTACCGCGGCGGCTGGGGCGTCCCGTCCTCGGGGATCGACAACATCGAGCCGGGCTCCGAGACGCCGGCCCCGGGGCCGGTGTCGATGGCCTTTCCGGGATCCGTGACCCTCGCGGTCGAGCTCCTGCAGCCGGTCGGGGGCCCGAGCCTGAACGTGGCGTGGTTGGTCAACGGGGTCGTTGTTCCCGGAGCCGCCTCGCCCTCGTACACGTTCAGCCCGGGCGGGCCCGGGACCTACCTGGTCGAGATCCGGACGAAAGACATGACACCTCTCGTCAACGCGGTCATGGCCGGGACGTCTCTCAACCACAGCCGGGCCTGGACCATCACGGTGACCGCTCAGACCACGACGCCCACGGCCACTCCGACCAACACCCCCACGCCGACGAGGACGGCGACCAGCACGCCCACGCCGACCGCGACTCCGACCAGCACGCCGAGCCCGACGCGAAGCTCCACGCCGACCCGCACGGCGACCAGCACCCCGACGAGCACGGTGACGAGAACCGCGACCAGGACTCCGACCGGGACCCCTACCAATACCCCGACTCCGACGCGAAGCTCCACGCCGACCCGCACGGCGACCGGCACGCCGACGAGAACCGCGACCAGCGTTGCGACCGCGACCCCAACCAGTACTTCGAGTCCGACGCCAAGCCCAACGCCGACCCGAACGGCGACCGGCACGCCGACGCGAACGCCGACGGCCGTGGTCGCGAGCCCGACGCCCACTCCGACACCGTCGGCGACGGCAACGGCGACGCCGGCGCCGCAGGGGATCGGCCCGATCGGCTTCGCGCTCGATTGCGACTACTCGAACAGCCCGGCGCCCGCGAGCGGCCTCTTCCGCGACCTCGTCAATGGAAACAACATCAACAGGGGGAGCGACACCTTCGCCACGGGGCATCCCGCCCTGGACTACAACACCGGCTCGGGCGGGACCAACGGGCTCACGGTCTTCGACACCGACCCGGCCTCGGCAATGCCCACGCTCTGGTCCGGAAGCGTCTTCGTCGCCGCGGACACGATTGAAGCCGGCACCAACGCCAACAAGCCGGGGCTCGTCGCGCTGTTCAACGAGGGGGCGGGGAATTCCGGCCTCGCCCTCGTCCTGTCGGAAACGGGGAGCACCGACACGATCGAGCTCCACCGGGTGCCGCAGTCGGGCGACCTGACGACTTCGAGCGGAGGCTCGTTGCTCGCGAGCGCGGGCGTCAACGGACTGATCGACGACGGCGTCTGGTACCGGCTGACGATGGACGTCCTGGTCAGCGGCGACTCCTTCGTCGTCACCGGCAGGTTCTTCACGCATGCGGTCGCGACCGATCCCGACAGCGCCATCAGCCGGACGCCCGCGGGCACGTTGACCTACACGGGAAGCCTCGCGGCGCTCGGGCTGCAGGGCTCGGGCGAGGCCGGGATGATCTTCGACGTGGGGGCCGGCACGAGCAAGGCAAGCTTCACGAACTTCAGCCTCCTCGGGAACGCTCGGCGTCCTCCGGCACCGACCCCTTCCCGGGCCGGCTGACCGTGATCAAGCACGTGATCAACGACAACAGCGGGAACGCGGCCGCCTCCAGCTTCACGATGAGCGCCGGAGGCTGTTCCTTCCCCGGCGCCGAGTTCCCCGGCACGACGCTGACGCTCAAACCCCTCGCGTCATACACGGTGACGGAGACGGGCCCCGGCGGCTACGTGCCGGCGCTCTCCGCGGACTGCTCCGGCCCGCTCGCCCCCGGCGACGCGAAGACCTGCACGATCACGAACGACGACGTCAGCCCGACCGCCACGCCCACCCGGACGCCGACGAACACGCCGACCGCTACGGCGACCAGCACCGCGACGAGAACGCCCACGCCGACCCGGACACCGACGAACACGCCGACCGCTCCGGCAACCAGCACCGCGACCAGAACGCCCACGCCGACCCGGACACCGACGAACACGCCGACCGCTCCGGCGACCAACACCGCGACCAGAACGCCCACGCCGACCCGGACACCGACGAACACGCCGACCGCTCAGCCGACCAGCACCGCGACAAGCACGTCCACGCCGACCCGGACACCGACGAATACGCCGACCGCCGCGGCGACCAGCACCGCGACAAGCACGTCCACGCCGACCCGGACACCGACGAACACGCCGACCGCTCCGGCGACCAGCACCGCGACACCCACGTCCACGCCGACCCGGACACCGACGAATACGCCAACCGCCCAGCCGACCAATACCCCGACGACCCACGTCCACGCCGACCCGGACACCGACGAATACGCCAACCGCCGCAGCGACCAACACCCCGACGCGCACGTCCACGCCCGACAAGGACACCGACGAATACGCCGACTGCCCCGGCGACCAGCACCGCGACACCCACGTCCACGCCGACCCGGACACCGACGAATACGCCAACCGCCCCGGCGACCAGCACCGCCGACGCGCACGTCCACACCGACCCGGACACCGACGAATACGCCAACCGCCGCCGCGACCGACACTCCGACGCCGAAGGAGACGCCGACACCCGCTCCAACGCCGAAGGAGACGCCGAAGGGGCTGCCCGACCTCATGACCTTCACCGACAACTTCGATCGAATGGACTCGACGACGCTCGGCAACGGCTGGATCAAGATCGCGGGGGACTTGAACATCGCCGGCCAGCACCTCGAGAACACCGCAGTCGCGGGCGACCACGCCGCGGCCCGGCCGGAACTCGTCGGCGCGATCCAGACGGTTTCCGCGGACTTCACCTCCGCCGGAAACAATCTCGCGCCGAGCTTCGGCCTGATCCTGCGGTGCCAGGACTGCAACACCCCCGGCGTGCCCCCGAAGAACTACTACCGGATCTACCGCTCGACCGGCGGATCGAGTCTCCTGAAGATCTCGAAGGTCGTCGCCGGAGTGGAGACGGTCCTGAAGACCACGTCCATCGGCAACCCCGTACCGGACGCCCCCTTCCGCCTCCAGGCCACCGCCAACGGATCGCTCCTGACCGTCTCCGTCGGCGCGACCCGGACCTCCGTGACCGACACGAACGCGCCCTTCACTTCGGGAACGTTCGGTCTCGTGATCCACTCGGGCGGCGGCGCGACCCCCGTCCACAAAGCGGACGCCTTCCAAGCCATAATCCAGTAGCCGCGGCGACAGGCTGTTTCCAGCGCTAGACCTTGGGGCCTGCTCCTTATGGATCAAACCCCTCTTGCCTCTGTACTCCACTCGGCAGTAGTGTCCATTTCAAAAGACCTTCCCATGACTTTGCCGCTGGAGTCTCCGCAGGCTTCCGAGGTCGAAGTCACATATCCAGAGACCTGACCCCGAATCATCGGAGAGCTATGGAGCGCCGGACTTTCACCGCGAGCCTGGCCGCGGCCTTCTTGCTCGCGGCTTCCGCGTCGGCGCAAGCTTCAGCGCTGCCACGGCTCATCGGCGCCGCCCCTGGCCCAACTTCTATAGAAAGACTGGCGGGGACAGACGACGTAAGTCCCATAGGGGATCAGGCGTTCTCCATCTCGCCGGACGGTCGATGGCTCCTTTACCCATCCTCGCGCGGAAACATCCTGGCTCCCGCGTATACGCTTTACAATATCGAGCGGCGGCAGGCGACCGGGATCTCCCTCAGCGCTAGAGTTCAAGAGTTGGCGGCGCAGGGGCGAGGACCCCTCGGCCGAGCCGGATGCTGGGAGCCCGACAGTACGCATGTCGTTCTCCCGGGAGACCGAATCCTCTTTGTTGCCGATCCCCGGTCGGCGCCGCCGCGGTGGGACGTCAACGAGTCGGTGAGTGTCACGGAGTTCCGGCGTTACTACGACTGCAAGGGCACATCACCGGAGTCCGGCACAATCGTCCGGCCGCTTACAGTTTCTCCCCGAGAGGTGAACATCGTCAGCGCCGCGGACCCCGGCAGGGTTCTCGCCAGGCATCAAGCGAGCCGCGCCGACGTCGACCGGATCCTCATTCGCTTCCCCACCCTGTCTCAGAATCGACAGAGGCTCTCCTACGTGGTGATCGAGTATGGCGGCAGCTTCCTCATCGCCTCCAGGGGATACGTATTGAATCTGAATTCAGCGGCCGCTCAAAAGCCCCTTCTCCTTGCGGATCACGTCCTCGGACCGGTCTTGTGGAGCCCCGATGGTGTCTTCGCCTACGCGTGTACGAGCGAGTCTCGTGGCGCGAAAGCGATTTATAGATGGAGGGCGATCGATGAACACTAAGCGAGCGTTCCTGTCTCTCTGGGTTGCACTCAGTCTCATGCCGGCCGCCGTCACCGCGCAGCAGGCGGCGCAACGGACGCCCGAGGAACTGCTGCAGCAACGCAAGGCTCTCGCGGAGCGGGGAACGTTCCTCTATCGGCCCGCCGCGGGCGAGACCGGTGCCCCGGCGGTGACGTCGTCCGCTCTCGGAGATGCGCTCGACATACCTCCGGACTTTCTCACGGATGCGTCCATCTCCGGGCCGCCGGCCGCCGCCGGCATTTTCCCCGGGCTGGGCGTGATCCATCCCAAGCGGGGTCCGGAATTCGTCCTGCTCAGCACGGGTGTTGCCGGGACCTTCGCGCCCGAGCCGGGGACCGACTTTGCGCCGATCGGCACGCCCGGCGATCAGGTCACGTTGACGCTGCAGCTGAACCTTCCGCCGGGCGCCACTCGCCTGAGCTTCGATTTCAACTTCCTGAGCGCCGAGTTTCCCGACTACGTGGGGACGATTTTCAATGACAGCTTCAGCGCCGTTCTGACCGATAGTTCCGGCGTTCGCGAGATCGCCCGTTCTTCGGTCAACAGCGCCGCGTTTATCGCCGCCTCGGCATCCAACGCGGGCGGTTCCGGATTCGATATCTTCACGGAAGATCCTGCGGACGTGGATACCGATTTTTCCGGCGGTCTCCCGGATGCCGGGTTGACCGGCTTCCAGTCCGTCAACGTCCCTCTCGCCGGAGGCGGCCCGGCGACCCTGACATTCTCGATCGCGGATCTCGGCGACGGGATCCTGGACTCGGCGGTCATCCTGGACAATCTCGTGATCTCTTCCGTCGAGATCGTCGATCCCAACCCGCAGTTCCTCTCCGGCGGCGAGGTCATCGGCAACCCGGAGACACTGGCCAAGGACGGCGACCCGAGGGAGGCCGCGGCGGCCGACGGCGTCACGAAAGTCCTGCTCCGCGCCAGCGTCGAAGGCCCGGGGACCATGCAATTCTGCCTTCAGGACGCGATCGCGCCCCGTGGACGGCGGCCTTCTCCTGATCGGCGGCTCCGGACGCGCCAACTGCGTGACGGCTCCCGTGGTCAATACATCGCAGGGATTCCGGGCGTATGCCCTTTACCATGTCCCGCTGGCCTTCAACCGCGGCGGCGACGAGGCGCTCAGGGAACGCTCCTTCAGCTTCCGTGGGCGCTTTGTGCCGAACGACGGGGACTGT
This sequence comes from uncultured Acidobacteriota bacterium, assembly GCA_963782815.1. Lineage (GTDB taxonomy): Bacteria > Acidobacteriota > Thermoanaerobaculia > UBA5066 > Gp7-AA6 > JAWOLE01. The sequence goes on along the minus strand of CAWALG010000027.1, from coordinate 124,678 downwards.
TCCAGGAGAGCGAGACTCCCTTCAAGATCGTTCGGCCCCCGGTTGTCCTGGTCCACGGTCTCTGGTCGGGCAGCGGCACCTGGACATTCCCGCTGGCGACCGATGAGCGTCTTGCGGTTACGCTCGCGGACTACACGGCTACGAATGCGTCACACTTCTCGACGAACCTCCTCGTGCCGTTCACGTACATCCGCGAGGCTGTCGTCCGCGAGCGGCTGAACAACGATGCCGCGACACAGGTAGACATCGGCGGGCCACAGCATCGGTTGCGGGATTGCTCAGCAGGTAACCATCACGAGCCTTCCCAACTACGAACGCAATGACAATTCATTCCACCAATCCCATAGCCGTTTCCGCAAAGAAGCAGCGTCTCCTCGAAGTCCTCGGCACAGACGTTCCCAAGGTTGAAGATCACCTTGTCTTCAGGCCCACGCAAGGTCTCGGAACGGCCGAATATCTTCTGGATCGTGGCTGACAGAGCCGGGAAGATTCGATAAAAGCCGGCGTTGCGCTTCTTGAAGTCGGCCCACTCTTCTGGAAACCCGAAGAACACTTCGCCGTCGTCTGGCGGCTCCGTCTCGTTCACAGATGCGGGAAGGAGATTTTCGGCCCAACTCCCTCGCCTTCGCCCCGTCGCCTTTCTCTTTCGAATTGCATTACTTGAAGATATCGCCGCTAGCATGAGACGGCAACACAGGGTACCGCTGCAACTTGGCCAATGTTGCCGGCCCTCCATGAGGCACGCACCAACTACTCTCTCCAAGTCAGGAGGAGGAGTCCGGCTTTCTTGCCGCCAGGACCAGTCGGCGATCTCGGGGGGGTCGACTCCGTTTTCGGTGACGTAGGCGCGGTGGGCGGCGATCTTCTCTTCGTACTTGCGGAGGATCTCTTCGGCTCGCGAGGCGACGGAGGGGTTGCGCCGCGCGATCTTTTCGGCGCACTGGATGACGATGTGGTAGCGGCTCGTCCTGTTGCGGATGTGCATGTCGAAGGGGGTCGTCGTCGAGCCCTCTTCGCGGAAGCCGTTGATGTCGAAGCGCTCGCTGTTGCGGGCGCTCCCAGCAGAGCTGCTTGATCGCGGCGGTGTAGCCGTGGAAGTTGAAGATGACCGGGCAATCGATCGGGAAGATCCGCTGGAAGCGGTCCTCCTCCAGGCCGTGCGGGTACTTCTGCGGGATGCCGAGCGTCATGAGATCCGTCACGTTGACGACGCGGACGCGCCAGGCCGGCGCCTCCTCGCGCAGGATCTGCGCGGCCGCCAGGGTCTCGAGCGTCAGGTTGTCTCCGCAGCAGGCGAGCACGATCTCGGGGTCCTCCCCGTCGTTGGTCGAGGCCCAGCGCCAGACCGAGGCGCCGACGCGGCAGTGGTCCTCGGCCTCCTCCATCGTGAGCCACTGGTGCATCGGCTGCTTCCCGGCGATGACGAGGTTGATGTAGTTCGTCGTCCGCAGGCAGTGGTCCATCGTCGAGAGCAGGCAGTTGGCGTCCGGAGGGAGGTAGATGCGGTAGGTGTGCCCCTTCTTCGTCAGGAGGTTGTTGATGAACCCGGGCCCCTGGTGGGAGAAGCCGTTGTGGTCCTGCCGCCAGGCCTCCGACGTCAGCAGGTAGTTGAGCGAGGAGATCGGCTTGCGCCACTCGACCTCGACCGCGGACTTCAGGAACTTCGCGTACTGGTTCATCATCCCGTCCACGATCGGGACGAACGCCTCGTAGCAGGAGAAGAGGCCGTGGCGGCCGGTCAGCAGATACCCCTGCAGCCACCCCTGGCACATGTGCTCGGAGAGCATCTCGAGCACGCGCCCGTCGCGGGCGGTCTTCTCCGTGCCTTCCGGGAGCGGCCAGGCGTACTGGCGCTTCGTGACCTCGAGCAGGTCGCCCAGGCGGTTGGACTCGAGCTCGTCGGGCGCGACGATCCGGAAGTTGCGCTCCTTCTCGTTCGACCGGAGGACGTCCTTCAGGTACGCGCTCAGGGACTTCATGTGGCTGACGCATCGGAGCGCCCCGCCCCTCGAGTGAGACGGCGTGGCGCTCGAGCGGCGGGAGATCCAGCTCGACGCGCCGGTCGCCTCCGAAGCTCGGCGGAGTTCATCGCGATGCGCCGCTCGCGGCGGCGGGCAGAGCGACAGGATGTCGGCCGCCGGTTTCCCATCGCCGTCGAAGAGCTCCTCGGGCCGGTACGAGCGGAGCCATTTCTCGAGAATCGCCAGGTGCGCCGGGTTCGTCTTCGGATCCTGGATCGGGACCTGGTGGGACCGGAAGGACCCCTCGAGCATCTTCCCGTCGAGCGTCGCGCGGGCAGCCGAGCCCCTTGGGCGTTCGCAGCACGATCAGCGGCCAGCCGGGCCGCTCGGCCGGCTTGCCCGAGCGCGCGAGCCCCTGCAGTCCGGCGGATCTCCTCGTAGGCCCAGTCGAACGCGGCGTCGAGGTCCGAGTCGATCTCGCGGGCTCTCGTGGACGAACCGGACCGCGTACCCGAATCCCGTGTAGAGGCTCGCCAGCTCCTGCTCCGACATCGTGGCCGAGATCGATGGGATTCGCGATCTTGAATCCGTTCAAGTGAAGGATCGGCAGCACGGCGCCGTCGGTCGCGGCATTCAAGAACTTGTTGCCGTGCCACGCCGTGGCCGTCGGTCCCGTCTCCGCCTCGCCGTCCCCGACGATGCAGGCGACGACGAGGTCCGGGTTGTCGAGCGCCGCGCCGAACGCGGTCGCGAGCGCGTAGCCGAGCTCGCCCCCCTCGTGGATCACGCCCGGCAGCGCCGGCGAGAGGTGGCTCGGGAAACCCGTAGGGCCAGGAGAACGCCTTGACGAAGCGCGCCATCCCGGCGCGGTCCCGGGTGTACTCGGGATAGAACTCCGTCATCGTCCCCTCGATGTACATGTTGGCCATGTTGGCCGCGGCGCCGTGTCCCGGGCCGGTGATGAGCAGGACGCTCGCGTCGGTCTTCCGGATGAGCCGGTTCAAATGCGCGCAGACGAGGTTGATGCCGGGCGCCGTCCCCCAGTGGCCGAGCAGCCGCTCCTTGATGTGCTCCGCCGCGAGCGGCTCCTCCAGGAGCGGGTTCTTCTTCAGATAGATCTGCGCCGCCGCCAGGTAATCCACGGCGCGGCGGTAGCGAGCGACAGCGTCGAGCTCGGAGGCGCCGGCCGGGTCTGCCTTCGTCACGGTTGCTCCCATCGCGGGAAACGGTATCAAAGCAGGCTGTCGGCGGCCGCAGGCGCTCGCACCGCTGCGCGAGATTTCGACTGGCCCGGTGGGACGGCCCTGCTACCCGGCCTGCGGCGCCCTGGTGGGCTCGGGGAGCTCGGGCAGCGCCGGCTTGACCGAACGCAGCGCGTGCCACTTGACCTGGCCCGCCGCGCCTCCCCGGCTTCCGCCTCCGCCTCCCCCGCGGCCGCCGCCGCCGTGGTGGCCTCCGTAGCCGCCCCCGGCCGGCGCGGAGCCTCCGCCCTCACCCGAGCCGCGTCCCTGGCCCGACTTGCGGCTCACCTTGAGCGTGCCGTCCATCGAGGACCCGGCGAGCGTTCCTTCGTAGGTTTCCTTCCCGTGGTCGCTCTCGATCTGCCACGAGATCTTGTCGCCGTTCAGGACGATCTTCGAGACCTCGCGCGGGTTGTTGTCCGAGCCGGTCAGAGACCCGACCAGCTCGCCGGCGCTCAGTGAAAAATGGAGCCACCCCTCGATCGACTGCCCGCCGCGTTCCATGGCGAACTGCCAGTCTCCGGAAATCCTCGCCGCCGTGGCGGCCGGATCGGACGGGGGCGGTTGGGCCGACTTCGGCGGCGGCGGAGAGGGCGAAGAGCAGCCTCCCGACAGGATGATGCTCATCGCCACGATAGCCAGGCCGACCCCTCGCGCGCTCATCGAGCCTCCTCCGGGAATTCCGTGCGGCCGCGGTTGGCGGCCATCAGGACTAACGGAAGCCGCGGCCATGAGATTTCACCAAATCTCGATCGAGACGAGCGCCTTCTACGAGGAATCAGCAAACTCGGTCCCTCTCCAATGTAGGCTCAGAGAGGGATTTGTGATTTGTGATTTGTGACTTGAGAACGACATGAAGGAACCGGAGGCGGTCGCACTCGGTTTGCGGGCCCACTCCGGCTGGGCGGCTCTCGTCGCGGTCGCCGGCACGCCGCGGTCGCCGGAGATCCTCCTGCGCCGGCGCGTCGAGCTGGCGGACCCGAAGTTCGAGGGCTCGAAGCAGCCCTACCACGCGGCCGAAGGGAAGAAGCTCCCGGCGGCGGAGAAGATCATCCTGCGCTGCGCCGGCGATGCCCGCCGCCTGGCCGCGAGAGCCTTCGACGAGGTCCTCGCGGAGCTCGCGAAGAACAAGCGTTCCGTCGCCGCCTGCGGCCTGCTCCTCGCTTCGGGGCGCCCGCTGCCGGGGCTCGACGCCATCCTCGCCTCGCACGCCCTCATCCACACGGCCGACGGCGAGCTCTTCCGCGACGCGCTGGCGGCCGAGGCTGAGAAAAGGGGACTTCCCGTGACCCGGATCAGGGAAAAGGAGATCTTCTCCCGCGCCGCCGCCGCCTTGAGCATTCCTGAGGAGGAGATCGCTCAGTGTCTCAAGGCCGCCGGGCGCCTGGTCGGATCCCCATGGACGCAGGACCAGAAGTTCGCCGCCCTGGCTGCCTGGCTTGCCCTCGCCGCCATCCCAGGCCGCTAGAAACGTTTCGCCACTTCTTGCCCAAAAGTCCAATAGACATGGGCGATGCCGGAGCGTATGAGCTACCGAGGCCTGTCATGAGACAGCCGAGATTGACCGCCTCGCCGTCGGGAGGAACACCCGCTGGGATTTCCCTGCGCCCGCCTCCCCGGCCAACTGAAAGAAGAGGAGGAGCTCAGATGCTTGGAAAAGGACGCGGCTCTGCGGGAGTCATCCTGGGTGCGGGGCTCTGGCTCGCCAGCTCGCTGGCGATGGCGGCCGGTCCCCCGATCACGGACTACACCGTCTACGGGCTCAATGGGGTCAAGATCGGCGCCGGCTCGGTCGTCGCCGGCCTGACGGGGGCGCAGAACAACGGCGCCAACGGCTCCGCCGTCAAGTTGAATGGAGCGGCCTCGGTCGTGGGTGACGTTCGAAGCGGCGGCGACGTCAGCCTGGCCAACGGCGTCACGATTACCGGAACTCTCTTCCGCGCGACGGGCACGAGCCTCGCCATCGGCTCGGGCACGACGATCGGCGGCGCCGGCGACGTTGTCGGGGACGATCCCGCGCAACTGGCGTTTCCTCTCCCGTCCGTCTTCCCCTGCCCGACCGGCGGCCCGAGTTTCAACTTCGCCAATAGCGCCTCGCAGACGCTGGCGCCCGGACCCTACGGCAACCTCTCTGCCGGCGGCCTCTTCAACCTGACCCTGAGCGCCGGCACCTACACCTTCGATTCCATTTCGACCGGCAACGGCGCGATCATCCACGTGGCGAGCACTCCCATCCGCATCCTTGTCTGCGGCTCGGCGACGTTTGGTTCGGTCCAGGTCCTTCCGACGTTTCTGACCTCGAATGCCGTCTCCGTCGAAGTGCAGGCCGTCGGAGCCGGCGCCTTCCGGGCCTCCGGAAACTCCCACTGGAGCGGCGACGTCTTCGCGCCCAACGGCGAGATCGGCTTCGGCGGCAGCGGCTGCTGCTCCTCCTTCCTGGGTCACCTCTGGGCCGGAGCGAACGTGGACATCCAGCACGGCGTGAGCGGGAGCTCCTCGGAATTCCTGCCGCCGCCGCCGCCTCCCATTCCTCCCAAGGATTCCACGATCCTGCACGGCAACCAGAACACGAACAACGGCGCGAACTACACCGTTCGCGTCCAGTACCAGGTGAGCGGCATCTTCGGGTTCGACGTCGCGGGCACCAATTTCGCCGGCGTCACCAAGGCTTACCTGGTCCTGCACGTCCAGAACAGCGTCCTCGGCATCGACGATCCCCCGTCCAACTGGCCCGGCGGGGCGGGCGACCTGATCAAGGCCTATCGCATGAGCGACGGCCTCGAAAACTGGGCGGAGGGGAACGGCTTCAACTTCCCCATCGTCGTGTACCGCGGCGACGGAAACGGCGTGACCTGGAACTGCGTGACGGACACCAACATCGCCAATGTTGCCTCGGACTGTTCCGGCCCGACCTTCTGGGACAGCGGCGGCCAGAACTTTCAGGGCCCGGCGCGGTCGATCGCCGCCGTCTCACCGAATCTCAAGATCGCCAACGGCATGGCCGACGGCTCGGAGATCTGGTTCGACGTCACCGCGGACGTCCAGGCGGGCCTGGGTCCGAAGGACCTCCACTACATGAGCTGGTTCGTCCGCAAGCCGAGCGGCGCCGGGTTCGTGAGCTTCTACTCCCGGGAGGGAGCGGCCGTGATCGGCGACCCGGCCTGGGCGCCGCAGCTGGTGATCCTGCCGTAGCCCCTGCGCGGGTTCGGATCGGTTCGGGGGACCGCAAGGTCCCCCGCCGGGAGCCATTCGGGCATACTCCCGCAGTCGCGGCGGAAAGGAGTCTGCTCATGGCGTTCATCAAGACGATCCCTCCGGAGGAGGCCGAGGGGCTCCTCGCGGAGCTCTACGCGGCGGACATCCGGAAGCACGGCTTCGTTCCCAACTACAGCCAGGCCTGGAGCCTGAGGCCGGAGGCGCTCGCCGCCTGGCGGGCTCTCCTTTCCGCGATCCGCTCCCAGATGGACGCCCGCCGCTACGAGCTCGTCACCCTGATCGCCGCGGCGCGCCTGCGCTGCACGTATTGAACGCTGCATCACGGGGCGGCGCTCCGTTCGCGGTTCTTCACCGAGGGGCAGCTCGAGGCGATCCTGCGCGACTACCGGACCGCCGGCCTTCCGCCCGCGGAGGTAGCCATACTCGCCTTCACCGAGAAGGTCACGCTCGCCGCGCACGAAGTGACCGCGGAGGACATCGAGCAACTGCGCCGTCACGGACTCTCCGACGCCGAGGTCCTCGACGTCGCGATGACCGCCGGGGCCCGCAGCTTCTTCTCCAAGGTGCTCGACGCCGTCGGCGCCGACCCGGAGAAACGCTATGAGGCTCTCCTCGAAGAGGGTCTGCGCGTAACGCTGACCGTCGGCCGGCCCGTCGGAGGAGATCGCTAGGACGGCGGCACGGGGTGACGAGCGGGAACAGGACTTGCACTGAGCCTCGAGGTCCGGAAAACTAACCGAGATTGAACGAACGACCTGGCGCCCCGGTGCCCATGCAAACGCTCGCGAAGATCCGATGAGGCCTTTCCCCGGATTCGAAGGACCGCTGTGGCTCCGCCAGAAAGCGCGGCTGGCCGAGGAAGCGCTGAGAGCGCGCAAGGCCGCGGAGGCCGCGGCGAGCGAGCTCGAGCGGATCCTCGAAAGCATCACGGACGGGTTCTGCTCGCTCGATCGCGACTATCGGTACAAGTACGTCAACCGGCAGGCGGAGGAGATCCTGGGCCGCCGGCGCGGCGAGCTTCTCGGCAAGAGCGCGCTCGAGGGCTATCCGATGTCCGAGGCCGGGATCGGCGCCGTCCGGAAGGCCATGGAGCAGGGGGAAACCTGTCACGCCCAGGCCTTCAACCCGACTCTCCGCCGCTGGCTCGCGACGGACATCTATCCTTCGCCGGACGGGGTCGTCCTTCTCTTCCGCGACATCACCGACCGCAAGCGGGCCCAGGAGGAGCTCCGGCGGATGGCCGCCATCGTGGAGTCGTCGGAAGACGCGATCGTCTCGAAGAATCTCGACGGGATCATCACGTCGTGGAACGCGGGCGCCCGGAGACTCTTCGGCTACGCCGCCGAGGAGATCGTCGGCCAGCCGGTTTCCCTGCTCATGCCGAAGGACCACGACGACATGCGGATGATCCTCGAGACCGTCCGCCGGGGCGAAGGCGTCGAGCACTTCGAGACGGTGCGGCGCAGAAAGGACGGGAGCCTCGTGACCGTCTCGCTCTCCGTTTCACCGATCAGAGACGAATCCGGTAAAATCGTGGGGGCGGCCAAGATCGCCCGCGACGTCACCGAGCAGAAGAAGCAGGAGGCGGAACGGGAGCGGCTTTTCAAGGAAGCGCAGGAGGCGGCCAGGGTGCGTGAAGAATTCCTCTCGGTGGCAGGTCACGAGCTGCGCACGCCGCTGACCTCGATGCAGTTCCAGCTTCACACCCTCCGCCGCCGGATCCAATCCGGGCAGCAGGAGAAAGCCGGCGAGCTCCTCGACAGGGCGTCGGCCCAGCTCCAGCGCCTGGCCCGGCTGACCGAGGAGCTCCTCGACGTGACCCGGATCACGACGGGGCGGTTCGAGCTCGAGCTGGACGAGACCGATCTGGGACAGGTCGTCCAGGACGTCGTCGAGCGTCACAGGGATTCCACCGCCCGCGCCGGCTGCGACCTGAGCGTCGTCGCGCCGGCCGGGATCCGGGGAACATGGGACCGGTCGCGGCTGGACCAGGTCGTCACGAACCTGCTCTTCAACGCCGTCAAGTTCGGCGGCGGGAAGCCGATCGAGATTCGCGCCGAGCTCGACACGACGAGGGCCCGGCTGACGGTCCGGGACCAGGGAATCGGAATCTCCGCGGAGGACCAGGCGAAGATCTTCGAGCGCTTCGAACGGGCCGTCTCGAAACGCTCCTATGGCGGACTGGGCCTGGGTCTCTGGATCACGCGCCAGATCGTGGACGCGCACCACGGGCGGATCGAAGTCACGAGCGAGCCCGGCCGGGGCTCGACCTTCCGGATCGAGCTGCCGCTCACGCCGCCGGGAGGAGCGCCCGCGTGAAGGTCCTCATCGTGGACGACGACTACGCGGTCCTCGACGCCTTCAAGGACGTCCTCGAAGACGAAGGGTACGAAGTCTCCCTGGCGGCCAACGGACTGGAAGCCCTGAAGGAGCTTCGGCGCGGGAACCGGCCCTGCGTCATCCTGCTCGACCTGATGATGCCCGTGATGAACGGATGGGAATTCCGCCAGGAGCAGCTCCAGGATCGGGACCTGGCCGCGATTCCCACGGTCATCGTCACCGCCCACAACCGCCCCGACGAGAGCGCGAAGGAGCTCGGAGCCGCCAGCTGCATCCGCAAGCCCGTCAAGCCCGAGCAGCTCCTCTCCACCGTCGGCAAGTTCTGCGGCTAGAATGTGATTGTCATTTGTGATTGGTGATTCGTGACTGAGGCCTCGCGTTCCCACGGGCCGTAGGGGCGGGCCTTGCGCCCGCCCGCCTCTCTCGATCACGCCCCGCGTCCGAGACCGACACCCTCCTCGAATCGCCATGCTCTCTCGACGTCCCCAACGCGCCGTAGGCACGGAGAGCACGATCGGGGAACGCCGTGACGCCTCGAGGGCTCGTCTCGGTCTCCACGACGAGGCGTCTAGAAAAGAGGCGGGCGGGCGCAAGGCCCGCCCCTACGGAACGGGGGTTGTCAGGACGGCGTTGGTGGCCTGATCCAGGATTTCCCAGATTCGCTGCCACCCACTCTCTGTGTTCCGGCTTCATCAGGACGGAGCGGAGGCAGGTGATTCGGTCGCGGTCTTCCGCCATGCCGGAGGCGGCGAGATCGAAGAACTTCACCGGCAGGTCCGCGAGGGCGAGGTGGAGACCCCGGCCGGCCGCTTCCGTGAAGACGCGGCGCGCGAGATCGGAAGAGGCGCTCGCGGAGGAGGAGCGGGGCGTCCAGACGAGGATGTCGAGCTCGGGAGGAAACGCCGCGAGGAACCGGGGGTCGGCCGCAATCCTCCCCTGGAGCGCGAGCGCGGCTTCCCGGCACGCCTCGAGCCCGCGCGCGAACTCGCCGCCGCGCGTGAGCGGCAGAAGTTTCTGCGTCGCCCAGAGAGCGACCGCGGCCGCTCCCGGCCGGGAGCACTCGAGGCTGATCTCTCCCAGGTGCAGCTCCGCGGAGGAGAAGTACGTGTACGGCGACTCGTGCTTGTAGAAGCGTCCGACGGAAGAATCGCGGAAGAGCACGGCCCCGCAGCCGTACGGCTGGAGACCATGCTTGTGCGGGTCCACGACGATGGAGTCCGCCTCCGCGAGGCGGCCATACGCGGCCCTCGCATCGGGAGCGAGGTTCCCCGCGAGGACGAAGTAGCCGCCGTAGGCCGCGTCGGCGTGCAGCCGGAACCCGTGGCGCTCGCGCAGGTCGAGCAATGCCGGGAGCGGATCGACCGAGCCCGTCGCGGTCGTCCCCATCGTCGCGACGACCGTCCCCACGCCGCCGCGGGAGAGCCGCTTTTCCAGGGCCTCCACGTCCATGCGGCCGCGCCGGTCGCAGGAGACCGTTTCGAAATGCAGGCCGAGCACGCCGCCGATCCGCGAATGGGTGTAGTGCGCCTGCTCCGAGGCGACGACCGCGGCGCCGGGGCGAAGCCGCCCGGCGATCCACAGCGCCTCGAGGTTCGCCATCGTGCCGCCTCCGCAGAGATGGCCCAGGCAACTTTCCCAGCCGAACATGCGCGCGATCTCCGCGATCGCCTCCTTCTCCATCCGGGAGCTCGCGCGGCCGCCGTCGAGCGCGTGGTTGTTCGGATTGATCCACATCGCGAGGGCATACGCGGCTCGGGCAACCGGGTGCGGGGGTTTCATCATCTGGCCGGCGTAGAAGGGGTGGAAATACGGATAGTTGTCGCGAAGGCGCTCCGCCGCGTCCCGCAGGACCTCCTCCAGCCGCGCCGGATCCGCCGGGCCGGCGTCCAGGGACGGAAGCCCCGCGAATCCCTCTTCGAGTGTGCCGAGGGCGTCGCGAAGGATCCGCAGGGAGTCCTTCTCCAGCGCGAAGGGGGCCGGCGTCTCCAGCTCTTTCACGGTCCTCCCGGGAGCTTACCCTTCTCCGGCCCGAACCGGCCGCCGCCGAAGAACGCGTAGAGCGCGATCCCGGCGGCGATCGCCGCGGCGCCGGCCAGCGCCTGATCCCGGTTGATCGCGAGGAGCAGCCACAGCGCGAGCGCCGCGGCCGCGAGCGGCACCAGGAGGCCTCCGGGCACGCGGAAGCGCGCGGGCGCCATCCGGCGCCTCAGCAGAGGCAGGGCAAGGCAGGTCGCCGCCGAGAAGACCAGGCGCGCAATCGCGCTGACCGCGGCGAGTTGGCCGAAGGAGCCCGCGAGCGCCGCCGCCCAGGCCAGGAACGCGAACACCGCGATCGCGACGTGCGGCGTCCGGAAGCGCGGGTGGATTCGCGCCAGCGCGCGAGGAAGCTCTCCGTGCCGCGCGAACGCGAAGAGGATCCGGGGCCCCACGAGGACGAGCGCGCTCTGGCTCCCCAGGGCGGACAAGACCGCGGCGAGCGTCATGACGCCGGCGCCGATCGGCCCGAGGAAGCGCGCGGCGGCCGAGGCGAGCGGCGTCGGGTCCGTCGCCAGGCCGGGAAGCGTGCCGAGCGCGACGATCTGGATGAGGATGTAGAGCACGGCCGTCAGCGCGATCGAAACGACGAGCGCGATCGGCAGGTGCCGCCGGGGGTCCTTGACTTCTTCGGCGGGGACGCTCGCGTTCTCGAAGCCCCCGAAGGCGAAGACGAGAAGGAGACTCGCCTGCCGGAGAGCTCCCGTCGCCGGCAGCGCGAGCAGCCGGTAGCGGGACGGGTCCGCGGCCGCGAGGCCGAAGCCGACGAAGAGCAGGAGCGGCAGCATCTTCGCGACCGTGAGGACGTTGACCGCGCGGGCGGCGGAGCGGACTCCGACGACATTGACGGCCGCCAGCGAGCCGATCGCGAGGGTCATGGCTGCAATACGCCCGGGGCCGGCCGAGAGCGCCGGCCAGAAGTAACCGAGGTAGGCGGTGAAGGCGTTGCCGAGGGCGGCCGTCGCGGCGAGCCGCGAGAGGAAGTACATCCAACCGACGAGGAAGCCGGCGAAGGGACCGAACGCGGCGCGGGTGTAGATGTAGGGCCCGCCGGTCTCGTCGAAGAGGCTCCCCGCCTCGGCGAAGCAGAGCACGACGAGCGCCATGAGACACGCCGCGACGGCATACGCCGCCGGGCTCGCCGGACCCGCCAGCGCCGCCACGGTGGCCGGCAGCACGAAGATCCCCGAGCCGACCACTCCGTTGACCGCGATGGCGATCAACCCCAGGAGCCCCACCGCGCGAATGAGCCGCGGCCCGGAGGAATCGGACGCGGGGAGACTCAATGGCGTTCCCTCTCCCCCGAGGGGAGAGGGGAAGGGTGAGGGGTTGCCGGGAGAGCGGAGAGGTTTGGGGATTCATCGCGGAGACCGGGGCGCCCCTCACCCCATCCCTCTCCCGCCGGGAGAGGGAGACGTCGCCACGTTGTTCAGGATGGAGAGGGCGGTCCCGCTGAAGATCCGGTCCTTTTCGGCGGCGGGGATGTTCAGGGATTCGATCGACGACACCGCGCGGTCGATGGAGCCGAGCATGTGCGGGTAATCGCTCCCCATGACCATGTGGTCCGTGCCGACGAGGTCGCGGACCATGCCGAGCGTGTGCGGGCTGAACGTGACGGTGTCGTAGGTCAGGCGCTTCAGATAAACGCTCGGCAGCTCGTCGATCCTCGCGCGGCACTCGGCGAAGTCGCGGAACCCGTTGTCGAGCCGCTCCATCAGGTAGGGAACCGCCCCGCCGAGGTGCCCGATGATCCAGCGGATGTTGGGGAGATCGCGGAACATCCCGTCGAAGCACATCCGCGCGACGGCGAGCGTCGTGTCGAAGGGGAATCCGACGAGCGGCCCCAGGACGTACTCGTTGAAGGGCTCCGAATGGGCGGGCAGCATTGGATGGAGAAAAATGCAGAGCCGCATCCGGTCCGCTTCCTCGAAGAACGGCCGGTAGACCGGGTCCGTCAGGGCGCGCCCCCGGATGTTGGAGAGGAGAATGACGCCCTGGAGCTTGAGCTCCTCAACCGCGCGGTGCAGCTCCGCGAGCGCCGCTTCCGGAGCGTCCATCGGGATCGAGGCGAACCCCCGGAAGCGCTTCGGGTGGCGCGCGGCGAGCTCCGCGTAGGCGTCGTTGACCATCCGCGCGACGTCCGGCTGCCGCGAGGCGTCCGCGAAGAACACGTTGGGCGTCGAGAGGGAGAGGACCTCCACGTCGATCCCGACGCGGTCCATGTCTTCGAGCCTCCGGTCCGGATCCGTCATCGGAGCCGTGACGCCGAAGAAGCGCGCGCCGCGATACCGGATGATCGTCCGGCCGGTCGGGTCCGTGCCGAAGGAGAACTCCGACGGCGTGTCGCGGACCGTCTCGAAATATCGGGGCGGGTAGTAGTGCGTGTGCAGGTCCATCTTCATGCGCTGATTCTCTCGTTTCTTTTCCGCTCCGGAAACCGTAAGATGCCCGCTTTTACAGAGGAAGTCCCCCATGCGGACCAACGCAATCCGAACGGCGTGCGCGGCGGCGGCGTGCCTGCTCACCGTCCTGGCGCTCCATGCCCAGACCTCCGGCCAGATTCGGGGCACCGTCGTGGACGACGACGAAAAGGCGCTCGAGAACGTGAAGGTGGAGATCAAGGCCGCGTCCTCCAGCCGCGTCTTCACGACCGGCAAGAACGGCCAGTTCCATTTCGCGCTCCTCCCCCCCGGGTCCTACAAAGTCACGTTCACGCGCGAGTCCTACAGCCAGGTGGAGAAAAACGCGAACGTGCGGCTGGACGGAACCGCCACGGTCAACGCGAAGCTCTTCCGGCTGACGGGCTAGCCCGGATAATTCACGGACACCCAGCCGAAACACGCGCATCTCGTTGAGAGATGAATGGGCTGTTGCGATGGGACTGGAGTGTTGCCGAGGCACACCTTGTTCCCGCGAGAGATTTTTCGTCGGGACGAGGAAGACCGACGACGGCGATGCCGGGGGCATCGCAGAGGAGGTCTGACGAACCCTCCGTCGCGTGGCGCGACGGCGAAGCGACGTCGCGGAAAAGATCCGGCGAGCGAAGCGAGTCGGCTGGAGTCGTTCGTGAATTATGCGGGCCAGGCTGCAGTCTCGCGCGTCACCGGACGCGGCGCGGTCCGCTCGTCGTCTTCTTCGGCCGGGCCGCCTTCACCGAGGCCGCGGCCGTCTTCTCGGCGGCCTTCACGAGCGATGCCGCGATCCTCCCCTGGGCGCTGTCGGGGCCGCCGATGTCTTCGGAGGGCGGGCGGGCCTGCTTGCCGAGCGCCCACTCCAGGGAATAGGCGGCCGAAGCGAGCTCGGCGACCCAGAAGCCGGAGAGGCCCCTGGCTTTCTCCCGGACCCGCCGGGTCTCCTCGCGGATTTCTTTTTCCGTCTTCATCGGTCCCCCGTCGAATCAAAACCGCCGGCCGACGGCATCCGATCGGACATGTCAACGGCCTTTCCCGGGCGCGTCGCCGACGGACTTCCGCGGGCGCCGCCTCCTCTCGAGCGTCCGCGTCAGATCCATGAGCGTCTGGCGGTCCAGATGCTCTTCGAGCATGGACCGCGCCTGCCTCCAGACGGGGTGCGCGGGACAGGGCACGGCTTCGGAACATTCTTCGAGCCCGAGGATGCACCGTCCCCACAAGCCAGCGCCGTCGATCGCTCGCACGACCTGGAGCAGGGAGACCCTCGAGGCGGGGAGCGCGAGGCGAACGCCTGCCGTCCGGCCGCGGGTGATCTCCACGAGCCCCGCGAGCCGGAGAAAGTGCACGACCTGCTCGAGCTCCGGCAGCGAGAGGCCCGTCTCCTGAGCGAGGGTCGTCTCGTTGCGGACCGAGCGCGGACGCCGGAGGTCGGCGGCCGCGAGACGCTCCATGATGCGGAACGCCTCCTTGCAGGTGCGCGAGTAGAGGGGCGATTGCAGCAGCTCGGCCGCGTAGACTGGCCCTTGCCGTCCGCGCCTGTTGGGCACGTCTTCACGTTAACACGGCTCCGAGCCCGAGTAATTCATGGACACCCGGCCGAAGCACGTGAAAGTGACTGGATCGAAAGCCCTCCACCCACGAAGTTACGAGTGCGAGCGCAGGAACACCTTGTTCCGCGGGACGGCCGGAATCGTTCATGGATTACTCGGGCTGACTCGGGCGGAAGGGGCCGCAGCCTCTGATGCCTTTGCATCAATACGCCGGAAATGCGATATGGCAGTCTCTCGTCCGGAAAGGAGTCATCCCATGTCGATGGTCATCACCGAAACCTGCATCAACTGCGGAAATTGCGAGCCGGTCTGTCCGAACAAGGCGATCTCCGCGGGCGACACTATCTACTTGATCGCGCAGGAGCATTGCACCGAGTGCGTCGGCGCATTCGACAAGCCTCAGTGCGTCGAATCCTGCCCGATCGGGGACTGCATCACGGTCGACCCGGCCCACACCGAGTCGCAGGAGGTCCTGCTCGCGCGGTACCAGCAGCTCCACGCGAATTAAGAGCTAGACGCGAGCGCGACGAGGATCCTCGTCCGTCGCCGCTTCCTCCCCGGGCGCAGGTCTGGTTGTGAGCCAGTGCCCGGAGGAGGAGCTTCTTTCTTTCGGCCTTCCCGAATAGAGTCCAACCGTTCCGCTCCTCCCGGCGTCCAAGAGGGCAGAATGATCCCCGGCTGGAGGACCCACCATGAGGAAAAGGCCGTGATGCGCGCGGGAGTCGCTTTCCTGACGTTCGTCCTCGCCGTCGCTCCCGGCTCTTCCGCGCAGGGGCCGGGAGAGGACTGGCGAACCGCCAGTCCCGCTTCGGTCGGGCTCTCGGCCGAGAGGCTCCAGGCGATGGAGAAGGCCATCCAGGCGGGCGAATTCAAGAAGACCACCAGCGTCTTGATCGCCCGGCGCGGGCAGCTCGCCTACGAGGGGTACTTCGGCGGCACGGACGCCGCGACGCTCCGCAACACGCGCTCCGCCACGAAGACGGTGACGGGAATGCTCCTGGGGATCGCCCTGGACCGCAAGCTGCTGCCGGGCGTCCAGGCGCCTGTCCTGCGGTTCTTCCCCGAGAAGAAGTTCGAAAATCCCGACCCGCGAAAGGCGGCGATCACGGTCGAGGACCTTCTGACGATGAGCTCGATGCTCGAATGCGACGACTCGAACTCCTTCTCCCGGGGGAACGAGGAGCGCATGTACCTGATCGAGGACTGGCTGCAGTTCGCTCTGGACCTTCCGGTCAAGGGATTCCCCGGCTGGGCAGCCCTGCCCAAGGACTCTCCGCACGGCCGCAGCTTCAGCTACTGCACGGCCGGCGTCTTCGTCCTCGGACGCGTGCTCGAGCGCGCGGCGAAGGAGCCGGTCGAGAAGTTCGCGAAAGAGCGCCTCTTCGAGCCTCTGGGCATCGCCCGGGCCGACTGGCAGTTCTCTCCCTTACACCAGGCGATGACCGGAGGAGGCCTCGGCCTGACGAGCCGGGACCTCGCGAAGCTCGCCCGGCTCTACGCCGAGGGGGGCGTCTGGAATGGCCGACGGATCGTGTCGGCGGCCTGGGTCAAGGCCTCCGTCGAGCCGCACGTCCGCGTCGACGACGACACCGAATACGGCTACCTCTGGTGGCTGAAGAGCTTCAAGGCCCGAGACAAGACCTGCGCGGCCTACCTCATGAGCGGCAACGGCGGGAACAAGGTCGTCGTCTTCCCCGACCTGGACATGGTCGTCGTTGTCACCACGACGAACTACAACCAGCGCGACGCCCACGACCTGACCGAGAGGCTCCTTCCGAGCACGTCCTCGCCGCCGTCGAGAAGTAGAGTCCCGAGTCCCGAGTCTCTACTTCTTCGGCTTCTCGAAGAGGGCCTTGTACTGGCCGTAGCCCTCTGCTTCGAGCTTGTCGGCGGGGATGAACCGCATCGCGGCGGAGTTCATGCAGTAGCGCTGGCCGGTCGGCGGCGGGCCGTCGTTGAAGACGTGTCCGAGATGCGAGTTCGCGTGCGCCGAACGGACTTCGGTGCGCGGGTAGCCGATCAGGAAATCCGTGGATGTCTTGACGTTGCCCTTCTCGAGCGGGCGCGTGAAGCTCGGCCAGCCCGTTCCGGACTCGTACTTGTCGAGCGAGGAGAAGAGCGGCTCGCCGGAGACGACGTCCACGTAGATGCCGGGACGGTGGTTGTCGAAGTACTCGTTTTCGAACGCGTGCTCGGTTCCCGCGTGCTGGGTCACGTCGTACTGGATCGGCGTCAGCTTCTTGCGCAGCTCCGCGTCCGAGGGTTTCTGAAACTGTCCGGTCCACCCCTTCATCTTCGGCTCCTCTCCGCGCGCCGTGGTGGCGAGAACCAGCACGGCGAGCGCGGTCATGATCGCGCTGCTCTTCACTTGTGACCTCCTGACGGTTCGCCCCAGATCTCCTTCAGCCGGGCGTCGCGGCCGCACCCCAGCCGGTACACGTGATACCGCACGGGGTTCTTCTTGTAGTAATCCTGGTGATACTCCTCCGCCGGGTAGAACGTGGACGCCGCGACGATCTCCGTCGCGATCTTCCCCTTGAACTTCGGGTCCTGCTCGAGCTTCCGCTTCGATTCCTCGGCCGCCTTCCGCTGGGCCTCGTCCTTGTAGAAGATGGCCGACCGGTACTGGTTGCCGTGGTCGCAGAACTGCCCGTTCTTCTGGAACGGATCAACGTTGTGCCAGAACACCTCGAGGAGCTTCTCGTAGCTCGTCTTGCCCGGGTCATACGTGACCTCGACCGACTCGGCGTGCCCCGTCCCGCCCGCGGAGACCTCCTCGTAGGTCGGGTTCTTCTTCTGCCCGCCGGTGTAGCCGGAGACGACGGAGAGGACGCCCGGGAGACCCTCGAAGGCCGTTTCCTCGCACCAGAAACAGCCGCCCGCGAAGATCGCGGTGGCGCGCTCCCCCGCCGGCAGGGCGCTCACGAAAAGAGACGCCGCGAGCCAGAGCGCAAGACCGGCCGAGACCCGTAACTTCAAGACTGGCCTCCTTCTTCGCATTTCGGACAACCCCGCCACGGCACGTTAGATTCCAGAACGGGTACGGGGGTTTCAACCCCGGCGGATGTCCTTCAGCCGTTTGATGAAAACGAATCATCGCCGGGCGCCGGGCCGCGCCGTCTAATGGCCTCCGGAGGTGCCTCTTGCGCGTTGAGAAGTGGATGACAGCCAGGCCCGTCACTTTGAAAGCGACCGACTCGCTCGCCCGGGCGATCGATCTGATGAAGGAAAAGAAGATCCGCCGGGTCCCGATCGTGTCGGATGCCGGGAAGCTCGTCGGAATCGTCTCCGACCGCGACCTGAAGGACGTCTCCCCCTCGCGCGCCACGACGCTCGACATCTGGGAGCTCCACTACGTGCTGGACAAGCTGAAGCTCGGCGACATCATGACGAAGAAGCCCTGGACGGTGACGCCCGAGATGCCGATCGAGAAGGCGGCCCTCCTGATGCTCGAGAAGAGGGTCGAAGGGCTGCCCGTGCTGGACGCGAAGGGCGTCCTCGTCGGCATCCTGACCGAAGGCGACATCTTCCGGGCGCTCGTCGAGCTGTCGGGAGTCAGCAAGAAGAAGACCCGCATCGGCCTCCTGATCCCCGACAAGGCGGGCAGCATCCGCGAGGCGGCGGACATCTGCCGCGCCCAGGGCGGCACGATCTTCTCGATCCTCGGCTCCTACGCGAAGGTGCCGGCCGGCAAGCGGGAACTCGTCATGCGCGTGGATTGCCCCTCCCCCGACGTCCTGCGGGCGGAGCTGGCGAAGAAGTTCGGCGAAGTGTCGGTCGAGACCGACTGAGGCCCTGATCGGGGGCTTCCCCTGCCGCCGAAACCCGGCCGGACGGACCCCGTCTGCCGGCCGAATGATGAAAATGAATCATCCGCGTCCCCCCGCGAGTCGCCAAAGATACTCGGACCAAAACCAAAACGTCGATAGGAGGTCCCCGATGACGATCCGCCGCATGTTCACATTTCTTGCCGTCGCGATGGTCTTTTCCCTGTGTCTCAGCGCTCCGCCTCTGAGTGCGCAGGGCAAGACGTTCAAAGTGGGCATTCCCCTGCCCCTGACCGGCGCCGAAGCGAAGTTCGGCGAGATCGAGAAGCAGGCCTACGAAATGGCGGTCGAGGAGATCAACGCCAAGGGGGGCGTCAACGGCGTCAAGCTCGTCCTCGACATCCAGGACTCCGGCGGGAAGCCGGAGACGGCCACGGCCATTGTCGAGAAGTTCATCACGATCGACAAGTACCCGATCGTGATCGGCGAGTACACCAGCCAGTGCAGCTACGCGGTGGCCGGCGTCTGCGAGAAGTACAACGTCCCCTACCTCGTCGTGACGGGCGCGGCGGACAAGATCACGCAGCAGGGGTGGAAGAACGTCTTTCGCCTGAACCCGCCTTCGAGCCTCTACAACATGGGCGTCTTCAGCTTCTTCGAGACAGTCGCCAAGCCCAAGTCCATCGCGATCCTCTACGAGAACACCGACTTCGGCACCAGCACCTCGAAGGCGATGAAGGATTACTGCGAAACCCACGGGGTCAACGTCGTGCTCTCCGAGGGATACCAGTCCGGCGGCGTGGACTTCAAGCCGATCCTGCAGAAGGTCAAGTCGCTGCGGCCCGACATCGTCTACATGGTCTCGTACCTGATGGACGCTTCGCTTCTCATGCGGCAGTCCAAGGAGCTCGACATCAATCCGCAGGCCTTCATCGGCGGCGCCGCGGGACACACGCTTCCCGAGTTCCTGCAGAACGCGGCGGACGCTTCCGAGTACTGCTATTCGGCGACGCTCTGGACCCCGCAGGTCAAGTACCCGGGAACGAAGGAGTTCTTCGACAACTTCAAGAAGAAATTCAACAAGGAGACGGACTACCACGGCGCCGAGGCCTATGCGGCCGCGTACGTGCTGGCGGACACATTGAAGCGCGCGAAGAGCCTCTCGTCCGATGATCTGCGCGCGGCGCTGGCGGAAACGAACATGATGACGGCCTTCGGCCCGGTGAAGTTCATCTCCTGGGACAAGTTCACGAACCAGAACAGGATGGAAACGCTCGTCCTGCAGGTGATCAAGGGAAAGTACGAGACGGTATGGCCCGCGGCGGCCGCGTCCGCCAAGTACGTCTACCCCGTCCCGCGCTGGCGCGATCGCAAGTAGCCGCCGCCGTCCGGTAAGCTGGTAAGGCGCCATGTCCCCCCAGGTTGCCGGACAGATCGAGCTCCTCGGGCAGGTCCTGATCTCCGGGATCCTGCTCGGGGGGCTCTACGCCCTCATCGGCCTCGGCATGTCGCTCATCATGGGCGTCATGAAGATCATCAACCTCGCCCACGGCGAGCTGATGATGGTCGCGATGTACATGACGTACTGGGCGTTCACGCTGATCCACATGGACCCGTACGTCTCGCTGCTGATCGTCTGCCCGGCGATGTTCCTGATCGGCGTGGCGATCCAGAAGTTCCTGATCACGCCCGTCATGGACGCGGAGTCGATCCTTCCGGAAAACCAGGTCCTCCTGACGGTCGGCATCGGATTGGTCCTCTCGAACCTCGCTCTGCTTCTCTTCACGGCGAACTACCGGTCCGTTCCCGTCAAGTACGCCTCGAAGACGATGTACTGGGACCTGAAAATGGGAGGTCAGACGATCTCCCTCTCGGTGAGCTATCCCTTCCTTGCCGCCTTCTGCATCGCGGTGATCCTGGGCGCGGCGCTCTTTCTCTTCCTCGGCAAGACGGACATCGGACGGATGATCCGGGCCACGGCGCAGGACAAGCGGGCCGCAGCGCTGATGGGCATCAACACCAGGAAGATCACCTACATCACGTTCGGCCTCGGCGCCGGTCTCGTCGGGGCGGCGGGAGCGCTCCTCGACCCCGTGTATTACCTCTATCCTGAGATCGGCGGCCCGTTCACGGCCAAGGCCTTCATCATCACGGTCCTCGGCGGGATGGGAAACATCCCGGGCGCCGTCCTTGGAGGCCTCGTCCTCGGTCTGGCCGAATCGCTCGGCTCCGTCTATGTCAGCCTCGGCTACAAGGACGCCTTCGGCTTCGTCATCTTCGTCCTCGTCCTGATCTTCCTGCCCAAGGGACTGCTGGGAAAGGGACGGGCGTGATGACGAAAAAGGCCCTGATCGGAGGCGTCTGCCTCGCGGCGATTGCTCTCTTTCCGCTCGCCGTCAGTAACCCGTACGTCCTGCACCTGCTCATCATGTCGATGCTGTGGATCCTGCTCGGCCAGAGCTGGAACCTCCTCGGGGGATACACGGGACAGGTCTCCTTCGGACACGCGGCGTTCTTCGGCGTCGGCGCCTACACGTCGGCCATCCTCGTCAAATTGGGGTTCTCCACCGCGGCGGCCTGGTCGGGACTTCTCCTCGGCGGAATCATGGCGGCCCTCCTCGCCTCGGTCATCGGATGGATCTGCTTCCGCCTGCGCGGCCCGTATTTCGCCCTGTCGGTGCTTGCCCTCTCCGAGGTCCTGCGCCTCGTCGCCGTCAACTGGAAGCAGTTGACCAACGGGGCCGAGGGGATCCTCTATATTCCGGCCTTCACGTCGAAGGTCTACTACTTCTGGATCATTCTGGCGCTCGCGGCGCTCTGCTTCGGCGTCATCCGCGTCGTCATGCGCAGCAAACTCGGCTTCTACTTCCTCGCCATCCGCGAGGATCAGGACTGCGCCGAGTCCCTCGGCATCGACACGACGAGGTACAAGCTCTACTCGCTCCTGATCAGCGCGTTCTTCACCGGAGTGGCGGGAAGCTTCTACATGAACTACCTGGGGTTCATCGATCCCGGCATCGTCTTCTCTGTCCACAACATCTCGGTCATGATGATCCTCGTCACGATGCTCGGCGGCGTCGCGACGATGTGGGGCCCGGCCGTCGGGGCCGTCCTCTACATCCTCGTCTCCGAGGTCCTCCGCGTGTGGGTCAGGTCCGGGCACCTCATCTTCTTCGGCGTCCTGATCGTCGTGATCATCATCTTCTTCCCGCAGGGGATCGTCGGGACCATCAACGAGTGGCGCGCGGGCCGCCGGCAGCGCCGCGCGGCGGTCCCGAAACAGGAGGCCGCATGAGCCTCCTGGAGTTGAAGACCGTCTCGAAGAGGTTCGGCGGCCTGATGGCCGTCGGCAACATGTCGTTCACCCTCGAGAAGGGGGAGATCCTGGGCTTGATCGGCCCCAACGGCGCCGGCAAGACCACGATCTTCAACCTCATCAACGGCTACTACCCGCCGACCCATGGCGAGATCTTCCTGAACGGCCGGCGCATCGACGGCATGAAGCCGCACGTCGTCTGCCGGCTCGGTCTCGCCCGGACGTTCCAGGTCGTCAAGCCGCTGGCCCGCCTGACCGTGCTCGAGAACGTGATGGCCTCCGCCTTCTGCCGGACCGGTCACCGCGAGGAGGCGCGCCAGATGGCGCTCGAGGCCACGGCCTTCGCCGAGATGGAGGAATGGCGCGACCGCACGGCCGGGGGGCTGCCGCTGGGAATGCGGAAGCGCCTGGAGATGGCGCGCGCGCTCGCGACGAAGCCGGAGCTGCTCCTGCTGGACGAGAACTTCGCGGGACTGAACCCCGCCGAGGTCGAGAAGACGATCGAGATCGTGAAGAAGATCCACGCGAGCGGCATCACGATCCTGATCATCGAGCACAACATGCGGGTCATCATGTCGATCTCCCACCGCCTCATCTGCATCAACTACGGCGAGAAGATCGCCGAGGGGACGCCGCGCGAAGTCGCCGACAACCAGCAGGTCATCGACGCGTACCTCGGAGTCGCCCATGCTTGAGGTCTCCGGCATCGACGTCTTCTACGGGGACGTCCAGGTCCTCTGGGACCTCTCCTTCGAAGTGAAGAAGGGGGAGATCGTCGCGCTGATCGGCGCCAACGGCTCCGGCAAGACGACGACGCTCTCGACGGTATCCTCCCTGCTGAAGCCTCGAAAGGGATCGGTCACCTACGAAGGCAAGCCGATCCACACGCGCCCCGCTTACGACATGGTCAATCTCGGCATCGCCCACGTGCCCGAGGCGCGTCGGCTCTTCCCCGAGATGACCGTGCGGGAGAACCTGCTCCTCGGCGCCCTGACGCCGGAGGCGAAGAAGTCGCGGCCGGAGATGCTGGAGAAGGTCTTCACGATCTTCCCCAGACTCAAGGAGCGCGAGAAGCAGCAGGCGGGAACGCTCTCCGGCGGAGAGCAGCAGATGGCCGCCATCGCGCGCGGACTGATGTCCAAGCCGCGCCTCCTGATGCTGGACGAGCCCTCCCTCGGCCTCTCCCCCATCCTCGTCGCGGACATCTTCCGGGTCATCAAGGAAGTGCACGCCGCCGGCGTCACCGTGCTCCTCGTCGAACAGAACGTCTTCCGGACCCTGGAGGTCGCCGACCGCGCCTACGTCCTCGGCAACGGCCGCGTCGTGCTGCGAGGGCTCGGGCGCGCAGCTCCTCGCCAACGACCACGTCCGCAAGGCCTACCTCGGCTTGTAGAAGGCAGGTTTCCGGTTCCAGGTTTCAGGTAGGCGAAACTGCGCCATGCTGCGGTATGAGTAGAGCCGGATGAAGAAGCAGAAGTTCGAGGCGGAGCTGCTGACCGGGCACAAGGGCGAGGCAATTCTCGTTCCATTCGATCCGGAAGAGGTCTGGGGGATCCGGCCCCGAACGGTCGCGAGCAAGGCCTACGGCGGCCGGCCCGGCCATCTCGTGCGCGGGACGTTGAACGGCCACGCCTTCGACGGGTGGGTCGGCCGGCGCTGGGGGAAGTTCTTTCTCCTCGTGGACGGCGAGCTTCAACGGAAAGCGCGGGTTCGGGCCGGAGATGTCATAAGAGTGGCCGTCGCTCCACGGCCGTGCGGCCCGGAAGTCCGCGCCCGGAAACCCCGATCGGCCGCCAGGAGAAAGCCCGCGGACCTGCGCTCGGTCTCGCGGGAGCTTCGCAAGTTCGCGCTCGCGCTTCCCGGCGCGGCGGAGCACTTCCCCTGGGGGGAGCGCGTCGCGAAGGTCAACGGCAAGGTCTTCGTCTTCCTGGGAGGAGACCCCGTTCCGGGCGGAACGATGGGTCTCTCCGTCAAGCTGCCGGACTCGGGTCCCGACGCGCTCGATCTTCCGTTCGCGAAGCCGACCGGCTACGGCCTCGGCAAGGCCGGCTGGGTCACCGCGAGCTTCGAGGCCGGCGACCGCCCGCCGGTCGAGATCCTCAAGACCTGGATCCTCGAGAGCTACCGCTCGATCGCGCCGAAGAAGCTCCTCGCAAGACTCGACTCCGCCGACGCGCTAGCTCCGTCTCTCGCCCGGCATCCTGAGCGAAGCGAAGGATCTGCGTCCAGTGGTCCGCCGCCGGGAGCAGATCCTTCGTCGCTTCGCTCCTCAGGATGACAGGGAGGGAGGGCTCACTTGAGCTCCGGCGCGAGGGCGTCGAACTCCTTCGCGACGTCCGCGAGCTCCCGGCGGAGAGTCTCGACGCGCTCGACCTGGTATTGCGCGGGCTTGCCTTCCCAGCCGAGAAGCGCGCCGTACGCGGTGTCGAGGTGCTCGCGGATCCGCTCCTCGCCGGTGATCGCGCCGCCCTCCTTCGTCGCGACGATCTTCTTCTTCACGTCGTCGATCTTCGCGATGGCCTCGGCCGCCTTCTTCGCCTGGGGATCCGAAGCGGACAGCGACTTCGCGCGGTTGGCGGCCGCGGCGCGGGCGGCGTCGATCCGGTCCACGAGCGCGCTCATCTCGTTGAAGAGGGCGTGCGCCTTCATCACCGCGTCGAACTGAGCCTTGCGGTCCGCCGCGCCGTAGGAGGCGCGCCGGTCGACGCCGATCTCGAGCTTCGTCTCGATGGACTGGCCCCCCTTGGTCAGCCGGACGGTGTACGTCCCGGGCGGAACGCGCGGCCCCTGCGAGGCGGAGAACGCGATCGTCGCGGCCCGCGGCACGCGCGGCGGCTTGACGCGCATGGACCAGGCGGCCCGGTTGATCCCCCTCCGCTTGGTCGCCGTGACCGTGTCCACGACCTTACCCCCGGCGTCGAGGACCTCGAGCTTGATCGGGCCGAAGAGATGGCGCGTGCGCTGGTACCAGGTGATCGTCGCGCCGGCGGGCGGATTCTGCCCGGCGTAGGACGCGTCGCCTTCCGGCCAGCCGCCCTGGGCCGGGATGCGCTGCTCGACCGGCCTGCCCGGCAGGAAAACCGCCTCGCGCGCGAGCGTCTCGGCCGTCACGCTGCGCAGCGGCGTCAGGTCATCCACGATCCAGATGCCGCGCCCGTGGGTCGCGAGGACGAGGTCGTTGTCGCGAGGATGCACCTGCACCTCGCGGACGGCGACGCTCGGGAAGTCTCCCCCCTTGAACTCCGCCCAGGCCGCTCCGCCGTCCGTCGAGATCCAGAGGCCGAACTCGGTGCCGAGGAAGAGAAGCGAGGGCTTGACGGTGTCCTCCTTGATGACGTGCGCGTACCCGCGGACGCCCTGCTCGGGCGAGGCGATCCGCTTCCAGGTCTTCCCGAAGTCCGTCGTGCGATAGACCCACGGCGTCATGTCCCCGAACGTGTGGCGGTCGAAGGCCACGTACGCCGTCGCGGCGTCGTAGCGGCCGGCCTCGACCCAGCTCACCCAGAGTCCCTTCGGCGCGCCCCTGACGTTGCCGGCGACGTTCGACCAGGTCTTCCCGCCGTCGCGCGTCAACTGCACGTTGCCGTCGTCGGTCCCGACCCAGAGGACGTTGCCGTCCTTGGGCGACTCGGAGATCGCGTAGATCGTCGTGTGCATCTCGGCCGAGGAGTTGTCCACCGTCACGCCGCCCGACTGCTCCTGCTTCTGCTTCTCCGGGTCGTTGGTCGTGAGATCCGGCGAGATGCGCTCCCACGAGTCCCCCTTGTCGCGCGAGCGGAAGAGGAACTGCGCGCCCATGTAGATCGTCCCCTTCTGGTTCGGGCTGGCGTAGATCGGCGTGTTCCAGTTGAAGCGCAGCTTCTCCTTGTATCCGGCCTTGGGCTGGATGTCGCGCGCCGCGTGCGTCTTCCGGTCCACCCGGCCGGCGTAGCCTCCCTGCGATTCGGCGTACACGGCGTCCGCGTCGGTGGGATCGGGGACCGTCCAGAACCCGTCGCCGCCGTAGAGGTTCTCCCAGCGCGAATTGGTGATCCCGCCGGGATAGGAGGAGTCGCCGACCCACGAGCTGTTGTCCTGGAGTCCGCCGTACACCTGGTAGGGGTCCCGCGCGTCCACGGCCACGTGGTAGAACTGCGAGATCGGCAGGTTGTTCGATTTCCACCAGCGGTTGCCGCCGTCGTAGGAGATCCAGAGCCCTCCGTCGTCGCCGCCGATGACGTGCTTCGTGTTGTCGGGATCGATCCAGACGTCGTGCCAGTCGCCGTGCGCCCCGCCGCCCGCGCCCGCGAAGCTCCGGCCGCCGTCGTCGCTCACGACGAGGCCTGCCGCCCGGCTTGAAGACCCGGTCGGCGTTGACCGGATCGACGACCAGCCGCCCGAAATAGAAGGGACGCCAGACCATCATCTGGCTCCGGTCGCGCGCTTCCCAGGTCTTGCCTCCGTCGGCGGAGCGGTA
The DNA here is from genome assembly GCA_963782815.1 of uncultured Acidobacteriota bacterium. GTDB lineage: Bacteria > Acidobacteriota > Thermoanaerobaculia > UBA5066 > Gp7-AA6 > JAWOLE01. Next base: position 98,386 of record CAWALG010000027.1, on the reverse strand, counting down.
GAGCGCGGACTTGCCCGACTCGATGAGGGCGTAGACGATCTTCGGGTCCGACGGCGCGGCCGCGACCTCGACGCGCCCCCAGGGCTTCGCCGGGAGGCCCGCGCTCGTCTTGTCCGTCAGCTCCGTCCAGCTCTTCCCGCCGTCCCGCGATTCGAAGAGGCCGCTGCCGCTCGGCGAGTCCGGCCCCTCGCCGCCCGAGCGGAACGTCCACCCCTTGCGGCGGAAATCCCACATGCCGGCGAAGAGGTGGTCCGGGTTCTTCGGGTCCATCGCCAGCGAAGCGCAGCCGGTCGAGAGGTTCGCACCCTTGAGCGCCAGGTTCCACGTCTTGCCGCCGTCGGCCGTCTTGTAGAGGCCGCGCTCCGCGCTGTCGCTCCAGAGCTTGCCCGGCGCGCAGGCGTACACCGTGTCGCCGTTCCTGGGATCGACCACGATCCGCACGATGTGCTCCGACTCGCGCAGGCCCGTGTTCGTCCAGGTCTCGCCCCCGTCGGTGGACTTGTAGACGCCGTCGCCGACCGAGACGGAGTTGCGCATCCAGGACTCGCCCGTGCCGACCCAGACCGTCTTCGGGTTGGAGGGATCGATCGCGATCGGCGCCGATGGACTGCACGGGCTGCTTGTCGAAGACCGGCTTGAACCTCGTGCCGCCGTCCTCCGACTTCCAGACGCCGCCGCTCGCCGCGCCGACGAAGACCGTCGTCTTGCCGTCGCCGTTTCTCGCGGCCACGGCCGAGACGCGTCCGCTCATCGTGGCGGAGCCGATGTTGCGGGCGGAGAGGCCGGAGAGGACGCCCGAGTCGAGGACGGGCGGGCGCGCGCCCGCCGGGGCGGGCGGCGGGCACCGAAGCGGAGGCGGCCGGCGCCGCGCCGGACGCGACGACGACGCGCCCGATCGGCGTCCCCGCCGGCGGGAACTTGAAGATCGCATCGTCCACGTCGACGTTCACCTCGACACGCTCCACCGTCACGCGCGCATTCCTCGGGCCCCCCTTTCGCCCCGACTCGACCGAGAACGGGAGCCAGACGCCGGCGACCTGCTCGTAGCTGCCGAGGTCCGACTCGACGATCCGCTCGGCCCCGCGCACGCGGGCGACCGTCTCTTCGCGGATCTCGAGGAAGTAGTCGGGATCGAGGAAGATGTATTTCGTGTCGCCGTCCTTCAGCAAGACGCGCAGCTTGTGCGCCGGCGTGCCGTCCACGTCCTCGGTCCCGAGGTACTCGACCCGGTGCCCCTTCTCGCGCCAGTGGACGAGCGGTCCGTCGATGTCCGCGTCCTGCGCGTACTCGCGCGCGTCGTCCGCCGATCCCTTCTGCGCGTCGCGCTTCCCCTGGAACGGCGACAGCGACCACCCCTCCTGCCCGTCGAAGGCCTCGACGGCGGTCAGGCCCTGGATCGTCGTCTCGCTGCGCATCATTCCCGGCCGCTTCTGAAGCAGCCCGAAGCCCGCCTCGATGGAGAACTGTCCCCCGCCGAGCACGACCTTCCCCGTTCTCCGGAGCGACTGGATCGCTTCGATCTTCGCCAGTCCGCCCCGCGCCTCGATGTTCTTCGCGATGATCTCGTCCACGGTCAACGACTGCGCCGGGCTCGCCGGCAGGACCAGGAGAGCCGCCGTGAAAGCAATTCCAAATCGCATAAGCACCTTTCGAATTCTTAAGCCGCAGATCATAGCGGTAGTCTCGGTCCGGTTCCGGCGTCTCCGAAACTCGACAAAAGTCCAATGGACGCCGGTTCCGCCGGAGGTGTTGAATGCGCCGCCGTACCTCTTCGAGAGGAGTTGCCATGAAGATGTCGGAGGGTCTTTCTCCTCGCTCCTCGCCGCGGGGCGTCGTGGCTCGGCCTGTTGTCATCGGCCGGACGCCCGCGCCGCGACGATCACCGCGGATGGCGCGGTCTGCACGCTCAACGACGCGATCACCACGGCCAACCTGGACAGGAACACGGGGGGTCGCGTCCGGGTCGGCGCCGGGACCGCCGATACCATCGAGCTGACGAACGACATCACCCTCACGACGGCAGACCCGACGCCCGACGAGGACGACAGCGACGAGGGCCCCGAGCGGTCTGCCGCCCATGGTCGGCCACCTCGTCATCAATGCACCATGGCCATACGATCTCAGAGAGACCCGGCCCTCTTCTCGCCGGCCAGCGGCGGCGACGGCGTCGATCCCGTGCAGCGGCGACGGCGAGAAATTCCGCGTCATGCACCTCTCCTACCCGGGAGCCGACCTGACCCTGAACGACGCCGTCGTCGCGAACGGCGTGCTCGTACCGTCTATGCCGGCTGGCGGCATCCTCCGACGAGGGCCACGTCCTGAACTTCTGAACCGCGTCTCAATCGCCAACAACAAGGCGGCGATCGGCGGCGGCATATTCGTTTTCCAGGCCGCCACGGCGACCGTCATCGGCTCGAGGCTCACGGGAAACTCGGCGGACGCCGGCGGCGGCATCTACGTTGCGCCATCGCGACGTAGTTGGCGGGGGCCGGCGCCATCACGGCCGGCTACAACCTCGCCTCCGATGCCAGTGCGGTGGGCTCGCGGGCGGCCGGCGATCACCAGAATGTCGCCGACCTGAGGCTCGGCGAGCTATGCCGACGAGGGCGCGCCGGGGACGGGCTACTTTCCCGCTGCTGCCGGGCAGCCCCGCCATCGACGCCGGGCGCACAGAGCGATCGCGCAGCGCCACGGATCAGGTCGGCGAGCTGCGGATCGGCGCCCCCGACATCGGGTGCGATCGAGTACCCGCGCAGCGTGAAGGTCTGGTATCGGCGTCAAGGGCGCGACCGACATCGGCCTCCGGGTGGATCTGCTTGCCGAGACGTTTCTGAACGGATCGCCGTCAGGGCAGTCGCAGCTGAACAATCTCACCACCGGAAGAAACGGCTTTCACCAATGCCATCCTCTACACGGTCCCCATCCCTGTCCAGGACGTTCCCTCCGGAACGCAGATCCAGTTGAGGGTGTCGGCTCGCCGCTCGTGCTCGGGAGCGGGATTGACATCCCATGAGAACTCCTCGGGCATAACGCCTGCCCTGTCATCCCGAGGAGCGAAGCGACGAGGGATCTGCCCCGGAAGCGTTGCAGGCGCGAGAGCAGATCCTTCGCTTCGCTCGGGATGACAGCCTGTATTTCGCCGCTGACTTGCGACTCTACCGGCCCGAGAGGATCTTCTGCGCCTGCGCGGCGGTCATCGGACGGTTGTAGATGTCCGAGCCGGGCTGCTGCCGGCGGCCGCCCTGCGCGAGCGAGCCGGTGTCGACCGGGGCGAAGCCGATCTCTTCGATGAGGTGGGAGACGGCGGCCTTTGCCTTCTCGTCGTCGCCGGCCACGAAGATCGCGTGGCGCTCCGGCATCGGCAGGTCCGCGCGGCCCAGGGTTGCCAGATGCTTGTAATAGATCGTGTTGAACGCCTTGACGAGCCGCGCGCCGGGAAGCTGTCTCGCGACTTCCCCGCTGGAAGTCGAGTCGCCGAGGTCGAACACTCCTCCGGCGGTCGTGTAGGGATTCATGGCGTCGATGACGATCTTCCCCTCGAAGAGCTTCGAATCCGGGAGCTTCCCGCGATCCCGCCACGGCAGGGCGAGAAGGACCATGTCCCCGAACGCGATGGCCTCTTCGACCGTCGCCGCCCGCGCCTTCCCGCCGATCGAGGCCACGAGGGCCTCCAACGACTCGGGGCCGCGCGAGTTGCTGACGGCGACGTCGTGCCCGGCCTTCGAAAACAGCCGCGCCGCCGTGCCGCCGATCATTCCCGATCCGATGATCCCGATTTTCACCAAGATCCTCCCGCCGGCCTGGATCTCCCGTCCGCAGCATAATCCTTCTGGTGCAAATGCATCAGGGCCTCCCCGGCCCCTTCTTCCCATAATGAGCGCTCCCGATGAGGTGAACCGAGTGTTTGAAATCCTGGTCAAGAAGACTCTGGGAGAAAACGTCACCCTCTACGAGGTCGCGGCCCCGCGGGTGGTGCGGCGCCACCGGGCGGGCCAGTTCGTGATGGTGCGCCCGACCGACCACTCGGAGCGCATTCCCCTGACGATCGCGGACACCGACAAGGCGAAGGGGACCATCACGCTGGTCGTGCAGGCGGTCGGAAAGACCACGTTCGAGATGAGCGAGGCGTTCTCCGAAGGGGACTCCTTCTCCAACGTCGCCGGCCCGCTCGGAAACCCCACGCACATCGGCATCCCGGGCAAGACCCGACGACTTCCGGGGCACGGTCGCTTGCGTGGCGGGCGGGATCGGAGCCGCTCCGATGCTCCCCATCGCCCGCGCCTTCAAGGCCGCGGGGCACGAGGTCGTGACGATCCTCGGCGCGCGGCGCAAGGACCTCCTCGTTTTCGAGGACCGGCTCGGCGCCGCCTCGACCGAGCTCCTCGTCTGCACCGACGACGGCTCGTACGGCCGGAAGGGATTCGTGACGGACGTGCTCAAGGACCTGATCGTCACCCGGCGCGCGGCCGGAGGCGACGTCCACATGGCCATCGCGATCGGCCCGCCGATCATGATGAAGTTCTGCTCGAAGACGACGGAGCCGTTCGGAGTGCCGACGCTCGTGAGCCTGAACACCATCATGGTGGACGGCACCGGGATGTGCGGCGGGTGCCGCGTCATGGTGGACGGCGCCGCGAAGTACGTCTGCGTGGACGGGCCCGAGTTCGACGGCCATCACGTGGACTTCGACGGGATGATGCGGCGCCAGGCGATGTACAAGCCGGAGGAGGCCGCGAGCCTCGAGCGCTACCGCGAGAACGACCCGAGCTGCCAGCTGCAGTCCACCGTCGCCGCGGCGGTCTCGGAGGCCGAGGGCGCGGATGCGCCGATCGCCCGGAAGGAAGCGTGATGTCCGACGAAAAGAAGAAGGACCTGACCCCGGAAGAGCTGACGGCCCGCATCGAGGGGCGCGCGAGCCTGACGAACAAGACGCGCGGCCAGCTTCCGAAGGTCTTCTGGGCGGAGCAGGCCCCGGCCGAGCGCGTCAAGAACATCCACGAGGTCCCGTTCGCCTACTCGCCGGACCAGGCGCGCGCCGAGGCGCTGCGCTGCCTCTCCTGCAAGAACGAGCCGTGCGTGACGGGCTGCCCGGTGGGCGTGGACGTCCCGAAGTTCCTGCGCCAGGTGGCGGAGGGGGACTTCCGCGGCGCCATCCGGACGATCAAGACGACGAATCTCCTCCCCGCCATCTGCGGGCGCGTCTGCCCGCAGGAGAGCCAGTGCCAGGAAAACTGCATGGTCGCCAAGATCCACAAGGACCTGGGCTTCGCGGTCTCCGTCGGGAAGATCGAGGCGTTCCTGGCCGACTGGGAGCGCGAGGTCGGGGGCGTCGAGCTTCCGTCCGTCGGCGCTCCGACCGGCTTCAAAGTCGCGATCATCGGCGCGGGCCCGTCGGGACTGACGTGCGCCGGCGACCTGCGCCGGTTCGGCCACGAAGCCGTCGTGCTCGAGGCGTTCCACAAGGCGGGCGGCGTCCTCGTCTACGGCATCCCCGAATTCCGCCTGCCCAAGGACATCGTGCAGGCGGAAGTGGACAACCTCGCGAAGATGGGAGTCCAGTTCGAGTTCGACACCGTCGTCGGGCAGACGCTCTCCGTGGACGACCTCTTCGACGAGGGATTCCACGCCGTCTACGTCGCGACCGGCGCCGGCCTCCCCTACTTCGTCAACGTCCCCGGCGAGGACTTGAACGGCGTCTTCTCCGCCAACGAGTACCTGACGCGCGCGAACCTCATGGGAGCGTACCGCTTCCCCGAGGAGGACACGCCGGTCCTGCGCCGCGACAACGTCGCGGTCCTGGGCGGCGGCAACGTGGCGATGGACGCCGCGCGCACGGCCCTGCGCCTGGGCGCGAAGAACGTCTATCTCGTCTACCGCCGCTCCCGCGTCGAGCTGCCCGCCCGCGTGGAAGAGGTCCACCACGCCGAGGAGGAGGGGGTCCAGTTCCGCATGCTCTACGCGCCGGTCGAGATCCTCGGCGACCAAGAAGGGCTGGGTGCGCGGGATCAAGGTCCAGCGCTGCGAGCTCGGCGAGCCGGACGAGAAGGGGCGCCGCCGTCCCGTCCCGATCGAAGGCGCCTACGAGGAGCTTCCCGTCGAGATCGTGATCGAGGCGATCGGCAACGGCCCCAATCCCCTGATCCCCAAGACCACCTCCGGCCTGACCATCAGCCGCCACGGCACCCTCGTCGTGGACGAAGCCACGATGATGACGACGCGCAAGGGCGTCTTCGCCGGCGGCGACATCGTGGCCGGCGCCTCGACCGTCATCCTCGCCATGGGCCACGGCCGAAAAGCCGCCGCCGCCATCGACAACTACCTCCGCCAGGAAGCCGCCGAAAAAGCCACCGCGAACTAACCGTCGCTCCGCGGTTGCGCGGGATCTGCGCCCATTGGGCGCACCGGCGAGCGGCTCGGCCGGATGCGGCCTCGACCGCTCGCCTGACCCCGCGCAACCGCTACGCTCCCGCGGCGCGCGCCTCCTCCCTCGGTTACTTCGGGAGACTACGCGCGCCGCGACCGGGGCCCCTCATCGGTATCTTCGCGCTGGCCGGGGGTAGGGGAACGCAGGTGGGGGCGATCGTTTATGCTAACGAGTTCCGATGAGCATTGAGCTGACGATCAACGGCGCGCGGCAGGCATTCGAGGTGCCGGAGGGGGCTTCGCTGCTGGAGTTGCTCCGTGACCACGCCGGGATCACGTCGCCGAAGGACGGGTGCTCGCCGCAGGGACAGTGCGGAGCCTGTGTCGTGCTCGTGGACGGGAGTCCGAAGACTTCGTGCGCGGTGCCGGCGAAGATCGCCGCCGGGAAGAGCGTCCTGACGCTCGAGGGAGTTTCGGAGGAGGAGCGGCGCATTTACGGCGAGGCGTTCGCGCGGATGGCGGGGCTTCAGTGCGGGTTCTGCATCCCGGGCATCACGATGAAGATCAAGAGCGTCCTCGATTCCAATCCCGAGCCGAGCGACGAGGAGATCCGCAAGAAGCTCGACCCGCATCTCTGCCGGTGCACCGGCTACGTGAAGATCTTCGAGGCGTTCCAGGCGGCGGCGCTGTTGCGGCGAGGCGGGACACTCCCGCCGGCCGACGGCTCGGGCCGAGTCGGGACGAGCCTCGACCGCTACGAAGCAGAGGAGCTCGCGCTCGGCGCGCGACCCTACGTCTGCGACCTGACTTTTCCGGGGATGCTCCATGGCGCGGTGACGCTCTCGCCGCACGCGCGCGCGAAGGTCAAGCGGATCGACACGTCGAAGGCCGCGGCCTATCCCGGCGTCGCGGCGGTCGTCACCGCGAAGGACGTGCCCGGGCAAGCGCTTCTACGGCCTGATCGTCGAGGACTGGCCGGGGTTCGTGGCCGAGGGAGAAGAGACAAGCTGCGTGGGCGACGTCCTCGCCGCGGTCGCCGCGGCGGACGCGCGGACGGCGCGCGAGGCCGCGCGGCTCGTCGAGGTCGAGTACGAGGTCCTGACGCCGGTGACGGATCCGGAGAAGGCGCTCGAGCCGGGCGCCCCCCGCGTGGGTCCCGAGGGAAATCTCCTCTCGCGCTCGGTCGTCCACCGCGGCGACGCGGAGGCGGCGCTCGCCTCCTCCGCGCACGTCGTCGAGGGGACATGGCAGACGCAGCGCATCGAGCATCTGTATCTGGAACCCGAAGCGTGCCTGGCCGCGCCGGGCGACGCGACCGGGGACTACCCGGGCGCCGCGATGACGCTCTTCACGCAGGGGCAAGGGGTCTTCGACGATCACCGGCAGGTCTCGGCGTTCCTGAATATCGCGCCCGAGTCCCTCCACGTCGTCCTCGTCCCCAACGGCGGCGCGTTCGGCGGCAAGGAGGACATGTCGATCCAGGCTCAGACGGCGTTGCTCGCGCACGTCACGGGAAAGCCGGTGCGCCTCGTCCTGTCGCGCGAGGAATCGATCCGCATCCATCCCAAGCGCCACCCGATCCGCATGCACTACCGCGTCGGCTGCGACGCTGAAGGCCGGCTAACCGGCAGTGTGGGCGCGGATGATCGGCGATTCGGGAGCGTACGCCTCCGTCGGCATGAAGGTGCTCGAGCGCTCGGCGGGACACGCCGCCGGCCCCTACAAGGTCGACAACGTGGACATCGAGTCGCTGGCCGTCTACACCAACAACCCGCCCTGCGGCGCGATGCGCGGTTTCGGCGCCAACCAGGCCCACTTCGCGATGGAGGGGGCCCTGGACATGCTGGCGGAGAAGGCGGGCCTGGACGGCTGGGAGATCCGGTGGCGCAACGCGCTCCAGGCGGGCGACGACTGGTCGTGCGGCCAGAGGCTCGAAGCCTCCGTGGGACTCAAGAAGACTCTCCTCGCCGTCAAGGACGTCTACTACGCCAACCGCGGCCGCGCGGGGATCGCGTGCGGCATCAAGAACTGCGGCATCGGCAACGGAGCCAAGGAGTGGGGACGCGCGCGACTGGTCGTCGAGGAGGGCGGCATGGTCACGCTCTACAACGGCTACACCGAGATGGGGCAGGGGCTCCTGACCGTGCTCATCCAGTTCGCATGCGAAGTGACGGGGCTGCCGGCATCGATTTTCCGCGCGCGCGTGGACACGCGCTTCCCGATGGCGGTCGGCCAGACGACCGGCTCGCGGGCGACCTTCTACGGCGGGCGCGCGGTCATGGACGCGGCGAAGAAGCTCAAGGCGGATCTCGACTCCGGCCGCTCGCTGAAAGACCTCGCCGGCAACATCTATATTGGTGAAGTCCTGCAGGACGACACGGTCAAGCTCGGCCACGAGCCTCCGCCCGGCAAGCCGATGAAGCTCCATCCGGCGTTCAGCTTCGCGACACAGGTCGCGATCGTGGACGAGAACGGCCGCATCGCGAAGGTCGTCGCCGCGCACGACGTGGGCCGCGCCGTGAACCCCAAGCTCTGCGAGGGGCAGATCGAGGGCTCCGTTCACATGGGCCTGGGCTACGCTCTGACGGAGGAGATGATCTGCGAAAACGGAGTGCCGTCCACCTACCGCATCCGCGATTTCGGCGTCCTGCGCTCGCGCGACATGCCGGAGGTGGAGGTGATCCTCGTCGAGGACCCGCAGCCGGACGGCCCCTTCGGCGCGAAGGGCGTCGGCGAGATCGGCCTCGTGCCGACCGCGCCCGCCGTGGCCGCGGCGCTCCACGCGTTCGACGGGATCCGCCGCTTCACGCTGCCGATGAAGGACGCTCCCGCCGCGCGGGCTTTGAGACGGTGACGTCTTGACCGCTTCTCTCCCCAGGGTGACGGGGCTCCGGTGTGTCCTCTGCGCCCGCGTCTTACGCGCACGGGGAGGTCGAGTACACGTGCCCCCGCTGCGGCATCGAGGGGATCCTGGACGTCGAGTATGACGACGACCGGATCGCACGCTCCTTCTCGAAGGAGAAGCTCGAGGCCTCGCGAGACGCCTCGATCTGGCGCTACAGCGCTTTTCTTCCCGTGCCCGACGACGCGCCGCGGCCCCGCCTGCCTGCCGGCTGGACGCCGATCGTCGAGGCGCCGGCGCTCGCGCGCGAGCTGTCGCTCTCCGCGCTCTTCGTGAAAGACGACGGCCGCAACCCGACCGGCTCCTTCAAGGACCGCGCGAGCGCGGTCGGCGTGACGCGGGCGCGCTGGCTCGGCCGCCGCGAGGTGACCTGCTCCTCGACCGGCAACGCGGCGTCCTCGCTCGCCGGCTTCGCGGCGGAGGCCGGCATGAAGGCCTACATCTTCGTCCCCGCTTCCGCGCCGGAGGCGAAGGTCGCGCAGCTGCTCGTCTACGGCGCGAAGGTGCTGCTCGTCGAAGGCACCTACGAGGACGCCTTCCACACCTGCCAGGAGTCGGTGGAAGAATTCGGGTGGTACAACAGGAACTGCGCGATCAACCCGTATCTCGTCGAAGGCAAGAAGACCTGCGGGCTGGAGATCGCTGAGCAGATGAGTGGCCGGATGCCCGACGTCGTGACCGTGGCCCTGGGGGACGGCTGCACGACCGCGGGGATCTGGAAGGGACTGACGGAGATGAAGCGCCACGGCGTGATCGACCGGCTGCCCCGAATCCTGGCGGTCCAGGCCGAGGGCGCGGCGCCGCTGGCGAGGACGTTCGAGCGCGGAGGCGAGAAGATCGAGACTGTCGAAGCCCGGACGATCGCCGACTCGATCAACGTCGGCGCGCCCCGAAACGGCGTCAAGGCGCTGCGGGCGGTGCGCGCCTCGGGCGGCGCGATCGTCACCGCGTCGGACGAGGCGATCCTCTCGTGGATCCCGCGCCTGGCGCGCGCGACGGGCGTCTTCGCGGAGCCCACGGGCGTCGCCGCGCTGGCCGGCCTGGAGACGGCCATCTCCCGCGGCCTCGTCACGCGCGGCGAGAGCGTTCTCCACGTGGCGACCGGCAACGGGTTGAAGGACATCCGAGGCGCCATGCGCTCCGTGGCTCCGCCCACACGGATCGCTCCCGCGCTCGACGCCGTCCGCAAGGCACTGGAGGCCGCATGATCTACGGTCCGACGTACGAGGAGATGCGGGATCCCTCGCGTCTGCCGGTCCCGCTTCGCCGGCGCGCCCTCGCCGCGCATCACGAGGCGCCGCTCGATCCGGTCAACCTCTTCAACATCACGTGGCGGGACGAGGCGGGCCGCGTCCGCGCGCTCCTCCTGCCGGAAGCGCTGACCGGGGTTGACTCGCCGATCGTGCTCCTTTACGCGAAGGACTTCCCCACCGGCGCGCACAAGGTCGGCGCGACCTACTCGGTCCTCATGGAACGGCAGCTTGCCGGCGACGTCTCCCCCGGCGAGTCCACGCTCGTCTGGCCCTCGACCGGCAACTACGGGATCGGCGGCGCCTGGGTCGGTCCGCGCATGGGCTACGAGTCGGTCGTCATCCTGCCCGAGGAGATGAGCGCCGAGCGCTTCGAAAAGATCGAGGCGTACGGCGCGAGGGTCGTCAAGACGCCGGGATGCGAGTCGAACGTCAAGGAGATCTACGACGAGTGCCGGCGCCTCTCGGCGGACCCGAGGGCGCGCATCATGAACCAGTTCGCCGAGATGGCGAATTACCGCTGGCATTACCACGTCACGGGCTCGGCCGCCGCCGCGGCGGTCGAGGAGCTTTCCGCCGGCCGGCCGGCGGCCTTCGTCTCGGCGATGGGATCGGCCGGCACGATCGCGGCGGGCGACGCCTTGAAGGCGCGCTTCGGCGCGAAGATCGTGGGTCTGGAGCCCGTGCAGTGCCCGACGTTGTCCTTGAACGGCTACGGCGGGCACGCGATCGAGGGGATCGGCGACAAGCACGTCACCTGGATCCACAACGTCGGCAACCTGGACGCCATGATGTGCATCGACGACGAGGAGTGCCTGCTCGGCCTCCAGCTCCTGACCGATCCGGAGGGAACCGCCTTTCTCTCCGGCGAGGGAGGCCTGGGCGATCTGGCGGCGCGCCGGCTCGCGACCCTTCTCGGCGTGAGCGGGATCTGCAACATCCTCGGCGCCATCAAGACGGCCCGGTGGCTCGGGCTCTCCAAAGACGAGGCGGTCGTGACCGTGGCGACCGACGGCTTCGACCGTTACCCGTCGGTCATGAGGCGGCTGGCCGAGCGGATTGGCCCGCTCACCCGCGAGAGCGCGCGGGAGTATCTCGGTCGGATCTTCCACGGACAGAAGCTCGACTGGATCGCCGAAGGGACGCGCGAGAACCGAGAGCGGTGGCACAACCTGAAGTACTTCACCTGGGTCGAGCAGCAGGGAAAGAACGTGGAGGAGCTCGAAGCGCAGCGTTCCCATTCCTGGTGGAGCGACGAGGCCGCCGTGGCGGAGAACGCCGACCGGCGCCTGCGCGAGGCGCGCGGGTGGTAGGCAGGGGCTGAGGGTTGGGCATCGCGATCACGGGCGGCACTGTCCTGTCGCTCGACCCTCTGTCCGTCGAGCGGCGGGACCTCCTCCTCGGGTCGGAGCCGCGCCGTTCCATCGACGCCTCGGGGTGCCTGGTCCTGCCCGGCCTCGCGATCGCGCACACGCATCTCTACTCCGGCCTCGCCCGCGGCATGCCGGGACCCGCGCAACCGACGCGCTCCTTCCGCGAGATCCTCGAAAAGGTGTGGTGGCGCCTCGACGCGGCGCTCGACGAGCGGTCGCTCAGGGCCTCGGCGGAATCGGCGCTCCTCGACGCCGCCCTCTGCGGCACGACGGCCGTCCTCGACCACCACGAGTCCCCGTCGTTCATCGGCGGCTCGCTCGACGTCCTCGCCGCGGCAGCACGCGCAGTCGGGGTCAGGGCTGCACTCACCTACGGCGCAACGGACCGGCACGGACGGGACGGGGCGAAGGCGGGAATCGCCGAGTGCGAGCGGGCGATCGCCGCGGGGCTTCCCGCGATGGCGGGATTGCACGCCGGTTTCACCTGCTCCGACGAGACGATCGAGGCCGCGGCGGATCTCGCCCGGCGGCGCGGCGCGTGGCTCCACGTGCACTCCGCGGAGGACGGCTGCGACGCCGGCTCCTTCGAGCGGCTCGAGCGCGCCGGCGCCGTCGGGCCCAGGACAATCCTCGCCCACGGCGTTCATCTCACGGGGGCCGAGCGGGAGCGCGCCGCCGAGGCCGGAGCCTGGATCGTGCACAACCCGAGGAGCAATCTGCAGAACGCCGTCGGATACGCCAATGTCGCGACGCTTGGCCCGAAGGTGGCGCTCGGCACCGACGGCATGGACGGCGACCTCTTCGCCGAGGCGCGCGCGGCGCACCTGCGCGGCCGCGACGCCTACGGACCGGCGCACGGCATCGACGCCGTCCGGCTCGTCGCCGGGAGCGGCCGTCTCGCGGACGAAGCGCTCGGCCCTCGGCCGGATGACTGGGTCGTCCTCGATTACGACCCGCCGACGCCGCTCCTCGCGGGAACGGTCGCCGGGCACTTTCTCTTCGGCCTCGGAGCGCGGCACGTCCGAGATGTCGTCGCGGGAGGCGAGCTGATCGTCGAGAAGGGCCGGTCCACCCGCGTGGACGAGGCGGAGCTTCGCGAGCGCGCCCGCGAGGAGGCGGCCCGGCTCTGGAGGCGGATGGCGTGAGCGTCCTGCGCCCGCTCCCGCTCTCGGTCCTCGTCCGGCGCGCGGCCGAGGAGCTGCCGAACGGCGCCGTCTTCGACCTGCCGGCGCGGCGGATCTACAAGGGATTCCCCGGCGCCGACCTCTCCGTCTCGTTCCACGGGCACCGCGCGGCGACGCCGGTCGGCCCGGCCTCGGGACCGCACACGCAGCTCGCCCAGAACATCGCGCTGTCGTATCTCGCGGGGGGCCGCATCCTGGAACTGAAGACCGTGCAGGTCAACGACCGGCTCGTCATCCCCCGTCCCTGCATCGACATGCGCACGGTCGGCTACAACATCGAGTGGTCGCAGGAGCTCCTCGTCGAAGAATCGCTGCGCGAGTACGCGAAGGCGCGGCTCCTCGTCGCGATCCTGGACGAGCTCTGCGGCATCCCGCAGGCGGAGCGCGACGTCGTCTTCGACGTCTCCGTCGGCTACGACCTCGAGGGAATCCGCTCGCGCAAGATGGCGGGCTTCTTCCAGGGCGTGCGCGACGCGTCGGCGCTCCTGGACGCGGAACGCGCGACGTTGCGCCGTGAGCTGCCGCCGGCCTTGCGCCATCTCGCGGACACTCCCTGCCCGGCCCGGCTGTCCGACTCCACGACTCTCTCGACGTTCCACGGCTGTCGCGCCGACGAGATCGCCGGCATCTGCCGCTTCCTCTTGAACGAAGTCGGCCTCCACACGATCGTGAAACTGAACCCGACGCTCCTGGGCTACGGGGAAGTCGAGGAGATTCTCCACGGCAGGCTCGGGTACCGTGAGATCGGCCTGACCCGCGCCGCCTTCGACAAGGATCTCCAATGGAAGGACGCGCTCTCGCTCGCTCGCGGCCTTTCCGCGGAAGCCGCGCGGCTGGGACTGAACTTCGGCGTGAAGCTGACCAACACGCTCGTCGTCGAAAACGCCGGAGACCCGCTCCCCGGCCGCGAGCAGTACCTCTCGGGCGAGCCGCTCCACGTCCTCTCGCTGACGCTCGGCCTGCGCCTGCGCGAGGAACTCGGTCCGCGACTTCCGGTCTCCTTCTCCGCCGGCGTGGACGCCTCCAACGTCGCCGCGTCGGTCGCGTGCGGCTTCGTGCCCGTGACGAGCTGCACGGACCTCCTTCGGCCCGGCGGCTACCAGCGCCTCCACTGGCAGGTCGAAGCTCTCTCGCGCGCGCTGCATGAGAGCGGCGCGGCGACGGTCTCCGATTTCATCCGGTCGCGCTCGGGATCGGCGACGACAAACGTCGCCGACGCCTCGCTCGTCAATCACAGGCGCGCCGTCGCCCAGGTGACGTCGGCCGAGCGCTACACCGCCGCGAAGACCGGCAAGCCGCCGCGCAAGATCGGCAGCCACCTCAAGCTCTTCGATTGCATCAACTGCGACAAGTGCATCCCCGTCTGCCCCAACGACGCGAACTTCGTCTACGAGACCCCGCCGCGAAACGTCACTTATCGCGATCTGGTCATTCACGCCGGCCGCCTCGAGGCGGGAGAATCGCAGACGCTCTCGCTCGGCGGCCCCGAATCCTCGCGCGCACCAGATCGCCAACTGGGCCGACGCCTGCAACGACTGCGGCAACTGCGACGTCTTCTGCCCCGAGGACGGCGGCCCCTACATCGAAAAGCCGCGCCTCTTCGAGTCGCTCGGCGCCTACCTCGCCGACGCCCCCCGCCCCGGCTTCTTCCTCCGCCGCGACTCAACGGCTCGATTGCCGCCCGAGGCCGGTGGGGCGGCCGCGAAGTCGAGCTTCGCGTCTCCCCCGACGGCTCCGCGGATTTCTGGGACGGCGCCGCCGAGCTGCGCTTCGCCTCCGCCGAAGCGGCGGAGCCCTCCGAGGCGCGCATCTTCGCGATTCCCGCCCCCGAAGGGCACATCGTCCCCGTCGGCCACTACCACGCCCTCCGTTCCCTCGTCGCCGGCCTCTTCGCCCCCGGCGCAGTCTCCTGGCTCACTGCGCTGTCCCCGGCTTCCGAACCCTAATGTCGGAGGAGGCAGAACGGATCCCCCGGCGGCGACGCCAGATCCCTCAACGTGGCTGCGTAATCCAGCATGTCGAGTTTCCTCGTGAGGGTCGTGTTTCGCTGGACGGCATCCGGGCCCGCCGAGGTCGACATCCTCGATTACCATTGAGGATCAGTCATGAGAAGCAGATCAAGAAGCAGGAAGCCGACCACTCCCGGCGAGATTCTTCGCGAGGAGTTCCTACTCCCGCTCGGCATGACCCAAAAGCATCTCGCGGACCATCTCGGATATGACGTCAAGGTGGTCAATCGGATCGTCAACGGCCGCAGCTCGGTAACAGCCGAAATGGCCTTGAAGCTTGCCGCTTCCTTCCGCACCTCACCCGAGTTCTGGCTCAACGCACAGAAGGCCGTGGACCTCCATCGAGCGACCAGCCGCGTTTCTGGCCTACCCCGACCCTTGCTTCGAGCCGGTTAAGTACTCCCCTTCGGTGGGGTCGGTCTTGCAAGATGGCACGATGACTTGGCAGGTTGGAAGTGGGTCAGATCCAGTCGGCGCTTCGAGTCGACCGGGGCGTGGGAAGAACTCCAACTAAACTACTCTTGCTCCTTGGAGAGTTGACATGGACACCGCCACCACTGCCGATCTCAAGATGCTCGCCCGCCTCTACGGGAGGAGCCTTCTTCTGACCGACGACTACACGGCCGCGGAGCTCGGCGCGTTCCTGTTCGTCACGGAGCGTCTCGCGGCGCTCGATCGGGCGGGGAAGAAGACGCCGCTCCTCGCCGACGAGCTGGCGTACGCGCTGTTCTTCGACAACTCGACGCGGACGAAGTCGGCGTGGGCGGGCGCGGCGGCGCGGCTGGGGATGCAGCCGGTGATCGTGGACGGGTCCTCGACGCAGGTCTCGCATGGAGAGACGGCCGTCGAGACGGGGGCGATGCTCGGGATGAACGCGCACGCGCTCGGAGTGCGGCACGACCTGATCCTCGGCGAGGGGAACGCGTTCATGCGCGACGTCAAGCGCGGCATCGACGATTACCTCGAAGCAACGAAAGACCCGCGGAAGGTCCCGGTCGTCAACCTCCAGTGCGACATCGATCACCCGACGCAGACGCTCGCCGACCTCTGCTGGCTGCGCGAGAGGTTTCCGGAAGGGCTCGCCGGAAAGAAGATCGCCGTCTCCTGGGCCTATTCGCCGAGTTACGCGAAGCCGCTCTCGGTGCCGCAGGGGCTCGTCATGCTCCTGACCCGCTTCGGAGCCAACGTCACGCTCGCGCACCCCGAGGGCTATCCGCTGATGCAGAAATGCCTCGACTCGGCGAAGGCGCATGCGGCGGAGTCGGGCGGCTCGTTCCGCGTCGTGGAGTCCATGGACGAGGCCTTCGCAAGGTGCCGACGCGGTCTATCCCAAGAGCTGGGGACCGTACGGCCTGATGCTGTCGCGCGTGCAGGCGAACCGCGCGCGCGATTCGAAGCGGATGGCCGAGATCGAGAAGGAAGCGCTCGCGCAGAACGCCCGCCACAAGGACTGGATCTGCGACGAGCGGCGCATGGGGTTGACGCGCGGCGGCGACGCTCTCTACATGCACTGCCTCCCCGCCGACATCGGCGCCGAGGTCTCCCCCGGCGTCATGGCCCGCCACACCGTGAACGTGGCGCGCGAGGCGAACTGGAAGGTCTACGTCATCATGGCGGCGCTGGCCACCGCGAAGGTCAAAGACCTTTCCGCGCGCCTCGGCGCCCTGTGCCGTAGGGGAGGGCCTTGCGCCCTCCCGCCCCTGTCCGACCGCCGCGGCGTCTGGACCGAGACGGACATCGTCACGCCTCGATGCTCACGATCACGCCCTCGTGTTCGAGGATCCCGATCGTGGAGAGCTAGGCAATTCGCGAAGCGCCGCGGTCTCGCACGCACGGCACACCGAAGGGAGGCGGGCGGGCGCAAGGCCCGCCCCTACGGCGCGAGGGGAGACGTCGGTGGGAGTTCGTCGGATCACGAGGTCGGGGCATCGTCAGATGGTGCCGGACGGAGATCTCGTGCGCACGGACGACCCATCGGAGGGAGGCGGGCGGGCGCAAGGCCCGCCCCTACGGCAACCGGGGGGGACGATCAGGGCGAGCACCGGTTCACGAGGATTGAACAACTCGGGTAGGCTTGGGAAGGAGGATTCGATGAACGATCTCGATGGGCGGGTCGCGGAGCTGGCGGCGCGCTACAGGCCGGTGGCGGAGAAGATCCTGAAGGAGGTCATCCGGATTCCGGCGGACTACGTGGACAAGCCGGCGGACGATGGAGGGGATCCGAGCTGCGGGCTGTCGAATCACGAGAAGCCGCGGCTGGAGTACATGAAGCGCGCCCTGATCGAGATCGGCGGCGTGCGCCGGCCGGAGGACGTGGGCTACGACGGGTTCGGGAACCTCGTGTGGACCGTCCAGGACGAGAGCGACGGCATCCCGGCAAGCAGGAAGCGCGTCATCTACTGGGACGGGCACACCGACACGGTCAACGCTCTGCGCCCGGCGTGGCGGTCGAAGACCGGCGGCCTCGATCCCTACGACGGGCTCTTCGACGCGACGCAAGCTCGACCGCGAGTTCGTGAAGAAAGAGCTGGGATACATGCCTCCCGAATCGGAATGGGACAATCTCGTCTTCGGGCGCGGCTCGACCGACCAGCTCTCGGGCGTCGTGTCGCAGATCGTGGCGTCGAAGATCCTGCTCGAGCTCGCGCCGCAGGGGGCGCTGCGAGGCGCGATCGTGCGCTCCTACGGCACGGTCGCCGAGGAGGACAACGACGGCGGAGCGCCGATGTACGTGATGCGGAAGGTCCTGCCGGGAGCGGCGCCGGAGCTGATCCCCGACGCCGTGATCCTGACGGAGGGGACCGGCGACTCGGCCAAGGGAGCGCTCGGGATCTATCGCGGCCAGCGCGGCCGCATGCAGATCGAGGTCACCGTCACCGGCAAGTCGTGCCACGGCTCGATGCCGTGGGAAGGGAGAAACCCGCTGGAGTTCGGCGCGCCGATCGTCGTCGAGGCGGCGAAGAGGTACCAGGCGCGCGAGGGATTCCTCGACGATCCGTTCCTCTCCCACGGAACCCGGACCGCCTCGTGGGCGCGCCTCGACACGCCGAGCGACTGCGCCGTGCCGGAGCGCTTCGTCTTCCGTTTCGACCGGCGCCTGACGATCGGAGAGACGCCGGAGCAGGCCGTGGCCGACGTCGCGAACCTCCCGGCCGTCGCCGCCGCGCGCGCCGCTGGCTTGAAGGTGGACGTGACCGTCCCGACCTACGACCGCCCCACATGGAACGGCTTCGTCCTCGGCAACCCGCAGATCTACATGGGGTGGGTGACGCCGGAGGAGCATCCGGCGGTGCGCGCCGCCGTCGCGGCCTACCGCGGCGTCGTGACGCCGCACGTCGCGCCGGGGGAGAGCGGGGGGCGCTCCGCAAGGAGCCGCGCGTGGACCGCTGGATCTTCTCGACCGACGGCGTCGGGTTCCCGGTCCGGAAGGACGACGCGTCGATCCCGGTGCCGGAGAGGAAGTCCTGGGTCGTCTCGGGCGCGGTCAAGCACCCGGCCATGATCGGCATCGGGCCCGGCATCGAGCAGAACGCGCACACGATCGGCGAATGCGTGGACATGCGCGAAATGGTCGCCGCCGTCGCGCTGATGGCCCGCTTCCCGAGCGCCTTCGTGGCCGCCGCCGGGTAGTTCCCGGTTCCCGCCTTGTGCCGGAGGGCTTTCGGCCCGAGCCGAAGCTGTAAGTGTCTATTTATAAATGACTTGATAACCAGCGACAATCCGATATCGCGCCGGATTGTTGACTTTGTGGCACGGATGTGGCACAAATAGCCCGGAGGCTCGAATGACCGCCATCACGAAAGACAAGGCCCACGAGATCGTCGCCGAAGAGCTGGGCAATGCCCCCGAGGAGCCGATCGGGAAGGGCGCGCCGAGCATCGAGGCGACGCTCGTTTTCCTGAAGGTCCTGGACCGCTGCCTCGTCCGGTTGAATCGCCAGGCGCGACTCGGCAAGAAGCTCGACGTGATCGTCCGCGAGACGGCGTTGCAGCGAGGCTTCCCCGCTTTCCTGACCTACTCGCGCTCCTCGATGGACCGCGCCTCGGAATGCGTGCTGGCCACGTGGACGGAGGCGGCGCACCTGCTCGGCAAGGAGGGCGTCCGGGATCCGCAGGAGATCCTCTGCGGACCCGACCAGGCCCTGACGGGCATTTCGGAGGAGCTGTTCCGCGACTACCTCTCCACGTACAACCTCGCGTTCGCCGAGATCCTGCGAGAGCACATGGTCGAGCCGCGCGCGCAACAGACCGTCCAGGAGCTGCTCCAGGGTCTCGACATGAGCTACGACGAGCTCGGCCGCGTGCTGGACGTCTCCGGAGAAACGGTGCGGCGCTGGGCGAAGGGCGCGAGCAGCGTGCCGAAGCAGAAGCTCGCGGCGATCGACGTCGGAGGCAACGCGCTCCGGCGGATACTCCGGATCATCCGGCCGGAGCACCTCCCCTCCGTCCTCCGCAGGCCGGCGGAGCTCTTCGGCGGAGCGTCCGCTCTCGACTGGATCCGGGCGGGCCGCTTCGCGGAAGTCGCGGACCGCTACGAGACCGCCTTCGCCTATCAGGGATGACTCCCCGCGAGAAGATCGTCGCTCACGGGCACGTTCCCCTCTTCCGGGTCCTGCGCGCGGGCCACGCGAATCCCCTCGACGCCTCGCACAGCCGGTTCCGTCCGGGCCGCTGGAACACGCGGGGCTTCGCCGCGCTCTACACCTGCTGCAGCGAGTTCTCGGCGAGGGCCGTGGCGCGCGATCGCCTGCGGCTCGCCGCCGTGGAGGTCAACGAGCTGCAGCCGGCCGCGCGCCCGCAGCTCTCGGAGCTCGCGTGGTCGGGCCCGGTCGTGGATGTCGCCTCCGCCGAGGGCATCGAGGCGGCCGGTTTCGCGCCGGGCTACCCGACCGGAGTCGAGCCCACTCCGAGACGCAGCCCCGGGCGGAGGAATGGTTCGGCCGGCGGCGCGAGGGAATCCTCTGCCGCGGGGCCTCGCTCGCCCGCCTCGGCTTCTCGGACTGGTCGCAACCGCACGAGCGGTGGGGAGAGCTCGCCGTCTTCGTCGAGGCCGCCGCGAAGGCGGTCACGCTCCGCCGGACACGAGCCGATCTCGATTGGTTGACCTGAGAGCCTGATACGCTCGCGGCTTCGAGGAGGGCGAGTTCATGCCGGGAACGTACAAGAAAATCACGGTCGTCGGGACCTCCGAGGTCAGCTTCGCCGAGGCGGTCAAGTCGGCGGTCAAGGACGCATCGAAGACCGTCCGCCACATGGACTGGTTCGAAGTGGAAGAGATGCGCGGGCGCGTCAAGGACGGCCAGGTCGCCGAATTCCAGGTGACGCTCAAGATCGGCTTCAAACTGGAGCGCTGAGCCGGCTCCGGGGCCCGCGAGGGCCGTCCGAGCCATCTGTATCGGGTGTCATCCTGAGGAGCCGAGCGACGAAGGATCTGCCCTGGTTGGATGAGCAGATCCTTCGCTGCGCTCAGGATGACATGAACGGAGCGAAGGATGACAAGAATCCCAGACCCACTCGCCAAGTAACTCTCGCGCGGCTCGCACGTATGGCAGGAGAAGATGCCCGTCATGGCCTTTCTCCTCCTGGCTCTCGCGCTGCAGGCCACCCCCGGCGCCGCGCCGGCGCCGGCTTCCAAGAGCAACGCGGCTCTCGCGAAGGACGCCCGCCAGGCCTACGACCGCGGCGACAAGAAGGCCTTCCTGGCGATCTACGAGGAGCTCGCGCGGAGGCGGCCGGGCGAGACCTTCACGCTCTACAACCTGGCGTGCGGACAGGCCCTGAACGGGCAGGGCGCGGCGGCCCTCCGCACTCTCGAAGGGATCCTCGCGCACCGCGTGGCTTCGAACCTCGACGCGGACACGGACTTCGATTCCCTTCGCCAGACGGAGGGGTACAAGCGCGTCCTCGCCGGAATGAACGCGCTGCGCAAGGAGAGGGTCTCCTCCGGAGCGGCGCGCGCGTTCACGATCCCGGAGAAGGGATTCGTCGCCGAGGGCGTCGCCTACGATCCGATCACGAGGGCGTTCTTCGTCTCGAGCGCGCGTCACCGCAGGATCGTCCGGATCTCCTCGGACGGCAGGATCACCGATTTCGTGGAGGCCGGGCGAGAGGGCTTGCGCAGCGCGCTGGGGATGCGGGTTGATCCCGGGCGGCGCACCCTCTGGGTCGCGACGGAAGCAATTCCGTCCATGGACGGCTACAAGAAGGAGGAGCCGCGAGGCGCGGCCGTCTTCGAGTACGACCTGGACTCCGGACGCCTCCGCCGGGAGCACGCGCCGCCGGCTTCCGACGATCCTCCGGGCTTCGACGACCTGACGGTCGCTCCCGACGGCGCCGTCTTCGTCAACGACGGCTTCCACTCCCGCGTCTGGCGGATCCGGCCCGGCGGAGATCTCGCGGTCTTCCTCGAGTCCGATCTCTTCGGCGGCACCCAGGGGCTGGCCGTCTCGGCGGATGGCACGACGCTCTACTTCTCCGACTACCGGGGCCTCTTCGCCGTGAACATCGAGAATCGCCGCCTGGTCCCGATCTCCGTCCCGCCCGATCTCTCGCTCAACGGCATTGACGGCCTGACGATCTTCGGGCGAAGCCTGATCGCCATCCAGAACGGGATCCTCCCCCACCGCGTCCTCCGTCTCGACTTCGCGCCGGGAGGGACGAAGATCTCGAAGGCGGCCATCCTCGAGATGAACCACCCGGACTTCGACGAGCCCACGCTGGGTGTCGTCGCCGATGGGGCCCTCTACTTCTCGGCGAACAGCCAGGGCCAGAAGTTCCTCGACACGAAGCACCCCATCGGCCCCGAGGAAATGCGCGAGGCGGTCATTCTCAGGCTCCCCCTCTCGCCGGCCGGGCCCCGGCCCGGAAGGGTTCCTTGATCCGGCTTGACTCGCGGGCCGGGGAGTGTCAGTTTGTTGCGCAACAAAGGAGCCTTCCATGCGCTCAAGAGCACGCCACCTCCCCCGGATTCCTCTCGCCCTCCTCGTCGCGATCGCTCTCGTTCCCCTCGGCTGCCAGGGATCCGGCACCGTCACCGGCCCGTCCGGCGGCGCCGCCGCGGCCTCCAACATCGCCGGCACGTGGAGCGGGACTTACACCTCCGACAATATGTCCGGCTGCGGCACCTCCGCCGCCACGGCGACGTTCCAGCAGGAGGGCGCCACCGTCACGGGCAACGTTTCCACCACGTCTTGCGGCGTGACCGGCCACTTCAAGGGCACGGTCCAGGGGAACATGGTCTACGGGGCCGTCTCGATGGATGGCTGCATCGGCGGCGGCGCCTCGGGCACGATCAACGGCTCGGAGCTCGTTCTCTCGATCGCCGACCTGACCAAGCCGCTCATCACCGACGACAAGACCATCATGTACGGCGGAGTCGTCACTTTCCATCGTTGAGTCCTCTGTCATCCTGAGCGCGGCGAAGGATCTGCTCCCGTCGCTCCGCGCTTGCGTGGGATCTGCGCCCGTTGGCGCACCGGCGAGCGGCTCGGCCGGATGCGGCCTCGACCGCTCGCCTGATTCCACGCAAACGCTCGCTCCCGCGGCGCGCGCCTCCTCCCTCGCTGGAGACTCGCGCGCGCGAGCGAAACGGGACGTTCTGTTGAAAGGCGTCAGGGCGCCAGGTCGGGGAGAGGGTGCCGGGCCGCTCGTTGTCCCACGCGATCGAGAGGACCCACCACCGGGCGCCGTCGTGAAAGAGCTGGATGCTGTTGACTCCGCGCACGAACGGCTTCTCGCCCGGCGCTCGCTTCAACTCGTAGGACGAGAGGACGTGGGCGATGTTGCCGAAGACGAACGTCCGGCGCGCGAGCTCGGTCTCGAAGAACGAGTCCTTCTCGAACATCGGCGAGCGCGAGGCGATGTACCCCTCGACGTCGAAGACATCGGCGATCGCCCGCCCCTCAGTCCCGGGCCTCGTCGGCACGAGCCGCGCGCCGGGAAAGAAGAGCTTGCGCTCCCGCTCCCAGTCGCGCGGGGCTCCCGCGGGGCCCGAGATGACCTCGTAGAGCGCCTGGACGATCCCGTCGATGGAAGAAACGTCCTCGTCCATCGCTTGCGGCCGCCCGGGATCTACTTGCCCGCCTTCCACTCCGCGGCCTTCTTCTCCAGGTCCGCCACGGCCTCGGCAGACGGCTTGGGGTCGGCGTCCTTCAACGCCAGCGCCTTCTGGGCCGCGGCCACGGCCTCCTTCTTCTTTCCTTCACCGGCGAGCACGCCGGCCTTGAACGAGAGGTTCGCGAAGGTCTCCTTGACGGAGAGGGACTTGTCGAGAAACGCCGCCGCGTCGGCCGACGCGTACTTGTTGTCGTAGAGGTAACGCGCGGCCGTCAGCGGCGTGCGCCAGTCGTCGGGCTTCGCCTTCGCGACGGCCTCCTTCGCGTTCGAGAGGAACCGGGCGTTCGTGTCCGCGCCGAGGTTCACGAAGACCGCCAGCTTCTCCCACCGCAGCGCGAGCACGGCGGAGCTCGACGTCACCTGCGGGAACTCGATCGTGAACAGCTCCCGCATGTCGGCGGCCTCGGGCTTGACCTTGACGCGAAGGACGTCCTTGTCGGCGCTGTAGTCGGGATTGCCCGTGGACTGCTGGCTGAAGATGACCGTCCATTCCGTCTTGCCGGGAATCGTGTAGAGCCCGTAGGAGCCGGCCGCCAGCTTCTGCCCCTCGACCGTGACGTCGGTGTCCACCGTGAATTTCGTCACCGCGTTCGCGCCGGTGCGCCAGACCTTGTCGTACGGGACGAGCGCGCCCCAGATCACCCGCTCTTCCTTGCGGGTCGGCCCCTTCACGTGCGGCCGGCTGTAAACGACCTCGACCTTCGTGACGCCGAAGGTCTGCGAGACCGTGGCGTTGGGGCTGGGAAGCGGTGCCTGGAGCTGCCCCCACGCCGCCCGCGCCGAGCAGAGACTGAAGAGGATGGCCAGAAAACCCGCGGTGCGCCTGTTCATTCGCCGTTCTCCTTTTCGTTCGATTGGGAGCGCCGATTCTAGCCCACGGCGGAGGTGGGCCGGGCGCCGGTCCGCCGGCCTCAAAATGATTCATTTGTAGCAGGCGGCGGGTTGGAAAGGCCGCTAGCGTGACAGGGCAGGGGCGGATCTCCCCCTCCTGACGGGCGACAGGGAGTCTGAACATGCCCACCGTGAGAGAAAGGCAAAAGCCCTTCCTCCTACCCCGGTTCTGCAAGGGCTGCGGCCGATGTATCGAGTCGTGCGCGAAGCACTGCATCGAGCTCGCGCCCGGCATCGATCCCCGGACGGGCCTCGTGCCCGTGGTGCTGCATCTGGAAGCCTGCACGGCTTGCGGCCTCTGCATCGATGCCTGCCCCGAGCCGTACGGCCTGCGGGAGATTCCCCCGGAGGCGGAGGCCGGCTTCGAGCTCCAGGATCCCGAGAAGCTCTTCGGCTCGCGCGGTTCCACTGCCCCCACGCCTGTCGCGATTCCCGACCGGGTCGTCGCGCTGCCGCCGCTCGCGCCCCTGGTCGTCAAGGGCAACTACGCTTCGGCGATCGGCGCGCTGCTGGCCGGGTGCCGGCATGTCTTCGGCTACCCGATCACGCCTTCGACCGAGGGGGCCGAGCTGATGGCGAAGCTCCTCCCGGATCTGGGCGGCGTCTTCCTCCAGGCCGTCAGCGAGGTGGCCACGGTCAACATGATGTACGGCTGCGGCGGCGCCGGCCTGCGCTGCATGACGTTCACCTCCTCCCCCGGCTTCAGCCTGATGCTCGAAGGGATCTCCTACATGATCGGGGCCGAGGTGCCGGCCGTGTTCGTCAACGTGATGCGGGGCGGTCCGGGTCTCGGCAACATCGCCCCGGAGCAGGCGGACATCAAGCTCGCCTGCCGCGGTCTCGGCCACGGCAACACGCACGGCATCGTGCTGGCCCCCTCGACCCCGCAGGAGATGCTCGACCTGACGCGCCTCGCCTTCGACCTCTCCTTCAAGTACCGCAACCCGGTCGTCGTCTTGAGCGATGGGTATCTGGGCCAGATGACGGGGAAGGTCGATCTCCCGCGGACGATGGTCGAGCCGGGGATCCCCGAATGGGCGGTCTTCGGCGACGCCGGCCACCGGGCAAACCTCATCAATTCGATCTACCTCTCCGAGGTGGAGCTCGAGAACCACAACCGGATGCTGAACGACAAGTACGACCGGATGCAGACCGAGCAGCGGGCCGACCTCTTCGAGGTCGAGGACGCCGACGTGCTGATCGTGGCCTGCAACACGCCGGCCCGCATGGCCAAGGGCGCCGTCGGCGCCCTGCGCCGGGAGGGCGTCAGGGCGGGGCTCTTCCGCCCGATCACGCTCTGGCCCTTCCCGATCGAGAAGCTCGAGCCGCTTCTCGTGACAGCAAAGAGGATCATCGTCGTCGAGGCTTCCAACGGCCAGCTCGAGGACGAGATGCGCCTGGCGCTCTCCCACGCGAATCTCTCGGGCCATCCTCCGATCGAGTCGGTCCGCCGGTTCGGCGGGATGCTGCCGCAGCAGAGCGAGATCGTCGCGCACGTTCTCGACGATCGAAAGGCGGTCGCATGAGCGCTTTCTACGAGAGGTTCGAGCGTCACGCCGGCGGAGAAGGCCTGAAGGCCCACGCGACGCACTACTGCGCCGGCTGCGGTCACGGCCTCGCCCACAAGTACCTCGCGGAGGCGATCGAGGAGCTGGGCATCCAGGACCGCACGGTCGCGGTCTCGCCGGTGGGCTGCGCCGTCTTCCTCTACTACTACTTCGACGTCGGTAACTCGCAGGCCGCGCACGGCCGCGCTCCCGCGGTCGCGATCGGGCACAAGCTCGCCAATCCCGATTCCATCGTCATCGCCTACCAGGGGGACGGCGACCTCGCCTCGATCGGCCTGGCGGAGATCGTCTCGACGGCGCAGCTCGGCATCCCGCTTTCCATCATTTTCGTCAACAACGCCGTCTACGGCATGACCGGCGGCCAGATGGCCCCGACCACGCTCATGGGTCAGAAGACCACGACGAGCCCCGCGGGCCGGACGCGCCTGATGGGCGCGCCGATGAAGATGGCCGAGTTGATCGCGGGACTGGACGGCCCCGTGTACGTCGAGCGCGTCGCCCTCTTCGACGCCAAGCAGCGCGTGAAGGCGAAGAAGGCCATCAAGAAGGCGATCGCGCTGCAGGTCGAAGGAAAAGGGTTCGCGTTCGTCGAAGTCCTCGCCGAGTGTCCGACCCACCTGAAGATGACTCCCGCCGAGGCCGAGAAATGGGTGAAGGAGCAGATGCTCCCCGTCTTTCCGCTCGGCGTGAAGAAGGACACGGCGGCGGAGCCCTGGTTCCATCTCACCCGTCCCACGTTCGAGCCCGAACCGTTGATCCGCGCCGTGGGAGCCGCCGAGACTCCGCCCGAGAGGTTCGGCAAGGGCTTCCCGCGCCACATCCATTCGAGCGACATCGCCTTGAAGCTCGCCGGCGCCGGCGGAGACGGGGCGCAGACCGCCGCGATGCTCATCGCCCAGGCCGGCATCGACGAAGGCTTCGACGCGACGCACATTCCGAGCTACGGGCCCGAGTCGCGCGGCGGCACTTCCTACGCCGACGTCCACATCGCGCGGGAGGAGGTCCTCTCCCCCGCCTCGCCCCATCCTCACGTCCTGATCGCATTCAACGCGCCGAGCCTCGCGAAATTCGGTCCCGCCGTCGCGGCGGGAGGAACCGTCCTCTACGACAGCTCGGTCATCGCCGAGCCGCCGGCCCTCGCCGCCGGCGTGAAGATGCACGGCGTCCCGTTCACGCAGATCGCGGTCGAGCTCGGCCGGCCCATGGTCAAGAACATCGCCGCCCTGGGCGCGCTGTGCGCCGCGACCGGGATCTTCCCGGAGGAGACATTCCTGGCGGTCGTCCGGCGGGCGCTGCGGCAGAAAACGGCCCTCATCGCCGCCAACGAGGAGGCCTTTGCGCGGGGCGCGAAGGCGATCGCGGACGAAGTCGCCCGCCCCGAAGGAGTAGTGTCATGACAGAGACGCGGCATTCGATCCCGCTCACGACCCGCGAGCACGAGCTGATCCGCGGCCTCCGCGACATCGCCGACTCGAAGCTCAAGAACCGCATCCTCTCCGCCATGGACGACCTCGTGCGGCTCGGGCAGGAGCCCCGCTGCACCGACGCCCAGGCCGACGGCGTCCCGTGCGGCTGCGCGCAGAGCGACTGCGAGACGTGCAACAGCGTCTTCGAGAGAGTGGACGCCCTCGTCGAACCGCCCTGCCTGAAGTCGGGTCTGAGGTCTAAGGTCCAAGGTCCAAGGTCCAAGGTCGGGCCCGTGGGCCCGACTCCAGGCGCGCGACTCTGCCTCAGTTCGGTGTGGCCGCGGGGGTCTCCTTCGGAACTTCCAGAGGCGGCGCCAGGACTGGTAACTCGTGGCCCGGGCCGCTGCCGGCCAGGAAGATGTAGCGGCGGTTCTTGGCCGCGTTGATCAGCTCGGGGCGGAAGTCCGGATGAGCGATCTCGATCAAGGCACCGGCCCGCTGGCGGATGTTCCTCCCCCAGAGGTCGGCGACGCCGTGCTCGGTGACGACGTAGTGGATGTCCCCGCGGCTGGTGACGACGCCGGCCCCCGCCTCGAGGCTCGGCTGGATGCGGCTGATCGTGCCGTCCTTCGCCGTGGAGGGGAGAGCGATGATGGGGCGGCCCCCCTTGCTGCGCGCCGAGCCGCGGATGAAGTCCACCTGTCCGCCGATGCCGGAGAAGAACCGCCCGCCGATCGTGTCCGCCGCCACCTGGCCCGTCAGGTCCACGGCGAGCGCCGAGTTGATGGCGACCATGTTGTCGTTGCGGGCGATCTGGAAGGGATCGTTCGTGAAGCTCGAGGGCCGCATCTCCACGGCCGGATTGTCGTCCACCCAGTCGTAGACCGTCCTGGTCCCCATAATGAAGGACGTGACGATCTTTCCCGGCAGCAGCGTCTTCCTCCGGCCCGTGATCACGCCTGTCTGAGCCAGACGCATGACGCCGTCGGAGAACATCTCGGTGTGGATTCCCAGGTCGTTTCGGTCGCCGAGACAGGACAGCACCGCGTCGGGGATGCGGCCGATCCCCATCTGCAGGCAGGCGCCGTCCGGGACCAGACCGGCCGCGTGGAGGCCGATCTGCCGGCAGACCTCGTCGAGCGGCTCGGGCGCCAGCTCAAACAGCGGGTCTTCCACCGGGACCATGCGCGCGAGGCGGTCCACGTGGATGAAGGAGTCTCCCAGAGTGCGCGGCATGCACGTGTTGACTTCGGCCAGGACGAGGCTCGCCGTGTCCACCGCCGCCCGGACGATGTCCACGGAGACGCCGAGGCTGCAGAAGCCGTGCCGGTCGGGCGGGCTGACCTGGATGATCGCCACGTCCACCTTCACGCGGCCGCTCAGGATCAGGAGCGGAATCTCCGACAGGAAGACGGGCATGAAGTCGGCGCGCCCCTCCTGCACGGCCGAGCGGACGTTGGCCCCGATGAAGAAGGCCACGTGGCGAAAACGCTCTTCCAGCCCCGGAGCGACGTAGGGGGCGGGACCGAGCGTCAGCAGATGCACGATCTCGTTGCCGCACAGGTGCGTCCCGTCGCGCACCATCGCCTCGACGAGGCGCGAGGGCTCTCCCGCCCCCGAGCCGATCAGGATGCGCGTGCGCGGCGGAATCGCCCGCACGGCTTCGGCCGCCGTGGATACTTTCCAGCGATATTGATCTTGCCAGTTCATAATGCATATACCCTAGACCACTCCTTCTCGTTTCTCTCCGATGCAGCTGGATCATTTCGGCGGCGCTCCCGGGTGATGCATCTTGATCTTCCGGAAAATCGGGAGCTGGACCATCCTGAGGCTCTGAAGCCGCTGCCCGCGGGACACCAGGCCGGGGCGGAAGCGGGAGGCTGTGTGTGATCTTCCGGCCCAACATCCGGCGGGTGCGCCGGAAAGAAAGGAATGGCTCGCCATGGTGATGACGGGTGTCCTCGACAAGAGGGCCGACCTGGCAGGTCCGGGCATCGGCAATTACGAGGAGCTGGAGAAGGCGCTCCCGAACGACTACACGCCGGTTCTGGACCCGAAAGAGACGCAGCGCGCGATCACGGCCGTCAAGCGGTTCATCGAGGACGGGCTCTGCCGCGAGCTGAACCTGATGCGCGTGGAGGTCCCGCTCATCGTCGACGCCGAGAGCGGCGTGAACGACTACCTCGATCGCGACGGGTCGCGCGGCCCGATCGGCTTCCACATCTCCAACGACAACGGAAAGAACCCGATCGACGCGCAGGTCGTGCAGGCGGCGACGAAGTGGAAGAGGATGGCCCTGGCGCAGTTCGGCATGAAGCCCGGCGAAGGGCTCGTCACCGACATGCGGGCGGTCCGGAAGGACTACTTCCTCGATCACGACCACAGCGCCTACGTGGACCAGTGGGACTGGGAGAAGGCCATCACCCCCCACGAGCGCAGCCTCGAGTACCTGACGAAGACCGTCGAGGCGATCTGGAAGGTGATCAAGGGCGCCGAGTACCTCGCCCTCAATCTCTTCCCCGCGCTCGCGGCGCAGAAGATCCCGCGGCTGCCGGAGAAGCTCACGTTCCTCCACGCCGAGGACCTTCTGGACATGTATCCCGACCTCCCCCGGAAGCAGCGCGAGACGGCGATCCTCCAGGAGGCGCCGGCGGTCTTCATCTACGGGATCGGCTGGACGCTGAAGGACGGCTACCCGCACGAGATGCGCGCCGCGGACTACGACGACTGGGTCACGCAGACGCACTCGAAGGACGGGCGGCCGATGCACGGCTTGAACGGCGACATCCTGGTCTGGAACCCGGTGACGAAACGGCGCCACGAGCTGTCCTCCATGGGGATCCGCGTCAACGCGGAGACGCTTCAGGAAGCAGCTCGAGCTGACGAACCAGCTCCATTTCCTGAAGTTCCCCTATCACCAGGGAATCGTCAACGGCACGCTCCCGCTCTCCATCGGCGGCGGCATCGGACAGTCGCGCACGCTGATGCTGCTCCTCCACAAGGCCCACCTGGGCGAGGTGAGCGTGACGGTGTGGCCGAAGGTCCTGAAGGAGATGTGCGCGAAGCGCAACATCCACGTCATCGAGTAACGGGGGCGAAAGAGGAGACAGTTCCCGGTCTGTCACGGTTTCGGATTCGATTATTCTGAGTGGCGAGCCCGGAGGCGAGCGAGAGCGCTCGCCTCCGGTGTGCTCACGGCGCGGCCGGGCAGCGCGAGGAGAACGCCATGACTCTCCGGATCGTCCAGGTGGATGCCTTCACGTCCGAGCCGTTCACGGGCAACCCGGCGGCGGTGTGCGTGTTGCCGGAGGAGCGCGACGCCGCGTGGATGCAGCACGTCGCGGCCGAGCTGAACCTGGCCGAGACCGCTTTCCTGCTCCCCCGGGAAGACGGATTCGATCTCCGCTGGTTCACGCCGACGGTCGAAGTGGATCTGTGCGGGCACGCCACTCTCGCCAGCGCGCATGTGCTCTGGGAGAGCGGCCGGCTCCCGCCTTCCGAGGCCGCCCGCTTCCACACGCAGAGCGGGCTCCTGACGGCGGTCCGCCGGGACGATTGGATCGAGCTCGACTTCCCCGCGACGCCGGAGGAAGCCGCCGACGCGCCGCCGGGCCTCGTCGAAGCGCTCGGCGCGACTCCGCGTTACGTCGGCAAGAGCCGATTCGACTACCTGGTCGAATTCGGCTCCGAAGAGAACGTTCGCGATCTGCGGCCGGATTTCGGCCGCCTGAAAGCGATCGCCGCCCGCGGCGTCATCGCGACCAGCCGCTCGGCGACTCCCGACTTCGATTTCGTGTCGCGGTTCTTCGCGCCCGCCAGCCGGGATCAACGAGGACCCGGTCACCGGCTCCTCCCACTGCTGCCTCGCGCCGTTCTGGAGCGGCCGCTTGAAGAAAGACTCGCTTCCTCGCCCGCCAGCTCTCCGCGCGGGGCGGCGTCCTGAGAGTCGAGCTCGACGGCGACCGTGTCCGGCTGGGCGGCCAGGCCGTGACAGTCCTGCGGAGCGAATTGCTCGCCTGAGAGGTCTTCGAGGCTAGAATCAGGCGGTTCGCGGAGGCCGCCATGAAAACCTCACGATCCCTCGTTCTCTTGCTCCTTCTCTCCGCCGTCGCGCTCCCCGCGCTTGCCGACGAGCCGCACCAGCACGAGCACGGCGCGCCGCCGGAGAAGCTCGGGACGGTGCACTTCGCCGTGTCGTGCAGCGAGGCCGCGCGCCCGCAGTTCGAGCGCGCCGTGGCGCTCCTGCATTCCTTCTGGTACGACGCGGCGCAGAAGGCCTTCCTCGACGTCGCGAAGACGGACCCCTCCTGCGCCATGGCGTACTGGGGCGTGGCGATGAGCAACTTCCATCCGATCTGGGCCGCCGGGAACCCGGGCGGCGAGCCGACGCCGGCCGACCTCCGGAAGGGAACCGAGGCGGTCGTCAAAGCGAAGGAGACTCGGGGCGAAGACGGAGCGCGAGCGCGACTACATCGCCGGCGTCGAGGCCTACTACCGGGACGCCGACAAGCTCGATCACCGCGCGCGCTCCCTCGCCTTCGAGACCGCCATGGAGCGCGTCTACAAGAAATACCCGGACGATCGCGAAGCCGGGATCTTCTACGCCCTGGCGATCCTCGGCACGGTTTCCTCGGAGGACAAGACCTTCGCCGCCCAGAAGAAGGCCGCCGCAGATCCTGAACCGCATCCTCCCGCAGCGCCGGACCACCCGGGAGTCGCGCACTACCTGATCCACAGCTTCGACTATCCGCCTCTGGCGGAGCTGGCGCTTCCGGCGGCGCGCAATTACGCGAAGATCGCTCCGGACGCGCCTCACGCGCTTCACATGCCGTCGCACATCTTCACGCGCCTCGGCCTCTGGGAGGACTCCATCCAGTCGAACCTCGCTTCGGCGGCGGCCGCGCAGCGGTACGTCGCCACGGCGGCGCCCGGGGCCACGTCTTTCGACGATCTCCATGCCGAGGACTACCTGGAGTACGCCTACCTCCAGCTCGGGCGCGACGCGGAAGCGCGCGGCGTCGTCGAGAGGGTGGCGCGCGTCGAGCGGCTGGACGTGCCGAACTTCGCGGCCGCCTATTCCCTCGCCGCGGTCCCGACGCGCTACGCCGTCGAGCGGGGGAAGTGGAGCGAGGCGGCGAAGCTGGAGCTCGAAGCCGTCGAGCTTCCCCTGGGAGAAGTTCCGCAACGCCCAGGCCATCGTGGTCTTCGGGCGGGCCCTGGGCGCCGCGCGTTCGGGCGACCTCGACGCCGCGCGCGCGGAGATCGGCCGGCTCGAAACGATCCGCGACGAGCTCGACCGGAAGGGGGACAAGTACTGGGCCGGGCAGGTCGAGATCCAGCGCCTCGAAGCCGCGTCCTGGATCGCGCGCGCCGAAAAGAAGAACGAGGAAGCGATCCGGCTGGCGCGTTCGGCCGCGCAACTCGAGGGCGCGACCGACAAGCATGCGGTCACTCCGGGCTCCGTCATCCCGGCGCGCGAGCTGCTCGGAGACCTTCTGCTCGATCTGAAGCAGCCCGCGCCCGCGCTCGAAGAGTACGAGGCTTCCCTCGCCGTGGCCCCGAACCGTCTCCATGGCCTCGCGGGCGCCGCGCGCGCCGCGCGGGCCTCCGGGAATCGGGACAAGGCTCAAACCTATTCCGCGAAGCTCCTCGCCCTCGTCGGGAACGCGGATTCCGACCGCGCCGACGTGATCGAGGCGCGCAGGTCCGCTGCGCCCGACAAGTGAGACGTTACGGCAGCTTCACTTCGGCGAGGGTGAAGGGGACCTCTCCGAAGGACTTCGGCGTCTTCAACCGCACCTGGAGCGCCGCGTTCTGCGGGATCGGCTCGAGCATCCGGATGATCCTGTAGTCCTCGAGGTCCATCGTGCCGTAGGAGCGTATCGGAGCGCCGTCGGGCGCCACGAGATCGAAGGAGAAGATCTTCTTTCCCGGATCGGCGACCTTCAGGATCAGGTCGTTTTCGCCGGCGCTCAGGAACAGGCGCTCCAGCATGCCCGCGAGGGCGTCTCCCAGGACTCCGGCCATTTCTCCGGCCATGTCTTCCAGCGCGGTCTCCGACCCCTTCTTCCCCTTCTTCTTCTTCGCGGCCTGCGCTTTCTTCTTCTCCTCCGCCTGCTTCTTCTCCTTTTCGAGGCCCTCCTTCGAGAGGACCTGGATCTGGATGCTCCGGGAGGCGAGCGCCGGCATCGCGACCGGCGGCTTGTCTTTCTTCGCCATGACCCTGTCGATCCGGACCGTTCCGGCGGGATCCCGTGAGGGCAGGTATGTCTCCAGGACGCCTTCGACTGCGGTCAGGCTCTTCGCCTTGCGCGAGGGACTCGCCAGATTGACCCTCGGCGTGGGAGGGCCCTCCTCGCGGGACTCCTCCCAATGGTCCGCATCCTGCCCGGACTCGGCCGCGCTCGGGATGAGACTCCGGCCCGTGTTGTCCGAAGCCTTCGCGAGATGAACGCGGGCCGATCGGACGGCGCCCGCGTCCTCGCCTTCGAGCCTGAACGTGATCGAGAGCTCGGACCGGGGGAAGTCGCGCGTCGTCCGGCGGTCCAGGACGGACTCGACCGCGACCCGGACCCTCGGAGGGGCGGCTTGCGCGGCCGGCTCGGACGGCGCGTTTTTCTTTGGCGCCTTCCCGGATTGCGCAAAGGCCGGAACGGCGGCGGTGAGAACGAGCGCCAGAAAAATGCCGGCGGTCCTGCAACCCCCGCGCGTCATGGCAGCGCGACCCCCCTCAGGTCGAGCGGCACCGTGACGAGCGATTTCGCCGTGCGCACCGTGACGACGAGCGCGGCGTCGGCCGGCGGTTTCTCCGAGAGGTTGATTTTCACCATCTTCAGCCCGCGGCCGCCGCTGCTGCTCCGGCTCGGCGCATGGATTTCGGCGCCATCGGAGCGCACCAGGTCGATCGCGATGATCCTGCCTTCCGGATCCTTCGTCTCCAGGAGGACGCTGCTCTCGGAAGGCGCCTCGCCCGAAAGCGACGCGAGGGCGTCCATCAACTTGAGGGCCTGCTCGATCTCCGCGTCGGAGGCGCCGTGCTTCTTCCCTTCGGCCCTGATCTCTTCCTTCGAGGGACGGTTCTTCTCCTGCCGGCTCTTGTATCCCCCGGGCGAGAGCGGCGTGATCTCGACCTTCGCCGACTTGAGCGCCGTGCTCGTGATCGGCTTGTCCAGCCCCCCGAGGAATCCGTCGAATCTCTGCTTCGTGCTCGGGTCCCGCGCCGGAAGGAACAGCTCGACCTCTCCCGCCACGTCCACCGTCGAGGCGTCGCGGCTCGGACTGGAAAGGCGGACTTCGGGGCCCGGACGGCGGTTCGCGTCATACTCCTCGAAGTCCGCGGGCTTGTCGTCCCGATTCGGCTTGTAGAGGACGGCGCCGGCGTCGTCCTTCGCCGACTTCACTCTCACGCGAAGGGCCTTGACGTCGGCCACTGCGCTCCCCTTCAGAAGAAGCTCGATGGAAAGCCCGCCGAACCGATCGTCCGACGAGCGCTGGTCCTCGACGGCCCCCGCCGCGACCTTGACGTCCTCGGCGGCGGGAAGAGAGGGAGCAAGCAGAAGCAACAAGGTGAGAACGACATGCGGACTTCGCGACGGCACGGACGACCTCCCGCGGCTTGGACGCAATCTAGCATGGCCTCCCGAGGCCCGCCGGCAGGCTCCCCGCTGTCCGCAATCGGACCGCGGCGTCCCGATTCCGAACAGTCAGGGCGGCGACGGATCCGACGAGCGCCGCCCGAATTTCCGTCTTTTCATGGGATTGGCCGTGCGCGAGAGCGGTGGCACCCGCCTTGCCTTCGTCCCTGGCGTCGGATCATCGGAACCGAAGACGGCTCCTCGAGCCGTCCCGGCTCATTCGGAGAGGGAGCGAGGGAGGTCATGACGGCGCTTGGCCAGGATCTGCGGCACGGGGCGAGGCTCCTCTTGAAGAGCCCGGGATTCGCCCTGGCCGCGATCGGCGTGTTGACGCTCGGCATCGGCGCCAACACGGCGATCTTCAGCGTCGTCAACGCGGTCCTTCTGCAGCCGCTCCCCTTCCCCGATTCCGCTCGACTCGTCCGGGTCTGGCACACGCCTCCCGCGGCCTCCTTCCCGGGGATGCGGATCTTCGCCGTCTCTCCCGCCAACTACCTCGACTGGGAGAGTCAGAACCACGTCTTCGAGAAGACGGCGCTCATCCAGTTCCAGGGCCTGAACCTGACCGGCGGCGGAGAGCCGGAATCCGTGGCCGCCGCGCAGGTGTCGTCCGACTTCTTCCCGGTCCTCGGAGCTCGGCCGGCGCTCGGGCGTACCTTCACGCGGGAAGAGAGCTCCGGGGGACCGAGCCGCGTCGTGGTCCTCGGCCATTCGATCTGGAAGACGCGCTTCGGCGCCGATCCCGGGATCGTCGGCCGCGAGATCCGGCTGGACGATCAGCCCTGGCGCGTCGTCGGCGTGATGGGTCCGGACATCCGGCTGCCGGACTTTTCCAGCATCTGGATCCCGATGGAATGGGACGCGAAGAAGCGGGCGCAACGCAACAACCACAACTGCATGGTGGTCGCGCGCCTCAAGCCGGGAATCGGTCTGAAGCAGGCCCAGGCGGAGATGAACGTCCTCTCCGGCCAGCTCGCCCGCCAGTATCCCGAAGACGATGCGGGCTGGGGCGCCGTGGTCGTTCCGCTTCGGGAAGACCTGGTCGCCAACGTGCGGCCGGCCCTCCTCATCCTGCTTCGGCGCCGTCGCCTTCGTGCTCCTGATCGCGTGCGCCAATGTCGCCAATCTCGTGCTGGCCAGGACGCTCGCGCGGCGCAAGGAGATCGCCGTCCGCAGCGCGCTCGGCGCGAGCCGCGGCCGCCTGCTGCGGCAGTTGCTCGCCGAGACCCTCCTCCTCTCGCTCGCGGGAGGCGCCCTGGGTCTCTTCCTCGCGAGCTACGGCGTGGACGGCATCGTCGCCTTCCTGGCGGACCAGCTCCCGCGCTCGGCGGAAGTCCACCTGGACGCGTGGGTCCTGGCGTTCACCCTGGCGGTCTCCGTCGCCACGGGAGTCGATTGCCGGAATCGTTCCCGCGTGGCGCCTGACGAGAGCGGACATCGCCGAGTCCCTGAAGCAGGGGCTCGGCCGGACGGACGCCGATGCCGGCGGGCGGCGCACACGAGAACGCTCTCGTCGTTGCCGAAGTCGCCCTCTCGCTCGTGCTCCTCGTCGGAGCGGGTCTCCTGATCCGCAGTCTCTGGCTCCTGCGGAAAGTCGATCCCGGGTTCGACGCCCGCGGCGTGGTGACGATGTCCGTCGGCCTCCCCGCGAACAAGTACGCCGAGCCCGGCCGGCGGAGCGCCTTCTTCGACCAGGCCCTCGATCGGATCCGCGCGCTGCCCGGAGTCGAATCGGCGGGAGCGGCCAACTCCCTGCCCCTGACGGACTCACAGAACTGGCCGATCGCGATCGAGGGCCGGCCGCTCCTGCCGGTCGCCCGGCAGCCGATCGCGATCACGACGGTCGTCGCCGGCGACTACTTCCGCGCCCTGCGCATCCCGCTTCGCCGCGGGCGCCTCTTCACGCCGGGAGGACAGGGCCGAGACTCCGGCCGCCGCCGTGATCAGCGAGTCGATGGCGAAGCGCTTCTGGCCCGGAGAGGACCCCATCGGCAAGCGGCTGACGTCCGTCTTCCTTCCGGACAGGGTCTGCCGGGTCGTCGGAATCGTGGGCGACGTCAAATTGAGGGGTCTCGATTACCGCGATTCGGTTCCGGCGATGTACCTGACGCACGAGCAGGCGCCCGGATCTCGGCATGGAGTTCACGATCCGCGCGAAGACTCCCTCCGTCGCCTCGGCGGCCGTCGCGGCCATTCACGCGATGGATCCGGGCCAGCCCGTGCTCCGGGTCGGCACGATGGAACAGATCCTCGCCGGCTCGCTCTCGCGCCAGCGGCTCGTCATGCTGCTCCTCGCCGCGTTCGCGGGCCTCGCGCTCCTCCTCGCCGCAGTCGGCATCTACAGCGTGCTCGCCTACGGCGTGCGGCGGCGCGGCCGGGAGATCGGGATCCGGATGGCCCTCGGGGCGCAGCCGGCCGACGTTCTGCGGATGATGCTTCTCCAGGGGATGCGCCCGGCCCTCCTCGGCCTGGCGATCGGATTGGGCGCGGCCCTCGCCCTCGGACGCGTTCTCTCGGGCCTCATCTTCGGCGTGAGCGCGTCCGACCCGGCGACCTTCGCCGCGGTCGCGGTCCTGCTCTTCCTCGTCGCCCTGTCGCCTGCATCGTCCCGGCGCGCCGTGCCACGCGGGTCCAACCCCTGCGGGCGCTGCGGGAGGAATAGATCCCTTCGGGGATTCTGGAAACCTTCCGGAGGCGGCCGCGTATCTCCCCTTGACATTCGACAGGAGCGAGGAAAGACTCCTGTAGGCATTCTCAAGGAGGGCCGATGACGCCCAGGTCCGATCTTCTCCAGGGAACACTCGACGTCCTGATCCTGAAGACGCTGCGGGCGGCGCCGATGCACGGCTGGGGGATCTCCCAGCGCATCCAGCAGCTCTCGCAGGACGTGCTCCAGGTCAACCAGGGGTCGCTCTATCCCGCGCTCTACCGGCTGGAAGCGAAGGGGTGGATCCGCTCGGAATGGGGGGCGTCGGAGAACAACCGCCGCGCCCGCTTCTACGAGCTGACGAAGAGCGGGCGCCGGCAGCTCGCCGAGGAGCAGGAGGAGTGGGAGCGCTTCGCCCAGGCGGTGTCCCGCGTGCTGGCGGCCGGGTAGGAGGGAAGGAGAGCCATGACCTCTCGCGTGTTGACGGCCCTGCGGACTCTCGGGCGCAGGAGCGCGGTCGAAAAGGAGATGGACGAAGAGATGCGCTTCCACCTCGACATGGAGACGCGCAAGTTGGTCGAGCGCGGCCTCTCCCCCGAGGAGGCGCGCCGCAAGGCTCTCCTCTCCTTCGGAGGCGTCGAGCAGCACAAGGAATCGTGCCTCGACGAAACGGGGGCGCCCGTCATCGAGACCCTCTTCCAGGACATCCGGTACGGCGTTCGCGGCTTGAGACGCAACCCGGTGTTCGCGGCCGCCGCGGTCGTGACGCTCGCGCTGGGCATCGGCGCCAACGCCGCGATCTTCAGCGTCGTCCACGGGGTCTTCCTCCAGGCGCTTCCTTACGGCGGCGGCGACCGCCTCGTCCGCCTGCGGCAGGACGCGCCGGGGATCAACGTGACCGACTTCCCCTTCTCCCCCGTCGAGATCTCCGACTACGCCTCCCGCAACCACACGCTCGCGGGCCTGGCGGAGTACCACTCGATGTGGTTCGTTCTGCTCGGAAAGGCCGAGCCCGAGCGCGTCCAGACCGGCGTCGTCGCGGCGAACTTCTTCGACGTGCTCGGAGTCGAGCCGCTCATCGGCCGGACCTTCCGGGCCGGCGAAGACGCGCCGGGAGCGGAGCCGCTGCTCGTCCTCTCCCACGACTACTGGATGCGCTCCTGGGGCGGGGACCGCGGGATCGTGGGGCGGACCCTGCGGATGAACGACCGCATCCACACCGTCATCGGGGTCCTCCCGCCGATCCCGGCCTACCCCGACGACAACGACGTCTACATGCCGGTCTCCGCCTGTCCCTTCCGCAAGCCGGCCGGAGGTGAGCCACGACCGGGACCACCGGATGGTCCAGGTCTTCGCGCGGCTGAAGCCCGGCGTGTCGCTTTCCGCGGCGCGCTCGGACCTCGCGGGCATCGGACAGAGCCTCGCCGCGCAATTCCCGGCCTCCTATCCGGCGAAGGGGAGCGGCTTTGCCATGACGGCCGTTTCGCTCCGCGACGAGCTGACGCAGGCGGCTCGCCCGACGTTCCTGGTCCTCTTCGGCATCGTCGGGCTCGTGCTCCTGCTCGCGTGCGCCAACGTCGCCAATCTCACGCTCGCGCGCCTCCTGCGCCGGCGGCGGGAGCTCGCGCTGCGCTCCGCTCTCGGCGCCGGGCGGCTGCGGCTCGCCCGACAGCTCGTCACGGAGAGCACCCTCGTCGCGCTC
Source organism: uncultured Acidobacteriota bacterium (assembly GCA_963782815.1). Lineage (GTDB taxonomy): Bacteria > Acidobacteriota > Thermoanaerobaculia > UBA5066 > Gp7-AA6 > JAWOLE01. Next base: position 59,343 of record CAWALG010000027.1, on the reverse strand, counting down.
GCCGGAGGCGCGCTCGGCCTCCTCTTCGCCTCCGGCAGGCCTGCGGCTCCTCGTCGCCTTCGCCGCCCGTTTCACGCCGAGGGCGCGCGAGATCGCGATCGACGGCCCGGTCCTCTTCTTCGCTCTCGCCGTCTCGCTCGTGACCGGGATCGCCCTGGGCCTGATCCCGGCCGTCTCCTCCCGGCGGAGCCTCACCGAGGCCCTGCAGGAAGGGGGGAGCCGTTCCACCGCGGGCGCCGGCCGCCACCGGATGCGCAGCGCCCTGATCGTGCTGCAGGTGGCGATCTCCTTCACGCTCCTGATCGGAGCGGGGCTCATGATCCGCAGTCTCTGGAAGCTGCAGGACGTGGACCCGGGCTTCCGAATCGGGCGCGTCCTGACGACGCGGCTGGATCTGAATTTCACCCGGTACACCGACTCGGCCAAGCGCTGGGCGTTCGAGAAGGAGATCCTCGAGCGCCTGGCCCAGGAGCCGGGCGTCGTCAAGGCGGCCATCGCCGGGAGCTTCCCCTTGAACGAGACCGGCCCCAACAACGGACGCTTCGAGATCGAGGGCCGCCCGGCGGCGTCGGAAGACCTGCGCCCCCAGGCGGAATTCCAGCGCGTCTCCTCCGACTACTTCTCGACGATCGGCGTGCCGCTCCTGCGGGGTCGGGTCTTCAATTCCGCGGACTCTCCCGAGACCCCGAAGGTCGCGGTCGTCAGCCGCTCCCTCGCCCGCCGCTTCTGGGAGACGCGAGACCCCGTCGGGGCGCGGATCACGATCGACCGCGGCAAGAGCTGGATCACCATCGTCGGCGTCGCCGGCGACGTCCGGCAGTACGGCCTGGCCGCCGCGCCGCCCGACGAGATCTACGTCGCGTTGCCGCAGTTCCCCACGCTCTCGGGAAGCCTGCTCGTCCGGACGACGGGCAGCCCGCTGGCGCTCTCCCGGATCGTGCGGGAGACGGTCCACTCCATCGACCCGGATCAGCCGATCGACCGATTCCAGACGCTCGACCAGGCGCGCTCGAACGCGCTCGCGTCGCCGCGGCTGACCGCGACCCTCCTGTCGCTCTTCGCGGCCCTCGCCCTCGCCGTCACCTGCGCCGGCATCGCCGGAGTCATGGCCTTCGCCGTCGGCGAGCGCCGCCAGGAGTTCGGCATCCGGATGGCCCTGGGGGCGAAACCGGGCTCCGTCCTGACCCTCGTCCTCCGGGAGTCGATGACGCTCGTCGCGGCCGGTCTCGCGCTCGGGCTCGTCGGCGCGCACCTTCTGGCGCGCCTGATGTCCGGCCTCCTCTTCGAGGTCAACGCCACCGATCCGCCGACGTTCCTCGCGATGTCCGTCGTCCTGGTGACCGTGGCGCTCCTCGCGTCGTTCCTTCCCGCCCGCCGCGCCACCGCCGTCGATCCCATGATCGCGCTCCGAAGCGCGTAGCGCCTGACAGCCGTCAGAAAGGAAGAAGACCATGCGCGCCAATCTCCGAACCGGGATCTTCGTTCTCCTGTTCGCCGCCGCGGCCGTGACCACGCCCGGGCTCTTTCTTTCTCCCCCCGATTCGGAGAACGAAGTCTGGGTCTGTCCTCCCTGCTCGGGAGGTTGCGACGAGAAGACCTACGACAAGGCCGGGGAGTGCCCGACCTGCGGGATGCAGCTCGTCAAGAAGTCCGCGGCCGATCAGATGAGGCAGGCCGCGGCGGAGAAGCCGCTGCGCCTCGCGGTCCTCCTCTTCGAAGGCGTCCAGATCATCGACTACACCGGGCCGTGGGAGGTCTTCGGGCACGCCTCGGTTCACAATCATCGGGCCTTCGAGATCTACAGCGTGGCGCAGGCGCCCGGTCCGCTCACCACCAGCATGGGGATGTCCGTCAACCCGAAGTACACCTTCGCGAACGCCCCCGCGCCCGACGTAATCCTTCTCCCGGGCGGAAACGTCCAGCCGCAACTCTCCAACGCGGCCGTGATCGCGTGGATCCAGGACGCCTCCCGCAACGCCCGGGTCGTCTTCTCCGTCTGCAACGGCGCGTTCTTCCTGGCGAAGGCCGGTCTGCTCGACGGCCTGGAGGCCACGACCTTCGCTCACCTGATCCCGGAGCTCAAGGCGGCGGCTCCGAAGGCCCGCATCGTCTCGGACCGGCGCTTCGTGGACAACGGAAAGATCGTCACCGCCGCCGGCCTCTCCTCCGGGATCGACGGGGCGCTCCACGTCATCGAGAAGCTCTTCGGGCGAGGCCATGCCGAGGTCGTCGCCACGAGTCTCGAATACAACTGGCAGCCCGACTCGAAATGGGCGCGCGCGACCCTCGCCGACATGCGGCTCGATCCCGTCTACGAGTGGGTTTACCAGTTTCCCGACCGGACAGTCGTCCGCCATCAGGGAACGGCCGACCGGTGGGAGACACAGTGGAAGCTCATGACCGAGAAGAGCGGCAGCGAGATCCTGAAGGACCTCGGGCCGGCCCTGGAGAAGGAGAAGTGGGCGCCCAACGCGGGCGGGAAGGAATCGGCTCGCGCCTGGCGCTTCTCCGACCCCGAAGGCCGCTCGTGGAACGCCGCCGCCACCGTGGAGCCGTCCCGGGCGACCCGAAGGCCCGCATGCTGACGGTGAGAGTCACCCGCGCGAGCTGACCCATGCCGCGCTCTGTCCCGTTCCGGGTTCTCGCGCTTCTCCTCGCGCTGACATCCGCGGGGAACGCGCGGCAGCCGGCGCCGCGCCCCGTCTCCAACGGCGAGCTCCCCGTCGTTTCCCCGGACGGCAAGCGCATCGTCTTCCTGTCGAATCGCGGCGGCGCTCAGGACGTCTACGTGATCGCGGCGGACGGAACCGGCGAGACGCGATTGACGAACACGCCCGAGGAGGAAGGCAACCCGGGATGGACGGCGGATGGAAAGCGGGTCCTCTTTACGGTTTTCGCCAATGACGCGAGCCGGCTGTACTCGATCGATCCGGATGGAAAGGACCGGCGGGAGATCGCCACGATCCCCGGCAGGGGTCTGGCGCCGTCGCCCGACGGGAAGAGGCTCGTGTACATGGCGGGCGGGTGGACGGCGATGAGGCTCATGCTCTCGTCGCTCGGACGGCTCGAACGCGAAGCAGATCAACGACGGCACCTCCATCGCGTGGAACGTCCACTGGTCGCCCGACGGGAAGCGCCTCGCCTTCACCGGCCGGCCGCCCGATTCGACGGACGGGCTGGCCGTCTTCGTCATGAACGCCGACGGATCCGGGCGGCGCCAGGTCACTCACTTCGCGCCGGCCGAGGGGCGCGCGCAGTGGCCGGTCTGGTCGCCGGACGGCCGCGAGCTCGCCATCCAGGTCAACGACCTCGAGGCGCACTCCAGCCACATCTGGATCGTGGACGCCGCGACCGGCGCCGCGCGCAAGCTCGCGGCTCACACCGAGCCCTACCTCGACGAGACTCCCTCCTGGTTCCCCGACGGAAAGCGGATCGCCTTCCAGAGCAACCGCACCGGCCGCATGGAGGTCTGGGTGATGAACGCCGACGGCTCGGGCCAGCGCCAGGTCACCGGCGCAAAGTAATCGGCCGCGAGAACCGCTATTTCTTCGGCCTGTCTCGGAAGTCAGTCAGCCAGTTTTCGACCACAGTCAGCGTCGGGGGATGCTCGCTCTTGATCGCGCGGACGAAGGCGAAACTACCGGCCGAAGAGATGTCGAAGAACCTGCCTTCTACAAGAAGACCCGCCTCCTTGCCCGAAAAGAGACGTCGCGGCGCCCCCAGCTTGAGAGAGGGCGTGGTCGAGATCGTCACTTCCATCAGATCATCATCGTGCACGTAGAAGAGCCGGTTTCCGGAGCGGCTCCAGGCCGGCCACCATCCGCCCTCGAAAGATGCTCTGCCATCGCTCCTCGCCGGCCGGAAACGGCCGGATGTAGACGTTATTGATGTCTCCATCGTCCTCGAGGTACGCCACGAGGTGCCCGTCGGGCGAGAACCGAGCAAATGACTGGTTGAGCGGCGTTTCCAGAAACGGGCGCGGCTTTTCCGTCGCAGCGAAGCGCGCTCTCCAAAGGAAGCAGGAGAAGGTCGTATCCGGTGTTGGGCTGCTGCCGGGTGAAGAGGAGGGTTCTGCCGTCCGGTGAGACGTCTGCGAATGACGCATCGTCGACGAGCGGACGCTCCGGGCCAGTGGCGTCCGAAGCGCGTTCGACGAATCCCGTCTTTGTCGAGCCTGCTGGCAGTCGCCGCCAGATCACCCGGTCTCCAGAAGGATGCCATATCGGCATCGCACCGGCCCGCCGAGCCGATCGTGAGCCGCGTCAGGTCGCTGCGTGTCGAGATCGCGAATGTAGATGTTCCTGCCTTCGTTCGGGTCCTCGGCGCTGAAAGCGATCCGGCGGCCATCGGGCGAAATCGCGGGCCGGAGATTCTTCGGAATTCCACCGGGAGAACCGAGGTCGCGCTGGACTCGTCCACTCGAGTCCACGATCGCCAGCTGCTGCTGGTTGAGCGCCGGGCGCGCGAAGACAAGCAACCCGTCCGAGGAGACGCTCGGCCAGTACGCGTCTCTGGCGACGAGGAAGGGCTGGCCGGTCGTTTCCAGCTTCTCCAGCGAGAACGGGAACAGCCCAGATCCCTTCCGTCGAGGTCGTCTTCCGGAAGTAGAGGATGTGCCCCGTCGGCGAATACACGGGGCAGTCCAGTAGGTCTCCCTTCTGCTCCAGGACCACTTTGCGGATGTTGCCCGAGAGGACCTCCATCGCGAACGGTCCGCCAACCGCACGGTCGCTGATGAACAGAATCCCGCGGGCCGCCCGGAAGAAGGCTCGGCTTGTGAAGATCCTCCTCCTTGTTCTTGTCGCGTTCGAGGATGGGCCGCAGATCGCCGCCGTCGGCGGAAACCGCCAGCAATCCATAACCGGTCGCGGCCGGCGCAAAGACAATCCGGCCGTCCTCCATCCAGACCGCTCCTGCATTGAGGCCCATCTCCCGGAAGCTGGCCGGCGCGATCACGGAGGGCGCTCCTCCGGAGATGGGGACCTTCCAGAGCTTCGCCTTCGCGACATACGCGATCTGCGCGCCGTCGGGAGACCATATAGGAAACTGCGGGGCGCTCTCGTGGACCACCTCGCGGTCGCCGCCGCGGTCGAGCTCGCGCACCCAGAGACTTCCTCCGGCGACGTAGAGGATCTTCCGGCCGTCGGGCGAGATGGACGGCGCGGTCGCCGGGTCGAGCCGATCGATCGCGAACTCGAACTTTCGTGTGGGTGAGGGGACCGTGCGCGCTCGGAGGGACCACATCACGAGCACGGCGATTCCAGCCGCCGCGAGGGCGATCGCCGCGACCGAGAGCCAGCCGAACCGCAGCCGCGCGTCTACGGCCGAGGGACCCGGCCCGTCGGCCGCGAACAGCCATGCGTCGCCGATGTCGTGCAGCCTCTTCTTCGCGTCCTTCTCCAGGCAGAGGCGCAGGAGGCGCCGGACGCCCGGGGGTGTCGCCGGCGGCAGCGCGCTCCAGTCGGGCTCACGCGTGAGCACTGCGGCGAGCATGTCGGACACGGTCGCGCCCTCAAAGGGCTTCCGGCCCGTCAACATTTCGTAGAGGACCGCGCCGAAGGCCCAGATGTCGGCGCGCTTGTCCACGGTCTTTCCGCGCGCCTGCTCCGGAGACATGTATGCGGCCGTTCCGATCACCGCGCCGGCCGAAGTCGCGACCGCCGTCCATGTCGGTGATTGCGTGACGTCGGAAGACGCCGCATCTCCCGTCACCGCCTTCGCCAGACCGAAGTCGAGGACCTTGACGGTTCCATCCGGCGTGACCTTCACGTTGGCCGGCTTCAGATCCCGGTGCACGATCCCGTGCTCGTGCGCGGCCCCGAGCGCGTCGGCGATCTGCCGCGCGATCTCGAGAGCTTCGTCCAGCGGCAACGGCCCGCGCGCGATCCGCTCGGACAGGTCTTCCCCTTCCACGAGCTCGAGGACGAGCCCTTCGACGCCTCCCGCCTCTTCCAGCCCGTAGATCGCCCGCGATGTGCGGGTGGTTCAACGCCGCGAGCACCTGAGCTTCCCGCCGGAACCGCGCCAACCGTTCCGCATCCGCCGCGAACGCCGCCGGCAGCACCTTGATCGCGACCTCGCGGTGCAGCTTCGAGTCCTTCGCCCGGTACACCTCGCCCATTCCGCCCGCGCCGAGCGGCGAGAGGATTTCGTAAGGGCCGAGACGGGTCCCGGCGGGAACGGTCATGGCTTTGGCGGCTTTTCTCTGAACCTGAGCCTTCCGGATGCATGGCCGCCGGACATGATGCGAAATCATCAGAATGAGTCGATTGCCTGCCTGGTCCCGCGCGACCTGCTGGCCCGGCCGAGCGGCGAATCGGCTCAGCGGCGGGGCAAGGCGACGAGCGCGATCTCGATCGTGATCTCGTCGCGGACCGCGATCGTCCCGAGCGCGGTCGCATACGGCTTGATGCCGAAGTCGCTCTGCTTGAGGCTCACGGCCGCGTTGGCCTCCAGGCGGTCGGCGGTGACACGTCCCTGAATCGGGATCTGCAAGGGGCGCGATTGTCCGTGGAGCGTCAGAGTGCCCGCGAGCTTGCCTCGAAACTCGCCCGCGGCGCCGGAGGGAAGCTCCGCGGCCTCGAGCCGGGCGGCCTCGAACAGAATCTCCGGAAACCGCGCCGCGTCGAGGATCTCCGCGCCACGAACCTGCCCCTCGACCCTGGCGGTGTCCTTGCCGGAGAGCTTCGGCTGATGATCCTGGAGAGAATCGGCGGCGATCCGCACGGCGACCCGAACGCGTTCCGGATGACCCGGATCCCACGCGATCTCACCGCTCCACTTCTCCGGCTGAAGGAGGTGCGTGTGCAGGGTCGAGGCGAGGAGTCCCGCCGGAAGGACCTTGACAGTCAGCCGGCTCTGCGCGACGTCCACGTTCCATTCGGCCGGCGCGCTCTGAGCCGGAAGACGGTCCCCCGCCCCGAGCGCGAGCACGAGGAGTGAGGCGCGAAGAGTCGAGGCCGTCCAGCCGCAGCGGAAACGAAGGATGTCTTGAGCCTCCCTCGATCCTCCGACGAGCCGGTTGCCCGCGGACATAGAATGGCGCCGATTCTCGCGATCCGGATTCAGGACATGCGCAGGACGTTGCTCCTCATTCTGACGGCGTCGATCGGAGTGGCCGTTGCCTGTTCCGATCGCTCGCCGACCTCGCCGGCGATGGAAACAAGCACGGCCTCGTCCGCTTCCGCCGAAGCTTCCGCGCTGACCCCTCCCGGAAGCGTGCGGCATGTCATCGTTGTTTTGCCGCACTCGGACAAGTTTGTGCAGCCCGGAGTGTGGGGGTCGGGAAGCGCCGGTCTCACAGTCACGAGTGGGAGCGCCACTCTCGACATCCTGGCTTCGACCCTTCCTGACGGAGGCTGTTTCGGCTCTTACGGAGAAATGACCCGGCCGATCCCGAACGGGGCCTTCTCGCTCCCCGGAACCTACACACAGCTGATCGGCGCCTTCCCGGGGAAGGTCCAGTACGCGGCGCAGTACTCCGGTTTCGTGGAAGGCGACAGGATGTCCATCCTGGTCACCGTGCCCCTCCTCGGCCAGACGTTCGGGCCGTTTCCGCTGACTCATGGCGTGAACAATGCCTGGTCTCCCTGCTTGTACCCGTCCCTGCGTCAATGACGTTGCCTGGAGCTCGACTCCTCCGCGGCTTCGCGACGGCGAGCCGCGTCTGGGTGACGAGCATGGAACGCGCCACAACCGGCACCACAGTACACTGCGAGGAACCCTCAGCGCAGGCCGGTTCTTTCGATCACGGCAGGCCGGCGCGTGCCGACGCAGGTAGCCGTCCACCGAACGCAGACCCACGGCAGTAGGTGGCGCCGGGTTCGCCCGGCGCTAACCGACGCCGGCTCCGGGGCGGGTCATTCGCCGCGATCACTTCAAAGCTAACGAGCCTGCTCGGCGTGGCGGGTGACTTTCAGGGGCTTGTCGCTCCAGGGGGTGGTCCACGTCCCGTCGATCGCGCCGTCTTTTGCGAATCGGAAGACGATCGTCGCCCAGTCGAACGGACTGAAATAGGTGTCGTCACCGGTGCGCAGGATCGCGCTCTGCCGCACCGTGGTCCACGAGATCACCGCGCGGCCGTGCCGCATCTCGATCGTGAAGGGGTTGCCGATCGTTTCGAGGTCCCAGGAGCCGAAGAGCCGCGGGTCGATCGGGCGCGCGTCCGTTTTGGCCGGCGCGGAGGGAACCTTGTACGGCTGCTTGAAGACCATGGCCGCGACGTCCTTCGCGATCGACCCCGCGAGCGGGGAGTAGCTGTTGCTCATCACGACGACCGCGAGCTCGTCCTCAGGGAAGTAGGTCATGTTGGCGTTTGCGCCCGGAAACGCGCCGCTCGATTCCGAGACCTTCTTCCCGAACATCTCGGAGTGAGGGAAGAGACTCAACGGGTCGACCGAAGGGAGCAGCTTCTTTCCGTAGCAGGCGCGCAGGAAGCGGTGCAGGTCCCGGGCCGTCGAGTAGCCCGAGCCGCCCCCGGCCTTCCAGGAGGTGTCCTCGGGACCGCTCACCGCGACGCCGCGATCCGAGTACGGGTCGGGCATGTAACCGCCGGCGAGCCCCGGCACCACGCTGACGGTGCTGATGTCGCCCGAGTCGGCCATCCCGGCCGGCTCGTAGACGTACTTCCGTACGACTTCGGCGAAGGTCTTCCCCGTCACCTTCTCGATCACGAACGCGAGCACCGCGTAGTTCGCGGTCGTATAGGAGTACGTCTTGCCCGGCTCGCTCCCGAGAGGCTCCTTCGCGAGAAGGTCCACGACCTCGGCCGGCGTGTAGCTCGCCGCGATCACGCGCCGCAGCGCGTTGGGATCGCGGATCCCCGAGCGGTGGTTGACGAGCTGGTCGATCGTGATCGCGTCCGCCTTCGGAAACGACGGCGCGAACTTCGAGAGCGGGTCGGCCAGGGAGAGCTTCTTCTCTTCGACGAGCCGCGTCACCACGATCTGGGTGAACCGCTTCGTGATCGACGCGATGCGGAACCGCGTGCCGGGCGTGTTGGGAACGCCGAGCTCGTAGTTCGCCATCCCCCACGCCTTCTCGAGGAGGATGGCATCCCCCTTCGAGATGAGAATGACGCCGCTGAACGCGCGGAAGGCGACGTAAGGCGCGACGTAAGCATCCACAGATTTCGCGAGCTCCTTGTCAGCCGGCGCCGCGGCGGCGCCCGGCAGGAGAAAGGCGAGAAGAAACGCGGCACGCGTCATCCGAAACCTCCGTTGCTTAGAGGTACGCCCCGATCGCATCTGAGTTTCGATGGATCGCCAGAGGCGAACTCGGCAGGAACAAGGAGGTTTTTCTCACGGTGCCCCACCTGTCCTGTTTCGACGACCTGTACTTTGGTCGAGTCCGACTGCAGCCTGCAGGGTGTTTCCGGCCCGGCTGTCCGCTAGAATGTCTCCCCACTGAAGAGGAGGATCGCGGACGTGGCTCGGCTTCTGGCAATGCGCCGGATCGTTCTCGCGATGGCCGCAATGGCGTCGGCGCTCACGGTTTTCGCGCAGACGATCACGGAGTTCAACGTCCCCACAGCCACGTCCAATCCTGTCGACATCACGGCGGGCCCGGACGGAAACATCTGGTTCACCGAGAACCTCGCGGGGAGGATCGGCCGGATCACGCCCGGGGGACGATCACCGAGTTCCTGAACGACCCGAACACCGGTCCCGCCGGCATCACCGCCGGTCCCGACGGCAACCTCTGGTACGCCGATGAGTACGCCAACGAGATCGGCCGCGTCACGACGTCCGGCGCCGTCACGCGATTCCCGGTCGGGGACCCCAACATCTTCCCGGTGGGCATCGCGGCGGGGTCCGACGGCAACCTCTGGTTCGCCGAGTACGGGCCGCCAGCCCGAAGAGGGGAGCTTCGACTCGACGGGAGGCAAGATCGGGCGGATCACGACCTCGGGAGCGATCACGCAGTTTCCGTTGCCTCCCCTCGTCTCTCCCGTGATCATCCGGGCCGGACCGGACGGCAACCTCTGGTTCACCGACCCCGGCACGAACACGATCGGCCGCATGACGACCTCCGGCGCCCTCACGAGTTTCACGGTTCCGACGGCGGCCGCGGGTCCGGTCGGGCTGACGGTCGGGCCCGACGGGGCCCTCTGGTTCACGGAGGCGATCGCGCACAAGATCGGGCGGATCACGACTGCCGGAACGTTCACCGAGTTCCCCATTTCGACGGCGGAAATCTCGCCGCTCGGGATCTCGAAGGGGCCGGACGGCAATCTCTGGTTCACCGACAACACCAACAACACGATCGGCCGGATGACCACCACCGGCGCGGTGACGATGTTCCCGATTCCGACCGCGGCCTCCGGACCGGTTCAGATCACCCAGGGCCCCGACGGCAACCTCTGGTTCACCGAAATCAACTCGAACAAGATCGGAAAGGTCACCCTGGGCGCCGGAGGGGGCTGCGTCACGGACGCCACGACCTTCTGCGCCAACGGCGGCCGCTTCAAGGTGCAGACGCAGTACGCGACCGCCGCCCGGACGGCCGGAGGGGTCCGGCTCGACTCCCTCTCCGCGACCGGGCCCGGGCAAGCGGTCGCCCTGACGTCCGACACGGGGTACTTCTGGTTCTTCTCTCCCAACAACGTCGAGCTCGTCATCAAGGTCGTGGACGGCCGGCCCGTCAACGGCAAGTTCTGGGTTTTCGCGGCGGGATTGACCGACGTCAACGTCGTCATCACGGTGACCGACACGCAGACCGGGGCCGTCAAGACCTACACGAACCCGCAGGGAGTCGCCTTCCTGCCGATCCAGGACACGAGCGCGTTCTCCTCGACGCTCGAGATCGAGTCCGCGGCCCGGGCTCCCGCACCGCCTCCCCCCGAGCGTTGGGCGAGCGCTCCCGGACCGGAGGCCGCTCTGGCGGCCTGCTCGCCCGACGCGACGACTCTCTGCTTGAACGGCGGCCGGTTCCAGGTTCGGACGAGGTGGAGCACCACGGATGGCGCCAGCGGGGACGGCCAGGCGATCGCTCTGACGGGCGACACGGGCTACTTCTGGTTCTTCTCCTCGAACAACGTCGAGATGGTCGTCAAGGCGGTGACCGGCTGTCCGGTGAACAGCCGCTACTGGGTCTTCGCCGGCGGACTGACCAACGTCAACGTCGTCATGACGGTGACGGATACGCTGACCGGGGCGGTGAAGACGTACATCAACCCGCAGGGGACGGCGTTCCAGCCCATACAGGACACCAGCGCTTTCCTCTGCCCGTAGCACGTCGCTCCGCGCGCTCCGCGGGATCTACGCCCTTCGGGCTGATCCCGCTCCGGCGCTACGCTCCCGCGGCGCGAGGCTCCTCCCCTCTGGGAGACTCCTCGCGCCGCGACCGGGGCTCAGAAGAGCCCCCTGGACTCGCGACCGGGACTCGGGAAGTCCATCTGCGCGATGTCGCGCCGCGGGATCAGGCGGGACTCCCAGGTTCGGCGCAGGGCTTCGGTATCCGCGGAGGCGGGCTCGGCGGGAAACACGTGCGCGCGGATCTTGAAGCTCTGGCACAGGACCCAGAGGAACCGCTCCTCGAACCAGCGCCCGCCCAGGGCCTCCAGGAGCTCCGGCGGGTACTCGATCCGAACCCCCTGGATCGTGATGGCGCGGGAGGCCGCCTCCTCGAACGGCCCCGCGCGGAAGGGTCCGGGCCCGACGGGCCGTGACTCTCCCCGCGACCGCCACGTCCCGCGAATCGTCCCGGAGGGAGGAGCGCCGTGCGACGCCTTCCCCTCCGGAAAGACGATGACCGCTCCTCCCGAATCCCAGACTCTCCGCATCTCTTCGCGGGCCTGCCGGCGGCTCTCGGCCGCGCCGTCGTCCACATAGATCACGCTGCCCCGGCTCAGGGAGCCGAGAACGAACCACGACCGGATCCTCCCCATGGCGACCGTAATCGCTTCCGGCCAGAGATAGGCCATCGGGATCGTGTCGAGATAACAGGTGTGGTTGGCGACGATCATCTGCGCGGCGGGGTCGGGCGACGATCCCGTGACCTCCAGCGCGCGGCCGCAGATCCTGCCGTAGAGGACCGCCCAGAGCCGATAGGCCCTCCTTCTTCTGCCGGTCAGCCGCGCAAAGCCCACGCACGCGAGCGTCACGAGCACCAGCACGGGCAGCCGGTAGAGAAGGCGGAGGTAGACGAACGGGCTCGAGCTCACGGGCGCCGGAATCGTAGCTCGCCGCGGGATCCGGGACTTCTTTCATTGAGATTACCCGGGACCCCCACCCCGGCACGCCCGCGCTCAGCTGCGGCGGCCTGGCCGCGCGAGGTCTCGCGCGGTCCTCTGGAGCCACCGGCGGCGCGCGTGCAGCGAGGCGATCGCGCCGCGGGCCACGGCCGTCTCGAACGGGTTGCCCGCCAACCGGTGGCGGACGAGGTCCTTCTCCTGATCGCGCAGGTGCGGTTCGATCCGGTCCATCGCCTCGCGGAGGAAGCGGCTGCGCTCCGCAGCGGAGAGCGCCCCGAAGAAGCTGACGCGCGTCCGCAGGGGATCCGCCGGGACGCCCGTCACGACCGCCGGCCAGGGGGGCAGGAGCCAGGCCCGGAAGGCCGCGGCGCCCGAGGCCGTCAGCCTGTAGAGCCGGCTCGTCCTGCGGCCGGTCGCGCCGCCCCGGGAAGCGATCCGGCCCGAGCGCAGGAGGCGTTTCATCAGGGGATAGATCGCGCCGGCGCTGCCGCTCCAGTAGGGGCTCGGCGAGTCGAGGAAGACCCGGCGGACGGCGTAGGCCGTGCAGGGCCCCTGCTCCCGGAGGACGCCCAGGACCGCGCCCTCGAGCTCCGTCGGTTGCCTGGCTTTCGCCACCGAAACCTCCTATAGTACGAATCGTACTATATGTCCTGGAGGTTCGCGATGCAACAAAATCCCCGGATTCCGCTCCTGGCCCTGGCGGCCGCCCTGATGCTCCTCTCCCCCGCCGCACGCGGCCAGGACAAGGCGGAGCATCCCGGCGGCCCGCAGCAGTTGCCTCCGCCGGGCAAGATCGAGCTGGCGGGCGAGGAAGTGGCGCTGCCGATGGGTTCCTTCGGCAACCGGCCGCTCGTCCGGGTGATGCTCGGCGACAAGGGCCCGTTTCCGTTCGTCCTCGATACCGGCGCCTCCGGATCCGTGATCGCGGCGCCGTTCGCGGAGGCGCAGAGGCTCCCGGTCGTCGCGACGGCGCGAGTGCAGAGCCCGGGCTCCCCGACGACGACCGACGGCAAGCTGGTCCGGATCGAGCGGCTCCAGATCGGCGGAGCGACCGTGTCCGGAATCAACGCCGTGGCGATGGATCTTTCCCGGGTGTTCCCGGGCCCCGACGACCCGGTGGGCGTGCTCTCGGCGGGTCTCTTCCCGGGATTCCTCCTGACGTTCGACTATCCCGCCGGGAGGATCGTCCTGCGCGCCGGGGAGCTGCCCGCCGCCAACGGCGCGGATGTCTTCGAATTCAGCCCGTCGCGCCGGCTTCCCGCTCTCCCCGTCTCGCTCGCGGGAACCTCCATGGAACTGGATCTCGACACCGGATCGCCCGGCGGCTTCACGGTGCCGGCGGAATTCGCGTCACGCCTTCCGCTGTCCGGCGACCCGGTGCCTGCCAGACCCGACCGGCGCATCGATCGGGTCCTGCAGGCCAGGGAAGGACATCTCAAGGGCGCGGCGAAGATCGGGCGCTTCACCTTCGAGAATCCCACCGTCCGCTTCGTCGAGGACACTTCCCAGGGAGTGATCGGCTGGGAAGTCCTCAGGCGCTTCGCCGTGACCTTCGATCGCAAGAACCACCGCCTGCGCCTCTCCGAGCCGCTGTAAGGAAGAACCCCTGACTCCTCGGCTCTCCAGCTTTGTGACTAGATCCGGCCGGAGGCATCCGGGCTGGCTCTGCCGAACGGCGCCTACCGGTCGGCATCGATCTGTCACTTGAGCGCTACCTTCCGTGATCGCGCAACACGCCATGGCAGAAGTGACAGAGAAGGCGAGCATCGCCGAGCGGTACCGCCGGGGCGACCCGAGGGCCGTCGTTCTCGGTCTCGAGCACCCCCGCTCGGTCGCCGCCGTTCATTCGCTCGCGCGGGCGGGAATCCCGGTCATCGGCGTGGATCACGACCGGGACGCGGTGGGGTTTGCTTCCCGCCGCCTCTCGTCAAAGCACCTGATCGACGGTGATCCGGAGAAGGCCCTCGCGTTTCTGGAATCGCTGGGTCGTGACGGCGGCGGCGTCCTGATGCCCACGAACGACCACTACAACATCCTGGTGGCCAGGAACCCCGGCCGTCTCTCCGGGCATTTCACTCTGACGACGCCGCCCTGGGAGACGCTCCTGTCCCTCATGGACATTTCCCTGTGCTACGCGATGGCGCGAGAGGTTGGGATCCGAACGCCCGGTTTCTTCAAGCCGGAAAACGAAGAGGACCTCGGCAGGATCCTCTCGGGTCTCGACCTGGAACGGCACGAGTACCTGTTGAAGACCATGCCGGGCTCCGTTCCCGCCGACCTCGCGAAGGGGCGGAACACCAAAGTCGCGGGAAGGGATCGAGAGACGGTCGAGCGCGAGTGCCGGGAGATCTTCTCGAGGGCGGGCGAGTTCCCCGCGATCGCGGAGGTCCTGGGCGGAACGGCGGATCGGTGCATCGGCGTCTGCATGATGGTGGACCGGAATCACGAGACGGTCCTGTCGTATTCGGTCAGGCGGTTGAGGCTTCATACGTATTCGAAGGGGGGACGATTCGTCCACCCCTACGAAATGGGCGCCAATGTGTACTGCCAGAGCATTCATGACGAAGAGGCGGAAGAGGCCGCGAAGCGGCTCGTCCGGCGCGCCCGGTACTACGGCCCCATGGCGATGGAGTTTCGGCGCGATCCCTCCGACGAAAGTCTCGTGTTGATCAAGGCCGATCCCCGCTTCGTCCGGGCCACGAATCTCTCGGCGGCGATCGGCATGGACCTGCCCCTCGCGGTCTATCGCGTCTTCGCGGGGCGCCCGGTTGTCCGAGGACGCGACTATCCGGACGGCGTCGGATGGATCTGGCTCACCGCTTACCTGACGACCCTCTGGGAAAACCGCGGGGACCGTTCCCTGCGGCAGGAGCTGTTGAGCCTGGCGCGGAATCTCCGCAAGGTCAGGGCGGTCGCCTATCTCGACCCGAGAGACCCCTGGCCCTTCCTCGCGAGTCTTCGGCGGTGGACCTGGCAGTGGTGGACGTACCGAATCCAGGGACTCCGGCGCAGGCTCCGGCCGCGGCGAGGCCGCGCGATTGATTCAGCTGGATCTGGCTGAAAAAGCCCTCCGGGTGGAGACTTCCGGATGACGCGCACGAGGGGGAGGTAGCCCCGAGAGCCGCCTCGAAACCTCGCTCCTCCTCCTCCCGAGAGACGTCGAGGGGGAGATCATGAAACACATCACCAGGTGGCTCCTGCTCCTGTCCTGCCTCGGCCTGCTCGTCTCCTCGGCCAACGCGAAAGGGCCTTCGGAAAAACTGGCTCTTCGAACGTCCGGCATCGCGCTCTCCTCGGACGCCTCTCCCAATCTGACTCCGTACAAACCATCGGCATGGTCGGACAAGATCGTGGTTTCCAAAGAAACCGGGACGAACACCGACAGCGCGACTCTGTCCCCGGCCGATTCTCTCTACGTGGACCTGACGGTGCTCAACAATGGCGGCTCGGCGACGGCGGCGCGCTTCTACGTCGAGCTTTCCCTGGATGGAGCCCTGAACCACACCTGGTATGTCGATCCACCGCTCGAAGCCGGCTATTACGGATACGTGGAGGACTATGCCCTCGGCACCTTGAGCGCCGGGACCCATACGCTCCGCGTCAAGGTCGACTCCACCAACGCGATTGCCGAAGGCGACGAAACGGACAATGAGTACACGAAGTCCTTTACGGTCGGAGGAGCGGCGGGGGCCTGCGTGGCGGATGCCTCTACTCTCTGCTTGAACGGCGGGCGGTTCCGCGTCGAGGTCACGTTTCAGACCCAGAGCATCCCCAACGGCATCGGCACCGCGGTCCCCCTGACCGCGGACACCGGCTACTTCTGGTTCTTCAGCAGCGGCAACGTCGAACTGGCGATCAAGGTCCTGGACGGGCGCGCGTTCAACAACAAGTTCTGGGTCTTCTACGGCGCCCTCTCCGACGTCGCCTACACGATCACCGTCACCGACACCGCCACGGGGGCTGTCAAGACCTACTCGAATCCCAGCGGCCGCCTCGCGAGCGTGGCCGACACTTCCGCGTTCGCGGGCCTCCGGGCGCCCGGCGAGTCCGGTATCACGCCCCTCACGATGGCCGAAGCCGCCACGGCGATCTGGAGCGCGCGGCCCCTCCTCGCCGTCGGCCCGAATCTGACTCCGTTCAAGCCCTCGGCCTGGTCCGACAAGATCGTGGTCTCCAGGGAGACCGGGACGAACACCGACAGCGCCTCGCTCTCGCCGGCCGATACTCTTTCCGTGGATTGGGCCGTGATCAACAACGGCACGTCCCCGACCGCGGCGCGCTTCTACACGGAGCTCTACGTGGACGGTGTCCTGCGCACGACCTGGTACACCGACCCTCCTCTCGACCTTTTGTTCTACTCCTACGTCGAGGACTACTCCATCGGAACGCTTCCCGCCGGCACGCACACGCTCCGCATCAAGACCGACTCGACCGGCGCCATCGCCGAGGGCGATGAGACCGACAACGAATACACGAGGACGATCACCGTCGGCGGAGGCGGAGGCGGCGCCGGCGTCTGCGTTGCCGACTCCCGCACCCTCTGCTTGAATGGCGGGCGTTACCAGGTCCAGGTCGCCTTCCAGACCCAGGCCATCGCCAACGGCGTGGGCAATGCCGTGTCACTGACCGCGGACAGCGGCTACTTCTGGTTCTTCTCCAGCGGCAACGTCGAGCTCGTCGTCAAGGCCCTCGATGGCAGGGCCTTCAACGACAGGTACTGGATCTTCTACGGGGCCCTCTCCGACGTCGCCTACACGATCATCGTCACGGACACCGTCACGGGAGAGGTCAAGATCTACGCCAATCCCGCCGGCAACCTCGCGAGCGTCGCCGATGCGGCCGCGTTCCCGCTCCCCGCCGCGGCCCCGATCGCCCATTTCGAGATCGACCATCCCTCCATCGGCGAGCTCATTCTCGGCGTGGGAGTCGGCGACCCGGCGCGACCGAGCTACTCGCTTCCGATCGCCATCCGCGCGGGCGGCGCCCGGGCGAACGTGACGCGCGACGTGGACCTGAGGCTCTGCGCGGCGGCGCTGCCGCCGACCGCGAGTTATCAGTGGTACCTGGAGGCCGAGGACGCCGCCAGCGGAAACACCGGACAGATCCGCGTCTTCCGCATCACGGCGGGCGGCCAGACCTGGACGGCGGGGGACACTCCCGTCTCGATCCGCGATCTCCAGAAGAGCTGGTCCTACGTCCCCAGCGGCGTGACCCCCACGCCCACGACTTCGACCACGCCCGGGGTCACGCCTACGCCGACTCCTACTCCGACCGCGATTCCGAGCCCGGGTCCCGGGCCGGGCGGCAACCACGCCCCGACCCTCGACCGAGTGGATTCCACGCGTCTCGTCCACTCCTTCGGACGGGACGACGCGCTGCGCTCGGAGGGGGTCGCCGGCCGCCCGGGGTTCGGCCCGCTCCAGGCCGCGCTGGCGCCGCGCGTCATCACGTTCGATGACAACCACGACGGCAAGCCGGACATCACCAACGCGATCGTCGTCGCCGCCGCCAATATCACGAGCTGCTGCACGCTGCTCGTCGCGGAAGGCGCCCTCGATCCGGACAACGACCCAATGGTCTATCACTGGCAGGCGGCGACCGGCACCTTCTACGCCACCGGAACGGACAGCTCCGGCGGCCTCGCCTTCGGCCAGAAGATCACCAACCTCGACACCTACAACAGAAACAGCGTCTTCTATGAGCTCCCCTCCATCGGCAACATCATCCTCGAGCACACGCTGATGGGAGGCGCGACGACCGTCGGCGCCTTCGTCACGGACGTGCGCGCCATCCCCTCGCAGAGCCTCTCCAGTCCGACCCGGGGCTGCTCGCTCGAGTGGGGCCGCACGGTTCACCTGGAGCTGTTGCTTCTCCAGAGCACGCTCCTGCCCGCAACACACCCCACCCACCCCGAAGGCATCGAGATGATCCTCTTTGCGAATATCGTCGGGAACTTCCTCGGCAGCGAGCTGCCGACCTACCGGGGGGAAGTGATTCATCCCGATGGCCGCACGGTCTTCGACCAGGACAGCACGGACAACGGCGGCCGAATCGTCCTTCGCTTCAAGAGGACCGAGAAGGGCGGGACAGCGCAGATCGCGGTCGTCGCGAGCACGTCGGGTACCTCCGGCGCGAATCCTTTCGTCAAGGTGCCGGTCTCGCTCAGCATCCCCATCCTCGACTTCTGGAGGAGCCGCGGATGCACCATCGGCGATGTGGCCGTGGAGAAGATCGAGGCCAAGACCGGGATCGCGGCGATTGATGTCTGGGATTCCGGCTTCATTGCGGACGATGTTTTCGAGCTGACGGTGGACGGCGTGAGCCAGGGACGCACTCCTGCCGGAGGGGACCGGCTCTACACGAACCTCCTGCTCGGGAGCGGCACGCACAACCTCTGTGTCGTTTACGTCGATTGCACGGTGTGCAGCGAGGACGGAACGTACACGGTCCGCCTGGCCGGAAGCCTGACCTTCACCGACGGCACCACCGAGCGAAGAGGAAACCTCGCTCCCTGGGGCACCAGGCCAGGCCTCCGTACGCGCAGGCCTGCTTCGACTTCCGGGTTCCCTAGCCCGGATAATTCCACATGATCACCCGTGCCGATACTCGCCCTGCTATTCATTGTCTCCGCAATCGCCGCCGCGGTCCTTCGAGCCCGCCACTCTCGGCGAGCAGCGCGGGACGAGCGGGAGCAGTCAGGCCAGAGCGGGCGTGCCACCTTCGTCACCTACCGGTACGTCGACCCCGTGGTCGGCTTCGAGGCTTTCCGGTTGCTCGTTCCGAAGGGGTGGCAGGCGGAAGGCGCGATCACCTGGTCGGGGCAATCCGCCGCCCGCTCAGTCGCACTTTCGCTTCTTCGCTCCCGACCGCTCCGAGCAATTGGAGTTCTTCCCGGCCCTGTCTTTCTTTTTCACCGATAACCGCCTCTTCCTGTCCATCAACCCGCCCGGCTCCCTGCGTTTCGGCACGCCCGTCGCCCAACCCGTGAGCCTGCGGCGGCTTTCAACAGCTTCATCCTTCCCACGTTCCGGCCCAGCATCAGCGGCCCGAGGATCGTCGAGCGCAAGAGAGTGCCGGAGCTGGAGCAGTTGGCCAGAGGGCAGCCCACCCCCGGCTTTCGCGCCTCCGCCGAGGGAGGCAAGATCAGGTTCGTCTATCAGGAGGTGCTCAGGCCGATCGAGGAGGAGATCTATGCCGTTGTCAGCCAGTTCGTGACCGACCCCGGGGGCTATTTCATCAACTACTGGTACATCGATTACGTTTTCGCTTTCAAGGCCGGGCAGGGTCAGCTCGACGCCCACTCCAAGACCTTTCAGACGATGATTCTGTCGCTCAAGGTCAATCCTCGCTGGTTCGCCAAGGTGGTCAATACCAAGGAATACCTCGCTCAAATGGTCAGGCGGAACATAAGGAAGCTGTCCGACGAATCGGCGAGATCGCCGCCGGGCGGGAAGCGCAGAGGCGAGCCGATCAGCAAGCCGCCTGGGAGCAGCGGCAACGTGTCAACGACAAGATCTCTCAGAATTTCAGCGACTACATTCGCGGGGTGGACCGATACAACGATCCCTTCTCCGGCAAGGAGATCGAGCTGCCCTCGGGCTATGGAACAGCCTGGGCGAACAATCTCGGCGAGTACGTTGTTACGGACAGCCCCGGCTACAACCCGAACATCGGCTCCAACCTGACCTGGCAGCCGATGCCCCCAAAGCCATAGGCAGGCGGGCGCCGTCCCGATCTCGCTTTCCTGCCAGGTTTGATTCAGCTGAATCTTGCCGAAATCGGCGGCCGGAGCATGATCAAGTCGCGTCTTTTGCGTCTCCGCCTCCTGCCTCTCCGCGTCCTCCGGAAGCGGAGACGAGCTTCTCGCGAAAGGAGGCAACATGCCACGCTCAACGCTGGCTCTCGATTCTCCTGGGTTTCCTTGTGGGATTCCTCCTGGCCGTTCCCTGCCGGCCGCAGACACTCCTGGCCGCGCAACGCCTGGTTCATCGAACATCCCCTCTCTGGTCGCGATCATTCCGGTCGCGATCTCCGCCCCCTGCAAGTTCCACTCGCTCTTCAAGACCGAGATGCAGGTGCACAATCCCAACCTTGAGCCGATTGCGTTCCGGCTTGTATTCCACCCGGCAGGAGTTCCGGGAAAGACCACCGATCCCAGCCTCGACTTCTCTATCGCGCCCCTCGCGACGGTCTCTTTCGCCGATCTGCTGCCGGCGATGGGCAATCGGGCATCGGCAGCATTGACATACTCGCGCTCTCACGGCTGTTTATGGCGGCGGGAGTCGTCCGTGTCTTCAACGATGCGGGCGCCTTGGGGACGTCGGGCTTCACCGAGCCGTTCCTGACTCCGGACGATTATCTGGATCCGAACACTGCCGCCGTCGTCATCTGCCCGGATCCCTCTCTCCAGCGGCTGAATGTCGGCGTCCAGATCATGCAGGAAGCTACAAACGTTCAGGTGATGCTTCGGCTCACGGACGGCAGTGACGTCTCCTCGTTTACGCGGAGCTATCCCCCGTGTTCCTTCGAGCAGACGGACGTCACCAACTTTCTCGCGGCGTGACGATGCTCGCCATCTCCACGATCACGGTTCACCCGCTTCAAGCGGCCTGTACGTGTATGGCGTTTCGGCCGACAACCGGACGCACGACCCGAGCATGCACGTCCCCTCCACCATGCCTTCCATGGCGCCTCTCCAATCCGCGCCGGGGTGCGCCAGTCTGGAAGTCGCCGGCCCTCGGCAGTCGGGCGCATGGCATTACAACCCCGTCCCTGGCCCGGTGCAGCGGTCGTGGACCAGCTTCTCGTCCGGGATCACGAAGTTGGACCGGATGCAGAGCCCGTCCACGCTGTTCGCGCACTCTCCCTCAGCTCGCCCAGGCCATCAACCCGCTCATCCGCCAGTTCTTTATCCGCAGCCAACGCGTCCGCGGATACAACGACACCGGCTAGATCGTCAGGTTTGTCATTGACGACGCCGATCATGTCATGGATGCTCCTTACACTGTCGTCATCTGGGAGATCTCCCTTCACATTTCCGTTTTATCCGGGAGCCTCCTTCCGTTCGTCACTCCCCCGGTTGGATCTGCCTACATTTATTCCAGTGTTGCCGAAGCGGTGATCAATCGCGACGCCATGGGCCGCGTGCAGGTCGTCTGCATTTCCTTTAGCTCGGCATGGCGCAGGGGGCGAGCGATGTACGGCAGCTGGCATGCCGAGCTCATACCCTGAACCCCCGCGATCCGCGGGACTGGAACCTCAGGAGGCGTATGACATGAACTATTCGGGCATGATCGTCGGCGTGTGCTCGAAGGACTCATCTGTTTACCTGACGACCCTCTGGGAGAACCGCGGGTGACTTTCACTGCGACAGGAGCTGGTTCAATCTGCTGAGCAATCTCCGCCAGGTCAGGGCGGTCGCCTATCTCACATCTCAGTGTCTCGTTGCCTTTCCTCATTCAATCTTTTGAAGATGTGCGTGGCAGTGGTGTATCGATCTATTCCGGGCATTGCGGCGCCGGTTTGCTCACTGCTTCAGACCGCCGGTCTCGTTCCCGGTCTCCAAGAAACGCGGCGACACCCGACAACGGCGCGCTGATCCACCGGCAAGTACCTCCAGATCGCTCGGCCTCGGTTTCCGCTTCACTATCGCAGTTCGACGCGCCCCTTCGGACAGTCCACGGTCGCGATGAGAGCCGGAGCGGGCCCGGAGGTCACGGGCAGAGGGACGCCGAGTTTCCGCAGCATCTCCCCGACTCCCCGGGCGTCGGGATGTTCCGCGCGCAAGGCGACAAGCGTCGCGCCCGCGGCGGCTGTCTGCGCCGGATGCGGTGTCTTGCCCCAGTCGATGAAGAACGGAACAATGCCGTCGGCGAGGAGCGTGGCGGGACTCGTGAACCGCCAGGAGAGGAGAACGCCGTCCGGGCGCTTCCGGCTCCCGGATCCGACGGCGCCGAGCTTCACGCCGTTGCGCGCCGCGTCGGCCGCGATTCGCTCGAGGTCCTGCCCCTTGGCCGCCCACGCGGCGAGGCGAGGGGCCTTCAAGCCGTCGATGCCGAAGCGCCGCGGGCCAGGCGGATGTGGCTGCTCGGGGTCTGGGCCGATGATCTCGAATTCGACGCCGGCCCCAGCGCGACCAGCGCGTTTCGGGTCCCGGCGCCGGGATGCTGTCCTCCGGGCGTCGCCTGGATCCCGAGCAGCTTCTCGACCGCGTCGATCCCGAGCTTCAAATCCGGCGTCGCGTACACGAGGTGATCCACGCGGCCGACCGCGCCAGCCGCCCCTTCCTCTCCACCGCTTTCGCCGCGACTCATGAACAAGGTAGCCCCGAATACGGCGAACCAGGACTTCTTCACCAGTGCTCCCGACGACGCTCGAGCCCATCCGCCGCGCCCGCCGGCGGCGCGTCCCTCACCCCCAACCTCACCAACTCAATCGCGCCAGATCGCCCGGACGGGTCCATCGTGCCCGGTTTCGCCGGTGCGCTCCGCCAGACTGTGTGTCAGGATTCTTCGCATGTTCATCGGCCACTACGGCGTTTCCCTGGCTGCCAGGCGCTACAACTCGCGGCTGTCGCTTCCTGTTCTTTTCGTGGCAGTGCAATTCCTGGACGTCCTCTTTTCTCTGTTCGTTCTCGCCGGCATCGAGAAGATGCGCATCGTGCACGGCTTCACCGCGTTCAATCCTTACGACCTTTTCTTCATGCCGTACTCGCACAGCCTGCTCGGCGCCCTCTTGTGGTCGGCGGTGTTCGGGATTGCATTCCTCCTCGTCGCGCGCGGCGGCGCGCCTGTCCGCCCGCTCTTCACGCTGGCCGTCCTCGCGGCGGCGGTCTTCTCTCATTTCGTGCTCGACGTCCCGGTGCACACTCCCGACCTGCCGCTCGGACCGGGCGCCGGCTCGCCGAAGATCGGCCTGGGACTATGGAA
Organism: uncultured Acidobacteriota bacterium; assembly: GCA_963782815.1. Classification (GTDB taxonomy): domain Bacteria; phylum Acidobacteriota; class Thermoanaerobaculia; order UBA5066; family Gp7-AA6; genus JAWOLE01. Next base: position 36,222 of record CAWALG010000027.1, on the reverse strand, counting down.
CCATCGCGCCGCCGCGATCGCCGTCGAGCTTGCCGTCCTGTTCGCCGGCGGCCTGATCTACCTGCGCGGCACGCGGCCCCGCAGCCGGCGAGCCCGCGTCGTGACCGTGGCCTTCGGTTTTGTTCTCGTCGCGGCGACGGTCGCCACCCCCTTTCTGCCCGATCCCCCGAGCGCCCGCGCCTTCGCCGTCCAGGCCCTGGTCTTCTACGCGCTTCTGGCCCTCGGCGCCGCCGTCGTCGACCGCCGCCGCGACCCGCGAACCTGATGTCCGGAGGGAGTGAATCGTTGGACGACCCTGACAAAACGGTTCCCGCGGCCGCGGTGAGCCCCCCGGTCCGTGACGAACGGACCGAGGCATCCCGCGCGTCGCAGGGGCACGTCGAGGCGGCCCGGCTCCGCGGCTCGGAGCCGACGGCAGCCTTCGCGCCGTCGGGGCCCACGGGATCGCGCGAGTTTCTCGCGGAGCGTCTCGCTCTCTTCGGCCGCGTCGCGTGCCTGGCGTCGAGCGGCTTCCTCCTCATGCGCCTCGCCATCATCGCTGCATCGAAGAGCAGCGTGCTCGAGAACTTCCCCGTCGCTCACCTGACGGCGACAGCGATCCTCCTCCTCGTCTGGATCCTGGCCGGCAGCCGGGCGCTCTCCGACCGCGGTCTGCGCCGCCTGGATGCCGCGGGGACGATCGCGGCATCGCTCGCCTACGCGATGATGGTCGTCACGATGCCGCTCGCCTGGCGGCCCGATCAACTCGTGCTGCTGATTCTGAACGCCATTCTCCTCGGCCGGGCCGCTTTCGTCCCGAGCGAGCCGCGGCGCACGGCGTGGATCTCCGCCGCCTCCGTCGCCGCGATGCCCGTCGTGACGTTGCTCCTTCTCCGGGCGAGCGCGTCCCGCGTTCTGCCCACCGGCGCCGTCGTGACGCAGGCGATCCTCTGGGCGACCTTCACGGCGATCCTCGCGACGCTCATCTCGAACGTGACCTTTCATCTGCGCCGCTCGATCGCCCGGGCGCGGCGCCTGGGCCAGTACACGCTCCTCGAGAAGATCGGCGAAGGCGGCATGGGCGTCGTCTGGCGCGCCGAGCACGAGATGCTGCGCCGTCCGACGGCGATCAAGCTGCTTCCTCCGGCGAGCGCCTCCGAACAGAGCCTGAAGCGCTTCGAGCGCGAGGCGCAACTGACGGCGCGCCTGACCAGCCCTCACACCGTTTCCGTCTATGACTTCGGGCGCACGCCCGAGGGGGCGTTCTACTACGTGATGGAGTACCTCGACGGCCTCGACCTCGAGCATCTCGTGCGCGAGGCGGGGCCGCTCCCTCCCGGCCGCGTCGTGAACATCCTCCGCCAGGTCTGCGAAGCGCTGGCCGAGGCGCACGCCGTCGGCCTCATACACCGGGACATCAAGCCGGCGAACATCCTGCTGTCGGAAGTGGGCGGCATCCCAGACTTCGCCAAGGTCGTGGATTTCGGCCTTGTCAAGGACACGACCGGATCGGAGGAGACGAGGCTGACGCGCGAAAACGTCGTCCCCGGCACGCCGCAATACCTCGCCCCCGAGACAATCCGGGACGGCTCCTCCCCCGATCCTCGCAGCGACCTCTACGCTCTCGGCGCCGTCGCCTACTTCCTCCTGACCGCGACTCCCGTCTTCGACGGCCGCCCCATGGCCGTCATCCAGAGCCACCTGAACGTCGCTCCGGACTCCCCCTCCGCGCGCCTCGGCCGTCCGCTGCCGCCGAAGCTCGAGCGCCTCGTGCTCGACTGTCTCGCGAAGGACCCGGCCCTCCGCCGGAGACCGCGGAAGCCCTGTCCACCGGCTCGCCTCCTGCGATGACGTCGAGCCCTGGGACGCCGAGGAGGCCCGAAAGTGGTGGCGAGGAAGAAAGACGGCGTGAGGCCTGGGCCCAAGCCTCTGCCTAGGCGGGCGGAGTTTCAGACCTGGCACCAACCGCCGCGGGAGACCTGCCGAGCCCGAGCGGACGGCTCAGGCCTGAGCGTGCACGGCGCGCGCGGCGGCGCGCTTCTCCATCTCCTCCGCGGACACGTCCTCGACGTGGGTCATGACGTACCAGACATGGCCGAAGGGATCCGTCAAGCCGCCCGTGCGGTCGCCGTAGAACTGATCCGCGACCGGCCCGTCACACTGGCGCCGGCGGCGACGGCGCGCTCCACCGTCTTGTCCACGTTCTCGACGTAGATGCAGAGGCTCCGGCAACCGCCGAATGCCGCCGGGGGCCGGGCGCCGGAGGCGTCCGCCAGCATGCTCCACGGCACGCTCGCTGAGCGCGAGGGCTTGTCCGGACCCGCCGCGCTCCGGCGCTGCGGAACGCGGAGTTCGCCTGTTCTCCCATCGAATCCATCGACTTTACGCCGTCACCGGCCGGGTATAAGTTTCACCCCTGCGGTTCTGAAAGGAGACAACCCATGGCAACCGAAGCAACGTGCCCGATCGAACACACGTCCGGCCGCGGCAGGTCGAACCGGGACTGGTGGCCCGACCAGCTGAACCTGAACGTCCTGCACCAGCGCTCGCCCCTGTCCAACCCGATGGGCAAGGGCTTCAACTACGCCGAAGAGTTCAAGAGCCTCGACCTGCCGGCCGTGAAGAAGGACCTCCTGGCGCTGATGACCGACTCGCAGGACTGGTGGCCGGCGGATTTCGGCCACTACGGGCCGTTGTTCATCCGCATGGCCTGGCACAGCGCCGGCACGTACCGCATCGGGGACGGCCGGGGCGGCGCCGGAGCCGGCCAGCAGCGCTTCGCGCCCCTCAACAGCTGGCCCGACAACGTCGGCCTCGACAAGGCGCGCAGGCTTCTCTGGCCGATCAAGCAGAAGTACGGCCGGAAGATCTCCTGGGCCGACCTCATGATCCTGGCCGGCAACGTCGCCCTGGAATCGATGGGCTTCAAGACCTTCGGTTTCGGCGGCGGCCGCGAGGACGTCTGGGAGCCGGAAGGAGACCTCTACTGGGGCTCCGAGGGCAAGTGGCTGGAGGACAAGCGCTACTCCGGCGACCGGGACCTGGAAAATCCGCTCGGCGCCGTTCAAATGGGCCTGATCTACGTCAATCCCGAAGGCCCGAACGGCAACCCGGATCCCCTCGCCGCGGCCAGGGATATTCGCGAAACGTTTCGCCGCATGGCGATGAACGACGAAGAGACGGTTGCGCTCATCGCCGGCGGCCACACCTTCGGCAAGACTCACGGCGCCGGCCCCGCGACGCATGTGGGGCCGGAGCCGGAAGCCGCGCCCATCGAGGCACAGGGCCTTGGCTGGAGCAGCAGCTTCGGCACGGGCCGCGGCGCTGACGCGATTGGCAGCGGCCTGGAAGTCACCTGGACCACGACGCCGACGAAGTGGAGCAACAACTACTTCCAGAACCTGTTCGGCTACGAATGGGAACTGACGAAGAGCCCGGCCGGTGCGCATCAGTGGAAGCCGAAGGGCGACGCGGGCGCCGGTACCGTGCCAAGTGCCCACGACAAGTCCAGGCGAATCGCGCCTTCCATGCTGACCACGGACCTCTCCCTGCGGCTGGACCCGGCCTACGAAAAGATCTCCCGGCGCTTCCTGGAGAATCCGGATCAGCTCGCCGACGCGTTCGCCCGGGCATGGTTCAAGCTGACGCACCGGGACATGGGCCCGCGCGCCCGCTACCTCGGCCCGGAGGTTCCCGCGGAGGAGCTCATCTGGCAGGATCCCATCCCCGAGGTCAATCATCGATTGATCGATGAGAAGGACATTGCCGCCCTCAAGGCCAGGATTCTCGCTTCGGGGCTGTCCGTCTCACAGCTGGTTTCGACCGCCTGGGCGGCGGCGTCCACCTTCCGCGGCTCCGACAAGCGCGGAGGAGGCAACGGCGCGCGCATTCGGCTCGCGCCGCAAAAGGATTGGGAAGTCAACCAGCCGGCCCAGCTTGCGAAAGTCGTCAAAACCCTCGAGGGCATCCAAAGCGAGTTCAACGGCGCGGCCTCCGGCGGCAAGAAGGTCTCGCTGGCCGATCTGATCGTTCTGGCCGGCTGCGCCGGCGTCGAGCAGGCCGCGAAGAAGGCCGGTGCCGCCGTGACGGTTCCCTTCGCGCCGGGACGCATGGATGCCTCGCAGGAGCAGACCGACGTGGAATCCTTCGCCGTGCTCGAACCGATCGCGGATGGCTTCCGCAATTATCTCAAGGGCAAGCCCACCTTACCGGCCGAGGTTCTGCTGATCGACAAGGCGCAGTTGCTGACGCTGACCGCGCCCGAGATGACGGCTCTCGTTGGCGGCCTGCGCGTCTTGAACACCAACTTCGGCCAGTCCCAACACGGCGTCCTGACCAGGCGACCCGAGGCGCTGACCAACGACTTCTTCGTGAACCTGCTGGACATGGGCACAGTGTGGAAGCCGGTCTCGGACGCCGGCGACGTGTTCGAAGGGCGCGATCGCAAGACGGGCACACCCAGGTGGACCGGGACGCGTGTCGATCTCATCTTCGGTTCGAGCTCCCAGCTCCGGGCCCTGGCAGAAGTCTATGGAAGCTCGGATGCGCAGGCGAAGTTCGTCCAGGACTTCGTGGCGGCCTGGACCAGGGTGATGAACCTCGATCGCTTCGACCTTGCGTGATCTCGGAGCACAGGTCTTGGACGCCTCATGCCGAGCAGCCTCGACCTGGCATCCGGTCATCCCGGACCAGGTCGAGGTCGATTCGGGCGCCTGACAGCACTATTGCTGTGGACGGAAGCTCCGGCCTGTTGAGCACGGCGGCAGAATAGCTGGCGTCGCGGAGGTCACTGATGTTGACTAAAGGGTTGGTCAGGGTGAGTGTCGGGATTGCGCTGCTTCTCATCGCAGGGGCCGGCGCAAGGGGTCAATCTGCGGGCAAACCCGGGTACAGGATCATTCCGATTCATCCGATGCCGGAGGATGTCGAGGTCCTCTACGGCGACCCCGAGAAGCCGGGAGAGCCCTTCGTGATACGAATTCGCGAGCTTCCCGGGGGCATCATTCCCCCTCACAGGCATCCCGTAGACGAGCACATCACGGTTTTGCAAGGAACGTTGTACTTCGCGGTCGGCGATCGGTTCGACCGCAGCGCCATGAAGGAGCTGAAGGCCGGAAGCTACGCCTTCATCCCGAAGGGCAGCACGATGTCTGGTTGGACCCCTGAGGCCGCAATCGTTCAGGTCCACGGGGTTGGCCCCTTTCACATTCACTGGCGCGATGGGAACACGTGGCGTGACAGGCTGAAGACGTTGGACGATCCGGACGCCGCCTCCGTCTTCAAGTTCAAGAAAGGTGAGGCCGTCGTAGCCAAGCGGGGCACGGGCCGCATTCGCCAGGGCTACGATTCCGGGGAGATGATCGGATATGAGATCGACGGCGACGACGGCACACTGTTCGCGGCGGAGGAGGCCGATCTTAGCCCTGCAAAACAGCGGTGATCAGGACATGCGCCTTGTCGGCCACCGGCGCGGTGAGCCGCAGAGGAGGAACCTGCCCGATCAGAAACGGAAGGAGACGCCCGTCGAAATGGCCGTGTGCCAGGAGATACGCAGGCGCAGCCCCTCCGAGCCGGCCTCCGCATTCCCGACGTCGAGACGCGTGAGGCGTCGGGGACCGTAGCCGTCGTCACGAGGCAAAAGCGCGCGGTCGCGAGCGCCTTCGTGAAGGCGTGTACGGAACTCAGTAACGCGACAGCTCGAGCGGCGGCGGGAGCCTCACGCGAGGCGATCGAGGGCCTCGATGATTTTGGCGGTCGGGGGCTGCTTCCCGATGTCATGGATGTCGATGTAGCGGATGATCCCCTCGGCGTCGACGACGAAGATCGCGCGTTCAGTTTCTCCACCGGGGCGCAGGACGCCGTAGTCGACGGCGACCTTGCCGTGCGGCCAGAAGTCGGAGAGGAGCGGATAGGAGAGCCCACCCAGCGACTTGGCCCACGCCTCGTTGGAATGAACGTTGTCCGTGCTGATGCCCAGGACCTGGGCATTACGCCGTTCGAACTCGGAGATGTCCTCCTCGTACGACGGCATCTGGATCGTTCAGACGGCGGTGAAGGCGCCCGGGAAGAACGCCAGGACGACGTTTCTGCCTCGGTAGTCCTTCAACGAGATCTCTTTCTTCGGTCCGCCCCGCCCCGCGGCATCCCCCGTCGCGGGGAGCGTGAACTCGGGAGCCGCGTCTCCGACCTCGAGTTTCCAGACCGGCTTCTTCTTGCTTGCCATCAACTCTCCTTCTCGCGGCGCCAGCCGCGCCCGCGCGTTCTACCGGTTGCAAATAGGACCCGAGCCGTCGGAAGGATTCAGGGAACGGTGATGCTCAAGCCCCGCCTGGCGTCTTCCGTGACACGCCGGGCAATGGCCGGCCACTTCTCGTCGGCCGGACTCTCGCGAGGCAGATCGCCCGGGGCGATGTCGGCCCGGGACAGGGCCTCGACATAGATGATCATCAGCTCGCTCCGATGCTCGCTGTCGGGAAGATGAAACATCCGGATTCGCGCGGCCGCGGCCGGCGGCTTCAGGCCCTTGCCGTTCAGGAACAGGCCGACATGCGCCGAATCGGATTCCCTTTTGAGAGCTGAAATCGAGGACCCTCTTCGAGTACTCGGCAAACACCTTTGTGTCGGCCGAGAACTCCAACGGGCCGATCTTGACGATGGAGCGGCCGGGATAGTTGTAGGTCTCCCCTTTTCCGGGCAGGTAGTGCTCGAACTGGACCCAGTAGAAGCTCCGGATCGATCCCGCCTCGTCGGCCTCGACGAAGAAGTGCTGCTCCGCGTCCGCGACACCGTAGAGAAGGAAGCGCTGTCCTCCCAGGTACTTGAACTTCGGCCCGAACTCCAGGCGGGCGGCCGGGGCGTGACCCGAAGAGAGGACCTGTCCGGAGACCGTCCGCTCCGGCGCCGCCGCGTCCGGAGACAACACCGAAGTCACCAGGACGAAAAGCGCGCCCATCATCACTTCTCAGATACGGCGCGGCATCCAGCCTCGGCCTGACAGCGGTGTGACCGGCGCCGACGAGTCCCGGCGGACCCTTCTCCTCCGCCTTAACCACCGTCGGCGAGGCGAGGCGCATGTGGAGAAGAGGAAACGGACGTCCGGCGCCGTCCAACTCGGACCGCCCTGCAACGACGAAGCCGCAGGCCTCGTAGAAGCGACGGGCCTCCGGATTCTGTTCATTGACGTCCACGGTGAGCTCGTCCGTCAGCCGCCGGGCATGCTCGACGAGCCGTCGGCCGCCGCCGCGGCGCAGGAACTCCGGCGCGAGAAACAGCGCCTCCATCTTGCTCCCGGCCATTCCCATGAACCCCATGGCCTCGCCCGAACCGGACCAGAGCACCCAGACCTCGAGCTCGACCAGCGCCACGTCCCGCACAATCGGCAGAAGCTCCTGTATGTCCTTCTCCAACAGAAACGTGTGTGTAGCCCGGACCGATCGCAGCCAGATGTCCAGGAGGAGACCGCGATCCGCCGGAGTCGATCGTCGAATGTGCATGTCCGGTCCCTACCGCATCCGGTAGCCTACCCGACTAGAACCGGAACGAGACGCCTGTCGAGACGACAGCGTGCCAGGAGAAGCGCAGGCGAAGCCCATCCGAATCGCTTTCGCGCATCCCTGACGTCGAGGCGCGCGCCGCATCGGGGGCCGAACCGTAGGAGAGGCCGCCTCCACCGAATACGCCGATGTCCACGAGGAAGCTCCATCGGCTGCCGCGGCGGAGCGGGTTTCCCCAGCCGACTCCGAAGTAGCTCGTCAGGCTGTTGGACCCGGAAAATCTCTCCGTCGAGGTCGACCCTGCGATCTCCGTCTCCGTATGGATGAGCCCGAGCCCTCCGGAGAGCCGGAAGGCGCCTCCGCCGGGATGCCAGTCGAGGAGAAGCGAGCCGGCCGCGCGGATCGCGTCCTTCTCCGTCGGCTCTTCTCGGGGATCGTAGTTGAGGCTCAGGCGGGCGTGAAGCTCCCGGCTCCATCCATACGTCAGGTCCACGCCCGGCCCGATCGTGCCGTACTTGCCGCTCACCGCCAGGCGTCCCTCCTTTGTGTCCGCCTCCGCCCCCACCTCGCTTGAATCCCGCGCCGGCTCCGCCTCCTGCGCCGGCGCCTGCAGGGAAATGAAGCACAGCGCCCCCGCGAGAATCCAGCAGGGCCGCGCGGCCAGGCCTCTGTCATGCATCAGGACTCCGCCGTGTGTGATGTAGGCCCTGACCCCAGGCGGACCCGGAGGAAGAGATCGCGGCGCGGACAGGATGGCCCGCAATCCGGTTCCCCCTCCGCCGGTCTCGCGCGGACGGGAACCGGCCGCGCGGATGGCGCCCTCCGCCGGCTCGTCGCCGACGCCAGCGTCAGGAACGCGGACGTGAACACGATCACCCAGGGGAGCGTGGGACTCCGGTATTTCCTCATGGATCGCACTCTAGGGGGCGCCAGGCGAGGCGACGTGTCTGTTTTGGATTTCCGAAATTCACACATCCCGGGACGGCCGGGCGTGTAGTCTTCTCGAAACGTCGAGGCCGCGGGACGCGGCTCGCTCGAGCTTCGAGGGCAGAATCAGGGAAAGGGCAGGCACGACGTGAGTCGACCGTGGTTCGAAGAGGCGGTGACCGTCGCCCCGACGGTCTCTCCGGGACCCGAGTCGGAAGACGATCTCTTAGACGCCGCCTTCGAGCTGGCTCACTTCATCCACCAGGACCGGCAGATCGCCCGGGTGATCTGTCTCGAGGCGATGCAGAGGCTGGAGATCGCGGCCGCCGCCCAGATCAAGCGTCTCTACTATCGCCCTCTCCGGCAGAGCCGCTTCCGGGCGTCCTGGGGGGATCGCCACCTTCTCCAGAGGCTCGTTTACTTCCAGTCGGAGTCGTGGGAGCGGCTGTCGGAGTCCCGCGATCCCGACTCCCTCACGGAAGAGGACCTGCTGCTCCGCTTTCTCAAGCATCTCTGCCAGATCACGATGAAACGGAATTCCTTCTACGCTTCGATCGCGCTCGGCCGGATCGTCCACACCTACAGCACGGCGGACACGATGGGTCTCTACCACGCCATCGCGCCGGAAGGGTGCGAGCGCAAGCAGAGCGACTATCTCCGCTCGCGCAAGGCCCGGCTCCTGGACGAGGTGCGGACGCGGTTCGGCGATCTCCTTTCGATCGTCCGCGGCCCGCACCAGGAGGATCGGATCGAGACGCGCGAGCCCACCGCGGAAAAGGCGGCCTGGGTCCGCGAATGCCTGCGTGTCCTCACCCCCTGGGCGGTCCCGTGCTGGGGAGAGAAGGAGAAGGCCGCCGGCGGGCGGCGGCGAAACCGCTTCGCGCCGGAGCGGGACGAGGACAGCCTGGAAGCGCGGCGGTTCCACGCCCTCTTCGATCCCCCCTGCTTCGCGGCCATCACGCGCGTTGTGCGGCTGGCGGACCCGGCGAGCCGGCTGGCGATTCCGCGTTTCCAGGTCCGCGGGCGGCCGCCCGCGAATCGGGGCCGCGGCGACGACGACCGTTCGACGCGCCTCACGCCGGAGGAACGCGCCGAGATCCAGCGCCGTCTCGTCGAAGAAGCGCGCCGGCGCCGGGACAGTCCGACGCGCTTCCTGCGCGTCCTCGTGGACGGGCAGGAGCGCGCCCGGATCGACCCGCGCGCCTCGAGTGCCGCGCGCCTTTCTCTCGAAGAGTCGGCCGAGATGATCGAGGTCCGCGTCGCGGCTCCCGGCGGCGAGATCCCGCTCGCGCTCCATGCCCTGACGGGATCCCCCGAGGGACAGGCCGAGCAAGACCCAAGTCTTCTCGATCGCGCTCGAGTCCGGACAGTCCCTCTCTTTTCGCGTCGAGCCCGCCGCCGGCTCCCCGCGCACCGTGGAAATCGACTATCGCGAGACGAGCGCGCCTCGCGCGGCTCTCCTCGCGGCGCGGCGCGCGGCCTGGCGCATCGGGGAAGCCGCGCGGATGGCGGCCGGATGGGCGCAACAACCGGTCACGCTGCTTCTTCTCCTCGGGGCCGTCGGCCTCTCGCTCTACCTGCGCCGGACTCCCGCGGACCAGTCCCCCGCGACGCGGCGCATCGCGGCCGCTCCCGTCTCGCAACCGCGCCGCGAAGCCGCCGCGATTGCGCTTCCTGCACCGATCTCCTCGCGAGATGCCCGGCCCGCTGCCGGCACCGTGGCCGCGGCAAAGCCCGGGCCGGATCGCGCGCTCACTCGCGTCCCGCGCGCCGCGCCCCGCATCCCGCTCTCCGCGCCGCTTCCGGAAACCTCCCTTGCCCGCGCGACGCTCCCCGGACCCCGCGCGCCGCACATCGAGCCGGCCCCTCCGCTTTTCTCTCCGGAACGCTCGACGCTGCTCGAGAGGCCGCCCTCCGCGGTCTCAACTTCCGCCGACCGCGTGCTTCAGGTCAGCGCGGAGACGCCGCTCGAGGCTGTTCGAAAGTCGTTCGTGAACAGCCTGACGGTCGATGGGCGCGAATCCTCCGGCCACGCCAGCGCGCCCTCCGACTCTCCGGTCCTCTCCGCTCGAGCCTCCACCGCCGCACGGAGCGCGCCGGCAATCCGCGATCTCCGCGCCGCGGCGTTCGACGCCGCGGTGTCCGCCTCCAAGGCAATCACCGACACGGCGCCGCGGCTGCTCCCCTCGAGGCCGGACAATTCCTCGCCCCGGATTCCCGTCATTCGCCAGGTCGGCGCCCCCGGCTACGCCGACTCCAACTGCCGTCAACCGGAACCCGTCTGCGGCCTCCCCCGGATCAGCCCCGCAGCCCACCCCCATCCCAATAACCCCACAAGGAAAGACTGACCCCGCCCCGGATCTTCGTTGCCGTCTCTTATTCGTGCCCCTCTTCGTGCTGTAATCCCCCTCATCCCCCCCCCTCCCCCGCGCCCGGCTCGGTCCCCCCTCCCTCGTCCGCCTCTGTCCCTCTCCCGTCTTTCCCCCGTCGTTCCCTTCCCCCTCCCCCCCTCCCCCCCCCCGGCGTCCCGAAGTACGAGCGTCGAGCCCTCCCCTCCGTCGGCGTCCGACGGAGAGTGCGCTCGCCTACCACGAATCTCGGTCCCGTGCGACCCCGCCGCTGACCCTCCCTACTAGGGGAGGGGCTCGCCCCTCCCGCCCCTGGCGGATTTCCGACACACCGATCGCGTCGAGGAACTCCCCTGCGACCGCCGGCGCATCGAATCGCCTGACTCGCGCAAGACCCGCCTCGGCTAACCTCACGCGGCGCGTCGGCTGATCGAGGAGCCCGTCGAGCGCCGCGGCAAGCGCCGTCGAGTCTCCCGGCGGGACGAGCACGCCGCAATCGCCGCCGGCCAGGACCTCCGGCGCCGCTCCGGCCCGCGCCGCCACGATCGGGAGGCCGGCCGCCATCGCTTCGAGGAACACGATCCCGAACCCCTCCTGCCGGGAGGGGAGACAGAAGACCGTCGCCCGGCGGTACTCCGCGGCGAGCCGCGCGTACGACACATGGCCGGCGAATTCGACGCGGTCCTGAAGTCGGAGCCGGGCTGCCAGCGACCTCAGCCTGTCCAACTCCGGGCCGGCGCCGACGACGCGCAGGACCGCCGCGCTTCGAATCCGGGCGACGGCCTCGAGCAGTCCCGCCACATCCTTGCGCGGGTAGAGGTGCGCGACGCAGAGGATGCCGGGAGGATCGCGCGGCAATCTCTCCGCCGAGTCGAGCGCCGCCCTCCACCGATCGAGCTCGATCGCCTCCGCGACGACGCGGATCCGGCGCGGCTCAACGCCATAATCCCGGGCAATGACCTCCGCGGAGTAGTCGCTCGGCGTGAGTATGCGATCGGCGCTTCGCGCGCGGAGCCTCTCGAACACCGACTCGACCGTGAGGCGAAGCCGGGCCGCGCCGCGCTCGAACCGCGCCTCATCCGACAGGACTCCTTTGAGACATGCCACCGACGGCGTGCCGGCGCGGCGGAGGAACACGCCGTCCAGATCGAAGCCGACCACGACGTCCGGCCGGCGTCCGGGCGCGGCCCGCCTCGCCCGGAGGTTGAAGAGGAGCCGGCCCGCCAGCGAAGCGCCGCCCCCGGGACCCGGGGCGAGTAGCTCGACCTCGTGCCCCCGCGCCTCGAGCGCGCGCCGCAAGACAGAGATCCCGACGAAGGTGCCGCTGCCGCCGCGCACGCCCGGCGGAGTGCCCGTGACGAAGAGAAGCCGCGCCACGGCCGATGGTATACACCGGCCGTGCTCGACATCGAGGAGATCCGCGCCTACTACGCGAAGATCCTGCCGTACTACGAAAGAGAGGTCGCCGCCCGCGCCGATCTCCCCTTCTGGCTCGCGCTCGCCCGCCGCTGGCGGCCCCGCCGAATCCTGGAGCTCGGCTGCGGAACCGGCCGTGTCGCGCGCGCCCTTTCCAGGACAGCGCCGGCGATGGGAATCGACGTCTCACTGGACCTTCTCCGCCACGCCCGCCGGAGGGGCCGCGCGTCCCGCGTGTCCTTCATCGCGGCCGACTTTCGCGACACCGTTTTCCGCCGGAGTTTCGACCTGATCATCGCGCCGAGCGATCCCCTCTCTCACCTGATCGCGACGCACGACCGCCGCCGTGCCCTCCGCGCCGTCGCAAGGCAGCTCGCGCCCAACGGCCGCTTCGTCCTCGACGCCCTCGTCAAGCGCGGCAGAAGCCCGATCACCTCCGTGAGACGTCTTCGCGACCGCCACGGCGAGCTTCGCATCCGCGAAGACTGGCGTCCGGCCTAAAAACGCGGCCTTTGGCGCGCGACCTACACCTACACCGAGCTCCGGCGAAGCGGACCCCTCGCCGAAACCGAAGCCTCCTTCCTCGCCCGCTCGTGGAACCCCGCGCGAGATCCGGTCCTTCTTCGCCTCCTGCGGCCTCACCGTCGAAAATCTCTGGGGCGATTTCTCGCGCCGCCCGTTTGGTTTCCGCAGCTCCAGGCTGATCGTGGTCGCCCGCTGAATTGGCGGACGATGCTAGGATGGCTCCATGACTGCGAAAGCGGAAAGATTGCTCGAGGAGGCGTTGAAACTCCCGCAGAACACCCGCGCTACGCTGGCCGGAAGACTAATCTTGAGTCTCCACGATGAAGACGAGGACGTCGAGGCCGCGTGGGCGGCGGAGGTAGATCGGCGTCTTGAGAACTTCGACGAGTCCCGCAAAAAGGCGCTCCCCTGGCCTAGAGTAAAGCGGAATATCCTCAAGTCGCGGCGTGCACGCAAGTGAACTCAGGCTGCTCCCTGAGGCTCAGACTGATGTCGCCAATGGGGAGTTGTATTACCGGCAGCGGAGTCCACAAGCGGCTGATGGCTTCCTGGTTGCGCTCGATCACGCCTTCGACCTGATCGCAAGCGCTCCGAACCGCTGGCCGCGGCACCGCCGAGGCGCGAGACGCTTCGTCCTGCAGACGTATCCCTACAGCGTGATCTACCAGGTTGTCGACGCAGTTGTGTGGGTAGTCGCTGTGGCCCATTCCAAACGGCGTCCAAGCTATTGGCATAGGCGCAACCGGTGAAACGGGACGCGGAAATCCGACCGTTCTTCGCCTCTTGAGGCCTGACCGGAGATGGCCTCCGGGGCACCTTCTCCCGCCGACTGGGTCCCGGTAACCTGAGGAAGTAATTTCCCTGGCGCGGTTGGAGGATACTGCGGGCCGCGAAGGGGGATTCCGCCCTTGTCTTCGACCGGTCTGATCGGCGCTCTGCGCCAGTTCGGCGAGATCGCGGTGCTCGCGATCGCCGCCCTCTTCCCGATCGTGGATCCGCTCGGCGGAGCGCCGATCTACCTGGCGAAGACGGCCGACCTCTCCTCGGCAGAGCGCGCGTCGCTGGCCAGGCCGGTCGCGCTGTACAGCTTCCTGCTGCTCGCGGCCTCCACGCTCATCGGCACGCACGTCCTCGACTTCTTCGGCGTCTCGATCCCGGTGGTCCAGGTCGCCGGCGGCCTGGTCGTCTGCTCGATCGGCTGGTCGCTCCTGAACGCGCCCGCTTCTCCGTTCGGAAAGGCCGGCGACGCCGCGGCGTCGGCGCTCACCCGGGAGGACCCGCGCGAGCGCGCCTTCTATCCCCTGACGATGCCGCTCACCGTGGGGCCCGGATCGATCTCTGTCGCGATCGTGCTCGGCGCCAACACCCCGCAAAACGTGCGGCGCCTCCTCTTCACCGTGTCCGCCCACCTGGCCGGCATCCTGGTCGTCGCCGCCTCCGTCTATTTCTGCTACCGATACGCCGACCGCATCATGAAACGGCTCGGCCCGACCGGAACCACCGTGCTCGTCCGCCTGGCCGCCTTCATCCTCCTCTGCATCGGCGTCCAGATCTGCTGGAACGGCCTCCACGCGCTCCTCTCGCCGCTGGCGTCCCGTCCGCCTTCCTGACGCAGAGCGTTACGTGAGGCCCTCGGCGGCCGGCGAAAGGAGGGTTACGAGGACGAGCGCGCCAGGGGCTCTCCTCCTCCGAGAGCGGTCAGCTCACCAGACAGGGCCGCCCATGTAGCCGCCGCGCCACCCGCCGCCGTAGCAGCAGGGTCCGCCCCACCCGGGGTAGCCGTAGCTGACGCCGACGTAGGTCGTCGTGTCGCATCCGACGGCGGCGGTCGCGAGGGTGACGAGGACGATCAGCACGGAGGAGGAGAAGCGGGCTAAGGAGCGGTGTCGCATGGTCGGTGTTCCTTTGCGGCCAGAACGGGTATTTCTGGAGGGCGACAACCGCGCCGGTCGGGTCGGCCACGACAGCGAGCGAGCCCTTGCGGTTCTCGGACCGGGGCGCGAGGAGAACGCGGCCGCCCAATCCCGCGACACGCGCGGCAAGGCAGGCGGGATCGGACACGAAGACGTATGGCAGCCAGTTCGGCGTCACGTCCTTCTCGGAGTCCGGGACGCGGAAGTCGCCCAGCGGGCCCGCCGCTCTTGAGCCGCGTACTTTCGCCCGACTGGTCTTCGACACGGTCGTCTCGAAGGGAACGAGCCCGTTGTAGAACGCGAGCGTAGCGTCCAGATCGTGCGTGAGGTACTCGTTCCAGAAGAACGTGCCTTCGACGGGCGCAACGGGGTCGGCGGATCGCCCGCGGAAAGGCGGACAAGACCGAACGGGCGCCCTGCGGGTCTATAAGAACAGCAGCGCGTCCGACCGAGTCGACATCGAGCGGGCCGGCGAGCACCCCGCCGCCTGCGGCCTTCGCCTTGTTGACCGAGGCATCCACGTCGGCCACCGACATGTACGAGAGCCAGTCGGCGAGTCTTGCCGGCGCTCTCCAGCTCGGAGCATGGATGCCGCCGATCGACTTCGTTCCGAGCCGCGCGACGCTGTAAGGGCGGCCAAGAACTGTCGTGTCCACGTATTGCCATCCGAGCAAGGCCGCATAGAACTTCTTGCAGGACGCGGGGTCATCGGTCGTCAAGTCGTGCCAGACGACCTTGCCGGGGTCATTCGCGCTGTTCTGCGCGGCGGGAGCGTTACTGCTCGTGCTGCATCCCAGGGGGAGGGCCGCCAAGGCGGCGAAAACAAGAATGGCGCCTCGTCGCGCCCTGAGCAAACGACCCAAGCTCGTAGAACTCCTTTACCGAGGATACAAGAATCCGCGGACACAATCCACGACGCGTCGCAGGCGACCCGCGCCTCCTCTCGGGCCCTCCTGGCTCCAGGCCCTCGGCTCGCAGGGTGAGGAGTCTCCCTACGGATGGGAGGGAGGAGCCTCACGCTGCGGGAGCGAGAGTGAGCGAGGGACCAGGCGAGCGGTCGAGCGCGCATCCGCGCGAGCCGCTCGCCGGTGCTCCCGCAGGGCGCAGGTCCCGAACGAACGGAAGCGGCGGTTACGTCAGGCCTTCGGCGGCCAGGAGGCGCTCCTCTTCGCGGACGGCCTCTCGCGAGGGGCCGGTGAGAATTCCCTTCAGCCGGGAGAAGCCCCCTTCCGCGCATGCCGCGGGGTCGTAGAGACAGAGCGGGATGAGCGTTGCGCGTTCCGTCGCCGCCCGGGCGATGCGCAGGAGATCGTCGAAGCCTGTCGCGCACGCCCAGCTTCGCAGCCGCAGCGATCCCGCGCCGCGATCCCGCTGGATGCCGTCCCGCAGCCACGCGGCGGCCGTCGAACCGTTGGAACGGAAATTCAGATCGAGAACGCGCGGGGGACCGTCCTCGAGAAGGGCCACGTCCACGCCCGCGATCCCGCGGTATCCGCGGGCGGCCGCGGCGCGCACGATCCCCAGGACGACGTCCAAGACCTCCGCCGGAACCGCGTCCGCCTCGGCGTCGAGCCAGTTCCCGTGCCACCGGCCGTCGAGGCCGCAGACCTCCTCCGCGACACCGGTCAGCCGGGCCGCGCCGTCGGGGAGCACGGCGGCGTGAACGCAGACGGTGCGCCGAATCCGAAGAAACCTCTCGATGACGACACGCCTCTCGCGCGAGAGCGCCGCGCGCGCGGCCTCCACCTCCGCCGGCGCGCGGCAGATCCAGACGCAATACCCGCCGCCACTCGGGAGAGGCGTGGCGGCCTTCAGCACGACCGGCTCCCCTCCCGACAGCAGCTCGTCCGCCGACGGCAGCCGAGCGACCTCGATCACGCGCCGCGGCGCCAGCCACTCGGAAGGAACGACGTCCGCCATGCGCCCCTTGTCGTTCAACTCGCGCTGGAGATCGGGGGGGACGAGCGACGCCGCGGGCGGGACCTCGTCCTCGGGGTGGACGCGCTGCGTCGCGAGCCGGAGGCCGCGCGCCATGAGCCGCCGCAGCTGGTCGAGATACTCGGCCGACGAGCGATAGACGTGGAGGTCCGCCTCGACGGGAAGGCCCGCGTCCGCGAGGAGCGCGAGCGCGCGCGGCGTCACGACTCCCGAGCTCGCGACGACGGGCATCCCGCCGGCCGCCGTGAGCTGATTGCCGGTCTGGAAGTCCACGGCCCCGGCGACGGTCGATCCCCATCCGGGAAGGTTCGGCGAGCGGCGCGGCACGTACGCGACCCCCGGCCCGAAGAGCTCCGCGAGAGTGAGCGACGGGAGGAGCCGGAAGGACGAATCCGAGGCTGTTCGCGCGGAAACCATGGCGGCCTGCCGAAAGGTATCATCCCGAGGCGGCCATGCCGTCCGACCTTCCCCGCCGCGTCCTGATCCTCCTCCACGCGCGCGACCGGGACGCAGAGCGCCGCGCCTACCAGATCTGGGGACTCGCCGACATCTGGCGGTCGTGGGGGATCGAGGTCGTCGTCGAGCGGGGAGTGGATCGGTTCGTGGATGCGGACGTGGTCGTCAACCACGTGGATCTGACGGTGGTCCCCGAGCCCTACGTCCGCCACATGGCCCGCTACGCGGTCGCGATCAACGGCCGCTGCACGGACACGTCCAAGCGCCTCGTCAGCCGCCACCTCGTCCGCCCGGGCGACGGGTGGGACGGGCCCGTCATCGTCAAGACCGACCGCAACTTCGGCGGGGAGCTCGAGCGGCTCATCCTGCAGAGCCGCGCCGGACGCCTCTGGGACGACCTGCGCGTGCGGCTCTCCCGCCACCCGTGGCGCGTCCGCCGATGGCTTTCGACGCACGACTACCCCGTCCTCGAATCCGTCTCGGCCGTTCCGGAGGACGTCTGGTCGAATCCGCAATTCGTCGTCGAGCGGTTCCTCCCGGAGCGGGAAGGCGACCTCTACGCGCTGCGCACGCTCACGCTGTTCGGCGACCGCTGGATCAGCCGCCGAAGGGTGTCGGCGTCGCCCGTCATCAAGTCAGGCAGCGCGATCCGTATCGAGGACATCGAGCCTCATCCCGAAGTGTTCGAGGCGGTCCGGCGCCTCGCCCTCGACCGCGGCAAGGTTGACTACGTCCTTCACGCCGGCCAGGCCGTCATCCTCGACGCCAACCGGACGAACACGATGGGACGCACGATGACGCCGGAGCGCATCCGCGACACGATGGATCGCCTGGCCCCCGGCCTCCGATCCTTCTGGCCGCCGGGGGAAGCCCTCACCTAGGCTTCTGCAGGTTCGAAGAACTCGACGAGGACCTGTGGCACCTTCTGAAAGTGCCGGTCCATCGTCACCAATTGCAGCCCGTATTGCATGGCACTCGCGGCGATCCAGACATCGTTTGTCGGTATCGGCGTGCCCGCCGAGCGCAGGGAGTCCAGGATCACCGCGTATCGTTCCGAGGTTTCCTCGTCGAGGGGAATCACACTCACCCTGGATGAAGTGAGAAACGATGCCAGCTCCCG
This sequence comes from uncultured Acidobacteriota bacterium, assembly GCA_963782815.1. Lineage (GTDB taxonomy): Bacteria > Acidobacteriota > Thermoanaerobaculia > UBA5066 > Gp7-AA6 > JAWOLE01. The sequence continues at coordinate 18,107 of CAWALG010000027.1, read as the reverse complement.
CTCGTTCTTCTTTCGATGCCGGCCCCTTGCGAACCCCGCCTTCAGTTCTCCAAGAATGATCGGATTGACGAACAGTTCATCCGCCTCCTGGACGCATCGGTGGATTCGAGCGTCTCCCCGCAGAAGGGCCGAATAAGCGGACGTATCGAGAAGGACCCGGCTCACTTCCAGAGATCCGCGTCAATCTCGCGTTGCTCCTCGAGCGAGCGGTCGAAAGCCGCCGCCTCCTCGCGGCTCCAGGCGCCGGCCAGATCGTCGAGGTCGTGATGCACGATCTTCCTGCCCTTCTTTCTTCGCGTGCCCGCGCCCGCCTCGAGCAGCTCAATGACGACCTTGTTCAGGCTCTCCCCGGTCTCATGGGCCTTTCGCTGAATCGTCCGAGCGACCTCGGGCGGGATGCCCCGCAACGTAATCGCCTTCATGACGCCTCCCTGATGTGCATCATATCACGCATCTTATAGATGCGATGTTTGATGCACATTTCCGGCCGTCACCTGGCGCGCAGTGTCCTTCCCCACGATGACCCGTTGGGGCTCCCTTTCCGTCCGCCGGGTCCTCCTCCCTGATACGATTCCCGCCAAAGAGTTCCCGGAGAGGCGCAAAAGACAGAGAGGCGCGAAGATGATCACGAAGCGTGGCTCCTTCCTCCTCGGATGGCTCGCTCTGCTCGCCATGGGCTGCCCTCGTCCTTCCCTGCTGGTCACGAGCCAGAACGACAAGACGGTGCACGAGTTCAACGGAAAGACCGGCTTGCCTCGGAGCTCCGTCGCGCAGGGCGGCGCCCTGGGCGATCCGCTCGGCCTCGTCATGGGTCCCGACGGCAACCTGCTCGTCTCCGACGGCCAGACCAACCAGGTGAAGCGCTACAGCTGCACGACCGGCGCGTTCCTCGGCGTGTTCGCTTCGACCAACCTGGCGGGCCCCACGGGCATGACCATCCACCAGGGCAGTCTCTTTGTCACCAACTCGAATCCCCCGCAGGGAGTCCAGCGCTTCGATGCGGCGACGGGCGCGAACACCGGCAGCTTCACGCCCACGCTTTCCAACCCGAGCCCGCGAGACGTGAAGGTCAACCCCGCCAACGGCCGCCTCTACGTCCTCTACTACAACAAGGCCACCGTCGAAACGTTCGACCTGACGACCATGGCGTCCACCGGCGTCCTGATGCCGCCCGGCAGCCCGACCGGCTCTGGCGGCCTGTTCACGCCCTCGGCCCTGGCGTTCGGCCCCGACGGCAACCTCTACATCTCCGGCGGCACTTTCGGAGGCAAGCTCGGCGTCCGGCGATACAACCCGGCGACCGGCGCCTTCATCGACTTCTTCGCCAAGACCGCCGATGACCAGTCCCCCGTCGGGATCACGTTCGGCCCCGACGGCAACCTCTACGTCGCCACCCAGAGCAAGGACAACGTCATGCGCTTCAAGTTTCCAACCGGGGCGTTCATGGACTTCTTCGTCACCGACCACTCCGGCGGCCTGACCGCGCCCTTCCACCTGACGTTCGGAAAATGTCACGGAAAACCCAAGGGCGGTCAAACATCGCCGCTGTGACCTGAAAGCGGCGGTCCTCCTGCGCTGACCGCATGCCGAAAGAGGCGGGAGGGCTCGAAGGCCCTCCCGCCACGCAAACAGAGACCGGGAAGATCCTGCTAGAACGCCTGGATGTCCGCGACGCTCGCCAGAGTCCCTTGCGGGTTGAGATAGGTCCTGACGGCGTTCGTCAGTGTGTCGGTGACCGTGACCGTGTACTCGATGTTCGAAGCGGCCCCGATGAAGACCCACATCTTTCCGTTGAATGCGCGGCCGTCCACGACCTTGACCAGCAGGTCGAGGTTGTTGTCCGTGAAGAACCAGAACGCCCCCGATTCCGGAGTGATCCCGGTCGCCCCGGCCGGATGGCTCGCCGCCTGCGACGGCGCCCGAATGCTGACCTGGACCTTGAAGCGCCCGCCGTCCAGGCACAGAGTATTCGCGTCCGAGGCACAGCCGCTCGCAATGGCTTGCGGCTCGCCGTAGATGAAGTCGTCCATGACGACGAGGTCGCTTCCGGGCGGATTGTCGAAGGTACCGAGGGGAGCGTTTCCACTGGTGATCCGCACCCGGCTGACTCGTTCCCCGCCGTTGAACGAAACGCCCAGAAAAGAGAGGGTCTGACTGCCGGGAAGGGAAGCGGGAACGGCGAAGGTCCCCAGAGACACGCCGACCTGGTCGAAAAACTCGATCGTGGTCGAGGTCGCGGAGTCCACGTCCGTGAAGACGGAGCCGAAGCCGCTGACGAAGGCCTGTGATGCCGAACCCGGCACGAAGAAGACAACGTCCATGACGTTGAAGCCGATCGCCGTGAAGAGCCGCTCGGGAGAGAAGGTCTGGAATTCGTTTGCGTAGCTCGGGTCGATGTTCCCGAACCGCACCGCCGTCAGGGTCGGGTTGCCGGTCTTGGCGCTGACCTGGAAGCCGGTTCCTTCAGTCTGGAAAACGGCTCCGCGGGGAGAGTTCGCATTGAAGAAATTGGCCGGAAGGTTGTTGGGAGAGGAAACGGCGTCGGGGACCCCATCCCAGTTGATCTCGCGTCGGCCGGTCGCAAACGTCCCGCCGACGCCGTTGTTGACACCGCCCAGGTCCGCGCGGAACTGGTCCACCGCGGCTTGAATGGACGCCGGGGCTGGCCCCGTCGCCTCGCGGACCACGGCCCCTCCGAAGGCCAGACAGGGGACCAGCCCGACCAGGAATGCCAGTAGCGATCTCCGTAACATGATTCTCTCCATCTCTAATAGTGCCGGTCGCGGGGCCGGACTCGAATTCGGCACGATTGCCGCAATTGAGCGCCGATCTCTCGAATCCGGCGACGTGATCAAGAAGGCACCCGGCTACGGCCGGGGCGCCAGGCTCCAGGTCCCGATTTCAGAGAAGGGGTTTCCTTTCGCGAAGTTGATGCCGCCGGAGTCCTTGCACTTCGCGCTCGCGGCGATCGGCGCGCTCCCGTCCAGGAACCGCGTCGTGACGCCGGAGCTCGGAGCGTTGTTGCACGAGTTGCCGTCCGAATGCAGGAACAGGTCCTCGTTGGGTTCCGGCGAGATCGCCGCGTCGAAACGGGAGTCGCGGCTGCCGGAGTCGTAATAGAGACGCAGGCCGACCGCGTTGTTGTGGCTTCCCCCGGGGCCGGAGCACTTGGTGTCGTCCGGGTTTGTTCCGACCCGGGTCGAGACCCTCAGTGCCAGCACGTCTCCGGTCGTGAAGAAGACATCGGGGAACGCATCGAAGGCAACCACCGCTTCCGACGCCTTCAGCGGGTTTCGTGTCACGCCCGTGACGCACCGCTCGAGACCCGAGGCGACCGCGGTCCCGTTCTTCAGGACCTCCGTTTTCACGTCGAACTGCGTCCCCTGATCGTCGCTGTTCTTCAAGCCGATGAAAAGATGCGCGGGAGAGAGCGTGAGCGGGGTCAGCTCTTCGCCCGCGAGGGAGAACGTGCCGTTGAACGCGCCCGCGCCGACGATGTCGGCGCCGACGCGCGACCAGTCCGGGGCGAGGTCTTCGTTGCGAATCCAGGTCTGAAGGTCGGTGACGCCAGCCGGGAACGGCGTGCCCGGCGGCACGATCGGCCTGGGGGCCGAGAGCCAGTAGAAGTCACCCGAATCCAACTGGACCTGCGGAATGAAGAAGTAGTGCCCGGGGGAGAGCGAAAGCGGAGTCGTCAACGTGACGTTGAACTGGACCTCCTGGCCCGAGACCGCCCCTTCGCCGCCGGTGAACTGGCCCGGGCTCGGGTGGATTCCGTTCAAGACGGAATTGAGGGCCGTGAAGGTCGGGTTCAGAACCGCCGTCGTGAAGCTCAGGGTGCCTGCCGCGGAGTCGCGGGAAGCGAGCGCGTTGTCGGAGGGGGAATTGGCGCGGGTCAGAACGTGAATCGTGCGGACGGTGTCCGAATCCAGGGGAAAGACCCTGTAGAACTCGACGTCCACCTTGACGATCGAGGAGCCCGAGGGAACGAGCCCGACGAACGTCGCGCTGGTCAGGCTCACCGGAGACGTCAGGTCGAAATCGTCCGCGGCCTCGATCTCGATGTTCGGCCCGTTCTCGGGGCGCGAGGCCATCGCCATCTTGCCGTCCGTATTGCCGGTGGAAAACACGAAGGGAGCCGCAGCCGCGGTTCGAGCGGCCAGGATCGACGCGAGGACCAGGACGCCAGGAAATACCCTTCTCATCTCTTCTCCTTTGTTATGGTTTCTCGTTTGTTACATCGAATCTCTGCGCGAGCCGGTGCTGACCCCGATTGCCTCACTTTCCGAAATGCGGCCGCCTCATGGCCTGGCCGCGTAGAAGGAGTACGTTGCGGTGTAGGGCACGCGGGCGACCTGCTGCGCGTTGTCGCGGCCGCACGGCGCGGAAGGCGCTTTGCCGCCCGCGGTCTGAAGACGCTGGATGCTCCTGATTCGCCCGAACACGCCGTCGCCTGAATTCGATTTCGCGCCGAGCAACAGCCAGGGGATCGCGTTCGGATCGGGACCGGCGTCGCGGGCCTTCGCTTCGCCGACGACCGTGCTTCCGTCGGTCGATTCCCAGGTCGGCCCCGCGTAGTGCTTGCCGACCCTTCGGCCCGTGCTGTCGGCCAGCTCGGCCTCGGGCGCTTTGAACACCCACTCGAAGCGGTCCGGCTGATCCTTGCTGGCCGAACACTCGTAAATCTGTACCCCGGTGGCGAATGTTTCGAGAACCAGCGCTTGATCCGCGGGCGGACGCAGAGACTCAGGGGCGTCGAGCGGCCTGCCGGCGGATGTGCTGACAGAACCGGAGAGCATGGCCAGGACGGAAAGCGACCCGATGACCCTCGCGTTGAGAATTCTCATACAAGCCTCCTTCAGTGTTTGTGGGTTAGTGGCGATCCCAATTTCGTTGTCCGGGCAGGTTTTCGTCCGCACTGTCCGCGTCTCGCGTGACCCGGATACCTTCCCCCTCGAGCACGCAAGCGACTGGACCGGAGCGGCAGCGGATCTCGATTCCCAAGCGGCTCAACCGCTCGAGGGCTTCGACGCCGGCCCGGTCGACGAAGCTGACGCTCGCCAGATCGAGACTCACCGCGCCCCCGGATCGAAGAAGATCGGAGCATTCGCGCTCCAGGAGGGCGGCCCACTGCGCGATGACCCTCCCCTCGAGCCTCAACGTCGCGCGGTGTGATCCATCTTCGCGCGTGATTCGCAACACCACGTGGACCTCCTCGTACTGCGGGCATCGGCATGTCAGAATCTTCGCAACGGCGCGCGCGGAGCCCGGCGCTCCCCATGCCTGTTGGGTGGCACCCGCTTGCTCTCTCATTTTCTTTTGGCGAAACCGCGGACGTCGTCCCTGATGAGGCTTTCGATCTGCGCCGCGGTCAGTGTCTTGCCGAAGGCCGGCATTTCCTCGCCTCCGGCCGTGATGGTCTTGATCATTTCCGCGTCGCTCTTGGCCGAAAGCCACTCCGCGTCCGTGAAGTCGCGCGCCCTCAACTGCCTTCCCTTCGGCGTCTTCCCGGTCCCGTCCTCGCCGTGACACTTCGCGCAGTACTGATTGAAGAGAGCCGAAGGTCCATCGCGCTTCTCCGTGGCGAAGAGGGTCACGCTCAGGGCGGCGATCAGGCCGAACGCGGCTCCGGTCAGGATCCTGGTCCGTTTCATGGTTCCGTTCTCCCTGGTCTGCGTTCGATGTTCAGGGGATTACCTGAATCGAAGCGAGCATGTTCGAGTGCCCGGCTCCGCAGCTGGGCTGGTCGCAGGCGAACAGAAACGTGCCGGTCTGGCTGGCGTTCGGCGTGAACGTGACGATCACGGCGGGCGCGCCGGCCTGAAGGAGCCGTGCCGACAGGCCGAGTCCGGGCACGCCGCCGAAGCCGTGCGGAGCGGCGCCGCGGGGGTCGCCGTCGCTGATATGGAGCTCGTAGGTCTGGCCCACGTGCATCACGAAGCTGGAACCGCCGCCGTTGAAGTTCCACTGGAATTCCGTCGCGACGAGGTTCACCACGATCGTCGGGCTCGCGGTGGGAGTCGGCGTCGGGGTCGCCGTGGGAAGCGGAGCCGTCACGGCCGCCGTGGGAGTGGCCGCGGGAGTCGGCGGTTCGAATCCCGGCGGGGCAGGAACGTCCGGCGAGCCGACGACGAGGATCAAGTCCCCGGAGGCGTTATCGGCCTCGGCCGCGTACGTAAACAGAGGACTCCGGGGGTCATCGTTCTGCACCGTCGCGTACCCGTCGGTCCTGACGAGGCTCTCGAATCCCACGGCCCTGTAAATGTCGTTGTACTGGTTGACCGCGTGGGGACCCAGCGCCACCGGCACGGTCCCCAGCAACACGGGCCCGTCGAACAGGCGAATCGTGGCCGTAATGGCGACGGAGCTCGGATTGTAGACGCCGATGTTCGTGCGCGAATCTCCGTTCACGAGGCCCGTCAGGGCGGTCACCGGATGCGATGCCGACTGCGGCAATCCGGGGACAAACATCCCCACGTGACCGCCGTCGGGCGACGGCGACCGCAGCTGCGATGTAACGACCACCTGGTCCTCTGTCCCGTCGGTCTCGAAATCGATCGCGCCCAGCGCGCCCGATGCCCCGAAGAGAGTGGCGCAGATGTCGTCGAACGACCTGGCGCCGCGCGGCCGCAGCTGGAACGAGACCGACTGTCCGTTGAACCGAAAGGTCGCGGTGACGTTCAGGACGTCCGTGTAGGAGAGGTTGAAGATCCTGACGTCCGAAACGAAGGGAACTCCTCCGCGGCCGACCGCGGAAACAGCCACGGGCAGCGTCACGGTATCGGCGCGAGCCACGGCGGGCGAAGCGGCCAGCGTCGCCAGCAAGAGGACAGGTAAAGCTCGCGTGAAGATCCGATTAGAGAGTCTGTTTGTATTCATCCCGGTAATTAGGCGGGCATCGCGCGGGGGATTCCCGTCTTTAGCCGTCCTTGATCTTTTCCGTAACATGACATCGGCCTCCTTGCTCTCCCGGAGCCAGCCGGTCAAATCGCACGAGAGGTGCCAGGTCTTCTCCACGCCGCTCCGAACGAGTGCAAGCGGCTGAACGGAGTCGGGTTGCGCGGACGGAGGGCCCGCGGATCGAGCGGAGCTCGCGAGGGATTGGCTGCCGATCTGTTGGGAGAATGCCGAAGGGATGGCACGCGGCGGAGCCGGCGCCCGGATAATTCACGGACACCCGGCCGAAACACGTGCATCTCGTTGAGAGATAAGCGGGCTGTTGCACAGAGACCGCGTGCCGCCGAGGTACGCCTTGTTCCCGCGAGAGATTTTTCGTCGGGACGAGGAAGACCGACGACGGCGATGCCGGGGCATCGCAGAGGAGGTCTGACGAAGTATCCGGCGGAAAAGATCCGCGGGACGGCCGGAGTCGTTCGTGAATTATGCGGGCTAGCGTGCGGGCCTACGGGACGCGGGCCGTCCCCTGTCGCGCGGTCTCGGTCAGGAGGGGCGGAGGATGCGGAGCTTCTTCATGCGGGCCTCGAGGGTCGTTCGCTTGAGGCCGAGGATCCTGGCGGCGCCGCGCTCGCCGCTGACCCGCCAGCCGGTCTCCTCGAGAACGGCGAGGATGTGCTGACGGTCGACGTCCTCGAGGTTGCGCTCCGGCTGTTTCGGGCTCCCGCCGGCCGGCGCGGGCATGAGGACGCCAAGCTCGAAGCGCCCCTCCGGCGAGAGGATGACCGCCCGCTCGATGACGTTCTGCAGTTCGCGCACGTTGCCGGGCCAGGAGTAGGCGGACAGCCGCTCCAGAACCTCCGCGCCCGGAGGACCCACGCGCTTGCCCATCTTCGACGCGTAGAGCATCGCGAAATGCCGGGCGAGGCGCGGGACGTCCTGCAGCCGCTTTCTCAAGGGCGGGATGACGATCGGGAAGACGTTCAAACGGTAATAGAGGTCCGCCCGGAAGCGCTCCTCGCTCACCGCGCGCTCGAGGTCGCGGTTCGTCGCCGCGATCAGCCGCACGTCCACCTTCAACGTCTGCGTCCCGCCGACGCGCTCGAACTCGCCGTCCTGCAACACGCGCAGCAGCTTCGCCTGCAGCTCCAACGGAAGATCGCCGACCTCGTCGAGGAAGAGCGTGCCCCGGTTGGCCAGCTCGAACCGGCCGATCTTGCGCATGAGCGCCCCGGTGAACGCCCCCTTCTCGTGCCCGAAGAGCTCGCTTTCGATCACGCCGGCCGGGAGGGCGGCGCAGTTCACCTTCACGAGGAGCTTGTCCTTGCGCCGGCTCAGATCGTGGATCGCGCGGACGACCAATTCCTTTCCGGTGCCTGTCTCGCCGGTCACCAGCACCGTGGAATCGGTCGTCGCCACCTTCCGCACGCTCGCGAGGACGCCGAGGATCGCCGGAGATTCGCCGACGACGTCGCCGAACGCGGCCTCCGTCCGGACCTCCTCCTGGAGGTAGACGTTCTCCTGCTCGAGACGCGCCTTGAGGGCGGCGATCTCCTCGTAGGCACGCAGGTTCTCGATGGCCAGCGCGACCTGCTCGGCGATCGCCGCGAGCAGCGAGGCCTGCCCCGCGCCGTACCGGCCGGCCTCGCGGCTCCCGACGTTCACCGTCCCTATGATTTTCCCTTTGATCATCATGGGAGCTGAAACCGCGGAGAGAAGACCCCCCTTGATCAGCGCGGCGTGCTCGAGGAACGAAGGGGGCTCCCGCAGGTCCACCGTCAGGAGAGGCTTGCGGTGATCGAGGACCCAGCCGTTGCGACTTCCCTGCCGGGGCCATTCGGTCCCGATCGGAAAGATGGGAGGCGAGGGCACGGGGCCCGTCACACCCAGCACCCGGAAGATGTCCCTGGAGGGGTCGTAGAGGTGGAGCGCGGCCCGGTCGAACGGGATCACACGCCGCAGCGCGTCCGTGGTCGCGAGGAACAGGGAATCCCGGTCGAGACAGGTCATGATCGCGTTGTTGACGTCGAGGAGGACGCGCAGCCGCTCCTCGGAGGCCCACAGCTCGGAGGTCCGAGACTTCACGACTCCCTGCTGGATCGCGGTCAGGGCTCGGAGCTCGCTCACGAGGCGCTGAAGTTCGATCTCGGACATCGTGGAGGTCGCGAGGACCCGGAGGATCCCGATCTCCTCCTCCGTCCAATCGTGAGGCTGCCCGTCCACGACGCAGAACGTGCCGAGGACGTGTCCGTCGGCGGTGATGAGCGGGACCCCCGCGTAGGCGACCACCCCGAGTTCGGCGGGAGGATCGTGCCCGACAACGGGATCCCGCCGGGCGTCCGTCACCAGGAGCGGCTCGCGCGATCCCACGACATGCTTGCAGAACGCGTTCGTCAAAGGAGTCTGACGCAGGGACGCGATCGGCTCGGACAGCCCGCACTGGCTCTTGAAGAACTGCCGATCGCTGTCCACCAGCGAGACGAGCGCCACCGGCACGTGGAGCACCGTCGCGGCCAGGCGCGTCAGCCGGTCGAATGCCTCCTCGGGCGGGGAGTCGAGAAGAGAAGTGCGCCGCAGCGCTTCGAGGCGAGCCGCGTTCTGGATGACATCGACGAGCTTGTCCTTCAGGCGGGATGCCCCGCCTGCCCCGACGGCCTTCTTCGCGAGCCCGGCCGCGTGCCGGGGGGCCTTCCCCGAATTCAGGTTCCCGGCCATGCACCTCCTCGAGCGTCACGCCAGAGCGCGCACCTTTCCGACTCGACTGCCGGGTCCGCTGCCAGGGCGGATTGGGCGAGGTGTCGGCAGTGAGCCGAAACACGCGTGACGATACGCCCAGGCCGGCATGAGATTCAACGGGTCCAGGAGGATCGCCTTGAATCGCCACGGAAGCAGATGGCCGACCCGCTTGCGGCGACGGTTGTATGCGTAGTAGTTGCCGAACATCGCGACGCTGATCGCGACGAGCACGGCCCACCGCCACGACGCGGGAGGCGGGTTCTTCGGCCCGGGAGACACGGACCGGTTCGCCGCGTGCCGTAGGGGCGGGCCTTGCGCCCGCCCGCCTCTCGTAATGCTGTTTAAAACCCCTAGGCCCGCTTCCGGCGTCGCTTTCCGGGCGTCGGGTGTACTGGGTTCCGTCATCGGATGTTGGCAACATCGGTCGGTCGTCGCTGTGAAGCGCCATCTCCAGCGCGTCGAGGTCGAGCTCGGTCCTCAGTTGTGTCGCCATCGCCCAGCCCTCCACCTTCCGGCTCCAGGCATCCAGGACCTCGGAGAGATAGAGGAATCCCGCCCGCGTCCGTTGTCGGTGAGACGGGCCCTGCGTGTTGGGGAAAGGAACGTAGATCCCTCGCTCGTCCAGATCCGTTGCCGGACAGGCCTCCGGACACCGTACTGTCGTTCGTAAACCTTTCCGTCGTCTCACACCCTGCAGGCCATCTGCTTTCTTCAGTCGAGCCACCCGCTTACGCCGACTCAGATCAAGCCTCGTCAAGCTCGAATCGAACTCGTTGAACCCCGTAGGACCTGCGGCACTCTTCTTGAAAGTGACGGATCCCTCGGCGTTTAGGACACCCCGGCCGTCACCGAAGACCGAGGGCGTCTCGGAGCGCCGATTCGACGCTTCGAAGATCTTCCGGAGCGAGCCGGCCCAGAACACGCCGAAAGAGCGTCTTGTCCACCGCCAGGATGTTGGAAATCCGCACGGTGCTCGGGAAGCGAAGCCCTGCTGCCGCCCATTTCGAAAGCGGCCGGTCGCCGCGCCCGGGCCTTTCGAAGTAGCGAGGCTGGCTGCTGATCGGACAGACGATCACGTCCCGAAGTCTTCGATGAAACGTCTCCGCGCTCACGACCACCGCGGGCCGCAGCTTGGCGCCGCCCTGGCCCGTGAACGGAACGGTGACGACGACGACCTGTCCACGCCTATAAGTAGTCGTAGAGGGCATCGTCCTCGCCCTTCCAGGCGTCGCGCAGGCGCTTCTCCGCGAGCTTCTTCCAGTCCAGTTCCTCCAGGTCCTCTTCCTCGAGCGGCTGGATCAGAGCGTACGGCTTCCCGTGGCGAGTCACGACGATCGGCTCCCCCTTCTTGCGCGCTCGAACGAGATACTCAGAAAGTCGATCCTTCAACTCGGCAACGCTCGCGAATCGCATCCCGCCCACCTCACATTCTAGCCAGAATTATAGCCTGATCTCATTCGGCGTGGTCCGATACCTCGCATGCTGTAGGGGCGGCCCTTGGGCCGCCCGCGGGAGGGGCAAGCCCCTCCCCTACATTCCGCGACGCTACTGCGGAGCGCCGGCGCGAGCGGATTCCAGCCCGTGTCCGCGCGGACCCGTCTCCCGCGCTCGCAGCGCGTAGGCGAACCCGAAACCGAGGAGGCTCAGGACGAAGAACATCCACAGCATCGGCGTGTAGCCGCTCGGGTTGGCCGGCCCGGCCCGGTTCGCGTCGTTCAACGCCCCCGCCCCGAGATTGAAGATCGTCATCCCGATGTTCTCGAGCATCGTCATCAGGCCGTACGCCGTGCCGAGGCGGTTCGGGGCGACGAGGTACGGCACCGCCGGCCACAGCACGGCGGGCACGAGCGAGAACGCGATGCCGATGAACACGGTCCCGACCCACAGATTGAGCTTCGTGTAGGCGAGGATCGGGAAGACCGCCGCGAGCAGGAAACAGCCGAGGGCCATGAAGGCGGCGCGGCGGCCGACGCGGTCCACCATGAACCCGAATGCCGGCGTCGCGAAGATCGCGGCGAGGAAGACGTAAGCGTTCAACTGCCCCGCTTCCTGCAGCGACAGGCCGTGCGCGTGCTGGAAGTACTTGATCGCGAAGGTGCTGCGGAAGGGGAAGATCACGGAGTAGAACGTGACGCACAGCCCCACGACGTACCAGTAGGAGCGGTCGAAGCGCCAGAGATCCGCCCAGACGATGCGATCGGCGGACTTCTTCTCGCCGAGGTCGAAGCGCCGCTCGGCGCCGCGCTCGAGGAAGTAGTAGACGGCGCAGGCGGCCACGGACGTGGCGGCAAACCCGGCCGCGAGCCAGAGCGGCGGCTGCCAGCCCAGATCGTAGAGCCGCCGGAACCAGGTCGTGGACATGTCCGCGCTGTAGGACCCCGCCCGGGCGATGCTCAGGTTGATGCCGAACGCGAACCCGAGCTGCCGCCCGACGAACCACTGGCCGATCGCGACGGTGATGGCGACGATCATGGATTCCGCGCCGAGGCCGAAGATCAGCCGCCCGGCCGCCATGATGGGAAAGAGCGGGGAGACGGCCGTGAGCACGGCGCCCACCAGGCAGGTCGCGGCGAAGACGAGTGTGGAGAGGCGCGTGCCGAAGCGGTCCACGATCACGCCTCCCACCAGAACCATGATGATGTTCGGGAGGCTGTAGATCGCGTTCAAAGTGCCGATCTGCGTGTCGCTGAAGTGAAGAAGCCGCTGCAGCGAGTCCGCGACCGGCCCGATCGAGTCGTAAGCGTAGTAGTTGCCGAACATCGCGACGCTGATCGCGACGAGCACGGCCCACCGCCACGACGCGGGAGGCGGCTTCTTCGGCCCGGGAGACACGGATCGGACCGCTTTCAATGTCGGCTATTCTCGCCGATCCTGATCCTCGCGGCCCGAGCACGATGTCGACACCGGCGAGGATCGACCTCACAGGGCCGGGGTCACGATCCGCGACCACGTGACCCACGACCGCCGAGCCTTCATCCGCTTTTTCGCCTGCTCCGAGGACCTCTCCCACGACTCCCCGAACACCCCCCTCCCCACCTCGGTTGTCCAGGGCGCCGAGCCATTCATCATTCTGGGCGCCATCGCCGGCGGCTAAACCGCCTAACCGCTCTCGGAGCTGGGGAAGGTCGGTCGCGGGAGCTGGGGGGTCAGCCGCAGGCGAAACCGTTCTTCGATCAGCTTGACTGGACTCTAGAGTTGGTCCAGTATATGGTCATGAAGAAGGTCAATGTCCATGAGGCCAAGGCCAGGCTATCCGCCCTTTTGGACGAGGTCGAAAGCGGTGGGCCGGTAGTGATCTGCCGGCGCAATGTGCCCGTGGCGGAACTGCGCGCGCTTCCCTCGACGCGCCGCAAGCGGCGGCCGATCGGCCTGGTCAAGGGCCTCCGGATTCCGCCGGCCTTCTTCGAGCCGCTGCCCGCCGAGATCGTGGATTCCTTCGAGGGGAGCTAGTCAAAAGCTTGCGGCTGCTTCTCGACACCTGCACCTTCCTCTGGGTCGTGGGCGGAGCGCCGGAACTTTCCGCGCGGGCTCGTCAGGCCTTCGCCGATCCCGGCAACGAGGTGTACCTGAGCGCGGCTTCAGCCTGGGAGATCGCGGTCAAGCACCGGCTCGGACGCTTGCCACTTCCGGAGACACCTGACCGATTCGTTCCACAGGCGCGCGACGCGCACGGCATCGACCGCCTCGACATTGACGAGGCGGCGGCCCTCCACGTCGCCAGGCTCCCCGATCTCCACCGCGATCCCTTCGACAGAATCCTCGTCGCGCAGGCGCTTCTCGGCGGATTGGTCCTCGTAACCCCAGACGAGGCGTTGCGCCAGTATCCCGCGCCCACACTCTGGTGACGGTGGTTGGAAGTACCAAGTACAAGACCGACCCGACTTACTTCTTATGTCCCCGGTCTGTACCGTTGACCCCCTTTGCCTCCAGACTGACCAGGTCAAGCTAATATGCGATGCGTAAGCCTGACCCCAAGCCTTCCCATTGAACGTGCCGATCTGCGTGTCGCTTTCAACCGTCGGCTATTCTCGCCGATCCTGAGGCGTAGAACGCTCGGCCGCCGGTCGTGCCGAAGTACGACGTCGGGTACACGATGGGTTCACAGAGCCTGACCCCATCTCTTGAGCGACCGAGCGTCGCCAGGAATCGCTCCCGGTCCTGGTCGTCGCGAAAGATCTCCCGCCGCTCGTTGCCCCCACGTCGCTCTACACGGCGTCGAAGACGTACTCGTGCTGGCCGTCGCGGATGATGAGCGTCTTCTTCGGACCGGATCCGACGACGAACTCGAACCCCTCTCCTCCGGGCCGGATGGTCAGGAACGAGATGGTGCCGTCGGGGTTCTTTCGGGAGGCCATCAGGCTCTTCCACTCCCCGAAGTCGAAGACCGTCGTTCCGTCGGGGTGCGTCACGACGATGTCGCCGAGCGCCGGGTTCGTGTACTTCGGCGCGAGCCTGGCGCCTTCGGCCGGGTCGGCCGGCACCGTCATGAGCTTGCGCTCGGCCGCGAGCTCCTCGTAGAACGTCTTCCCCCGGGACGCGACCTGCGCGTCCGCCTCGGGCTTGCCGTCGTAGAGGACCTCGAGGAGCTTGCGCCGGTACTGCGTTCGGAGAATCCATCCGGGATCCGCGTTGGTCAGGATGACGGCGCCGACATTCTGGCCGGGCAGCCACATCATGTCGCTGTGGAAGCCGATCATGTCGCCGCCGTGGTGCACGACCGGAATCTCGTAGGTCGTGTCGACCATGAGCCCCATCCCATAGGTCTCGTCCTTCCCGATCGGCACCTGGGCCACGCGCCGCTCGAGGAGCGGCTCTTTCGCGATGTACGTCTTGCCGTCGGGGAGCTTGCCCTGGTCGAGCTCCATCTGGATGTACCGCAGCATGTCGCGAACGTCGCTCCAGGCAGCGCCCGCCGGCCGGAGCGGGATGACGGCGTAGTTGAGCTCCATCACCGCGTGCGCGGTCTTGCCGTCGACGTCGGGCGAGTGCGGCACGGCATGGTCGCCCGCGAGCGCCTTCGCGTAGTCGAAGGTCGTGGATTTCATGCCGAGCGGGTCGAAGACCTGGGTCTGCATCGCCTTGTCGTAGGCGGCGCCGAGCTCCATGCTCGGGTAGAGAACGTGGCCGGCCGTGAATCCGGCGGCGCCGGCCATGGGATTCGAGTACTGAAACATCTCGCCGAACTTGGTCGTCGGCTGCATCGTGGCGAGCGTCGCCATCGCCCCTTCCGGCGTGACGCCCTGGAACTGGAACAGCCACTCGAGGTCCTGCCGCGGCAGGCCGGTGCAGGCGCAGATCAGCTGGCGGATCTTCACCTGGCGCGTCGTGTCGGCATCGCCCAGCTTGAAGGACGGAAGGACGCTCGTGACGGGCGTGTCCCAGGTGAGCTTCCCCTCGGCGACGAGGCGGGCGAGGAGCAGCGTCGTGAGCGCTTTCGTGTTCGACGCGATCATGAAGTCCGTATCCGCGTCCACGGGCGCGGGCTTGCCCAGATCCTTCACGCCGAAGCCGCCGGCGAAGACGACTTTGCCGTCCTGGACGATCCCGACGCCGACCCCGGGGACGCCGAGCTCCTTCATTCCCGTCTGCACGAACTTGCCAAGCTCGGCCACGCGCGCCGCGTCGAGCTTGTGCGGCGTCTTACCCGCGAAAGTCTCCCGCACGTAGCCTTTCGGCAGCAGCCTCCCGAGGACGAGCGCGACCTGGGCGCCGCGCTTCTCGCCGACCGCGTCGGTCATGTCGTAGATCACGACGGTCCAGTGGCCGTTGGCGAACCGCGCGCCGGCGGAGACGCCCCTCTTCTCGTTGGGCGACGTCTGGTAGTCGTACCCGCGCCGCTTCGACCAGCCGTCCCGGTCGGGAGCCTCCGTCGTGACCTTCAGGGGCCACTTCGCGTCGGGCTTATAGGCCGCCCACGCGGCGGCAACGGCCGCGTCGGCGTCCTTCGCGTCGACGTCCACGAGGGCGATCCACGAATCCCCTTCCGGCGCCTGCAGGATCGTCGCCGGTCCTTCGACCCTGAGGGTCCATCCTTCCGGAGCGATGAACGTGTTGCCGAGGACGGTCGTCTTCGGCGTGTCAGCGGCCATCCGTTCGCCCGTGGCGGGCGCCGGGGTCTGGGCGAAGGCGGGAAGTGCGGCAAAGAGCAAAAGACCGGCGAGCTTTTTCATGCGCGCACGTTATCGCAGATACCGTCGCGCGGATGCCGCAAAGTCGGCCGATCGCTTCCCTCCAGAGTGTGCGGACAACTGGGGTCAGGCTTGAAAATCGGGCGGTTAAGCGGCTAATGCCCGGTTTTCAAGCCTGACCCCTTCCTATCTCTCGCCGCGGAAAGGGAGGGCCCGGATCTTGCTGACTCCCTTGAAGCGTCGTAAGGTCGCTCCGGGGAAAGGAGTCAGTCATGAAGTCTCGCCGGGCTGTCCATCGGATATCGCTTCTCGGGCTAACGCTTGCCGTGCTCACGATCGCCGTGCCGGCCGCGGCGGCGCCGCTGCCCCTCGCGAACGATCAGAGGACCGTCCATGTCATGACCCGCAACCTCTATTCCGGCGCGAATTTCCTGCCGGCGATCACCGCGGCGCTCTCGGGAGATTCCGCGGCGATCATCGCGGCGGTTTCGGAGATCTGGAACAAGGTGGGCTTTACGAACTTTCCGGCTCGAGCCACCGGCATCGCCCGCGAGGTCGAGCAGGCGCAACCGGACCTGATCGGGCTGCAGGAAGCGGCTCTTTGGCGCAGTCAGACTCCCTCGGACTCCGTGATGGGAAACGCCGACCGCGTCGAGTATGACTTCGTGCAAATCCTCCTCGATGCCCTCGCGGCGAGGGGTTTGCACTATTCGGTCGTCGCCGAGGAACGCGGCACCGACGTCGAGATGCCGGGATTCCTCTCAACGGCGAACGCCGCCCTCGGCATCGTCTCCGACATCCGGCTGACGGACCGGGAAGTCCTTCTCGCGAGGACCGACCTGAGGGTATCCGAGCTGCAGCTCTCGAACGCGCAGACCGGGCACTACAAAACGAATCTCGTGGTCCCGATCAACCCCACGTTCACCTTCACCGAGACGAGGGGATGGGCATCGGTGGACGCGAAGGTCCGCGGCAAGGATTTCCGTTTCATCACGACCCATTTCGAGGAGGTCCTTCCGGGGCCGGTCGATCCCTCGAACGCGATCCGCGAGGCCCAGGCGCTGGAGCTCCTGGCCGGGCCCGCCAATACGACCCTTCCCGGTCATCCTGGTCGCCGACGGCAATTCCAACGCCAACGGCGATGCCACGACCGGCGCCTACAGCCTCTTGAGGTCCGGCGGCTTCGCCGATGCCTGGCTCCAGGCGAACCCCCCAAAGCCACAGGTCAGCACGTGTTGCGCCGACGAGCTCCTGACCTCGCCGACGCTCCCGGCCGCTTCCGACGACGAGGGTCGCCTCGATCTCGTGCTCTACCGCGGCTCCGATGTTTTCGGAACACTCGGGATCGACCTTCTCGGAAACAATGCCGCGACGGACAAGATCTCCAACGGCGTGACCCTGATCTGGCCGTCCGATCACGCTGCCGTCGCCGCGACCCTGGAGATCCACGGCCGTCCAGTGACGGTGGTCTCCGCCCGCCCGATCCTCCCGTAGGGTTATCGACGGAATGTGACTGGGTCAATCGTGTATCGGTGTATTACGTCGCGGGGACAGCCTTGCCGGGTACAGGACCGGTCCGCCGCCTGGCTATTCCCTGGCAGTGAGGACGGGGTCAGTCGTGGCTTGTGGTATTACGCTTGGCGTCGAGTGTCTCTCTCAGCCGTTCGGCGCGCTTTCGGAGGCCGGCGTCCGTCCGCATGGTCTCCTCTAACCTGTCCAGGCCCTTGGCGAACGTCGAGGTGTCGCGGAGGAAGTACTTCGCCGTCCTGGCCACCGAGATCGCCCCGCACTCCCGCCCTGCCCAGGCCGCCAGGAGCCGCGCTCGGGACGCCCGGCGACTTCGACCGATGCCCGTCATCTCCGCTGGCTTGATCCCCTCCAACGCGGCCACTTCCCGGGCGACCGCGGCCACGCTCAACCGAGGCACGACGGGCGGCTCTCCCGCCGCCTGCAACACCCGATCGGCAAACGCCCGATCCCCCTTGACCGCCTGCCCCCAGCTCGAAACGTCCTCGTAGGATTCCGCCTCCGCCTCCCGCATCAGCCAGCGGTAGTTTCGCAACGCCACCGGGCGGGTGCGTCCGAGCATCGGCAGCAACCGATCCACATCCAGCCACTCGGGCCCCCGCCCCCTCCGGTAGTCGCGATCGCTCGACCACCGATACGCCCGAGCCGTCGCCGCCACTCCCGCCTTCACCGGGTTCTCGTGGATGTACCGCAGCAGCGCCAGCGCATACCGGTCCTTCTCGACCAGGAATGCCTTGTACCGCCCCTGGAACAGATGGCCGACCCGCCCATGACGCCGGTTGAAGTACTGCGTGTAGGAGGATTGAAGACACGCCATGATCC